>JAIQFQ010000013.1 GCA_020073245.1 Terriglobia bacterium | reverse complement strand
CTGGAGTACGCATGCCGCGAGAACCGGCTCCTCACGCTCGCTGGGTTCGGCCCCGCCACCCAGGCGAAGATCCTCGACGCCATCGAGTTTCGGCGGCGCGCCTCCGAGAAGCACCACATCTCGACCGGGTGGGAAACCGCGGAGGGAGTCGCGGCCGTAGTGCGCGGCGCCTTCCCGGATTCGGCGGTCGCCGTGGGCGGCGAGGTGCGGCGATTCTGCGAGGTCATCACGGAGGCGGTTATCATCTGCGGCGGCGTCGCAGCCGGAGCACTGCGGACCGTGGTCGCCGACCTGCTCCACGACGCGGCCGCCGGCCCTGCCGGAGCGATCGCAGGTCGTCACGCGTTCGGGATGCCGGTCCGTGTCGTCGCGGTGCCGCGCGCCTCGTTCGGGGCGGCTCTGGCCTGGCACACCGGGAGCGCCCGCCACCTCGCGCAACTCGCTGCCCGAGCCGCCGCCGCCGGCCTCACCTTCGTGGAGGGCGTGCTTACGGACGGCGCGGGACGAGCCATCGAGTGCGGCGAGGAGCGTGACCTCTACGCGAAGCTCGGCCTCCCCTGGATCCCGCCCGAGCTGCGCGAGGGGGACGGCGAGATCGAGGCTGCCGCCGGAGGCGCACTGCCCGACCTGGTGACGGGAGACGACCTGCTCGGCGCCGTCCACGTCCACACCACGGACTCCGACGGCACCGCATCACTGGATGAGATGGCAGCGGCCGCAGCCGATCTGGGGTGGTCGCTCCTCGGCATCGCGGATCACTCACAGGTAGCGGCGTACGCGCACGGGCTCGACGCGACGCGGCTGCGCGCCCAGGGCGAGGCGATCGCGGCCCGCAACACCCGGGGCGGAACGCCGTTCCTGCTGCGCGGCATCGAGGCGGATATCCTCGCCGATGGCGCGCTCGATCTGCCCGAGGAGGTGCCGCTCGATTTCGTAGTGGCCTCTGTGCACTCGTCGTTCCGGCAGAGTGCCGAGGCGCAGACGACGCGCCTGGTCCGCGCGGTCTCGCGCGGGCGCAGCACGATCCTGGGACACCCGACCGGCCGTCTCCTCCTCGCCCGGGAGGGGTATGCCGTCGATCTCGAGACGGTCCTGCAGGCCGCTGCAAACAGCGGCGCCGCCGTCGAGATCAACGCCCACCCGTTTCGCCTCGACCTCGACTGGCGCTGGGTCCGCCGCGCGGTCGCGCTCGGCGTGTCGATCTCCATCGGCCCCGACGCCCACGATCCCTCGGGCCTCGCCGACGTGCGCTGGGGCCTCGGGATCGCCCGCAAAGGTTGGGCCACCGCCAAAGACGTTCTCAACGCCAAGCCCTGGCCCTGGTGGGATTGAGACGGCCGGCAACTGACAGGAACAGTCGCTCCCAGCAATCCAACCAGGTGACCCACCGCAAGAGGACGTGCTGCGGCGCGAGCGCGGTGGGGCCGCTCCGGCCGGGTCGCCGTTGGAGCCAGTTCAGGGCCTGGATGAGAAGGTGTCGCAGGCATCGACGCGACCTGCCGAGAGGCCCCGCCGGAACCAATCCACCCGCTGCTGTGAGGAGCCGTGCGTCCACGTCTCCGGGCTGACCCTCCGGCCTGCCTGCCGCTGCAACCGGTCGTCACCCACGGCCGCCGCCGCGGCAAGCCCAGACTCCACGTCACCCTGCTCCAGGATGTTCCTCTGCTCGGTGGAGTGGGCCCAGACACCCGCGAGGCAGTCGGCCTGGAGCTCCAGCCCGATCGACAGTTCGTGGGCTCGCGACGGGCCACGTGCCTGCAACTGACGCACCTTCGCGTCGATGCCGAGGAGGTTCTGGACGTGGTGCCCGATCTCGTGGGCGATCACGTAGGCCTGGGCGAATTCGCCCGGGGCGCCGAACCTCGTCTTGAGCTCCTGGTAGAACGCGAGGTCGATGTAGACCTTCTGATCCTCCGGGCAGTAGAAGGGACCCGATGCGGCCTCCGCGAAACCGCAACCGGAGCGCGTCTCATCGCTGAAGAGGACGAGCTTGGCGTGCGGATACTGTCGGTTCGCCTGCGCGAACGCGTGCGACCATGTCTTCTGCACGTCGTCCAGAACGAACGAGACGAACTGCACCTGCCGATCGTCCTCTGGCCCGCGCGGCACCGACCGCGAAGCGACCGTCGCCGCCGGCGAGCCGACATTCCCGACCCCGAGCAGCGAGAAGAAGTTGCGTTTGAAGAGCAGGGAGAGCACAAGCACGACGATGAACCCACCGATCCCAAGGTGCGGCCCGCGGAGTCGGAATCCCGAGCCCCCGCCTTCGTCGCGGACATCCTCGACATCCTCGCTGCGGCCCCCTGGTGTCCATCGCATCGCGGTCCTCCCTGAGATTAACCAGGATAGCCGAAAGGCCTGGTTCGCCGGGGCACCCTGCACCGCACCGGCTCGCCGGTCTGGAGGGGGCCAAACGACCGGAACGATGACGCGCCTGTCGAGGCCACGCTTCAGTTCGACCGTGACAAGACCGTCGGCACGTTGCGAACGGACTACCTCGCGGCTCGAGGCGCCGACGTGCCGATCGGGTGGATGGTCGCGCGGGCCAGCCACCTGATGAGCCGGTAGGCGCCGAGAACGATGAGGACGAGCAGTCCCAGCGCCACAAAGGGCACGAGGACCGCCAGGGTCACGAGGGCAAAAGCGACGAGGTCCTCGCCAAGGCTGAGAAGCGGATTGGCGATCCCGAAGGAGACGAGCGACGACCCGAGCCTGGTCTTGGCTTTGGCGAGGTGTACCAGCCCTGCAGCGCTTCCTCCCACCACGATTGCCACGACGGTCGTCCACAGCGGGCCGAGCCGGGTCGTGACGGCCGCCAGGGCAAGAGCACCGGCAAGGGGACGGAGTACGGTGCCGACAGCGTCCAGCGCGTGGTCGACGACGGGCACCTTGTCGCCGAGTAACTCGACCAGCGAAGCGCTCCAGAACGTGAGCAGAGCGGGTGCCGATGAAAGCCACGAGAACCCCGGTCCCAGCTCGATCCATCCCAGCCGGCCAGCGAGGCCGATGACGGCCAGCGGCAGAAACGCCCGCAGCCCGGAGACGGCTGCGAGCACCAGACCGGCAGCAAGGGAGAGCGCGATGGCGGAGGCCACATCCATGGCCAAAGTATGAACCACAACGGACCAGACCCATCCGCCATCGTCCGGCGCGTCTCAGAACACCTCGGCCTCCTGCACGCACACGAAGGAGGGGTCGGCCGCCCTTCCCCGGTTCTCCGGAATCGAACCGCTACTTCGCCGGCACCTCGACGGGGGCCACCGAGGTGATCTCCACACGGCGGTTCTTGGAGCGTCCCTCCCTGGTCTTGTTGTCGGCCACCGGCCTGTTCGGCCCCTCGCCCGTCACGGAGGCGATCCGACCGGCGCCGATGCCGTGGCCCACCAGGTACTCCTTGACCGATTCGGCTCGGTGCTTCGAGACGACGGCGTTCCACGCAGCTTTTCCCCTGTTGTCCGTGTGGCCCGAGATGTTGACCTCGAGAGGCACTTCCCTGAGCCTCTGCACCACCGCGTCGAGCGTGGCGTTCGCCTCCTTCGGGATGGCCCACCTGTCGGTGCTGAAGTGGAGCACGCTCTCGTCCAGCGTGATCTTGATCATCTTTGGCGCTTTCTGAACCGCTGGCGGAGGGGGCGGCGGTGCGGGCGTGGGGGTCGGAGGTGGAGGTAACGGCGGCGTCGGTTGCAGCCGCGGCGACGGGGGCGTCGGCCGCGGCGGTGGGGGCGGTGGCGTCGATCGCGGCGGCGGTGGCGGTGGTGGCGGCGGTGCGGCCTTGGAGAAGCGGAAGCCGAGGCCCGTGCGTAGGTCCCAGAGATCACCGCTGGGCCAGTTGTTCACGTGGTGGAAAGCGCCCTGGATGGTCCAGCCCACGACATCGTTGAAGTAGTAGCGATAGCCGAGGGCGGCCCCGAGGGACCACTCGCCGCCACCGATGTTGTTGAACGTTTCCGACATCGAGGGGTAGTAGGCGAGGGTGGCGCTGCTGCTCCCGAAGGTGCGGCCCACATTCAACTGAGCGTAGACCTGCTTGTAGTCGAAATGGGTCTCCCAAACGAACTCGGGTCCCACCTCGAAGATGCCGGCGTTGTGGTTGATCGTGTAGGTTCCTAACTCCGTCGGACCACTCAACACACCATTTCCCGAGAGGTGCAGTTTGTAGTCGTTGGGCATGTAGATGTAGCCGGCGTGCAGGCCGATGTGGTCGGTGAAGTACCAGCCGAAGTCGAGGCTGGCCAGCCAGTTGTCTTTCTGTTCCAGGTTCGCCGAGAGCGTTGTGAACGTTCGGCTCTGACTCCCCGAGGGGAACTGGTAACCCGGCAGGATCGCCACGTACCCCGTGTTCTCCTGGGCTGAGATACTCAGGCCGACCAGCAACAGAAGCACACCCATGAGCGACCTCTTCATGGAAAAGCCCCCTCTCCTACGAGACCGGAAACGATCCACCCAAGATCTCCTACCGTTACCAAGAAAAATGGACCGGCGGCACCAGCGAGTCAAGGGCGGTGAACAGAGGGTCTACGGCTCTCGCACCGGGCGAGACCCCACGACAACTACTCCGGCTCTGTTGGTTCGGTACCTGCCGATCGCGCCGGAGACGCAGGCCAGGAGCCTGTCCGAGTTGACCGGTGCGGTCGCGTCACGAGCGCCGCAGCACGATGTAGCGGACCGCAGGACACTCGTGGCGCCCCCTCAACCGCCGGGGCCGGTTCGGATAAGATCGGCGGCATGACGATCGAGGATCGCGTCGAAACGGCGGTCACCGAGGCGGAGGCTGCGGCCATTGCCGGCGGCGTCTTCGCGGTCGAGGCTGCCGCCCGCTCCTTGCCGGGCGAGTACGATGACAACTTCTTCCTGGCTGCACGAGACGACCGGCGCTTCGTCCTGAAAGTCATGCACCCGGCGCGGGAGTGGGGTTTCGTCGAGATGCAGTGCCAAGCGCTCCAGCACCTCGCGCGACGCGCCCCGCACCTCGCTCTGCCACGGGTATGTCCCACCGCGAGCGGCGAGACCATCGTCACCGTTCCCACGCAGGACGGCACGCCGCGGCTCGTCTGGATGCTCACGCATGTGCCCGGGACGACCCTCGCCGAGGCTCGCCCGCACTCGCCTGAGCTGCTCGCGAGCCTCGGCCGAATGCTCGGAGAGATGGACACCGGCCTTGCGGACTTCTCGCACCCGGCGGCCGAGCGCGAGCTGAAGTGGGACCTCACACGCGCCGGCTGGATCCGCCCCCACCTGCACTACATCTCCGATCCCTCACGACGGGCGCTGGTCGAGTGGTCCCTCGCGCTCTGGGAGAACGAGGTTGTCCCTGCCCTGCCTGCCCTGCGGCGCAGTGTCGTCTACGGTGACGCGAACGACCACAACGTGCTCGTGGGCGACGCCCGTTCGGAGCCGCGTCAGGTCGTGAGCGTGGTGGACTTCGGCGACATGCACCGCGGGATCACCGTCTCCGAGCCCGCGATCGCGGCAGCGTACGCCATCCTGGGCGAGAACGACCCCGTGGCGGCGGCGGCCCAGGTCGTCGCCGGCTACCACGGCGCGTTCCCGCTCGACGAGACGGAGATCGGCCTGATCTACCCGCTCATCGCCGCGCGCCTCGCCGTAAGCGTCACCAACTCGGCGTGGCGTCGCACCCTCCGGCCCGACGACCCCTACGTGACGATCAGTGAGACACCGGCCTGGGACGCACTCGAGCGGCTCGCCCGCGTCCACCCCCGCTTCGCGTGCGCCGCCTTCCGGGCAGCGTGCGGCCTCCCGCCGGTGCCCGAGGGCGAGGCGGTCATGAGCTGGCTGCGGACGAACGCGGAGCATGCCTCTCCCGTCCTCGACGTGGACCTGCGAACGGCACCGAGCCTGGTCTTCGACCTGAGCGTCGGCAGCCGCTTCCTCGGCGCCGATCCGCATGCGGCCGAGACCGAGGCCATGACCGAGTCGGTCTTCAGGGAGATGCGGAAGGCGGGCGTCGCAGTCGGCATCGGGCGCTACGACGAGGCACGCGGGATATACATGTCCCCGGCTTTCGCCGGGGGCGGTCGCCCGACCGACGAGCGGCGCACCGTGCACCTGGGGATCGACCTCTTCGTGGAGCCCGGCTCGCCGATTCACTCACCGCTCGCCGGCGTCGTCCACACGCTCGCCAACAACTCGGCTCCCCAGGACTACGGCCCGCTCGTGATCCTCCGCCACGAAACCGGCGATGGTCTGCCGTTCCACACGCTCTACGGGCACCTGAGCGAAGACACGCCTGCCGGTCTTTCCGTGGGCCAACGCGTCGAGCCCGGCCGGGAGATCGGGCGCGTTGGGGCGCCGCCGACCAACGGCGGGTGGACGCCTCACGTCCATGTCCAGCTCATCCTCGACCTGCTCGACAAGGGCGCGGACTTCCCGGGCGTCGCGTTTCCCGGTCACCGCGCCGTGTGGGCGGCGTTTTCGCCCGATCCGAACGTGCTGTTGGGGGTCCCGGCCGAGCGCTTCGCCGCCGTCGAGCCCGTGCCGGAGGAGACCCTCGCCGGCCGGCGCGAGCATCTCGCCCGCAACCTGAGCGTCTCCTACCGGCGACCGCTCAAGATCGTCCGAGCCTGGATGCAGTACCTCTACGACGAGACTGGCCGCGCCTACCTCGACGTCTTCAACAACGTCCCACTCGTCGGGCACAGCCACCCGCGAGTGGTCCGGGCCGTGCAGGAGCAGATCGCGCTCCTCAACACGAACACCCGCTACCTCCACGACACGGTCGTCCGCTACGCCGGGCGACTCACGCGCCTGCTGCCGGAGCCGCTCTCGGTGTGCACCTTCATCAACTCCGGCAGCGAGGCCAACGAGCTGGCGTTGAGGCTCGCCCGCACCCACACCGGGCGGGAGGACCTGATCGTCCTCGAGCACGCATACCACGGACACACGACGACGCTCGTGGACGTGAGTCCCTACAAGTTCGACGGTCCGGGCGGCCGCGGCCGCAAGCCGTGGGTGCATGAGGCGTTCCTCCCCGACGACTACCGCGGCCCGTACCGCCGCGACGACCCCCAGGCCGGTGCGAAGTACGCGCGTCACGTGGCGGAGGTCCTCGACGACGTTCGGGCGCAGCGGCGCGGTGTCGCTGCGTACCTCGCGGAGACGTTCCCGAGCGTCGCAGGGCAGGTCGTCCTGCCGCCCGGCTATCTCGCCGATGCGTACCGATACGTGCGTGCGGCAGGCGGCGTCTGCATCGCCGACGAGGTGCAGACCGGGTTCGGACGGCTCGGAACGCACTTCTGGGGGTTCGAGGCCCACGGCGTCGTGCCCGACATCGTGGTCCTTGGCAAGCCGATC
Organism: Terriglobia bacterium; assembly: GCA_020073245.1. Classification (GTDB taxonomy): domain Bacteria; phylum Acidobacteriota; class Thermoanaerobaculia; order Thermoanaerobaculales; family Thermoanaerobaculaceae; genus RBG-13-68-16. Next base: position 78,295 of record JAIQFQ010000013.1, on the reverse strand, counting down.
GGCAACGGGTTCCCTCTCGCGGCCGTGGTTACGACGCCCGAGATCGCCGCCTCGTTCGACAACGGCATGGAGTTCTTCAGCACCTTCGGCGGGAACCCGGTCGCATGCGCCGCCGGTCTGGCCGTGCTCGACGTTCTCGAGGATGAACGTCTCCAGGAGAGGGCACTCCGGGTGGGTCGGCATCTGGTGGCCGGCCTGCAGGGGCTCAAGGAGCGATACGCCCTGATCGGCGACGTTCGGGGCTCCGGCCTCTTCCTCGGCGTGGAGCTGGTACGGGACAGAGGAACGCTCGAGCCGGCGGTCGAGGAGGCGACGTATGTGGTGAACCGTCTCCGGGAATGCGGCATCCTGACCGGCGCCGACGGGCCGCACCACACCGTCCTCAAGCTACGCCCGCCGCTCGTGTTCTCAGAGAGCGATGCGGATCTCTTCCTCGAGTCCCTCGACGCGGTCCTCCAGGAGGATCCGGCGCGACCGGTTCGTTCTGTCGACTGGGTCAGCGGCTGAGATTGTCGGAGCTCAGCGATCGCAGGGCGATCCCGCGCACTCCTGCGGCGCTGCTACGCCCGCTTTGCCGCGGCCGCCTTGAGAGCATCGACGTGGTGCAGGCTCTCCCAGCGGAAGTCGGGCTCCGAGCGCCCGAAGTGGCCGTAGCTCGCCGTGATCCGGTAGATCGGCTTCAGGAGGTCGAGTTCCTCGATGATCCCACGGGGTGTGAGCGGAAACACCTGACGGACCACCTTCGTGAGCCGCTCGTCGGGGATCACCCCGGTGCCGGCGGTGTCCACCATCACCGAGACGGGGTCCGCCACGCCGATGGCGTAGGCGAGTTGAACCAGAGCCTCGCGGGCGAGCTTGGCGGCAACGATGTTCTTCGCGATGTGACGCGCCATGTACGTCGCGGACCGGTCCACCTTCGTGGGGTCTTTGCCCGAGAACGCGCCGCCGCCGTGGGGCGCCCACCCACCGTAGGTGTCCACGATGATCTTCCGGCCCGTCATCCCGGTGTCGGACTGAGGGCCGCCAATCACGAACTTGCCGGTCGGGTTGACCAGAAAGCGGGTCTTCTCGTCGATCAGCTTCTTGGGCAGCACCGCGAGGCCGACCTTCTCGATGATCTCCTCGCGCGCGGCGGCCGTGATGTGGTCGCCCTTCTTGTTGAGGATGTCCTCGGTGTGCTGGGACGAGATCACCACGGTATCGATCCGGACGGGCTTCCCTTCCCGGTACTCGACCGTCACCTGGGACTTGCCGTCCGGCCCCAGATACGGCAGCACGCCCTTCCGCCGCACCTCGGCGAGACGCCGCGTGAGCTTGTGAGCGAGCGTGATCGGCATGGGCATCAACTCGGGGGTCTCATCGCACGCGTACCCGACCATCAGCCCCTGGTCTCCGGCTCCGCCGGTGTCCACCCCCTGGGCGATGTCTCCGGACTGCCGCCCGATGGCGTTGAGGATCCCGCAGGTGGCATAGTTGAAGCCGTACTTGGCGTCGGTGTAGCCGATGTCGCGGACGAGGCTGCGCACCAGGTCCTGGACGTCGACCCACCCGTCGGTGGTGATCTCACCGCCGACGATGACGAGCCCAACGGTGATGAAGCTCTCGCAGGCGACGCGCCCCTGGCCGACGCGTCCGGCCTCGATGTCCTGGCGCAGCACCTCGTCCAGCACCGCATCCGAGATCTGGTCGCACACCTTGTCCGGGTGGCCCTCGGTCACCGACTCCGACGTGAAAACATGGATCCCTCTGCTGTTCACGCTCTCTCTCCCTGTGTTCGTACAGAGCTGACTCTTTCGACCACGCCGACGCTGACGCTTTCACGATAACACAGGCTCCGACCGGTCCGCCGGGCGGGATGACGCCGGCCTTGTCCCGGTCCGGTCGGAATGCGCCGGTCGCCGACACGTCGATCGCATCCCGCGAAACACGCGCATCACGTTCGGGATTTCACCCTATAATCAGAGCGAATGCGGGCGCCGCCAACCAGGCCGTGGCACCGGGCCGTCGTCGCAGCGGTCATGCTGGTGCTCGCGGCGACCACACTCCCCGGCCTGCGAACCCACGCGAACCCGCACCACTTCGACATGGCGGGGGCCTTGCTCCGCGGTTCCGTGTGGATCGAAAACCCCACCACGACGAACGACCTCGGCCAGGCCGACGGGCGATGGTACTCGCCGTTTCCGCCGTTGCCCGCGTTCGTCGCGGCAGGCGCCATGGTGGTCTCCACCCACCCGAACCTCGTCTATAACCTAACGGTCCTCTTCGCGGCGCTTGCGGCGGTCGCGCTGGCGTGGAGGACCGGGCGGCGTCTCGGCGGACCGGCGGCGGGCGCCTGGTCGGCCGTGGCGATCGGCCTCGGCACGGGCGTCTGGACCGCGACGGTGCTCCATGACACATACCACTCGGCCCACGTGTTCGCGGTCCTCGGCGTGCTTGGAGCCATCTCGGTCGTCACCGGCGCGCGACCGCACTGGTGGCTCGGTGGCCTGTTGATCGGTTTGGCGGCGTTGGCGCGCCAGCCGGTGATCCTGGGCGCGCCGTTCCTCGTCTTCCTGCATGGACGAGGGCCGAAGACCCCGAGATCTCGCGCGGCTGCGGCGGTCCTGCTTGCCGCGGCGCTGCCTTTCTCCGCCTACCTCGCGCTCAACATGGCACGCTTCGGCACTCCGTTCGCGACTGGCTATGGGGAGATCCGACACGCCCCGGAGATCGAGCGTGACGTCGTTGCACACGGGGCGTTCTCACTCTCCTACGTCCCCCGCAACATTCGCACCATGCTCGCCGCAACGCCCCACCTGATCTCTCGTCTGCCGCTGGTCCTGCCCGACCCACGAGGCCTCTCGCTGCTCATCGTCTCGCCATGGGTCGTCCTCGCGCTCATCCCGCTGCTCAAGCCCGACAGGCCCGCCGCCCGACGGACGGCCGGGGCGTGCGCGCTCGCGGCTCTCGCAATCAGCGTGCCGCACCTGCTGTATGTGAACTCCGGGTGGGCGCAGTTCGGGTACCGCTTCTCCCTTGACGAGACCCCGTTCCTACTCGTCGGCGCGGTGCTCGCCGTTCGCCGCCTCTTGCCCCGGGTGTCGTGGCTCGTAGCCTCATGGTCCGGGGCTGTGCAGCTCTGGGGCTACGTCATGGTGATGACCTGGGCACGTTGGAGCAGCCTGCTCCCAGGATAGCGTTGCGAGCTTGGCGAACCCCACGCCAGTCGACAACCGGGTCAGGTCGGTGGGGCAGTCTCTTCGAGGTCCACAAGGAGAGCGCGGGCTCGGTGACGCATGCGTCCGACCTCGAGGCCGTACAACCGCGCTCGATCTTCCGGCAGGGTCCGCAGTCGGTGCTTCCGGAACGCGAGTCCGACGACCAACCGCAGGATCTCGCGGCGCTCGTCGCGCCGGGGCCACCAGTCCGAGCGGATGCGCCGCAGGTAGCTCGGGACGATCTGGGCAACCCATGGCGGCACAACGCCCAACGTCACCTCCTCGGCGAGTTGGCCGGCAAGCACGCGTGCCTCGTACGACACAGAAACGGCGAACACCGCGACGAGCACCACCGCTCCGACCGCAGTGAGTGCCAGGTTGCAGGCGACGTTGACCTCGCCCCAGCTCGTCCAGCTTGAGACTGCTCCGGCGGTGAGGAGCGCCCCGACCACGAGGGCGGCGACCGCTGCCGCCAGCACGCCGGGAAGGCGGAGCGCGGGGCGCACCGCGAGTCGGGCCAACCCGATGCCCGCACCGAGAACCGCGCCAACCGCAGCATGCAGCAGGCAGACGAACGCGAGCGCCGCGCCGGCTGCCTGCCATGGGGTCCGCTCCAGCACGAGCAGCTCCATGCCGCCCGAGAATGCAAGACCCGCCACGACCCCGAAGACGGCCCCATTTGAAGGCCCCTCCAGGATACTCATCCGGGCGGCGAGCCCCAGCGGCAGGGCAACACCCAAGAAGATCAGAGCTGCAATCACCAGGACAGAGGTCAGCCATAGCTCGGGGATCGGGCCGCCCGCCCCGGGTGGGTGCAACAGCTCCCCCAGCCGAGACCCCGCAACGAGGAGGAGGGCCGGTCCACCAAAGCTCCACACCGCCACCGCCCCCAGCCAGGGGAGCAGTTCGAGCCGGTACCGGTCGAGCCACAGAAGCAGGAAGACGCACCCGCAAAGGACCGCCGAGACGGCGAACGGTATGGCCACCCCAAGGCTCACCGACGAACGATCTCCGTCTCTGGAAGGCCCCGCCTCGCGAAGTACACCCCAGCCGATTCCACGTCGCGCCGGATCTGCGACACCAGCTCCATGCTCGAGCCGAACACCATCTCGTCACGGAGGCGCTTCAGGAAGTAGAGGCGTACGGGCTCTCGATAGACGTCGCCCGTGAAGTTCAGGACGTGGCTCTCCACCGTCACGTGGTAGTTCTCGTACACCGTAGGACGCACTCCGATGTTGGTCACGCACGGGAACACCCGCGAGAACGACGGGATGTCGACCGCCGTGATGTAGACGCCGTGAGCAGGAAGGAGCTCGTTCTCGACCCCCACGTTGATGGTCGGGAACCCGAGCCTTCGCCCCATCCGCTCGCCCCGATAGACGCTCCCGTCGACGTGGTACGGGCGCCCGAGCAGATGCCAGACCTCCTCGGCGTGCCCATGGGCGATCTCGCGACGAACCCTCGTCGAGGAGATCACCTCGCCACCCTCGTTCAGGGGCTCGACGCCGAAGACGGTGAACCCCAGATCGTGCGCAAGGACCGTGAGGAAGTTGACGTCCCCCAACCGTCCCGCACCGAATCGGAAGTTCGTGCCTAGGCGGACCTCGGATGGCGCGAGCCTCCGGACGAGGAACTCCCTCGCGAACTCCTCGGCAGTCGTGGCGGCGAAGCGGCGGTCGAAGCCAAGCTCGACCAGCGTGTCGATGCCGAGCCGGTCCAGGAGCTGCGCCTTTTGCACGCGCGTCGTGATCAACCTGAGGCCCGAGTCAGGGCGGAGCACCTTCTCAGGGTGGGGCTCGAACGTGAGCGCGGTCGCCGACACGCCGAGCTCGCGGGCGCGCTCCACCGCGCCCCTCAGGAGCATCTGGTGTCCCCGGTGAACCCCGTCGAAGTTGCCGATCGTCACCACGCCGCCGCGGGGCAGATCGGACGAAGGCGCCGGGTTGCGGAGTATCTCCATGGCCTACCGTGCCGTCGCCTTCTGCAAGGTCGGGAGCAGCGCCGGCAGCATCGGCGCGAGAGGCGCCGGCGCGGGCTGGAGCACCCCTCGGATCCCGCCGACGAGGTCGTACGCGTAGGCCTTCTCGACGCGGACGCGCACGATGTCTCCGGCCCTGGCGCTTCCATCCGAGAACAGGAGCCGGCCGTCGATCTCGGGCGCCTGGCGCCGTAGCCGCCCCTCGAGCAGGTACTCCGACTCGGGGCTCGGCCCCCCCACGATGGCGGAGAGCTCGCGTCCCACGAGCGCCCTGTTGCGTTCGCGGCTGATGCGCTCCTGCCGCTTCATCAGCTGCCGACGCCTCCGTTCTTTGGTGCGTGGGGGCACCGGATCGCCGAGCGCCGCTCCGGGGTTCTCCTCCTGGAACGAGTAGGTGAAGACTCCGACGTGGTCGAAGCTCATCTCGTCGAGGAAGGCCTCCAGCTCGGCGAACTCCTCTTCGCCCTCACCGGGGAAGCCCACGATGAAAGTCGTACGCACTGTCAGCTCGGGCACCGTCTCACGCGCTCGAGCGATCAACTCGCGGTAGCTCCTCGCGTCGCCGCCGCGCTTCATGAGCTTGAGGACACCCCGCGACGCGTGCTGCAGCGGGATATCCAGGTACGGCACGAGGCGGCCTTCGCGCGCCATGAGCTTGAATATGCCGGCGTCCAGTGTGGCCGGGTAGGCATACATGAAACGGATCCACGGGATCGTCGTGCCGCGAAGGAGCCCTTCCAGCAGGCCGCGCAGGCCCGTCCGTCCGAGCCCGAGATCCTCGCCGTAGCGCGTGGTGTCCTGGGCAATCAGCACCAGCTCGCGCACGCCCGCGCCTTCCAGCCGGCGCGCCTCCTCCACCAGGGAGGCAGGGGTGCGTGACCTGAACGCCCCGCGCATGCGCGGGATGTGGCAGAAAGAGCACGGGTTGTCGCACCCTTCCGCAACCTTGAGGTACGCGTATGGGCCGCCGGTGGCAAGCAGGCGAGGGGCCGTGTGGTCGTACAGTCTCAGGGCGCCGTGCTGGTCGGGCAGGTGTTTCCGGCCCAGCCGGCCGAGCACCGCCTCGGGCACCCGGTCGAGCTCGTCCAGGCTGACGAAGGCGTCGATCTCGGGTATCTCGGCGGCGAGCTCCGTGGCGTAGCGCTGCGCCATGCACCCCGCCACGACCAGGCGGCGCAGGCCACCACCGTTCTTCCGCTCGGCGACCTCGAGGATGGCGTCGATGGACTCGCGCTTCGCGTCCTCGATGAAGCCGCAGGTGTTGACGATCACGACCTCGGCGTCACCGACGTCCGTCACGATCCGCGCACCCCGCTCCACCAGGTGACCGAGCATGACCTCTCCGTCCACCAGGTTCTTGGCGCACCCGAGCCCTATCATGCCGACCTTGACCGAATTCGGGGCGCGCGACGAACGCGCGGCCTTTTTCACGGCGGAAGATTCTAACATCGCGTCCAGAACGACCCATTCCGGAAACGGCCCACCGGGGTCACCGTGCGATAATCGCGGCGCGCCATGTCAGACACCACCACGCTCGGGATCCGCGTCCAGGTCCAGCCCACCTACCTGCCGGAGCGCAGCTCGCCCGAGAACGGACGCTTCGTGTTCGCGTACCGGATTCTGATCACGAACCAGGGCGACCGTGCGGTGCAGCTCGTGCGGAGGCACTGGATCATCACCGACGGTAACGGTCACGTCGAGGAGGTCGAGGGCGCCGGGGTCGTAGGCGAGACCCCCCTGCTCCGCCCGGGCGCCTCCTTCGATTACACCAGCTTCTGCCCGCTCCCGACGCCGTTCGGTACGATGCACGGCACCTACCTCATGCGAGCCGAGGACGGGACGCAGTTTGACGTCGAGATCGGTCAGTTCTCGCTGATCGCGCCGAGCGCGGTGAACTGACGACAGTTCAGAGTGAAGAGTTGAGAGTTGAAAGACGAGACACCGGCGCAATGTTACCGGGACTCGCGTGGAGAACTGGCTTCTGTTGCGGTGGCCTCTCAGATCTCCACTCTCAACTCTCGACTCTCCACTTCCGGCCGGGGCCTCAATGGGTTGGGGAGGAGGCGCGCCGGCGTTCGAGCAAGCGCTCCAGATACTGCGAGCGCAGTTGACGGCTCGCCATCGCCTGCTTGAGCGGCGGCAGCCTGAGAACCGCGCCCAGGATCGCGGCCATCGCGCGGTGGCTGGCGAGGTGGTGGCGGTCGAACACCAGCTCGGCGAGCTTGCCCCGCTCGACGGCCATCAGCACGACGCGGTGCACCGAGTCCAACGGCGTGATGACCCTTTCCGGGCGCTCCCGCAGGGTGATCGCGTCCTTTGCGCACATACGCACGCACACCCCGCAGCCGAGGCAGAGCGTCTCGTCCAGATCGACCCTCTTCCTCGCCGGGCGGTGCGGGTCGTGCGCCGCGACCAGGCCCACCGCGCCGACGGGACAGGCGCTCACGCACTTGCCGCACCCCGCGCAAACCCCGAGGTCGAACTCCGGCATGAAGTTCGTCGTGTGGATCGGGTGCAGAGCCGAGAACCTCCGCTGTGCGATCATCGCCTCGCAGCAGCAGCCGCAACAGTTGCAGATGAAGCTGACGCTCTCGCGCACGTTCTCGCCGAATTGCACGAGACCGCGACCCCGGGCCGAATCGAGCAGGTCGAGCGTCTCGGCGACGTCGGCCCGACGCGCGAATTCGTGCCGGACAAGCGAGTCCGCGACACCGTTGAAGGTCAGGCAGATCTCCATTGGCGAATCGCAGGCACGGCCGAGGTGCTCCATCTTGTGCCGGCAGTAGCAGGTACCGATCCCGATCGCGGAGGCCGTGCGGACCACCTCGCTCGCCCGCTCGTAGTCGAGCACGTGCAGGGCGCGGTTTTCAGAGAGCGCGGCCTCGTCCACGAAGGCGCGGCCGAGGTGCGTCTCTCCCTCGGCGAACAGCTCGCGGATGAAGTCGTCCTCGACGTTGAGGTACTGGTAGAAGAGCTCGGCCAGCAGGCGCTGGTCGACGTCCTCGCGCACCCGCATCATCGAGAACTCGAAAAAGCCGGCCATCGGAGGCGGCAGGACGTACGTCGTCTCGTCGCCCTGGTGCGCGTCGAGAAGGAGCGCACGGTCGGCAAGCGCCTCCAGCTGCCGGCGGGTCTCGGCCTCCGGCAACCTCCAGGCGGCGGCCGCGTCGCTCGCGGTAAACGGCCTGATCGGCAGGAGCGCCACGAGCCCCGCCTCGCGCTCCGACATCAGCACCCCGAGGATCTTGAAGAGCAACTCGCTGGGCGGCGCCCCCTGGGGGAAGCGGTTCAGCCGCTCCGCCAGGCTTGCATATCCGGAACGCGCCGTAAGGTGCGCCATCTCTCGTGGTTCCCGATCAAGGGTACAACAGGGGGTTCGAAGTTCTGAAGGTTCGCAGGTTCAGAGAACGGAAGAGGAAAGGAGGTAGAAGGGAGAGGAAAGACGAGCTGCGACTCCCGTCTTCCCTTTTCCGGCCTCGCGGCGCCCCATCATCCTCTGCCGTACGATCAGGAAACCGGCCACCGCGAGAAGCACGTCCAACAGCGCAAGGCCCGCCAGCGAAAGCAGCGGGATGCCGTTAGCTCCCCCGATCTGGTAGCAGATCACGACCTGGCCGTCGCCACTCTGGACGCCGTCGTCGCTTGTCCCACCCGTGACCCCAGGGAGAGCCGATGTGGCCCCGGCGCCGCCGCCCGTCGCTCCCTGTGCGCCGTAGGCGTGAATCACGAGGGATGTCACGCCGGCGGGAACCGTGTAGCTCTGCGATGAACCGGTGAACGAGAACACCTGACTCGACCACCCCGCTCCGCACAGCGATTGCGCCGCCGCGCCGCCCGGAACGAGAAGCGAGCCCAATGTCGCAATGCCGACCGCCAGGACGTACCCGGCGCTGATGGAGACCCCCCGCTTCATGCGCGCCCTCGCTCCGATCTGTCACCGCCGGTTGTCCGAGAGGTGCCAGCGTGCTGCCGACCTGCTTCGCGGGAGCCGATCGTTGCGATGCTACCGAGCCCAACCCATCGAGTCACCATGCAAAGCGCGCAATCCAGACCAGTCGCTTGGATGTGCCTGGGCTGCGCGGTGGATTGCCCGAGACACGGGACGCCTGGCCCGGCACCCATATGGCGCACCTCGCCAAGCCTCGCCCCGGGGAGACAGGGGGTCCGGGATCAGGGGGCCGAGAACAACATGGACACGCCGAAGGCAGAGATTTGGAGTGAGGAGTCTAGCCGCGCCTGTCACAGACCGAGGTGGGAACCGCTCCGCGCCAGGACCCCTGCCAGCACCTCGGTTCCACCGACCTCGACCACCGGACGGTCACCGAGGAAGATCGCCTGGCACTCTCCGCCGGCCAGGATCGGGAAGACCTCGGCGCGGTCGAGCCCGCCTTGAGCCCCGAGCGCTTTGGCCATGGCAGCGCTCCCCTCCTCCGGGTAGGCATCGAGGCGGACCGAGCAGCGCTCCACGACCACATCCTCGAGCGGCGCCACGCCGCGAGAGACGTGGCCGCGGCCCACGAGGGTGAATCCGTACCCACCCACCGACTCGAACATGGTGTCCCGCACCTCAAGCAGCACGCCCCGCGCAAAGAAGGTGCCGGCGAACCGCAGGAGGGAGGCACGAACCTCTGCGGGGTCGGCGTCTACATGGAGGGCGAGGAAGAAGTCGCGGAAAGCCTCCGCGTCGCTCTCGGCGCCCGGTGCATGACGGCTCAGCAGCCGGTCCGAGAGCAGCGTGAGATCCTCCCGGAACCAGCGGGCGGTCTCCCCCGCCTCGCCGACCGGTGCAGGAATCATGAACTCCACTCCAGCAAGGACAGCCTGGTGCCGAAGCCACGGATCGCCCATTGCGCCGACCCAGATCACCGGCACGAGGGGCCGTTGGGCTGCTGCCCGCTTGACGAGCGCGAGCCAGATCTCGTCCTGCCCCGCGAGCGTCGCGGTCGTCGGAAGGTGAACAACGACGAGCCGTGGGACCGGAGGATCCGGCCACCGCGGGGTGTCGCCGAGAACGACCTCCCAACCGCGCTGCCGCCACTCGGGTATCAGCGCACGGTATGGACGTGGATCCGCCGCGGCGATGAGCACACGAACGCCTCCGCCGGGAATCGGGATCTCCGCGAGGGAATCACGCAGCTCGGCCAGTGGGTCGCTCGCCCCCTCACCAGTACCCAAGCCACTCGCCTCAGCGCTCTGCTTCGCCGCCTTGGCCTGGGCGTCGAGCCGCGCGAAGAACTCTTCCTGCGGCAGCCACTCCGCTCCCGCACCCGCCTCGCCGGGACGGAAGCAGTACGTTCCGTTACGCGTGGAGTAGGCGGTGACCAACGCCGGAGAGACCTCACCTGCCAGGTGCCCGCGCCGGAACATCACGCGCGCCCGTCCCTCGGGGCCGTCGACTTCCAGCACCCCTTCCGCGCCCGCGGCGGTCAGGAGTTTGCTGATCTCTCGCAAACCCAGTTCCGACAGACGCCCGAGAATGGCCTTCACGTTCCCGCCTCCACCGGAGTGCCGAGCTCGACCAGCACGTCAGGGACGGCCCCTAGGACAAGGTCGAGCACGCTCGAAGGGCCGTCCCCGCGCCACACGATCCTGTAGCGACCCGGCAGCATCCCTGTGAAAACCACGCCCCCACGACCGTGGCGCGCCCACCTGGAGCCGTCAGGGCCGAGCAGGAGCGCGGTGACATTCGCCTGGTGAGCCGGCGCAACGCATCGCAGGGTCACGCCCCCCGTGGGGAGTACCCGCAAGCCGTTCCGCACCGGCACGCCCAGATAGCCGCGCTCGTCGAGACGCTCGAGGCGCACGCCGGCGAGGGAGGACCCCTCGCCCGAGCCTCTTAGCGGCAGGTACCGCACGCCAACCAAACCGACCGATGCGCCCGGGTCGAAGGGCAACCAGCCCAACGGGCCGAGCCACGCCTCTCCCCACCTGTGCCAACGAACGCTGTCCTCTCCGATGAGCAGCCCCTGGACCACGCGGGCCGGAATCCCGAGCCGTCGCAGCAGGCCGACGGCGAGGTTCGCGCGCCCGGAGCAGCGCCCCCGGCCGCGTTCCAGCACCGAGGCACTGTCCTGCGGCCCGGTGTCGTTCTCGTCCAGCCGCACCTTCTGGGTCACGAACACCACGACCCGCTCGACAACACCGACGGCGCTGCTGGGCCGATCCGCGAGGGCGGTCAGGCCGGCGGGCAAGGAGAACGTTGGCGGGACCTCGACCGCCGTCTGGTCGCCGCAGCCCCCCAAGCTGGCCAGCGGGAAGGCCGGCTCCGCGGAAAGCGCCTGGACCGTCTGGCTGATGGTCGCCAGTGCTCCGCCCGGGCGGCCTTCCAGACCGATCGAGGCGGTTGAGCGCCAACCGGTTTCGACCCGGGCGGCAAGTGCGGTCGGGAGCACGATGAGAGCCTCGTCGGCGCTCGCCGAAACCGTGCAGAGCAGTGCCGACCCAACGAGCGCCTCCAGCCAGCGCATCACCGCTCCTCCGCGGCCTTGTCGCGGTGCAGAAAACCATCCAGGACGCCGTTGACGAACTGACTGGACCTCTCGCTACCGAAGCGCTTGGCGATCTCAACGGCCTCGTCGATCACCACGGCGGGCGGCGTGTCGGACGCAAACAGCAGCTCGTAGAGGGCGAGCCTCAGGATGTTGCGGTCAACCGCCGCCATCCGCTCCAGCCGCCAATTGTCGGCCTGGTCCACGAGGCGGGCATCCAACTCGGAGAGCCTCGAGATCACCCCGCGTGCCAGGCTTACGGCAAACTCCCGGATCACGCGGGGGGCCTGGAGGAGCTCATCGAAGGAAGTCAGCATCGCCTCCACATCGGTTCCGGCCAGCTCATGTTGATAGAGCATCTGGAGCGCAAGCTCGCGGCCGCGGCGCCGCACACCCACCCGTCAGTCTCCGAGCGTGCGGTAGAGCTGCACCATTTCGATGGCCGCCTGCGCGGCCTGCCATCCTTTGTTTCCGGCCTTGGCGCCGGAGCGCTCGAGCGCCTGCTCGAGCGTGTCGCACGTTAGCACCCCGAACGACACGGGAATCCCCTTCGAGAGACCCACATGGGCGAGGCCCTTCGCCGTTTCCGCCGCGATGTAGTCGAAGTGCGGCGTGGCCCCGCGGATCAGCACCCCCAGCCCGATCACGGCATCCACCTTGCCGGAGCCCGCCAACCGCTCGGCCACCAGAGGGATCTCCCACGAGCCCGGCACTTTGACGATCGTGATCTCATCATCGAGCGCGCCATGCCGACTCAGGCAGTCGAGCGCACCTTCCACCAGGCGACCGGTGATCAGGTCGTTGAATCGGCCCACGACGAGACCGAATCGGAACCCCTTGGCGTCGAGCATTCCTTCGTACGTGCGTGGCATGCCCCTCTCCTTTTGTTCATTGTATGCCGCCCGCAGATGCCGAACAAGGCAATCTCGCTCGGGAGGGGCAGCCATGTGCCACCGGCGCTTGCATTGCCACCCGTTCGGTGCTAGGTTGCTCTTGTGAAGGTCTTCACGTTACACGACAGTACCGGGCGTGAAGACATGCCGATGACCTTGAAAAAAGACCTTCCCCGGTGGGGCGCCCCGCAGGGTACCGCCGTTGGATCTCCCCCCCAAGCCATCCGACACTCGGTTCCCACCGCCCCGCCGGGGGGTTTCTCTCTCTAGCGAACATGCGTGCCATCGCCGATCGCCTGGGCCTCCGACCTGAGATCGTGCCGCGCCCGGCTGCACCGGGTACAATCGGTGAGCCGAAAGGTAGGTCGAGCGGACGCCCCGAGTCCAACCCCTGAGGAGGAGCGGTCATGAAGCGAGTCCTTTCTGGGAACGAAGCGATTGCCCGTGGGGCCTGGGAGGCCGGCGTGCACGTCGCGGCTGCCTACCCCGGCACGCCTTCGACCGAGATCCTTGAGGAGCTTTCGCGCTTCCCTCACGTCTATTGCGAATGGTCCACCAACGAAAAGGTTGCAGTTGACGTTGCCGTGGGGGCGGCCTATGCCGGCCGGCGGGCGATCGCCTGCATGAAGCACGTCGGCCTCAACGTCGCGGCCGATTCGTTCTTCTACGCCTCGTTCACGGGTGCGGAGGCCGGCCTCGTGGTCGTTTCCGCCGACGATCCGGCGATGCACTCCTCCCAGAACGAACAGGACAACCGGAGGTTCGCGCAGTTCACGCGTGTGCCGTGCCTGGAGCCCTCGGACTCTCAGGAGTGCAAGGACTTCACGATCGCGGCGTTCGACCTGTCGGAGAAGTTCGACACTCCGGTCCTGCTCCGGACCACGACCAGGACCAACCACTCGTCGACCCCCGTGGAGCTCGGCGAGCGCAACGACGTTGCCCCGAAGCGCGAGAAGTTCCCGCGCGACCCCGCCAAGTACGTGATGATCCCCGCCAACGCCCGCAAGCGCCACCCCGTCGTCGAGCAGCGGCTGCGGGACATCGCGGCGTGGGCGGAGAAGGCCCCAGTCAACAGGATCGAGTGGCGCAACCGCAACGTCGGCGTCGTGACAGCGGGGATCGCGTACCAGTACGCCCGCGAGGTGCTCCCGACCGCATCGGTGCTCAAGCTCGGGATGGTCAACCCTGTTCCAGAGCAGCTCATACGGACGTTCGCCGCAGGCGTGAAGCGGCTGATCGTGCTGGAGGAGCTCGACCCGGTCCTGGAGGAGCACATCCGCCTTCTCGGCATCTCCTGCGAGGGAAAATCGATCTTCCCGCTGTGCGGAGAGTTCGACCCAACAGTCGTCCGCCGAGCGGCGAGCGGTGCCGGTCTGCCGGTGGATCGGCCGCCGGTGCCCGCCGCGGCGCTCGGACTTCCCGAACTGCCGGCGCGCCCGCCGGTACTGTGCGCCGGGTGTCCGCACCGCGGCGTGTTCCAGCTCCTGTCCAAGAAGAAGGTCCCCGTGACGGGAGACATCGGCTGCTACACCCTGGGCCTGCTCCCGCCGTTGTCCGCGATCCACACCTGCGGCTGCATGGGCGCCGGCATCGGCGTCGCGCACGGCGCGGCGAAGGCCGGGATCGGCGAGCGCATGGTCGCTGTGATCGGCGACTCGACGTTTTACCACACCGGCCTTCCCGCCCTGGCCAACGTCGCGTACAACAACTCGAACATCCTCACCATCATCCTGGACAACCGCATCACCGCGATGACGGGCCACCAACAGAACCCCGGGACGGGCCTCACGCTCCAGCACGAATCCGCCGAGGTGATCGAACTTGAGCCGCTCGTGCGCGCCCTCGGGATCCACCACGTCGTAACGGTGGACGCCTACGACGTGGATGGCCTCGAGACCGCTTACAGGGAGCTGATGGCCCACAACGAACCTGCCGTTCTCGTCGCGCGCCGCGAGTGCGCACTGCTGCCCGAGATCCGCAAGCGTTGGGTCCCACTCGAGGTGGTCGAGGAGAAGTGCACGGGGTGCGCCATCTGCTTCCGGATCGGGTGTCCGGCGATCCTCAAGAGCGACGAGATCGATGCCAAGTCCGGCAAGCCGCTGGCGCTCATCGACGGCGACCTGTGCACCGGGTGCGAGGTGTGCGCCCAACTCTGCCCCCACGACGCGATCCTCACGCGAGACCAGGTCCGCGAGGCCCAGGAGCACCAGCCGGCAAGCTGCTCGACTCCGACCTCGGAAGGGAACTGAGCGATGAGCGACCAGAAGTCCTTCAGCTTCGTGCTGGTCGGGGTGGGCGGACAGGGCACGCTCCTCGCCAGCAACATCCTCGCCGAGGTCGGGCTCGCGGCGGGTTACGACGTCAAGAAGTCCGAGGTCCACGGCATGGCCCAGCGCGGAGGCAGCGTCGCATCGCACGTGCGCTGGGACGCTGAGAAGGTCTTCTCGCCCCTGGTCGGCCTGGGGGAGGCCGACATCCTGCTCTCGTTCGAGAAGATGGAGGCGTTGCGCTTCTCCGAGTTCTTGCGGCGGGGCGGCACCGCCGTGGTCAACGACCAGGCGATTGTCCCGGTCACCGTGTCGTCGGGGAGCGCCGTGTACCCCGGCGATGAGCACCTCCAACGGGTGTTCGGCGCGCTCGACGCCACGGTCGTGATGGTGCCCGGGGAGAAGCTCGCGCTTGAGGCAGGCACGGTCAAGGCCGCCAACGTCGTGCTGCTGGGCGCGGTCTCCCGCCTGCTCCCGCTGCCGGAGGCGACGTGGTGGGAGTGCCTCGCGCAGCGGGTGCCGAAGAAGTTCCTCGATCTCAACCGCGTCGCGTTCGCCTCCGGCCGAGCCGCCGTGCAGTTGAAGTGAAGTCTTCAGAGTTGAGAGTGAAGAGTTGACAACACTGTCAGGTGATCTCACCTAAGCGTCTTGTTTCTCGTTTCCAACTCTTCACTCTTCATTCTCAATTCCTAACTCTCAACTGCCTGATTGGGCCCGAGTAGAACAAAGGGCGGGAACACGCCCCGCCCCCGCGTAGCTGTGTTGTCCGGAGCCCGGTGCCCGGACCCCCGCCTCTAATCGCTTCCGAGTTCGTCCGCCTTGATCGCCTGGCTGGCAACGTCCTCGAGCATCTTGGTCGTCACGGACTTCGGTCGCTCGATCGCGTAGCCGAGGGCGCGGTCCCAGGTGATGTTCGCGAGCACGCCGATCGCGCGGCCGACGCCGAACAGAACCGTGTAGAAGTCCCACTCCTTCAGGCCGTAGTACCACTGGATCACGCCCGACTGGGCGTCCACGTTTGGCCACGGGTTCTTCGTCTTGCCGTGCTCCGTGAGCACAGGGGGCGCGACCTTGTAGATCATGTGGACGAGCTTGAACAGCGGGTCGTTCGGCAGGTGCTTCTGGCAGAACTCCATCTGCGCGACGTAGCGCGGGTCGGTCTTGCGCAGCACGGCGTGCCCGTACCCGGGAATCACCTGGCCGGCCTTGAGCGTGTCCCACAGGGCCTGCTTGACGTTCTCCTCGGTGGGTTCCTTGCCGCCGAGCTTCTCCTGGAACTTCATGATCCAGCGCAGTACCTCCTGGTTCGCGAGGCCGTGCAGCGGGCCCGCCAGACCGTTGATCCCCGCCGAGAGCGCGTAGTACGCGTCCGAGAGCGCCGAAGCGACCAGGTGGGTCGTGTGCGCCGAGACGTTGCCGGACTCGTGGTCGGAGTGCAGCATGAAGTACATTCGCGCCACGTCGTCGTACGGCTTGGCGATCCCCATCTGATGGGCGAAGTTGCCGCCGAAGTCGAGCTTGGGATCCGCGGCGATCTGGGCGTCACCCTTGTACTTGAGGCGGTAGATCATCGCCGCGATCGACGGCAGCTTGGCGAGCAGGTTGGTGGCGTCTTCGTAGGTCGGATCCCAGTACTCGTCCTTCTTCATCCCCTCGTTGTAGCGCTTGACATAGACCGACTCGCGCTGCATCGCGAGGATCGCCGTCGAGAACATCACCATCGGGTGCGAGTCGCGCGGCATCGCGCGCAGCACCTGGCCGACGTATTCGGGGACCGCTCGGCGGGCCTGAAATTCCTTGACCACCGCGTCGGTTTCCGCCGCGGTCGGGACCTCGCTGGTGAGAAGGAACCACCAGAACGACTCGACCAGCGGGTAGTCTCCCGGCCCCTTGGGAAGGGCGGCAAACGTCTCCGGGATCGTCTTCCCGCGGAAACGGATGCCCTCGAACGGATCGAGGTAGGAGATGTCTGTGACCAGGCACCGCACCCCGCGAGCACCGCCGATTGCCTGGGCGATGGTCACCTCACCGATCTTGACGTCCCCGTGCTCCTTGAGCAGTTTTGTGGTGCGCGGCCGGTGTTCCTGGATCTTCTCTTTCAGCCTGTCCTTGAGTTGCGCCATGGTTTCCCCCTCTTCAGTCGTGGGCCCATCCCGCCCGTTCGTTCGGCGCCGGTCCCCGCCGGGGGAGGGGTACCGCGCCCGAGAGCTCCGGATCGTGCCGCTGGGATGTCTCGGCAACCCCCCCGCCGTCGCCGGACCACCGCACGTCCCTGTGGTTCAAGACCCGCCAATAATACCCGAATTCGCTTTCCCGCCGGCCCCAGTGTTCAGCCGAGAGGTGCGAGGCTGTCCCGCTCGTAGGCTTCCAGGCTGTCGAAGGTGGGTATCCGCGCCGACGGCATCAGGATATCGGATGGAATGACGGCGGCGCCGGCGCGCTCTGCGATCACCCTCACCACTTCGCGGAACGCATCGAGTGGCTTCAGGTCCAGCCGCGCGGCGAGTTCTCGCGGGTCGAACTCAGTGCTGAGGAGGCGCTCCACGCGCCTGGGCTGCCCCTCGGCCCGCGCCAGGAGGAGGTCGAGGACGAGAAAGGGCTTCGGTGCGGCCGCGATGCCGGCGACCACGACCTTCTCCACCTCCGCGAATGGGAGCAGGTCGGACCCGCCCGAGACCCCGCGCAGGAGCAGACCTTCGCTCTGGAGCGCCTCGACCGTGCAGATTTCGATCTCCGGTCCGCCCAGCGAGGTCGACAGCGGAGCGGGGTGTTGCGTCAACGCCTCCCAGAAAGCCGGCGGCGGGGGGGGCGGTGCAACGTGGACCTCGGGCACCTCCGCAGGCGCATGCGCCGAAGCCGCGGAAGGCGTCTGTGTCGCCGAGGGCGCCGGGACCGCCTGCGGCGGCTCAGGGAGGGCGGCCTTCATCGTCGGGATCGCGGCCGACGCGGAGACCGGCAGTGCGGGCTCTCCGAGCGCCGCAAGGTGTCGGGCCGCCTTTTCGGCAAGCAGACCGGCGTCGGCATCGCTCGCGAGGTTCCGCAGAATCTCGACCGCCGCGGAGCGGTTGGATGCCGCCAGAGAAGCCGCGAGGCGCCAGCGGAGCGCAGCCGGCCCGCTCTGGCGCCCGCTCGAGGCCAGCTCACGCCAGTGGTCAAACGCGAGTGTCTGCTCGCCCCGACGCACCTCCTCTTCGATCACGTGAACGAGATGCTCGGCGCCTTCTTCAGGCGTGCCCTCGTAGCAATGGCTCTGCCAGATCGCGAGGTGCGCATCGACGTTGCGGGGCTCTGCGACCAGCACCTTTTGGAACGACCCCCGTGCCGCCGCGGTTTCGCCCTTCGCGAGGAGGTCCATCCCCTCCTCCAGCGCCGGGTGCTGGCTCACGGAGATCTCCTTCTCGATCTTGGGGGCGATGTATCTCTCCTCGATCCGCAGCTGCTTGATCGCAAACGCGGCGACGAAGCCGAAGAGGAAGCCCCCGACGTGCGCCCGGTACGCCACACCGCTAGAACCTGAGAGCCCCGCGAAGAAGAGCTGTTGAAGGAACCACAACGGCAGCACGACCCAGGCGGGGAGGTCCACGGTGCCGGTCCGGAAGAAGCCGATGAAATAGAAGTAGAGGAACCGGATCTTCCTGCGCACGAAGCGCACGAGGAACGCCCCCATGCACCCCGCGATTGCTCCCGACGCCCCTACCAGCGGCGCGTCGGATTGCGGGAACGTCGCGATATGGACGAATGCGGCCGCCACTCCGGAACTCAGGTACAGAAGGGAGAAGAGCGGGCGGCCGAACGCGTCCTCGAGGAACGGCCCTGAGAGGTAGAAGAACAACATGTTCCCGAGGAGGTGCATCCACCCCGAGTGGATGAACATGCTGGTCAGGAACGCGAGCGGCTTGGGATCGGACGGAATCAACCCCCAGGACTTGAACGGATGCTCCGCGACGCCCTCATGCAGGCGAAGGACGAGTCCTTCGAGCTCCTTTTGTTCTTCCGCGCGTTGCTCGGCGTCGGGCACCGACCGCCCCGGCATACTCCTCATGGCCTCGGTGAGCAGCGTCAGCTTCTCGCGCTCCGACCGGGACATCCCGGGCGGCAGCATCTCATCGGGCAGCTTGAGGTACGGGTGCTTGGTCCAGTACTCGATGACCTCCTGGGCCCGCCGTCCCGCCTGCTGCTCGACATCGCTGGCGGTGGTGCCGACCACGAGGAACATCAGGAGGTTCAGCACGATGATACCGATGCTCACCCATGGCAGACGCCGGACGGCCGTCTGGTCGAGCCCGATCGGGATGAACATGCGAGAGTCCCTTCCTGCAACACATGATACGGGGATTCCTCGGCTACCGGAATCCCCGGCGGACGATGCCTCGAGCACGCGAAGACCGGGGAATGAATTAAGAGCTGTGAGCTAAGAGTGAAGAGGCGAACGACCGGAACGGCCGAGTGGCCCGGCGCCTTGAGGTTCCGACTCTCGACCCTGCACTCTGAACTCTTGACTCCCTCGCGGACCCCGTGCAAGCCACGCACACCTCTGCACCCCTGCTCCTCCGCCCCTTCGGTCGCCCGGCGGTCCCGCTCACGGCTCCGCGCCCGCCATCTTGGCGACGTCCAGCACCTCGGCCAGCTCCGGGTCCGACAACACACCGAGCTTGCGGGCCGCCTCGGCGACGCTCGTCCCGGCAGCCTCTGCAGCCTTCGCCACCTCCGCGGCGCGCTCATATCCGATGCGCACCGCGAGGGCGGTCGCGAGTGCGGGGCTGGCCGCCGCCAGCCGACGCGTACGCTCCACGTTGACCCTCAGCCCGAAGAGACAGCGCTCTACCAGCACCGTGCACGACGATGTCAGGAGCCTGGCGATCGTGTCGAGGTTCCATGCGAGAAGCGGATTGGCGTGGGAGAGGTCGAGTTGGTGCAACGTTGCGCTTGCCCGGCACGCTGATGCCAACCCTTCCACCTCCAACGCGGCCTGCACCACCGCCTCCGGGATCACCGGGTTCACCTTGCCAGGCATGATGGAGGACCCCGGCTGGACGGCGGGAAGCTCCAGTTCACCCAGGCCCCCGAATGGGCCGGAGGCGCGCAGACGGATGTCGCTCGCAACCGCGAGCAGGACGCGCCCGATGGCGGCAAGGGCGTCGGCGAAAGCAATCGGGGCGTCTTGCGCCGAGATCCCCACGGCCGGGTTCGGCTCCAGAGTGAGTGAGAGGCCGGTGTATTCCGATAGGAGTTTCGTCGCCCGCGCCACCACCGCGCGGTCGGCGCTAATCCCGGTCCCAACAGCGGTGCCGCCGAGTGGGAGCAGGAGGAGTCGCTGAGCCCCTTCGTTGCCTGACCGGGCGGACGTGTGCAGCCGGTCCGCCCAGGCTCCGAAGACGCGTCCGTACGTCGTCGGCACCGCGTCCATGAAGTGCGTGCGGCCGAGAGTTACGGTCCCGCGGTGCTTGACGGCAAGGCGCATCAACTCGGCAGCGACCCTCTCGACCGCGGGGCGAACGTCATCGCGCCAGCCGACCGCTGCCGCCAAGCGGAGCGTCGCCGGTATGACATCGTTCGACGACTGACCCAGGTTGACGTGGTCGTTCGGGTGGACCGGGCGGTGCGCCGTCGGGTCGCCCCCGAGGCGGACGTTAGCGAGGTGGGCCAGGACCTCGTTCATGTTCATGTTCGTCGACGTACCCGACCCCGTCTGGAACACGTCGATCGGGAAGTGGTCGGAGTGGCCACCGGTGGCCACCTCGTCGGCGGCCGCCGCGATTGCGGAGGCTGTATCGGGCGGCAGCAGCCCGCGCTCCCCGTTGGCTCGGGCGAACGCCGCTTTGACGCGAGCGAGGCTCGCCAGGAACCTCGGCGGCAGTGTCCATCCGCTGATCGGGAAGTTCTCTACGGCGCGCGCCGTCTGAGCGCCGTACAGCGCTCCCGCCGGAACCTCCATCTCACCGAGCGTGTCCCTCTCGAGACGTGTCTTGGCCGACTCGTGTTGTGGCATGGCCGATGCTCCCACCCCAGGAACACACCGGGGCCCTCGCCTCTTTCCGGCGTCCCTGCTGTCCGCACTGCCAACGTCCTCGAATGCGGCCGTCGCCGGCCCCGACCCACATCAGGGACCTACTCCTCCCGCCCCCGCCGTCGCTGCTTGACTTCCGGCATGAGCAACGAGGCCGTGGTCGCGCTCGCGAGGATGAGGAAGACAACCCCGAGCGATACCCCGGTGGGGATCTCGACGACGTCGGCGAGGACCATCTTCACGCCGATCAGCACAAGGACCACCGAGAGCGCCGGCCGCAGGAAGCGAAGCGTCCTCAGTGCGCCCGCCACGACAAAGTAGAGGGCGCGAAGACCGAGGACGGCGAAGATGTTCGAGGTGTACACCACGAACGGATCCCTGCTGATCGCGAGGACCGCCGGGACAGAGTCCGTCGCGAACATCACGTCGGTGCTCTCGATCGCCAGCAGCACCAACAGGAGCGGCGTGAACCGCCAGCCGTGTTCGGTCCGCACCGCGAAGCGATTGCCGTGGAAGCTCTTCACCATCGGCAGCACGCGGCTCGCCCAGCGCACCACGAGGTTGCGCTCGGGGTGCACGTCTTCCCCGACGCCGAGGCCGAGCCTGACACCGGTCAAGATCAGTACGACCGCGAGGACGTACATCACCCAGTGGAACCGGGCGATCAGCGCGACACCCGCGAAGATAAACGCTCCCCGCGTGACCAGGACTCCCAGGATGCCCCAGAACAACACGCGGTGGTGGTGCTCCGGCGCGACGCTGAAGTAGGCAAACAGCGCGACGAATACGAACAGGTTGTCCACCGAGAGGGAGAGCTCGACGAGGTAGGCCGTGATGTATGCGAGCGCACCGTCGTGCCCGCGCGTGAACCCCACGAGGAGTGAGAATGAGAGACCGAGGCCGAACCAGAATGCGCTCCACATCAGGGCACGCCGCGTGCCCTCGTGGCCGGGCCGACGGTGAAAGACGAACAGGTCCAGCCCCAGCAACAGCGCCACGACGGCACCGAACCCAACCCACCACAGCGCGCTCATCCGAGAGCCTCCGGCCCGGCCATCGCTCTATGGACCCCGTCTCCCGCCTCTCCAGGCGTGCGCACCCATCAGTAGGCAGGGGCGAAGAATACCGCGTTGGCGAACAGGAGCATGGCGGAGCGGGCGAGCCCACGGGAAACCGGGTCCTCGGCGAACGCCACCACCTTGCCGCGCTTGCACTCCTGCAGCATAAGGTACCCCTTGTGGGGGAGTTGTTCTCGCGATGTCGCGAGCGCGAATCCCGCCTGTACCAGGTCGTCGGGCCGCGCATAGACGCCGACGTTCGATCCGCGGTCGAGCTTGAGGGGGGTGAAGATCCGATGCGACTCCACCAGCACGTCCACAGTGCCGCCGGGGAAGCCGGCCGCAAGAACGCTCTCCGTGTCGAGCTCGACCCGCAGGATCGATCCCGGCACCAGCGGTGGATCTTCGTCCGGAGGCTTGATGGCGTCTTCGTAGTTGAAACTGCGCTCCCCCGCGGCCGACCCTCTCTCCGCCTCCTCCGGTTTCCCTTTCTCCGACTTCCCCTTCTCCGGGTTCCCTTTCTCCGGCTGCGGCTGCGATCCCAGGCGCTTCTCCAGCTTGGACGCCAGGAGCCCGATCTTCTCGCCGGTCAGGAAGGCAGCGCCGGCGCCGACGGCCACGATGGTTCCGCCCTCGTCGGCCCACGAGGCGAGCCTCTTGGCGCCCTCCTCCCCGAGCGTTACCGGGTACGAACCGCCCCTTTCCCAGGAGTCGGGGATCACGATGACGTCAAAGTGAGAGAGGTCAGCCCGGGCGAGCGAGCCCGTGCGCACCGCGCTCACCGGATAGCCGAACGCTCGCTCCAGCGCCCAGCGCAGCCCACCCGCGCTCATCGGCGAGGTCGGCACGTCCCAGGCGACAGCGATCCGCGGCACCTTGAGCGGCACGACGTGCGTCGAACCCAGGTCGATACCCTTGTCCGCGTAGCCCGTGTCGGTGCCCACGAAGCTCGCACCGGTCTCGCGCGCGATCTCCTCCACCTGCTGCCGCAGCGCTTCTCCGTTGGCCGCCCGGCGGACGACCACGGTGCCACGCTCGAACGCCTTGCCTCCAACCGTGAACGGCTTGGTGGCAACGGCGACCTTCAAGCCGGCCTGCAACAGCCGCGCGAGCGCGCGCACCGAGGCCTCGTTCTCCCAAGAGAGCAGGAACGCGACCTTTCCCTCTCCACTCACGGTCCCCAGGGACCGTTCACCCGGCTTGATGCGCTCGATACCCAGCCCGCCGGGAACGGTCTGCAACGTCCTTGCCTCGAGCCCCCGAAGCAGTGGCAGCGACCACGCCGTGAGGTCGTAGATCTCGTCGGGCAGCCTCTTGGCGTCGCGCCGCTCCTGTTCCTTCTCGAACGCCTCACCCATCGAGGCGCCCCGGTCGAGGAGAGCCCGCGCCAGCCGGCCCAGGGGCTGGTCGAGCGGAACAAGCACGCTGCCGGTCGCCACGCCTTCCTTCCCGGCCGTCACCCGGGCCGCCTCCACGCCCTGCCGAGCCAGCAGCTCACCGAGCTCGAGGGCCGACACCGATCGCTTTCCGTCACCTAGGACGTATGCCCGTGCCGAACCCCGTTGCCCCTCAGCCACGGCGGTCTGCCGGTAGGCGAACCAGGCGCGGAGAAATCTCTCGCGGTTGCCAGCCGTCGTAAGGCACGTCGTGAAGGCGGCTAGGAGGTGATGCTCGATGGCGTCCGCGTAGGTCACCGTGTCGCCGTCCTTCAGTAGAATGGCGAGGCCCCGGCTCCCGCCCTCCTCGAACGTCATCCCCACGGCGCCGCTCAGGTTGGGCCAGGAGTCGCCGTAGCCGGGGTAAAACGCATCGAACACCTCTCGCGTCCAGTACCGGTAGCCGTGGGCGTCGAACGCGGCCGCGTTGGCCCGGCCGAGCAAATCGAGCAAGGCGTCGCCCTGCCCCACCAGGAGCGGATGGCGCGGAGCGGCCGGCGGAGCGAAGTAGTACCCCATGTCGGCCTCCATCTCGTGGAGGTCCGTCACGACGATGGGGTGGTAGCGCAGCATGGCGGCGACGCGCGCCGCGGTCTCGGGCTGAGAAAGCACGAACCAGTCCCGGTTCAGATCGAACAGATCGTGAGAGACCCTCCCCCCTGGCCATGGTTGGACGTGCTCCGCCGCGACACGCTCGGGGTCCGCCCGCGCCCCGCGGGCCTGCCGGTTCGACGCGACGAAGCGCGCACGCCCGTCCGGGTTCTCCATCGGGTCGACGACCACGAGCGCGCTGGCGAGGATGCGCTCCACCTCGGCACCCGTGCCCGACGCGAGGTGGTAGGCCAGCGCCAGCCCCGCATCACCCCCGGAAGCCTCGTCCCCGTGCACGGAGCACTGGATCCACACCACTGCAGGCAGCTGCCTGATCAGATTCTCGGCCTGAGCCTCGGGCAGCGATCTCGGGTCTCCCAGCCTGCCGAGGTCCGTTTCGATCGCGTCGAAGCGGGCGAGGTTCTCCGCCGAGCCCACCACCAGGAGGAGCAGGGGGCGACCTTCGGTTGACCTGCCGTACTCGAGCAGGCGCACCCGCCCGGCGGCCGACGCCTCGAGCGCCTGCGCGTACCGTGCGACCTGGTCAGGATCGGTGATCTCCTCGCCCCAGTCGAACCCCAGGACGCTCTTCAGCGTGGGCACCTTCGGGTCGTGGGCCGCCTTCGGAAGAACGTCGAAAACGTCGGCGGCGCGGACCCAACCGACCGAAAGGAGCACGGCACCGACCGTAAGCGCAAAACATCGTCTCCTCATCCGTCACCCCCGGCGCACCAGGCGGTCATTGTACGGCGACCGGCGGCGGGCACGCGCGGCGCCGGCACGACGTCTGCCGTCCCGGGAATCATCCGACCGTGGGGCCGGTTGACAGGACCAACGTGGAAGCTAGAATTTGCGAAACGGCGTCTCGGTCGCAGCGTTGGCAACGCTCGTCGCAGCCGCCGGTGTCGAAAGGAGACACTCAGATGCGCCGAATCCTGCGGACCTTCGTCATCGCGGCAATCGCCGCAACCCCGGCGTGGGCGGGCCTCGAATTCACAGTCGTCACCAAGACCGAAGGGGGGCAAGAGGCCAGCATGGGCGACATGGTCATGAACGCCCAGGCGGAAGGCGACCAGGCCCGCATCGAGTTCGCCGAAACCCACAACCCGATGTTCTCCAAGGGCATGTACATGCTGGTCAACGCGAAGGGCGAGATGACGATCGTCAACCCCGAGAAGAAGACGTACTCCAAGTTCGATCTGGCAGCGATGATGGAAGGCGCGGAGGCCGGGATGGGAGCAGCCGCGAAGATGGGGATCAAGATGGAGATCGCGGACCCCAAGATCGAGAAGGTGCTCGAGGAACCGGGCGGAGAGATCCTCGGCTATCCGACCACGCACTACCGCTGGCACACGACGTACACGATGGTGATGCACCTGCCCGTCATGGGGGACAAGAAGACCCCCGCCGACTCGGTCGAGGACATCTGGACGACCACCGCCATCGCCATGCCGGCCCACGCGAGCAAGGCGCTCGAGGGCATGGGGGGCGGCCAGGTGATGGGTGAACTGAAGAAAGTCTCGGACCTCGCCAAGGCGAAGATGACCGGGTTCCACCTCAAGACCGTCGTCGTCTCGGCGGGCCACGGCAAGCACGGCGGCCAGACGAAGACCACGACGGAGGTCACGAAACTGCGGAAGGCGGAGATCGCCGCATCCACCTTCGCGATCCCCGCCGGCTACACCGAGACCGACATGATGCAGCCGCAGCGCGGGCCTGCGATGCCGGACCTGAACAAGGAGTAGCGTCGGGGCCGCCGCCGGCAGGCCTCGGGGGGAGGGCCTGAACATGACGACCGGAAAGTTCCTGTATGAGCCAGCGGCGGCTGTTGTTTGCTGCCTGCTGGCGGTCTCAGCGAGCGCCGGCGACGGCGCGCTCGAGAAGCTCCTTGCCGAGGGCACGCTCGCGAAGACGCGCAACCCTGTGCCTGCGAGCTTCCTGCTCGGCGAGGGCGAGAAGCACCTGACGGCCGATCAGCGCGCCACGGCGCTCGGGCAGCTTCGCGACGGACTCAAGGCGCAGATCAACGTCATGCGGATGCTCGGGGAGCAGACCACGGGCGCGATGAACAGCGAAGAGGTCCAGAAGCAGATGGACTACGCCAAGAAGAACACCGGCACCGGCTCGATGCTCAAGAGCATGCTCGGCATGAGCCCGCCGCCGCCCCAAACCAACGCGCAGAAGATGCAGCAGGAGATCAAGGCGGCGATGATGGACCCGTGGGTGCGCGGGATCGAGGCCGCGCACGCGCTCGTGAAGGCCGGCGACGCTCAGGCCGCCGGCAACTTCTACTACAACTGCCTCCAGATGATGCAGTCCGACTGGGTGCCGAGCGCGTGCGTCGACGGGATCGTGGACATGGGCCCGCGCCGCGGCAGCCTGCTGTTGAACTGGATGCTCGACAACGCCGACACGGTCTCGATCGCGTCCAGCGGCTTCGCCCCGCCCCCGCCGGCTCCCAAGCACGGAAAGGCGGGACCACCCCCGGCTGTCATCGAGCTTCGAGTCGCCGCGCTGGAGGGCCTCGGCGCACTCGCAGCCCCGGGTGGGCTTGAGGGCGATGCGCGCGAAACCGCGATCACCAAGGTCCTCGCGTACAGCTCCGGCAACGACAACGAGCCGTACTTCAAGGGCGTCGCGCTCGGCCTCGGCCGTTCCCGCGATCAGCGGGCGATCGACCCGCTGCGCAAGCTCGCCAAGGACTCGCGCAAGGACGTCCGGCTGGCGGCGTGGCGGGGTCTCGCGGTCGCCTTCCACGACGACGCCGCAACCAAGGCACTACGGTCAGAGCTGGGCGCGGGCGACCTGCAGGACGAACTCAACGCCGCCCAGATCCTCTTCGAGGTCGGGGACGAGGCGGCGCTGAACTGGGCGGTCGAGACGATCGGGCACCGCCGCACGAGCGACGCGAAGCAGGCGGACATCCGCCCGCAGATCGTGCGAAGCCTGGTCGGGCTCGGAGGCGACAAGGCGCGGCCGACGCTCGAGCGGGCGCTCGCGGCCGGGACCGGCAACGACTGGCTGGAGGCGTGGGTCCGCGTCGCGCTGCTCGAGCTCGGCGACCAGAGCCAGTTCGGCGCGGTCCAGTCGGCGCTCGCCAAGCAGGACTGGTCGCTCGATCCGCGCGGCATCCGTTCGATCTGGCGTGCCATCAGGCCGATTCTCCAGGCGGTCGCGCAGACCATGATCTCGGGCGGTGTCGCGGCGCCGAGCGCCGTCGACCAGATCAGGAAGGCGGTCCAGGTGATCGGGAACTTCGCCGAAGGGGAGCGCGGCCGGTACCTCGCGAGCGCTGACGACCGCAAGGCGGCCACTGCGCGACTCCGCTGGCAAACCGCGGACGCGCTTGCGGTCGCACACCCGCAGGGAGCCGTCGCCGTGCTCACCAAGCTGCTCGATGACGAGGTGCCTGCCGTGCGTCTTTCCGCCGCCAAGGCGCTCGCGTCGCTCGACTCGCCCGAGGCGCTCGAAGGTATCGCCACTGCCTTCGGGCGGGACTACGGGGACGAGAGCGGGATCTCGCGTACCGCCGAGGTGCGCGGCGCGTTGCTGCGGGCGGCCGTGATTCGCTTCCCCCAGGACGCGCGCCTGAAGAAACTCCTCGCGGTTGGAGCGTCCGATCCCGACGCCGGCGTCCGTTTCATCGCGCTCGTGGGGCTGCGGCCCGCGGCCTAGGACCTGAGGCTCGCAGGAGTCTTTCGAATGAGGTACTTAAAGAAGGCAGACTACGGCCTCGGGCCGGGCTTCAGACGCTGACGACCTGGCGCACTTCCGGCACGCGTTGCTTGAGACGTTCCTCGACGAAGCCAACCAGGGTCATGGTCGCCATCGGGCATCCACCGCAGGCGCCGAGTAGCCGCACCTGAACGACGCTGCCGTCGATCCCGACGAATTCCACATCACCACCGTCCATCTGGAGTGCCGGCCTCAGCTCCTCCAGGGTCTCCCTGACCTGCTGCTCAAGCGTCGCAATCGCGTTCGTCATCCAGATCCTCCGCCTCCGCAACATTCTGCCATGGACGCTAACATCTGACCATAGCCGCGTGTTCCCGCTCGCCGAGTGCGCCACACTCTGGTACCGTAGTACTACGCACTCCGGCCGCGGGCGAGAACCTCGGGAGGGGAGCTTGCGTTGGACAGGGCATGAGCGGCGAATCGCTTGAGGGCATCGTCGAGCGCTGTCGGGCCGGTGAAGACCGGGCCTGGGAGCAGCTTGTGGATGCCACCGCCGACGACATCTTCCGCATGGCGGTGAGCTTCACCCGTCACCGCGGCGAGGCCGAGGACCTGACCCAGGAAGTCTTCCTCAAGCTATGGCAGAACCTGCACCGGTACCTGCCGGGATCGTCGTTCCGCGCCTGGGCGTATCGCGTGGCGCGCAACCTCTTCGTTGACGCCTACCGCCGCTCCAGAGAACAGCGCAAGGCCACCTGGGTCGACCCCGAGTTTCTCGAGACGCTCCCCGGAGGCGAGGATCCCCACACACGTGCGGTGCGTCATCAGCGCCTGGAGCTCGCCAGGGCCGCTCTCGAGAGGCTCCCGGACGAGCTGTCGCAGCTCATCATGCTGCGCGACTTCGCCGACTGGAGCTACGAGGAGCTGGCAGAAGAGCTCGAGCTGCCGATTGGAACGGTCAAGTCACGTCTGAACAGGGCCAGGCGCGAGCTGGCGGCAACGGTCGCCCTTCAGCTGACGCCGAGGCTGCGGGTGCAGCCCGCCGGAGTCCAGACATGAACCCGTGCGATGCCCTGCTCGACCGGCTCGACGCTGCGCTCTCCGGGGCGCTGCCTGCGGAGCTCGCCGACCACCTTGAGGGCTGCTCGACCTGCCAGGTTGCAGTCGAGCGTGCACGAGGGCTCGCGGAGGGGGGGCGGACCCTCCTGTCCGCGCGGGCGCCCGAGGCGCTCAAGCAACGCCTGAAGTCGCTGGCCCGTCTGAACCCCGCCTGCGAGCAGGCCATCGATTCGATGGGCGCCGCGCTCGACGGCGAGATCCCTGAGGACGAGCGCGCGCAG
Organism: Terriglobia bacterium; assembly: GCA_020073245.1. Lineage (GTDB taxonomy): Bacteria > Acidobacteriota > Thermoanaerobaculia > Thermoanaerobaculales > Thermoanaerobaculaceae > RBG-13-68-16. The sequence continues at coordinate 49,365 of JAIQFQ010000013.1, read as the reverse complement.
CTCATCGAGCACTTGCACGCTTGCCCTGCTTGCATGGCGGTATGGGAGTCGTTCGCAACGCTGCGCGAGGTCGGCGGCGGTACCCGGGTGAGCCCCCGTTTCCGGGCGGCGCTGGCGTTGCCGCCCCGCCAGTGGATCGAGCTGCGCCGGCGGCAGAGGCGGTTCTTCGACCTGCGCCTGGCCACTGCGGCGGCGTACCTGCTGGCTGCGGTCACGGTGGTGCTGATCTCCAACCCGGCAACCGTGGCGCGGGCCTCGAGCGAGGGGATGGACAAGGCGGCGGTGTACGCCCGGGCCGCGGTCCAGAACCGGGTTTCAAGCTACTCCGAGCGGATCAAGGACGCACTCGTCTCCACCGAGGGTTGGGCGCGTGAGCGCGCCCTGGACGCGTGGGACTCGGCGCGAGCGATCTTCGGAGGGAAACGCGCGAACCCGAAGACAGGCGGGCGCGTTGTAGAGAGTGGAAAGGGAGAACGGCCATGAACACACAGGAAACCAACCAACCGCAAGCAATCCCAGCTCAGGCAGCCCCGCCGGCGCCGCCTGTCGGCCAGGCGCCCAGGGCGGCTGTCCCGATCCATCGCTCACCGGGCCTTGCCGTGGTGCTCTCGTGCTTCCCCGGCCTCGGTCACCTCTACCTCGGACTCTACCAGCGGGCATTCACCATCTTCCTCACATTTGTGCTCTGTATCTGGCTCAGCGAGCACGCGGGAACATTGGGGATCCTAGTCGCCGGCGTCGTGCTCTTCGGATTTGTCGACGCCTACAGGCAAGCACAGGCCCTCAATCTCGGGCTCGCGCCCGAACCCTTCATCGGAGAGGCTCCGAAAAGACCGGCGACGAGGAGCGGCAGACTCGGGTTTGGGGTCTTCATTCTGGTCGTTGGCATGATCCTCCTGTACAACCAGTTCTACCCGCTCGATTTCTCCTTTCTGGAAGACTGGTGGCCGCTGCTGTTCGTGTTCGTCGGCGTGTACATGGTCCTCGGGCATTTCCGCGACCGTCAGCGGCTGGCGAAGCGGGAGAGCGACCTCGAGCTGCCGCCGGTGGACCCGAGCAGGCCCGCGTAGCGCCTCACATTCCTTTGAGCTCACCACGAAGAAGCCCCGCCTCGCCGCGGGGTTTCTGCTTCTCACGGTTCACAGGTTCAAAGGTCCAGAAACGAGTTAGGGTGAAGTCAAGAGTCAGGAGCTTCAACAAGCAGACACCAACCAGCTGACCCGTTCTGGGCTTTCAACTCTGCACTCTTCACTCTCAACTCTTGACTCGATCAACATAACGCACGTGTGCCCTTTCGAAGAGCCCTCGCTGCGCCCTGTGCCCTGGGCCCCACCTCTACACCCAGCCCAGGCCGCAGACGCGGCGGCAGTCGGTCATGACCTTCGAGATCACCTCGCGGGCACGCTCGGAGCCGTCGCGGAGCACTCCTTCGACGTAGCTGTGGTCTTGCTCAAGTTGCTCCCGGCGCGTGCGGGCTTCGCGGAAGGTATCGAGGATCAAGCCGAGCAGCTTCTTTTTCATCTCGCCATAGCCGGTTCCGCCTTCGGTGAAGAGCTTCTTGGACCCGGCCCACTGCCCGGCTGGCGTGAAGACCTTGAGCAGCGCATACAGCGTGTTCCCCCGCGTCGGCTTGGGGTCCGCGACCGGCGTCGAGTCCGTCACAATCGACATCACGCGTTTCTTCAGCTCTGCCTCGGGCGCGAAGATCTCGAGCGTGTTGCCGTACGACTTCGACATCTTCTGCCCGTCGACCCCGGGCACCACCGCCACCTCGGGGAGGATCAGCTCCTCGGGCACACGGAGCAGTTCATCACCGTATATCTGGTTGAACGCCACCGCGATGTCGCGGGTCATCTCCAGATGCTGCTTCTGGTCCTTCCCGACGGGAACGCGGTCGGCGCGCACGATGAGGATGTCGGCCGCCATCAGCACGGGGTAGGCGAACAGGCCGTGGTTGGGGGTGATCCCCTTGGCCACCTTGTCCTTGTACGAATGTCCGCGCTGCAGCAGGCCCATCGGGGTGACCGTGGAAAGCATCCACGCGAGCTCAGCAACCTCGGGCACGTCCGACTGGCGATACAGCACCGACCGCGCGGGGTCGAGCCCGAGCGCGATAAAGTCGGCCGCCACCATGAACGAGTTCTCGCGGAGCTCGCGGCCGTCCTTGATCGTGGTGATCGCGTGCATGTCGGCGACGAAGTAGTAGCACTCGTTGGCCGGGTCGCGCTGCAGCGCGACGAACTGGCGGATCGCGCCGAAGTAGTTCCCGATGTGCAACTTCCCTGTTGGCTGTACGCCCGACAGAATCCGCATCGAACCTCCTGGGCCGGAATAGTACCAGCTGAGCGCTCCTCCCCGTCCACCCTCCCGGTCAAAATTTGAGGGTCAAGAGTCGAAGGTTGCCCCACCAACTCACAGAGCACCGGTGACAGGCGTCTTTCTCGACCTCAGGGCCCGCCTGGCGTGCTCCTGACTTTTCACTTTTGATTTTTGAACCTTGACTCTCGACTCACCGGAGGCCGAGCGGGCGTGCGACGGTAGCCTCACCCGGGTGGCGGACGTTCGCGATTAGCGTCCTGCCGTCCTCGCCGAACAGCTCGACCGGCCGGGCACGGCGAGCCGGGCGGCCGAACCCGCCGGACAGAGTGGTCAGGTTTGCGTCGCCACGGTAGGCCATCAGGATCGCCCGGACGTAGCTCCGAGTCTCGTCGTACGGAGGCACGCCCCCATGCTTCTCGACGGCCTCGGGGCCAGCGTTGTAGGCGGCGAGTGCGAGCGAGACGTCGGAGTTGAAGCGCGCGAACAGGTCCTTGAGGTAGCGCACGCCTGCCCGAATGTTCTCCAACGGGTCGAAGACGTTTGCCACGCCGTACATGCTCGCCGTCGCCGGCATGAGCTGCATCACGCCGCGGGCGCCCTTGGAGCTCACGGCGCGCGAGTTGTACCCCGACTCCATCCGGATCACGAGGTCCACGAGGCGCGGGTCGAGTCCGTGCAAGCGGGCCGTTTCCTCGACCGTCGGCCACAGCGCCGCACGCCGCTCGGCCGCGCCCTCGGGGATCACGATCGTGCCGAGGCCCGAGGCGGGAACGTTTACCACCCGGCGGGTGCCGTCCGGTGCGGTGAAGATGAAGACGCCGCTGGTGCGCTCCGCAGTCGCGAAGCCCGCCATGAGCACCATCGCTATCGCCAACGCCAGCCGCGTCACCCGAGCAACTCCTCCACGACTCTCGGCGCCAGCTTCAACGCCTCCTGCAGCTTCCCTGGCGTCTTCCCACCCGCCTGGGCGAGGGACGCCTTGCCACCGCCCCGTCCGTCCACCACCGGCGCGAGGCGTTTCACGATCTCGCCTGCCGAAATCCTGCCTGCGAGATCCTCGGTCACGGCCACCAACAGAGTGACCGATTCGACGCTCGCCATGCCAAGGACCACTATACCGGTCTTAAGTTTACCACGCAGGGTGTCGGCCAGGGTGCGGAGCTCAGGCGCCGCCATCTCCGGGGCGTCCCGGACCATGAGCTTGACCCCCTTGACCTCCTGGACCTCCGCGTCCCCACCGCCGCCGCCCGCGGCAAGCTTGAGCCTGAGCGCCTTGACCTCCTGCTCCAGCTCGCGCACCTTCCTCTCCTGGCCCTCGATTGCGACGGGAAGCGACTCGAACGGAACGTTCGCCCGACCGGCGGCCTGCCGGAGGATCCGGTGGTCTCCCTGGAAGAGCTCGACCGCGGCCCGGCCGGTGACGGCCTCGATCCGCCGGACGCCGGCGGCGACGCCACGCTCTGCGGTGATCTTGAACACCCCGATGTCGCCTGTGCGCCGCACGTGGCAGCCACCACACAGTTCCCGCGACACGTGGCCGTCCGCAACGGAAACGACCCGCACCACGTCGCCGTACTTCTCTCCGAACAGCGCCATCGCGCCGGCGGCCCGCGCCTCCTCGAGTTTCATCTGCCTCGCCGAGACCTCGAGGTTGGCACGCACGTTCTGGTTCACGAGCGTCTCGACGGCCTCCAGCTGTTCCGGCAGGAGCGGCTGCGCCCAGGAGAAGTCGAAGCGCAGGCGCTCGGGCTCGACCAGCGAGCCGGCCTGTTGCGCCGACGGCCCGAGCACGTGATGCAGCGCGGCATGCAGCAGGTGCGTCGCGGTGTGGTTGGCCTGGGTTTCGAGGCGACGGCCACGGTGCACCTCGGCTCGAACGGCCCCCCCACGCGGCAGCGCCCCCTGCTCGACTGCCACGCGGTGCACGGTGAGGCCAAGGGCGGGCCGCTGGGTGTCGCGCACCGCTGCCCGACCCCCGGCCCACGTGAGAACGCCCTGGTCCCCGATCTGACCGCCGGCCTCGGCGTAGAACGGCGTCCGGTCCAGGACCACCTCGCCCTCCCCGGAGAGGAGATCCACCTCGCCATGAGGCCCGAGGAGCGCAACGACCTTCGCCCCATCGAGGGTGAACTCCTGGTAGCCCAGGAACTCGCTCGCGAGGCCGCGGGATGCGAGCTCCTCGTACTCCTCCCGAAAGCGCGCGACAAGGTCACCCTTCCAGCTCTCCTGGCCCCGGGTGCGAGCCGCCTCAAGTCTCGACTCGAAGCCGGGGCGATCGACGGTGAGCCCCTCCTCCTGGGCGAACTCCTCGAGGATGTCCATCGGGATGCCGTGAGTCTCGTAGAAATAGAACGCCGTCTCGCCCGACAGCGACTTGCCTCCCGTTCGCTTGATCCGATCGAGTTCCCGGCCGACCAGGTCGGTCCCGACGTTGAGCGTGCGGGAGAACTTCTCCTCCTCCGCCCGCAGGAGCTGCTCGACGACCGGCCAGCGTGTCGCCAGCTCAGGGTAGACGTCTCCCATCGCACCGACGACGGCGGGGACCACGTCCGCGAGAAAGACCCCGTCGAAGCCGAGCTGGCGGCCGTACCGGAGGGCGCGCCTCACGATTCGCCGCAGGACGTAGCCGCGTCCCTCGTTGGACGGCACGACGCCATCGGCGAGGAGGAATGCCGCGGCGCGGGCGTGGTCCGCGATGACCCGGAACGCTGGGCCAAGCTCGCTCTTGGGGTCGTACGGACGCTGGGCCAGCTCCACCACGCGGCCCAGGATGAGCGCGAAAAGGTCGGTTTCGTAGGTGGAGGCAACGCCCTGCATCACGGCGGCGAGGCGCTCGAGCCCGGCGCCGGTGTCCACGCAGGGCCGCGGGAGGGGGTGGAGATGGCCGGCGGCGTCCCTCTCGTACTGCATGAACACCAGGTTCCATATCTCGACCGTCTCGTCACCGGGCCCGTTGACCAGCCCGGCTTTGTTCCCCTTGAGGTGCTTCCCCTGGTAGTAGTGGATCTCGCTGCACGGTCCGCAGGGTCCGGTCTCCCCCATCGCCCAGAAGTTGTCCTTCTCTCCGAAGCGGAGGATACGGCCGGGGGAGGCACCGGCCTCCTGCCAGAGCCGCGCGGCCTCGTCGTCGTCCGTGTAGACCGTGAACCAGAGGCGCTCCACGGGGAGCTTGTACCTCTCGACGAGAAGCTCCCATGCGAAGCGGATCGCGTCGGCCTTGAAGTAGTCGCCGAACGAGAAGTTGCCCAGCATCTCGAAGAAGGTGTGGTGGCGGGCCGTGTAGCCGACGTTGTCGAGGTCGTTGTGCTTGCCACCGGCGCGTACGCATTTCTGGCACGAGGTCGCTCGCCTGTAATCCCGCTGCTCGCGGCCGAGGAACACGTCCTTGAACTGGTTCATCCCGGCGTTGGCGAAAAGGAGCGTAGCGTCCCCGGCCGGGATCAGCGAAGACGAGGGGACCACTCGGTGCCCGTTGGCGGCGAAGTAGTCAAGGAAGGCCTGGCGGATCTCCCGCGTCGTTGGTTTGCTCGCCATGCGGATCGTTTCTCCCATTCTCCTCGAGGGCGCGGCGGACCGCCTCCAGGCTGAACCCGCGCGCGAGCAGATACCGTATCACTTTCCGCCGCTCCTCCGGAAGCCGCCGCCAGAACCGGTGTCGCGCCGTCACACGCGCGAAGGCCGCGGAGAGCGCAGACCGTTCCGGTTCGCCCTCCGTGAACTCCGCAAGCGTGTCGGCCGCCGCCTCCTTGGCAACGCGCCGACGTTTGAGGGCTGCCATCACCGCACGTCGGCCGCGCCCGGCTCGGAACTGCGCCTGGCAGACGGCACGCGCTAGAGCGAGCTCGTCGACCAGACCGGCCCGCTCGAGACGGGCGATCTCCGCCCGAACCGCTGTCGCCTCGAACCCCCGCCTCTCGAGCCTCTCGGTGATCTCGGCTCGCGAGAGCCCGCGCCGTGCCAGCATCCGCAGAGCCGTCTCATGGATGTCCCCGGTGTTCTCGCCGGGCGCTCGGTGTAGTCTTGGGCGCACCCCGGACCCCGGATCCCGGACCCCCGCCTCTACGCGCCGCTGCCTTCCTTGCCGCCGAACTCGAACGGGCTGCCGGCCGCAAACGGTTCGTTCGCCGCCGCTCCCTCTAGGACGCTCTCCATCTCCTCGCGCGAGACGTCGGCAGTTGATTGGATCCCCTGGATGCGCAGCTTGAACTCATCCGGGTTGGACGACCTGCGGATCGCCTCGTCCAACGTGATCAGCCCGGACTTGTACAGGATGAAGAGCGACTGGTCGAAGGTCTGCATGCCGTACTGCGAGGTGCCCGCCGCGATAGCATCGCGGATCAGCTTCGTCTTCTCCTTCTGCTCGATGCACTCCCGGATATAGGCTGTGGAGACCAGCACTTCCACCGCCGGCACGCGCCCGAGGCCATCGGCGCGCGGCAGCAGGCGCATCGAGATGATGGCCTTGAGGACCGCGGCGAGCTGGATCCGGATCTGTTTCTGCTGGTGAGGCGGGAACACCGCGATGATGCGGTTGATCGTCTCGGTGGCGTCCAGGGTATGCAGGGTGGACAGCACGAGGTGGCCGGTCTCGGCTGCGAGCAGCGCCGTCTCGATGGTCTCGTAGTCGCGCATCTCGCCGACCAGAACGACGTCGGGGTCCTGGCGCAGCCCCGAGCGCAACGCCACGGAGAAGCTGCGGGTGTCGACCTCGACCTCACGCTGATTGATGATCGCTTTCTTGTCCCTGTGCAGGAACTCGATCGGGTCCTCGATGGTGACGATGTGGCAGTTCCGGGTGTTGTTGACGTGGTCGATCATCGCGGCAAGCGTCGTGGACTTGCCGGACCCCGTCGTCCCGGTCACCAACACGAGACCCCGCTCCTCCTCGGCGATCCTCTCGAGCACCGGAGGAAGCAGCAGCTCCTTGACGCTGAGGATACGGGCCGGGATCAACCGCAGGACCAGTCCCACCGAGCCTCGTTGCTGGAAGATGTTGCACCGGAAGCGGCCCAGTCCCGGGACCGAGTACGCGATGTCGATCTCCAGGAACTGCTTGAACTTCTCCTTCTGCTGGGTGGACATCATCGAAAAAGCCATTGCGATGGTGTCCTCCTGCATCATCCGCTTGAACTCCACGAGCGGCACGAGCGTGCCGTCTACCCGGATGAGCGGGTGCGCACCGACCTTGAGGTGGACGTCGGATGCCTTCCGCTCCGTGGCTACCTTGAGGATATCGTTGATGTGCATCGCCTTGCCCCCCTACCGGTTGTCGCCGTTCCCCCTCATTTTACACACAATTCCGTCACGCACACCGTGTCCGAGCGCCGCCCGCGGACGCAACGCACCACCTTGCATCCACAAGGGTTCGGAAAGCATCGTTGCCAGCAGCCTCTGCGAGGGTTCGCCTGACGCCTTCTCCGCCTTGTGCGCCACCCCGGTCAGCGCGCCGATCCCGCCGCCGGAGCCTTGTGCCCTGTCGCCAGCCAGGGGATTATGAGCGCACCAGATCCGTTACCACGAGCGGAGGAAAAACGTGAAGATCGTGACCGCGCTGCTGTGTGCCGTTGCCGCCATCGCCGCCATCCTCGGAATTGCGGCTCTCGCCACATCCGGCCCGATGCCGCCCCAAGGCGGCAGCCGCTTTCCGATCACGCGCCCCGCCGACCCGCGCGAGCGCCACCTCACCAACCTGCGCCAGCTCACCGACGGCGTTCAGAACGCCGAGGCGTACTTTTCGTTCGACGGTAAGCGCCTCAGCTTCCAGTCGACTCGGACGCCCTACGAATGCGACCAGATCTTCACGATGGACCTCGAGGGCCACGACGTCCGGCTGCTCTCGACCGGTCTCGGACGCTGCACCTGCAGCTACTTCTTCCCCGACGGGAAGCACTACCTCTATGCCTCGACCCACCTCGGGGGCCCCGCCTGTCCACCGCCGCCCGACATGTCTCACGGCTACGTGTGGGCGCTGTACCCCAGCTTCGACATCTTCGTCGCGGCGCTGGACGACCCCACGCCGCGCCGGCTCACCGACACGCCGGGGTACGACGCCGAGGCCACGATATCGCCGCGCGGCGACCGCATCGTGTTCACATCGGTCCGCAACGGCGACATCGACCTGTACACGATGAACCTCGACGGGAGCGATGTCCGCCAGATCACCCACGAGATCGGGTACGACGGCGGGGCGTTCTTCTCCCCGGACGGCAGCAAGATCGTCTGGCGGGCCAGCCGACCGAAGCCCGGCCCCGAGATGGACGAGTACAAGCAGTTTCTGGCTCAGGGGTTGATCAAGCCCCACAGCCTCGACATCTACGTGGCGAACGTCGATGGCACCAATGTGCGCCGGATCACCGACAACGGCGCCGCGAACTTCGCACCGTTCTTCCATCCGTCGGGGAAGAAGCTGATCTTCTGCTCCAACATCGCGGACCCGAAGGCGCGCAACTTCGACCTCTTCCTGGTCAACCTCGACGGGACCGGCCTCGAGCGCGTCACCTACTTCGAGGAGTTCGACGGCTTCCCGATGTGGTCCCCCGACGGCAGGACCTTCGTGTTCTGCTCCAACCGGTTCGACTCGGGGCCGCATCAGACCAATGTGTTTCTCGCGGACTGGGTGGACTGAGACGACGTGGCCCGTGGCCAGTGGTCCGTGGTCAATGAAGAAAGCCTGAGGATACGGCGATCGGACGATGACGAGGAGAGCGCTGCTCTTGCTCGTGGTGGTGGCGGCGGGCGTCGCGGCGCTGTTCTTGTTTGTGCGCGGAGGCCGGCGCGCCGTGACACTTCCGGCGCAGATGACCGGGCGTGAGCATCCCGTGACGGCGAGGCCGGCCTCGCCGGTCGTCGCACCCACTCCGACTCCGGAGCCGCCCGTGACGCGACACATGACGGTCGTGGTGCCGTGGAACGCGGAACCGACCCCGTCTCCCACCGAGCCCGAGCCGACGGACACGCCGGCGCCGCGGCCCGAACCGTCGGCCACACCGGGAATTGCCGAATGCGTCGCGATCCGTTGGTCTGCCGAAATGTCGCCGGCAGACATCGGGCAGGTGCTGGTCGAGGTGCATGCCACCAACCGGTGCGGACGCAACCTGGAGCCTCTCGACGTCTGGTTTGAGGTCGCCGGATACCGGAACGGCGACCTCATCCAGACCGCCAGCGGCCATCTCTTCGACCCTCTCTGGCGGGACGCCGAGGGCACAGCGATGATCGGGTTACCCGGCTCGACCGACTGGTACGACGAGATCAGAGTCGCGGTTCTCCCCGCCGAGGATCACTGACGTGGGGTCCCAGTCGGTCGCGATGCCGGAATCGGCGGCCGCACCGACCGGTTGCAGCAACCGTGCGAACGAGCGTTGACATCGAACCTCGGATGTTGCGGCCGAGCACTGCCCGTCCCCGACCGACCGGCGCGCCTGGCCGGCCGAGGCCCGCGTGAGCGAATCGCGCCGCGTGGCAAACCGGCTGTCCCAGGAGTCGAGCCCATACCTGCAGCAGCACGCTCACAACCCGGTGGACTGGTACCCATGGGGGGACGAGGCACTGCGGCGCGCGAGGTTCGAGGACAGGCCCATCTTCCTCTCAATCGGCTACGCGGCGTGCCACTGGTGCCACGTCATGGAGCGGGAGTCGTTCGAGGACCCGGCGATCGCCGCGCTCCTCGCCGACCACTTCGTCGCGGTCAAGGTGGACCGGGAGGAGCGTCCCGACCTTGACGCTGTCTACATGAACGCGGTGCAGGCGATGACCGGGTCGGGCGGATGGCCTCTTTCCGTGTTTCTCACGCCGGACCTCAAACCGTTCTTCGGCGGCACGTATTTCCCTCCGGAGCACCGCTGGGGGACCGCGTCGTTCCGCGAGGTCCTCGAGTCGGTCGCGGACGCCTGGGAGCACCGGCGAAACGAAATCGGCGCCGGCGCGGTCACGCTCGCCGCCCACCTCGCGAGGGCCGGAATCCGCACCCCCGGCAGGATCGATGCGTCCGGCGCGACCTCGCTCGCGCTGTCCTCCCTTACCGCGCAGTTCGACGACAGGTGGGGCGGTTTCGGGAGCGCACCCAAGTTCCCTACGCCGTCGCGTTTGTTCTTCCTGATCGAGATGGGACGCCGCGATGAGAATGCGCGGGCCATGCTCGCGCGAACCCTCGACGGGATGGCGGCCGGAGGTATGTACGACTGGCTCGGCGGGGGCTTCCACCGCTACTCCGTGGACGAGAAATGGCTCGTGCCCCACTTCGAGAAGATGCTCTACGACAGCGCGCTCCTGGCTCGCGCGTACGGCGAGGCCGGACTCGCGTTCGACCGGCCGGAGTGGCTCCGCGTGGCGCGCGAGACCGCTGACTACGTCCTCCGTGAGATGCGCGGCCCCGAGGGTGGGTTCTTCTCGTCCACCGACGCCGACAGCGAGGGTTGCGAGGGGAGGTACTTCACCTGGACGCCCGCACAGTTGCGGGAGGCCCTCGCACCGGAACAGGCCGATCTGCTCGTCGCCCTTTGCGGGCTGGAGACGAGCGGGAATTTCGAGGGTGGGGCCAGTGTCCTGCGTCCCGCCCTCCCCCTTGCCGGCGTCGCGGCGCAGTTGAACCTGACGGAGCATGCCGCGGCATCGGCGCTCGAGGCCGCGCGCACCGCCCTGCTTGTCGCACGCGCGGACCGGGTGCCGCCTTTCACGGACGACAAGCGCCTCGCGGGATGGAACGGCATGGCCGCCTGGTCTCTCGCATGGCTCGGCGCCGCGCTCAAAGAGGCGCGGTACCTGGAGGCCGCCCGGACTGCGGCCCGCTTCGTGCTCGCGCGGGCGGGCCCGGACGGTCGTCTGGCGCGCTCCTGGCGGAACGGCGTCACCTCGGGCGTCGAGACACTCGAGGACGTCGCATGGATCTCGGCGGCGCTGGTCCAGCTCTACGAGGCCGACGGCCAGCCGGAATGGCTCAACGCCGTAAAGACCGTCCTCGCTCGGCGCCTCCCCCACTACCAGGACGACGCCGGCGCGCTGCTCGACACCCCTGACGACGGCCCGGAGCTTCTCATGCGCCCCCGGACCCCCTACGACGGCGCTACGCCGGCGCCGGCCGGGATCCTGGCGGGGACGATGCTCCGCGTCGCAGCGCTGACCGGAGACGAGGCTCTGCGCGATTCCGCCATACGTGCCGTGGACGCCGAGGGCAGCGTCCTGGGGCGAGCCCCCGAGGCGTGCCTCGCCCTGCTACAAGCGGCCGAGGCGGCCTCCAGGCCTCCTCTCACGCTGGTGGTGCTCGGTGACCCCGTGTGGTCCTCGACCGGGGAGATGCTCGCCGCGGCGTGGCGCCACCGCCCCGCCGCATGCGCGCTTGCCGTCTCCACGGTGCCGGTACAACAGGCGGCGGTCGAAGCCGTGCCGTTGTTTGCCGACCGCGGCCCCGGCGCCGGGGAGACGGCGCGCGCCTACATCTGCGAGGGCGGTGCGTGCCGGCTCCCCGTGGAGGAGCCCGAGGCGCTCATCCGCGCGCTGGTCGCCCTCCGGCCCTAGGACTCGTGGCCGACGGACGGCGGTCACCACGCCGGCGGACGCCCCGGCAGCATGCCTCGCAGGAAGTGGTAGAGAGCGAAGACCGCGAAGGCAAACGGGGCGAATCCAAGGAACCCCAACAGCGGCATCGCGTAGAGCTTGACGCTCCCCAGGAACGGCACGGTGTAGCTCCATCGGGCACTCGCGAGCCAGTTCCAGGCCTCCCAGAGCACCCCGCAGACGATGCCTGAGCCCAGCAGAGCGAGGGCCCTCGAACGACGGCCGTCTTCGAGGTCGCCCAGGATGGAGGGGCGGCCGAGCCGGCGGTTGACGGGATCGAGCAGAAGCGGCCAGGCCAGCCAGACGTCCGCCGCGAAGTACCTGGAAGGCCACAGAAGGGGGACCGCGGCCAGGATCCCGCCGAAGACCGTCAGCCCCACCCCGAGCTCCGCCGGAACCCGACCACCTTTGCCCTGCCCAGCCACCCTGGCGATTGCCGGCTCGATGAGTTCTGCGAGCAGCAGCACCGCCGGCGTGATCGTCGCGAACGACCAGGCGTAGCCCAGCCCCCTCCACGGCCAGGGTGGGAGGCCGGAGTAGTGCCACCAGAGCTCGGGTCCGGAAGCGAGCCAGAACCGTGGTCGATCGTAGAGCTCGAAGAGAAGCCACGACGGGATCGAGATTGCCGCCATGAGCGCGAGCTCGCCCGGCGCGTGGCGCAGCCAGGCGCGGCCGCGCGCCGCAAGCATTCCGTCCACCGCAAGGATGAACCCGGTCCAGCACATCGGCGTGAGGTTCTGCTCGACGATCCCCACGTGCGCCAGTGCGAGCGCCATCACGCCGGCGACGATCCCGACGCCGACCCAACCCCACCATTCCGGTCGTGGCACGCCTTCATTCTAATCGCCACGAGGACCCTTCGGGATCGCTGGCGTGTCTGGCCTTGGAGATCGAGAGGGCTTCACCGGATGCGTGCGGTGCCCGCCCAACCGGCGCCTCGAGCCCCCCGTACCCTCACGCTCGCAGGGGGACTCTCAAGATCGTTCCGGCCTAGAACCCTTCGAGGATCGTAACCACGAGACCGCGGGCAAAATCGCGAGCGAGGAGGTCCATGGCTTCCACTTCACGGTCGAAGTAGTCGGTGGTGTTGACGTCCACCTGATACGCGGTGCTGCGCGAGAATCGCTTGTCGCTCCAGAGAACGACGGGCTTCTCGCCTGTGCGGTCCACGAACTGGACGTCCGCAACGACGGTGAGCTGGAACTGGGTCGCGCGGCCGCGCTGGTCGAACTGGACCGGCGAGGACGCCGCAGCGACCACTGTGCCCGACAGAACAACGTCGGCCTGCTCCGCACCGGACACGAGCTGAAAGCGTCCCCGGCGCACCCACTCCTGGGACACTTGCTCCGTGAGGCGCTGGTCGAGCTCGGCACGGTTGCTCTGGTTCACGAACGGCACGACGTAGAGCTTCTGCAGCCTGGCCGGCAGCGAGCTCGACTGGCCGATCAGGTGGTATCCGCAAGCGCCGCTCAGCGTGACCACCGCGAGGAAGGCGGAAAAGGGTAAACGTAAAACGCCAAAGGGAAGACGAGGCCGCGATCGTGCTTTCCCTTTCACGTTTTCCCTTTCACCTTTGACTTGAATCTTCATCCTCTCACCACGAAAGATATCATCCGATCCGGAACGTGAATCACCTTCACGACCGTCTTGCCGTCGAGCCACTTCGCGACGGCCGCTCTTGCTACGGACTCCGCAGCTCGCGCGTCCAGACCCGGCTCGACATCGACGGTCGCCCGTAGCTTACCGTTCACCTGCACCGCCAGAGTGACCTGCTGCTTCGCCAGCAACTCCGCGTCGAACGACGGCCAGCCGGCGCGCAGGAGAGACCCGTCGTGGCCGAGGATGCGCCAGATCTCCTCCGTGATGTGTGGCGCGATTGGGTGCAGCAGCCGGAGCAACGTCTCGTACGCCTCGCGCAACGCCGAGCCGGAGGCCGAGGACTGGTGCTGGGCCATCGTGTTGATCAGCTCCATCATCGCCGCCGTTGCGGTGTTCGGGTGGTAGCGGGCCAGGTCGTCGCGCACCCGCTTGACCGTGTGGTGCATCGCCACGAGGACCTGCTCGGTCGCCGCAGGCTCCCCGACCCTCCCGGCGCTCTCCGCGACGATGTCCTGCAGGCCCCAGACGCGCTGCAGAAATCGATGGGCTCCCATGACGCCCTCGTCGGTCCACTCCACCTCCTTCTCGGGCGGGCCCATGAAGAGGGTGTAGACGCGCTCCGTGTCGGCGCCGTAGCGCGCGATCAGCGCGTCGGGCGCAACCACGTTCCCCTTCGACTTCGACATCTTCTCGAGCTTCCCGGAAACGGAGCTCTTCGCGGTGATCATCCCCTGGTTGAAGAGCACGGTGAACGGCTCTTCGCCGGGGACCATCCCGAAGTCGTGGAGCACCTTGTAGAGGAAGCGCGCGTACATCAGGTGCAGGATCGCGTGCTCGACGCCGCCGATGTAGAGGTCCACGGGCATCCATCGCGCGACCCGCCCTCGGTCGATCATCGCGTCCCGCACGTGCGGGTTGATGAAGCGGGCGTAGTACCACGACGAGTCCATGAAGGTGTCCATCGTGTCCGTCTCGCGGCGCGCGGCCTTGCCGCACTTCGGGCACGTTGCGGCGGTGAACGAGGCGCTGCGCTCGAGCGGGTTCCCCTCGCTCCCGCCGAACTGGATGTCGGTCGGGAGCACCACCGGGAGCTGATCTTCCGGCACGGGGACGATGCCGTCGCGCTCGCAGTACACGACCGGGATCGGGGTCCCCCAGTAGCGCTGCCGCGAGATCAGCCAGTCGCGCAGACGGTAGTGGACCCTCCGCCTCCCGATCCCGTTCTCCTCGAGCCAGCGGGTCGCCCGCTCGATCGCCTCCGTTTTGTACAGCCCGTCGAGCCATTGGCTGTTGATGGCCGGCCCGTCGTCGACGTACGCCTCGCCCACCCACCCGTCGGGCGGCTGGACCGTGCGGACGATCCGCAGTCCGTACGCCTTGGCGAACTCCCAGTCGCGCTGGTCCTGTCCGGGCACGGCCATGATCGCGCCGGTGCCGTACGACATCAGCACGTAGTCGGCCAGATAGATCGGCACGGGAGTACCGGTGAAGGGGTTGACGGCGTACGACCCGGTGAAGACGCCGCGCTTCTCGACCACGCCCTCGGTGGAAAGCCGTTCGATCTCGGTGGTCCGACGCACGCGCTCGACGAACGTCCCAACCTCGGCGGAATGGTCGGGGGTCGTGATCGCGCCGACCAGCGGGTGCTCCGGCGCGAGCACGGCGAAGGTCATCCCGAACGAGGTGTCTGGCCGCGTGGTGTAGACCTGGAAGGCGAGGTCGTCACGCCCCGCCACGCGCATCTCGAATTCGGCCCCCTCCGACCGGCCGATCCAGTTGCGCTGCATGACCTTGACCTTCTCGGGCCAGTCCGTGAGACGGTCGAGCCCCTCGAGGAGGCGATCGGCGTACTCGGTGATGCGCAGGAACCACTGCTCGAGGTCGCGCTGCTCGACGATCGAGCCGCAGCGCTCGCACGCGCCCGCGACCACCTGCTCGTTCGCCAGCACCGTCTTGCACGACGGGCACCAGTTCACCGGCGACTTGCCGCGGTAGGCCAGCCCCTTCTCCAACATCCGGTTGAAAAGCCACTGGTTCCAGCGGTAGTACTCGGGCTCGCAGGAGGCGATCTCCTTGTCCCAGTCGTAGAGGATCCCCCAGCGCCGGAACTGGTCCTTCATGCGGGCGATGTTGGCCAGCGTCCACTCGCGCGGGTGGATGTTGCGCTTGATCGCCGCGTTCTCGGCCGGGAGCCCGAACGCGTCCCACCCCATCGGGTTGAGGACCTGGCGCCCCTGCATCAGGAACATGCGAAAAAGGCAGTCGCCGAGGATGTAGTTGCGCCCGTGCCCGACGTGCAGGTCGCCCGACGGGTACGGGAACATCATGAGCATGTAGAGGTCCTTCGCACCCGCGGTGTCCACCGCCGCAAACCGCTCGCGCGCCCAGAACTCCTGCCAGCGCGACTCGATCTGCTGCGGGTCGTACGGTAGAGCCATCCGATTCCTCCGCGCGGAGATTGTAGCCGACTGCGAGAGACGTGGCTCGTGGTCAGTGGTCCGTGGTCCGTAGAGACAGGCAGAGGAGCAGGGGGGCGAAGACCGTTCGCAGGTTCGAAGGTTCGAGAGGAAGACGTCAAAGGTTAAACGTCAAAGGTCAAAGGGAAGACACCCCAAAGAGCGTCGCGTGGTTCTGTCCTTCTTTTGCCCTTCCCCCTTTTACCTTTCTCCTCCGACGACCGTGGTCCATCGTCCGCTATCGGCGGCGCTATGGGTAGAGGCGGTTGATCATGCGGGGGTATGGGATCGCTTCTCGTAGATGCGAGAGACCGCACAGCCACGTCACCACTCGCTCGATCCCCATGCCGAAGCCGGCGTGCGGGAACCCCCCGTACTTGCGCACGTCGAGGTACCACTCGTACGCCTGGCGCGGCAGCCCGTGCTCGGCGATGCGTTTCTCAAGCAGCTCGTACGAGCCGATGCGCTCGCTGCCGCCGATGATCTCGCCGTACCCCTCGGGGGCGATCATGTCCACCGCGAGTGCGCGCGTCGGGTCGTTCGGATCCGGCTCCATGTAGAACGCCTTGATCGCCGCCGGGTAGCGCGTGATCATGATCGGCTTGCCGGACTCGTCGGCGAGCGCGGTTTCCTCGTCGCCGCCGAAGTCGTCGCCGAACTTGACCTCGAACCCTCTGCCTTTGAGCTTCTCGACGGCATCGCCGTAGTCGATGCGCGGGTACGGCCGTCGGGTCGCCGGCTCCAGCGCGCTGACCTCGCGCTCGAGCCGCTCGAGGTCCTCCTTGCAGCGGTCGAGCACGCGCGCCACCAACTCCGAGACGAATTCCTCCGCGAGGTCCAGGAGCCCCTCGAACCGCATCCACGCGATCTCGGGCTCCACCATCCAGAACTCCGTGAGGTGGCGGCGCGTCTTCGACTTCTCCGCGCGGAACGTCGGCCCGAAGCAGTACACCTTGCCGTGCGCCGCAGCGGCGGGCTCGAGGTAGAGCTGGCCCGACTGGGAGAGGTATGCCTTCTCGCCGAAGTAGTCGGTCTCGAACAGCGTGGCGGTGCCCTCGGACGAGGACGGCGTGAGGATCGGCGAGTCGATCTGAACGTAGTTGCGGCGGTAGAAGAAGTCCCGGATCCCGAACGTCAGCTCGTTGCGCACCCGCATGACGGCGTGCTGGCGCTTCGAGCGCAGCCAGAGGTGCCGGTTGTTGAGGAGGAAGTCCGGGCCGTGCTCTTTCGGGGTGATCGGGTACTCGGGGCAGAGCTGCACGATCTCGAGGTCCTCGACCTGGAGCTCCACGCCTCCAGGGGCGCGCTTCTCCTCCTTGACCGTCCCCATCACGCAGAGCGAGGACTCCTGCGTGACCCGC
Source organism: Terriglobia bacterium (assembly GCA_020073245.1). Lineage (GTDB taxonomy): Bacteria > Acidobacteriota > Thermoanaerobaculia > Thermoanaerobaculales > Thermoanaerobaculaceae > RBG-13-68-16. The sequence continues at coordinate 32,081 of JAIQFQ010000013.1, read as the reverse complement.
TCCGCTTCTGCCCAGACCTTCTCCGCCACCCCGGTCTTGAACACGACCGCCTGGAGGTAACCGGACCCGTCGCGCACGACCAGGAACCGCAGCTTACCGGAGGATCGAGCGTTGTAGAGCCAGCCGGACACACGCACCTGCTCGCCGACAAGCCCCGGCAACTCGCGGATCTCCGCCTCTCGCATCGCAAACCTCCGTCAGGCCGCGCATTGTAGCGCAGGGTCGGGCCGGAGCCACGCCCGTCCGCCCCTGGACAGGGGCCGGCCCCGCACTACAATGCTCGGGTGCCGGGCCGCCGCCCCGCGCTCGGCGGTGCGCCCGGTCGAACGGTTCATCCGACCGGTGACCGAAGCGGGCGGTGACCAGCGAGGAGAGAGCGATGGATCACACACCGACTCGGGGCAAGCGGCTGCCCGTCGTCATGCTTATCCTGGGAGGCGGCCTCGCTGCCGCCTCGTGTACCCGTCTCCTCTCCTCGAACGCCGGCGCGATCGCAAAGAACCCGGCGCAGTACGACGGCAAGACCGTCGTGGTCTCCGGCAAGGTGAAGGAACGCATCGACATGCCGTTGCTCAAGTGCTACGTGCTGGACGACGGAACCGGGGCGATCGGCGTGGTGACCAAGAAACCGCTGCCGTATCTGGGCGCAACCGTGCGCACGGAAGGCAAGGTCAACGCGTCGTTCAAGATCGGGAGACGCTCGCTGATCGCGGTGATCGAGCCCGAGCCGGCCCCTACGCCCCGACCAAAGGAACCGCCGCCGGGGCCGCTGGGCCCGGGGTAGGTGCGGCCGGCCGCTACGACGTCCCGGCCGGCAGGCGGGTGAACACGCCTTCTGGACTCCGCAGGTCGCGGCACCGCAGGAAGTGGACGCGCCGCACCGTCCTGCCGTTGTGCTGGATCACGAGCGGAGCCTCCTCGCTGACCACCGCAAAGGCCTGACGCAGGCCGTCGCCCAGGCCGTCCCGTTCCGTGACAAAGAGAAAGTCCTTGCCGCGCAGCTCCTCGGGCCTGTACCAGTAGAGCGAGGCGAGCCCGTGGATGCCGCCGTGGACTCGGGCGAGCCTCGTCGGGATCCTTCCCCCCGACAGGAACGCGTACAGGTGAACGTCCGTGTAGCTCTCGGAGGCCATCATCTCCCCCGGCGCAAGGCGCCGTTCGACCTCGGCCACGATCTCGTCGTTGGCGACGGCGGCCGCCAGCGCGTCGGCGACAGCCCCGCGTGCCCTCCCGACGACCGGCCAGCTCACGTCGAGGGCCGTCGTCGCGAACACCACGAGCGCGACTGCCGCCACTGACAACGCGACGCCGAAGCCGGCGCCCCACGCGACCAGCCGCCGAGGTCGCGGCACCAGCAGCGCGAGGACGGCGGCGCCGAGCACCATGCCGGGGGCGCCCCAATGGGGCGCGGCGTCTTCACGCAACGCGACCCACCCGAAGAAGACGAACGGCACCGCGGCTCCGACCAGCACCACGTTCCACGCGGCGTCGCGCCGCCGCCATGCCTTCCACCATGCGCTTGCCATCGCCGCGAACAGGGGCGGCGAGACGAGCAACACGGAGAAAACGATGAACGCGAGCAGGTGGACGAGGGTGAAGGCCCCGCGGTCGTGCCGCTGCTGAAGCTGGAACGCGAGGTTTACCCAGTCGTGACGCGCACCCCAGACCCACACCGGCGCGGTGAGCCCCGCCGAGAGCATCCCGGCGAGGTACGGCACCGGCGTTCGCAGGTGTGCGCGCAGATCCCGCCGCAGCAGGACCGGAACGAGGACCGGCAGCACCAGAACGGCAGGAAACTTGGCCAGAAAACCGAGGGCGACCGCGACGCCGAACCCCCACCACGCCCGTTCTTCGCCCTGTGCGATCGCGACCGCTGCCCAGGTCGCGCCGATGTAGCCTGCCATCATCCCGACATCCGTCGACGCGTAGAACGAACCGAAGAGGAACAGCGGTGTCGCGTGGAGCAGGAGGTATGCCCACGCGGCCTCGCGGGGGCCGCCGCCGAGGCGCTGCACCAACGGCAGCAGGAAGACACCGATCAGGAAGCTCGCCAGAATCGCGGGGCCCCGCACGGCGACGCGTGTCTCGCCGAGCACCGCCCGGAACGGGATCGGGGCGAGCATCATCAGGGGCGGCTGGTCGTACGTCGCCCAGTCGGGGTGGCGCGAGCAGTCCCAGTAGTACGCTTCGTCGCCCGACACCGGCAGGATCACCGCGAGCACCCCGTGCACCACCACGAAGGCCACCAGCAGCCAGATGTAGCGCCGTGTCGTCCAGCCCGCGGCTTGCGGCGTTCTTGCTTCCGTGCCTTTCAACTCTTCACTCTCAACTCTTCACTCTTCACTGTCTCGTTAGAACCTGCGAACTTTCCAACCTTCGAACTGGCGTCGCCCCTCTGCCCCTCTGCTCCTCCGCCCCTTAGCTCCTCGGTGCCCTGTGCCCGGTGCCCGGAGCTCTGTCTCACTCCAGATTGGCGCACTGTTCGCGCAGCTTCTCGAGAGACGCCTTCGCGGCGACGACCCGCTCCCCCATCCCGACCTCGCGGCACTTCGAGGCCGAGGTGTTCACCTCGCGCAGCAGCTCCTGCAGGAGGAAGTCGATCTTCTTCCCCACCGGGCCGCCCTCCGAGAGCAGCGATTCGAAGTGGGCCAAGTGGGCCGCGAGGCGCTGCGCTTCCTCGGCAACGTCGGAGCGGTCGGCGGCGATCGCCGCCTCCTGGAGCAGTCGCTCTTGGTTGACCTCGGCGCCCTCGAGCAGCGTGGCCAGCCGCTCCTTCAGCCGACCGAAGAGGGCCGTCCGCACCTGCTCGTTGACCTCGGCGAGCCACCGCCGGAACGAGACGAGCTCGGCGAGCTCGCCGTTGATTTGCGGAAGCAAAGCTGCCGCCTCACGCTCGCGTTGCGCCATGAGGGCGTCCCGCGCCTGGGCTGCGAGGTCCAGTACGGCCTGCTGCTCGTTCGTGCTGAGCACCGCTTCCCCGCCCCCCTCGGCAAACCCCGGAAGCGCGAGCAGGTCCCGGAGCGCGAGCGGCGCCAGCTCCAGCCCTTGCGGCCTCTGCGCCAGAGCCTCCATCAGCTGCGACGCCAGCTCCCAGTGAAGGACGAGCCCGCTCGCCGACCGGACGAGCGGGCGCAGATCGAGCGTCACCTGGATCCGCCCGCGGCTGAGGCCTGCCGAGAGCACCGGGCGAAGCGCCGCCTCGATCTCTGCGGTCTCGATCCGCGGGTGCGTGCGCAGCGCCACCTCGAGGAAACGCGAATTGACAGAGGTCATCCGTAGCTCGGCCGCGAGGCGGTCCGAGAGCTGCCCCTGAGCCTGTCCGAAACCGGTCATGCTGCGCAACACGTCCGCCATTGCGCATCCTTTCCGGCCGGTCGGCCGTCGGCTCTTCGTGGTAGATTCGGACCCGTGACGAACGAGTCCTTCCCCGCGGCCAAGACGAGCGACCAGCCGATCCACGAAACTCGACGCGGCCTATCGTACACCGCACGAATCTGGACGTGGCGCCTCTTCGGGCTGTTCCGCCCGCGGCTCGACGTGGCGATCTCGGTCGCCGCGTTCGCCATCCTCGTCCTCAGCCGCTTCGCGCTGCTGCCGTCCGGTCCGTGGGAGCTGGACGAGACGTTGTTCTCCCGCGGACTCCTCAACTTCGACCTCCCGTCGCACTTTCCGCACCCACCCGGGTTCCCTCTATGGATGGCACTGGGTTGGCTGATGCTGCCGCTCGTGGCGGATCCCCTCAGAGGATTGCAGATCCTCTCCGCAGCCGCCTCATGCCTGACGTTGTTCCCTCTTGCAGCGCTTGGGCGACGCGTCGCCCCGGCCCCGGCGGCCGCGGCGGCAGCCCTGGTTGCGCTGTTCGTGCCGGGCGTGTGGCTCCATGCAGGACGGGGCTTCACCGACACGACATCGGCGTTCTTCGCGCTGTGGGCCGCGGCGCTGGCGGCGTGGGGACTGGAAGGGCGGCGCGCCGACGCGTTCACACTCCTCGTCACCGCCGCGTTCCTCGTTCGTCCCGTGCTGCTCCTGCCGCTCGCGCTCCTGTGGCTCGCCGGAGCTCTGACCGTGCGCCCGCGACACCGCCTCCTGCCCGGCATCGGGGTGGGCATCGTCGTGACGGCAGCCGCCGGCGCTGGTCTCGTGCTGGCCCAGGGAAGCTGGCAGCCCTTCGTTTCGGCATTCACGAGGCACGCCGCCAACCACGCTCACAACCTGGCCGTGAACAACCCCGGCGGCGTGCTCGACCTCGGGATCGTCAAGGGATTCGGCGGACCGTGGTTCGCGGCTGGCATCGCCGTCCTCGCGCTGCTCGGGGTTCTGGTCTGGGCTCGCAGGGTCGGCCGGCGATCGGCCGCCGCGTGGGTCATGATCCTGGCCGTCACCGTCGCCCAGTTCGTCTGGCTGCAGGGCCGGACCTCCCCGCGTTACGCAGTGCCGCTCCAGGAGGCTGCCGCCCCGCTCCTCGCCGCAGCGGTGACGGCTGCCGCGCCTCCGCTCGTCGCTGTGGGCGGTCTGGCCGCGCTCGGTATCGCCTGGGTCGTTCAGGGCGTCCCGTTGCTTTCCGAGCAGCACCGCACGTTGATGCCGGGGTGGGGCGCCGTGCAGGCCGCGGTGCGCGCTTCGAAGGAGGCCAGCGAAGAGCTTGTCGTCGAGCCCGGTCTCTATCCGTTCCTTTCGTATCAGGCGGAGCTGGACCGCGCGGCCGGCGGGTTCTGGTGGTTCAAGTGGCACCTTGCCCCCTCGAGCCCGGACTCAAGGGGCCTGCCAGCCGGCCCGTACATCCTCGTCACCGAGTACCCGTTCCACTACTTTGCCGGACTTTCGGGGCAGGAGCAGCGTTTTGCCGGCGTGTCCGACGGCTTGCGCTCGCTGACCCAGGGCCGTTTCCTGAACGGCCTCGTCGCCGCCGACGTGCCGCTGCCTGTGCGCGGCTGGTGGCTGCCGGAGGTGGTCCCGGGCACGGCGGAGAAGTTCATTTGGGGCGGCAAGGAGGCCGAGGTCCTCGTCCCGCCGCTCCATCCCGGAGCCGGGCTCTTCGTCGACGTCGTCCCTTACCCGGGCCCGGCCCCGCTCGAGCTGCTCGTCGACGGCGCGACCGCGCTCACAGTCCCCGGCGACGCGCCGCGAGCCATGCGGGCGATCGACGCCCGGTTCTTCAAACCCGGCCGCACCAGCCGCCTCGTCTTCCGCCGCGCCGAAGCGTACGCGCCCGGGGGCGGCGACACGCGGAAGCTCTCCGTGCAGCTGTGGGGGATGAAGCCTCAACGACCGTGATTCGTGGTTCGTGGTTCGTGGGCCGTGGTCCGCTAAGGACGGAAACAAACCACGTCCGCGTCTTCATTCGGGAATCCCTGTCATTGCGAAGAACCCCGGCGCAGCCGGGGCGACGAAGCAATCCCGGTGTGTCCACCGCACGCTCGCCGGAGCAACCTCACGATGACCGCGAGATTGCTTCGTCGGGCCGCCTGCGGCGGCCCTCCTCGCAATGACAGGGATTTCCCACGGGTCAAGATTGGCAGGGCGGTCCGCCTGAGGCGTGTAGCCGCGCCGCCGCCGTTGGGCCTATGGCAAGGCGCGGGAGCGGCCCGCGCCGGAGTGTAGCCGGAGGCTACATGAGGACGCGTGGCCGCGATCTGCAACGCAGCCAGAGGTCCGGCGCCGGCGGCGCCTAGTACAGGCGCCTACTCGGTGATGCCTTGCATGTTGGCGAGGCGCGCATACACTCCGCCGCTCGCCAGCAGCTCGACGTGGCTCCCCAGCTCGACCACCCGCCCGTCCTCCATCACCGCGATCGTGTCGGCGTTCCGGACGGTCGCGAGGCGATGGGCGATCACGAGCGTGGTGCGCCCCTGCATGAGGTTCTCGAGGGCGCGCTGGACGATGGCCTCGGACTCGGCGTCGAGGGCCGAGGTCGCCTCGTCGAGGATCAGAATCGGCGGGTCCTTGTAGAGCGCCCGCGCGACCGCGATCCGCTGACGCTGCCCGCCCGATAGGCGGGCCCCGGCCTCTCCGATCACTGTGTCGTAGCCGTCGGGGAACTCGAGGATGAACTCATCGGCGAACGCGGCGCGTGCGCACGCCAGCAGCCGCTCGCGGTCGATCGTGCTCTGCCCGTATGCGATGTTGGCCGCCACCGTGGTGTTGAAGAGGACGGTCTCCTGCGTGACAAGACCGAGCTGCCCGCGCAGCGAAGCGAGCGTCACGCCGCGGATGTCGGTCCCGTCGATCGTGATCCGCCCCTCCTGCACGTCCCAGAAGCGCGGCAGGAGCTGAGCCACCGTGGACTTGCCGGCGCCCGAGGGACCGACGAGGGCGACAGCCTTCCCGGCCGGGATCGTGACGTCGAGGCCGCGCAGCACCGGTTTGTCGGGCTCGTAGGCGAACGAGACGCCCTGGAACCGGATCTCCTCGCGAATGCGGGGCAGCTCGCGGGCGCCCGGAGCGTCGTGGACGGCCACCGGCTCGTCGATCGCGGAGAACACGCGCTCCCCCGCGGCCACCGCACCCTGAAGCGCCAGGTTGACCCGGGTGAGGCGCTTGATCGGCGTGTACAAAGAGTACAGACCGACGAGGAACGACGCGAACGACGCCGCTGTCATCGTCCCGGCGCCGATCAACCGGTGGGCGTACAGCAAGAGGCCGAGCACGCCCGCGGCGCCGATCACCTCGACGACCGGGGCGTTGAGGGCGAGCACCTTGCGCGCCTTAAGGTTGGCCTTGAAGTGACGACGCGTCGTCTCGCGGAAGCGGGTCGCCTCGAACGGCTCCATGCCGAACGACTGCACGACGCGGTAGCCCTTGAGCACCTCGTCGACGACCGCGTTCATCTCGCCAAGGCGCTCCTGGCTCTGGTGGGACCGCCGTCGCAGCTTCTCGGTGAAGTGCAGGATCGGCCAGAGGAACAACGGCACGCCCACCAACACGGTAAGAGCGAGCCGGAGGTTGAGCGACAGCACGTAGACGAGAACGCCGACGACCGTGAACGAGTCCTGCACCACGTCGGAGAGGCGGTCGGAGATCACGACGGTGATCTGCTCGATGTCGTTGGTGACCCGGGACATCAGGACCGCCGTCGGCTGTCTCTGGTAGAACACCGCAGACTGGCCGAGAAGCCGGTCCATCAGGAGATCGCGGAGGTCCTTCACCGCCGCCAGGCCGGCACGGTAGATCGCGTAGTGACCGAAGTACGTGAACGCGTTCTTCGCGACCACCGCCAGGAACCCGAGCAGAAGGATCACGCCCGCGTCGGTGGGAAGGATCCGGCGCAGCGAGGCGCGGGCGTCTTCGAACCACGTCTGCAGAAGCCGGACCGGCGCCAGCTGGCCCGCCCCGGAGGCGCCGTGCGCACCGCCGGCCGCGTGGCCCCCCGACAGGACCGGCAGCGACACCGACGACCCCAGGGCGGTCTCCAGGATCGGGCCGATGAGGAAGAGCATCACGACGGTGGCGAGCGCCACGCCAACCATGAACACGGCCGCCGTCACCACCCAGCCGAGGTGCGGACGCAAGAGCCTGAGGATCCTGCGCAGCGCCTTCACGCCGCCTCCCTTGCCACCGCCAGGACGGCCCTCGCCGCGCGGGCGCTGGCGCCCGGGCCGCCGAGCCGCCTCCGCACCTCCGCAAGCTCGGCGCGCTGGCCTTCGCCGTCGGGTCCCAACAGTCTACGAGCTTCGGAAAGCAGGCGCCCGGCTCTGAACTCGTGCTGCACGGCTTCAGGAGCGATCCGGGCTTGTGCCACGAGGTTCACAAGGGCGACGTGGGGCACCCGAACCAACCACTTGGCAAGCGCGTACGAGAGCGGGTGCAAACGGTACCCGACGACCATCGGGACGTCGAGCAGCGCGCACTCGAGGGTGGCGGTGCCGGAGGCGACCATGGCCACGGCGCACGCCGCGAGGGCGCGATGACGATCCTCCGTGACGACTTCGACCGGGAGCGCCGCGCCCGCGATCATCGCCGAGAGCCTCTCGCGCTCCAGCCCCGGCGCCGCGACCAGACGGACCGCCAGGTCGGGCACTTCTCCGGAGAGGTCGGCTGCGGCCCGAAGCATGGTCGGAAGAAGCGCCTCGACCTCGTGCCAGCGCGAGCCAGGCAACAGCGCCAGGGTGGCCGGCTCACGCGGGGGAGGCGCGGACATCACCGGGGCCAACTCGTCCACGAGAGGATGCCCCACGTACTCGGCGGTGACACCGTGCGCGGCGTAGAACCCTACCTCGAACGGGAGGATGCACAGCACGCGACGCACGTCGCGCCGGATGCGCCGCACCCTTCCCGAGCGCCACGCCCAGAGTTGCGGCGAGACGTAGACGACGACCGGGATCCCGGCGCGGCGCAGATGGCGGGCGAGCGGAAGGTTGAAGTCCGGCGAGTCCACCAGCACGGCCACGTCCGGCCGCCGCGCGAGGGCGTCCTCACGCACGCGGCGCGAGAGGCGCATCAGCCGCGGCAGGTCGCGCACCACCTCGGCGAGCCCCATGACCGAGAGCTCCTCGCTGCGCGCGATGCAATCGAGTCCCGCCTCGCGGAGTCTCTCGCCCCCGACCCCGAACGCCTCGACCTCGGGTGCCGCCGCCCGAAGGGCACGCACCAGATTCGCGGCGTGAAGGTCGCCGCTCGCCTCGCCGGCAACCAGGAAAACCTTCACCGGCGCAGCCTCCCCCCGAACAGAGCGGCGGCGCCGAGCGCCGCCCCGAACGCGTCGGCCAGCACGTCGCCGACCTCGGCCGAGCGCGGCGGCACGAAGTGCTGCACGACCTCGAGCAGCGCCCCGTGTCCGACCGCAAACCCCCAGCCGATCACCGGCGCGGGGGCGAGGCCCAGCACGTACGCCCCGGATCCGGCAGAGAAGCCGAGGAGGGCGTAGGCGCCGACGTGGAGGAGCTTGTCGTTCACGTCGCGAAAAGGTGCGGGGTTCTCCGCCCTCGTGCCGATGTAGATATATGCGGCCGAGAGCACCAGGGTCAAAAGCACGGGGAAGGATCGCGGGGCGTGCATGGCGCACCCGGCCGGCCCGACCTCAGCCGCGTGGGAACGGGTACATCACCCACGCGAGCACGATCGCCCCCACGACCAGCGCCCCGAACACCTTCCAGAAGTAGAGCCAGCGTTCCCGCCGTTCCCGTTTCCACAGAAAGGAGAAAAACACCGCAACGAGAAACGCGTCCAGCACCATCAGGGAGAGGTGATCGAGCATCACCAGTCCTTCCTGCCGGTGGCGATATCGTGGGTATCGAGCACGAGCAGCAGGTTCATCATCCCAGCGGTGAGCAGGAACGTGTTCCCGAACTCGTACCCGGGTGCGGTCACCACACCCTGGCCGGTGCCGATGGCATGCGCGACGAAGAAGAGCAGTCCGTTGCCCACGCTCGCGATCAGCGCGAGGGAGCGAAGCGGATCGCTTCCGATCATGGCGAGGAACGAGAGCGCGTCACCCGATTGCGGCAGCATCAGCTCGCCGTCGAGCAGGAGCCCCACGATGAATCCGAGCGTGATGACCACGAAGAAGACCGCGGCTCGGAGCCTGCGGCCCAGGAGCGCATGGCCGAGCCCCGGCACGAGCCACGCGAGCCCCATGAGTACGGGGAGCGGCAGAGCGAGCCCAACCGGTTTGGCGCCATCAGACACCGCCGACCTCCAGCGCGCCCCGGAGCTTGGCGCAGGTCTCGCCCAAGTCCTCGGGCAGCACACGGGTGTCCGCGGTGGCGGTCATGAAGTTGGTGTCACCGCGCCAGCGCGGAACGACGTGCAGGTGGAGGTGATCGGCGATCCCCGCTCCGGCCGCCTCGCCGAGGTTGAACCCGAGGTTGAAGCCATGGGGGCGATAGACCTGCTGGATCGCCCGCACGACCCGCTGCGCAAGCTTCATCATCTCCGCGAGCGTCGCCTCGTCGAGCTGGGAGAAGTCCGCGATGTGGGCGACCGGCGCCACCATCGTGTGGCCCGAGGTGTAGGGGAAGAGGTTGAGCAGCGCAAAAGCCCGCTCCGCCCGCGCCAGGGTCATCGTCTCCGGGCCGCCCTGTGCCGCGGCACAGAGGACGCAATCTCCGGGGGAATCTGCGTGTGACACGTAGGCAAACCGCCAAGGCGCAAAGAGGTGCCGCAACGGCCCCTCACTTGCCGCCGAGGATCTCGCGGAGCTGCTTTCCCGGCTTGAAGTAGGGAACGACCTTCGGGGGCACGTTCACCTGGGCCCCGGTGCGGGGATTGCGGCCCGCCCGTGCCTGGCGCTTGCGGGTCCTGAAGGAGCCGAAACCGCGAAGCTCGACCTTCTCGCCTTCACGGATCGCGTCCACGACCCCGTCCAGGACCACGGTGAGCACCTCCGCGGCCTCGCGCCGCGTCAGGCCCACCTGATCCGCGAGCATCCTGATGATGTCAGCCTTCGTCATTCTCGAATCCTCCTCCGCTGCTCGACTGAACGATTCAATTCTCGTGCGGTTCCTCGGAGTCGGCCTCGGTGCCTTCTCCTGCCTTTTCCTCGGCCGGGGCGGCGGACGCAGAGGGCTCTTCCTCTACCTGCTCCGGCACATGGTCGAGAGTGATCTCTTCGGCCTCCTGCTCGGGCGCCGGGGTCTTCTCAACCGGCTCCGGCTGGGGGATACCGCGCAGCGACAGGCCGATGCGCTTCTCGTTCCAGTCGATGCGGATGAGGCGCGTGCGTACGCGCTGCCCGCGCTCGAACGAGGCCGTTAGGGGCTGGTTTCCGCGGCGCTCGACCTCCGAGATATGACAGAGCCCCTCGACGCCGGGAGCGAGCTCGACGAAAAGCCCGAAATCGGTCACGTTCGTGACGAACCCTTCGACTTCGTCCCCGACCTGATGGGAGGTCGCGAACTCGTCCCACTCGTTGGGCATCAGCTCCTTGATCGAGAGCGAGATCCGCTGGCTGGGGATGTCCATCGCGATGATCATCGCCTCGATCTCCTGGCCCTTCTGCACCACCTCGGACGGGTGGGTCAGGCGCCGGGTCCAGGCCATGTCGGAGACGTGCACGAGCCCATCCACACCGGGCTCGAGCTCGACGAACGCCCCGAACTCCGTCAGGTTGCGGACGATGCCTTTCACCTTGCTCCCGACGCGGTTGCGCGTGGCGAACTCCTCCCACGGGTTGGGTTCCGCCTGCCGCAGCGAGAGCGAGAGCCGGCGTTTGTCGATGTCCACCTCGGTGATGACGACCTCGACCTCCTGGGTGGAATGCAGCAGGCTCTTCGGGTTCTTGACCTTCTTGGTCCACGACATCTCCGAGACGTGGATGAGGCCCTCGACACCCTCTTCCAGCTCCACGAAGGCGCCGTAGTCCACGACGTTGGTGACCTTCCCGACGACCTTCTTGCCCACCGGGTAGCGAGCCTCGGCGTGGGTCCACGGGTCCTCGAACCGCTGACGGTACCCGAGGGACACGCGTTCCTTCTCCTTGTCGACGCGCAGCACCACGACCTTGACCTCGTCGCCGACCTTGAAGTACTCGTTCGGATGCCCGACGCGCCCCCAGGAGATATCGGTCACGTGCAGGAGCCCGTCGATGCCGCCGAGGTCGATGAACACCCCGTAATCGGTGATGTTCTTGACCGTGCCGGTCACGATCGCGCCTTCCTCCAGCTGAGAAAGCGTCTCGTCCTTGAGGGTCGAGATCTGCGCCTCGAGCATGACCTTGCGGGACAGCACGACGTTGGCGCGGCGCCGGTCGAAGTTGATGATCCTGGCCTCGACTTCTTCGCCGACGTAGTCCTCGAGACGGCGCGTCGGCCGCAGGTCCACGAGGGAGCCGGGCAGGAACGCGCGCACGCCGATGTCGACCGCCAGCCCGCCCTTCACGCGCTCGACGACCTTCCCGCGGACGGGAGAACCGTCACGGTACGCGGTCTCGAGCACCTCCCACACGCGGATCTTCGCCGCACGCTCGCGGGAAAGCCTGATCTCACCGATATTCTCGTCGAACCGCTCAACCAGGACGTCCACCTCGTCGCCGGGTTTGACCGTCAGCTTGCCGTCGCGGTCGGTGAACTCGGAGCGGGGGATGACCCCCTCCGACTTGAAGCCGATGTCCACCACAACGTCGCTGTCGTTGAACGCGACGATGGTGCCGCGAACGACGTCGCCTTCGCGCAGATGCTGGAACGATTCCTCGACCATCTCGCGCATCTGGTTGCGACTGACGGTGCTCTTGCTCTCCTCCTTTCCGGCGGGCGTGTTGTGCTGCTTGTTGTCCGGGCTGTCAACCACTTGGCCTCCTCGAGATGCTCCGGGCGGGGCATCTAACTACTTGTTTTACAAACGGCAAACTATACGAGGAGCACGCTTAGGGTGTCAAGGGGTTCGCGGGACGAGAGCTACTACCGCAGCCACCACGTCCGCGAGCGAAAGCCGCGTCGTGTCCACGACCACCGCCCCTTCGGCCGGGCGCAGCGGGGAGTCCTGCCGCGTCGAGTCACGCCGGTCGCGCTCGTACTGCTCGGCAAGAACGTCCTCCCAGCGGGCTGTGACGCCGCGCCGCGCTAGCTCATCGAACCGTCGCTTGGCGCGCACCTCCGGCGCCGCGGTCAGGAAGACCTTGAGCGTGGCGTCCGGGAACACAACGGTACCGATGTCCCGCCCCTCCACGATCCCGCCGGCGCGTGCCGCCAGCTCGCGCTGGCGCGGGACCATCTCGCGGCGGACCTCGGGGATGGCAGACACCACCGACGCCATCTGTGAGACCTCGGGCGTCCGGAGCTCGTCCGTGGCGTCCCGGCGGTTGACCGCAACGCGCTGGGCGCGCGGGTCGCCGGAGAAGGAGACCTCGAGGTGCCGCGCCAGCTCGATCACGGCGGTCCGGCCCGCCTCGTCGAGTTCGGGCCCCAGCCCCGCCCTGCACGCGAGCAGTGCCACCGCGCGGTACATGGCGCCGGTATCGAGGTACGGCAGGCCGAGCCGCACCGCCACCTCTCGGGCCGCGGCCGACTTCCCGGCCCCGGCCGGGCCGTCGATCGCGATGAGAATGGGGCGCTCCGGCACGCCTGGAGTCTACCGCATGGGAAGCGCTGAGGCTCCTTGTAAGTGCGAAGGCCGGACGGTGCAGTCAAAGGTTAAACGGCAAAGGTAAAACGGAAGAACAAGAGCAAATGTAGCGGCCAGCCGCTGGCCGGCCGCCAGCATCCGTACCGTCCCGGCAAGGAAGACCGGCCGCCCGACGGGCGGCCGCTACATTGGCTGGCGTTTCGTCGTCCGTTTTCCCTTTCACCTTTTCCCTTTTCCGTCTCCCAGCCTCACGCGCGTTACACTCTCTCGAGTGCGCGTGTACCTCGCGGCGGCGATGACCAACGCGTCCCGGGACGTCGGGGCGATCGGGGCTCTGCTCGAGGCGATCGAATCGTGCGGTCACGAGGTGCCCACCCGGCACGTTGCCGACCCGCTCGGACGCGAGGTCGAGGGCCCGGCCACCGACGGCGAGATCGCCCGCCGCGATCTCGACTGGGTCGCAAGCTGCGACGCCCTGGTGGCCGAGGTGTCGACCCCTTCGCACGGCGTCGGCGTCGAGGTGGCCACCGCGCTCCGGCACGGCCTGCCCGTTTTCCTGGTCCACCGGCGGGACGCGCAGGTCTCACGCCTGCTTCTGGGCCTTGCCGGCGTCGAGGCCGGGGCGTACTCCATGACCGCCGAGGCCGCCGAGGCGGTTCGGAGCTTCCTCAAGAGGATCTTCTCCCGTCCGGCCCGCCCGGAAACCAGCGCCTAGCGGGTGCGCCCGGTGACACTCGCAACGGCCCGCAGGTTCGGCTTCTCCGTGGTCGACCTCGGCCTGCTCGTCACGATCGTGATCTGGGGCGTCAACTATGCAGCGATCAAGGCCGCCCTGCGCGAGCTCGACCCCTACGTCTTCAACGCCGTGCGATTCGTGATGGCGACCCTGACGCTCGCCGCCCTCGCGCGTGGCCGGGGGGCGATGCCGCGCATCCCGCGACATGACCTCGCGAAGCTCGCGCTACTCGGGATCCTCGGCAATACGCTCTACCAGGTGATCTTCATCCAGGGGATCGCTCGCACTACGGCCGCCAACGCCTCGCTGATCATGTCGTCGTGCCCGATGCTGGTGGCACTGCTCGCCACGGCGCTCGGGCGCGACCGCCTCCCGCGGCTCGCCTGGGCCGGGGTCGCTCTCGCCGTCGGCGGCCTGGCGCTCGTCCTCGCCGCCGGGTCGCACAACGAGTTCAAAACGGGCAACCTCGCGGGCGACCTGCTGATCCTGGCCTCGGCCGCCGTCTGGGCCGCCTATACCGTCTTCGCGAGCGGCGTCATGGCGCGGACCCCTGCCGTCACCGCGACGCTCGTGACGTTCGTCGCGGGCACTCCCCCGCTCGTGCTGCTCGCGTTGCCCTCGCTGGCCCGCCAGGACTGGGGCGCGGTCGGGGCCCGGGGCTGGTTCGGCGTCGCGTTCTCCGGGGTGTTCGCGATCGGGGTCGCGTACATCCTGTGGAACGCGGGGATCGCGACGCTCGGCGGAGCCAGGACCGCCGTGTACCAGAACTTCACGCCCGTCATCGCGGCGGGGTTCGCCTGGCTCACCCTCGGCGAGCGGTGGACTCCAGGCCAATTCCTGGGCGCCGCGGCAGTGCTCTCCGGGATCGCGCTGACCCGGAGCGGCGGCAACGCCGGGACGGGCGCCGCGAAGGCGGACGCCTCCGCCGGCAACGCTCCGTCCGGCGCGGCCTGAGCACAGCCCGGTCGTCCTCGGGGTTTCTTCACACGCTTCACACCGTCTTCACGCCGTTACCTTCCCTCCCTCAAACACCCGCCCTACAAATCCCGAAACGGGGACAACCCCCGAGGAGGAGAGATGACAATCGAGAAGCGTCGTGGTTCGACCAACCGGGGTGCCGGGTTCCGGCGTGTGGCGATCGCCGTCCTCGCCGCGCTGCTGCTGGTCGGCACCGCCACGGCCCAGGTCACCGGGCTCTACTACCAGGAGGCCAAGAAGGAAGGCCGCATTTACGTGTTCAACACTTCCGAGCGCTTCAAGTCGTTCCAGAGCGCCGGCGAGATGGGCACGGGGATCACCCTGATCGGCCGTGGGCCCGACGGCGAGACCGTCATCGCCGAGAACGAGACGGCCCTCGATCTGTTCCTGTTCAAACACAACCTCCCCGCGTACGACCGGCCGTCGCCCAAGCCGCCGGCGCCGGCTCCGGCGTTCCCCAAGACGAGCATCGGCGGGCGCCTGTACGCCGACCTCGGCTCGAAAGAGATCAGGGACGACGGCACCGGCGTGAAGAGCAGCGACTCCGGCGTCGGCATCGACGTGAAGCGCTTCTACTTCACCGTGACGCACGAATTCAACTCGATGTGGTCGGCGCAGTTCCAGTCCGACATCGGCGACGTCGGCGCGAAGCGCTACGACGTCTTCGTCAAGAAGGCCAACCTCCAGCTCAAGCTCGCCAACGAGGCGATCTTCCGCCTCGGCGCCGCCGACACGCCATGGATCCCGTTCGTGGAGGGGATCTACGGGCAACGCTACTTCGAGCAGACGATCACCGACAGCCTGGGGTTCGGTTCCTCCGCCGAGTGGGGCCTGCACTTCCTCGGCAAGGCGGCCAACAACATGCTGAGCTACGCGTTCACCATCGGCAACGGCAAGGGGTACAGCAGCGTGACGCGCACCAAGTCGGTGGACTTCGAAGGGCGCGTGTCATCCGAGCCGATCACCGGCCTGACCTTCGCGGTCGGCGGCTACAGCGGCAAGCGCGGCAACGACACCGACGCCTCCCCTGCGAAGCACACCGCGAATCGCTTCAACGCGCTCGCCAACTGGGTCATCGGCCCGGTCAAGATCGGCGCCGAGTACTTCACCGCCGACAACTGGAACCGCGTGACGCAGACGACCGCGGACAAGTCCGACGGCGTCTCCGGCTGGCTGCAGTACATGGTCGACAACGACTGGACGTTGTTCGGGCGCTACGACAACGCCAAGCCGAGCAAGACCCTCAACTCGGCGCTCAAGCTCACCTACTACAACCTGGGCGTGCAGTGGAAGCCGGCCAAGCCCGTGCTCGCCTCGCTCGCGTACAAGTACGCCGATGCCGAGGGGGGCACGGTCAGCACCGGCAACGGAACGATCGGTTCGACGAAGGCCGGCTTCAAGGGCAAGTACAACGAGATCGGCCTCTGGTTCTCGTACGACTTCTAGCGACCGTCGACAGTCCGAAGTCGAAGGTCGAAAGTTCCTCCGGCCCCGGCGGACTTGCCGGGGCGGGAGGCGTTTCCTTCACCCGACCGCCCAGTTGAAAGTCGAAAGTCCAAGGTCGAAGGCTAGCGTCCGCCATCGTCGGCGTTTCTGAGTTTCGACTTTCGATTCTCGACCTCCCGCTTCTGAACCTTCGCCCGGACTCGCTGCGCCCGTACCTCGCCCTCTCTTTCACAAATTCACCGTCCATGCGGTACGATGCGTCCCCATCAGGAGGATGCGATGACGACCCCCCGCCGCAGCCATGGCCTCGATTTGCAACCCGACCTCACTCGGCCGTTCCTCGCCGCGCTAGCCGTTGCGGTCTCCTTCCTTCTGCTTGCCGGGATCGTTGGCGCGCAGGTTACGGGGCTCTACTACCAGGAGGTCAGGAAGGATGGCCGCATCTACGTCTTCAACACCTCCGAGCGGTACAAGACGTTCCAGCGATCGGGTGAGATGGGGGCGGCGATCACGCTTGCCGGCCGGGGACCTGCAGGCGAGACCGTGGTCGCCGAGAACGAGACCGCGCTCGATCTCTTCCTGTTCAAGTACAACCTCCCGGCGTACGAAAGGCCGATACGGAAACCGGTTCCGACGGCGTCGGCACCCTTTCGCCAGGTGCGTGTCGGCGCCACGGGCTTCATCTCGTACCAGGACGGCCAGACCAGCGGCTCGGACTACTCGAAGTTCGTCGTCAAGCGCGCGTACATCAACGTCAACGCCGCCATCACCCCGTACTTCTCGGCGCGAATAACCCCCGACGTCACGCAGGACGCCACGACCGGCGAAACGAAGTACCGGCTCAAGTACGCGTACGGGACGTTCTCGACTGCGAGGCTCGGCCTCCTGACGAAGCCCTACGTCGCCTTCGGCATGGTGCAGACGCCATGGCTTGACTTCGAGGAGAAAATCGATCGCTACCGGATGCAGGACGCGCTCTTCATGGACCGTGCCGGGTTGATCTCGTCCGCCGACGTCGGCGTCGTGGTCGGCGCCCTTCTTGGAGGTGAGCTGCCCGAGGAGTACCAGAAGACAGTTTCAAGCGCGTTCCCGGGACGTTACGGATCGTTCGCGGTCGGCGTCTACAACGGCGGCGGCTATGCCGCCTCGGAGCAGAACACGGACAAGCCGATCGAGGGTCGCCTGACGATCCGGCCTCTCCCCGACGTCATCCCGGGTCTGCAGGTCACGTACTCAGGGATTTCCGGCAAGGGGAACACCGTCGCCGAGCCGAAGTGGGCGCTGAGCTCCGGGGCGTTGACGTTCGAGAGCCGCTACCTCAACCTGGTGGGCACCTACCTCACCGGGAAGGGCGACCTCGCCGGCAAGGCGCTCGACGCACGCGGCAACGCTCTCGACCGCACGGGCTGGTCCGCGTTTGTTGAGGTCAAACCCACCCCGGAGTGGAGCGTGCTCGGCCGCTACGACGACTTCAAGCCTGACACCACCAAGCCCATCAAGAACTACAGCCGGATCATCGCGGGCATCGCGTACCACCTGGCCAAAGGTAATGACCTGCTCCTCGACTACGACCTGGTCAGATACGATGATCAGAGCAAGCCGGACGACAGGCGCACGCAGCTGACGCTCCAGTTCAACTTCTAGAGGCTCAAGCACTTCAGGCCGGATGGACGACCTCGGGAATATCCGCGCCGTTTGCCCGTTGTGGCCGTTCGGAGGGCAACCTCCATCCTGCTTCGGCAGGATCGGGGCCGCTGACTGGGGGGGAGGCGGCCCCTGTTTCTTTCGCCCCGCACGCCTGACACCAACAGCTGAGGAGCAGAGGTGCCGAGGAGCGGAGGAGAAACGACGGGCGGGTTCCAAGGCTCGGTGAACGGAAGAAGGAAGAGGGTAGAAGGTAGACGAGAGACAGCTACCAACTGCGCCGTTCCGTACTTCCCCTGCTGCCCACTTCCGTCTGCCTTCTCCCCTCTCCCCTCAGCTCCTCTGCCCCTCCGATCCTCTGCCGTTCTTGCCCGTCGCGCTACGATTAAGTCCCCCGGGAGGCCGACATGCGAGAGCTTGGAGCGTTCATTTCCGGTCAGGGGCGGATGACGTCCGCCACGATCGCCGTGAAGTCCCCGTACGACGGGCACGAGGTCGCCCGCGTGGCGAGGGCAGGAAAAGACGAGCTGTTCGCTGCGCTCGACGCCGCGGCCGCGACCCGGGAGCCGATGGCCAGGATGTCGCCCAACCAACGAGCCGGGATCCTCGAGAAGGCCGCGGCCGAGGTCGCACACCGGCGCGACGAGCTCGCCCACCTCCTCGTCGAGGAGGCCGGGAAGCCGCTCGCCCTCGCGAGGGTGGAGGCGGACCGGTGCGTGGAGACGTTCGCCGAGTCGGCCCGCGTCGCCCGCACGCCGCACGCCGAGTTGCTCGACCTCGAGGCGTTCCCGTCGGGGGCGGGGCGCATGGCCCTGTTGCGCCGGTTCCCGGTCGGTGTGGTCGTCGGGATCACCCCGTTCAATTTCCCGCTGAACCTCGTCGCCCACAAGCTCGGGCCCGCGGTTGCGGCCGGCTGCCCGATCGTCCTCAAGCCCGCGTCGCAAACGCCCTCGCCGGCGCTCGTGCTCGCAGAGATCCTCCACAATGCCGGCCTGCCGGCCGGGGGCGTCAATGTGGTTCCGTGCGGCGGCGCCGAGGCCGCCGCGCTCCTCGACGACGCGCGGGTCCGCCTCCTGACGTTCACGGGCTCGGCGGCGGTCGGCTGGCACCTCAAGCAGAAGGCCTGGGATCGCAAGGTCGCCCTCGAGCTGGGCGGCAACGCGGCGGTCATCGTGGAGCCCGACGCCGGGGACCTCCAGGCCGTCGCCCAGCGGATTGCGCTCGGCGCCTACTCGTACGCGGGGCAGTCGTGCATCTCGGTTCAGCGCGTGCTCGTCCACCACCAGATCGCGGCCGCGTTCACGGGAGCCTTCGCGGCTGCGACCGCCGCGTTCGCGACCGGGGACCCCGCGGCCAAGGAGACGCTGTGCGGGCCGATGATCACGCCAAGCGACGCGGACCGCATCGAGGCGTGGATCGCCGAGACCGAGCGCCGCGGCGCGCGCTGTCTCAACGCGAAGCGCCGCGAGGGCTCGGTGGTATGTCCGGTCGCCCTCGAGGGCGTGCCCGACGATGCCCCCCTCTGGTGCGAGGAGGCGTTCGCGCCCGTCGCCGTCGTGCGGCCCTACCGCGACTTCGAGGAGGTGCTGGCGCTTGTCAACGACTCGCGCTTCGGCCTCCAGGCCGGCGTCTTCACCCGCGACGTCGAGAAGATCCAGCGGGCGTTCGCCGCGCTCGAGGTCGGGGCCGTGATCCAGGGCGACATCCCTTCATGGCGCAGCGACCCGATGCCGTACGGTGGCGTCAAGCAGTCCGGCGTCGGCCGAGAGGGCCCGCGCTTCGCAGTCGAGGAGATGACCGAACCGCGCCTGCTCGTGCTGCGCCGCAGCTAGCCTGCACCCCGGCCGCGTCGCAGCGTCGACGGGCCTCCTCGATCCACTCCGTGAAGGCTTCCCGTTCTTGCCCTGCGGGCACGCCTTTTTTTTGCCGGTGCTGCGGGATGGCCGCCCTCGGGCTTGGCCGCCCCCGCGGCCTGCGCCCTCGGACTCCTCCGCCCGCGACCGGACTGGGCGATCCGCGCCGGGGCCCCTCGGTGTCCGCGTAAGGACGCGTCACCGACACCCCAGTGCGGATCGCCCGTCCGGTGCCCGCGGGCTGCGGAGCCATCGGCCACCCACAGCACCGGCGGATTGAATACCCCACACCCATCACACGTGTCGCCGTCGCCGATACCCGTTAGCGCTGAGGTAGGGGAACCGCGACTCTTGCAAGACGCGGTCCACTTGCGATGACGACAGGAACCCCGGGCGGGGGGTATTCAACTCAGCCCCTCGGGTGAAGCGGCAGTTGATCCGAGGCCGCGGGGCCCCCAGCGCGCGGATCCGGAACGGGGTGTCGGTGACGCGTCTCTTCCTTTGCGGACACCGAGGGGCCCCCGTTCCGGGACGCGCTGCTGGGTCGCGGCCGAGGATTCCTGAGTGACGCTCGCCTCCGGCGAGCCGAGCGTGGGGGCGCGGGGGTCACAAGCGCCGGGTGGGAGGGCGGGTTGGCGCGGGATCCCCGCACAGGATTGCCGCAGCGACCGGGGGCGAGCAAGCGAGGAGGGCCGCGATCCCGAGGGGCAAAAGAAAACAGGCCTCCCCGCAGGGGAAGAAGCGAGCGCTCCGCCGCGGAGAGGCGAGTTGGACGGCCTGGCTCAGGCCACTTTCAGCCAGCGCCAGAGCTCGGCGGGGCTTGGCCGCTTCCCGTACGAGAGAATCCCGACCCGGAAGATCTTCGCCGTCATCCAGAAGAACGCCACGACGGTCGCGACGGACACGGCCACCGAGATCCCGATCTGCCACAGCGGCGGCTCGCTCACGATGATCCGCATGAACATGGTGATCGGTGTGAACACCGGGACGAGCGAGAGTACCGTCGCGAGCGTGGACTCGGGGTTCTGCAGGATCGGGAACGCGAGCATCCACGGGACCATCGCGACCATCATGATCGGCCCCATGAACTGCTGCGCCTCCTTGTCGGAGTTGGAGATCGCGCCACCGACAGCGTAGATGCAGACGAACGTCAGGTACCCGAGCAGGAAGAACACGAAGAACCACGGAATGACCCTGAGGTCCACAGCCTGGAAGACGTTGACGCCAGCGACCAACGCGGCGCCGCCGGTGTAAACCGCCATCGCGCCGCCCATTGCCAGCCACGCGCCGACCTGCGTGAGCCCCACGAGCGCGAGGCCCATCACCTTCCCGGACAGCAGGTCGAACGACGGCATGGAAGAGATCAGGATCTCCACCACGCGCTCGGTCTTCTCCTGCACAATCCCCCGCATCACCTCCTGGCCGTGGATCATGGTCGGGAACAGCAGCAGCGCGGCGAAGATGAACCCCACAAGGAACGACAGCTCGCCACCCTTCTTCTCTTCGCCGCTCTTGGAAACCTTGACGCCCTCGAGCTCGAGGCGCTTGAGGAGCCGGTCCGCCTCGACGGCTCCGATCCCCCGCCCGGCCAACCTCTCGCGCGAAAGCGCGTGGTTGACGGTGCTCGCGAGGCGCTCCTCGGTCATGATGTCGCTCACCGCACGGCTGTAGTAGACGAGCTTGGCGTCGGTGTTGGTGAACGCGTCAGACGGTATCAGCAGCACCCCGTCCAACCGCTCGTGCCGGCCGCTGCCGTTCTCCCTGAGACGGTCGAGGTACGGCTGCGCCGCCGCCTTGGCGTCACCTGTCGCCGCCACGTAATCGGTCTTGAGCTCGAGCGCCTTTCCGCCCGCTTGCGTCTCGGCCCGCTTGCCGAGCTCCCTCGCGGCCTTGCTCGCGGGCTGTTCCGGAGGCGGCGTCGGCCGCTTGGCGCTGAACGCCTCCTGCAGCCTCGCCGTGCCGTCCACCACCACGACGCGCTTGCCCTCGATGCCCTTCATCATCAGCAGGGTGGGCACGAACATCAGCGCGGCCATCAGGAACGGGAAGATGAGCGTCATGATGATGAAGGACTTCTTGCGGACGACCTCGAGGTATTCTCGCTTGAGGACGGCGAGCGTCTTGCTCATGATGCCACCTCCGCCGGCCGGTTCGCGACAGTGCCGGCCCCGACCCTGTCGATGAAGATCTCCTCGAGCGACGGAGCCGCGATCTCGAACCGGGTCACCCGCAATTTCGGGACCACCGCCGCCAGCACCGCCTGCGGGTCGGAACCCGGCACGAGGCGCAGCTCCGCCGCGTTCGTGTCCACCCGTGCGCTCGACACGCCTGGCAGCCCGGCGAGGAACGATCCGTCCCCTTCGAACGCGAGGTGGACCGTGTTGGAGCCGAAGGAGCTCTTCACGTGCTCCAGCTCGCCGGCGAGCACCGTGCGGCCCTCGTGGATGAGGACGATGTCGTCCACCATCTTCTCGGCCTCTCCCATCATGTGGGTGGAGAGCAGAATCGTGCGTCCCTCGGCCTTGAGCTCCTTGAAGATCGAACGCACGAGCACGACGTTGACCGGGTCGAGCCCGGACATCGGCTCGTCGAGAGTCAGGACCTCGGGGTCGTGGAGCAGCGCGCCGATGAGCTGGACCTTCTGCTGGTTCCCCTTGGAGAGCTCCTCGAGCTTGCTCGCGCGCTTCTCCCAGAGGTCGAAGCGCCTCAGCCACGTCTCCGCACGCGGCTTAGCGTCGGACGGGCGGTGCCCCTTGATCTCGGCCAGGAAAAGGAGCTGGTCGATCACCTTCATTTTGCGGTAGAGGCCGCGCTCCTCGGGGAGGTAGCCGATGCGGTCGCGGGCGGCGGCGGCATCCGTCGTACCGAATAGCTCGATCGTCCCGGAATCCGGCAAGAAGATTCCGTTGATCATGCGCAGCGTCGTCGTCTTCCCTGCCCCGTTGCGCCCCAAAAGGCCGGTGATGGTGCCACGCGCGACGGAGAACGACAGGGCGTCCACCGCGCGCACGCTCCCGAACGTCTTGTTGACGCCGCGTACTGCGAGAACGACATCAGAACTCACGCTTCGCCTCCTCGGCGCGCCCTCTCGTGCGGGAACTCCCACACTGGCACCGAACTTCCATTTTGTACGGCAGCGATCCTACCCTGGTTTCTTCTACGCGGGAGAGACTGTGGCGCGTGGCTCGTGGATTGTGGACAGTGGCCGGCAGGGTTGTCGTCGCCCCGAACCCGATGTCATTGCGAGGAGGCTCGCCGCAGGCGGACCAACGAAGCAATCCCGGTCCTCCTGCCGTGTCTCCGACGTCGCGGTGACCACGAGATTGCTTCGCCCTGCCTGCGGTAGGGCTCGCAATGACACCGAGTTCGAGGTTCGGGGCTCGGGGCTCCGAGTTCGGAGAAACGGAGAAGGAAGGGCGAGGAAAGCAGGCGTGTAGCCGCTCGGCCGCCGTTGGGCCTATCGCAAGGCGCGGGAGCGGCCTGCGCCGGAGTGTAGCCGGAGGCTACATCAGGACGCGTGGCCGCAATCAGAGACGCCATGGGCGAGACGCGACTCCGGCGTGGCGAGCGGGGGCACGGGGAAGCTAGAGCATCCGGGCGGGCGGGTGGAGCGGACGCGGGCCCCCCGCCCGGACAGTAGGTCCGCTGCCAGCCACGCCTTTACCGTGCGTACTCCACCGCGCGGGTCTCCCTGATCACCGTCACCTTGATCTGCCCCGGGTACGTGAGCTCGGCCTCGATCTTCTTGGCGATGTCACGCGAGAGCCAGACCGCATCCTCGTCGGAGAGCTTCTCGGACTCCACGACGATGCGCAGCTCTCGACCGGCCTGGATCGCGAACGCCTTCTGCACACCCTTGAACTCGTTCGCTATCCCTTCGAGCTTCTCGAGACGCTTGAGGTAACTCTCGAGAATCTCGCGCCGAGCGCCCGGCCGCGCCGCCGAAAGCGCGTCCGCCGCCGTCACGAGGACGGCCTCGATCGAGCGCGCGTCCACGTCGCCGTGGTGACACTCCATCGCGTGGACGACCTCTTCGGACTCGCCGTACTTGCGCAGCAGGTCACGGCCGATGGTGAGGTGGGTTCCCTCCATCTCCCGGTCCACCGCCTTGCCGATGTCATGCACGAGGCCGGCCCGCTTGGCGACGCGGACGTTGACGCCGAGCTCGGTGGCCATGTGCGCGGAGAGCCAGGCGACCTCCTTCGAGTGCAAGAGGACGTTCTGCCCGTACGAGGTGCGATATTGGAGGCGACCCAGAAGCCTGAGGATCTCCGGGTGGAAGTCCGGCTGGCCGAGCTCGATGGCGGCAGCCTCGCCGTCGCGGAAGATCTTCTCCTCGAGCTCCTGCCGGATCTTCCCCACCACTTCCTCGATGCGCCCGGGGTGGATGCGCCCGTCCAGCATCAGGCGCTCGAGCGAGAGCCGCGCGACCTCCCGGCGCACCGGGTCGAAGCACGACAGCAGCACGGCACCCGGCGTGTCATCCACGATGAGGTCGACGCCGGTAGCGGTCTCAAGGGCCCTGATGTTGCGACCTTCCCGTCCGATGATGCGACCCTTCATCTCGTCGTTGGGCAGGTCAACCACCGACACGGTGCTCTCCACCACGTGCTCGGCCGCGATGCGCTGAATGGCGAGCGATATCACGCGGCGGGCGCGGTTCGTTGCCTCCTGGTTTGCCTCCTCCTCGATCCGCCTCAGGGTCTTCGCGGCGTCCATGCGGGCGTCGTTCTCCATCGCTCGTACCAGTTCGGCCTTGGCCTGGTCGGAGGTGAGGCCGGCGATGCGCTCGAGTTGTGCCCGCTGCTCGGCAGCGGCTGCCGCCAGGGCGTCTTCCTGCAGGGCGAGGACAGTCTCGCGCTCCTCGACTTGGTGCTTCCTGTCCTCGAGATCCTTGACCTGGGCGTCGACGTTGCGTGCGCGCTCGTCGAGCGCGCCTTCCCGCTGGTCCAGGCGACGCTCCAGCGCCAACAGCTCTTGCCGGTATTCGTGGGTCTCGCGTTCAAACTCGGAGCGTGCGGTAAGGAGCTTCTCCCTCGCCTCCACGCCCGCGTCACGAAGGCGCTGCTCCGCTTCCTGCTGCGCCGCCGCCAACATGCGGCGGGCCTCTAGCTCCGCGTCACGGTGCGTCTGCTCGAGCTTGGCCCTGGCCCTCCGGCCGACGAACCAGGCTGCAGCTAATGCCGCCACAATTACTACGACGGCATCTGCGAGGATCATTAGGGCGGTCACACATCCCCCCTTTCAATGAACCTGGGCGCAACCGCGCTGTCAGGGTGGATGGGGAAGGGGTTAAAGGCCCCCGCCTCGGCCGTGTGAGCAACCCCATTTGAACCTGCTAACCACAGGCTGGGGCCCTACCCACTCTCCATCGCTCGCCGTAAGGCTGCTCAGGAGAGCGGGACCCGGAACCCATCAAATAGGTGTTGGTTCAAGAATAGTTTCGCTCATCACTAACCGCGCAGGGGCCTCCTTGTCAAACGCACAGCGACCCTCGTTCAGGAGGGCTCGAGAACCTCGTCCAACCGTTTGATCAACCCTTCCACCCGTTCTCGTACTTTTTCAGCTCGCGTCCCAGGTTCCGTTTCCTGTTCCTTGAAAAGCTCGTCCGCAATGTTAAGCGCCGTCAGCACCGCGAGTTTGGACGTGTCCACGTGCGGTGAGACTTCCGCCAGCTCTCGCATCCGCCGGTCCACGAAGCGGGCGAGCTCCTCAACTCTCTCGCTCCCCTCCGAGGCACGTAGCTCGAACCGGCGTCCGAAGATCTCAACCGTCGTCTGGCTGCTCACGGTCAGCGCACCTCTCCTATTTCGGAGTATACACCGACCGTCAAACCCCTCAGGGACAGCCCCTTCAGCGGTTCTTGGGGATCTCGGCTTCAGGCACCCGGTCCGTCTTCATGACCACCCGACCGTCGAGTTTCGCACCCTGGACGACGTGCAGCGCGGGCGCAGAGACGTCCCCCTTCACGACGGCCGTGGCGAGGAGCTCGACAAGCTG
This sequence comes from Terriglobia bacterium, assembly GCA_020073245.1. Classification (GTDB taxonomy): domain Bacteria; phylum Acidobacteriota; class Thermoanaerobaculia; order Thermoanaerobaculales; family Thermoanaerobaculaceae; genus RBG-13-68-16. Next base: position 6,428 of record JAIQFQ010000013.1, on the reverse strand, counting down.
CGTCGCGGTCACGTTGCCGGTCACAGACCCAGCCACACGCACCACGGTGGCTTGGACCTCGGCCTCGACGGATGCGCCCTGGACGATCTCGAGGGGCGCCTCGAGATGCACGGCCCCCTTGAGACCACCATCCACGCGGACGGCCCCCCCGCCGGTGATCGTTCCTTCGATGCGGGTCTGTCGGCCGATCACAGTGGCGGTAGCCGCCTGCCGTGGGTCCTGCGTTACCGCGTCCGTGTCTCTCGCCAAGGGACCCTCCCGCCTCAAAGAGGTGGAGCGGGCAACGGGATTTGAACCCGCGACTTTCAGCTTGGGAAGCTGACACTCTACCAGCTGAGTTATGCCCGCTCGCGCCCGGATGGGCACGAAAAAGGTAACGTGGGCCTGGCCCACTGTCAAGGTGGCCTTGCGGCGGCGAGCAGGAAACCCTACGATGCCCGCGCACGCTGGAGGAAACAATGAAGGTGAAGGTGATTGGTGTCGCGCTTGTCCTCTTAGCCTCGATGGCGACTGCCGCGGAGAGGAAAGAGACGACCGAGAAGTCTTTCCCGTCGCAGGCAGGAAAAGTCGTTCTGGTCGACGCCGGACCCCTTGACGTGACCGTCCGCGCCTCGGACATCCCCGACATCAGGCTCACGATCGAGTTGGTCGCAGACGCCATCAGCGAAAAGAAGGCGACCGCATGGCTAGAGGCACACCGTCCCACCGTCCAGGACAAGGACGACGAGCTGCGCATCACCGCCCCGAACCCTCCCGGCCTCAGCTTGCTCAAGGGCGTCCTCGTGACCCGAGCCCACATCGATCTCACGCTCCCCCTGAACGTCCGGCCCGACGTATCCACTGCCTCCGGCTCCCTGTTCGTGGCTGGTGAGTTCCCCGATGCCAGGCCTCTGCGCCTGCGCACGGCCTCGGGCGACAGCGAGTTCACGGGGTGGGCGCCGGAGATCGAGGCAAGGTCCACTTCGGGCGACATCACGCTGCGCGCAAGTCGCGCCTTCGAGAAGCTAATGGCGCGTTCGGCCTCCGGGTCGGTCGAGCTCTCGGGCGGCGCCCGAAGCGTTCGCTGCGATACCTCGAGCGGCGATGTCCGCCTGTCGGGACTGCTGGGACCGGCGGGCGTCGCCACCACGTCCGGCAACGTCGTCACCCGGTTCGACGCCCTGAAACCGACCGACGAGGTCCGCATCACAACGACGTCGGGGCGCGTGAGGGTCTCCCTTCCTCCGGGAAGCCAGCCCGGCGGCGAGCTGATCAGCAGCAAGGGCGAGATCCGGTCGTCGTTTCCGGGCCAGAGTGACCCGAAGACCATCAGGCTGGGCCTTTCCGGCAACGGCCCGAAGGTGTTCGTGACCGCGAGCTCGTCGCGAATCGAGCTCTTCTGACGGCAGGCGGCGCCGCTCTCAACGACACCGCATCTGCCTTCGGAAGCGGGCCCGCCAAAGGGGCCACAACGCTTTACCACGGCCCGAGCCCGTGTTAGACTTCGCCGCCCAACGGGTGGGGCCGTAGCTCAGCTGGGAGAGCGCCAGAATCGCACTCTGGAGGTCGCGCGTTCGATCCGCGTCGGCTCCACCAAATCAAATCAATGACTTAGGCCGCCCCTGTGGCAGCCAGACTCGTCCCTGGGAGACAAAATGTGTGCCGCCTGACTTCCGGCACCCTCATTGCCCCACAGGGTTCCAACCTCATCTCCGGGTGTTTGCCTAAGCGTCACCCGGAACCCCCACGCTCCCCGAAGACCTGACCTGATTCGATTCGGCTCAGATTCCAAGCCGCTCACCCGACACATCTCGATCGGGCCACGGCGAAGACTCACGTTTCCCCAGTCATAGGCCCTGGGATTGCAGGAGCATCGGGCGAATTCACGAGGCGGCATCAGCGCCGTCTGAGATGGCGCCGCACCCGGGACAGTGAGGATACGGTGATGGTGCCGCTGGTCTTGCAAACGGTGGTGCCGGCCGCGGCAGTCAGGTGCCAGGTGTACGCGCCCGTGTTCTGGTACGCGTACGTGGCGCTTGAGGTCGTCAGGTGCGGGGAGCCGTCGCCGAGGTCCCAGTCGTAGGTGACGGCCCCCAGGCATCCGCTCGGCCTGACCTCCGGGCCCCGGATTGTGAACGTTGCCCCGGGAGCGGCGGTCGACGGCGCCGTGACGCCGCAAGCCAGCGTGCACGTTCCGAAGAGGCCGGCCCGAAGACCGCCACAGGTGCCGGCGAGCACCATGTTTGCGCCGGCAGGGGGCGCGAGGAGCGTCGCCACGTGGCGCTCGGTCATGTCGGTGACAAGCTGACTCCAGGTCTCGCCGTTGTCGCTGCTCGCGAACACGCCGCCACCCCACGTCCCGGCGTAGACGACCGGCGGAGTGGTCGGGGTCATGGCGAGTGCCATGACGTTGCCCGAGGTGAGGCTGGCGCTGGTTGCGGCCCACGAGGCACCGCCGTCCGTGCTCCTGAACACGCCGTTGCCGAGCGTGCCCGCGTACACCGTGAGCGGAGCGGTGGGGTCCACGACGAGGGCCATGACGTTGCGGTTCGTCAGACCGGCGCTCGCGGCGCTCCAGTGGTCTCCTCCATCCTGGGTCTTGAAGACGCCGTCCCCGGTTCCGGCGTACAGCGTGAGCGAAGCCGTCGGGTCGGCAGCGACCGTGTTGATGTTGGAGTCCGCGATCCCGGAGCCCGCGGGGGCCCACGTGGCGGCGCCGTCGCGGGTCCGGTACACGCCTGCGCCGTACGTCCCCGCATACACGATGCCGCCGGCGGCCGAGTCGGCGGTAAGGCTCGTGATGGCGGCCGCCTGGAGCCCAAGAGAGGCAAAGGCCCAGGTGAGCCCGCGGTCGCTGCTCTTGAACACCCCGGACGCAGTCCCCGCGTAGAACACCCCCGACTGTACGGGGTCAGCAAGGAGGGCAGTGACGGAGAGGTCGGTGAGCCCTGTGTTCGCGAGGCTCCAGCTGGGGAGGGAAGACGCAACGTCCCAGCGCGGTTGGGCGCTGGTCGTGCGCAGGACCCCTGCGTTTGGCAGCCCAGCGAGGATCGTGCTGGTGGCGGTCGGGTCAGCTGCGAGCGCAAGGACGTCCGAATCCCAGAGGTCCGCGGTCTTGGCCACCCAGGTCGCTCCAGCGTCCGTGCTCTTGTAGACGCCCAGGTACGTGCCGGCATACACGACGGACGGGTTCGAGCCTGCGACGGCGACGCAGGTGGCGCCCGCCGCCGGAAGACCGTCGCCCGCCGTCGCCCAGGAGTCGCCGGCGTCGAGGCTCTTGAACAGTCCCGAGGGCGTGGCGGCGTATAGCGTCGAGGTCTGGGCCGGGTCGAAATCCAGCCCAGTCACTCGTCCCGAGGGCAGGCCGGTGCTCGCGCGCTCCCAGTGCAGGCCGCGGTCGCGCGTCCTGAACACCCCGCTGTTCGTCCCGGCATGGAGTGTCGAGCTCGAAGCCTGGATGAGGCAGTTGACGGTCTTGTCGTCGAGCCCCGTGTTGATCGGCTGCCAGAGCGGGTCCGCTTGCTCGAGGCTCCCCGCCCTGAATACACCGCCGCCCAGGGTGCCGGCGAACAGCGTGCCGATGTTGCCGTCCATCACGAGAGTGCGCACCGTCAGGTTGGTGAGCTCGTTCTTGATTTGCTGCCACGAGGCGCCCTTGTCGTTGCTTCGGAAGACGCCACCGCCATTGGTGCCTGCGAAGAGCCGGTTGTTGGCCGTCCAGTCGGTCACCAGCGCGTACACGAACTTCGTCGTCAGGCCGCCACTGGACTGCGACCAGTACGGCGAGCCGAACCTGCGGAAGATGCCGGAGGGCGTGCCGACGAACGTCCCAGCGCCGCTGTCCAAATAGGCAAAGGCGCGGGTGTCGCTGAGGCCGCTGTTCGACGGCGACCAGCTCTCGCCACCCGTGATCGATGCAAAGGGCCCGCCGTAGTAGGTGCCGGCAACGACGGAGTCCGCGCTGTCGGGCGAGACGGAGATGACATAGACCATGCCTCCCGCGGGTCCGAGCTGGACCCAGCGGTTGTCTGCCGCTCCGGTTTGAGCGAGGACAAACGGGACAATTGTGGCGAGGAGGCCGGACACGGCTCTGCAGTTCGGTATGCTCATGTGACTGCCCCCAGTTGCGGTACCAGTTTCTATGTTAGTCCTCTCAAGGTGACGCAAAACCGGAAAGTTGGTCCAGGTGAGCGTTGAGCCCGGAGCCGATCGGTGGTCTCCATTGGGCAGCGCGGAAGAGAGACGAGATGCCGAGGCGACGACACGCCCCGGCTCGACGATTGGTGCCGGTCCGTACCCGGTGAATCGCCCGACAGCCACTGCCGCTCAAGAAGAGCTACGGCGAGGTCTAACACCCTATCGCTCCCTTGCCTTGCATCGCTCCTCCAGCTAGGCGGCCGCCTGCTCCTGCACCGTCAAGAGCGATTGAACGTAGGTGTCCATCGTGAACGCGGTCGAGGCGTGCCCCAGGCGCTCGCTCACCGCCTCGACGTGTACGCCACGGGCCAGGAGCACGCTCGCTGCCGTGTGCCGCAGGCTGTAGAGGGTAATGTCCTCGGCCTCCGTGCGCAGCTTCTCGCCGTCCTTGATCGCACTCTCGAGGTCGCGCGTTCGATCCGCGTCGGCTCCACCATACAAATCAGACATCTACGGGCCGCGCGAAGCGGCCCGGAGTGTTTCCGAAGCCGGGCCGCCCTCCTCTCCCCTCCGTCCCCCACTCGCGATGCGCCCAAGGTGCCCCGCGCCGGCCGGAGCGCCAGACCTCGGGCGCCCGGTCGTCTCACCGTGCCCGGACGCAGCGGATATGAGCAGCCTCGGGTCGGAAATCCCGCCGCCACGCACTCATCGGTCGGCAACCAGTCAGGCTGCAGCACAGCGATCGGTGCAAGGACCGAGGGTTGGGGGGGCCTGTCTACTGCGCAGCGCCCAGGCACGGTCTGGCGACACATCCGCGCACGTGGTCTCTCGTGTGGACCACTTCCCAGCGGATGCCGTCGAACGTGAAGCGGTCCCCGACCGCCGGAGGGACAGGTAAGCAGACGATGATGACCCTGGCATCACCGCCACGGTCGGCGATGACCGGAGTCGGTTCCGCCGCTCCGCCCGGGAGCCGCGGGGCCTCGCTGACGTCTCGTGCCACCGTAGCCATGGTCCGCTCCTTCTCACGTCCCCGCGCTCGGTCACATGCGGCGCGGGGCTCGAGTGCCTGTCACCCTATTAGACGCAAAACGGAGGCACAGGGTTCTGTCCGACGCGACGGAAGTTCCCGCGCTCCGGGAGCGTTCCCCGTGTTGGACACCGTTGCGCGGGCGAGCGGCCGCCCGACCCTCCTCATCCCTGCTCCGCCCCGGCAGCGAGACACGTCCGGCCGCCGCACTCTCGCCGGGGCCTAAGGTATGATCTGCGGGAAGCCACGCAGGAGGAGCAATGGAACGCGTGCGGTTCATCGCGCATAAGGGTGCCAAGATCCTGAAGGTGGACCTTTCGCATTCGACGAGCGTCGAGGAGAACATCGAGGTCCTGGACCAGGCGAGAAAGATCATCTCGACGCAACCCAAACGCTCTCTCCTGCTGCTCACCGACGTCACAAAAGCCGCTTTCAACCCGAAGGGGATCACCGTCCTCAAGGAGTGGAGCAGTTCGAACACACCGTACCTCCAAGCCAGCGCGGTGCTCGGCGTGGGCGGGATCTACCGCATCATCTACGAGGCCCTCGTCAAGGTCGTGAAGAGAGAAATCGTCTGCTTCGACACCGAAGAGGAGGCGCTCGACTGGCTGGCCTCCCGGTAGGCCAGGTCACGCCGCTTCACGAATAGCCACGGGCGATCGGCGTTCACTCCGAGCCTGCCTGGAAGCCATCGCATTCTCGTGAGGGATCCAGAACGCCACGGCCCCCTCCCTGCGCTCGGGGACCTCGCGATGACAGCCAGAACAGCCCTACAGGTCGCCGACCTGGCTGATCAGGCGGGTCCAGAGATCCCCACCGCTGACGCCGTTCGTCATGATCACGATCGCCGATCGCCTGCCGGGGCTGAACTGACTGAAGCAGCGGAATCCGGAGCTGTTGGCCCCGCTGTGGTGAACGATGTCACCTGCCTCGCTGCTGTTCACCGACCAGCCGAGGCTCCGGTAGACGGCCACGCCACGCGCGCCTCCCGGCCGTTCGACTGGATCCCGCGAGGTGACCTCCACCTGATGGCCGAGCATGGCCTCAATGGAGGAACGAGAGAGTGAGTGGCTTCCGGACCGGTCCGGCTTCACGATCTCGATGAGGAACCTCGCGTAGTCCTCAGCCGTGGTGTAGAGGGAGTAGGCGGCGTTCGCGTGGGTGTATTTCGTCTTCCGCAGGAACTTGCCCTCCGCGGTGTGCCCGCTCGCGAGCTTGCCATCGAGTTCTTGGGTCCAGACATAGCTCGTCTGCCCCAGGCCCACCGGCTCGAACAGCGTCC
>JAIQFQ010000087.1 GCA_020073245.1 Terriglobia bacterium | reverse complement strand
CCACCCTGTCATGATCACGCCTGAGATCCCCGCGATGCGTTTCTTCGGCCCTCTGGTGGTCCCGGACGGGCAGTACTTCGTCATGGGCGACAACCGCGACGAGAGCGGCGACTCCCGAGTGTTCGGGTTCGTCGCGAAAGACGCCATCGTCGGCAGGGCGACGGCGGTGGCGGCGTCGGTCGACCCATCCGATCATTACCTGCCCCGCTGGCGCCGCTTCCTGCGCGCGCTGAACTGAGCGGCGCCTCGACTGCCACCAGCGCCCTGCCCGGTTCCACTCGTCTGATTCCGGCTGCCGGTCCGCCGCGGACGTGGCTTTCTTCTATGTGTGGCACGCGCTTCGCGCGTGCTCATGCCAGCCACTACCGAACCCTCACGTCAGGCACGCCCGGAGGGCGTGCCCCACAGAGAAACAACACACGGTTGTAGTTCCACATAGCGGCGACGCCCTTCCGTTCCCTCGTCACTTGCCCTCCGCCTCCGGGGAGAGGCAGGGCTGAGGGCGCAGGTGCTCCCCTGCAGAACTCCCGTCTGAGCCCCCTGGCCCTTGGCTGCCGACCGCGTTCCGTGCAACCACGGCACCGCCGTGTCCGTAGTAGCATGGTGCGCTGCATGTACCTTGGAGGTACAAGTTGAAATCGAGCCGCCGCCGCATGGCCCAGCCCCCCCGCCGTGGCCGCACCCCCTTCGCTCTCGCCGTCGCGCTCCTCGCGGCGTCCGTCTCGATCCCGCCAGGTGTGGCCGCCGCGGACGGGGACGATCAGTCGCTCCCCTCCGCTCCGCCGGTCGCGATCATCGTGACCGCGCCGCGCATGGACATACCGCTGAAGGAGAACCCGGCGGCGACCACGGTCGTCCAGGGAGAGCAGCTCGCAAGCCTCCCGAAGACGATCGGCGCCGAGGAGGCGCTCAAGCTCGTACCCGGCGTGAAGGTGGACAACCAGGCGGACGGCGAGCGGGTGCACATGTCGATCCGTGGCCAGGGGATCCTGACCGAGACCGGCATACGCGGCATCAAGGTGTTGCTCGACGGTCTGCCGCTCAATGACCCGACCGGGTTCGCGCCCGACCTGTTCGACGTGGACTGGGCCACGGTCAAGCGCATCGAGGTATTCCGCGGCCCTGCCTCAGCGCTGTACGGCGGCGGCGCGTCGGGCGGGATCCTCGACATCGAGACTCGGGACGGCGGCTCCGGTGCTGCGTCGGGTGAGGTCTCGGTGAGCGGGGGTTCGAACGGGTTCTGGAAGATGCTCACCGAGGTGGGCGGAACCGACGGCTCCATGAACTACCGCGTGTCCGGCTCCCGCATGGAGCTCGACGGGTACCGCGTCCATACCGCAGCCGATGCGACGAATGTCTACGGAAAATTCAGATTCGCCCTCGGCCAGGGGGACCGTCTGACGGTCATCGTGGCGGGCACCGAGTTCTTCAACCAGAACGCCGAGGGGCTGAACACCCAGCAGGCGTACCAGGATCCCCGGCAGCCCAACCCGGACGCCCTGACCTTCAACGAGTACCAGCGCACCCACCGGGCGACGGTCGGCCTGTCCGGGAGGATCGGCGTGACCGCCTCCTCCGAGGTCACCTTCGCGGGCTACATGCGCGCAACGCAGTGGAAGGAGTCGGTGCCCTCGTCGGTGGATCACCGGGACATCCAGTCACCGGGAGGGTTCCTCCAGTACACGCTGAAGAGTCCGCTCGACCCGATGACCAACAGCCTCAGCATCGGGGTGGACCTGGACTATCAGAAGTTCAACGAGTACCAGCGCCCCAACCTCGGGAACGCGCACGAGGGGACGACGATCCTGTCAGACCAGGACGTTCACCAGCGCGGTGAGGGGTTCTACCTCCTCGACCGGCTCGAGCTGACGCCGCAGTGGAGCGTGATGGCCGGCGTCCGCTACGACTCGATCGACAATTCCCTCGACGACAACCTCGTCACGCCCGCCCTCGATCTCTCCGGCCGGAAATCGTTCTCGAGGACGACGGCGCGGGTCGGCGTGGCCTGGAACCCCATTCCGAGCTTCGGGGCGTACGTCTCGTGGGCGCAGGGGTTCCTGCCGCCGTCCACGCACGAGCTCTCCGCGAACCCGGACGGGTTCGGCGGCTTCAACGGCCACCTCGTCCCCGCGACCTCGCGAGGCGGAGAGGCGGGCGTGAGGGGAGAGGTCTCCAACACCTTCACGTACGACGTGGCGATCTTCCACATCCTCACCGAGAACGACTTCGGGCGCTACCGTGTCCAAGCCAGGCCGCTGGAAACCTTCTACAACAACGCCGGAGCGAGCCGCCGGTACGGCGGGGAGGTACTCCTCGGCTTCTTCCCGAGCCCGGAGTTTTCGATGGAGCTGGCGTACACCTACTCGCACTTCCTCTACGATCACGCGCTCTACAACGGCGTCACCTACTACGACACCCGGCTGCCCAGCTCGCCGGAGCACCAGGCCACGCTCGACACCGAGTATCGAATCACGCCGAGCCTCATGGTCGGGGTGAGCGCGGAAACGTGGACGCGCGCCTACGTCGACCCGAGCAACGCGGTCTGGGTCGGCGGATACACGCTGCTCGGCGCCCGCGTGGCCTACAAGACCCGCGTCGCAGGCGTCGAGACGGAGCTTCTTCTGTCCGGCCGCAACCTCGGAGGCAAGAGGTACATCGCGTTCGCCGAGCCCGATCCCGACGGGAACTCCTACCACCCCGGGCCAGAGCG
>JAIQFQ010000002.1 GCA_020073245.1 Terriglobia bacterium | reverse complement strand
CCGAGACGCGGCTCTGCCGCGGCGAGCGGGGGGCACGGGGGGTCTAGAGCGGCCGCGTGGGTGGTGGAGCGGCCGCGGGACCCCCCGCCCGCATAGATGGTCCGCTATCGGCGGGGCCCCGCGCGGAGGACGTTTAGGGCGCTGCCGGCGCGGAACCACTTGATCTGCTCGGCGTTGAACGTGTGCCTGCAGGCGATCTCATCCTCCGACCCGTCGGCGTGGTGGAGGACCACCTTCACCGACTTGGCGGGAGCGAGCGTCGCGAGGCCCACGATGCTGGTCTTGTCGCCTTCCCTCACCTTGTCGTAGTCCGCCGGATCCGCGAACGTCAGCGGCAGCAAACCCTGCTTCTTGAGGTTGGTCTCGTGGATGCGCGCGAACGAGCGGGCCAGGACCGCGACGCCGCCCAGGTGCCGCGGTTCCATGGCCGCGTGCTCCCGGGAGCTGCCCTCGCCGTAGTTCTCGTCACCCACCGCGATCCAGTGCATGCCGCGGCTCTTGAGGTCGCGGGCGATCTTCGTGAACTCCATCGGCTCGCCGGTGATCGGGTTCTTTCCCTTGCCGGCCTCGCCGCTGAAGGCGTTCACGGCGCCCAGGAACATGTTATCGGAGATGTTGTCGAGGTGACCTCGGAACTTCAGCCACGGCCCGGCAGGCGAGATGTGGTCGGTCGTGCACTTTCCCTTGGCCTTGAGGATGACCGGCAGCTCGACGTAGTCGTTGCCGTCCCACGCCGGGAACGGCGCCAGGAGTTGCAGCCTGTCGGAGCCGTCCTGCACCCGTACGGTCAGGCCTGACGGCGTGGTGGGTGGTGCCACATAACCCTCCGCCTTGAAGACGAACCCCCTCTCCGGAACCTCGGGGGCGGGGGGCGGCGGCGACAGCCTTACCTTTTGGCCGTCGACCGGGATCTCCTGGGCGATCGGGTTGACTGCGAGCGTGCCCGCGACGGAGTACGCGACAACAACTTCCGGGGACGCGATGAACGAGAGCGTCGCGGGGTTGCCGTCGTTGCGCGCCGGGAAGTTGCGGTTGAACGAGTTGACGATCGTGTTGGTCGTTCCCTTCGGGAACTCGTCGCGCTGCCACTGGCCGATGCACGGGCCGCAGGCGTTTGCGAGCACCGTTGCGCCGAACTCCTTGAACACCGTGAGGAGCCCGTCCCGTTCGATCGTGGCGTACACCTGCTCGGATCCCGGCGTGATCAGGAGCGGTACGCGCGCCTTGACACCTGCCGCGAGGGCTTCGCGAGCCACGGCGGCGGCGCGCGTGATGTCCTCGTAGGAGGAGTTCGTGCACGAGCCGACGAGCGCGGCCGAGATCATCGCCGTGTAGCCGTTCTCCTTGACGGCCGCGGGCACTTTTGACAGCGGCCGGGCGAGGTCTGGGGTGTGCGGGCCAACCAGGTAGGGTTCGAGCGCCGAGAGGTCGATCTCCACGACGCGCTGGAAGAACCTCTCGGGCCTCCCCTCGACCTCGGGGTCGGCGGCGAGCAGGTCGCGGTTGGCGTTGGCAAGATCCGCAATCGCAGCCCTTCGGGTCGCCCGAAGGTAGGTTTCCATGCGGGTGTCGTACGGGAAGATCGAGGTCGTGGCGCCATGCTCGGCACCCATGTTGGTGATCGTCCCCTTGCCGGTGCACGAGATCGAGGCGCACCCGGCGCCGAAGAACTCCACGACGGCATTGGTGCCGCCCTTGACCGTGAGGATGTCGAGGAGCTTGAGGATCACGTCCTTGGGCGCGGCCCAGCCGGAGAGCTTGCCGCTGAGCTTCACGCCGATGAGCGTCGGTTGCAGAACCTCCCACGGAAAGCCGGACATCACGTCCACCGCGTCGGCACCGCCCACGCCAGAGGCGAACATCCCCACGCCGCCCGCGTTCGGTGTGTGCGAATCGGTGCCGATCATCATCCCCCCGGGGAACGCGTAGTTCTCGAGAACCACCTGGTGGATGATGCCGGAGCCCGGCTTCCAGAAGCCTATCCCGTAGCGCGCAGAGGCCGACTCCAGGAACGCATAGACCTCCTTGTTCTCCTCGATCGCGCGGGCCACGTCGGCGGCGGCGCCCGATCGGGCCCGGATCAGGTGGTCGCAGTGGACCGTGGTGGGAACCGCGGTTCGATCCATGCCGGCGAGCATGAACTGCAGCAACGCCATCTGAGCCGTGGCGTCCTGCATCGCGACACGGTCGGGCTTGAGCTCCAAGTAGGCCTTGCCGGGATCGAGCTCGGTCCGCTCAAGGTGTTCCAGGTGTCCGAAGAGGATCTTCTCGGTCAGCGTCAGAGGCCGCCCGAGGCGCGCCCGCGCTGCCTTCAGGCGTGTCCGCGTGCGGTCGTAGACGGCTTTGACGAACTCCGGAGTACTCTCGATCGCTGCCATTCGTCCCCCCCCGCGGGACAACCGCGCGACGTACGTCCCGCTTCCCGCTCGTCCGACGACTGCGAAGTATACCCGTTGCGAGAGACCAGCGACGAGTGAAGAGTTAAGAGTGAAGAGTTAAGAGTGAAGAGTTAAGAGTTCAGGAACAAATGGCCGGTGCGGCGCCTCGGGTTCGCCGAAGAGAGGCCAGCGCCGCTCCCTCCCCTCTTTTAACTCTTCACTCTAAACTCTCAACTCTTCACTCTCCTCCCGTCGCCTCGCTCCGGTTGCGTACCGCGGGTATACTCGCTGCATGCCCCACCGCCTCACGGTCGGCGACATCATGACGCGCGACGTGGTCACCCTCGCCGAGGACGATACCCTGGCCGACGCGCGCTCCTGCATGGAGCGCGGGCGGATCCGGCACCTCCCGGTGGTGCGCGGACAGCAGCTTGTCGGCCTGGTCACGCACCGGGACATCCTGGCAACCTCGTTCTCGGTCTTCGCCCAGGTGAGCCGGCGGGAGGAGCATCGGATCTTCGTTCAGATCCCGGTCCATGAGGTCATGCACGACGCATACGCGGTGCCACCGACGATGCGGGTGCGGGACGCGGCGCGCATCATGCTCGACAAACAGTACGGATGCCTCCCGGTGATCGCTGACGACCGCACGCTGCTGGGTATCGTCACCGAGGCGGACTTCCTGCGTCTCGCGGTTCGGATGCTGGAGGCGATCCAGGCGTAAGTGCCGGCGCGAACCCGGCCGGCTCGCCAGACGTTTAAGCCAGTGGAGGTGATCATGCGCCGTGGAATCCTCGTCGCCGCCCTCATTGCTCCGCTCGCTGCGAGCGCGTGCATCCGTACCCAGGTGCCGCTTTCGATCCACGAGACCAAGACCTTTGCCGTCGCCGCCGGGAAGCTCGTGAGGCTCGACGTTCGCTCGCTCGACGTTGAGGTCCAGGTTGCCCCGGGCAACGCCATCACCGCCCAGGTCGAGATTGACGCCCGCTCTTCGTCTCGAGGAGCGGCAAACCGCTGGGTGGAGTCGCACACTCCGGTGTTCGAGGACTCACCGTCGGCCCTCGAAATCCGACAGCCCTCGAGGCGAACCGGGATCGTGATCTTCGGCTACCTGAACGCCAAGGCGCGCGTCAAACTAGTAATGCCGCCTGAGTGCCGACTCGAGGTTCGCACCTCCTCTGGTGACGTCTCGGTCAGCGGCGACAGTGTGGTGGCGGGGCCGGTTCGGGTCCGCACCTCGTCGGGCGACGTCACCGTCACCGGAGGCCTCCGAGAACTGATCGTCAAGACCTCCTCCGGCGATGTGAGAGTTCGACACCAAGCCCTCACAGCGCTCGAAGCCGACACCACGTCCGGAGACGTCACGCTCGAGAGCGGGTGCCAGCGCGCGATCGTGGGCACCTCGTCGGGCGACGTACGACTCGAGCAGCTGCAGGGGGGCCTCTCGGCCGACACCTCCTCCGGGGAGGTCGCGGCGAGCTGGGCCACGCTCGCCCCGGGTGCGAACGTCAGGGTCCGCACCACATCGGGGGACGTGAGACTCCGCGTCCCCGAGACGGCGCAGCTCCGCGGCCGGATCTCCACATCGAGCGGAAGCATCCATTCGGATTTCTCAGGGACCAGCGAGCGCCGCGAGCGCGAGCTTTCGTTTGCCGCTACGGGGGACGCCGTCGAGATCGAGGTCCACACCTCGTCCGGTGACGTTAGCGTCCACAAGCACCCGTAACGCTCCTCCTCCTCAGGGCGACGTCCGAGGCGCGGAGGCCGGTGCGTTCACGTCCGGTCGGGTCCCGCCGGGATCGAAGGCGCTCCGGGTGAATCCAAAAGACCGAACAAGTCTGTGCCGCATTCATCCGAAAAACCGGATATAATCCGAAAGAATGGACGTTCTGGACGCCCACACCTCTGTTTCGCCGGCGTCGGCCCCGTCCGTGCTGCCGCGCCGGGGTTGGGCGAAGCTGCACGAGCACCGGACACGCAGCCTCGTGCTGCTCGTCGCCGGAGTCGTCGCCGTCGTCGCGGGCCTCATGGGAGCCGAGCGCCGCGTGGGGGAGTTTCAGCGGCTCGACTTCCAAGTCCTCCGGATCCCCTTTGGATACAGCATTCTCACCGTGAATCCCCGAAGCGGAGCCGCCCGGGCGGGGCTCGCGCCGGGCGACACCGTCATGGCGGTTGACGGGGTTTCGGCGGCCAAGATCGCTGACCTCGAACGCGCGCTCTACTCCCATCCGGTCTCGACGCTGTCGGTAACACGGAACGGTAAGCCCCGCGACATCGCGTACTACCCACCGGTCCCGCAGGTGGACGTGCGGTACCTCCTGGTGGCCTTTGCGGCGATGTTCACGCTGTCGGTGGCAGGCCTGGTGTACCTCGGCCATCCCACCCCTCACACCGGCCGCTTCCTGGCCTTGGCCGAGGCGCTATTCCCGGCGGTGGTGGTGCCCTTCCCGCTGGAACTCGATGCGTCCTGGCAGGGCCTGCTTCTGATCCGTGACTTCGGCCGCCTCGCGCTGCCGCCTCTCCTCGCGCTCTTCTTCGCGAGTTTCCCTGCGCCGATCAAGCGGTTCTCGTGGTTCTGGCTGGCGTTCGTGCCTTCCGTCGCCGTGGCGGCCGGCCGCACAGCCCTTGCGGGCGGCCTGCTGCCTCCGGTCCTGGGCGACGTCTTGCTCCCGGAGGCGTTGGACACCGCCACCGCGGTGCTCGCGGTTCTGGGGGTCGTGGCTGCAGCAGCTCTTTCCGTCCGCGCATACATCAGCTACAAGAGCGACCCCACGCGGCGACGCCAGGTGGAGTGGGTCGCGCTCGGCGCCGCGGCCGGTTTCGCGCCGTACCTCCTGCTCTCCCTGATCCCGCAGTGGGCCGGCGCGGAACTGGAGGTCCTCACCTGGATCGCCCTGCTGCCGCTCGCCCTGGTGCCGCTCGGTGTGGCTTCCTCCCTGCTCGAATTCCGGCTCTGGGACCTGGAGGACATCACGCGTCAGGTCGTGGCCACCGGCCTCGCGGTGCTCCTCGGAGGCGTGAGCTTCGCCTTCCTGAACTACGCCGTCACGCAGTTCGGATTCCGTCTCGGGAACTGGCGCAACCTCGTCGCGGTGGCGGGCGGAGTGCTGCTCGCCACGCTCACGATCCCGGCCCGCAAGCTGCTGCTCGAGGGGCTCGAGCGTTTGCAGTACCGAGAACGCCTGACCGCGCGCCGTGCGCTCACGACATTCGCCGAGGAAGCGGTCGCACACCGCGACCCCGAAACGCTGCTGCAGCGCCTGGCCCAACTCCTGCACGATGCGCTCGCGGTTGACCGCGTCGTGACGTACCTGGCGCTCGGCGGACGGTTGTACCCCTCAGGAGCCGCAGAACGCTGGCCCGTCCTGGCGCTGGAGGAGGCGCGCGGGCCCTTCCCGACGGCGGCGGAGGCGGAGCTTCAAGCTCGCGGGCTGTGGCACCGCTTTCCGGTCGAGCGGGACGGTCGCCTCATCGGTCTGGTCTACTGTGGGCGCCGCCACGGCGAGCTGCCGCTCGGCCACGGTGAGCGCAGGCTCGTCGGCGCACTGGCCGCTCAGGCCGCCCTCGCCCTCGAGAACACCCTCCTGATGGCGAACCTCCGTCGCCAGGTCGAGGAGCACCGTCTCCTCGAGGACTATCTCGAGCGCATCTTCCAGTTCTCGGCGGCGGCACTGCTGATCTGCGACGCGTCCGGGCGCGTGCTGCGGGCGAACGAACGGGCAAGCAGGTTGCTCCGCCGGGAGCCCTCGCGGCTCGTGGGTGAGTTCCTGCACACGCTGGTGGAGCTGCGGCCAGACTGGCGCGGCGTGCTGCCGAACGACCTCGCGGGCGTCCAGGTGCGGTTTGCCACGGGAACGGAGTGGCATACCTGTCTGGTGTCCACATCGGCGCTTGAGGTGGAGCCCGGCCGGTTCGACGGCCGTGTGGTGGCGCTCGACGACATCACCGAACAGCTCAAGCTCGAACAACGCTTGGCGGAGCAGGAGCGTCTCGCCTCGCTCGGCCGCCTCGCGGCCGGCCTGGCCCACGAGGTCAACACCCCGGTCACGGGCATCGCATCCTACGCCCAGCTCCTCCGTGAGCTCACGCCGCAGAACGACCCTCGCTCACCGCTGGCGCTCAAGCTGGAGGAACAGGCCTTCCGGGTCTCCCGCATCGTGACCAACCTCCTGGAGCTCGCGCGTCCGTCCGGCTTTGAGCGCCAGATTGTGAACCTCTCGGTCCTGGCCCGCGAGGAGATGAGCCAGATGCGCGCCGAGGCGGAGCGCTCGGGCGTGACTCTCGAGATCGAGCCCGCCGGTGACCTCACCGCTCAAGTCAACCGAGTTCAGTTCGAGCTGGTGGTCCACAACCTGCTGCGAAACGCCCTCCAGGCAACGGGACACGGCGGCAAGGTCAAGGTCCGCTCCGGCTTGGACAACGGTCGGCTCTGGTTCGAGGTCCGGGACACGGGACCTGGGGTACCCGAGGAGCTTCGCGACAGGATCTTCGAGCCGTTCGTCACCTCCCGCCAGGGGCGGGGCGGCACCGGACTCGGACTCGCCATCACCCGGGACATCGTGGTCGCGCACGGCGGGACGATCCGTGCGCTGCCCAACGAGGGTGGCGGCACGGTGATGCGGGTCGAAGTGCCGACCCAACAGGAGAAGGAATGAGAGTGCTGATCATCGATGACGAGCCCGTGCTGCAGGACGTGCTGGCCACGCTGCTGCGCCGGGAGGGCTTCCAGGTGATGCAGGCCTTGACCGCCGCCGAGGGTTTGCGGCAAACCGAGGATGGGGAGGTGGACCTCGTCCTCTTGGACCTGATGCTTCCCGACAAGCCGGGGCTCGAGGTACTCAGGGAGCTCAAGGCACGCGACCCCGAGATCGTCGTGGTCGTGATCACGGCGTATTCGTCGGTGGAGACCGCCATCGCCGCGATGCGGGAGGGTGCCTTCCACTACATCGCCAAGCCTTTCAAGAACCAGGAGGTCGTGCTCACGGTCCGCAAGGGGCTGGAGCAGCACCGCCTCCTCACCGAGAACCGCGACCTACGGCAGCGCCTGGGAGGGCTCGGCACGCTCGTGTGGCGCTCGCCCCTCATGGAGCAGGTCATCGAGATGGTGCGCCGGGCGGCGCCCTCACGCTCCAACATCCTCCTCACCGGCGAGTCCGGAACTGGCAAGGAGCTCTTGGCCCGCGCCGTGCATCAGCTCTCGCCGCGGGCCGAGGCCCCGTTCGTGGTCGTTAACACGGGCTCGGTCCCCACCGACCTTCTCGAGTCCACCCTGTTCGGGCACGTGCGGGGCGCGTTCACCGGGGCCGTGGCGAATCGCCGCGGCCTGTTCGAGGCGGCCGACTCGGGTACTATCTTCCTCGACGAGATCGGAACCATCACACCCCCAACGCAGGCCAAGCTCCTGCGGGTGATCCAGGAAAGGGAGTTCATTCCGGTCGGTGGCGAGCAGACGATAAAGGTAGACGTTCGCATCATCGCAGCCACCAACGCCGACCTCCCCAAGATGGTTGCCGAGGGCACGTTCCGAGAGGACCTGTTCTACCGGCTCAACGTCATCACGATCGAGCTGCCGCCGTTGCGCAGCCGGCGCGAGGACGTCCTTGCGCTCGCCAGCCAGTTCCTGAGGCGCTACGGGGAGGAGAACGCCAAGCCCAACCTCGCCCTCACCCCGCGAGCCCTCGACGTGCTGGTCGGGTATCACTGGCCGGGCAATGTCCGACAGCTCGAGAACGTGATCGAGCGCGCCGTGGTGCTCTGCCCAGGCGACGTCATCGACACGGATCTCCTACCAGCTGAGGTGCTGGCCCCGCAGGCCAGCCCGGCCGCGCATCTGCCGGCCGAGGGCGTGGACCTCAAGGACGCGGTGAACGCCTACACCCGCGCGCTCATCGAGGCGTCTCTCGCTCGCTGCGGCGGCGTCCAGCGCCGCGCCGCACAGATGCTGCGCGTGCGCCCTTCCACCCTCAACGAGATGATCCGTCGGCTCGAAATCCAGGGGACCAACGGGGACTGACCGGTCGCAGAGGAACCGTAGACGAGCCGAGGAGCAAAGGCAGTGAAAGGTCAAACGCCAAAGGTCAAAGGGAAGTCAGGAACCGCACGCTTCGGTTCGGTAGGTTCTTGCCGTTCGTTTGACGTTTGACCTTTTCCCTTTGACCTCTTCCTTGCAACTACCAAAACTGCGAACCCTCGAACGGCCTCTAGCTCCTCTGCGCCCCCTCTCCTCTGCTCCTGCTACTTCTTTGCCGGCGTGGTCGTCGCGGGTTTCGCGGTCGGCGTGGGGACCAGCTTGGGTTTCGCCAACGAGGCCGGATCGGTCAAGACCTCTCGAACCTGGGCGGCGTCCACCGCGAGGGCGCCGGTCCGTCCGGCCACGACGGCCAGCGCGTCGGGAGTCCCCGCGTAGAAGGCGGTCTCGACCGAAACCCCGCCCTCGCCGGAGAGCTTCAGGCGCCCCTGCGGCGCGCCCGAAGGCTTCGGCTGGTCGAACGCCCTGACCTTGAGGTCGGACAGAGTGTTGAGGCGGCGGCTCACCGCATCCGCGTCCACCTCGGTCGCGCCGGCCTTCCAGATCCCGTCCTTGCGCTCGAGCGCGGCCTTGCTCGCGCCCGCCTCGATCTCGAGCTTGTCGACCGTCCACGAGTCGAACGAGACGAGCTGATTCGAGCGCCACTCCTGCCAAGGCACACCGAGGCGCGAGACGGTCTTCCCGTCCACCCAGAACACCCGCTCGCCACGCTTGCAGGCGACCTGCTTGCCGTCCTTGGCGTCGCGCTCGTTGCCGAAGTCGAGAGCGATCGGGGCGGCTTTGGCGTCGCGCTTCACGATGGTCACCCCGAAGCGACGCGGCTCGAGGCCGAGCGCCTTGAGATCGGGCGCGGTGTCCACGAACTCCTTGATGCGGGCGCCCGAGAGGTCGCCGATGAGGCCGTCCGCACGCTCGCGGTCAGCGAGGTCAGCCGCCGGCGCGCTGATCGTCCACACGGTCCCGGCGTGCGCGAGGACGAGCTGTCCCGAAGCCGAGGCCACCGTCACGGACGCGACGTCGCCCGCGTACACCTGCGCCAGTTCGTCCGAGCGCCACCCTGCCAGGTCCTTCTCGAGGTCGCTGGCGACGTACTTGCTGACGAGGTAGACCTTCTCACCGGTCGTCATGGCGGCGCGCTGGTTCCCGAGCGGGAGTTCGCTGCCGAGCTTGAGCGTGTAAGCCGTCCCTGCATCGTCCTCGACCGTGACCCGAAGCGGGGGTTTGTCGAGGCCGAAGTCGGAGAGCTTTGCCTCGGCCGCCTTGAACGCGCGCTCCGCCTTGACGCCGGACATTGAGAACAACAGGCTCGAGACGGCGCCCTGGTTGGCCTGATCGGCGAGCGGGGCCTTGAGCCTCCACGTGTCCTTGTCCTTGACGAGCTCGAACGTGCCGTGGGGGTTGGTGACCACCACCTTCTTCGCCTTGGCCTGGTCGAACCCGACGAAGAGCTTGTCCGCTTGCTCCTTGAGCTCGTCGGTCGTCGGCTTGTGGCGCTCGTAAAGCAGGATGTAGGTGCCGAGTCCAACGACCACGAACGCCAGAGCGATCAGTCGCCCGATCCGCATTCGCACCTCCTAGCGGCGGCGGCGCCACCACACGGCGACACCAAGCGCGATCGCGCACGCCGGCAGTCCGATCAGCGAAATCAGCAAGACCCGACGCATCTGGGCGGCCGACAGGAAGAGCTGGACCTGCTCGGGCGCCCGCGGCGCGATGCCGAGCGCCTGCTCCTGCTTGGCGAGCCAGTCGATGGCGTTGAGCGCGAGGTTGATGTTGCCGGCGTTGGCGAGGTACTGGTTGACGGCGAACGCCGAGTTGCCGAACACGACCAGGCGCCAGCCGTTCTCCTTCTCCTTGTCCGACTGCGCCGCAACGCCCAGAGGTACCGGACCCGGCGTGTCGCCCGGAGCCTTCTTGATCTCGAGTTGCCCTGCGCCGTTGACCGCGAGGCTGCGCTGTCCCCACCCCTGTTCCGTGGTGGTGAGGAGGATCGTGGAAGACGCACCTGGGACCGTCGCGGTGGTCACGGACCGCGCGACGGGAAGCAGCACCGCGAGCCCCTGCATCCCGTTCACAACCGGGTGAGAACGGAACTGGTCCGCATAGACCGCCGCCACCGAGAAGAACGGCAACTGCTTCCCCGGGTCGACGACCAGGTCGCTGTTGACCTCCACGCCGTACCCCTTGAGCAGGGCCTCCAGGCCAGAGGAGCCGGCGCGGCCGCCCAACACCGGGTCGAGCAGGACGAGCGCACGTCCGCCCTTGTCGAGGAACGTCTTAAGGGCGACCTTCTCCGGGTCGGCAAACGACGCCTTCGGTCCGGCGACCACGAGGAGGTCGCAGTCGGAGGGCGCCGAGCCGGAGAGAAGCGACGTCTTCTGCACATCCAGGTTCTCGCGCTTGATCGCGTCCCTCAGCTGTGAGTAGCCATCGCCGTCCATCCCGTCGGGGTCGTGCTCGCCGTGGCCGGTCACGAAGTACAATTTCGGGACCTTCGGGTTGACCACGCCAAGGATCGCCGAGGTGAACTGTTCTTCGCCCTTGAACCCCTTCATCTTGGGCGCCTGGCCCATCTGCATCCCCGAGTAATCGTAGTCGGCAAGCTGGTCCGAGGTCACGTACTTCTTCCGCCCCTCAGCCGCGAACACGACGGTGTTCGCACTGGACACGGCGAACTCCTGCGCGAGCGTCTTGGTGCGGAGCGGGTCCCGCTCCGGGTCGATGTATTCGACGTGGATCTTCTGGCATGCCGCCGTGTAGCGGTCGAGGAGCTCCTTGGTCTCGGAGAACAACGGCGTGGACGGCGTCATCAGCACCACGATGCGCACGTCCTTGGCGACGCTCTTGAGGACGTTCTTGCTCTTCCCGGAGAGGGTGTAGAGCTTGGATCCGGTCCAGTCGCCGCGCGAGTAGTGGCGGTACCCGAGCCAGTTGACCATGCCGACGAGCACGACCGCCAAAACGATGCCGACCGTGGTGCTGGACGCCGCGAAGAGTGTCTGCTTGCGCATCGCTCACCTTCCCTTGCTCGCTTCCAGCGCCTTCGTGGCGAGGAAGAGGAAGAGCCCGGTCAGGCTCAGGTTGTAGACGATGTGGCGGGTGTCCACGATGCCCTTGGCGAAGTCGTCCATGTGGTTCCAGAGGTTCATGTAGCCGAGCGCTCCCTTCACGGCCGCGCCGCTGGCGAGGTTCTCCACGAGGCCGAGCGAGAACACGATCACCAGCACCGCGAACGCCAGGATCGCGGCGATGATCTGGTTGCGAACCAGCGCTGAGGTGAGCAGCCCCACCGAGAGGAACAGCAGGCCGAGGAGCGCGATCCCCAAGTAGCCGGCCCAAACCGGTCCGAAGTCGATCTTGGCGTTGCTCGCGAGGATCCAGACGTACACCCAGGTCGGGAGCCACAGAAAGAGGTAGAACACGAACGCCGCGATGAACTTGCCCGCTACGACCTGGCCCTCGCTCACCGGCGATGTCAGAAGCACCTCGAGGGTGCCCGTACGGCGCTCCTCTGCGAGCAGGCGCATCGTGATGACCGGAACCACAAACAGGAGGTAGAGCCAGAAGAAGATCGTGCCACCGAAGAGGAGCTTGAGCGGAGCCATCGCTTGTGTGCGAGGATCGTTGAGAAACGCGACGATCAGGTAGAAGACATACCCGTTGATGAACAGGAACGCGGTCAGCACGACATAGGCGAGCGGCGAGGAGAAGTACGCCAGCAACTCGCGCTGGACGAGGGCAAAGAGCTTACGCACTGGCCACCTCCTCGAGCTGTGCCTCTTGCCCGACCTCGGCATCGTGGGTCGTCAGCCGCAGGAAGACGTCCTCGAGGGAGGGCACCGTCTGGGCCATTCCCAGCAGTACCCACCCCTTCGCGACAGCCAGCTTGAATACCTCGCGCCGCAGGTCGGCCCCGCCGTCCACGGCGAGACGGAACCGGCCGCTGCCTTCGTTGCGCACGTTCGAGGCGCCCGGCAGCACCTCGAGGGCGGCGCGCGCCTCTGCCTCGGGTGCCTCGAGCTCGACGTTGATCTCGGCCGCACCCGAGAAACCGCTTCGGAGCTGCTCCGGCGTGCCGTCGGCGACCAGCTTGCCGCCGTCGATGATCAGCACCCGGCGACAGACCTGCTCCACCTCCGGCAGGATGTGCGTCGAGAGGATCACGGTGTGCTCGCGCCCCAGCTCGGTAATCAGCTCGCGGATCTTGACGATTTGGCGGGGGTCGAGACCGACCGTGGGCTCATCCAGGATCAGGACAGGAGGCTTGTGGATGAGCGCAGCCGCAAGCCCCACGCGCTGGCGGTACCCCTTTGAGAGCGTGCCGGCCAGCTGGCGGCGGACGTCGCCGACCATGCAGCGGTCGCAAGCCTCGTCCACCCTCGCCTTGACCTCGCCGCGGGGAATCCCCTCCACTGCGGCGCGGAATCTCAGGTACTCTTCGACCCTCATCTCGGGGTAGAGCGCCACGTTCTCCGGCAGGTAGCCGATTCGTGCTCTCACCCCCAGCGGGTCGCGCTCAACGTCGAGCCCGGCGACGCGAATCTTCCCCGCCGTCGCTGGCAGGAACCCCGTGATCATCCGCATCGTGGTGGTCTTACCGGCGCCGTTGGGACCGAGGAAGCCGAGCACCTCACCCTCAGGCACGAAGAACGAGACATCCGACACGGCATCCCTGTCAACGAACCGCTTCGTCAGACCTTCGACCTCGATCACATCTCACCTCCAAGTTCGGACCGCCAGCAGCGGCCCGCCTGCGGCACACTGCCGGCGTGCACCGCTGGACATCCGGTCAACCGCTAGCAATCGGCCTGCCAATCTACACCATGGTCTCAGGTGCATGCCACCCCGACCGCGCCATCCGTGCACGCCAGCGTGGCAGTACCGTGGTCCGGGACTCGGGGTTCGGGGTCCGAAGAGACGGGCCGAGGAGCGGAGGGGTTGAGGAGCAGAGGAGCAAAGAGCGTTCGCAGGTTCGAAGGCTCGAACGTCCAAAAGAACGAGTTGAGAGTGAAGGGTTTAGAGTGAAAAGTTGAGAAGCAAAACAGGCAGGACGACGGCGGAAGGCGGGTAGCCGCGCCGCCGGAGAGACCGTGGTCCGGGCACAGGGAACGACACATCGCAGGCAGGGCAGAGGTGGAGGGCGTGTAGCCGCGGAGCCGAGAGTGGGCCAGATGCTAGGAGGGCGAGGCGGTCGGACCGGAGCATAGCCGGAGGCTATGTGAGGATCCGAACCGCCGAAGCCCGACAACGCAGATGGTCCGCTATCGGCGACGCCGGCGGCGCCTAATGCTGCATCATCAGCATCAGCATGATGGCCTTCTGCACGTGGAGCCGGTTCTCGGCCTCGTCGAAGATCACCGACCAGCGGCCGTCGGCCACATCCGCGAGCACCTCCTCGCCGCGGTGGCACGGCAGGCAGTGCATGAAGACGGCGTCTTTGTCGGCCGTCTCCATCAACTCGGGGGTGACCTGGTACCCCGCGAACGCCTTCAGGCGCACCTGCGCCTCGGCCTCCTGCCCCATGGAGGCGAACACGTCGGTGTAGACCACGTGGGCGCCGCGAACGGCTTCCTCGGGCCTGGTCACCACCTCGATCGCGGTGCCGGCCGCCCTTGCGTCCTGCTTCGCGAGCTCGACGATCTCAGGCTTCGGCCGGTATCCCTCCGGGCTCGCGACGCGAACGCTCATGCCCACCTTCGGCCCGCCGAACATCAGGGAGTGCGCCATGTTGTTGCCGTCCCCGATGTAGGCCAAGGTCAACCCCTTTGTGTTCCCGAACTGCTCCCGTGCCGTGAAGTAGTCGGTGAGCGCCTGGCACGGGTGCAGCAGGTCGGTAAGCCCGTTGATTACCGGCACCGTCGCGTACTTCGCCAGGTTGGTCACCGTCGCGTGCGCAAAGGTGCGGGCCATGATGCCGCTAACGTAGCGTGAGAGCACCTTGGCCGTGTCCTCGATGGTCTCGCCTCGTCCGATCTGGATGTCGCGGCTCGAGAGGAACGTCGCGAGGCCGCCCAGTTGATACATGCCGACCTCGAACGACACGCGTGTGCGGGTCGAGGACTTCTCGAAGATCATCGCGAGGGTCTGGCCGGCGAGGGCGGTGCGGTAGCGGTCGGGTCGGGCCTTGACGTTGGCGGCCAGCTGGAACAGCGCCTCGACCTCGTCGGTCGTCAGGTCGTGGATGGAAATCAGGTCCTTGTGCCTCTGCCATGGGCTACGGAACATGCTCAATCCTCCTTGCCTGCGCCGTCGGCAACGATGTACGTGCCGGACTTGCGCGCGAGCGCATCCTTGAGGTGCTCCGCGTCGGTGATGAGCACCTCCTTGCCGGTCTTCTCCACGAACGCGATGGCGGCCCGGATCTTGGGCCCCATCGAACCGGGCGGGAACTGGTTGTGCTCGAGCATCTCCTTCGCCTTCGCGACCGGGATCTCGGAGTGCCAGCGCTGGTTCGGGCGCCCGAAGTTCTCAGCAACCTGCGCCACCTGGGTCAGGACAATGAACAGGTCGGCGTCGAGTTCCTGCGCGAGCAACGAGGTGGTGTAGTCCTTGTCGATCACGGCCTCGACGCCGTTGAAGTAACCGCCGACGTCCTGGTAGACGGGAATTCCGCCTCCCCCGGCCGCTACGACCACGGCGCCGCCCTCGACGAGCCGCCTGATCACGCCCACATCGAGAATTCGTGTGGGCTGCGGCGACGGGACCACCTTACGCCACCCACGCCCAGCGTCCTCAACCATCTGCCAACCCTGCTCCTGCATCAGGAGGTTGGCGCGATAGGCCGTGAAGTACGGCCCGACCGGCTTGCTGGGGTTCTCGAACGCGGGGTCGTCGCGAGACACCTCGACCTCCGTGAGGACGGTGACGACCTCCTTTGACAGCTGCTCCTCGTTCAGACGGTTGCGCAGTTGGTTCTGCAACATGAACCCCATCGAGCCTTCGGTCTGGGCGACGCACACCTCAAGGCTCTGGGGAGGGATCTTGGTGACCGCCTCCTCGACCTGGATCATGATGTTGCCGACCTGCGGCCCGTTGCCGTGGACGATCACCAACTCGAAGCCGCGGTGGATGATCTCGACCAGCCAGCGCGTGGCCTTCCAGGTGAGCGTGAACTGCTCCTCCTGGGTGCCGTGGTCCTGCGGCCTCAGCAGTGCGTTGCCCCCGAAGGCGATGACCGCCACCGGCCGCCGTGCGCCTTGATGCTGTGTCACAAAGGCCTCCGCCCACCGCGGGGAGTGCCCGCATGGAGGACGGCGATTGTGCGGAACGGGCATATGGAAGTCAAGGCGATGACCGGGATCCGAGCCCAGGGCGCAGGGCCCCGAAAGACGTGGTTCGTGGCTCGTGGATCGTGGCTCGAGGAAGGCAGGGCCTCGGCGAAAGGCGTGCAGCCGCGCCGCCGCCGTTGGGCCCATCGCAAGGCGCGCGAGCCGGTCGCACCGGAAGCGTACCCGGAGGCCATCTGAGAATTCGAGCCGGCACGCGCAACGCCGAAAAGCCGAGACGCGGCTCCGCCGCGGCTCGCGGGGGGCACGGGGGGTCTGGAGCGGCCGGGCGGCGTGGACGCGGGACCCCCCCGCCCGAAAAGCCGAGACGCGGCTCTGCCGCGGCTCGCGGGGGGCACGGGGGATCTGGAGCGGCCGCGCGGGTGGGCGGAGTGGACGCGGGACCCCCCACCCGAACAGCTGGTCCGCTATCGGCGGAGCCCGTCTAACCTTGCTGGCCGGGCTGCTGCGGAGCCGTCCTGAAGACGCGCCCCCTGCCGGCCGCCTTTGCGCGGTAGAGCGCCGCATCGGCTCTCGCCAGCAGCTCGACGCCCTCGTCGCCGTCCTCGGGGAAGCAGGCGACCCCGCCGCTCGCACCGAGCTGGGCGCCCGAGGCGAGCCGGGGCAGATCCAGGGTGGCGTCCACGACCGCGCTGACGAAACCCTCGGCCGCCGTGACCGCCCGCTCCGGCCTCGTGAACGGAATCACGATGCAGAACTCGTCGCCGCCGAGTCGCGCAACGACATCGGAGGCCCGGGCCCGCGCGCGAAGAGCAGCGGCGACCGAAACGAGCGCCGTGTCGCCGGCGGCGTGTCCATGTGTGTCGTTGTAGGCCTTGAAGCTGTCGAGGTCCATCATGATCACGGCGAGCGGCTGCCCGCTGCGCCGGCAGAGCGACAGGTACTTCTCCATCTCCATCTCGAGCCCGAGGCGGTTCAGAAGCTGTGTGAGCGGATCGCGGTTCGCGATGTCCCTCAGGAGTCGGTTGGCCTGCTCGATCTGTCTGGTGCGGTCGTGCAGCTGGCGGTCGAACTCGGCCGCCGCCCGCGCCTGCTCTGCCGCGCCGGCCTCGAGCTGCTCGGCCATGCGGTTCACCCGGCGCGCCAGCCGCCGGATCTCTTCGGGACCCTGCACGGGTTGGCGGGCGCCTTGCTCTCCGCGGCCGATCGCCGCCACCGTGTCCGCGAGTTGTTCGAGTGGTCGCACCAGCCGGCCGGCCGCCAACAACGACAACAGCCACGCCAGACCCAGCACGACGGCTCCGGTGACCAGCGCCACGAGCCGGAAGCGCGACCGCGTCTGCTCGACCGGGCGGCGGTCGACCGCGAGCCATACCCCCCCCACCACGTCGCCGCCGCGGCGCACGACCTGGAACCTGGCCTCCACCGGCACACCTGCCACCGTGAAGCGGGGCCGCAGGTCCTCGTCGGCCGGCCACGTCGCGATGGCCGGTGCGGTGGGCGTCCCCGCCGGCTCGGCGGCGATCGTCCGGTGATCGCGGTCGATCACAGCCACGGCCACCGCGCCTCCGCGGCCAACGCTGAGCGCCGCGAGGCGCACGACCGTCGCACGGTCACCCGACGAGAGCGGCTCCTCGACGCGTTCGGCCATGAGCGCTCCCATGAGCCGGCAAATCGTGTCGAAGTGGTCCTCCGCCTCGGCCGCGACCAGGACGCCCGCGACGAGCACTCCCACGCCCGTGAGGGCGAGTGTGCCTACAACCCCAGCGAGGACGATGCGCCGGCGGAGCGCGTACCCCGGCCTGGACGCCATTGGCCGAGTTTAGAACAGAAGGCGGCCCTTCGCGCGTGGCCGCGGCCGGAGTGCCCCCCGCGCGCCGCCCGGCGCCGGGGGCTGCGGGCGCGCGAAACCCCCGCGCCCCGTGGCACAATGAACGCATGGACGAGTTCGTGCACCCGCTCACGGGGCGGTACGCATCGCACTCGATGCGACGGCTCTTCTCCCCCGTTGTGAGGTTCGGCCTGTGGCGGCGCCTGTGGCTGGAGCTGATGCGCGCGGAGCGCGATCTTGGCGTGGCGATCCCGCCCGAGGCACTGCGGCAGCTCGAGGCGCACCTCGACCCGACCGAGGCGGAGATCGCCCGCGCGGGCGAGATCGAGCGCGAGACGCGGCACGACGTGATGGCGCACATCCGGGCGCTCGCCGAGAGCGCGCCTGCGGCGGGCCCGTTTCTCCACCTCGGAGCGACCTCGTGCTACGTCACCGACAACGCCGATATCGTCGTTCTCAGCCAGGCGATCGAGCTGCTGGTCGGCCGCGCCGCCGGCGTGGTTGCGGCGCTGGCGGACTTCGCCCGCACGCACCACGACGTCCCCTGCCTGGGTCACACGCACTTCCAGCCGGCGCAACCGACGACGGTGGGCAAACGCGCGTGCCTGTGGCTGGCAGATCTCCTTGGCGACCTCGAAAGGCTCGAGGCGGAGCGCGCCCGGCTGCTGTTACGCGGCGCCAAGGGAACGACCGGCACTCAGGCTTCGTTCCTCCAACTCCTGGGCGACGGCTCGAAGGTGAGGGAGCTGGACCGCCGAATCGCCGCCGCGTTCGGCTTCCCCGGCAGCTTCCCGATCACGGGCCAGACCTCGCCGCGCAAGCCGGAGTTCTACCTGCTCGCGTGCCTCTCCGGCATCGGGCAGTCGGCCCACAAGTTCGCGAGCGATGTCCGTCTGCTCGCCCGCCTGAAGGAACTCGACGAGCCGTTCGGCGAGGGGCAGGTGGGCTCCTCCGCCATGCCCTACAAGCGCAACCCGATGCGGTGCGAGCGCATCACGGCGCTCGCGAGGGTCCTGATCTCGCTCGAGCCCAACGCGGCCTGGACCGCCGCCTCGCAGTGGCTCGAGCGCACGCTCGACGACTCCGCCAACCGCCGTCTCGTTCTTCCGGAGGCGTTTCTAACGGCGGACGCGATCCTGTTGCTCTGGCGGTCGGTGGCCGCCGGCCTCGAGGTCCATCCTGCGATGGTCCGGCGCAACCTCGAAGAGGAGCTGCCGTTCATGGCGACCGAGGAGATCCTGCTGGCCGCAGCCGCCCGCGGCGGCGACCGCCAGGAGCTGCACGAACGCCTGCGCGTCCTCTCGCGCAACGCGGCCCGCCGCGTGAAGGAAGGCGGCGAGCGCAACCCGCTCCTCGAGCTGGTCGCCGCCGATCCGGCGTTTCGTCTCGACGCCGGCCGCCTCACCGAGTTGCTCGATGGGAGGCGGTTCGTGGGTCGGGCGCCGGAGCAGGTAAGCGAATTCCTGGCCGAAACCGTGGAACCGTGGCTCGCATCTCACGAAGCGCTGGAAGGCGACGAGGAGCCCCAGGTGTGAGAGACCGTGGTCCGTGGTTCGTGGCAGATGGTCCGCACCGGATGGTGCGGACACGGCTCACGTCCGCGGCGGTCGCCATCGGTTTCGCCTTCCTGGCGGGGGGGTGCGCGAGCAGCCGTCGCCCGCCGCGCGTCGAGGCGCCGCCGATGCCGCTGCGGATGGGGGCGGTGGAGGAAGGGCTCGCGTCCTGGTACGGGGAGCCCTACCACGGGCGGCCGACCGCGTCCGGGCCACGCTACGATATGTGGGCGATGACCGCCGCACACCGCACGCTGCCGTTCGGGACCGTCGTTCGGGTGAGGAACACCGACTCGGGACGGGAGGCGGATGTCACCATCAACGACCGCGGCCCGTTCGTGGCGGGGCGCATCCTCGACCTTTCGCGGGCCGCCGCTGAGAAACTCGGTGCCGTGGGTCCGGGGGTGATTCCCGTCCGCATCGAGGTGCGCCGTCTAGGCGACGGCATGCCCAACGAGCCATGCTGGGAGGTTCAAGTGGGGGCGTTCGCGCGCGAAGAGAACGCGCGGCGCGCAGGTTCCAACCTCGAGGCGAAGGGCTATGCGGTGCGCTTCGCGCCGGCTGGGGGCGGGCTCACCCGCGTGAGGGCGACCGCGCTGGCCGGGCGCCAGAAGGCCATCGAAGCTGCGGCTACGCTGGCGGGCGAGTATCCCGGTGCGGTCGCGGTCCCGTGCGGAGGCGGCTGGTGAGGGCACGCGCGCTTGTTCCCGCTGCACTGATCGTCGCTGTCGCGGGGGTCGCGGCGGCGCAGGATACCGCGCCCCTGGTCGTCGACCACCTCCCGGCATCGCTTGCGGGCGAGTGGCTCTTTCGCATCGGTCACGACCCGACGTTCGCGAGCCCGTTTCGTGAGCAGCGCAACTGGCAGCGCATCCGTGTCCCGGGGACGTGGGAGCAGCAGGGGTGGCCCAACCACGACGGTCACGCCTGGTACCGCCTCCCGCTGGTCATCTCGTCGGAACTGGCGGGACAGGACCTGGGGCTGGACCTCGGCCAGGTGGGCGACGTCGATGAGACGTTCCTCAACGGCAGGAGGATCGGGTCCACGGGTTCGTTCCCGCCCGACTTCGACAAGGCGACGCTGGGCCGTCGCTTCTACCTGATCCCGCGGGAGGTCTTGCGACCCGGTCAGCTCAACGAGCTCTCGGTCCACGTGTTCAACGATGCCCGATTCGGCGGCCTCCTCGGCCCCACCCCCACCCTCGACTACTACCAGACGATCCTCTCACACGAGGTGTTGCGCGACCTGGGTATCTACACCGTAACCACCCTCCTGTTCACGCTTGCGATGCTCCACGTCCTGCTGTTCACCAGACAGCGTGACCTGTTTGAGCACCTCGCCTTCGCCGGGTCGATGACCGCCCTCGGCGTTTTCTTCCTGGCCCACGCGACCTGGGGGCCACGCCTGTTGCTCGGGTACGGGTTCACATACAGACTCGTCATCGCCGCCGTGATGGCGGGCGTCGCCCTCTTCCCGGCCGTCCCCTTCCGCCTCGCCAGGCGAAGCCAGCCGGCCGCGCTCCTGGGCGCCGAGACCCTCCTGGCGCTCGGGGCGGCCTTCGCGCTGGTGTGGCGCAACGAGGCCGACATCCAGATGTGGCTCTACGTCGGCGAGGCGGCGCTTCTGATCGCCGCGGCGTTGACCCTGCAAATCGAAGCCACCCTCTTGCGGCGGCGCCCGTGGGCGCTCGCCGTCCTCCTGACAACGGCCCTGTTCACGGCGGGTATCGCCTTCGACGTGCTCGTTGACATCGGGGTCCTCCAGCGCGTCCGGGTCTTCGGCGGCGAGCTCTTCACTCTACTGCTGGCGGTGCCGTTCGCCCTCTGCCTCTCCATCGCGCTTTCCCTCACGTGGATCGAGCGCCGCTGGGGCGAACCGCTCGACGCGGCGACCGCCCTCATGTCTCGGGAGCGCTTCACCGACCGACTGGGCGCGGAGCTGCTCAGGGCCCGTCGCAGCGGCTCGCCCCTCGCGGTGGCGCTGCTGCGCCTCACGGTCGCCGAGGCCTCCGGGGAGAGGGACCAGCCGGCAGTCGAGGCCGTCGCCAGCCTCCGGAGGGCGCTCCGCCAGATCGATCTGCTCGCCCGCTACGACGGCGAGACGTTTGCGCTGCTCCTGGCCGAGACCGACGAGCGGGCCGCCATGACAATCATCGAACGTCTCCGCCGCGCCGCCGGCCAGAGCGTCAGCGTCCAACCGGGCCGGGCCCGCACCACCGCCGGCCTCGCGCAGTATCGGCCGGGGCGTCACCTCTCCGCCGAAGAGCTGCTGCGGGAGGCCGAGGCCGCTCTGTACGCGGCCGTCAGCGAGGGCGGCGACTGCACCGCAACCGCGCCGTAGTGGTCTCCATATCCAGAATTTCGAACACTCCATCCAAGCCGTCGAACACAGAGAGCGGCGCGCATCCGGCGGGTGCGGCTTCCCTCGGGCACACTGATTGCATCGGTGAGTGCGCGTGAAGGTCTGGCGGCTCTCCTCGGATGCATCCGAGGGTGTGAGCCGGCCGGAGGTATTTGATCGAAAGGAGGAGCCATTCCGAGCGCCCCTACAGGGGTTCGTCGGAACTTCTCAAGATTCGGCTGCAACTGTCGTTTGCAGCTTTGCAACAAAATGAAGGAGCACAACAGAGACAGAGGGAGGGAAGGATGAAGCGATTCGCGATTCTCTCGATCCTGGTCGGGCTTTTGGCTTTGCCACTGCTCGCCCAGGTCCCTACGGGCACCCTTTCTGGGCACGTGACCGACGGCAAGCAGGCGCTGCCCGGCGTCGCCGTGAGCGTTTCCTCGGTCAATCTGCAGGGCGCCCGCACCACGGTCACCACCCCAAACGGTGACTACATCTTCGCGTTCCTGCCGCCCGGCGACTACAAGGTCACGTTCGAGCTGCAGGGGTTCCAGACCATCGAGACGACGATCAAGATCAACGCGGCGCAGACCCAGAAGCTCGACGCGACGATGCCGCAGGCCAAGATCGCCGAGGAGGTGACGGTCACGGGGTCGACCGAGACGCTCTCGTCGACCGCCGGTGCCAGCACGACCGTCACCAACGCCCTGATGGAGAAGCTGCCCGTAACCAAGGACCTTATCACGCAGGTGGCGCTGACGCCTGGCGTCACCCAGAACGGCCCGAACAACGCCCTCACGATCGGCGGCGCACCCTCGTACGACAGCAGCTTCATGATCAACGGCGTGACGGTTACCGAGAACCTCCGCGGCCAGCCGGTCAACCTCTACATCGAGGACGCCGTCGAGGAGACCACGACGTCGATCTCGAACGTCTCCGCGGAGTTCGGCCGCTTCAACGGCGGCGTGGTCAACACGCTCACCAAGTCGGGCGGCAACGAGCTTCACGTCACGGCGCGCGACACCCTCAACAACGACAAATGGACCGCGGCGACGCCGAAGACCTCGGCGCGCAGCAACAAGATCACGAACACCTGGGAGGGCACGATCGGCGGGTTCATCCTCAAGGACAAGCTGTGGTTCTTCGTGGCGGGACGCGAGAGAAAGACCAGCACCAACAACTTCACCGTCCCCGCCGACCTTCCGATTCCGGAGAACGACATCGACAAGCGCGGCGAGGTCAAGTTGACGTTCTCGCCCAACCCGAACCACCGCTTCATGTTCGACGTGGACCGCGACCAAACAGCCTCGACGGGCTACGAGTTCGCAGACCCGGCCGACCTCACCAGCGCGATCTCGCCGGATGTGACCCACAACCTGAGGGCGTTCAACTACACCGGCGTGCTGTCCGACAACTTCTTCGTCACCGGCCAGTACTCGTACCGCACGGAGGCCTTCTACCACTACGGCTGCGCGTACGATCCGAACGTGGATCAAAGCATCATCGGCACGCCGATCCAGGATCTCTACTACGGCACGGTGGCGAACTGCTCGATCTTCGCCTCCAATAAGGGCGGCCCGGGAACGCGGAACGGCGAGGACATCATCGCCAAGGGATCGTGGTTCCTGTCCACCGCCGCGGCCGGCTCGCACGACATCGTGTTCGGTGTGGACCAGTACAAGGACATGGACAGAGAGAACAACTACCAGAGTCCCAGCGACTTCATGGCGTACTCGTACGGGTACCAGACGAGCGCCGACGGCCGGACGATTTACCCCACCTTCTACAACTTCGACGAATGCCAGTACTGCAGCTGGTGGGTATGGTGGCCGGTCGTCGAGCTCTCGAAGGGCAACGAGCTCCGCACCCAGTCCGCGTTCGTCAACGACAAGTGGCGTCTGAACAACAACTGGTCGTTCAACATCGGCGTCCGCTACGACAAGAACCACGCGGTGAACCAGGCCCGCCTGGTCACGGCGAGGGACTCCGCCGTCAGCCCGAGGCTCTCCGTCTCCTTCGACCCGAAGGGCGACGGCGAGTGGCAGTTCAGCGCGGGGTACGGCAAGTACGTCGGCGCGCAGCAGCAGAACCTGCTCGATCTCAACACCTCTGCGGGTTCGCCTGCCACCTACCAGTGGGTCTACACGGGACCCACCATCAACGGGAACTGCGATCCGGCCGACCCGGTGACGACGGAGTGCATGGATTCCCACCAGGCCCTCCAGGCGCTCTGGAACTGGTTCAACGCCCAGGGCGGGACGGACAACAAGAAGTCCCTCTATACCGGCGAGGGAAGCCTGGCGTATGCCCAGCCGCCCGGCCTCTTCCCGATCATCAAGAGCGACCTGCACTCACCGAGTACCAATGAGTACTCCCTCAGCGCGATGAAGCGCTTCGGGAACTCGGGCATGCTGCGCTTCGACTACATCAACCGCAAGCTCGTGAACATGTACGAGAACACGACCACCGGGATCGTCGTCGACGACGGGCTCGGTGACTTCTTCGACCAGACCGGGCTCATCAACGCCCCGAGCTGGCTGTTCCAGAAGTACTGGGCGTACATTCTGTCATGGCAGTTCCGGCCGTGGCAGCCGTTCACCATCGGCGGCAACTACACGTTCTCCCGGTCGTACGGCAACCTCGGCACGGTCGAGACGGGCGGCCACGGCCCGCTCGGCAACTCGGCGCTCTCGTACCCGGAGTTCGTGCAGCCGTCCTGGAACTCGCCGACCGGCGACACGAGCATCGACCAGCGGCACCGCGCCCGGCTGTACCTCATCTACGACCTCCTCAACACGAAGTACAACCGTCTCTCGGTGAGCCTGCTGCAATCCTACTTCTCCGGCACCCCGTACGGGGCGCAAGGGTCGGTCGCCAGCATCGACTACGTCGACCCGAGCATCCCTGCCAAGTACGCGGCCCCGCCGTATACTGTCACCTACTACTTCACAAACCGCGACGCGTTCCACTGGGGCGCCACCAACCGCACCGACCTCGGCGTGGACTATTCGTTCCACGTCCCGGCGTTCGGCAGCGACGTGGAGCTCTACATCAACCCCAGAATCCAGAACGTCTTCAACAAGCAGGCGGTGATCAACGGCAACACGACGGTCTTCGACGCAACCAGCAAGTCCTACCTCGCTCCGTTCGACCCGTTCACCACGCCGACCAGCTCGCTGATCGAGTGCCCGCAGAACATCGCCAACACGGCGGACTGCGCGACCATGGGCGCCAACTGGAAGAAGAGCGTCAACTTCGGCAAACCACAAGTTCCCAGCGACTACCAAACGCCGCGCAGGTTCTTCCTCGCGCTCGGCGTCCGCTTCTAGCTCCTTTTTCCGGTTCGATCTCGGCCCCGGTCCTCACGACCGGGGCCTTCTTTCTTGTTCCACTGCGTGGACGGCTTTTTCATTGCCCCTCGGGTTCGCGGTGTTCGGGCCTTGCTCGCCCCCGCTCGCTGCGGCCCGAAACTCCTCGGCCGCGACCCAGCAGCGTGTCCCGGGACGGGGCCCCTCGGTGTCCGGATGAGGCAACGGCACCGACACCCCGTCCCGGAGCCGCGCGCTGGGGGCCCCGCGGCCTCAAAGGAATTGCCGCTTTACCCGAGGGGCGGGTTGAATACCCCCCGCCCGCAGCTTGGAGTGCCTGCGATAGCTTTCCTGTTGCGGGGTCCCCGGCGCCGGACCGCCATCGCGAGCACTCCAAGCGGCGCGGATGTGGTGGCCAATCCCACCCCGCGGGCCAAGGAGATATCTCACCAGAGCGTGCGGGCACCGAGCGGCCAGACTGGCGGGTGGAGACGCTGACCGAGTCGGAGCAAAGCGGAGGCGAGGAACAGCGAGGGTCCACACGCCGGTCTGTGCCTGCTCGGTCGCTCGCGGCGGCGAGGAGGGCGAGACCCTGCTCTGCTGCGGTTCGTCGGGGGGCGCGGGGGGTCGAGAGCGTCCGGCTGGGCGAGTGGAGCGGACGCGGGACCGCCCGCCAGGATTGCGGCTGCGCTTGATGTGCAGCCCGAGCGACCCCTCCGAGCCCGCAGGGCCAGGAAAGTGCCTCCACGGAGTGGAAAGGGACCAGGTGCGGGGGCGAGCGGGGCGAGAAGTCGGCGGTCAGCGGGATCATTGGTAGAATATCCACATGCCTGAGCTGAGGTGGGTCGAGGGCGCCGTGCCGCGCCGCCTGCAATTGGTGATCTCCCCTTCCGGGATCGGCCGTGCCTCCGACAACCAGGTCGTCCTCAAGGACTTCTCGGTTTCCAGGCACCACGCCCGCCTCGAGAAGCGCGGCGACAACTGGTGCGTGGTGGACCTCGGCTCCACGAACGGGATCAAGGTCAACGCCAGCTACGTCACCGATGCCACCCTCTCCGACGGTGACGAGCTCCAGGTCGGGAACTTCACGCTCTCCTACCACCGCGGGGAGTCATCGGCTGGGTTCTCGGTCAACTCCTCGACGTTCCTCCGCACCCTCGAGGAGTTTCGGGAGGATTTCCGCATCGAACCCGGCCAGGTCAAACCCGGGACCCAGAGCACGGCCGCGACACCCCGTGAGCGGGTGCTCGAGGCGCTCGCACAGGTCGCGCGAACGCTGCTCGAGGTGGAGGAGCTCGAGCCGGTCCTCGACAAGGTCATGGCCGCAATCTTCGAGCAGCTCCCGGCGGAGCGCGCCTACATCCTGCTCTTCACGCCCCAGGGCCAGGCCGAGCTCCGCATCGCCCGCTCGCGGGGCGGCACCCCGCTCGCGGAGGCTCCCGTCTCCCAGACGATTCTCGATCTGGTGAGCCGCCAGAAGGTCGCGGTCCTCACTTCGGATGCGCAGGCCGACGAGCGCTTCGCAGCGGGCCTCTCCGTGCGTCTGCACCAGATCCGCTCCGCGATGTGCGCCCCGCTCTGGCACCGCGACCGCGTGATCGGCGTGCTCTTTGTGGACACCCCGCTCGCCATCGGCTGCTTCACGACGGAGCACCTCGACCTCCTGACCGCGCTGGCCAACTACGCCGCGGTCGCCATCGATCGCGCGCGTCTCAACGATCACATCCGCGAGGCGAGACGGATCCGCGAGCGCCTCGAGAGGTACCACTCCCCCGGCGTGGTCGAGGCGATCGTGGGTCGCCAGCGCTCCACCGGCGACGCCGAGCGGCACGAGACGCGGGAGGTCTCCGTGCTCTTCGCCGACATGGTCGGGTTCACCGCGCGTTGCGAGGGGATGGAGCCGCCGGATGTGGCCCGCTTTCTGGGGGAGTTCTTCACCCTCGCGTCGGACTCGGTGTTCGAGGTCGGCGGCACGCTCGACAAGTTCATCGGCGATGCCGCAATGGCGTTCTTCGGGGCTCCTCTCGAGCAGCCCGATCACGCCGAGCGCGCGGTGCTGGCGGCGCTGGCGCTCCGGCGGCGTCTGAAGGCCTGGAACCACGAGCGCGAGGTTGCGGGCCTCGACGTGGTCGAGGTGCGCATGGCCGTCAACTCCGGCCTGGTTGTCGTCGGCGACATCGGTTCGGCGACGCGCGTCGACTACACGATCCTCGGCAACGCCGTTAACGTCGCTTCCCGACTCGAGGATGCCGTCGCGCAGCCGGGGCAGATCGTGCTCGGTGCGGCGACCCAGCGCGCTATCGCCCATCTCTTCCCGACCGAGCACCTGGGCAACGTGCAGCTGCGCGGACTCCAGGGCAAGCTCCCGGTCTTCCGCCTGATGACCGAGGAGATCACCGGCGTCGGCGATTGATGGCCCTCGCCGGCCTGACCTTCGTCACGTCCAGCCCGCACAAGCACCGCGAGGCGGAGGCCATCCTCGGCGTACCGCTCGAGCGTGCGGTGCTCGACATCGGCGAGCTCCAGGGCCTGGACGTGGTGGCCGTCGCGCGGGACAAGGCCCGGAGAGCGTACGGACTGCTCGCCCGTCCCGTCCTGGTCGAGGACACCTCCCTGGAACTCGTCGCCCTGGGCGGGTTCCCGGGTCCTCTCGTGCGATGGCTCCTCGAGTCTGCGGGTCCAGCAGCGATACCCCGACTGCTCGACGGCTTCGGCGACCGCTCGGCGCGCGCACGCTGCGCCGCGGTCGCGTGGGATGGAACCCGCGAGTGGTTCGGAGTCGGCGAGGTCGCCGGAGCCATCGCGACCGAGCCGCGTGGTCGCGGCGGTTTCGGCTGGGATGTCGTTTTCGCGCCCGACTGGGCGGGCGGCCGCACCTACGCGGAGCTGCCGGCCGAGGAGAAGAACGCGCGCTCACACCGCCGCCTCGCGCTCGAAGCCCTCAAACGCGAGCTGGCACGACCCTGAAGGCCGGGGTCCGGGCCTTTCACCACCCCAAGAGGCAGTTGAGGGCCGACAGCTGAGGCTCTCCCACCACCCCCCACAAGACAAAGGGACAGGCCCAGCCAACCGACGGCTTCCAGTCCCTCGGCGATAACCCTTCGGCGGCCGACGGTGCTGTCAACCGTCAAATGGGTGTGGGGGCGGTGGGGAGCCTACGATTTCGTCCTGTGCCCGGTGCCCGGACCGCGGTGCCCGCAGCCCAGCCTTCATGGGAGATCGATCCGGCGCCCGAGCAGCGGCAGCCCCTCTGAGACGCGCGCGGCGTCCTCGCTGAGCAGCAGCCACAGCGCGTGGGCGGCACCTTCCAGTTCTTCGAGGCTCCGGTCGTTGCACACCACATAGTCGGCGACGGCCGCGCGCTCGGCGTCGCTCAGTTGCGCCGCCATCACGGCATCGAGACGCTCCGCCCGCCACCCGGCAGCGAGCGCCCGCTCACGCCGGGCGTTCTCCGGCCCGGTCACCACGACCAGCCGGTCGTACTCCTCGAAGGAACCGGTCTCGACGAGCAGAGCCGCCTCCACGACGGCGACGTCGGGAGGTCGCGGCTCACGCCGGAGCCCTTCGAACCAGCCGGCAACCCGTGCCCGCACCTGGGGGTGGATCGCGGCCTCGAGCTGCCGCATGGCGGTCGCGTCCGTGAGCACGATCCCGGCCAGCGCCCCGCGATCGACCCCGCCGTCGGCGGAGAGCACCACCGTGCCGAAGAGCTCCCGCACGGTCTTCGCTCCCGACGCCCCCGGCCGGTACAGCTCCTCGACCAGGTCGTCCGCGTCGCGCACGGTTGCGCCGAGCTCCGCGAGTAATCCCGCGAGCGTGCTCTTGCCGCTCGCCACACCACCCGTGAGGCCCACCCGCAGCACGTCAGACCCCCCGGCGGCGGCGGGCGGCTGTCACGGTGTTCTGCAGAAGCCCGGCGATGGTCAAAGGGCCGACACCCCCCGGCACGGGGGTGATCGCGCCGGCAACCTCGCGCGCTCGCGTGAAGTCCACATCACCCACGAGCGTGTAGCCGCGCTTGGCGAGCTGCGCCTGCCGCTCCGGGTCGCCGGGGTACAGCCTGGCGACGAGCGCGGGGTCCTCCACGCGGTTGACGCCCACGTCGATGACGACGGCACCCGGCTTGACGTGGTCTGCAGTCACGAGCGCCGCTTTGCCGGCCGCGGCCACGAGCACATCGGCTTCGCTGCACACGGCCGCGAGGCCGCGCGTGCGCGAGTGGCAAACCGTGACCGTGGCGTGCCGCGCGAGCAGGAGGGCGGCCATCGGCTTGCCGACGATCTCCGACCTGCCCAGCACCACCGCCCGGCATCCCTGCAGCGCAACTCCAGCGCTATCCAGGAGCTCGATCACCCCGGCCGGCGTGCACGGCACGAACACAGGGCGCCCCTGGTGGAGCAGTCCAACGTTGACCGGATGGAGCCCGTCGACGTCCTTGGAAGGGTCAACCAGGTCCAAGAACGTGCGGCCGTCGAGTGGCTTCGGGAGCGGCAGCTGGAGCAGGATGCCATCCACGTCAGGGTCGGCGTTGAGCCGCCCGATGAGACCGGACAGCTCATCGGCGCCTGTCTCCGCAGGGAGAAAGTGCGTGGCGGACCGGATCCCGACCTGCTGGCACGCCTTCCCCTTGGAGCCAACGTACGACCGCGAGGCCGGGTCGTCGCCGACCAGGATGACCTCGAGCCGTGGCGTCATACCGAGCGCACTCAGCTCCCGCACCTGTCCGGCCACCCGTTCCCGGATCGCGGCCGCCACGGCTGCGCCCTCGAGGATCCTCGCGCTCACGCACCCTCCCACCGCGCCACCGTCAGCGCAGCGACCCCGCCCGAGAGGTCCCGGCTCTCGAGCACAGCGAACCCTTGCCCACGAAGGACCTCCGCCATCTCGACCCGGTCCGGAAAGGTGTCCACTGAGGCGGGAAGGTAGCCGTACGCATCGCCATCGTGCGAGACCAGTCGGCCTACCGGCGTGACCACGAAGCGATTCCAGATCCTGACGATGCCAGCCACGACGGTTCGCCGGGGGCGGTGCAGCTCGAGCACGGCGAGGATCCCGCCCGGCACCAGAACCCGGCCGATCTCGCGGAAGCCCACCGCAAGGTCCACGAAGTTCCGCACGCCGAACGCAGCCGTGACGGCGGCGAAGCTGGCGGCCTTGAACGGGAGCGCCAGGGCGTCGGCGGCCACCCACGCCACTAGCCGACCGAATCGCCGGGCCTTTCTCCCGGCCAATTCCAACATCGGCAGGCTGAAGTCCCCTCCGATCACAACCCGGTCCCGAACCGCCAGCGCGACGTCGCCGGTTCCAGTCGCCAGATCCAGCACCGGCCCCGCCGGCGCCTCGCCGAGCGCCGCGACGAGCCGGCGCCGCCAGCGAACGTCCTGCCGCAGCGACAGCGCCCTGTTCAGCAGGTCGTAGCGGGGAGCGACCTCCTGGAACATGGCTCGGATTGCAGCCGGGTCGCGGGCGAGGCGCTGGTCCATGGCCGGGACGGTAGCATGCGGCCGGCACCACCCTCAAGGCAAAGGGGTGGCTGCGATCTTCGCGGCAAGGTCATGGAGCACCACGAACCGCGAGGCCGCGAGCTGTTCGTCGCCGTAGCGATCGAGATCGGCGCACTCCGAGAGAGGGCGCGGCGCGCCGGAAGGCCAGGCGAAACACGCGCCGCCATCCGGGATCGCCGGCCCCTCGGCGACGTAGAGGCGATCGCCCGCAACGACCGAGCCGTCGTTGAGAACGACCGGCGCCCTTGCGCGGCCGTCGAGAACGTGGCCGACGAAGCACCCCGGTGGCGCAACGCCAAGTAACGAGAGGAGCGTGGGCGCGAGGTCGAGCTGACCGCCGAGCACGGAGACCTCGCCGGAGAGCTTCGCGCCCGGGAGCAACACGAAGACGGGCACGCGGCGCAGGCGGACCAGGACCGAGGGCTCCCAACGCGTCTCGCCGACCAGCTTGAGCAACGGCGCGTCGACGTAGAGGCCCGATTCGTGGTCCCCGTACAGCGCCACGACAGTGTTCGAGAGCACGTCGGTCCGCTCGAGCTCCGCCACGAAGGCACCCAGCGAAGCGTCGAAGTAGTGCATGGCGTGGATGTAGTTGCCGAGCGGCGTGTCCTTCAGGGCGCCAATGTCGAGCACCTTGTGCCGGTCCGGGAAGAGGTCGAAGGGATGGTGCAGCCCGAGGGTGATGAGGAAAGCGAAGTACGGCGCCCGCTCCTGCTTGAGCAGCCCCACCATGCGGTCGAAGAAGACACCGTCTGCGAGCCCCCACCCGATCGTCTCGCCACCGCCGAGCTCGTCCTTGAAGAGCATGCGCTCGAACCCGAATCGCGGGTGCAGGACCCCGCGGTTCCAGAACCCCTTCTCGAAGCCGTGAGCCGACAACGTCGCATACCCGTGATCGCGGAGCGCCGACGCGAGGGTCACGAAGTGGTTGTGCGGACGCCTGAACGCCACGGCGCCGCGGTCGAGGCCGTGCTGCGAGTTAAGGACGGCAAACTCCCCGTCCGAGCTGCGCCCCTGACCGGTCTGGTCGAACACGAAAGGGAAGTAGAGCGCCCGGCTCCTCAGTCCGTTGAGAAACGGCGTGATCTCGGCGCCTCCGACGCGGGTGCCGATAACCCACTGCTGGAGGGACTCCACCTGAATCAGCACGAGGTTCGCGCCCTTCGCGACGCCGAACGCCGGGCCGTGAGCGGTCGATTCCGCCGCACGGGCAGCCAGGAGCGAACGCACCTTGGCTTCCTCACCGGGCCCGGGAGCGTTTCGCTCGGCCCACTCTCTGTACGTCCTCAGTGCGTCGAATACGTGGACGTTGACCAGGCCCCAGCGGCCCACCAGCGCCCCCTTCGAGAAGAGCTGGTCCGCGGTGGAGGGATCCCCCATCCCGGCGCGCAGCGTCCAAACCGCCGGCACGCCCGCCGCAGCACACACCAGGAGCGCGACGCCCAACGCGACCCTGCGCGCCCTGACGGGCGCAGCCTCCCCCTTCTTTCGTCGTGGCCAGAGCAGCCCGAGCGCCACCGCGCTGGCCGCACCCACCGCGAGCCAACCGTCGGTGAGCCGCAGGAGAGCGTGCACGCTCCCGCCCACCTGCCCGAGTTGGCCGACCGCGCTCAGGGCGACCAACGGCACCACATTGTCGAAGAAGCGCAGGTAGAGCACGTCCGCGACCGCTACCAGGTTCGCCACCACGACGGTGCCGGCCGCGATCCAACTCCGCCACCGTCCGGGCACCAGGACGACGGGCAACGCGACGAGGGCAGCCGCCGAGGCGGCCAGCACGGCACCCCCCCGCCAGAGCTGGTGGTGCGCCACCTCGGAGAACGTGATCGTCGCGAGGCCGACGCCGAGCCACGTCCAGAGAACCGGGCCAGCGTCAACGAGCGCCCACAGCCACGAAACCTGCGGCGGTCTATGGCGGCGTGAGACGAGAGCCCCGGCGATTCCGCCAATTGCGAAACCGATCTCGAGCAAGGCGCACCGCCACACCACCAGGACGGGGATGCGCAGCGGGGCGCCACCAACGGGCGGACCGTACCACGCGACCTGCTCCCGCACCATCTCCCACTCGAACAGCCAACGCCCCGAGGCTTCGGGCGCGTGCACACGCGCCACGAGCTCGACGGCCTCCCCGGGCCGCACCGGCTGCCGGAAGCGGGCCCGCATGCCGTCCCACTCGACAACCGAGCCGTCGGGCTTCCGCCAGTGGTAGGAGAGGTGATCGCCTGCTGCCTCCGACCAGGTCTCGCTCCCGAGGTTTTTGAGGCGCATCGTGATGTCGGCGTTGCGATCGGCCCAGAACAGACTCGGCGTCCGGGTCGATTCGACCCCCCAGGCGAGTGGTGGGGTCCCGGCCCGGGCAGAGGCAGATCCGCCCCCGAGGACCATCGTGACGAGGATCGGTGCGCAGCAGAACCGCCGGGCGGTCACCCGCGGGATTGTAGCGCCGCACCCCTCATCACAGCGAGGCCGGGGGCGGTCAGGCTCGCGGCACCTGACGGCGCACCGCCGGTTGGCGCCGAGCGGCGTTGGACCGGGGCGGTGCCAAGCCCGTGGTCGAAGACCATCTTCCCTCCGAGGTAGCCGTTGTAGCCGACCACGCCCGCGGCGACGGCCGCGCCCGCCAGGTAGATCCACGCAACGCTCCCCTTGAACCAGCCCTTCCAGGCGAGCGCAATCCGCACCGCGGCGAGCGCCAGCAGGAGCCACATCGCGATCTCCCCGACCTCCTCGTGGCGCGCCACGAGCGCCGAGGCTGCCGCCGGCACCACGGCCTCATCGTGCGCGAGGTTTCCCGTGAGCACCGCGGCGACGCTCCCGAGCGCCGCGAGCACCATGAGGGCGGCGCCCCCCGCCTCCAGCCCTCGCGCGCGTCGATTGCGGGCCAACAACTCGAGCAGGACCGCCACCAGGCTGAGGGCGATCGGGAAGTGCACCAAAGCAGGGTGTAAGGGATCCGGTAGTAGGCCCATCGCGCCTCCACAACATCGCGACTCCGCGCCTTGTTCCCTCGGCGTGCGCTAGGATAGCAGCAATGGACCTTCTCATCGTTCTGGTCGTCGGGGGATGCGCCGTTCTCGGCATGATGTGGGGGGCTGTGCGCATGGCGACGCTGGTTGCGGCGATCGCCGCCGGGGTCCTGGCCGGGCGGTGGGCCGGCCCTGGGGCGGCGCAGCTCGTCGGCGGCACAACGGCACAGAGTGGATCGGGGCGAACGCTTGCCATCGCGGCGGTCGCGCTGGCTGCGGCGATCCTGGTCTGGCTGGCGGGGAAGGGCCTGCGACGGGCGCTCAAGGCGCTCCACCTCGGGTGGGTTGACCGCCTGGCGGGCCTCGTTGCGGGCGCAGGAGCGGCCGCGCTCGTCCTCGCACTGTTGCTTGGCCTGGCCGCCATGGGGGGACACGGCCCCTCGTCACCGTGGGCGACCCGCCTGGCGCAGGCCGGTCAGACGTTCCTCGCGGTTCAGAGCTTCTCGGCGAGCAAGGCGAGCCCCAGCAAGACACCCAGTATCCCCACCAGCAGCGGCCAGCACCCTCGCTGACCCTTCAGCCGCTGGTCGAGCTCGGCCTCCAGCATGCGGCGGAGCGTGTCGACCTGCGCCTTCGGCTCGTCCATCTCGAAAGCATACCTTGACTGGCGCGCCAGGAGGCGCCAGACTAAAGGTGACCGTCCTAGCGCCTCCCGAGCGGAGGTGATCCATGATTGCCAAGGTTTTCTCGGCTGTGCCGCGTGGCGTTGAAGCGCTTCGGGTGCAGGTGGAGGTGGATGCGCGGCCGGGTCTCCCGGCTCTCGCCGTCGTCGGCTTGCCCGACCCGGCCGTGCGCGAGGCCCGCGAGCGGGTCCTGGCCGCGATCCGCCACCTCGGTTGTCACATCGAGACCAAGAGCATCGTCGTCAACCTGTCCCCGGCCGAGGAGCGCAAGGAGGGCGCCTTGCTCGACCTCGCGATCGCCGGGGGCGTGCTGATTGCAACAGGACTCGTGCCCGCCGGCACGCCCGAGGCGTGGCTGCTCGGTGAGCTCTCGCTCGACGGCGCCTTGCGCCCAGTCCGGGGCGTCCTGCCGATCGTCGAGGCCGCCGCCGGGCTCGGCGCTGCCGTGATCCTCCCGGCGGACAACCTGTCGGAGGCAGAGGTGGTGCGCGGCGCGTGTATTCTCCCCGCCACGAGCCTTGACGACGTGGTCCGCCACCTCCGTGGCGAGAGACTCCTGGCCAAGTTCACCGGCGGGAACGGTCACATGCACCCGACCGACACCCATGAGGAGCCCGACCTCGCTGATGTTGCCGGACAGGAGCACGCCAAGCGCGCCCTCGAAATCGCAGCGGCGGGGGGGCACCACATCCTGTTTCTGGGCCCGCCGGGCTCCGGCAAGACGATGCTCGCCCAGCGCCTCCCCGGAATCCTGCCGCCGCTGGACGAGGCCGAGGCCTTGACCACGACAAAGGTCTACTCGGTGGCCCCCGGCGTTCCGCGCCCCCAGGGCCTCATCACCCGACGCCCGTTCCGCGCCCCGCACCACACCATCTCCGCCGCCGGGCTGGCAGGGGGAGGCGCGCTGCCTCGACCGGGGGAGATATCACTTGCCCATAACGGCGTCCTTTTCCTCGACGAGATCACCGAGTTCCGTCGCGATGTGCTGGAGGTGTTGCGCCAGCCCATGGAATCGGGCACGGTCGTCATCGCCCGCGCCGCGGGCTCCCTCACCTATCCGGCCCGTTTCCAGCTCGCCGCCGCCGCCAACCCGTGCCCGTGCGGGCACCTCGGTGACCCGCGACGGGAATGCCGCTGCTCGCCGGTCGAGGTGCGTCGGTACCGTGCTCGGCTCTCCGGCCCGTTGCTGGACCGCATCGACCTCCAGCTCGAGGTGCCCGCGGTGTCCTACCGCGATCTCTCGCGCGGCGACTCCGGCGAGCGGTCGGATGCTGTGCGCGCACGGGTCCTGGCCGCCCGTGCCCGTCAGGCACGCCGCCTCGAAGGGACGGGCAGGCATGCCAACGCCGAGCTCTCGCCGGTGGAGGTGAGGCGCTGCTGCGCGCCGGATGCGGAGGGCGGACGTCTGCTGGAGCTCGCGATGAACAAGCTGGCCCTATCAGCCCGCGCGGTCCACAGAATTCTGCGTGTGGCTCGAACCATCGCGGATCTCGATGCCGCCGACTCCCTCACGGCCCGCCACGTGGCGGAAGCCGTCGCCTACCGAACGCTCGATCGCGTCACTGCCGGCTGAAGGACCGGCAGGCGTGCCCGGTTCGAGTTGATCGTGCGGGCCCGCCCGCGCCCGGAGGCGGTACACCCGACGCCCGGCGTGCAAAGCGACGGCACCAGAACGTAGAATGATGCTGATGTCGGAGCCGCGAGGTGGGGCCATCGAGCAGGCGCTTCAGCAGGACGCGCCGCGGCTCGTGTTCCTGACGCCCGGTGAGCGCGCAGGCAGGTGGCGCGATCTCTTCGGGGAGGCGGCGGCGCGGGTGCCGCAGCCGTACTGGCTCTACTCGGACGCGGACCAGAACCCGCTGGTACTCGGCTACCCGCTGCGCGTCTCGGTTCAGTGGGAGACATTCGTCCGGGACCTCGGCCGTCTGATTGATGCGGAGATTGCCTACCG
Source organism: Terriglobia bacterium (assembly GCA_020073245.1). Taxonomy (GTDB): domain Bacteria; phylum Acidobacteriota; class Thermoanaerobaculia; order Thermoanaerobaculales; family Thermoanaerobaculaceae; genus RBG-13-68-16. Next base: position 218,704 of record JAIQFQ010000002.1, on the reverse strand, counting down.
AAAGGCGCTCGTGCAGCAGCAAGAGGTGAGCAAGGCGTTGCTCGTGGAGCAACGACGGCTCATGGTCGGCAAAGTTTCGGAGATCCTGGAGAATACCTACCAGCACGACTACGGCCAACGGCTCCCCGAGGTCTTCTTCCTCGTTTTCACGCGGGAAGCGGCCACCCGGCTGTGCGCGGCGACGCGGGCTCTCGCGTCCTCCTCGCCAGAACTCAGGCCGCAAGCCATCGACGAGTTACGGTATGCGACCGCACAACGGCTGGCGGACGTGGCCCATCGAGCCCGCACCCAGGCGCTCGACCGCCTCCGCCAGACGGAGGCGCTCCAGCCAACGCCGGCATCCCGGGTGTTCTCGGACCTCCTTCGCGACGACGTGCTGCCCTTCGCAGAGGTTCGCCTCGGACCGGATTTTCGGGAGTTGACGTGCTACCTGCAGGGACACCTGAAGCTCGACGCAAATCGCTTCAAGGCCCTGTTCCGAACCACCACCGAGCAGCTCCACGCGCTCCGCAGCCGGGACCCCTCCTTTGACAACGTCCTGGCCGCGATGGACCCCGAGGCGCCCCGGCTGCCCGCCGATCGGCTCCTCTTCTCGAAGGCGGCTCTCGACCTGCTGGAAATCTGGAGGGACCCGGGGACCCCGCGCCTGTCCGCCGACATGCGGCGGCTCCTTGTGGACCTCGCGCAACGCTGCAAGCGGTTCGAGGTCATCGGCGCACTGCGCGACCGGATCGTCCCGATCGCCGAGCGCGGGTCTCGAACCGTGGCCGAACTGCACGGGCGCGTCGTGCAGCTCTCGAGCTCCACGCGTCCCTTCGACTTCACGTCAGCCGGCGTGCTCCCATCGGCGGTGCGGCGCTACGGACTTCTCTACGACCTCGTCGAGTTCACTCAGCTCATCGAGGAGTTGCGCCGGAGGGGCCGCAGCTCCGAGGAACTGGCGATTCGCCAGATGGTCCGTTTCCTGGCTCGCGTGGACGAGATCCGGGCTCGGCACCGTCTCAAGTTCGAGAAGTTCCTCGGCGACGGATCGTTCTACTCGGCTCGCAGCGCGAGCGCCGTGTTCTTCGCCGCCGCCGAGCTGCGCGTGCTCTACGAGAGCATGCGCCAGCAGGGCTTCCCGTTCGATCGCGGCCTCCGCATCGCCGCCAACGTAGGCACGTACCACCTGCTTCCCATGGTCTCTGCATCGGTGAACCGGCCGCACTTCGAGTTCTTCGGGCACGGTCTCGTCGAGCTTGCCCGTTTGACCACCGGGAAGACGACCCACGAGGTCGAGGACATCGCCGATTTCCTCATCGCGTCCGGCTACGACCTGCACCGGGTCATCGAGTTCTTGGAGCCGGTGCGCCATGCCATTCGCTTCGCCGACATCCTCAAGGACCGCCCGTACGCCGCGTTCATCGCCGAAAACGGTGAGCTCGTCAACCTCGGCGGTGTGGTGACCGAAGGTCTCCTGCGCGACCTCGAGGTCGAGTGGGGTGAGCTCCCGATGGCGGACGGCGAGGCATTCGGGACGCGCTGGCTCCTACTCGCGACCAGGCCGGCCGGCGAGCTGGCGCCCTGGGTCGGCCTGCGCTGGCTCGGCACGGCCCGGCTCAAGGGGCTCGAGCCCACGCCCCTGGCGGAGTTCGTGGTGTTCGAGCAGCAGCCGCCCGACGCGGTCCCTCTGCCGCAAAGATCGCCGCTCCAACGGACGCTGCTACACCTCTCGGGGCCGGATCGGGACACCGTAAGCGCCGAGACACCCGAGGCAGCCGAGGTGGATCCGAAGCTGTGCGTCGTGAGCGCGCTGGAGGATGAAACCACGCGGACCTGGTACATCGGCCGTTTCGAGGACGAGGTCGAGGCGCTCCTTAACGCGTTCAGGGTCAAGCTCGCGCCGGTTGGCCTGAAGGACGGGGAGCCTTTCGAGTCGTGGCTCTTCCAGCGGCGCGCCGACCTCGCCAAGCTGTACCAGGGGCTCCGACGCAGCTCCTCGGGCGCGACAGTCCCGCTCGAGGACTTGCGGCGGCGCGAAGGCTATTTCACGTGCCTGCTCGCGACCCCGCACCGCTCCCCCCGCTAGCATCCTGTCCGCAAGCTGAATCGCTCGGTGAAGGGTCAAACGTGAAACGTCAAAGGAAAGACAAGGCAAGAAACGCCAAAGGCCATCGCAAGGGGTTGCCTTTCATTTGACCTTTGACGTTTGCCCTTTTACCTCTTCTTGTCCAACTCTCGAACCGGGAAACCGTTTCGCCTCGCGCGATGTGTGCTATCGTCAAATTCCGAGATGGAACCCATCGACGTCTACATCCCGGACACCAGCGCCCTCGTCGAGAACCCCGAAGCCCTTGACCGCCTCCTGCGTCCGGGCAACCTGGTCGTCCTGCTGCACCAGGTCCTCGAAGAACTCGGGCGGCTCCAGGGGAGCCGGACCAAATCCGAAGGGGTGCGCTCGGCGGCCCGAGCGGCGACGCGCAAGATCCTCGGCTACCGCAACTGCGCTCTCATCCACCACAGCGCCGAGCGCTTCCTGCGCGGCGAGCTGGGCCTGGAAGCCTTCGCCACGACCCCCACCGGTGGGGTCCTGGCCTGGGAACCGTCGAGCCTTGCCACGTCCGGGAACGGCAACGGCCACGGCGACAACCTGATCATCCAGGCAGCCCGAAGGATCCAGGCGATCAACAACGGCAACGGCCGGTTCCGCGTGGTCCTCATCTCCGAGGACTCCAACATGCTGTTGCGGTGCGACGCACTCGGGCTCGCGGCCGAGCCGCTGCGCTTCGGGAAGCTGGACCTCAATCGTCCGGAGGAGATCTTCGATGGCGTCTCCGAGATCGAGGTCGACCCGGAGGTGGTCCAGGCGTTCTTCGAGAGCGGCCCGCCCCGCGAGCGGTCTGTCCCCCTGGCCCTCCTTGCCGACCAGGTACCCCAACCGGTGTGGAACCAGGGGCTGGTGTTGCGGTCCGGCGGTCGGGAGCTGCTCCTCCGGGTGGACGCCGGCCGCGACGCCGCGTGCGAACTCCGCTTCGCTCAGTACTGGGATACGAAGCGGGAGTGCTGGACCCCACGAACGGTGCTCGGGTTCACGCCCGGGGATGCCCGTCAGGTTTTCGCCCTTGAGTTCCTGCTCGACCCCGAGGTCCAGCTCATCGTGCTCGACGGCCCCGCTGGCTCCGGGAAGACCCGGCTGATGGTCATCGCTGCGCTCTACCTGCTGTTCGGCCAGCCCACCAACCTCAAGGTCCACCAGCGGTCCCAGCCCCTCTCTGGAGCCGATCCCGGATTCGAGAACGGCCTCATCCTGCTGCGCCCCGAGCACTCGTCGAGTCGATTCGAGATGGGCTACCTGCCCGGCGACCACGACGAGAAGATGTCACCCTGGCTGGAGCCTTTCTTCCAGGCGATCCGCTCGGTCGCGCTCGCGAACGGCCACGATTTCCTGCACGACCTCGAGAGCACCGAGCGCCTCACGCTCCTGTCGACCTCGCTGCTTCGCGGTCTCGACATCGAGAACTCGTTCGTGCTCGTGGACGAGCTCCAGAACGGCGACCGACATCTCGCCAAGACCCTGATGAGCCGCTTCTGCTCGTCCTCGAAGGTCGTCCTGGCGGGGTGCCTGGATCCGATCCAGATCGACAACCCCTACGTCGACTGGCGCTCCAACGCGCTGACTCGGATCAAGCAGGCGTACCGGGGGTTCGGGCCGTTCGTGGCGCAAGTTCGGCTGGTCCGCAACTACCGCGGCCCGATCTCCACCAAGTCGGACGAGCTCTAAGGGAAGTCGAAAGTTGAAGGTTCAGAGTTGAGAGCTCAACAAAGCAGGGACAAACAGTCAATGCCCTCGTTTCGGCCTTTGGCTCCCTGGGACTACGTTTCGACTTCCAACTCTCGACGTTGAACCTGTCACCCCGAAGGCCTTGCAAAGTCGAGCCCCCGGAGCGAGACTCTGACGAGGAGCAGCTCGCCCGGAGCCGTGGAGGATACGATGAAGCAACTGGCTCTCGCGTTGGTGTCGCTGGCGCTGCTACCCGGCTCCACGCAGAAACAGGATCTCACGGCCGGGCTCCACTGGTTCGGCCAGAGCGGGTTTCGGGTGGACGGCCCACCCGTTGTGTACCTCGATCCGTTCCGACTCCCGGATGGCCTGCCGAAGGCCGACATCATACTCATCACGCACGATCACTTCGACCACTGCTCCCCCAAGGACATCGCTAAGGTTCGCACCCCGAAGACAGCCGTGATCGGCCCGGCCGAGGTGGCGGCCAAGCTGCCGGCGCCCGTAGAAATTATCGGGCCGGGTGAGGCTAGGACCGTGCAGGGTGTCGCGGTCAAGGGAGTGCCCGCGTACAACATCGGCAAGCCGTTTCACCCCCGCAGCGACGGCAAGGTCGGTTACGTCTTCACCGTTGGCGGTGTCACCTACTACCATGCCGGTGATACCGACCTCATCCCCGAGATGTCCGGCCTCGCACCCGACGTGGCACTCCTGCCGATCGGCGGAACCTACACGATGACCGCCGACGAGGCAGCCAGGTCGGTTCGGGCGATCAAGCCCAAGGTGGTGGTACCGATGCACTACGGCACGGTCGTCGGCTCCGACGCGGACGCCGGTCGTTTCGCCAAGCTACTGGATGGAAGTGGCTTCCGGGTCGTGATCATGCCGAGAGAATAGCGACGAGCTGTCGGAGAAAGCAGCATTCGAGCGCTGGGAGGCAAAAATGACAGGCACCGAGAAGCTTCACTGGCTGGGCCACGACGCGTTCCGCATCGACGGCCCACCGGTCATTTACTTCGACCCCTATCAACTCGGCGACGGACTGCCGCCGGCCGACATCGTCCTCATCACCCACGACCACTTCGACCACCTCTCGGAGCCCGATCTCGCTAAGGTCCACGCCAAGGGCACCGTGGTCGTGGCGCCGAAGGAGGTCGCCGCCAAGGCCAAGGTTCCCGTCGAGGTGATCGGCGTCGGTGAGACCAGGGCCGTCAAGGGGGTCAAGGTCACGGCCGTGCCTGCCTACAATACCGACAAGACGTTCCACCCGAAGGGCGACGGCAAGGTCGGGTTCGTCGTGACCATCGGCGGCTTGACGTACTACCATGCCGGCGACACTGACGTGATCCCCGAGATGACCGGTCTCGCGCCCGATGTGGCGCTGCTGCCCGTCTCGGGGACGTACGTCATGACCGCCGACCAGGCCGCCGAAGCGGCCCGGGCCATCAAGCCGAAGGTCGCCGTCCCGATGCACTACGGCGCAATCGTCGGATCCGATGGGGACGCGCGGCGCTTCGCAAAGCTCCTCGAAGGCACGGGTATCCAGGTCGTCATCATGCGGAAGGAGTAGCCACGAAGGGGTCCCGGGCCGTCCGGGGAGGCGTGTCGGTCGGGCCGGCGGGCGTCCCCGCCCTTCCCGACCGGTTGTCAGAGTGCGGACGGCTCGCTATGCTTGGGTCGAGTGGGACCATGCTTACGGCCGGGGGCTTAGAGGCGGCTGGAGTGTCAGGCTTGTGGGTGCCTTGACGGTTGGCGGTCCAACCGTGGCGAGTTCGACCGGCCCTGGTCGGGGCTCCCAGGAGAGCGAACTGTGGACGCGACACTGATCGAAGCGGTGCAGCGGGGCAACGTGCAAGAGGTTCAAGGCCTCCTCAAGGGGGGGGTCGACATCCGTGAGCGTGACGACGAGGGCAACACGCTGCTCATGATCGCGGCGGCTGCCGGCCAACTCTCGATCGTCAAGCTGCTCCTGGACACTGGCGCCGAGATCGAGGCCCGCAACAAGGCAGGCATGAACGCGTTGCTGGTGGCCACCGCGATGCGCCACCAGGAGGTCGTGCGTTACCTGGTCCAGCGTGGCGCCAACGTCAACGCCGCCGACGAAGAGGGCCACTCGCCTCTGATGATCGCCGCGCGCACCGGCGTCGCCGCAAACGTCGAGCTTCTCCTCAAGAGCGGGGCGAACCCCAACGCCGCCAATCGCTGGGGCACCACGGCGCTGATGCAGGCGTCGCGGTCGTGGACCATCGGTGCCGTCAAGGCGCTCCTGAACGCGGGCGCCGACCCTTCGGCGAGCGACGTCCTTGGCAAGCGCGCGCTGACGTACGCCAAGGAGAAAGGGGCGCCTCCCCCGTTCCTCGTCCGCCTCCTCAAGGGTGACAGCAGCAGCAAGGTCGAGCGCCCGTCAGTCGGGCACGGGGGCCACACCAGCGAGAAGCCGTGGTGGAGGTTCTGGGAGAAGTGACCATGCCGGATGCATGTTCGATCCCCTTCACGCCGGGGGCGCGAGCGGGATCCCGGAACGCCGGCGCAACAAGCCATCTCCCCGAGCAGGTGGAATCAGCGACCTAGATTCGCCTTCCAAGCGGTGAAGTACTTCCCAGCATCGTCCACGAAACCTCCGTGACGGGGTTGCCAACCCAACATCAACACGGCCTTTCGCGAGTCCGCGTGCTGGTTCAGCACCAGGCAGTCCGCGTACGGTCCCATGGCCTTGACGGCGTCCGCGAGCGGCAGCCTGCTCACCTTCCCGTTCGCCCCTGCGGCCCGACTCGCGGCCTCCGCGCACTCGTGCACGGTGAACCGGCTGCGGTCGGTCACGTTGAATACCTCGCCGCCCCACGTCGACTCGGCCGCTCGCACAAACGCATCCGCGAGGTCCTCCACGTGGACCATGGCCCAGCGGAAGGCCCCGTCGCCAACGATCCTGGCCGCACCTTCCTTGGACGCGCTCTCGAACCACGACCCGGTGAGTCCACCGCGGCCACCGTAAACGCATCCCGGACGGATGACGAGCGTCCTCACCCGCCCGCGGGTCGCGGCGAGCACGAGCCTTTCGTGCTCCACCCTGGGGGCGATGAACGCGGGCGGCCTCAACGGCGACTGTTCGTCCACCATCTCGTGACCGGTGTCGCCGTACACCCAGATCCCGCTCGTGTAGACGAAGAGCCTCGTCTGAGCGGAATCGCCGGCCGCCGCGAGGCACGTGTCGATCGTCTTGCGGTCGAGGTCGAAATACGCCGCCGAGTACTCGGCGGCGCAGTGCACCAGCACCTGGCACTCGCGCGCCGCACCCACATAGCTCGACGGGTCCCCCATCGACCCCAACACGGGCGAGACCTCGACCGCCTCGAGGCGTTCCGCCTTCTGCTTCGTGCGCGCCAGGCCGAACACTTCGTGCCCTGCGCGCGCCAGTGCGGCCGACACCGCCGACCCGACGTACCCGCTCGCCCCTGTCACGAACACCTTCATGGCACCTACCCTCCGGCCCTCGTCGTGCTGCAACCCCAGTCCCGTCCCTGCTCTTCCCAAAACCTCCGGGGTTCGGCGGGGGTCCCAGCGCCGGCCTCGTCGCGGTAGCCGGCGTGCTCAGTACTTACGCATCAGCCGAAGCGAGTTTGCGTCGCGGGTGGTGTGGAAGAGAGCGTCGAAGGCGTGCCGGTAGGGGCCGCCGGCCGCAGGCTCGCCGTTGACGCTCTCGACGACGATCGCCCTCATCGGGCGCACGGCACGTGTGAGCAGGACCTTCAAGAACGAGAGGTACTCCGGGAGAACGGGGTGGTCCGGCCCGGCCCGGATCTCCAGGCGGCGGCCGCGCCGGTCGGAGGTGACGACGACGCGGCTGCCGTGGAATACCACGTGCGAGGTCGCAACCCTTCGCGGCAGGCCGGCGTCGAGCCCTTCGAGCGCGAGCCCACACGGAGACGCCGGGTCGGCGGCGCTGACCCACCACACGTTGTCGTAGAGGGGACCGTCACGCAAGCGACGCAAAGCCTCGTGGGACGCGAACTGGAGACCTGAAACCCCGACGAAGAACTGACCCGCCACCACCTCGCCGCCGAGCTCCATGAGCCGCAACGTGCGGAACAAGCGCGGCCACTGCATGGCCGGCAGCTCGCGCTCCAGCAGCTCGCGGAATACGACCCCATAGCGGTCGAGCACGAGTCGCGCTCGCTCCTTGGCCAGCTCCTCCCGCTCGAGGGCATCAGTCGGCCCATCCGCCATGGGTACGCGGTACCAGCTCCCGAGGAAGGGACGCGAGGTCTTCCAGCGCTCGAACCGCACGCGGGGGCCCGTTCGTTCCGGTCGAGGCCGCGCCGGCTCGACCGGCCGAAAGCTCGTCTCGATGCCCCTGCGCACCGCGGCGAAGCCGTCGTTGCCGACGAGGCCACGCCACGCGAGATCCCACAGGCGGCGGGTGAGCTCGGCGGACGGCAGCCCCGAGTGCGTCAGAAGCTCCTCGAACGAGAACCGCCCGGGTCCCGCCGGGATGACCGCATCGAGTTCGGCGGTGGGTTCGGTCCATTGAGTCCCTGTTCCCTCTTCGGGAGCCTCGCGCGCGAGATCCCGCTCGCCGGCGAGGACGAACGCCATGCGCCCCGTACTGCAGCCGCTCCACTCGAGGTCACTCTCCACCAGCAGAGCATCGAGCCAGGCCGTATGGTACGGCTCCAACCGCGCCGGCAGGATCTCCGTCTCCCAGAGTTCCGCGGGCGCGCCGTAGCCGAGCAGCAATTCCAGGGAGCGCTGCAGGTCCTCGACGCCCGCGCCCCGCCCGCCGAGCCCCTGCCAGGCGGCCAGGAAGGGTGCGAGGTGGTCCACCGGGAGCGGCTCGAACCCCGGCCTCATCGCGGCGCGTCCGAGACGCAACAAGCGCTCGAGGTTCTCGGCGTCGCAGATCTCCGGCTCGAGGGCGCCCTCGCTGAGCTCGCCGACGACGATCCGCTGCTCGTCGGCGAGCATGTCGAACGCGGCGGCCTCCGCCTCGAGATCCAATCCCAGCAGCTCCCCGACGCTTGCGCGCGCGATCGGACCGTAGAATCGGAGCACCTCCGCCACGAGGTCGCCGAGCGGATCCCCCTCCTCGATCGCGCCGTCGATTTGGTCATCGGCGCGACGACGCAACCCCGCCAGCGTCGCCGCGACCTCCCCAACCGCGGTGCCGTCGAGCAACACCGAGCAGAGATCGACCTGGTCCAGTTGCCGGCCCAGCGCACGGAGCACCCTCGGCAGGTTCTCCACCGCGACGACGGCGCGCGACGCCTCGCCGGAGCGCCACGCAACGGCAACGGCCTTGCCATCAATCTGTGCTACCAGGGTCGGCGGGTCCAACCGGTGATCCCGCGCGAGCGCCGCGAGGAGCTCACGCCACTCCGCAACCGGGATCAACACGCGCTCGACCAGCCAAGCCAACAGGTCGTCCGCGGTGCGCGGCGCATACCCCGGGTACGTGCGCTGGAGCTTTCGCTGAAACGTCTCCACGAGCGACTTCGCGAGGCGGGGCCGCAGCCTGGCGGCGAACACGATCTCGCGAAGAAGGTCCTCGCGCAACCGAGAACGCCCTGCCGTCGGTGTGTCGTCCTCGTACATCAGCTCGTTGGTGCGTTTCCACGAGACGCCGGCGGCGAACGGCGACGGCGCGGCCGTCCTCGCCTCCCGCACCTCGATGCGACCGTCGCGCAGCTCGTCCAGGACCAGCGAGAGGTTCGCGAGGTCGAACTCGTCCCTCAGGCAGGTGCGCCAAGCCTCCAGCACGATCGGGAAGTCGTCGAAGCCTCGCACCGCCTCGAGCAACTCCTTGGCGCGCTGGCGCGAAAGCCAGAGCGGCGTCCGCCGGCGGAAGCCCTCGCGCGGGAGGAGCAGCGCGCACCCCGCGGCGGCGCGGAAGCGAGCGCCGAAGAACCCGGTGCTCTCGAGCTGCTCCCGCAGGAGGCTCTCGAGCTTGCTGGCGTCTACGAGCGACAGCAGGTCGTGCGCCCTCGTGCCGGGCGGTGCGCTCACGGCCACGCAGTCGTCGTCGTTCATCACCTCGAGCGGTGCGCCGTGACGCTCCCGCCACGCGGCCTGGAGGGCCATCGCGAACGGCCGGTTGACCCGACCACCCCAGAGCGTGTGGAGGACGATCTGGTCTTGGCCGTCCTTCCCCTGCGGATCGGTGATGCGCTCGACTACGAGACGGTGGCGGTGGGGCAGCGCGCCCGTCGCCGCCTTCTGAGCCGCGAGATGCCGCAGCAGGCCGTTCGCGGCGCTGGGTTGCAGCTTGTGCTCGGTCTCCAACCGCTCGCGGAAACCGGCGTCTTCGAGCTCGGCTTCCGCCCCTTCGAGGAAGAGCCCGATCCTTTCCGAGATCTCGAACCCACGGTCGCGCTCGTCGGCACGCCAGAAGGGGGCCATCGCGGCGCGAGCGCGCGCCGGCCGCACCAGCACGTCGTTGTGGGTGATGCGCTCGATCCGCCACGTCTGCACGCCGAGGGTAAAGGTGTCGCCCACCGAACGCTCCCAGACGAACTCCTCATCCAGCTCGCCCAGCAGCGCGCCGGAGTCGGCGACGCGGAGATGGAAGTAGCCGCGGTCCGGGATCGTGCCCCCCGAGAGGTAGACGACCCTGTCGGCCCCGGGGTGCGCTCGTACGGTACCGTCCACTCGGTCGATCGCGACGAGCGGCCTGAGCTCGCGGACTCGCACCTGTGCATACCGACCCGCCAGCATCTCCAACACGAGGTCGAACTGCCGCCGCGGCAGGTCGTGGTACGGGTCGCTCCCGCGCAGTGCGGCGTACAGGTCGTCGACACGCCACGTTTCGGCTGCGGTCATGGAGACGATCTCCTGCGCGAGCACGTCGAGCGCTCCCTCCACGGGCCGCACGGGCTCGATCCCTCCTTCCAGCACCGCGCGCGCCATCACCGCAGCGCCGAGGAGGTCCTTCGGGACCAGCGGCACGAAGGTTCCCCGGCTCGTCTCGCCGACGGCATGCCCGGCGCGACCGATGCGCTGCACCGCCGACGCAACGCTCGGCGGGGGCTGCACGAGGACGGTCTCGTCGAGAGCTCCGATGTCGATTCCGAGCTCGAGCGAGTTGGTCGCCACGATCCCACGCAGTTCGCCCGCCTTGAACCTCTCCTCGACAACCGAGCGGACCTCGCGCGAGAGCGAACCGTGGTGCGAGTACACGACCTCCCCGCCCTCGTCCTCGTTGACCAGGCGCGTGAGCTTCTCGACCATCCTGCGGCTGTTGGCGAACACCAACGTCGAGCGGTTGCCCGCCAGAGGTCGCCGCAGCTCCCTGGTCACCCACGCCCAGATCGCGTCCGGCGCTCCCGCGGGAACGTCAGGGTCCGAACCGCCTCCCGGGTATCGAACCGTGAGGTCGTAGCGCTTTGCAGACCGCGAGGCGATGACCTCGACCGCCCTCCTGCGGTACACGGCACCGGTCCCTTCCCCATGGACCTGGTAGCCCGCGATCCACTGGGCCACCCGGTCCAGAGGGCGCACCGTGGCCGAGAGCGCGATGCGCTGGAACTCACCGGAGAGGCGGACCAGACGCTCGACCGCCGTGATCAGGTGTGTGCCTCGCTTGCCGCCCACGACCGCGTGGACCTCGTCGAGGATGACGGTCGCGAGGCCCGTTAGCATCGCGCGGCCCCGCTTCGAGGTGAGCAGGATGTTGAGACTCTCGGGCGTCGTGATCAGGATCTCGGGAGGACGTCTCGCCATGCGGGCGCGCTCCTCGGCGGGGGTATCCCCCGAGCGGGTGAGCACTCGGATCTCCGGCATCACCGCGCCTGCAGCCCCGAACCGCGCCCGCAACGCTTCGAGCGGGCCGAGCAGGTTGCGCCGCACATCGGTGTTGAGCGCCTTCAGAGGCGAGACGTAGAGGACCCGCACCTGCCCGCCCGGCCAGGCGCCGGCGACGAGCCTGTCGATCGCCCACAAGAACGCGGCCAGGGTCTTGCCGCTCCCGGTCGGCGCCGTCACGAGAACGTGCTTCCCGTCGGCGATGCGCGGCCATGCGAGGCTCTGCACCTCGGTCGGCTCGCCGATCTCCTCGGCGAACCACTCCCTGATCAAGGGGTGAAAGAGTCCGAGCGAGGCCTCACCGGTTCCCATGGCGGAGGGCATCACGCTAGTCTTGCCGCCCGCTGATCGTCAAGGGGCGCGGGGGCCGATCAGACGACGAGTGCGCTCGGCGGTACGGCCGCCACAACGGACGATCCCCGAAGGCGTTCGCGATCGGCCCCGGGCCGCCGTCCTGGACCCGCGCGATCTCCGCGTGCCCGTCCTCTGGAGACCCGCGCTCGTCTCTCAGGAAGCGCCGGTCGCGGGCAGCGTCTCCGGCACTGGTTCAGGCTCCAACCCCGGATGCTCGAGGTCGGTAGGCGGCGGCTCCTTGCTCTCCTTCGACAGCGAGAGCAGCAGCATCATCCCGGCGAGCACAACGTACCCCAGTGCAAACTGGTAAGGGATCGCGCGCTGCAACGGGCTCGCGAGACTCCAGGGGAGGTACATGTTCCCGTCGGGCGATGCCGAATGGATCACGCCGAAGAACGAGAAGACCGCAAGGATCCCCAGGTAGAGTGCGGAACGCCTCAGGCGCCGGTCGATCAGTTCCGCGAGGAACCCGCCCCAGAGCATCGCAGTAAGGATGAAGCCGTTCCCCACCGCGATCGTGACCAGGACCTCGGGCAGCTCCTTGCCGACCTTCGCGAGCAGCCCCGCCAACGTGCCGGCGGCGAGGAACGTTCCGTACTTGATCGCGAGAAGCCTGGCCACCGTGGGAAAGTAAGCGAACGCGACGGCGGGTGCGTGGCGAGCCGGACACGCCAGGAACGCCTGCACCATGATGTCGAGAGCGACGAAGATGAGAATCGGCGCGAGCACCGCCCGCGGGATCAGCTCGACGATGTACCCGACGTACCCGAGGATCCCTCCCAGACCGATGAACACCCCGGTGAGCGCCGTGTAGCCGGCGCGGGCGCCCATCCCCTTGTAGGCAGGCTGGCCGATGTACGGTGTGGACTGCGCGACGCCGCCACACACGCCGGCGATCAGCGTCGCGATCGCCTCGGTGAGCAGGATGTTGCGCGTATTGAAGTCGTCGCCTGCGACGCGGGCGCTCTCGGTCACGTTGATGCCACCCACAACCGTCAGCAACGCGAACGGGACGGAGAGCGGCAGGTACTTGAGCGCCGCCACGAACCCGTCTGCGAAGAGCAGTGTCGGCACGGGCAGACCGACGTGGAGCTTCAGATCCGGCAGCGGCGTGTAGGTCCCGCCGACCCAACCGTGCGGCCCCAGGATGTAGTACAGCGCCGTGCCGATCGCGATCGCCGCGAGCACGCCCGGGACGTTCTTCGGCAGCCTGATCCGGGCCACCAAGTTGTAGAGGATCAGGCCGAGCGAGATCAATCCGATGAGCGGCATCCCGAAGATGTCGAGCAGCGGTACGAACCCGATGAGCGCGACGGCAACAGAGGCGAGCGACCCGAGCAGCCCCGCCTGCGGCACCACCTTCTGCACCCAGCGGCCGCAGAACGAGAGGACCAGCTTGATGATCCCGATCATGACCATGGTGGCCATGCCGATGTACCAGGTCATCATCGCGGCCTCGCGCGGCTCCATCCCCTGCGCCTTGAGCGATACGAACGCCGGCCCCAGGACGACGAGCGCGATGCCGATTGTGGAAGGCGTATCGAGCCCGAGAGGCATCGCCGTCACCGTGCGGTTCCCGGTCTTCTTCGCGAGCCGGAACGCCATCCACGTGTAGACCAGGTCCCCGAACAGCACACCGAACGCGGTGCCGGGGAACATCTTCGAGTACACGATGTCGGCCGGGAAGCCGAAGGCGAACACCAGGATTCCAAACAAGAACGAGAGCACGGTCACGTTGTCGAACATCAGCCCGAAGAAGCCGTTCACGTCGCCGATGGCGAACCACGCGTACCTGCGGCCGCTCTGGTTCATCGCTGTCTCCTTACGTGGGTAGGATGCCTCGGGACGGGGGTCGTGGCACCGGCGCGATGCCTGGAGGGTAGCAATGATGGGGGGCGCCGGACCATCGTTGGATTCTAGCAACAAATCAGACGCCCGGTTCGGGCGGAGCACGATCAGCCGAGCACGAAGTCGGGGCGTGGGACGCGCGGGATCAGACCAGCCTCTCGGGCGCGGCGGTAGAAAAGGTCCACGCCGCGGCGGCCACGCTCGCCGTAGTCGAGGGTCGCCTCGTTGACGTACATGCCGACGAAGCGGTCTCCTTTCGAGCGGTCGAGGCCACGCCCGAATGCCAGGGCGTGCGACAAAGCCTCCTCCCTGTGCTCCAGCGCGTAGCGGATCGACGCCTCGAGCGCCGCAGCGATCCGCTGCATCAGATGCTCGCCTAGGTCGCGCCGGATCGCGTTCCCGCCCAGGGGCAGAGGAGTCCCTGTCTCTGCGGTCCACCACTCGCCGAGGTCCGCCACTTTGACGAAGCCCTCCTCGGCGAAAGTGAGCTGCCCCTCGTGGATGATCACGCCGGCGGCCGCCTTCCCCTCCCGCACGGCGTCCATCACCGCGTCGAAGTCGGTGTCCACGCAGCGCGCCTCGGGCTGCCACAACTGCAGCGCGAGACGGGCCGAGGTCAGCCGTCCCGGCGTCGCGACCGTGGCGCCCGCGAGATCCGCCCGGGTCGTCGGATTCCGCGCGATGACCACGGGCCCGTACCCGTCCCCGAGCGACGCACCCGAGTTCAGCAGCGCGTACCGCTCATCGAGGTATGCGAAGGCGTGCAGCGACACCGCCGTCACCTCGTAGATGCCTTCCTTCGCCTTCTGGTTCAGCGTCTCGATGTCCGCCAGCGTCTCGGCGAAGCGCAGCCCTTCGGCCACGACCTTGCCGCGGATCACGGCGTAGTGCATGAACGCGTCGTCGGCGTCCGGCGAGTGCGCGATGCGTATCAGCTGCGGCATGATCCCCCCGCCCCGGCCGGGGCGAGAGATTCTATCTCAGCTCTGGGTCACGCAGCTTGCAACTGCGCGGGCCACCGGAGCCTCGTCCAGCAGCCCGGCGAGCGTCGAGGCGGCGCAGGCCGCGTCCACCACGCCCGACGGCAGGTATGCGACCAGCCACACCCGCTTCGTGCCGGATCCAACCCGGACCCGCTCGCTGTCCGTGATTGGCGTCCCGAACGGCCCCGAGCCGTCGGCGAGCAACGGCTTGCCGTGTAACTCGTACGGGCCACGCATGGAGAGCATCGATTCCCCGGGCTTCCCGGCCCGCAGGGTGAACGGAGGCAGCGCCGAGCCGAGCGCCATAACGCACGCCGGCACCACCAGCGACACCGAGAGGCAGTTGTTCAGGTCCACGAACGGGTGGATGGCGGGCAGTTCATCGCCCTTCAGGATGCGGCGCAGCAGCGCCTCCGACGAAGGCCTGTGGCGGGTGGGGTCGCATCCGGCCTGGCGGAAAAGCCTCCGGACCGCCGCCGCCGTCGGGTGTTCGGCGAGCCGCTCGGGCGCGTGGCTGACCCGCGTCCTCACCGCCACCCCGGCCCGCAGCGCCCCGAGCGCCGCCTCGCCGCCGCCCTCGAGCTCGAGCTCGGTCCAGACCAGCGTCCAACCCGGCAGCTCGTGGCGGACCTCGACCCGAAGCTCGTTCACGAAGCAATGCTGCCATAATCCCGGCCGGGACGCGATGCCCCTGACACGCTGCCTGTTCGCCACCGACTTGCACGGCCACGCCGACCGCTACGAGAAGCTCTTTGCAGCGGTCGAGCGGGAGCGCCCGTCCGCCCTCCTGCTCGGCGGTGATCTCCTCCCCCACCCGTTCGCCCAGGGCGGCCCCGCCGACTTCTTCGCGGAAGTCCTCGGGCCCGGCCTCACCGACCTCCGCCGTGGGCTCGGTGACGGCTACCCCCGCGTCCTTGCCATCCTCGGCAACGACGACCCCAGATCGGCGGCACGTGCCCTCGAGGACCTGGCCGGCGACGGGCTCCTCGAGCACGTCCACATGCGGTGTGTCTCCCTCGGCGCCTTCGCGGTGCTCGGCTACGCCTGCGTGCCGCCGACGCCGTTCCTGCTCAAGGACTGGGAGCGGTGGGACGTCTCGCGGCACATCGAGCCCGGTTGCGTTTCGCCGGAGGAGGGGTACCGGTCGGTGCCCGCGGACCCTTCCGACGTGCGCTACGGCACGATCGCCCGCGATCTCGCGGGGCTTGCCGGCGAGGAGGATGTTGGGCGCTCCGTGCTGCTGTTCCACGCGCCACCGTACCGCACGGACCTCGACCGCGCCGACCTGGACGGGCACACCTTCGAGCACGTGCCGCTCGACGTCCACGTCGGCAGCATCGCCATCCGCCGGTTCATCGAGGAGCACCAGCCGCTCGTGACCCTCCACGGCCACGTCCACGAGTCGCCGCGCCTCACGGGCTCCTGGCGCGAGATGATCGGCCGCACCTGGTGCCTTTCCGCCGCCCACGACGGGCCCGAGCTCGCTCTCGTCCGTCTCGACCTCGAGGAGCCCTCCACCGCCACGCGCGAGCTGATCTGAGGACCCCTGTTCCGGGCCCCGGGCCCCGGGTGCTGGTCAAGGCAGATAGAGGGGAAAGGGAAGACGGTAGAAGGCAAAAGGTAGAGGGAAGACGAGGCGGGTGATTCGACGCTCGTCCTACCTCTCGCGTCTACCATCTCCCCTCCTGCCGGTCCACCGAAGGCAGGGCGCCGCGTTGCGGCGTGTAGCCGCGGCGCCGCCGTTGGGCCGGATGCAAGGAAGGCGAGGCCGTCGCACCGGAGCGTAGCTGGAGGCTACGTGAGGCTGCGAACGGCCGCAGCCTGACGCCGCAGACGGTCCGACGCCGGCGTCGCCGCTAGCGACGGAGGGGGAGCTCCCAGGCGGCGTCGGTGACATTCCCGATCTTCACCGCATAGCTCGACCGCGCCGCGATGTCCTCGTCGGTGACGAGGTGCACGTCCAGCAGGCCACCACTGCGGAGGCCGGTGCGCAGAAAGTTCATCTCGTCCAGGCACAGGCCCCACCCCTGGAGCCACGTGATCAGGGCCTGGCGCTGCTCCTCGGTTCCGCGGAAGTGTATGAGGATGTCGATGTCGCTCCCCGGCCCGGCCGTCGCGTTCTTGGCGCTGCCGAACACGTACATCGCGACGACCCCGAACCTCGCGGCGTCCACCTGGGCGGCGATTCGCTCGGCCATCCTGAGTCGCCAGCGCCAGTGGCCCTCGCGCGGGGTCTCGCCGGGTCGAGCCTCCTCGGAAGGCATATCGGGCGGCCGGCCGGCCGGGACCAGGATGCCGACGGCGCGGTCCTCGTCGGCGTTCATGAGCACCCGAAGGACCATGCCGGGGCACGCCTTCGGCACGTCCACGACGCGCACCACCTCCCCGAGGTTCGCAAACTCCGGCGCGAGGCTTCCCAGCTCGTTCTCCGACTCCCGCAGGAAGCGCTCGTTGAAGACGGTGCCCGGGTCGTCCGGATAGAGCGGGAGGTAGCGGATCGAGGCCTCGACCAGGTCTTGGAAGAAGTGCGTCCCGAACGAGAGGTCGGGCACGTAGTTCCCGCGCTTGCGCGCGATCTCCGCGAGCATCGCGGTGTTGTTGATGTCCGAGTACGTCACGTTGACGCCCAGCTTGATGTCGCCGCGGCTCCCCCAGCGGCCGGGACCCATCAGGATGAACTGGCGCTTCGGCAGGACGGCGTTGAGCCGGCTGACGGCGTGCCCGACCGCCTGCAGCTCTGCGTGGTCGGCAAGCTCGTTGTACCGGTCGGGGTCCACGTAGACGATGTGCGTGACGTCGGGGATCCTGCCGTTGGACACGTAGCGGTTGGCCGAGAACACGATGCTCTTCTCGGCGAGGTCGCGCGGGATGACCGCCGCGACGTTCTCGCGGTTGAAGCTCTGTGGCCGGCACTGCAACAGGTAGAAGTCGGACCCGTCGGAGGCGAACTCCATGTCCACGGGGTGGCCGAGGCTCGCCTCGAGCAGGTGCAGCATTGCCCCCACGCGCTTGACGAGGGGCGTGTCCGAGATCAGCCCGTCGAACGTCACCACCGGCTCGCCCGGCTCGAGGTCCACGAGCGCGCCGACAGGCTTCACGATCCGCGAGTCCTGCTTGAGCGACACGATGCGGTGGAGCTCGGGGTACTCCTGTCCGCACTCGGTCAGCAGGGCCTTGATCTTGAGCGTCTTCAGGCAGCGGTCTCCGAGGTCCACGACGTCGATCTGCTGCGGCGAGTAGCGCGCGACCTCGTCCGGCGTGACGTTCACGCGCAGCGCCGGCTGCCCAGGCGCAACCAGGACCGGGTAGTCCTCGCGGACACGGTCCACCGCGCGTGTGCCGAGGCCCGGCACCATCCGGATCAGGCCGTCCTCCCGCTTGATCCGCTGCGACCAGCGAAACTCGTTGCGCGAGAGGGCGACGCCGGCGTACGCGGGGAAGTAGTAGCGGCCCACCCGGGCGCCGACGACCTCCTGGATCATGATCCCCATCTCCTCCTGAAAGTCGAGCAGCCCGCGCTCGGCGCGGTACTGGATGGGGTCGGGGCCGTGAATCGAGGCGTAGACCTCGGCGATGGCGTCCATGAGGGCGTTGAGCCGCTCGCGCTTGGTCCCCTGGTTGGCCAGGAACAGGCTCTTGTACTTGCCGGAGAACGCCGCGCCGAAGCGGTCCTCGAGCAGGCTGGACGAGCGCACGATGATCGGCGTGTCGTGCAGGTCGTCGAGCACGAGCGACAGCCCCTTCACCAGCTCCGGCGGGAACTCCGAGTTCTTGAAAACCTGGACGAGGTGCGGGTACTCCAGGCGCACCTGGTCGATCTCTTTGTACTTCTCCTCGTACACCTCCTCGAGGTTGTTGTGGCGCACGAAGCCGCGCACGGCGTCGGAGGCGACGTACCAGGCGCGCGGCACGCGCACTGCGCCGATCTCCGGGTGGGTTCTGGCCATCCGGCGGAGGATCTGCTCCGCGAGGAACATCCCCGCCAGCTTGCCGCCCAGCATTCCCCGGCTGCCGGGCAGGCACACGAGGTGGTCGAGCAGGAAGAGGATGTCCTCGAGGTCCACGAACTCCTTGGCGACCCTGATGTACGCCGGCTCGCCCGAGAGGAACCGGCGGATCAGCGAGACCCGGGCGATATTGAGCGTTGGGGGCGCAAGGCCAGCACCCTCGGGCACCAGGTGCAGGTAGCGCCGGATAGCGTTCGCGACCTCTTCCGGCGAGGCCTGCACGTTGGCGACGGTCTGCACCAGGAACGCCGAGCGGTCCTCGTGGATCCAGCGTTCGATCCGCTCGAGGAGTTCGCCGCCCGAAAGGCGCGCCTGCGCCAGCGCCACCACCTCGTCCGCGAGCTGTAGCGCGTTCCCGAGCGGCACGCGCTGACTCGGCTCGTTGGTCTCGCCGACCCCACCGTCGTCGCCGCGGCGGTCCTGGCCGAACCCCTGCAGCAGTGCCTGCGCCTCGTTGATGCCGCTCCAGGCTAGGTGCGTGGCCATCTTCCGCGAGATGCGAACGAACAGGTCCTGGTCGGTGCGGCGCAGCAGGTTGAGGACGACGCGCCACTCCTCCGGACGCTTCTCCGCGAGGGAGGCCCGGGCGAGCCGCCACTCCTGCACGACGCCGCGCAGCTGCCGGTGGAGGATGAAGTGGCCGACGCGGTCCGCGATGGTGCGGATGAGCTTCCCCTCCTCCTTGAGGAACGGGCCCTCGTCCGCGTCGGGCATCGCCTTGGTGTAGTAGACGTTGATCGTACCGACCTTCTTGTCCTGCACCACGATGTCCGCGCTCTGCGTCCACGGCGTGCCCTCGAGGCCGGCGAGCCCGAACTTGCGGCCCTCGAACTCGATCGTGGCGGCGCAGATGTCCGGGTACTGCCACCCGGGAGGGATGGCCTCGATGATGCCTCCGAAGACGTCCTCGAGCGGCTTCTCAGTGTCGTCGAGGAGCTCCTCGACCTCGTAGAGGCAGCCGAGCTCCTTGGCGCGCTCCTGCAGCGCCCACAGGAGCCTCTCGTTGCTCTTGCTCTGGTCAACCACGGTGCGCGATCACCCCCATTCCGGTCCGCCCGTCCACCTTGATCGAGAGCGGCGCGTCCAGCCGCACGTGGCGAAGGAAGCGGGTCTCGGCGGCCGCTGGCCGCGCGTCGAGCCAACCCCAGTCGACGCGCCGGCTCTCGCCCTCGTCGAGCGAGAAGTAGAGGACGCGGAAACTCGTCAGGTTGTGGAAGAAGTGCGAGCCCTGCGACGGGTCCGCGTGCATCCCCGACGCGCTGGCCTCCACGATCGCCCGGGCGCCGCAGATCTGCGCCCACTCGACCGGCACCCCGCCCCACTGGTCGGAGGTCCCCCAGCGCCCGAACCCCGCCAGCAGGTATGCCCGCCCCTCGCGCAGAAGTGCGTTGTTGATGCCCTCGAGCTCCTTCGCGATTGCGGGCGTCGCCTTGACGTCGAACGCGGCCGGCTTGACGTACACCACGTCGAGCACAGACTCGTCGGCACCGTTGCCGAGCACGCGGCGGGAGGCCGCCAGCACGCCCGGCGCGGCCAGCTCCTCCTCCGCCACCTCCACCGCCTCGCGGGCCACCACGAGCGGCCTCACCTGCAGGAAGCCCAGTCGCGCCTGTCCATCCTGGGAGAGGGTGACGGCGAACTCGATCTCTACCGGCTCGCCGACCACCTCTTCGCACGCCGCGAGCACCTGCCGGACGGTGTCGTTGAGCTCGACCTGCCCGTACGAGAGAAGCGGCGCGAAGTTCACGAGGCGCGGCCCCTTCCCCCATGTGCCGGCAGTGATGCGCTGGGACTCGTTGTCGTACGTCGAGGCGACGAAGCGGAGCGTGTCGTCGGCCTCGGCGTCCGCGAGGGAGCAACGCACGAGGTGCTCGGCTTCCTTGCCCGGGTCGTACGGCGCGGCGCCCATCGTCACCGCCCAGAACTCTCGCTGCGTGGCGTCGAGCAGCTCGCCAATCGAGTTGTACGGCGGAGGTGCCTTCGGGTACGCGGGGGAGTAGCTCCAGCACGGCTCGCCGTCCACGATCGCCTTGCCGAGACCGAGCGCGAGGCTCGCCACGCCGTCCTCCGGGCGCGCGTGCCCCGACGGGTAGTAGTTGTACGAGCGAGCGACGCCGGACACGTTGGGGTAAAAACGGTCGCCGTGCCGTCCTCCGACGACCTCCTGGACGATGACGGCCATCTTCTCCTCGCCCGCTGAGCGGCGCACGGTCTTCAGGTAGCCCCTGGCCTCGCGGAAGAACGTCGAGGCCCACACCAGCTTGACCGCCTCCGCGAGCCGCTTGAAACGCGTGTCGTTGTCGAGCTGGTTGTTGGGCGTCATCTTGGTCGCGTAGACACCGGCGAACGGCCGCTCGATCGCGTCTTCGAGCAGGCTCGAGGAGCGTACCGCGAGCGGCTGCTTCACCGCCGCGACAAGCGCCCGCAGATCCCCGGCGAGCTGGGTCGGCAGGTTCCCCTGCAGGAACCGGTGGGCGATGCGCTCGTCCGGCAGGTCCGACGCTGCGTCCTCGGCGAGGTCGTTCAGCTTCATGAAGGCGTCGAAGTGCTCGGTCGTGATCACCACGAGCTGTGGGATCGTGACCAGGACATCGCAACCGGTCAGGCGCTCGGCAATCGTCTGCCTTATGAATGCGAGGCCCTGCGCCTTGCCGCCCAGCTCCCCCTCGCCGATCGCCGTGAACGGCGTCTCGGCGTTGAAGAACTCGCGCTCGAACCGCGCCACTGTCCCGCGTTCCGCCTTCATTCCGCTCCCCGCTCCCGTCGAAGTTGCTTTGCTCGGACCCCGGACCCCGGTCCACGGACCACGGACCACGATCCACGGACCACGGCCGTCACAGCCACCCCCGCGCCTTGCACGCGCCGGCGACCCGGGACACCGCGATGACGTAGGCGGCGTCGCGCATGGAGAGCTTGCGCTTGCGCGCGGTGTCGCTCACCGCGATGTACGCGGCGGTCATCTTCACGTCGAGCTTGCCGAGGACCTCATCGCGCTCCCAGAAGTAGTTCATGTTGGACTGCACCTGCTCGAAGTACGAGCAGGTCACGCCCCCGGCCCCGGCGAGCAGGTCCGGGATCACCAGCACCCCGCGTGCCGCGAGCGCCTGCTCCGCCTCCGGGCGCGTCGGCCCGTTGGCGCCTTCGGCCACCACCCGCACGCGCGGCTGTACGGCGCCCACGTTCTCGGCCGTGATTTGGTTCTCGAGCGCGGCCGGCACCAGCACGTCCACATCCTGCGCGAGCCATGAGTCCCCCGGCAGCACCTCGTACCCGAGGCGCTCGGCCTCTTGGCGGTCGATGCCGCCGAAGCCGTCGGTGGCCGCCGCGAGCTCGTCGGCCTTTACGCCGCTCTCCTTCCGGAAGGTAAGCGGCGATCGCCCCCTGGCGTCGAGCGCCGCCACTGCGATGACCTTGACGCCGAGCTCGTCGAAGAGCCTCACCGCATGCTGCCCGACGTTGCCGAACCCCTGCACGCTCGCCAGGGCGTTGCGCGTCGCCAGCCCGATCTCCTTGAGCGCCTCGCGCACGCAGATCACCGTTCCGAAACCGGTCGCCTCCCTGCGGCCCAGCGAGCCCCCGAAACCCACCGGCTTGCCCGTGAGCGCGCCGGGCGCGCGCCGCCGGTGGATCGCTTCGTACTCGTCGAGCATCCACAGCATCTGCTGCGGGCTCGCCATCAGGTCGGGCTCCGGCACGTCGACGTCGGGGCCGAGGTCGCGCGCCGCGAAACGCATGAATCCGCGGCACACCCGCTCGAGCTCGGCCGCGCTCAAGTTGTGGGGGTCCACGACCACGGCGCCGGCGCTGCCGCCGAGGGGGATGTCCACGACGGCCGTCTTCCACGTCATCCACATCGCGAGGGCGCGCACGACGTCGATGGTGCTCAGCGGATGGAACCGCAAGCCCCCCTTGCCCGGCCCGCGCGCGTCGTTGTGCTGGACGCGGAAGCCTTTGTGCACCCGCACGCTGCCGTCGTCCAGGCGGAGCGGGATGGAGAAGACGATCTCGCGCATCGGGTCGCGCAGGAACTCGCGCGTGGCCGCATCGAGCCCGAGCAGCTCGGCGGCGCGGTCGTACTGAGACTGAGCCATGGCGAACGGGTTGAACGGCGCGGCAGCCAAGGTGACGGGCCCTCCCCGGAGACACCAAAAGTGTCGCCCCCCGCCGGAGCGGAGTCAAGGAAGACCCGTGGCCCGGGGTCAGTAGACCCAGGCGGACGAGCGGACGGGCAGAGGAGCAAAGGCCGTTCGAAGGTTCGTACGCTCGACCGCGGCGAGAGGACGGGACAAGGGAAGAAGGAAGAGGGCAGAAGGGAGAGAGAAGACAAGGCACGGGCTTCGCGATCCGTCCGTCTTCTCCCGTCTTCCTTCTCCCCTCTTCCCTCTTTCCTATCCGCTCTCACCCAAAGGCAGGGCCTCGCGGCACGGCGTGCAGCCGCGCCGCCCGGATTCGGCCGGATGCAAGGAAGGCGAGGCGCCCGCAGCGGAGTGTGGCCAGAGGCTACAGGAGCACGGGCGAGCCGGGATTCACTCCCGGCGAGATGGGGGCTCGGGGGATCAAGAGCGCCCGGGAGGGTGGGTGGAGCGGGCGCGGGATCCCCCGCCAATGACGACGCGCCGCAGCCTGACGCCGCAGACGGTTGGAGAATGGCGGCGCACGAGAAAAAGGGGGGAGGGCTGACGCCCTCCCCCAGAAAGGCCCCGTGAGGGGCCCGAAAGCCCGATGCTTACACGAGCCCCTGATCGATCATCGAGTTCGCGACCTTGATGAAGCCGGCGATGTTAGCGCCGAGCACGTAGTTGCCCGGCTCGCCGTACTCCTTGGCGGTATCGAAGGCAGCCTTGTGGATGCCGATCATGATGTTGTGGAGCCGCTCGTCCACTTCCTCGCGGGTCCAGGAGAGGCGCAAGCTGTTCTGGGACATTTCGAGGCCGGAGGTCGCGACGCCGCCCGCGTTTGCGGCCTTTCCGGGCCCATAGAGGATCTTCTTCTTCAGGAACACCTCGACGCCCTCGAGGGTCGTCGGCATGTTGGCGCCCTCGGAGACGCAATAGCAGCCGTTGGCCACCAGCGTCTTCGCGTCGTCACCGCTGACCTCGTTCTGGGTGGCGCACGGCAACGCGACGTCGCACTTCACGAACCACGGCTTCTTGCCCTCGAAGTACTCGCAGTGGAACTTGTCGGCGTACTCCTTGATGCGGCCGCGCTTGACGTTCTTGAGCTCCATCAGGAATGCCCACTTCTCGCCCTTGATTCCGTCCTTGTCCACGACGGTCCCGTTGGAGTCGGACACGGTGATGACCTTGCCGCCGAGCTGATTGACCTTCTCGATGGCGTACTGCGCGACGTTGCCTGAGCCCGAGACCGCGACGGTGAGGCCCTTGAACGACTTGCCCTGTGTCTTGAGCATCTCCTCGGCGAAGTAAACGCAGCCGTAGCCGGTCGCCTCGGGACGGATGAGGGAGCCGCCCCAGTTCAGGCCCTTGCCGGTCAGTACGCCCTCGAACGAGTGGGTCAGCTTCTTGAACTGACCGAACAGGTAGCCTATCTCGCGCCCGCCCACGCCGATGTCGCCGGCCGGGACGTCGATGTCGGCACCGATGTGCTTGTACAGCTCGTTCATGAAGCTCTGACAGAATCGCATCACCTCGAAGTCGGACTTGCCCTTCGGGTCGAAATCGCTGCCGCCCTTGGCACCGCCCATCGGCAGCGTGGTCAAGCTGTTCTTGAGGATCTGCTCGAACCCCAGGAACTTCAGGATGCCGAGGTTCACGGTCGGGTGGAACCGCAACCCGCCCTTATACGGACCAATGGAGTTGGAGAACTCCACACGGAAGCCGCGGTTCACCTGGATCTTCCCCTTGTCGTCGAGCCAAGGCACCCGGAACATGAAGATCCGGTCAGGCTCGCTCATCCTCTCCAGGATCTTGTGCTCGATGTATTCGGGGTGCCTCTCGAGGCAGGGGATGAGCGAATCCACGACCTCTCTCACAGCCTGGTGGAATTCCGGTTCGGCCGGGTTCTTGGCGACGAGACGATCCATGAACCCCGCCACGTACTGGTTGACACTCATGCGTTCCTCCTTTTGTCCGGGTGGCTGCGGGAGCGCCCCCAAAGCGCGCACATTCTCCCCGCACTTCTCAGTGGTTTGCAAGGGGGGGAAGGTCTTCACAATCACAAGCTGCGTCGCGCTTCAACGCAAATGACTGGCCAGCCGCATGATACGGATCAGAACCTTCTCCTGCGGCGAGTCGGGACCCACTGCGGAACCCGCACACGGGTGCGGGGGAAGGCACCCCGGCAGAGTCTTTTGCAATGTGATCTCAACTACGATGCAGCTACCACAGCACTTGACGCCATTTCGCGGTAAGTCTATCTTGCTTGCGGTGTGGTTCTGGCCGTGGCCCACGGTCGTTCAGCCCGAGGGCGTACGCGCGGCCGAGTCGAATGAGCGTGGGGTCTTTCTCTCCACTCCCCCCCAGAACCCACGCGCGGAACGAAACGGTACCGCGAAGAGAGGGTACGATGATCGAGGCCCCCGAACCTCGCTTTCAACTCGCCGACATCCAGCCCGGCTACGTGATCATCGAGCATGAGATGTACAGCAAGGTCGCGAGGTCGTACTTCTCCGCCGAGCCGGTACCCCCCAAGGAGCCCTACCGGGAAGGCTCGCAGGTCTGGTCGTTCTGGGAGATGGCCCAATCGTTCCGCTTCTCCGTGCGTGACAACCAGAC
The DNA here is from genome assembly GCA_020073245.1 of Terriglobia bacterium. GTDB lineage: Bacteria > Acidobacteriota > Thermoanaerobaculia > Thermoanaerobaculales > Thermoanaerobaculaceae > RBG-13-68-16. The sequence goes on along the minus strand of JAIQFQ010000002.1, from coordinate 193,224 downwards.
CGGTAAAACGGTGCGCTTCGACGAGCTCCTCGGCCTTCTCTATTACGGCTGCTGCAAGCCGGACAGCGAGCTCTACCGGATCGGCGAGCTGGCGCTCGTGAACAGAATCTTCATCTATGTCGCCATCGCGTACGAGGCCCCGGACGGTTCCCGCCTCGACATACCACTCGAGAAGCTCGAGGTGCTCAACAAGGCTTTCAACGGGCGCCTGCGGACCCCTGACAAGAAGATACTCATCCTTCCCGACTACTTCGGCCTCTACAAGGAGCTGTCGCACGGCCAGATCATGCTCGACTTCGGCCTGACGGCAATCGAGGACAGGAGCTGACTCGCCCGGCAAGGAGGGCGCTGAATGAAACTCAACGAAATCGCCGCAAAGCTGGAACTCGAAAAACTCACCCCTGCTTTCGACAAGGACGTAACAGGGGTCTACATCTCGGACATGGTGAGCGACGTGATCGCCAACGCCAAGGCCGGCAACCTCCTCGTGACCGTCCAGGTTCACGCCAATGCGCTCGCGGCCGCGAATCTGGTGGACATTGCAGGGATCATCGTCGCCCAGGGCAAGCGTCCGACCGATGACGTCGTGAAGATGGCTGAGAAGGCCGAGATCTCGATCTTCGCCACCGCCCTTTCGCGGTGGCAGGTGGCGACGAAGCTTTACGAGGCGGGGCTTCGCTGACGCCGGGTCCGGCGCCGGCGGGCCCTGGGGGGAACAAGGTGCTGCAGATGCGCGCCGTCGTCGGTCTGCTGGACTGCGAGGTCGTGTGCGGCCAAGAGGCGCTCGACACGCCGGTCGGGGCGTGCTTTGCGGCGGACCTGATGAGTGACGTGCTCGCCTTCTCCTCCCCCGACGCACTCCTCATCACCGGGTTGACCTCGGTGCAGTCGGTCCATACGGCTCACGTCGCCGACTGCGTCGGAATCCTCTTTGTGTCGGGAAAGCGGCCATCCCCAGAGGCCCTGCAGCTTGGACGCGACATGAGCATTCCGTTGCTTTCCACGGCGCGCAGCATGTTCGAGGCGTGCGGGGTTTTGGCCGAAAACGGTCTCACCGCGAGCGCGAGGACATGAGCCCAATCGGCGGCTCGAGCCGCATCCGCCCAACGATCGTCTCGGCCGTTGGACGGCCCTGACCGGCTGGAGAACAGAGTGCACGAGGACAAATCGATCACGCTCCGCGACGAGCCCGCTGATCCCCAGGCGGCCGGAGGTGAGGTCCTCTACAGGGAGATGTTCCGCATCGCCGGAAACGACTTCGAACACGGCGGCGAGGCGGCCACCCGCGTGAAGGCGCTCCTCACGCAACTCGGCTTCCCGCCCGAGGCGATCCGTCGGCTCTCGATCGCCAACTTCGAGGCCGAGATGAACGTCATCATGTACGCGGACGAGGCACAGTTGGAACTCGCCGTGCTCCCTGACGCCGTGCGGGTGACGATCACCGATCGCGGCCAGGGGATCCCGGACATCGAGTGGGCCATGAAGGAGGGCAACTCGACCGCAACGCCCGAAATGCGGGCACGCGGCTTCGGCGCCGGTCTCGGGCTGCCCAACATCAAGCGCAACGCCGACGAGTTCAGCATCTCCTCGACGGTCAATGTCGGGACGACCGTCTCCTACGTCGTCTACGCCAACGGCCGCTCCGGAGGCGACGCTCGATGATCGATCGTCCCCACGCCGTCCTCACCGACCCCGGCAAGTGCATCGGGTGTGTCGCCTGCTCGCAGGCGTGTCCGACGAAGGCGATCCGGGTACGCAACGATCTCGCGGTCATCGACGACGAGCTGTGCATCGACTGCGGGACGTGCATCGAGGCGTGCGGCTACGACGCCATTCGCCCAAGGACCTCGTCGCCGGCCGACCTCAAGAAGTTCAAGTACACGGTTGCGGTCCCATCGCTGACGCTCTACGCACAGTTCGGAGACGACGTGCACCCCGGTCGTGTTCTGCACGGGCTGCGCCAGCTAGGGTTCGACGAGACCTATGACATTTCCTGGATGTGCGAGATGGTGGCCGGCGCCACGGACGCGTTCCTGTCGGAGTCCAGGGGCCCGTGGCCGAAGATCTCCGTGACGTGTCCCGCGGTGCTGCGCCTGATTCAGATCCGCTACCCCGATCTCATCCCCAACCTCGTTCCCATCGAAACGCCGCGCGAGCTCGCGGCGAGGCTGCGGCGCCGTCGTCTGGCGGCGGAGCTCGGCCTCGACCCCTCCGAGATCGGGATGTTCTTCATCACCCCGTGTACCGCGATCATCCACTCCATCGAGGCGCCGGAGGGGCTCGAGGCCTCGTACCTCGACGGCGCATTCGCGATATCGGAAATCTACGGTCGGCTGCTGAAGGCGATCAGGCACGACCCCGGCTCCGACTCGACCGAGATGATCAGCCACCGCGGGCTGCGGTGGGCGATGGCTGGCGGCGAGATTTCCTCGATGCGCAACGCCAACACCATCACAGTGAGGGGTCTGAGGGACGTCCTCTACGTCTTCGACCGCATCGAGTCCGGCACCTTCCAGGGGCTCGACTTCATCGAGGCGTACATCTGCCCGGGGGGTTGCGTGGGCGGACAGCTGACCGTTGCAGGCCGCTACATGGCCCAACGCAACATCAGGCAGCTCACAAAGCGCCTGGGCGATCAGGGTGCCGTGAAGGAGGAAAAAGTCCGGTCGCTGCTGCGCGACCATTTCTTCGACCACGAGTCCGAGATCCGCGCACGTCAGGTCCGACCTCTCGCCCGCAACCTGCGCCAGGCCATCGCGCTGAAGCGTGAGAAGGACGCGCTGCTGGAACGGCTGCCACGAAAGGACTGCGCGGCCTGCGGCGCCCCGGACTGCGAGACCCTCGCGGACGACATCGTGCGCGGCAACGCGAAGCTGGCGGACTGCGTTTTCATTCGGCTCAAAGAGTTGGAAGAGGAACAGATGGCCCACCAAGGAGGCAAAGATGGCTAAGGCCCTGCTCTTGCTCGAACTGGAATGCCCCCACTGCAAGCGGGTGCTCACGAAGGGTGAGAAGGTACCCCTCGACGCGTTTCTCAGGGACACGCACCAGGACGGCCAGGTGTCGCTCTCCGCTCTGTTCGGCGACTACACCATCGAGACAGACCTCAAGATCCGGGAGGGCACGATCGTCGAGTTCCGATGCCCCGAGTGTGAGGCCAGCCTTCTGCTCTCGCTTCCCTGTCGGATGTGCGGCGCCCCGATGGCATCCCTGAACCTGACGAGCGGGGGCTACCTGGAGTTTTGCTCCCGCCGCGGATGCAAGGGCCACGCGCTCGGAGGCGTCGGAGACATCGACCAGATGATCAACCTGATGAACCGCATGTTCGAGACGCCGTATGACTGACGCCGTTGGTCGTGGTCCGTGGTGCGTGGTCCGTGGTCCGCAACAGCGAGACTCTCGAAACGAGGAGCACCAGAGATGAGTGAACAGCGCAAGTACGATTTCAAGAAGCAGCATTACGCCGGCGAGGAGGGCCGCCTGATCCCGCTGCTCCAGCGAGCCCAGGAGACCGACGGCTACATAACCCGGGAGCGGATCACCGAGATCCACAGGGATTGCGGCATACCGGTGGCCCAGATCTACGGCGTCGCCACCTTCTACGCCCAGTTCCGGCTCCACCCCGTTGGCAAGAACCTGATCAAGGTGTGCCACGGCACTGCGTGCCACGTCAGCGGCGCGAATGCAATCACCGAGGCGATCGAGAAGACTCTCGGCATCTGCAACGGCGAGACGACTCCCGACAAGCTCTTCACGATCGAGACCGTCTCATGCCTCGGGTGCTGCTCGCTCGCGCCCGTGATCATGATCAACAACGACACCCACGGCAACCTCACCGAGAAGGAGGTCAAGAAGGTTCTCAAGCAGCACCAGAGGGCCGCGATCGGGGAGGTGCAGTGATGAAGGTGCTCGTAGGGCTGGGGACGTGCGGCATCGCGGCCGGCGCCGAGAAGACCTATCAGGCCCTCCAGGCGAAGGCCGCGGCTGCCGGCCTGCCGGTGGAAATCGACAAGACGGGGTGCATCGGAATGTGCTACCGCGAGCCCCTCGTCGAGGTGCGTGCCGACGACGGGTCGCGCGTGCAGTACGGCAACCTCACGGCGGATAAGGTCGAGCGCCTGCTCGACGAGCACGTGGCGCAGGGCAAGCCGATCGAGGATTGGATGGTCTGGTCGGACGACGGCCGCGGAAACGAGCGCGCCTACTTCACCCGCCAGACCCGCATCGTGCTGCGGAACTGCGGCAAGATCAACCCGGAGTCGATCGACGACTACCTCGCCATCGGCGGCTATCAGGCGCTCAACCAGGTCCTCCAGGCGAACGAGCCGGAGGCCCTGATCGCGTCGATCATCGACTCGGGGTTGCGCGGGCGCGGTGGCGCCGGCTTCCCTACCGGGATGAAATGGCGCTTCACGCGTCTCGCCGCCGGCGACCACAAGTACATCATCTGCAACGCCGACGAGGGCGATCCGGGCGCGTTCATGGACCGCTCGGTCCTCGAGAGCGATCCGCACTCCGTGCTCGAAGGGATGGCGATCGCGGGGTTCGCGATCGGCGCCGGGCAGGGTTATATCTACGTGCGCGCCGAGTACCCGAAGGCCATCGAGCGACTCAACATCGCGATCGCCCAGGCCGAGGCCAAGCACCTCCTCGGGGACGGCATCTGGGGCACCGGGTTCTCGTTTCACGTCAAGCTGAAGGAGGGCGCCGGCGCGTTCGTGTGCGGCGAGGAGACCGCGCTCATGGCCTCGATCGAGGGCAAGCGCGGCATGCCGCGCGTTCGCCCGCCGTTCCCAGCCACCAAGGGACTGTGGGAGTGTCCGACCAGCATCAACAACGTCGAGACGTTCGCCAACATCCCGTGGATCATCACCAACGGGCCCAAGGCGTACTCCAGCCTCGGAACGGCCAACAGCAAGGGGACGAAGGTCTTCGCCATGGCCGGCAAGATCAAGCGCGGCGGCCTGGTCGAGGTGCCGATGGGGATCTCGATCAAGGAGGTCGTGTTCGACGTCTGCGGCGGGATCAAGAACGACAAGAAGTTCAAGGCGGTGCAGATGGGCGGCCCCTCCGGAGGCTGCATCCCCGCCGAGCTCCAGAACACCACCATCGACTACGAATCGATCACCAAGACCGGCGCGATCATGGGGTCGGGCGGCCTCGTCGTGATGGACGAGACCACCTGTATGGTAGACGTCGCGCGCTTCTTCCTCGAGTTCACCCAGCGCGAGTCGTGCGGCAAGTGCACCTTCTGTCGCGTCGGCACCAAGCGGATGCTCGAGGTCCTCACCCGCATCTGCGAAGGCAAGGGGAAAGATGGTGACATCGAGCTCCTCGAGCAGCTCGCGACCCTCGTGCGGAGCACTTCGCTGTGCGGTCTCGGTCAGTCGGCCCCCAACCCCGTGCTCACGACGATCAAGTACTTCCGCTCCGAGTACGAAGCGCACATCACCAACAAGAAGTGCCCGGCGCACAACTGCAAGCCGCTGCTGACGTACACGATCCTGGACTCGTGCATCGGCTGCCTGATGTGCGCCAAGGTCTGTCCCACGAAGGCGATCACCGGCGAGCTCAAGAAGGTCCACGTGCTCGACCAGACGAAGTGCACTCACTGCGGCGAGTGCCACAAGGCGTGTCGCGTGGACGCCATCGCGGTGGACTGAAGCGAGGAGTAGGCATGGTTCGCGGACGGACAAGTCAAAAGTCAGAAGTCGAAAGTCGAAAGTCAAAACTGGAGACTCTCGCGGTCGGTGTCTCAGCTTTCAACTTTCAACCTTCGACTTTGAACGGTTTCGCTGGAGAATAGCCAATGGCGCTTGTGAAGCTCGAAATCGACGGAAAACGGGTCATCGCGGACAGCTCGCAGACGATCCTCCAGGTGGCCCGAGAGAACGGCATCAAGGATATCCCGACGCTGTGCCACGACGAGCAGCTCGAGCCGTTCGCGTCCTGCTACCTGTGCGTCGTGAAGGTCAAGGGGGCGCGCACCCTCCTGCCGGCTTGCTCCACCAAGGTCACCGGGGGGATGGCTGTCGAGACCGACAACGCGGAGATCCACCGCTCACGCAGAGCGGCGCTCGAGCTTCTGCTCTCCAACCACTACGCGGACTGCATCGGTCCCTGCCAGCTCGCCTGCCCGGCAAGCGTGGACATCCAGGGTTACGTCGCTCTCGCGGCGCTCGGCAAGTTCACGGACGCGCTTCGGCTCATCAAGGAGACGAACCCGTTGCCGGCGATCTGCGGCCGCGTGTGTACCCGTCCGTGCGAGGTCAAGGGGTGTCGCCGCAGCATGCTCGACCAGGCGGTAGGCATCGACTACATCAAGCGCTACATCGCCGACCTCGACCTCGGCAAGGCGGAGCCTTTCAGGCCCGAGCTCGCGCAGCCCAACGGGAAGAGCGTCGCCGTCGTTGGTGCGGGCCCGGCCGGTCTCTCCTGCTCGTACTACCTGGCGATCAAGGGGTACCGGGTGCACATGTTCGAGGCCATGCCCGAGGCGGGAGGGATGCTCCGCTACGGCATCCCCGAGTACCGCCTGCCAAAGGAGGTCCTCGACCTCGAGGTCAACCAGGTCCTCGAGCTCGGCGTAAAGCTCTCGACGAACGTCTCGCTCGGGAAGGACTTCACCGTCGCGAGCCTGAAGAAGGACGGCTTCGACGCGGTCTTTCTCGGCCTGGGCGCGTGGGAGAGCTCCACGATGCGCGTCAAGGACGAGAATGCTCCCGGGGTGCTCTCCGGGATCAAGTTTCTGGAGAACTTCGGCCTCAAGAAGAAGATCGACATCCACGGCAAGGTTCTCGTCGTCGGCGGCGGCAACACGGCCATCGACTGCGCACGCACGGCCCTGCGCCTGGGGGCGCACGAAGTGAAGATCCTGTACCGCCGAACCCGCGCCGAGATGCCCGCCAACGCGATGGAGATCGAGGAGGCCGAGCGGGAGGGCGTCAAGATAGAGTTCCTCGTCGCCCCGACCAGGGTCATCCTCACGGACGGACGCGCCGGCGCGCTCGAGTGCCTGAAGATGGAGCTGGGCGAGCCCGACGCCTCCGGCAGGCGCAGTCCCAAGCCGATCCGAGGGTCCGAGTTCGAGGTCCCGTGCGACTTCGTGATCGCGGCCATCGGTCAGAGCACCACGGTATCCCAGCTCATCGACGGCAAGGTCCCCAACTTCCTGCCGTTCGGCGAAACGCTGAACCTCACCCGCTGGCAGACGATTCAGGTCAACGACCAGACCTTCGAGACGAGCGTGGAAGGTGTCTTCTCGGGCGGCGATGTCGTCACCGGCGCGGCCACTGCCGTCGAGGCGATCGCGGCGGGCCGCAAGGCGGCGCATGCGATCGACCGCTACATCGTGACCGGCAAGGCAGAACCCGAACCTTTCCAGTTCATCTCGCGCAAGGACGTCTTTGCCAAGGTGAAGCCGGAAGACCTCAAGTCCACTGAGAAACTCTCCCACCGCCCCATGCCTCTCATCCCTCCGGACGAGCGCAAGGGGAGCTTCGCCGAGGTCGAGCTCGGCTACTCCCTCGAAGACGTTGCAGATGAGGCCGTCCGCTGCCTCGAGTGCGGCTGCACGGCGCTCTTCGACTGCGACCTGCGGCGCTACGCCACCGAGTACCGGGTCGAGCTGAAGTCGTTCATGGGCGAGGCCACTCAGTACAGGGTGGACCGAAGCCACCCGCTGATCGAGCTCGATCCCAACAAGTGCATCCTGTGCGGGCGCTGCGTCCGGATCTGCACGGAGGTCGTCGGAGTCAACGCCTACGGCTTCATCAACCGGGGCTTCGCCACCGTCGTGCGCCCGGCACTCGGCGGCTCGCTGCTCGACACCGACTGCGTGAGCTGTGGGATGTGCATCGGCACATGCCCCACCGGCGCCGTTTCGGCCAAGCTGCCGCTCGCCAAACCCGGACCGTGGGCGACCACGCCGGTCCCTTCGATCTGTCACTACTGCGGAACCGGATGCCAGCTCAACTACGACGCGTACGGCGACTCCCTCATCAAGGTGAGCCGGCGCGAGCACAACCCGGTAATGCTCGGGAGCCACTGCAAGAAGGGCGCGTTCGGGTTCGGCTACGTGCAGGACCACGAACGTTTGCGCAAGGCGAGGATCAGGCCGGGACGGGAGCTTCAGGAAACGACCGTCGAGGACGCCATCGCGTATGCCGGGATGCGGCTCAAGGAGCTCTCACGTCGCCACTCGCCTGAGGAGATCGCGGTATTCGTGTCGCCGCGCTTGACCAACGAGGAGACCTACCTGGCGCAGAAGCTGGCGCGAGTTGCGCTGCGCACCCACAACGTGGCCTCGTTCTCGCGCCTCGTCAACCGCCAGTACGACTGCCCAGAGATCGTCTCGACAGCGACCTACGGCGACCTCGCAGACGCTCAGGCGATCCTGGTCGTCAACTCGAACCTCGACGACGAGCACTTCGTCGTGGACCTGATCGCCAAGCGTGCAATCCGCAAGGGCGGCAGGCTCGTGTACATCGGCAGCCGAGAGAATCGAACCTCGGAGCCCGCTGAAGTGTTCCTGCGGTGCACCCCCGGCACGGAGACCGAGGTCGTGCTCGGCATCCTCAAGGCCTTCAGTCAGCGCACGGGCGACCACCTCGCGGAGCGTCCGGATCTCGCGAAGGCCATCGCCGGGATAAAGCCCAAGGCGTTCGAGAAGAGCACGGGCGTCGAGTGGACCGCCGTCGAGGCCGCCGCCGGGGTGTTGGCGGCCAGCATCGCCAAGGTCATGGTGTTCAACAAGGATTTCCGCGGCCCCAGAGTACCAGGCGACGAGCGCCTGTTCGCCAGCGCCGCCGAGGCGTTCTCCTGCCCGTTCCTCGCCCTGCGAGAAAAATCCAACATGCAGGGCTTCCTCGACATGGGGGCGAGTCCGACCTGGTTGCCTGGCTACGCTTCGATCGAGGACGAGACCGCCGTGGACTCTCTCGAGAAGGAGTGGGGCGTCGTGCTGCGCGACCTGAAGGGGCACGGTGCGAACCTTGCGCAGGCGCTCGCCGACAAGAAGATCAAGGTGGCGGTCGTGATCGGCGAGGACCCGATCGGCGGCGACGCGATCCCTGAGGAACTCAAGAACGGCCTGCTGGCGGCGGACTTCCTCCTCGTCGCGGATGTCTTCCTGACCGCGACGGCCTCGGCCGCCAACGTCGTTCTGCCCCTCTCGGCGCTCGCCGAAACCAGCGGCACGATCACCAACCAGGAACGACGGGTGCAGCGGGCGCGTCAGGCCATCCCTCCGCGCAGTGGGATGGAGACATGGCAGACGCTCGCGGCGCTGGCGGCCCGAATGGGTCACCGGTTCAAGATGAAGTACGCAAACACCGACGAGATTTTCGAGGAGATCCGCCGCGTCGTTCCGATCTACCGGGGAGTGGTCGTGGACGACCCCGGCGCGGACGGAGTCTGGGACCCCGGCCTCTTCCCGCTCGTCAGGCCGGAACCTCAGTGGACGACCACGGCGGCCCCGACCCAGCCGATAGTGACGCTGGCGCTGGATTGCCTGGAGGCCCGTTTCGCTGCGCGCCTCGAACGCCTCTTCGCAGAGGCCGAGGCCGGCCGTGGCCCCGCCCTCCTGCCCACGCTCGCGGCGTCGTAGCCACCGGCCGCCCGATGAGCCGATAGTGCTGCCTTCAGGCGGCCTGGTTTCACTGGCGATCCGAGCGCCTGGGCGGCCGCACCGTCGTGGCTTTGGGGTTGCGCAGCGGTCCTTGCGGCTCACAGGGGGCCAGCTGCAAGCCGCATTTGCGGCTCCCCTTCGTCAGGAACAGCGAGGCGTGCGACCATGTTGGGTGTCAGGGAGGGGACACCAAATGGTCAACGTCAACATTCATCCGATCGAGCGCGTTGTTCGGGGAATCGTGGGCCTCGTCGTGCTGAGCCTCACCGTCTGGGGACCGAAGAGCGCCTGGGGCCTGCTCGGGCTGCTCCCGCTTGCGACCGCGGTTGTCGGCTGGTGCCCACCGTACTCCCTGCTTGGGATCAACACGTGCCCGAAGAAGGCCGGAGCCTAGGAGCCTCTCCGAGTAGTCGGGCGGCCTGAGCCGGGCTCACGTATCAGTCAAGGCTCGTCTCCAACCTTGCGGGCAACTGCCAGGCTGGACGTGCCACCTCACCACCCCGGCGGACGGACGGTGGCAGGTCCCGCACCCGCCGACCCGCCCGGCGGCCGTGCCAGAATGTTGCACGTGAGCGCCGAGAACCTCGTCCTGCTGTCTGCCGCAGTCATGGTCGTCGCGTTCCTCTATTCCTCCGTGGGACACGCGGGTGCCTCCGGCTACATCGCGGTCATGGCCCTCGCGGGCCTGTCCCCTGCGTTTATCAAGCCGACCGCCCTCGCTCTCAACATCCTCGTCGCATGTCTCTCGTCGTGGCAGTTCTATCGGGCGGGCCACTTCTCGTGGCGCCTGCTCTGGCCGTTCGCGGCGCTCGGCATGCCGCTCGCTTTTCTGGGCGGCGCCCTCCACCTGCCCGTTCGCTGGTTCAACGTGCTTCTCGGTGCGGTCCTGCTCTACTCGGCGGCGCGGTTCCTCCTTCCTGCGACGGCGGACGCGGAGCCGAGGGAACCGGGGCTGCCGGTGGCCCTCGCTGTCGGAGCGGGGCTCGGCTTTGTCTCCGGGCTGGCCGGAGTCGGGGGAGGTATCTTCCTCACCCCGCTCCTCATCATGATGAGGTGGGCGCGAACGAAAACGGCCTCCGCCGTCTCGGCCGTGTTCATCTTGCTCAACTCGATCGCCGGCCTGGCCGGGACGGTCGCCAGCACCGGGTTACTGCCCTCGCTCACGATGCCGCTGGGCCTTGCGGTGGTCATCGGAGGTGGGGCCGGATCGTACCTCGGCAGTCACCGGTTCTCCGTACCCGTCATCAAGCGGCTCCTCGCCGGGGTGCTGGCCATCGCCGCGGTCAAGCTCGTGTTTACCTAACCTCCCCACCCAGTCGACAGGGCGCTACGAGCCCCGAGCACGCTCGAGGAGCACGGGAACCACATCCCATTTGCGCTATGCTCCGGCCATGCTGAGCCTTGACGACGCCCGGGCGCTTCTCGTGTCTCGGGTGACGCCGCTGCCTGCCGTCGAGGTGCCTCTTGCTCTCGGTCTGGGGTGCCGCCTCGCGGCAGCACCAGAGGCCGATGCCGATCTGCCGCCATCCGATCTCGCGGCCATGGACGGTTACGCCGCTCGCGCCGAGGACCTGGCCGCCGGGAGGCCCGTGCCGATCGCGTTCGTCGTGCCTGCCGGCGCAGCCTCGGAGCCCCTGCACGCCAGCGCGGCGGTGCGCATCTTCACCGGTGCGGTGGTGCCGCCCGGCGCAGACACCGTCGTTCCCCAGGAGGAAGCGGAGGTCCTGACCGATGGGCGTGTGCGCCTCCCCCGGCTGCCGCCGGGCAGCCACGTGCGGCGCCGGGGCGAGATCTTCGCGGCCGGAGCCGTGCTCGCACAGGTGTCGGAGAGTCTCAACCCCGCCTTGCTGGCGGTTCTGGCCGCGGGCGGCGTCGTGACCGTGAAGGTCATCCCTCGGCCTCGCGTCGCAGTGCTCGTCACGGGCGCGGAGTTCGTGCACGGTTCAACGGTCCCGGCTCCCGGCCAGGTACGCGACTCGAACGGCCCGCTCCTAGCGGCGCTCGCCGACCAGTCCCGGCTGGAGGTATCTGCACCGGAAACCGTTGGGGACGAGCTGCCGGCGTTGTGCGGCCGCCTCGAGGCCGCCGCTGGAAAGTCGGACATCGTCGTCACCTCGGGCGGCGTCTCGGTAGGGGACTTCGACCTGGTGCCACGTGCCGTCGAGGAGCTGGGGGGAGAGATCGTGCTCCACAGGGTGGCGATCCAGCCCGGCAAGCCGATCCTGATCGCACGGCTGGGTGAGACCTGGCTCGCGGGCCTGCCGGGCAACCCGGTGTCGGCGCTCGTGGGGTGGCGGCTGTTCGCGCTTCCCTTGGCCGAGACACTTGCCGGGGACGCCGCCGCGTTCGGTGAAACCCCGGTCCCGGCGGTGCTGACTTCGCCGGCCCGGAACAGCAGCGACCGAACCCAGCTTCGGCCCGCTCTCCTCGAGCTCCGCGGCGGCGAGTGGCGGGTGACGATGCTCCCGTGGAAGGGCTCGCACGACGTGCTCGCCGCCGCGTCTGCGAACGCGCTGGCTCGCCTGGAGGGGAGCTCCGAGATCGAATCCGGTACGTCGCTCCCGTGCTTTCCGCTCCCGTGGCGCTGGACGGGCTGAGGGAGCCGGGGCCATGGCAGAGCGGGCGACGCCCGGTACCCTCTCCCCCGTTCTGGCGGTGTGCGGTTGGAGCGGTGCCGGCAAGACAACGCTGCTCGAGGCCGTTATCCCCGAGTTGAGGCGGCGCGGCCTTGCGGTGGCCGTGTTGAAGCACGATGCGCACGGCGTGGACGTCGATCGCGCCGGGAAGGACTCGGATCGGCTCTTCCGGGCGGGCGCCGAAGTGGCCCTGCACGGTCCTGGAGAGGTGCTGCGGCGGGCACGCCCCGGCGGGGTCGACGACCTATGGGGGGCGCTCGCTGCCCTTCTCGACCACAACGATCTGGTCCTTGTCGAAGGCCACAAAGACACGCCGCTTCCAAAGTTGTGGCTGGCGAGCGAGCGCGACCCGGGACCTCCGCCGGGTCTCACGGAATGTCTCGGGGTCGTGCCGTGGGGCGAGGGACGACCCGCTCGCATGCTCGAGCTCCTCGAGCGCTGGCTCCCGCCCGTCTGGCGCGCAATACCGCTTCTGGGCGGCGTCCTGGTCGGCGGCGGCAGCTCACGGATCGGCAAGCCCAAGCACATGCTCAGGCACGGCGAGACCACGTTCCTCGAGACGGTCTCGACGGCCCTCCAGTCCAGCGTGCAGCAGGTGGTCGTCCTTGGGAGCGGCGCGGTCCCACGGAGCTGTGAGCACCTGGCGCGGCTGGCCGACCCCCCTAGGCTCGACGGTCCCCTTGCCGGGATACTCGCAGCCCTTCGTTGGGCGCCGGGATGCGCCTGGATCTTCGCCGCGTGCGACCTCCCCAGATTGACCCCGGCCGCCATCACGTGGTTGGTGGAACAACGGACGCCGGGGCGGTGGGCCGCCCTCCCGGACTGCGGGCGGGGCGTCGAGCCGTTGTTGGCGCTCTACGAGCCTCAGGCGCGCGGCCTTCTGGAGGCGCTCGCGGCGTCCGGTCAACGGGCGCCCAGGCTGATCGCCGCTCACGGGAAAGCGGCCGTGGTGCAGCCGCCAGACGATCTCCGCCAGTGCTGGCGCAACATCAACACGCCCGGCGACTTGGCCGCGCTCGAAGACGACGCACAACGGTAGAGAGGGCTCCGAGCCACTTGACTTTTCTCGAGTTGCGGTGGGAAATGGCGTTGGACGGACGCTCTATCTCCGACCGGCCGCTCCTACAGGCACGCGCCCAGGGGACGGCAGGCGGTGGGCCGGGCTGGCGGTGTGCAGCCCGGGCCCCGAGGGTCAGGCTGGAAACGGTCTGGCCTCCCGGTTCGGAAAGGAGACGACACGTTGGCTTACCAGCGACCCGGCCAGGGGGGCGGGCTTTCCAACCGGAGCACTGACTCCTCGGGCCCATCGCCGAAAGGCGGGACCCGGGTCCTTCGACTATCGGTCACGGACCGTTGCGATCTGCGGTGCCGGTACTGCCTGCCGGCGGGCGCTGTGCCGTTCGCGCCTCAGGCCGAGCTCCTCGGAACCGCGGCGCTCGTGAACGCCGTGGCATGGCTGGTCCGGCAGTGCGCCGTGGACCGCCTGAAGATCACGGGTGGCGAACCGCTCACCTTCCGCGGTATCGTGGAGCTCGTCGAGAGGGCCGCCGCACTTCCGGGGATCCGCGAGATCTCGATGACCACCAACGGCACGCGACTCGCGGAGCTCGCCGCCGCGCTCAGGGGCGCCGGCCTGGCGCGGGTGAACGTCTCGCTGGACACCCTGGACGAGCGGAGGTTTGCCGAGCTGACGCGGGGGGGCGACCTGCGGCGCACGCTCGCCGGCATCGCGGCAGCCCGTGCCGCAGGTCTCGCCCCGATCAAACTGAACTCGGTGCTGCGGAGGAGCGCGTGGCGGAAGGACGTGCCGGCGCTCCTCGACTTTGCCGCCGGCGAGGGCTTCGAGATCCGCTTCATCGAGCTCATGCGGACCGGGACCGAGGTCGCCTGGGCGGACGCGGAGCTCGTGGTCGCCGGCGAAGTGCGATCGTCTCTCGAGCGCACCGGCCGCCTGCAGCCGTTGCCCTCGGTCGGGCCGGCGCGCCGAACGCTGGCAAGCTGGCGCGGGCGTGACATGGTGGTTGGCTGGATCACGCCGGTCTCCGAGGCGTTCTGCGGCACCTGTGACAGGTTGCGGCTGGACGCTCGCGGTGTACTCCGGCGCTGTCTCATGGACCCTGAGAGCGTCCCGCTCGTCGAGATGCTGCGGTCCGGCACCTCGGAGGCGGTGCGGGAAACCGTGGGTCGGTACCTCGCGGCCAAGGTGCCGCCGGCGGCGATGGACACACCGCGGCCGATGCGTGGCATCGGGGGGTAGCGCGATGGCCGAGATCACGCACCTCGACGAGGAGGGGCACGCGCGCATGGTGGACGTGTCCGCCAAGCCGGTCACCACGCGCAAGGCCGTTGCGCAGGGCGTCCTGGTGGTGGGAGGGGAGGTCATGACGGCCATCCGCGAGGGCCGGACGCCCAAGGGCAACGTGTACGAGGCGGCGCGGCTCGCCGGGATCATGGCCGCGAAGCGCACGGCCGACCTGATTCCTCTCTGCCACCCCCTCCCGCTCGGGCACGTGGCCGTGAGCTTCCACGAGGCTGGAGATCGGATCACGATCCGCGCGGAGGCAACTGCGGACGCTCGAACGGGTGTCGAGATGGAGGCGCTCACCGCCGTGGCGGTCGCAGGCCTGACCTTGTACGACATGCTCAAGGCGCTTTCCAAAGGCATGGTCCTTTCGGACGTGAGGCTCCTGGCCAAGTCGGGCGGCACGTCGGGGGAGTGGCGAGCGCCGGGGGACGGGGACGATCTCGAGGCGGCCCGGTGAGCGGCGGCGTCCTCCGATTCGTCTGCACCTCTCCTCGCAAGGGGATGCCGAAGGCCCCTGTGGAGAAGGCGGAGCTGCGCGCCGGCTACGGCATCGCGGGCGACGCCCACGCGGGCCCGTGGCACCGCCAGGTGACCCTTCTGGACGAGGCGGACATCGAATCCATGCGGTCCAAGGGCCTCGACCTCCGACCCGGGGCGTTCGGCGAGAACCTCGTCGTCCACGGCGTCGACCTCGAGGCTCTTGGGATCGGCACCGTTCTCGGCCTAGGCGAGGCGGAGCTCGCAATCACCCAGATCGGCAAGGTGTGCCATTCGCGTTGCGCAATCTACGAACGAAGCGGCGACTGCATCATGCCGCGTATGGGGGTCTTTACCGAGGTCCGGAAAGCCGGTGAGGTCACGCCCGGTGTCGAGGTGCGCGTGGTCGAAGCCGTGCCCCGGTCCGCCGCGCAGGTTGCCGTCCTCACCGTGTCCGACCGCTGTGCGGAGGGCGCGATGGTCGACACCGCCGGGCCGGCGGTGGCGACCATTCTCGCGGCAAGCCTCGGCGCTCACCTCGCCTGGACCGGCATTGTCCCCGACGAGAAAGACCTCATCGAGGATCGACTCAGGGATCTCGCCGGGCGCGGCATCCACCTGGTCGCAACGGTCGGCGGCACCGGACTCTCGCCTCGCGACGTCACGCCCGAGGCGACCCGGGCGGTCATCGAGCGGGAGATCCCCGGCCTCGCCGAAGCGATGCGCGCGGCCTCCGCTGCGAGGACGCCGAATGCGTGGCTGTCACGCGCCATTGCCGGGAGCCATGCCGGGACGCTGATCGTGAACCTCCCCGGCAGCCGGAACGGGGCGACCGAGAACCTGCGTGCGATCCTGGCGCCGCTGGAGCATGCGATCCGGATGCTGCGCGGCGACGGCGTCCACCCTGCCAGCGACGCCGGCCGGCACGTCACAGAGTAGCGAGCCGCGTTCGCCTTCTTTGACACCTCCGCGGGGGTGTTCACACTTCAACCCTGGTCGTTTATAACCAATTAGCGACAGAAACTTCGATATCCAATGCCCGGGACGTTGTCCGGAGCCTGGAGATCGCCAGGGCCGCGCCCCGGCCGCTCACTGCCCATCGCCAGGGTTGTCGGCGATCTCCAGGTGGAAGCGATGGAGGACGTGATGGACCACCGGCGCGAGCATCACCCCGGCAACAACCAGGAAGACCATGCCGGCGAACAGCGCGTAGAGGCCGGCCAGCCATTTGCCGGCCGTGGTATGCAACTGGTCCACGGGCCCCATCCCCCCGAGCAGCATCGAGGCGTTCAGGAATGCGTCGGTCCAAGACAGGCCCTCGACCCAGTGGTAGATCGCCATCCCGAACATGAGCGTGCCGCCCGCCAACGGGAGCAGCACGAATGCCCGGGACACCATGTGACCCGCCAAGTGCCACGACCAGCGGTGAACTTGAGGATCAAACAGTTTCACGCTGCCTCCTTCTGAGCCGCGGGCCGGGACGCTCTCGACGCGTCGTCACGGCGGTGAAGCACCGTTCGCCCGCTTGCCTCTGAAAAAATGCCAGGCCTCTTCCGCGCTCTCGAAGTCGTAGTTCTGCCGACCGACGAGGCGCTGGTAGAGCCGACCGTAACGCTGCGAGACGCTGGGCTCGATGTGGCCGCCCCCGTCGATGCGCATCAGCTCGACCTGCACCGATCCTCCCGGAGCGCTCCAAACGGCACGCACCGCCCGCGTCGGGTCTTTCGTCCCGCCAAGGTGCGGGAGCGCCTCAATCACCGGCGGCCCCGGGACCCCGTTTGCGTGACGCCACGCGGCGGCGACCTGCTCGATCGAGACCGCCGCGCCGCGAGACCGGCCGAAGAGTTTCACCTGGCCACCACCGTACGGCACGATGGGGTCCGCAGTGCCGGCAATCACGATCACGGAGACCGCCCGGGCAGGCGGACCGCAGAGGCTCTCTGCGGCCATCGAGGAGGACACGGCCGCGACCGCTGCCAGTTGTGGGTCGAGCTGGAGCGCGAGCCTGAACGCCATGAACCCGCCGTTGGACATCCCCATCGCATAGATGCGCCTGGGGTCGATCCCCTCCTCCCGCTCGAGGCGCACGACCACGGCCCTGACGAATGCGACGTCGTCGGTCTTTGGGTTGCCAGGCGCATCGGCGCGGCAGTCGTTCCATCCCTGCCGGCCATCGCCGCCCTTCGCGCCGTCGAGGGCGGCGACGACCACCTCCTCCCGATCGGCGATCGCCAGCCAAACCGAGAGCGGTGACGGCGTGCCATTGTGGCCGAGCGCCCGCTCGGCGCTGCCACCGTGACCGTGGAGGATGATCACCAGGGGTCTCGGGCCCGCCGCTGCGCGGCTCGGCCGGGCGAGGAAGAAGCTCCGCGGACCGTCCGATGTCGTGACACTCGCTCTCTCGATGGACACCGCTCGCGCGACGATCGGAACGGACGCGATCGCCAGCGCAACGAAAAGCGATAGAACACGATCGCTCGTGGCCTTGCCGGTGCTCTCTGCCAATCGCTGGCCCGACCCACGCATCATGCCCGCGCCTCCACCTGCTTGAGCACGACGGTGGCCCTCGCCGCCTGGCTTTCGGGCACGAGCAGCCGCGTGCACGTCTGAATGCCGCCCCGATCCTCGAAGTCGCGGCCGTCGTCGATGAACTGGAAGACGGCGATGCCTGCTTTCTCGAGCGCGGCGACGAAAGGCTCAGTCTCGTCGGGGTAATCGAACGCGGCGAGCGCGACGAGCGGGCCGCGCGGCAACTGTTCGACCGCACAGGTCGCGCCTTCCTCTTCCGGCGCCGAGGGAATGAGGGGCTCCCGCGGAGCTTCCGCTGGAGGCCACTCCGCGACGAGGGCGGCGCCGCACTTCGGGCAGATGCTCACCGTGTCGAGGTACTCGCCGGGTACGCCGTCCTCCTGGAAATCCGGGCACTCACGGTTGGGGCAGTACACGTCGGCCTCCTCTCGCCTCTTTCCGTGCCTCGAGCGCCGGCACCGCGCGTACGGGGCGCGTGAAGGTCCCCCGTCCGCATGCTGGGGAAGGCAGAAAACCTACGACACGGCGCCCCGGCGAGGGTACGGCGCCGTCCACTGGAGTTCAAGGGAGCGAGCCTGTGACCGCAGGCCCTCATGGAGGCCGGCGATCGTGTCCCAGACGCCATCCGTCATCCGGTGCGCGGTCGGGTGGATGCCCCACGCCATGCGCGCCGGAGCGCCAAAGTAGATTTCGCCCACGAGCACGCTCGCCAGCACCTCGCGGCCGGCCAGGAGGGACGGCACCATCAACCCGACCGACGACACTCCGGGCCCGACGTACGGCAGGTGCCCGAGGTCGCGTACCTTGAAGTTGCACTCACGCGCCGCCCTGGTGAGCCGCTCCGATCGCACGGCATTCGGGTTCTCGAGGTCGTCGAACATGATGACCTCGGTGCTGTGCGGACCGTACGCGGCGCCGACTCGGGCTACCGCCGCCTCGATCCCGTCGCGGCGCGCGGCCGCAAGCGCCCGCGCCCACATCACCCCCAGCCCGAGCCCCGCGATCCGTTCGGGCGCCAGTCCCGATCCCGTGAAGCATCCGGAGCTGTCGGAGTTGCTGTCGTGGAAGGCCGCCTGTGCGAGCCACTCGACCGGATCCGATACGATCAGGAACAGGCCCGCATAGTCGACGGCGCACGCCTCCACCAGAAAGTCGTTGAGAATGGAGCGGTTCGGATCGAACTGCACCAGGCGCACCTCGCCGCGGGCCTCGGGCGGCGGCACGCTGTCTGTGGCGGCGAACAGGAACGCGTCGCACCGCAGGAACAGCTCACGGGTCGTCGCCGAACGCACGACCGGACACGCGCTACGACCCCGCCAGCGAGCGATCGAGCCGAGTTCCAGCAGCCAGCGTTCCTGGTTGGAGGCGTCCGCGTCGTGGATGACAAGCTCGCGAATTCCCGATGCCCCGGTCGGCGTCGCCGCCAGGAGCGTGGCGGCTACGCCTCCGACCCTCCCGAGGCCGGCAACACCAATGCACCAGCCCTTCTCCGGCGGTGGCTCCGCAAGCCGGGCAAGACACCGCAGCACACCCGGCACCTCGGCCAGGTAGCTCCAAGTGCGGCGACGCCCGGCCTTCCGCCGCAAGGCGTGCAGGCCCAGCGCGGGGTCGAACCACGGCGGGGCGATCCACGGCTCGCGGTGAGGGTCGCCGCTTCGCGGCACGAGAATCACCTCAGGCTCCGGCAGTGAGCGCCGCCGCAGGCTCCAACCCAGTCGCCCTGCGGTGGCGGGATCGTCCGCCAGCGCGGCTCTCCCCTGGCCGAAGAGCTTCAACTCTCTCTCCAGCGCTCGCGGTGGGCGGCGTGGGTCTCGGGGTGAAGGCGAGCCAACGCCTCGATATCTTCGGTGACCAACTCGCTCGGGAACCGGTCGCGTGGCGGCAGGAACCCCTGCGGCAGCGGGGGGCAACGTGGGGTGCGGACCACGGCGCTGAGGTCCTGGACCGAGAGGAGCCGCCCTTCTCTCTCGCGGAAGGCCTCCTCGAGCGCTACCAGGAGCGTGCGCGCCTGGCGCAACGCGAGCCGCGAGAAGTCGAGCGCGTCCCCTCCGGCGAGGCCGAGGTGGTGCGGGTGATGGTACGGTAAGCAATCGTTGAGCGAGGGCAGCAGCGAGCCGGTCTCCAGGGGCTCCCGTCCGAGGATGCTCCAGCCTCCGATGTACGGGGCCACCGCGCTCTCCCGCAGCACGCCCTGCCATCCCGACACGACGGTCGCGCACCGGTGCGGGATCCCGCGAAGCTCGAGGGTGGCTCGCACGGATGCGCTCGTGACGCCCACGAGCACCTCGCGGACCGGCAGGCCGACACTACGCGCGGCCTCCACGACCTTGACCACCGCCTCGGCGCTATCCAAGAAGGGCGCGAGCACGATCGCGTTGTGCGCGAGCTCCCGCGCGACCGCCATCTGAAGCTCGAGCGAAGGGCTACCGACCATGGGGAACGTACCGCCCTCGTACCCCTGCCAGGTGAGGAACCGCTCGAGATCCACGGCCAGCGTCGGGCAGTTGCCCAGAATGTCGCGGGAGAACTGGCGGCCGAGACCGAGCGCGACCCATCGCCTCGCCCGCGATTGATCGCCGAGCCGCTCCTTGGCCCACTCCACGACGCTCCGCTTGAGCTGCTCCTCGTGAAGGTGAAGCAGCGCGTTGCCAGGGGCGAGATCGGCGAAGAACGCCGCGAGCGCCCGCCGGGTCTCCGCCAGTGCCAGACGGACGCCGGGCGCGGCCGCGAACGGAGGCTGCAGCGAACTCTCCACGTCCCACACCAGCACCAACGGGTTGGCGAGGCGGAGCACGGCCAGCGCCTGTGAGCCCGCCGCCTCGCCTAGTGCGGGCAGCGCGGCGCCGAGCTGCCGCAGGACATCCAAGATGGGATCTGCGCCGCGCGCCGCCAGGGGCACAAGGCCGAAGAGGAGGCCCTCGTCGAGCCAGCGCGCGAGCGCCTCCGAGAACAGCCGCTGCAGATGTGTGCCGTCCCCTTGGTGGCCGGCAACGGCGACCGACTCAACGAGCGCGCCCTCCCCCAAGAGTCGGCCGCCACCGGGCAGGACGAGTCTCTCCTCCCCCAGGATCACCGGCAGCGCCGCGGCCGAGACGCTGCGCCACGCCAGCACCGCCGACAATCGGTGTTCCTCTCCGGAGCTCTCGAGCCTCACCTCGGACCTTTCGCTGCGCGAGGCTTCCGCCGCCGCCACCGTCGGAACCGCAGCCAGGGGCTGCAATCCATGCGGCGTCCCTGACCACGCCTGATTGCTGAGAGTCAAGTAGTCCGGACGCGGGACCTCCTGCTTCTGTGCCGGGTAGTTCACGTACAGGCGTCGCTCGACGAGCGTGCGCGCAACGAGCGGGTGGCACAGTGCCTCGAGGTCGTCGCGGCGGTCGAGGGCTGCGCGCAGCGTGGTGGACGACACCGAGCGCACGCGGCTTGGCGCCGGCACCACCGTCACCCCACCGTGAAACTGTCCGATCCGGTCGAGGAGTCCTTCGGGTTGTGCGTCGTTCCGCATGACCAACAGGTGTGGGACGTCCCAGATGCCGCTCGACGGGCTCGCGTACGCGCTGGCGCCCGCCAGAACATCCGACCCGACCACGAGGATCAGCTTGCGCCTCCGGAACGCATAACGGAGATGCCGCAGGCCGGCGGGGCTCGCGAGGTTGACCGGCGGCCGGAAAGGCGCCAGGAACGCCTCCGGCATTGCGGCGAGTGCCATCCACGCGAGGTCCTCTCGCAGCTTCCGGGGGAGCGCGTGCTTACGCCACGAGTAGTCATCCATCTGGACCACCACCTCGGCCGCGTTCTCAAGCGCCTTCGCAACGACCGCCTGGTGTGCGCTCGTGAATGGGTCGTACGTCCCCGGGATGAAGCCCACCGAGGGGTGCTCCGGGAAGGACAGGGACGGGTGCAGCGTCGCGAAGGCCCGGTCGAGATGGTTCAGCGCTGAAGCGACCAGGAAGAAACGGACGCGGTCTCCGGGCTTGTGCGTGACGAGCGACAGGAGCTTCTTGCTGGCGAGCGACAGGAACGCCCTGAGTCGGCCGTCATCCTTGGGCGCCCGCGACAACCGCTCGAGCACCATCGCGACCTGCGCGAACCCCTCCGCAGCCGTGGACGGCCGCGACTCGGCAAGCGCCCCGAGCAGCATTCCCGTCAGCCGGTGCAGGACCTCTCCGCGCAGGCGCGTCACCTCGGACGACAGAAGAACCCAACCCACGGTCTGGAGAAGCAACCGCTGCAACGGCTCGGTCCCCCGCCGGAGGTTGCCCTCGATGTCGTCGAGCGCCTCCATGAACTCCTGCTCGGGAAGGCTCGCAAGCACAGAGCCCAGGAAGCGCGGGATGTAGCGCGTGACCGCCTCGATGTCGAGCTCGAGCGACCGCAGCAGCTCGACCATCAGGTCGTTGCGCTGCGGCACGGTCAGCAGCGACAGCAAGTCGAGCAGGCATCGCCCGGCGTGAAACCGAGTGCCTTCGACCCGGCTCACCTTGAGCAGGTTGGCGAAGTGCGAGGCGACCTCGTTGGCGTAGTACGAGCCAGGGTCGCGGTTCTCCTCGTGGCGGGTATGGGCGGATGCGGCGAGGTAGTCGCAGTTGACCTTCTTCTCAACCCAGTCCACGCGGCTCTTGAGGTTGCGAAGGAACACCTCGCGAACCGGATCTTTCCCCTCGACCCGCAGCTTTCGGCAGCGCTCGGCTATCTTCGGCAGGCCGCACGCGGTTGCCAGATCCTGCAGCAGGAAAAGTTCGGCAACCGAATAGCGGTCGCCGACCCGCTCCGAGATCGCCTCGACGCAGGTCCGCAGCCTGCGCTGAAACTCCGGACCTCCCCCACTTTCCTTCGAGAGCCTGTGCAACAGGCGCCACGCCATGAGCCGCGTTGCAGGCACGGGGTGATTGCCCCACGCCTCCGCGAACGCCACGAGCCCCGGCCGTTCCTCGGGGGCGATGAGCTCCATGCTCGCCTCGAGCGCCTCGCAGACGTAGAGCCCCACGAGCGGACGGCGGTCGCCCAGCCGCCGGGTGAAGTCCGCCTTGATGCGCTCCCATGCCTGGCTCTTCAGGCCGGGCTCGGCGTGACGCAGGAGGCGCCGCAGCACGATCGGGACAGCGTAGAGAACGCGCTCGGTCGGGCCCATGTCTTCCTCGGGCTCGACCTTGGCCAGGTCGAGCAAGGCGAGCACACGAGAGAGCTCGTCGAGAACCGTGCGTTCCGGCCTGAGCACCACACCCTCGGGAAGATCCTTGCGCCAGAAGTCCTCTCGTCCTGCCAGCAGATCGCCAATGCGATTGGCCGCGTGGTACCGAATGTCGTCGTCGCGGTGCCCGAGAAGCTCGAGGGAGAAGTCGAGCGCGAGTGCCTTCTGCTCCCTCGAGAGCGCCGGTGCGTACTCGCCGAGGATGGCAAGGTAGGTCCGCAGGCCGCGCCACCCCTCGAACGAGCGGGCCTCCTCGAGAAGCGCGCGCAACGCAGGAAGGTCACGCAGCCGTTCCATCACGCCGAGGTTGTGCGCCGTCACGAGCAGCCGTCGCAGCGTGGCCAGATTCCTCCCTGTGGCCAGCGCGACCGCGTCCGGTCGCTCTCTCCCGGCGACCACCGCGACGAGGTCCAGCTCTTTCGGGAGCCGTGGCTTCGGCGGCTCCGGGCTCGCGAACCCCGGCGGGTCCAGTTCGATCCCGAGGAACTGGAGGTACTCCTCGAGGTCGCGCAGCTTGCGGTAGACGCCGCGGTACCGACGGATCTTCTCGCGGTCGAGGTTCTCGAGCTTGTCCCGGATCGTCGCGAACGCTCCCGACAACGAAATGATCCCCATGCGCTCGCCTGCTCCAACCGACTCTTTCACGCGGAAATCGGCGTAGATGAGCAGCAGCGTCTCCACGGGGAGTCGGACAGACTCGAGGTCCCAGCACGAGTGGTTGGTCGCGATGTGGCCGATGCTCAGCAGGTCGCGGTCCTGGTACCAGGTGTGCGTGTAGTAGTAGTGGAGGCGCGGGATACGGCGAACCTCGTCGCCAACGCATCCGAACTTGCCGATATCGTGCCCGATGGCGGCGCCGTGCAGGAGCGGGAGGTCCACCGGGACGACCCCCGCGAGCTGGCGGCCTATCCAGAGCGAGAGGCCGGTGACACCCAAGACGTGCTCGTAGGTGGAAAACCCTTCCCACGCCTGGACCATCGCGAGGCAGACGAGGAGGCCCTCGGCCTCGATGTGGCCGAGTAGGCGCCGGTACTCGTCCCCTGAGGGCGAACGGGCAATCTCCTTCTCCGAGAGCGGCACGAACGGGAGGCGCTGGGTGATCCCCTCGCCGCCCTTCACCTCCTGCTCCCGAAGGACGGCGCGAGCCAGCGGGAAGAAGAACTCTGCGACCTTTTCAACCGCGCCATCCGGCGTCGCGAACGTCTCCGGGTACAGGCGTCGCTTGGCCTCGACCAACAGAGGCTCGCGCCACCGGGCGACATTGCCCTCGCACTTCTCCCCCGCGAGGTCGAGCGCCAGGCGCAGGGCGGTGTCGAGCTCATCGGGCGGGAGCTTCCTGACTCTCTCCCCCAGCGCCGCCGGCCGCCAGCCGGCGCCGTCCAACACCTCGAGAAGGGTCGACGACCCGCTCCGCACCGGTCCCATACCGGAAAAGTATACAGCGCGCCAGGCTCAAGACGCCTTACGGTTCGGAGCGGCCGATCGAGTTCGAGTCGCATCGGCCTCGACGGTCAATGCGTTCTCCTGTAACCGCTCCCGGGTAACGCAGGAGAGGTAAGCGGTCGAGGCGCTACTTGTACGGGATGATGTTGCGCTTGATGGTCGCCGCGAGCTCCCCGCTCTCCCGGACCGTCGCAATGAACCCGTTGAGCGCTTCTCGGAGATCGCTCCCTTTGGGCACCGCGAAGGCGTACGGCTCCGATCTGCCTACCTTGAACGCCACCTTGAGCTTGGAGAACTCCTTCAGCAGCGGTGTCCGGGTCCCGAATTCATCCAGCTCGATCACCGTGAAATCCGCTTCCCTGTTGAGGACCTCGAGCAGAACATCACGCGTGAACCCCTGATGGTGGATGCGCTCCTCGGGAACGCCGAACTCGCGGATCGTGGCCTCCATCATGGCCCCGGGCACGACGACGGCGGTCGTACCGGCAAGGTCCTTCGGTCCCGCGATCTTGCTGTCCCTGTGGACGAGGACGACCTGGTACACCTCGAAGTAGGGGTCGGAGAAATCCACCTGGCTGACGCGCGCGGGGGTGACGCTGAACGAGCTGGCGATGAGATCGCCGGGCCCGGCCAGGAGCGCGGGGATTAGCTCGGCGTAACTCGGCGTCGAGATCGGGCGAACCTCGAGGGAAACCCCGATGGACTTGGCGAACTCGCTCATCAGGTCGACGTCGACGCCCTTGAAGTCGGCCGCCGTTCCGATCTTCTTCATCGGCCCCTTCTTGAGGTTGACCTGAATGAACGGGTTGTCCTGGTGGGGGAAGCACACCATCACGAGCGCGCCACGTACTTTGATCGCTGCCAAGGCACTCGGCGCGCTGTCGGACGCGGATACGCAGGTCGTGAAGCAGAGTACGAGAAGGGTGGCAATGAACATCGTCGACGCAACTGATCTCGGAAGCCTCATCTTGGCCCTCCATGGGGGGATTTCGCAGGATTCGCAGGACCGTGCGTCGAGTTTACGCCCGGCTCGTCCGGGGTTGAGTCTACCATGTCGAGGCCCACGGGCTACCGTTCGATCCCGAGCCGGTCCCAGAGCGCATCGATCTTCGCCTTGACCTCGGGGCTCATCACGATGTCGCCGGGCCAGGGGCGGGTGAAGCCCTCCGTCGGCCACTTGCGGGTCGCGTCGATGCCGACCTTGCTCCCCCACCACGGCATGCGCGACGCGTGGTCGAGCGTCTCGGCGGGGCCCATGACGAACTCCAGGTCGCGCTGCGGGTCGATGTTGCCGAGTGCGCGCCACGCCACCTCGGCGGGGTCCTGCACGTTGACGTCCGCGTCCACCACCACGATCACCTTGGTGAACGTCGCCTGTCCGAGTCCCCAGATTCCGTGCATCACCCTCCGGGCGTGCTGGGGATACCTCTTGTCGATCGCCACGATCATCAGGTTGTGGAACACCCCTTCGAACGGCATGTGGTAGTCCACCACTTCGGGCAGCATTTTCTGCATCAGCGGCAGAAACATCCGCTCGATGGCGTACCCCATGTAGCAGTCCTCCATCGGCGGTCGACCCACGATGGTCGTGGGATAGATCGCATCCTTGCGGTGCGTCACCGCGGTGACGTGGAAGACGGGGTAGTCGTCGGCGAGCGAGTAAAAGCCGGTGTGGTCCCCGAACGGCCCCTCGCGCCGGCGTTCCTCGGGGTCGACCCAGCCTTCGAGAACCAGCTCGGCGTGCGCCGGGACCTCGAGGTCCACGCTCACGCAGCGCGTCATCTCGACCGCCTCGCGGCGCACGAAACCCGCGAACAGCATCTCGTCGATCCCCGGCGGCAGGGGCACCGCCGGCGCGAATATTGTGGCCGGGTCGCCGCCGAACGCCACCGCCACCTCGGTGCGCTTCCCACGCGCGCTGGTGTCGCGGTAAATGCGCGCGGAGTCGTGATGGAGGTGCCAGTGCATCCCGGTGGTGTTGCGGTCGAAGACCTGGAGGCGGTACATCCCGCAGTTTCGCCCGCCGCTCGCGAGGTCTCTCGTGATCACGTTGGTGAGCGTGAAGAAGCGCCCGCCATCTTCCGGCCAGCACCGCAGTACTGGGAACTCGTTGAGGTCGACTTGACCGCCGGTCTTCACAACCTCATGGACCGGCCCGTCCTTCACGACTTTGGGCACGATTCTTGCCACCTCGGCGAGCTTGGGCAGCGTCTTTACCTTGTCGAGCAGGGAGGTCGGCACCTTGGGTTCGAGGAAGAAGTTGACTCGATCGGCCCACTCGCGCCACGAGCCGACCTCGAGGGCGCGCATCACGCGCGGGATCGAGCCGAAAAGGTTGATCGCGACCGGCATCGAGGAGCCGGCCGCGCGCTCGAACAGTAGAGCCGGGCCCTGCCGCTTGACCACACGGTCGGCGATCTCGGTAATCTCGAGCACCGGCGATACCTCGGCGGTGACTCGCCGCAGCTCGCCGGCTTTCTCCAGCGCCGCCAGGTAGTCGCGCAGATCGGAAAACGCCATTGGTGCCTCCGTTGCTGCGAATTGTCTCACGGGATGAAGCCGTAGTCGGCGGTTCGCGATTCGTAGTGTGCCGCCGGTGACGGCTCAGCCCACGGTCAGGCGATAGCCGACGCCGGGCTCGGTCCGGAGGTAGCGGGGCCGCGCGGAGTCCACTTCGAGCTTACGGCGGAGCTGGGCCACGTAGACCCGGACGTAGTGGTTCTCGTCACCGTACTCCGGCCCCCAGACCTCGTGAAGCAGCTGGCGGTGCGTGAGCACCTTTCCGGCGTGCTTCACGAGGACCGCGAGCAAACGGTACTCGATCGGCGTGAGACGCACTTCGCGCTCGCCCACGAACACGAGCCGGCGCACGAGGTCCACCTTGAGGTCGCCTGTCGTGAAAACCGCCTCGCCGGCCGGCACCTCCGCGAGCGCGGCGTGCCGGAGGGCCACCCGGAGACGGGCGATCAGCTCACCGATCCCGAAGGGCTTGGTGAGGTAATCGTCCGCCCCGGCCTCGAGCGCGGCCACCTTGTCGTTCTCCTTCTCGCGGGCCGACAGCACGACGATCGGGACGCCCGACCACTCGCGGACCTCGCGGGTCAGGTCGAGGCCGTCGCGATCGGGGAGGCCGAGGTCGAGGATCACGACGTCGGGCCGCTGGGCCACGATCCGCTCGAGAGCTTCCGCCGCCGTGGCGGCCTCGACGACCCGGTACCCTTCGCCCACGAGGCTGAGGCGGAGGAAGCGCCGGATCGGTGTTTCGTCGTCGACGATCAGGACAAGCGGCTCCGCTGTGACCATGGCTGGTTGCCCTCGCTCCCGATCTTAGCCCGGCCGGACCTCAGGCTGCAGTTCGGGGGGTGTGCCTCCGAGCGGCAACCTCAGCGAAAACACGGCGCCTCCGCCGGGCCGGTTGGCGGCGCGGGCGGCGCCGCCGTGGGCCGCGGCGATCGCCTTGCAGATCGCGAGGCCGAGACCGGCTCCCGGTTGCGCGCTGCCGTTCGGCAGGCGGTAGAACTTGTCGAACACCCGGCCCTCCTCCCCTTCGGCGATTCCCGGCCCGCGATCCGAGACCTCGAGGACAAGCCAGTCGTTCTCGAGGCGGGCCCCGATCTCAAGCGGGGAACCCACAGGTGTGTACTTGACGGCGTTCTCCAGGAGGTTGGCGAGGGCCTGCACGACGAGGGCCGTGTCCAGCGGGACGAGCGGCAGCGACTCCGGAACGTGCGTGCGAACCTCGCGCCCCGCCAAGCCAGCATCGAGCTGTCCGAGCGCCGCACCGATCACCTCCTCCACGGGCTGCCACTCCTTGCGTACCGTGATCGCCCCCGCCTCGAGCCTGGTCATGTCGAGCAAGTTCGCGATGAAGCGGTTCAGGCGCTCGGCCTCCTCGTTGATCGACTGGAGCAGCTCCCGGCGGCTCGCGTCAGGCAGCGAACCCTCGCCGCGAAGAAGCGTGCTCGACGCGCCTCCGATGGCTGCGAGCGGCGTGCGCAGGTCGTGCGACACCGACGCGAGCAGCGCGCTGCGCATCCGCTCGGTCTCGGCCTGCAGCTCGGCAGCTTGCGCCTCCGCAGCCAGGTTGGTGCGCTCGACCGCCAGCGCGACCTGGTTCGCAAACGCCTCGAGCAGGTGCAGGCGCTCCGAGTCGAACGGCTTCCCGTCGCCGCCCGGCCTGACGCCCAGTACCCCGACGGCGCCCTTGGAGACAAGCAGGGGCAAGTAGATGGCGACGCTTCCCGGCAGCGTGGAGGTGCCGAGGCCGGCGCGCTCTCCGTGGTCGAATGCCCACTGCGCGACCGCGAGCTCCTTCTGGTCGCTCGCGAAAGGTGCGTGCTCCGCGAGCGCGGGCGTGAGCCGGCCGTCGCGGTGCGGGAGGAACACCGCCACCTCGCTTTCGAACACCTCGGCGACGCGCTGACCCGCGGTCTGCACGACGTCGTAGGTCTCGCCGGCGCTCGCGCAGGCCCGGCTGACGGCGTACAAGGCGGCCGTGCGGCGCTCCCGCGCCCGGGCGGCCTCGGCCTGGTCTCGTACACGGGCCGTCAGGTTCGAGATCACGAGCGCCACGGCCAGCATGACGCACAGCGTGAAGAGGTACTGGGTGTCCGCCACCGCGAACGATAGCCGGGGTGGCACGAACAGGACGTCGAACGTGAGAACGCTCAGGATCGACGCCAGCACCGCCGGTCCCCGCCCCCAGCGCGCGGCCACGACGATCAGCCCGAGGAGGTACACCATGATGAGGTTCGCGAGCGCGAAGCGGTCGGCGAGGACGCCTGCGACGATCGAGCACACCGCCACGACAAGCGCCGCGTATCCGAACTCGCGTTTCCGCATCCTCCCGCGCGGCGCGGGCCGGACCCGTGCCGCGTCGTCCTCGCCGCTGCCGGTGATCACGTAGACGTCGATCTCGCCGCTTCCCCTGATGATGCGCTCGACGAAGGCGCCGTGAACGAGCGTGCGCCAGCGGGCCTCCGTCGGCTTGCCGACGACGAGCTTCGTCACGTTGCGCCGCCGGGCGTACGAGAGCACCTCCTCGGCGACATCCGAACCGGTGAGCGTGACCGTCTCGCCGCCCAGCTGCTCCGCCAGCTGCAGTGTCCTCTCGAGCTGCTCGCGATCCGCTTCCGCCATCTGGGCCTGGCCGGGCGTCTCGACGTACACCGCCATCCACTCCGCCTGAAGCCGAGCAGCCATCCGGCGCGCGGCCCGCACCAGGCGCGAGGCGTACGGGCTGGGCCCGACGCACACCAGGACCCGCTCCGCGGTGGGCCACGTCTCGCGCACGGCGTGGTCGAGGCGGTAGCGCCGCATCTGCGCGTCGACCCGCTCGGCGGTGCGGCGCAGCGCGAGCTCGCGCAACGCGATGAGGTTCCCCTCCCGGAAGAAGCTCTCCGCGGCGCGCTCCGCCTGCTCGGGGAAGTAGACCTTGCCCTCGGCGAGGCGCTTCCTCAGTTCCTCGGCCGGCAGGTCCACGAGCTCGATCTCGTTCGCCCGGTCGAGCGCGGCGTCCGGGACGGTCTCGCGCACGGTGACCCCGGTGATCTGGGCCACCACGTCGTTGAGACTCTCGAGGTGCTGCACGTTCAGGGTCGTGTAGACGTCGATGCCTGCGGCCAGCAGCTGCTCGACGTCCCGGAAGCGCTTCGTGTGGAGGGAGCCCGGGGCGTTGGTGTGGGCGAGCTCGTCAACCAGGATCAGGGTCGGGTGCCGGTCGAGCGCCGCCTCGAGGTCGAACTCCTCGAGACGAGTGCCGCGGTACGAGAGCTGCCGGCGCGGCATGACCTCGAGCCCCTCGAGCAGCGCCTCGGTCTCCTTGCGGCCGTGCGTCTCGACCCAGCCGACGACGACATTGAGACCCTCGGCCCGGCGCGCCCGCGCGGCCTCGAGCATCGCGTACGTCTTCCCGACGCCCGGTGCCGCCCCGAAGAAGATCTTCAGCTTGCCCTGGGCCTTGCGAGCTTCTTCCTCCTGCACACGGGCGAGCAGCTCATCGGGGTCGGGGCGCCGGTGCTCCATGCTCCTACCACGATACCGCGGTTCAGGGACGCACGCGATCGAGGGCCAGGTTGAGCGCAAGAACGTTCACGCGCGGCTCTCCCAGGACCCCGAGAGTCCGGCCCTCGGCCTGAGAGAGCACCAGCGCCCGCACCCGGTCCGGCGAGAGCCCGCGGGCGGCAGCCACGCGCGGCACCTGGATCAGGCCGGCGGCCACGCTGATGTCGGGGTCCAGGCCGCTCCCGGACGTTGTCACCAGGTCGACCGGTACCGGACCCGTCAGGCCAGGGTCGGCGGCCCGCAGCGCCGAGATGCGGTCGCGCACCGCAGCGGCAAGCGCCGGGTTTGTCGGACCGAGGTTCGACCCGGTGGACGCGGAGGCATCGTAGGGCACCGGCGACGTCGCGGAAGGCCGGCTCCAGAAGTAGCCCTGCGCCGAGAAAGGCTGCCCGATGAGCGAGGATCCGACTGCCTTGCCTTCGGCCACCAGGACGGAGCCGTTCGCCTTGTCGTGCCAAACCACCTGCGCGATTCCGGTCACCGCCAGGGGGTAGATGAGCCCGGTCAGGACGTGAAGCGCAACCAGCAGGACCAGTGCGGGGCGGATCTGGGAGTTCATCGCGGCCTCCTCACGCAAGGTGGAGCAGTTCGAGCAGCAGGTCGATGGCCTTGATGCCGACGAACGGGGCGACGATGCCCCCGAGCCCATAGATCAACAGGTTGCGGCGCAGCAGGGCCGCCGCCCCGATCGGACGGTACTCGACCCCCCGCAACGCCAGTGGGATCAGGGCAATGATGATGAGGGCGTTGAAGATCACGGCCGACATCACGGCGCTCGCTGGGGTCGCGAGGCGCATGACGTTGAGCGCGCCCAGCTGAGGGTAGGTGGCCACGAACATCGCCGGGATGATCGCGAAGTACTTGGCAACGTCGTTTGCGATCGAGAACGTCGTGAGCGAGCCGCGCGTCATCAGGAGCTGCTTGCCGATCTCAACCACCTCGATGAGCTTCGTGGGGTTGGAGTCGAGGTCGACCATGTTGCCCGCTTCTTTGGCGGCCTGCGTTCCGCTGTTCATCGCGACGGCAACGTCGGCCTGAGCAAGGGCGGGCGCGTCGTTCGTGCCGTCGCCCGTCATCGCCACGAGGCGCCCACCGCTCTGCAGCTCCCGGATCAGGCGCAGCTTCGTCTCGGGCGTCGCCTCGGCGAGGAAGTCATCCACGCCGGCCTCCGCGGCGATCGCCGCGGCCGTGAGGGGGTTGTCGCCGGTGATCATGACCGTCTTGATCCCCATCGTGCGAAGCTCGGCGAAACGCTCGTGGATCCCGCCCTTGACGATGTCCTTGAGCTGGATCACGCCGAGCACGCGCGGCCCGTCTGCGACGACTAGCGGTGTCCCGCCGCTCTTGGCGATCCGATCCACACTTGCGCGCACGCTTCCGTCGAATGCTCCGCCTTGCGCCGTCACGAATGCCTCGACCGCATCCGCCGCGCCCTTGCGGATCTGTCGCCCGTCGAGGTTCACGCCGCTCATACGGGTCTGGGCCGAGAACGGAACGAACGTCGCACCCAGCGATTGCACGTCGCGGCCACGCAAGCCGAACCGCTCCTTGGCCAGCACCACGATGCTGCGCCCCTCGGGGGTCTC
Source organism: Terriglobia bacterium (assembly GCA_020073245.1). Taxonomy (GTDB): domain Bacteria; phylum Acidobacteriota; class Thermoanaerobaculia; order Thermoanaerobaculales; family Thermoanaerobaculaceae; genus RBG-13-68-16. The sequence goes on along the minus strand of JAIQFQ010000002.1, from coordinate 161,366 downwards.
GTCGGCAAGGGAGGCGAGTTGGGCTGCGTCCGCCAGCTCCTCCTCGCGCACCCTTGCAGCCGGGACGAACGCCGTCGCTTGCCGGTTGCCCAGGGTGATGGTACCCGTCTTGTCGAGGAGGAGAACGTCCACGTCGCCCGCCGCTTCCACGGCGCGGCCCGAGGTGGCGATCACGTTCGCCTGGATCATCCGGTCCATCCCCGCAATTCCGATGGCCGACAGGAGGCCGCCAATGGTGGTCGGGATGAGGCACACAAGCAGCGCCACGAGCACAGTCACGGTGGTGGGTAGCCCCTGGCCTGCAACCTTCACCGAGTAGAGCGAGAACGGCAGCAGCGTCGCGACCGCGAGCAGGAACACGATCGTGAGCGCGGCGAGCAGGATCGAGAGTGCGATCTCGTTGGGCGTGCGCTGCCGCTTTGCGCCCTCGACCATGGCGATCATCCGGTCGAGGAACGTCTCCCCAGCCTCGGCCATCACGCTGACCACGAGCCAGTCCGAGAGGACCCTCGTGCCCGCCGTGACGGCGCTTCGGTCGCCGCCGGACTCCCGGATCACCGGTGCGCTCTCGCCGGTGATCACGCTCTCGTCCACCGACGCGATCCCCTCGATCACCTCGCCGTCACACGGGATGATGTCGCCGGCCTCGACGAGCACCGCGTCACGCCTGTGCAGCATCTGCGCGGGGATCGGGGCCCAGCCCGCACCGTGCCGCGGCTCCGCCAGGTACTTCGCAACCAGCTGTTTGCGCGACCGGCGGAGCGCGTCCGCCTGGGCCTTGCCGCGCCCCTCTGCCATCGCCTCGGCGAAATTCGCAAAGAGCACGGTGAACCACAGCCAAGCCGACACCGCGAGGATGAAGCCTGCAGGGGCCTCCCCGTGGCCGAGGAGCGCCTGGACGAAGAGGCAGGTGGTGAGGAGGCTGACGACCTCGGTGACGAACATCACCGGGTTCCTGACCTGATGCCGGGGATCAAGCTTGGCAAACGAATCGAGGATCGCGCGCCGCACGATGGCGGGCTCGAAGAGCTTGAGAGCTTGGACTCGACTTGGCATCGTGTCCTCCCTACCGCGCCGCCGCGAGCATCTGGAGGTGCTCGACGATCGGGCCCAGCGAGAGCGCCGGGATGAACGTCAACGCCGCCACCAGCACGATCGTGCCGATGAGCAGGACGACGAAGAGCGGCGTGTGGGTCGCGAGGGTACCCGCGCCTGCAGGCGTCAGTTTCTTGGCGGCCAACGAGCCGGCGATGGCAAGGATCGGAATCTTGGTCCAGAAGCGGCCGAAGAACATCGCAAGGCCGAGCGTGAAGTTGTAGAACTGCGTATTGCCGTTGATGCCGGCGAACGCCGACCCGTTGTTGTTGCTGGCCGACGAGAAGGCGTAGAGGATCTGCGAGAAGCCGTGCGCGCCGGGGTTGGACGCCCCGGCCTGGCCAGTGGAGGTGGCCACGGCGACGGCAGTGCCCAGCAGCACGGCGGCAGGTGGGATGAGAATCACCAGCGACGCCATCTTCATCTCGAACGCGCCGATCTTCTTGCCGAGGTACTCAGGGGTCCGTCCGACCATCAGCCCGGCGATGAACACCGCGACGATGACGAACGCGAGCATCCCGTACAATCCGCAACCAACACCGCCGAACACGACCTCGCCCAACTGCATCATCAACATCGGCACGAGGCCGCCGAGCGGGGTAAAGGAGTCGTGCATCGAGTTGACCGAGCCGTTGGAGGTTCCCGTCGTCGTGGCCGCCCACAGCGCTGACGCGGCCGGCCCAAAGCGGACCTCTTTGCCCTCCATGTTGCCGCCGGACTGCGTCGCGGAGGCTCGCTGGTCTGCGCCGAGCTTCGTCAGCAATGGGTTGCCGTGCTGCTCGGTCGAGACGACGACGACAGCGGCTACGAGATAGATCGCCACCATCGCTGCGAGGATTGCCCACCCCTGGCGCCGGTCTCGGACCATCTGCCCAAAGGTGAGGCACAGAGCGGCGGAGATGAGCGGGATCGCAACAACCTCCAGGAAATTCGAGATCGGCGTCGAGTTCTCGAACGGGTGCGCCGAGTTGGTGTTGTAGAACCCGCCGCCGTTGGTGCCCAGCTGCTTGATCGCGATCTGCGACGCGACCGGGCCGAGCGCCAGCGTCTGCTCCTTCACCGTGGCCTTCTCCGTGACCGGATTGCCCTGAGCGTCCTTGATCGGCGAACCGGACGCATCGAGCTTCGGCTGGTCCACAACGGTCGGCTCGACGAGCGGCACCTTCTTATACGACGAGAACGTCTGGACCACCCCCTGCGAAACCAGGGCGAGCGCGAGCAGGAGCGACAGCGGAAGCAGGATGTAAAGCGTCGACCGTACCAGGTCAACCCAGAAGTTCCCGAGCGTCGAGGCCGTCCGGCGCACGATCCCGCGGATCAGCGCCGCCAGCACCGCCATACCCGACGCCGCGGACACGAAGTTCTGCACCCCGAGGCCGAACATCTGCGTCAGGTAGCTCATCGTCTGCTCGCCCGAGTAGTTCTGCCAGTTGGTGTTGGTCACGAACGAGATCGCCGTGTTGAAAGCGAGGTCGGGCGCCACGGCCGAGAGGTGCTGCGGGTTGGCCAGGAGCACGCCCTGCAGCCGCTGGAGCATGTAAAGCACGAGGAACCCCAGGAAATTGAAAAGCAGCATGGCGATGGCGTACTGCGTCCAGTTCATCTCCTCGCCGGCCTTGACGCCCGAGGCGCGGTAGAGGAGGCGCTCGACGGGGCCGAGGACGCGATCGAGGCCGCATGACCGGCCCTCGTACACGCGCGCCATGTAAAGCCCGAGCGGTTTGGCAAGCGCCACGATCACGCCCAGATAGATCAGCAGCTGAACGACGGCGAGCGCGGTCATCCCAGTTCCTCCGGCTTCAGGAGCGCCACCAGGAGGTAGATCAGCAACGCGAGAGCGACCAGGGCCGAGACGACGTAGAGCCAGTTCACTTCGCCCTCCCGTCTCCCAGGGTGTCGACGGCAACCACGAGCCACATCGACGCTCCGACGAGCGCGAGCATCAGCAACACGATCAGAACGTCCACGTCACACCTCCCAACGTCGCGATCGCACCACCGGCGACGACAAAAGCGCATAAGCGCGACCCGGCTCGGCATCAAGGAAGTGTCAAGGCATCCGGATGCGTCCTTACGAGGCCAGCCGCCACCGCGGCACGGCCCTGTCACCCGGCCGCATCTTCCAGCCGCACACGCTACCCCTCAACTACCGTAGCCAGCGCCGCAACGGCCTGCTCCGCGTCATCTCCGTCCGCCGCGATCGTCACGGTCGACATGCCAGCGATGCCCAACATCATTATTTCCACGATGGACTTACCGTCTGCGCTCCCGTTATCGGAGACGACTGTGACCCTGCACCCGAACTTCTTTGCGGTCTTCGCGAACACCGTCGCCGGACGGGCGTGCAGGCCGTGGCTCCCCCTCACCGAGACGACCCTCACCACCCACATCGATCCGCACCACCGACGAGAGTTGTAGCCCTCCGGAGACCGTCCCCGCGCTCCTCAACGCGTAGCATCAGAGCTTCACCAGGAGGGCCATGTTCATCCGGGTCTCGGCCTTACGGAGATCCGGGCTCCAACCCGGCACCAGCGAGCCGGCCGGGCCTGAATTGCCACCCGGCGGCGTCACGCCGCCGACGCCCGCGAAGTACGGCACGCTCGCGTCGCGGTGATCGAACTCCCACCGGAAGGTCACGAACTGGCTGGGCATGTAGTCGAACGTGACGGAGGCATCCCAGGCCTTGAACTGATCTCCGGGGTTCTCGGTGAAGTAGGGCGTTCCGGAGGCGGCCGTCGCGCCGTTGACCGGCGGCATGAGCACGAGATAGCGGCCGGGGTTGGTGATCTGCCCTCCACCGATCGTCAGGCCAAAGACGTCCTTCGCGAACCAGAGGCGGTTGTAGACCATCCAACCCAGGAAGTACTGGGCCGGTTTCGCGGCCGTACCGCCGGTGCAGCGGACCCCACCGCCGGTCTCGCAGCCGGCGTCGACCGTCAGCGAGAACGCTGCCTTGTCGAGGAACCTTGTAGGACTGTCGAGGTACTTGATCTGAAGGCTGTCGTCGCTGTGCCAGCGGGTACGGGAACCGTTGCCGAGCGTGTCTGTGCCGACCCCGTATGTGTTGGAAAGAATCGAAACGGAGCCGTTCGGACGCCAGAGAACCTGCAACCCGAGACCCGGCTTGCTGTTGAACCTGCCGTAGGACTGCCAGCCGTTGATGAGCCACGGCTCGATCTTGAGCTTGTCGGACGGGAAGATCTGAATGCGCAGGCCGTCGAAGAACCACGGCGTGTTCGACGAGACGTACGAGGGCTGGTAAGCCCAGTTGTCGAAGTTGTAGTAGCTGAAGAGGCCGACGTACGACATGAAGATGCCGGCATCGATGTTGATGCCGTTCCACTTGTCGACGTGGTACCCGCCGTAGGCCTCGGAGATATAGCGGTAGGCATCGGCGAGGTTCCACTGACCACGCGAGGGGCTCGCGTCGTTGCGCGGCGTCATCGTCGAGTACATGCCGAACTGCGTCATGAGCCTGCCGCGGACCTTGTCGTAGTGGAAGTCTCCGCCGATGCCCAGCTGCTGGACCTGGAACTCGCCGGTGCGGCCGCTCTCGGACGTCCCGATCAGCGTGTTGTCCCGCGGATGGTTGAAGTCGTAGATGTAGCTCGTGTCGGCTCGGAACTCGCCGGTCAGGACCTTGCTGTCGAGCGGCGACTCCTTGGTCCGCGGGTTGCCGTTCAGCCACGTGAAGTCGGCGAACGCAAACGGGTCTGCGGCCTTTGGTGCAGGAGGCTTGGCCGCCTCCGACTCCGCGAGCGCGGCCGGCGTTTGCGACGACGAAGCCCACACCGCACTGTCCGACGGGGTCGTGGCGGCGACCTTGGACTCCAGGGTCAGCAACCGGCGCTCGAGGTCGCGGATCTGGTCGAGCAGTTGTCGCTCTCTCTCGGTAAGGGGCGCAGCGGCTGGTGCCTGCTCCTTCGGGGTGGTTTCTTCCTTCGTGGCCTCGGCGCGCGGATGCTCCGGGCCATCCGTATTGTTCTGCGCGCTGGCAGGCCGCGCCAGGAACCACTCCAGCGTTGCGGCCAGGGTCAGGGTCGTCACGAACTTCAAGGTGTTGGTCATCGCCTTTTCCTCCGCGCTGGCCTTGGGTCCCCGGACCGCCCGACACCGGGCGGAGCGGCGGGCCGCTCCCTGAGATGGCTCCCGGAGGCGGGCTTGGCCGAAGGACCAGACGCGCCGCGATTAAACTGCCCGAGAAATCAAGACCGCATAAATTCGCGGCCCGCCGACGTCAACGGCGCCTCAAGACGCACCAGGCCCGTCCAATCGGACGTTCGGGGACTCGCTTGTCGATCGACATCGGTTAGAGCGCCTCGTTCGGGACTGGCGACGGGCGGTCACCACCCTCAGCGAACCGAGCGGAGCACCGCGTCTCCCGGGGGTCGCGGTCGGCCACGGCCTCCGCGTCCGGCGCGGCGTGGGAGTTCCGGCATCTCCGGTCAACGGCGGAATGACAAACCGGGGTGGGCATCGCGCCCACCCCGGTGCATGTCCGCAAGAACGGATCAGGCTACTGCAACTCGGCCCACCAAGAGATCGGGGCGCCGGCGCCCCCCGCGCCCGAGATCGGCAGACCCTCGACGAGGTAGAAGTACCCTTTGCCTCCGGTGCCCGCGTACGACTTGGCAACCACCGGCATCGTGCCTGCGATCGCCATTCCGGACGCAGCACCCTCACCGGCATAGGCCACTCTGAGCGACCACTGGATGCCTGAGGCCGAGAGCGCGGTTGGGTTGAAGGTCACCATCACCACGTAGGATCTGCCCGCGCAGCTCGCGTCAGGGTCGAAGAGGAGGAATATGACGGCGACAAGGCCCTGCGTGCCGGGGTTCGGCACGAAGATGGTCGGCGGAGCGGTCGCCTGTGTGCGGTGCCCGAGGTTGTGAGTGCTCGTCGAGGTCGTGCCGTCGGGGTTCGTGATGGTCTCGGTGACCGGGATGTCGCGGATGTTGATCTTCCGGATCACCGTCTGCGGCACTGCTTCATTGGTTCTGGTCGCGAGGAACAGGCCCGGAATGAAGTTGGGAGGTGCGGGAGGAGTCGAGTCGATTCCGACGTTCGCCCCCATAACGAACGCGCTCTTCTCGTAGAACGTGCCCGAGGAGAACGCGTAGAGGTTGTAGCTCGGCGACAGCGACGGGAAGGATGCGACCGCGGCCGCGTAGTAGAGAGGATCGCCGGCGATAATCGAGTCGGCGTCCGGCATCGCCACTGGTGCCGACCAGGTGGTCGAGGCCAAGCTGGGGCGGGGCAGCAGCCAGACGTGCCCTTGCAGGTCGAGTTGGACGCCCTGGTTGACGTCGTTGTCCGGCTGGAAGAAGCCTGCGACGGTGCTCCAGACCGAGGAGTCCGCAAACGTCTGGTTGCGGAGCCAGGGGCCCCCCATCGGCTGGTCGGTCGTGAAGTTGGACAGGGTGTTGTTGCCACGGACGCCGCCTGTCAGCGGGTCGAGGCGCAGGTAGTGCGGCCGCGGGTCCGCCGTGGAGCTCGTGGCCGGTTCGTAGTTGACGTAGCCGTTGCCGAGGACCAACTCCCAGGTCGCCCCTCCCGACTCGCCTCCGACCGCCGGGATACTCCACGTGTTGCCGAGGTCGGAGAGCACCGAGGTTCCGGCCTTGCCGTCCTTCGTCAGGCTCCAGAGCGGCAGCACCGGCGAGCAGACAGCCTCGTCCGTCGAGGGCGTGGCGCCCGTGCAGGTGCCGTTGTTGGCGTAGGCGAACTCTGGGTCGCCGGCGTACGTCGTCCCGTCCGCATACGTCCTGGGGCCCGTCGGATGCGTGACGTCGAAGGCGTGGAGGCCGGTGCCACCGGGCCCTTCCCCTACGACCAGCACGGTCCGATAGCCGGTACCGTCCGACGCGGCTGGATCGGCGATGTCGGCGAACCTCGGCGAGTTGGCGGTCCCGTACAGGTGGTCCTGCGGCAGGGTCGGCTCCCCCATTGGAGAGGCATCGGAAGGATTCGTGATCCCGTTGACGAAGTTGTTGTACAGCCTCACCTGGAGGTCGAGCTTGTCGGGCGGAATGAGGGCCACCAACTCCGCACCGTCGTTGATGTCGAAGGCGTGGATGGCGCCGTCGGAGGACCCTGCCCAGGCCACGGTGGCGCGGTTCAGGTACTTCGTCTCAAACGCCGGATGCACTGCGAACTGCTTCCACGTCAGCGGTGGGCCGATGATCCCCGGCGTCGAGTTGACGATCGACCCGAGGGCCCAGCGCCTCGCGTTGCCGTTCCCATCGTTGCCCCGCATGAAGTCGACGACCTGTGAGGTGATGCCGCAACTGCAGATCGTGCTGAGTAATGTCGCGTTGGAGGCCTCGATCGGCACCAGGATCTGGGTCGGGTCGAGGGTACTCAGCTTGCTCGGGCTCGGGTCCCACGTGTAGATCTTGCGCGGCAGCCCATTGTTCACGGTCTTGGAGGCCCCGAGCGACGTGAACGCGCTCACAACCTCGCCGGCATCCCACAGGAGATGGTAGGTGTCAGGGGGCTTGCACTTCTGGTAGTCCGTCGTCCCGGCGATGGTGTCGCACCGTCCGACCCCGTTGGCCGCGGTCGGGCAATCGGAGTCGCTGTTGCAAATGATCGGCCTCGTCAGGTCGTAGGCGTACATGTGCCCGTACCAGCCGGGGTACTCCGCCGTCGTGATGAAGCCAACGTTGGTCAGCGTCGTCGTGTTGGCGATCGACGGCGCCGAGGTCGTGTAGTTGCCGGCTCCGTACGCTCCCAGCAGGTTCTTCAGCGCGTCATACAGCGCCGTCGCCGAGCCGGCGAAGAAGGCGTAGTTGCCGTCACCGTACTTGAGGTGATCCCTGCCGGGCACGCTGGGGTGCACCCAGGGGCAGTCCCCGGGGGCCCTCGGACCGTCATAGCTGGTGTCCCACGGCGGTAGCGGATCCGTGCTGTGCGGCAGGAAGGGGTCGTTGTCCGTCACGAACCCGAGATCGCCGTTGGGTGACGACGCGTCCGTGCGGCCGTGGTAGGCGGTGGCGTTGAGCTCGCACGGGCCGACGTCCGGGCTGACGCCGATCACCCAGGTGCGGACGTTCAGGGACTTCGGCAGAAGGGTCAAGGGGTCGGTCACCGTGGCGAACCAGGCGTTCTCCGCGGAGCCGGCCGCGAAGTGCTGGTAGTCGCCCGGACAGACGTAGGAGAGCCCCGCACTGTCGAGATACGTCGGGTCACCGCCGTCGGGGCACCCGGGGCCGCCGCTGTAGGTCCCGTATTGGGCCGTGTTGTCGCAGCTACAGCCACTGTGCGTCGAATAGCAGGGGTCGATCCAGTTGCCCCAGGTCGGGGAACCGGCGGTGCCCGCCGTCTGGCATCCACCCGGGTTGCCGTAGTTGGAGAGACCGTCGGTCACGAGGATCATCGTGTAGGTGCGGTTGCAGTCGAGCTTGGGATCAACGGGCAGGGTGAAGGTGTGAGCCTGCCTGCAATCGGCGTCGCAGTTGCCCGAGGTGTAGATCTCGTCCGTGAGCGGGTTGCCGAGAAGCGCGGAGGTTCCCACCGCCGTGGCCTGCAGCAGCGTGGTGCCGAATTCGAGGGCCTTCTTGGTGGGCGTGCTGCCGAAGACGTTCTGGCCGCCGCCGGAGATCAGGCCCATCGCCGTCTCGATCGTCGAGACATCACCCTTGTCTGTCGTGTCGATGGGGGCCACGATACCCACCTGCACCGCGGAGTGGCCGGTCGGGTTCGTGCAGTCGATCTGAGGAGGATTGCAGGCAACGTAGTCGATCCCGGTGGAGAAGATCTCCAGACCCCAGTTCACGAGAGTGCTGTTCTGGCCGACAACGTCCAGGTGCTGCTGACGCACTGCATCGTTCGCGTTCGAGCCCACGAACGGCTGCGTGCTCGTCTGGTCGGTGAAGATCAGAGCCGCGTTGTACGTCGCCGCTGCGGGGTTCGACTCGTCCGTCCGGAACTTGAACTGCTGGGTCTGATCGACCGTCCCGTCGGAGAGCACCGAGTTCTGCAGCTTCACCGGGGAACTCGGGGCGTTGATGTAGTACAGGTCGAACGGCGGACCCGGGTCCGTCACCGGATTGAGCCAGCTGATCGTCCAGGTGTACCAGTGCTGCCAGTGTGCGGCGCCGGTGTCAGTCGGCGACATCTCGACCAACTGGGGCCCTGTCACGGTCGCACCCGTGGCCGCACTCCAGTTGGGGTTGCTGACGGCGGGCCACGGCAGCGGCGGGTTCCACGGCGTGATGATGTCCACCGTGTTCCCGAGCACGTTCTTGACGACCGCCATGCGACTCGGGTAGTCCTGCTCCACCACCAACGTGTAGACCCACTCGTTGCACAAGTTGCTCCCGTCGTTGCCGGTTTGCGCCAGGAGCACGCCGGCCGGGAACAGCGAGTAGCCCGGGCCTGAAGGCGTCGAGGTTGGCGTCTTCGTCGGGGTCTTCGTCGGCGTCATCGTCGGCGTCATCGTCGGCGTCTTCGACGGGGTCGCCGTCGGGGGACTCGTCGGCGTGGAGGTGGCGGTCGGGGGAACCGTCGGCGTCGGCGTGGACGTCTGGGTCGCGGTCGCCGTTCTCGTCGGCGTCTTCGTCGCCGTTCTCGTCGCCGTTCTCGTCGGCGTGTTTGTCGGGGGTGACGTTGGCGTCGGCGTATTCGTCGGCGGCGGCGTCGGTGTGATCGTCGGCGTCAGCGTGACCGTCGGCGTCGGCGTCGGCGTCCTCGTGGGCCTCGGCGTATTGGTGGGTGTGTTGGGCGGCGTGTTTGTCGGCGTCCGCGTGATCGTCGGCGTCTGAGTCTTCGTTGGCGTCGGCGTGATCGTCGGCGTGAAGGTCCTCGTCGGCGTCTGCGTGACTGTCGGTGTGAGCGTCGGCGTCAGCGTCCGCGTCGGCGTCGGCGTGATCGTCGGCGTCAGCGTCCGCGTCGGGGTCGGTGTGATCGTCGGCGTGTTCGTCCGCGTGAAGGTCGCCGTGACCGTCGGCGTCATCGTCGGCGTCGACGTGATCGTCGGAGTCGGCGTGATCGTCGGAGTCGGCGTGACCGTCCGTGTGGGCGTGGGCGTCCTCGTCGGCCTCGGCGTTCGGGTGGCCGTGCGGGTCGGTGTGGCTGTCGGCGTCCGCGTGATCGTCGGCGTCGGTGTGATCGTCGGCGTCGGTGTGACCGTTTCCGTCACCGTCGGCGTCGGCGTGGGCGTCTCGGTCGGGGTCGCGGTTGGGGTCACCGTCGAGGTGTGGGTCGGAGTTACGGTCGGGGTGACCGTTGCGGTCGGGGTCGCGGTCGGAGTCGCCGTGGGGGTCGCGGTCGCCATCGGGGTCTCGGTGGGCGTCGGGGTCGGCGTCGGGGTCGTGCAGACGCCCGGTTTGCCCACCCAGCTGATCAGCGGGTTGCTGCCGGTGACGTCCGCGCCGTTCCGAACGATGCCGTACATGTTGCCCGTGTCCGGGATGTTGAGGTGGTTGCCCTTGTAATCCCAGGACATCGAGTAGCTGACGTCGAGGACGAGCAGCATGTTGGCCTTGGGCTGCTGGAAGGTGATCTGCTGCATGAGGTCATAGCCTTCATTGCCGGGGTTTGGCTTGGGCTGCGCCTGACCCGAAGCCGCCAGCATCACTGCCAGCATCACGGCCAACGTGCACGTCCGCACCAGCGTGACCCTTGCCCTTGTCATGTCAACCTCCGCGCTGCAATTGCTCTGACCGTCTCCGCAAATCCTCTGCAAATAACCGCGATCAAGTACCGGTGCCGCCGGTCCAGAAACTCGAGCTCGTCCCGCCGGCATTCAGTTCCTTCTGGAGAGATCCCCCTGCTGTGGGGGCCCCGCCCCAGTTGAGTTCCTCTTCCTGGATCTTCACCGCGAGGACGTTGGCTGCCCCCGTCGCAGTGTCGACACCGTTGACGTCGGTAATGAAACCGACTGCCAGCAACCGCATCTTCGTGTCGCGGTTGTCCGTCGGGCTCGGGATTATCGTGCCGGCCTGAACGTCCTCGGGGTTGTTGCGCACGTACAGGCTGTAGTAGGCTCGGACCTTGGTGAACGGGAGCTCCCCCACCACCACCCTCTCGGTCACTTCCTGGTTCGAGAGCTCCGTGGTGTCGGTAACGGACGCCATGAGGTAGGTCCCGAGGTGCGCGAGGTCCCACTGCGCCGGCAGACTCGCCGGCGGGTGTACTGGCTTCGGCGGCGTGGTCGCAGGGCAGTCCACGACCGGGACGTGCAGCAGGAAGGTGTTCAGGTTCGTGTTGGTGTACGGGGTGTTCTGCAGAATCACCTCGCCGCGCCGCATGCCGGCCTCGGCCGCATAGAACGCGGCCTTCTGCAGTTCCTGGCGCGACGAGATCTTGTCCTCCTGGGTCATCATCATCACGGCCGTGATCCCCAGCACCGTGAGGATCAACAGGACGAGGATCACCATCACGAGTGCCACGCCGCGCTCTCTCCGCCTCATGCGATCGTTCCCTTCCCCGGCCATGCCTAATACCCCGACGCCCGGTTGCGCAACATCGCGACCGACGAGATCTGGGCGCGGTAGTAAGTGTCCCTGAGGACGAGCCCCGGGTCGTGGTCCTCCGCCACAGGCTGCGGCTCAGCGATCTTTCCGCCGCCGATGATGACCGGTGTGGAGGAACGCGCCGTGACGGTCACCCGCACCCCGATGACGTGAAGGACGTCGAACCTAGGGGGATTCGCGCCCGCCACCGCCACGGGCACGCCTGCGACGGGCGGACTCACCCCCCCCGTCGCGGCGCTCAACGTGCCTGCCGGGCTGTTCCACACGGTGCCGTCGGTGAAGATGTACGCGAATTGCAGGTCCTCCACATTGGGGAGGAGCGGCGACCACTTGTCCTTGGTCGTGTACGCCGGGAACTCGGCACCAGGCGCCAATACAGGGCAGTTGGTGTCGGTCGCAGGATCGAAGATCCCGTCCTTCTGCTCGAGCCAGCCGTTGCACACGCGGAACGCCGCGTAGTGGACGCCGGCGTAGAGGTACATCGTCGGGGTGAGCGTCCGCAACCCCCCCGGAGCGTTGTACGCCGTGGCGCCAGGGTGCGCGATCACGGCCATGCACGGCACGGCTTGCGCGGACGTGGTGTCGTAGCAGAGGGTGGGCGAAGGGCTCGTGCACGAGGCGTTGTTCTGGCCGTCCTGATAGTCGGTGATCTGGTAGAAGGCCCAGTTCCCGACGCTGTCCACGAGCACCAGAGGCAGGCTCTTGTCCGCGGCTGTCGGCGGATCGGGCCGCCCGGTCAGGCTCCAGAACGCCTGGGCGTTCTTGGCGTCGTCCATGCAACCCTGATCGAACTTCCAATAGGTTGCCTGGCTGCTGTCCGCGTGGTTGTCCATGCCCCCCGCAAAGGTGAGGCTCGCCGAGCTCACCACCGAGGCCGCCCGACCCACCGTGATGATGTCCGAGCCGGGTGTCGCCAGGGTCGGGTTGCCGCCGTTGTCGGGGACGTTGTTCCACGAGGTCTGGACGCACCCCGCCACGCCCGCGGTGCCGTCGCAGGTTGGGTTCGTCCCCAGGCCGGTTCCGTCGCCCTGCCAGACGAACGTCAGGATCAGCGCCGGGTTCCGCATCGGCGTCGCTGCCCGGTTCATGTCGGTGGCGCCGCGGAGCGCGAAGTTCAGGTAGTCGGCCGCGCTGCGGGCGGCCTGCCTGGACTCGACCTGGAGCCGCTGGCGTTCTGCCGCCTGCCGCATGGGGAAGAGGAGCTGGCCGACCATCCAGAGGATCATCCCGAGGGTGGCCACGACGACCAGCACCTCCACCAGGGTGAACCCCGGGGCGAACCCCTTAGTGCAGCTGCGCGACATAGACCACCACCTTGCCGGCCGCAGGACCGAGGTACTGGTTGGCACCCGTGGTCAGCGGTATGGCTCGCACCGTGACCGAGCTGCTGACGTCGATCGTGTAGTTGAGGCTATAACGCGCGCTGGCATCGATCAAATTGGCGCGCGCCGGGCCCCAGAACTGATCGCAGTTGTTGCTGACATAGGCGGAATCCCCGTTCGCAATCGTCATTGATGAGTTGATTCCGACCGGGCAACAGTTGAGCTCCAAGGCTGATGGCGTCTCCAGCAGCCCGCCGAAGCGATACCTCTGGAGCCGGATCATCTCGACGACCTGCTGCGCCTTGTAGGTCAACTCGGTCCGGGTCAGCGCACCCAGGTTGACCAGGTACGCCATCGAGAGGAGCTGGAGCACCGCGAGCGTCACCACGAAGAGGATGAAGAACGAAACCAGCACCTCGATGAGGGTGAGGCCACGCTCGCCACGGCGACCCATTGTCCGTAGTCTCATCGCGGCCCTCCTCATAGCAGCACCTTCTGGTACGAGACGTTCCAGATCGGGTAGATCTGGATGTCGTACCGCGTCTTCGGCGTGAGCGAGCCGTCGATCATGCTGGTGTGGGTTATCGAGAGGGTCCGTACGCTAGTGACCTGCGCCGGAGTGGTGCTGGTGGGGTCGCAGCTGGCGAACCCCACCGGACACAGCGTGCGAGACATCGTGTCGCAGATGAGGCTGCTCGTGGCCCCTGAGACTGGTGGTGGGCTTGCCCCCGCGGTCGGCCACCCGCCGGCGCTCGCCGCCAGGTTGTAGGTGAGGTCCACGAAGTCCGGAATGACGTAGGTGCCGTACATGGCGTGCCAGCCGGCTGGCGCCCCCGCCGGGTCGGGAGTGAGCTGTAGCGTCCACTTTCTCGTCGTCGAGTCCTGCACCAGGGTCACCGTGATCGCGGTGTGCTGGCTCACGGCCCGGGTGTACGCCGTCTGGATGAAGTTCCGGATGTCGCCCGCGGTGGATTGGATGCGGGATCTCTGCCAGTAGGAGTTGATCGGCACGGCTACCACAGCCGTGACGAGGCCCAGGATGGCCAGCACGACCAACGCCTCCACCAGCGTGACCCCGGCCTGGTGCCGGCTGGGCAGAATTCGCACACACTTCACGCGTGGATCTTCAGCAACCCCTGTGCCAGGTCGAAGATCCCTTGTCAAGAAACGACATAGGTGGTGGAATCCTCGTCGCATACCGGCTTGCTCCTTTCAAATCAGCAGTAAGTGTGACTCCTGGGAACATACCACTTTCCTGCCCCAAAGGGGGTGCCCTGCGGCCTCGCGGCGACCGTCCGGACACTGCGTGGCAAGCGTCACGGCTCACCCGGAAAAGAGTCACCGGGGTTAGTTTACCGCACAGAGCCACGCCTTGAGGTGAGAGGTTTCCGGGCAGTGAGCCGACACGGGGTGATCCGGCCCCGCGCCGCGTCGTTCAAGCACCCGAAGCGCACGGCCGGCGTCGAGCGCGGCCCCGGACACCACCTCCCCGAACTGTTGCTCGCTGACCAGCGCCGAGCACGAGCAGGTGAAGAGCAGGCCGCCCGTTCCGAGGACGCGCAACGCCTGGATGTTGATGTCCTTGTACCCGCGCAGCCCGGCGCCCAGGTCGGCTCTGCGTTTCACGAACGCGGGGGGGTCCACGATCACGATATCGAAGCGCTCACCCGCCGCCGCGAGAGCCCGCACCACGCGGAAGGCATCGCCGACTATGAAGTCGTCGCCGCCGACGCGAAGGGAGTTCAGCTCGTAAGCCTTGCGCGCGAGGGTAAGCGCCGCTTCCGACGCATCAACGTTGACGGCGCGCGTGGCACCACCCGCCAGGGCAGTCACCGCGAACCCTCCGCTGTACGAGAAGAGGTTCAGGACCCGCGCGCCCCGGGCCAACGAACCGATCCGCCTCCGGTTTTCGCGCTGGTCCAGGAAGAACCCCGTCTTCTGTCCCCCGACAAGGTCCACCTGGAAGCGGAGCGGCCCTTCCCGGATGATCACTCCCGCCTCGGGAAGAACGCCGCGCAGGGTGGTGGGGACGCTCCCCGGCGAGTCGCCCTTCCGGACAAGGACGTTACCGAGTCCCAGCTCCTCGCCGAGCACGTCCGAGAGCACCGGAAGGCAGGGCTCCCATGCGGGCTCGAAGAGCTGACACACCGCGGTCGCTCCGTAGCGGTCAATCACGAGGCCAGGCAGGAGGTCGCCCTCCGAGTGCACGAGCCGGTAGGCATCGGCGTCGAGGCGCAAACGGTCCCGCAGGCAGGCCGCGTCGAGCACCCTCTCACGCAGGGTGGCGGCGTCCCAACACTCCTCCCCCCAGGTCACCATGCGCAGGGCCAGGGAACGCCCGGATCCGCCCACCAGCGCAACGCCGAGCGGCCGTCCATTTGCCGCGACCACGCGCACCGGTGCGGTTCCGCCGGGAAACGGGCCCGCCATGGCCCCGCGGTAAACCCACGGATGACGCCGGAGCACGGACGCCTCGCGGCCCGGCTTCAGCCGCACGTCTGCGGTGCATGTGAAGGGGTCGTTCACCGCTCGCTCCCCATGCGTGCCAGAGTCCCGACCAGGCGCTTCGCAACCGGCACGCCCGTCGCCTCCGCGAAGTGCCTCCACCCCGGGGACGGGTTGACCTCGACCACGACCCACCGGTCGCCGTCGGGGATCAGGTCCACACCGGCAAAACCCAGGCCCAAGACGCGCGCCGCGCAGATGGCGAGGTCGCACGTGCCCTCGTCCGCCGCCAGCGATCGGACGCTCGCACCGCGGGCCGCGTTCGAGCGGAACTCTCCCGCCGCCGCGCGGTGCTCCGTCACGCCCAGCACTTCCCCGTCCAGGACCAGAACCCGTCGGCTCACCCCCCCGGGAGGACAGAACCTCTGCACGACGACCTCGTCGCCGACCCGCCAGAGCGAGTCCAGCACCGCCTCCAGTTCGGCGGCGCCGGCGCAGCGGATGACGCCGATGCCCTGCCGGGAGCGTCGCTGCTTGACGACGCACGGGAAGCCGAACGTCGCCGCGGCCGCAACCGCCAGCGTCTCCGGTTCCGCCCCGGCCGTGGTTTCGGGATGCGGCATCCCCGAGACCGCGAGAGCGCACGCCGTCAGCCAGTGATCGCGACCGGTGCGGATCGCGCCGACGTCGTTGACCGAGGGCACACCGGCCTGCCGTAACGCGCCCAGCACGGCGAGCACCGATTCCGGCCGCCAGTTGCCCACACGGGGCAAGACCGCGCTGACTTCGTCCGTCAGGGGCGCGTCGCCGCCCAGCCAGAGGTGCGGCGGACCATCCCGGGCGACCATCCTGAGGGCGTCCATCGTGAGGACGCGCACGCCCAGCGCCTCGCCGGCCGCCTCGAGCTCGCGGTAGATCTCGAGGTCGGGTTTCGCAGTCAGAACGGCAACGGTCTTCACGGCGCCAAGTCTAGTCGGATTCGTCGTATCGTGACGTCGGCGCCGACTCGAAGGCTCGTCAGAAGAAGGGGAAGGTCAAATGGTGAAAGGGAAAAGGTCAAAGGGAAGACGATACTCGTCAACGGTGCTCAGCGTGGAGCGTCGTGTCGTCCGTTTGACGTTTCCCCTTTTACCTCTTACCCCTCCCTGGCGAACGTTCGAACGGTCCTGCGCTGCTCAGGCCGTGAGGCGCCGCAGCAACGCCAGGAGTTCGTCCTCATCGAAGGGCTTGGTGACGTAGAAATCGGCGCCCGCCGCCAGGCCCTTCTCCTGGTCGACCTTCTGACCCAGCGCGGTGAGCATGACCACCTTGACGTCGGAGAGCTCCGGCTCGCCTTTCACGGTCCGGCACACGTCGAAACCGTCGCGGCGGGGCATCATGGCGTCCAGGAGGACGACCGGGGGCTTGAGCGCGCGGATCTTGTCCAGCCCCTCCTCGCCGTCGCCGGCGGTCACCACCCGGAATCCTTCCATCTCGAGAAGAAACGAGAGCGTCTCCCTGATGTTGGGCTCGTCGTCAACGAGCAGGACCAACGGGCTAGCCATCGGCCGGGAGCCTGTCCGAGTGCGTCGGTACGGTCGCGCCACGAGCGCCGTGTGGGCCAGATGCAATGCACTTCGACCGGCACGGGCCGGGCTCCGGCACGGACCGAGTCAGGGTCATCCGGGCCGGGCCCCCGCCGGAAGCAGCAAACTCACGGTCGTTCCCTTGCCCTCCTCCGAGGAGATTTCGAGCGTTCCGCCATGGTTGTCGGCGACGCGCCGCGCGACCGCCAGTCCGAGACCGAGACCTCTCGGCTTCTCGGTCAGCACGTTGCCTCCCTGCCAGAACACCTCACACACGTGCGGCAGGTCCTGCGAGGGGATCCCCACGCCGGTATCCTCGACGCGGAGCTCGATCATGGCCGAGATACCCCTCCGGACCGGCCTCACCGTCACCATCACGCTGCCGCCGTCCCGGCTGAATTCGACGGCGTTCCTGATGATCGCGCGGAGGGCCGCCTCGAGCTGGTCGCCGTCGCCGACAATCTCGTCAAGGCCGGCCGCAACTTTCACCTGGACCGCGAGGTGCTGGTTGGAGATCTCCCCCTTCAGTGGCGCCAGGATCCGTTTGAGGAGTTGGGGGATAGCGTGGGCGGTGGGTGCAGGTCGCCCCTCCGGGATGCCCAGCACGGCAGCCTGGAGGGAGGAGGCGATCAGCTCCCCGAGGCGGGTCGACTCCTGAGTGATGATCTCGACGAACTTGACCGCCCTCTCGGGCGGCAACTCCTCGTAGCGGGCGAGGATTCTCCCCGCCGTCTGGATCGCAGTGACGGGGGTGTTGAGCTCGTGGGCGATGCGGTTGAGGAGATCTCCCTTGAGACGCTCCAGGTCGCGCAACTGGAGGTTGGCGGCTTCGAGGGCGACGTTCTTTTCCTCAAGCTGTTCAGCCAGCTTCTGAGCATGCGTGAGCGCGTCCCGAAGCTCGCGGGTGCGATCCGCCACCGCCTCCTCGAGGGAGCGGTTGAGCTGCTCGAGCGAACGCCACGATCGGGCGTTCGCAAGCGCCGTCGCCGCATTGGCGCTTAGGGCGCTCGCGAGTTCCAGTTCCACGTCCTCGAACGCTCCACGCGTTGCGTCGGCATAGGCCGTCACCAATCCGATCGGCCGGTCCTGGGCATAGAGCGGGACCGCCAGCAAGCCGATCAGGTTCAGGCGCTGAACCTCCTCCATCCATGGCGACTCCAGCAGCTGCGCCGGCTCTACCTCGTCCACCCGCGCGAGGAAAGCTTGCCGCGAAGCCAGGATCACCTCCGCAGGTGACTTGCCCGACTCGTCGCGTCTGGCCAGCGGGTCAGCGGCCAGGCCGCGGCGGAGCACGTCCACGAGTTCGCCCTGCTGGTCGACGAGGAACAGCGAGCCGCACGCAACCTTCAGCTCCACCAAGAGTCGGTCCAGGAACCCGGCCGTGATCTCCTCGGGTTCGCGGGCAAGTGACATCAACCGACCGAACTCATTGATCGAGTGAAGGTTGGCCACCCGACGTTCAAGATCGGCCGCGAGCTGGTCGAGGCGCGTGTTGAGGTCCGTCATGGCGAGGTTGGCACGCACGGCCTCGGACACGAGCTCGTCGGCGCGAAGGTCGTCGCCCTTCACGGCCGGGTGCAAGGCCACCGGACCCTCAACGGCGGGCGCCGATCCGCGCCGCATGAGCGGCTGCAGCGCCGTGGTCACGTTGCCCATCAATCGGTCGAGGGCATCCGCTTGGCTGGACATGCCGAGCTTGTCGGCAACCGAAAGCACCGCCGCCTGCGTGACGGCGGCAAACGCCTCGACGACCCCGGCCCCGGAGGTGGCCACGGTCTCGAAAACCGGCACGCCATGCCTGTTCAGAGCACGGTCGAGCTCTCCCCTGGCGAGCGGGTCCGGCAGATCGCGCTTGTTGTAGCTCATGACCAGAGGAATCGTGTCCGGATCGAGGCCGATCGCGCGCAGGTTCTCGGCGAGGTTTGCGAGGCTTTCCTCGTTTGCGCCCGCAAGCGCGCGTTGCGAATCCGCGACGAACATGACAGCGTCGCAACCCGCCAGCACCGCACGTCGTGTGGTGTTGTACTGCACTTGACCCGGGACGGTGTAGAGCTGGAGGGTCAGGCGGTAGCCACGCACCCGTCCCAGGTCCAGCCCCAGGAGGTCGAAGAACAGAGTCCTGTCGGACGCCGTGTTGAGGGTGTACAGCTTGGTGCGCCGCTGAGGGTCCGTGACCCTGTGGATGTACTGCAGACATGTGGTCTTGCCGCACAGGCCGGGACCGTAGTACACCACCTTCAACTTCACCTGTCGGTACTGGTTGTCAAACTGAACCATCGCGCCCTCGACCCTCGGTGTCGCCAGGCAGCTCAACCACGAAGAGCGCCCCGTGCTCGTGCTTCGGCTCGGCCCAGATGCGGCCGCCATGGTGCTCCACGATCTGGCGCGAGATGGTCAGGCCCAGGCCGGACCCGTGGCGCTGGTCGTCCAGCCCGAGCTGCTGAAACCTCCCGAAGATCTCCTCCTCTCGGCCCGGCGGGATCCCAGCCCCTTCATCCTCGACCTCGAGCCGCACTCCTCCGGCCGCGTGAGGGCGGTAGCGGAGCCGCACCGCCGAGCCGTCGGGCGACTGCTTGATCGAGTTCGAAAGCAGGTTCACGATCACCTGGATGATCTTGTCACGATCGAGGGTCGCCACGACCGGCTCGGGCCACGGTTCGACCTCCAGGACGAGGTTGCGCTCACCGACCAGCGCGCTGAACGATTCCTGCACGTTGCGCACCAGCTCGTTCACGACCGTCGGAGCGTAGACCCACTCGACCTGGCCCGACTCGATCTTGGCAAGGTCGAGGTGGTTGTTGATGAGGCGCGTGAGGCGGCGCCCCTCCTGGTAGATCACTCTCGCGAAACGCTCAACGGACTCCGGCCGCTCGTTGCCGTAGCGCATCAGCACGTTGGCGGCGGACAGAATCGCGGACAGGGGCGTGCGGATCTCGTGCGACACAACGGAGAGGAACTCCGTGTGCCGATGATAGAGGCGCTCGATCTCGGCCTGCCGGTGCGCCTCACCGAGCCGCCGCAGGCCGACCTCGACCCGCCCGACCAGCTCGTTCCACCTCACCGGCTTGAGCAGGCAGTCATCGGCGCCATGCTCCATTGCAGCGAGGAGTTCCCCCGCTGTCGCAGCTTCCGTCATCAGGATCACGTAGGCGTTCGAAACGCTCGGGTCGGCTCGCACCCTCGCCAGGAGCCGAACGCCTTCCACCCCCGACACCGTCGCGTCGGTGAGCACGAGGTTCACGCCCCCGCACCGAATGGCCTCCCAGGCCGCGTCGGCATCCTCAGCAGTCCGGATCTGCGCTTCCGGGAAGTGGCTCGCGAGCGTCGTTGCGACTGACGAGCGCAGATCGGCATCGCTCTCTGCGACCAGAATGACCGGTCGCCGCGCAAGCTGATCGGCGCACATGCGCGGATTCTACCAAGGCGGACAAAGCGAGCGCGGGAGTTCGGCTCCCGCGCTCGGAAGCTGCTGCGACAACCGGGGAGGATCACCTGGCGCTTTGCCTCAACGACTGGAGCGAGAATCCCGGCACGGGCAGGGCCGGAGGTACGTGGCGGAGCCGGTTGTTTCGAACCGAAAGCGACTCCGCCGTGAACCCCACCGCGCTGATCTGCGCCTCCACGGTCGTGGCGTCGCCGGTCGCCCAGTTCACCACGGTGGCGTAGGGGTACACCATCGCGTCGCTCGGTCCATCGATGATGTACGCGGCCACGGTGCCGCCGGTTACGCCGTTCTCCAACCGCCACTGCACGTGGCCATAGGGTGGCACGAGGTGGTCCTGGCGACCGATGATGGTGCCGTTCTCGTCTTGGAGGTCGCAGCGAACCGTGACCCAACCGTCGGTCCACGACGCCACCCCGACGTTGGTGCGGAACGTGCCATCGTCGGAGATCTGAGGCATGTATGCGATCACGGTCCGGTCGACGCCCAGGTTTGCCGGGAACCCTGGGAAGTCCTCACCGAACTCGCCGTAGTTGCCTGTCGGGGCGGGGGTGTAGGTGCGAACGAACGCCGCAAAGTCGCAACTCGTGTCGCCCGCGGTGTTGGTGCAGCCGTTCGCCGCCGTGTCGGCGTAGACCAGCAACGCCCCGGTCCAGCCACGTGCGTTGAACCCGTACGGGCCCAGGACGTCCCATAGATTGAGGGTCTGCCACGGTTCGAGCGTGATTGTCGGGAGCTCCGGGGCGCCGCCGCTGTTGTCTTGTCCGGTGGGAAGGAAGAAAATGTCGAGGGCAAGCCGATGACTCTGCGGGTTGTAGAGCGTGAGGTCGGAGTGCCAGTCCGTCCCTGCCAATCCCCTCTTGTTGGCCACTGCCGTGATGACATACGCGCTCGTCATTTCCCGGGCGAATGCCGGGGTGACGAGCGCCACGAGTGCGGCCAGCACCACGAGCCTACGGGCCATGGTCCACCTCCACGTACGGTTACTGCAGATGTCATGCCATTCTCAACCTCCACCCCGACGAGCCAAATGCGGGAGGTGTCACCTTTCACGGTCACCGCGGCGGCCGGGTGTATCGTTGGGGCAACGGGAGGATCAGGTGCGATCGATATTCACTCTCGCCGGCTTGCTCATCGTGATGGTCGTGGTGCTCATCCTCGCCACGCGCCAGACCCGACAGGACCTCGATGCAGTCAAGAGCGTGACGTTCGCGACCCAGAACGATGCCGGCGCAAGGCCCTTCGACGATCTCGCGGCGTCCCGTCTCGCCCAGCGGCTCCGCGACCTCGCCGGTCAACCTCAGCTCCCTCTCGACGAGCTGCGCGAGGCCGCCGCGCGGGCTGCCGCTTGGGCCGCAGGCCTCGCACCTGGAACGGCCGACTACCACACTGCGGTCAACCTCCGGGGCGCTGCGGATGAGCTGTTGGCAGCCTCTGAGTCCCTCACCGATCCCCACCGAGTCAAGGCGCGCCGCCTCCTCGACCAGGCCGAGGCCGTGCCGGGGAGCCCAGGAGGCGCTCCCCCGGGGCCCATCGGCGGCATCCGGGACAAGATCCAGGACCTCCAGCAGACACACCAGGAACAGTTCCAGGAGACCGAGCGCGAGCAGCGCTGAGCGGCACGCTCGAAGGTCCACAAGAGACAGTTGAGAATTAAGAGTTAAGAGTGAAGAGTCAACGACAGGAAAAGCTAGCTTTGCGCTTGCACCTCGGCGGTTCCGCAACGGCCCCGTGTCTCTCAATTCTTAACTCTTAACTCTGAACTCTAAACTTCCGTTGAATGCGGCCGGGGTGGCGGTCAGACGAGAGGCGGGATATTGGTGGTCAGGACACCACCGGCGCCAAAGGCCGGAAGCTCCTGTGCGACCTGGGCAAGGAGTCGCTTCACGCCTTCGGTGCGCTCAACGGGTACTGCGGACCAGAGGTGCACGGCCGTGGTCTCAGCGCCGTGCGAGACGAGCAGAATCGGGTGGAGTGCGCGCCCAAACTCGATCACCACGCCCGCTACGAGCAACGTCGCGGCGTCGCGCCCCAGGTAACACCCCTCCACTCGCGCCAGCGCGTTCCCCCAGCGCCAGGGACCGCGGGGAAGGTCCCGCCACGCCGCGGTCAGATCCGCCAAGCCGGAGCGGATCACATGGGGCATCGCCTACCAGCCGAACGCGAGGCCCACGTTGGCGGTGAATATCATGGGTTTCTGAGCATGTTCCGTCCGGTTCATCACGAGCTCGACCGTGGCCCGGCTTCGACGGGTCACGGTGAACCATTCGCTGACGCTGAAGTACCACCCGAACTTGCTCTCTTCGTAGGCGGCGGGAGGGTTCTTGGCCTTGAGGTCGAGCTGGTACGACCCGAGACCCGCCGACAGGATGGCCTGGCCGAACGTCCCCGGCATCAGGTAGTCGATCCCGGCCGTATACGCGCGCAACCGGCCCGGCCAACCCACGCCGTTGATGACCTCCGTGTAAGGCAGCTCGGCTGCCTTCAGCCGGAACAAAGTGCTCTCCCTCATCGGGAAAGCGACGAAGACGGAGGGCGCCGCGTCCGAGCTGTGGAGGAAGTTCGTGCCCGGCGCCGATGGGGCCTGCCATTCCCAGCTCGTCCCCCACGACGCACCCAACCAGGCCACCTGACCGCTCGCTGCGCTCGCTACACCCAGCGCCAGAAGCGCCGCACACGTCCAACGCATGGTTGCCTCCTGCCGGGAGTATACGGGGTTCGTGCGAGCGCCGTTGTCACGCCGCAACGGGTCTGGTCCCACCGGGCTCGTGCGATGCTGGTACAATCTCGCCGCCATGGCGTCCTTCGCCGAGGCCCTCGCCTTGACGTTCCTCCCTTCGACCTGTGCCCTGTGCCGGGTGGCGCTGCCGTGGACCGGCAGCCGCGCCGGGATCTGCGCGAACTGCTGGGACCGTCTGCCGTCCCACCGCGGTCCGTTGTGCCCGGTCTGCGGGAGTCCGGACGTGGCGTCAGGGGAGGCCTGCCTGGCGTGCCGCATCGATCCGCCCCCCTGGCGCGCCGCTGCGACACTCGGGCCGTACGAGGGCACGATGCGCGACCTCGTCCTGCTGTTCAAGAACCGCGGCAGAGACGAGCTGGGCACACCCCTAGCGGCGCTTCTGGCGCAGAGCTTCCGCGGCAGCGGGTGGAAGCAGCCCGACGCCGTCGTCTCAGTGCCGATGACCTGGCGGCGCCGCCTACGGCGCGGCTACGATCAGGCGGGGGTTCTGGGTCGAGCGCTGGCGCGAGAGCTGAAAGTCCCGTTCGCGCGGCCCCTGCGGCGGCGCGGTCGCGGCGCTCAGGTCGGCCGGAGGCGGGCCGACCGGCTCAGGCTCGGCGCCGCCACCTTCGGGGCGCGGCGGCCGGTCGCCGGACGGGTCTTGCTGGTCGACGACGTGATCACGACCGGCGCCACCGTAGCGTGCTGCGCCCGCGCCCTCGCGCATGCTGGCGCTGATGAGATCTACGTCCTGGCAATCGCCAGGACCCCACAACCCGGGAGGATTGCATGAGTGTCTTCGACTCGATCGTGCGGGCCACGTTGCCCATCACACCGAAACCGATGATCCATTTCTTCGCCCGCCGATACGTCGCCGGAGCAACGCTCACGGACGCCATAGCTACCGTCAAGAGGCTGTCCGAGGAGGGGTGCTGCGCCACGCTCGATGTCCTTGGCGAGAGCGTGAGCGAACGCCAGCACGCCGCTACCGCCGTCGCCGAGTACCACGAGGTCATCGAGACCATCGCCGCCGAGGCGCTCCCCGCCAACATCTCGCTGAAGCCCACTCAGATGGGCCTCAACATCGACCATGGCTTCTGTCGCGACAACATCACGGCCGTGATCGAGCGCGCGGCCGCCAAGGGGATCTTCGTCCGAATCGACATGGAGGACTCCCCGACCACGGATGCGACGCTGCGCCTGTACCGTGAGCTCATAACCCGTTTCCCCAAGGGCACAGGGGTGGTGCTCCAGGCCCGGTTGCGGCGCACGATGGCCGATGCCGCCGCCCTTGCGGCCGAGGGCGCCAGCGTCCGGCTGTGCAAGGGAATCTACCGGGAGCCCAGAACAATCGCATACGAGGAGCGCGAGATCATCCGCCGGGCCTTCGTCCATGCACTGCGGATTCTCATGGCGAGTGGCGCGTACGTCGGCATCGCCACACACGATGAGTTGCTCGTGTGCGAAGCGCTCGGCATCATCCAGGAACTCGGGTTGAGCAAGGACGGATACGAGTTCCAGATGCTCCTCGGGGTCGATCCTCAGCTCCGGCGCATCATCACCGGGGCCGGTCACAAGCTGCGCGTGTACGTTCCGTTCGGCTCACACTGGTACCCGTACTCGGTCCGCCGCTGCCGGGAGAACCCCAGCATCGCAAAGGCAGGAATCGAGGCGTTCCTCAAGGGCCGGATGGAGTCGTAGCAAACGGTGGCCGGTGACCGGTTGCCAGTGGCCGGAAACAACAAAGCCGCAAACCGAGGTGGTCACTTCTTGGGGCTCAGGAATGCGGAAGCCCGCGGCCATGGCAGGCTTTGCCGGCCACGGGACACCGGCCACTGACCACGCTTCTTCTACCTGCTGACCAGGAACTTGACCTCGTCGTTGCCGCGAGGATGCTGGACCGTGACGACGAGGAGCCCCTGGCCCTTCTCGAGCCGCGGGATTGTGCCCTTGAGCTCCACCGTGCCGGTGTTGTCGCTCGTGCCGTCGGCCAGCCTGGTCGGCTTCATCGTCGTCGAGAGAAAGCGCGCACTCGCGTTCGCCCCGACGACAGGCGCGTCACCCGGTGTCGTTTGGATGATGACCTGAAGGGTGAACGCGGCGCCGTATCGCAGGTCATCCCCGCCGAGGACGCGCAGGCGGACTCGCTCCTCCTTCTGCTGCTCAGCAAGCCAGTCTGCGATCACCTCATCGAGCGTCTTCTGGGAGAGCCTGGCCACGTCGATCGGCCCGCCTGCCTGCAGGCCCGCGAAAGGCGAGCGGCGAGTGACCGTCGTGTCGCTCGCGTCACTGACGGACGGTTCGGTCAGCAGGTCGATGCGACCGATCCGAATGGCATCCACGATCGTGCGATGCTGACGCTCCATGAGAATTTGGATCGAGGACGGCTCCGCGCCGGCTTCCAGGAGATTGGCGTATTCGGTGCGACGCGTCGCGAGGATCTCACCCTTCACGTAGACGAGCGACTCGATCAGCGGGTTGGCGGCACCACGGTCCTCGGTCTGGACGTGGTACGTCACGCCTTCGAAGTCGATATCGGTGTTGTACCCGGTCAACACGGCCGGCTTCGAGCCTCCACTCCAAGCGATGCTACGGGAAGCCCACTCGCACTGTCAATTTGCGAAGTTCGCAGGTTCGCAGGTTCAAAGGCTCGAACGTCCGCCCGAAGGGGAGAGGTAAGAAGGGAGAAGGTAGAGGAAAGGCAAGGAGCGAAACGCGCTCCAGAGCCGGGGCTTTCGTCTTCCCTCTTCCCTCTCCCGTCTTCCTTCTCCCCCGGTCTCAACCTGCGAACGCATCATTGCTTCTCTGCCCCGCCGCCCCTCGGCCCCCCGGCTCCCCGGCGATCGTGCCTGATGGTAGACTTCGCCGGGCGGAACCCGTGCGCCGGCTCATCCTCTTCGACGTCGACGGAACCTTGCTTTCCACCAATGGACAGGCGGGCCGTGCGATCGGCTTGGCCCTCCGTGAGACGTTGGGAACGGCGGGCCCGATCGACGGCTACGCGTTTGCCGGGAAAACCGATCCCCAAATCGTCTTCGAGCTCACGGCCCTCGCGGGGTTGACGCGCTCCGAGGTCGAGCCCCGTCTGGAAGAGATCTTCGACCGGTATTGCTCCCGCCTTTCCTCGATGCTGACGCCGGACAACACCCGTGCTCTCCCCGGTGTGCTCGAGATCCTGGCCGAATTGGCGCGGCGCGCGGAGGTCGCGGTAGGTCTGCTCACCGGCAACATCCGGTCCGGCGCCGAGATCAAGTTGCGCGCCGCCGGGATCGGAGACCGCTTTGCGACCGGCGCCTTCGGGTCCGACCACGAGGACCGCAATCGCCTGGTGCCGATTGCCAGGGCTCGTGCCCGGGACCTCTGGGGCACCGATTTCGAGGGCCCCAGCACCGTCGTGATCGGGGACGCGGAAGCCGACATCCGATGCGCGCGCGCCGGGGGGGCACGCGCGGTGGCCGTGGCGAGCAGCAAGACATCCAGGGAGAAGCTCGCGGCACTGGCGCCGGACGCGCTGCTGGACTCGCTGGACTCACCGGAAGCGCTCGAGGCCCTGCTCGGGACGGGTTGAAGAGGCCGAGGCCGCACGGACAGCCGGTCGTTGCCCGCGACGGAACCGCCGCACAGCCACGGGAGGATGCATGCAGGAGTTCTTGGAGTTCCTCACAGGAGAGATCGAGAAGCTGCATCAGGCGCGCACGTTCAAGGTCGAGGTCGCTCTCGAGGGCCCGCAGGACCATCGCGTGAAGGTCAACGGCAGGGACGTCGTGATGCTCACTTCGAACAACTACCTCGGCCTCGCGAACGACCCTCGTGTCCGCCAGGCGGCGATCCGCGCGATCGAGGAGTGGGGCGTGGGCATGGGATCGGTCCGCTTCATCTGCGGCACCCAGGTGCTGCACAAGCAACTCGAGGCCACTCTCTCAGGGTTCTACGAGACCGACGACACGATTCTGTACAGCTCCTGCTGGAGCGCCAACGAGGCGTGCCTCACGACGCTGACCGGCTCCGAGGACGCCATCGTCTCCGACGAGTTGAACCACGCTTCGATCATCGACGGCGTCAGGCTCGCCAAGGCCAGGCGCTACGTGTACAAGCACAACGACCTGCCGGACCTCGAGGCCAAGCTCAAGCAGGCCCGGTCCGAGGGAGCCCGTTTCATCCTGTCCGTTACGGACGGTGTCTTCTCGATGGAAGGCGAACTCGCCCCGCTGCCCGAGATCATCGGGGCGTGCGAGCGGCACGGCGCCGTACTCATCGTCGACGACTCCCACGCCACCGGACTGCTCGGCTCGAGGGGCCGCGGCACCGCCGAGGAACTGGGCGTCTGGGGCAAGGTCCCGGTCCACACCGGGACACTCGGCAAGGCGATGGGCTCGGCGATGGGAGGCTACGTCACCGGTCCGAAGGCGGTGATCGAGACGTTGCGACAGCGCTCGCGGCCGTACCTGTTCTCGAACTCCCTCGCCCCCGCGGTCGCGGGTGCCGCGATGGAGGCTTTTCGGATCGTGATGCAAGACCCCTCACGAACGCAGACGGTGCAGGCCAACGCGCGCTACTTCCGCGACCGCATGGGCTCGGCAGGGTTCCGCATCCCGCACGGCATGCACCCGATCGTGCCCGTCATCGTGGGCGACACCGCGCTGGCCATGGCGATGGGCAAGGACCTCCTGGAGCGCGGGGTCTACGTTTCCGGGTTCGGCTACCCGGTCGTGCCGCAGGGCCACGCCCGGTTGCGGGCCCAGATCTCGGCCGCTCACACACGGGAAGACCTCGACCGAGCCGTGTCGGCCTTCGTGGCGGTGGCACAGAAGCACGGCGTCCTGGAGGGCTGAGGTTCGAAGGCTCAACCGTCGCCAGGACCCACCAAGGTCAGAGGTGAAAAGGGAAACGTAAGAGGGAAACCAAGGAAAAGCCAATCTCGATCCTGTCTTCCCTTTCCCTTTTGACGTTTGACCTTTTACCTCATCTTCTTGAACCTTCGCACCTTCAAACGTCTACTCCGCGAGCTCGTACTCCCCGGCGCGCTGGGTCTTGAGGTACATCTGCTCGATCCGAGCGGCGTAGCGCTCGGCCACCACCCGGCGGCGTACCTTCATGGTCGGCGTCAGCTCGCCCTCCTCGAGAGACAACTCGCGCTGGAGGACCGTGAAGCGGCGGATGCGCTCGTGGGTCGCGAGTTCCGTGTTGACCTGCTTCACCGCCGCCGCCACGAGCGCCTCGGTTTCCGGATGCTGGGCCATCTCCGACTTTCCGAGTCCGATCACGCCCTTGGCCGCGAAGTGCGCCTCGATGTTCTCGAAGTTCGGCACGACGAGCGCCGTGAGGTACGGAAATTTGTCGCCGATCAGCACGGCCTGGCCGATGAACGGCGTCGCGCCGAGACGCCCTTCGATCGGCTGCGGCGCAACGTTCTTGCCGCCCGACGTCACGATGATCTCTTTCTTGCGGTCCGTGATGTAGAGGTACCCGTCGGCGTCGAGGTAGCCCACGTCGCCCGTGTGCAGCCAGCCGCCGGCATCGATCGTCTCGGCCGTCGCCGCCGCTTGACCCCAGTACCCGAGCATGATGTTGGGTCCGCGGGCGAGGATCTCGCCGTCGGGCGCGATATGCACCTCGACGCCAGGAAACACCTGGCCGACCGACCCGAGGCGGTTGGCGTCGAGGCGGTTCGCCGCGATGACCGGGGCGGTCTCGGTCAGGCCGTAACCCTGGAGTATCGGAAGGCCCACGATGTCGAAGAACTCCGCAACCTGACGGGCGAGGGGAGCGCCACCCGAGATCGAGAAGCGCAGCCTACCGCCCAGCCTCTGCAAGACCTTCGAGAACACCCGCGACCGTGCGACCGCGAACTGGCCGCGCGCAAAGGCCGACGCGCGTTCGCCGCGCCACTCCGCCTCGCGCACCTGGCGGCCCACCCGCAAGGCCCACTCGAAAAGCCGCCGCTTTGCGCCGCCCTCCTGCTGCACCTTCGAGATGATCTTGATGTAGGAGCGCTCGTACAGGCGGGGCACCGACACCATGATGGTCGGGCGAATCTCGGTGAGCTGCGCCGGCACCCGCTCGATCGACTCGACGTAGTTGATCTGAGAGCCGCGGTCGAAGAAGACGTAGTCCACCGTGCGCTCGAACACGTGCGAGAGAGGGAGAAACGACATGCAGATGTCACGTTCGGTGATCGGGTACAGGTCGCGGACCGTGTTCACCTGCGACATGAAGTTGCGATGCGAAAGCATTACGCCTTTCGGTTCCCCGGTCGTGCCCGACGTGTAGATCAGGCTTGCGAGATCGTCGCCCGACAACGGTGGCGGTTCGGGCCAGCGTCGGGCCGGCGGCAGCTCCAGGTCGTGAAGGCACTCGAGCCCGGGGGCAAGGTCGGGGTCGACACCCAACACCCTCACGCCGGGCAGGTCGGAGCACGCCTCGAGGGCCGTTCGGGCGCGGTCGGCGCCGGACACCAGGAGCACCTTCGACTGAGAGTCGCTCACGATGTAACGCACCTGGTGGGCGGGCAGGGTCGCGTAGAGCGGTACCGGAACCGCGGCGATGAGGTGGCAGGCGAAATCGATGATGTGCCACTCCGGTCGGTTCTCCACGAAGAGGGCAACCCGGTCTCCCGCGGCCACCCCCGCCTGCCGCAAGCGCGCCGCGGTCTCGCGCGTGGCACGCTCGAACTCTTTCACGGTGTACGTCCGCCACCCCTTGCGGGCCCGGGCGCGCAAGAGCTCCTTGCGCGCGGGATAGGCCTTGACGGCATACTCGAAAAGGTCCCGCAGGGTCTCCATGGTTGCTCCCCCAAGAGGCGCTAACGATTGTACGTCAAGGCACGCACGCGGTGGGCATCGCGGCCGTCCATAATACCCGCATGGATGACCGGTCGCGGATTGCGCTCAAGCTCGCGTACCTGGGCGGAGGCTTCGCGGGTTGGCAGCGGCAACCGGGTACCCGCACGGTGCAGGCCGTGGTGGAGGCAGCGATCGAGCTGCTGTATCGGACGCCGGTGTCCGTCGTTGGCGCCGGACGCACGGACGCCGGCGTCCACGCGGCCGGCCAGATCGCGCACTTCGACCCCCCGCTGATCATTCCGGTCCAGGGTATCGAGAGGGCCTTGAACGCGGCCCTCCCCGCTGACGTCCGGGTTCTCAGGGCATGGCTCGCGCCGGCGTCGTTTCACGCACGTCGCAGTGCGAAGGGCAAACGCTATCGCTACAGGCTGTCATGGGGTCCGACGCTGCCGCCGTTCGAGGCGCTCCACCGAACCCAGATCCACAGCCCGCTGGACGTGGCGCTCATCGACGCCGCTCGTTCGCGGATCGAGGGCGAGCACGACTTCGGCGCCTTCGCTCTCTCGGGTCACGCCGGCCACGGATTCCGCGGAACGGTCCGGACGGTGACGGTGGCAAAGCTCACGGCGCAGGGCCGAAGGCTCGACATCATCCTGGAGGGTGACGGCTTTCTGCGGGGGATGGTGCGCCGCATCGTCGGCGCCCTCATCGAGGTGGGACGCGGTGCGCAGCCGCCCGGGTGGCTCGTGGCCCTCCTCCGAGAACCGGGGACGCGTCCCCCGGCACCCACGGCGCCGGCACACGGCCTCACGCTCGAGCGCGTTTCCTACTGACGAAGGAGGTTGACAGGCAACAGTCCACAGTCGGCAGTTTCCCCAAATACGCAGCTCACGAAACGTCGTGGGAGGTAGCTGTTGGCTGTTGGTCTTTACTCTTGACTGTCAACCGTTAACTGTCGACTGTTAACTATCTTCCTGCGTGCTAGACTGCCCCGGCCTATGAGGGACCTCGATCGCCTCGCAGCCCCGGGCACTCCCGAACGAGAGATCCTCGATCGCCTCGCGCCGGAATCCCTACCCCGCCACATCGCCATCATCATGGATGGGAACGGACGGTGGGCGCGCCAGAGGGGCCTGCCGAGGGTCGAGGGGCACCGGGCGGGGATCCGGGCAGTGCGCGAGTCCGTCGAGGCCGCGGCCCGGCTCGAACTGGAAGCGCTCACCCTCTATGCGTTCTCCACCGAGAACTGGAAACGTCCACGGTGGGAAGTCCGCACGCTCATGGCCCTCCTCAAGGAGTACCTGGCCAAGGAACTGCGCACGATGGTCGAGAACAACGTGCGCTTCCGCCCGATCGGGCGCCTCGGGGAGCTCGAGACCGAGATTCAGGACGGCCTCCAGCGCGCCGTCGAGGCGACCAGCTCCAACACGGGCCTCGTGTTCCAGATCGCGCTCAACTACTCGGGCCGCACCGAGCTCGTCGACCTGATGCGGGCGGCCGCCCTGGCGGGGCGAGACCGGTCGCTCCTGCCGGATCGCATCGACGAGGCCTGGGTCGCGGAGCACCTGGTAACCGCCGGCCTCCCCGACCCCGACCTCTTGATCCGCACCTCGGGCGAGCTGCGTATCTCCAACTTCCTGCTCTGGCAGATCGCGTATGCGGAGTTGCACTTCACGTCCGTCCTATGGCCGGACTTCACGACCCGCGATCTGCTCCTCGCGGTGGCGGACTACGCTCGACGCGAGCGCCGGTACGGCGGTGTGGTCGAGCCCGGCCAGGATGCCGCCGATGAGGCCACCGAATGAAGGGAACGCGCGAGGTCATCGCGTTCGCCTTCCTCCCGATAGCGCTCGGTGCGATCGTCTTCCTCCCGGCGTGGGTGTACCTCGGCATGGTGTGGGCGATCACCTTGATGTCGGCGCGCGAACTCCTCGTGCTGCTGCGCCGGCTCGGCCAGCCCGCGCCTCTCGCCCCGACCCTGGTCACACTGGGCGTGACCCTGCCGGTGCTCTGGACCCTTGGACTCCACAAGGCCGGTGCCGTGCTCGCGCTCGTGCTGCTCGTGATGCCGGCCGTCTACCTCTTCGGGCGCTACCCGATCGGAGGCGCCGCAGCGGCGATCACCGGCGCCACTTTCACGGCCCTCTATTTTCTGGTCACGGGCGGCGCCATGGGCCTCCTGCGTACTGCGTTCGAAGGCACCCTCGGCACCAAGACGGTGCTGATCCACTGCCTGACCATCTGGGGGTGCGACTCCGGTGCGTACTACCTGGGAAGCAACTTCGGCAAGCACCGCCTCGCGCCCAGCGTGAGCCCCAAGAAGTCGTGGGAGGGAATCATCGGCGGCATCGCCCTCGCCGCGTTCGGGGTGTGGTTCTGCCGAACGGTCTTCTTCGGCGAACTGCCCGTCGTCACCGCGGTGGCCCTCTTTGCCGCCGTGTCCGTGCTGGCGCCGATCGGCGATCTGGTCGAATCGGTTTTCAAGCGGGACGCCGGAGTGAAGGACTCCTCTGACCTCATACCGGGCCACGGCGGTTTCCTTGACCGTACCGACTCACTGTTCTTCGCGGCGCCGTTCGTGCTTGCTCTGTTCATCCTGGTCGGGGTCTCGGTTTGAAGCGTCTCGCCGTCTTGGGTTCGACGGGATCCATTGGAACCGCCACGCTGGACGTCGCAAGGCGGTTCCCGGACCGCTTCGAAGTCGTGGCCCTCGCGGCCGGCCGCAACGTCGCCCTCCTCGAACAGCAAATCCGGGCCTTCCGGCCGAGGATGGCCGCGGTCGCCGAGGAGATCGACGCCGTCGGGTTGCGGCGCGTCTTCCCCGCTCTCCAGATCCTTTCGGGGGACCAGGGCCGCGAGGCCGTGGCCACCCATCCCGACGCGACGACCGTCGTCGCGGCGCTCGTCGGCGCGCTGGGGCTGGTGCCGACCTTTCGGGCCCTGACGCTCGGCCGCGAGGTCGCCCTCGCGAACAAGGAAACGCTCGTCGCTGCGGGCGAGCTGATGATGGCCGCCGCGGCGGCGAACGGCGGCGCGATCCTGCCCGTCGACTCGGAGCACAACGCGCTCCACCAGGCGCTCCGGGTGGGACCTCGCGAGGCCGTCAGTCGGCTCATTCTCACGGCCTCCGGCGGGCCGTTCCGCACCTGGTCGCGCGAGGCGCTCGCATCCGTGACGGTGACGCAGGCGCTCGCCCACCCGACCTGGAGGATGGGCGCCAAGATCACGGTCGACTCGGCCACGATGATGAACAAGGGGCTCGAGATCATCGAGGCCCACCATCTCTTCGGGATGCCCGAGGATCGCATCGACGTCATCGTTCATCCCGAGAGCCGGGTGCACTCCCTCGTCGAGTACGCCGACGGCACGCTGATCGCGCAGCTCTCGGTGAACGACATGCGGTTTCCGATCCTCTACGCGCTCGCCTACCCCGAGCGCTTGCCTTCGCCGTTCGGGTCGCTCGATCTCGTCGAACTCGGCGCGCTCCACTTCGAGCCCGCCGACGAGGTGCGTTTCCCCTGCCTGCGCCTCGCCCGGGAGGCGCTGAGGACCGGCGGCACGGTTCCGGCGGTGCTCAGCGCGGCCAACGAAGTCGCCGTCTCGGCGTTCCTCGAGGGTCGCCTCGCGTTCACGGGGATCTCGGCGGTCGTGGAGGCCGCGATCGAACGGGAGGCGAGCCGGGGGCACGCCCTGGCCGGCCTCGACGACGCCCTGGCGGCCGACCGCCGGGGGCGAGCCTGGGCGGAAGACTTGCTTTCGAAATTCCCTCCGGCGGGGGCAGGTTCCCCGTGAGGATGCGGGTGGTGCGATGCTCCTGAACGTCCTGTCCCTGGTCGTGGTTCTCGGGGTGCTGGTCCTCCTCCATGAGGGCGGGCACTTCCTGATCGCCCGAGCGCTATCCGCGCGGGTCTCCGTGTTCTCCTTCGGCTTCGGAAAGCGCCTGTTCGGGACGGAGCGCGGCGGCACCGATTACCGGGTGAGCCTCATCCCGCTCGGCGGCTACGTGCGCATCCACGGTCTGGGCCCGGACGAGTCGGACATCGTCAGCACGGAAAACGCACCGCCTGAACCGCTTCTCGCCCGGTGGCGCCGCTCGCTGATCCTGCTGGCGGGTCCGAGCGCCAACATCGTCGGGGCCGTGATCTTCATCGCGGCGGCGTTCGTGGCCGGCATGCAGGTGCCGGCCTCCGAGGACAGGCTGCCCGAAGTCGCGTGGGTGGACCCGACCTCGCCGGCGGCAGAGGCCGGCATCCAGGCCGGAGACCTCGTGCTCTCCGTCAACGGAAGGCCGATTCGTACCTGGCGCGACCTCGACATGGCGACGCTCGGCTCGCCCGGGCACGCGATCGTCTTGAGGTTCCGCCGCTCGGGGGACGAGCGCGAGGTCACGCTGACGCCGAAGTCGATGACCCGCTATAACCTGGGCTACGCCGGCCTCGCACCGACCCTCCCGGCCGAAGTGCCCGGGGTGCTCTCCGGCAGCCCGGCGGAGAAGGCCGGCCTGCGGGCCGGCGACCGCATACTCGCGGTGAATGGCGAGCCTGTGCAGCACTTCTTCGACGTGATGCGTCTGGTCGGAGCGAGCCCTGACCGCGAGATCACGCTCACGATCAAGCGCGGAACGGAGACGCTCTCCGTGCGCGCCACGCCCGTGAAGGACCCGAGCGGGCAGGGGAAGCTCGGAATCCCCGCTCCGAACCCTACCGTGCTCAAGCGCCTGCCGGTCCCGGCGGCGCTCGTCGAGTCCGTCCGCGAGAACATTCGCCTGACCCGGGAGACGTTCGCGGTGATCGGCCGCATGATCTCCGGGCGTGCGTCCCTCAAGCAGATGTCGGGTCCGATCGACATTGCGCGCTTCTCGGGGGCCGCGGCACGCTCGGGGACGGTGTCGTTCATCTGGTTGCTCGGCATGATCTCGTTGCAGCTCGCGATCTTCAACCTGCTGCCGATTCCCGTCCTCGACGGCGGCCACCTCGCCGTGATCGCCGTGGAGTCGGCCGTGCGACGAGACTTCTCCGACCGCACCAAGGAGCGCATCCTCAACATCGGCTTCTGGCTCATCATCGCGCTCGTCGCCGTGGTGATCTACAACGACCTGGCGAAGAGCTTCCCGATCTTGGACCGCGTCATCCCCGGCAGAGGCAAGTAGGAGGCATCGCCGATAGCGGACCATCTGCGGCGTCAGGCTCGCGCCTCGAATGCTCACGTACCCTCCGGGTACGCTCCGCTTCTCGCCGCTCGCCTTCCTTGCAACTGGCCCACTCTCGGCGGCGCGGTTACCCGAACGCTCCCATCGCCCTGCTTCCTCCGATTCGACGCCCCGACCCCGAGCCTCCGGACCCCAGTCACTCGCGCGGCGTCCGCTCACACTCGGACAACCCCTGCAGGGTGATCACTCGGAGGGTCGCGAGGGCGCGCCGGGGCTCCAATCGGTCGGCGTTCCGCACTTGTTGCATTCTCTTGCGAACCACGGGAGCCACCACTGCTGACCCGCGAGCCTCGCACCGCACTTCAGGCACCTGATGCTCCAAATTCGCTTCTGAAGGAGTACCAGCAGCAAAACGATTCCAGCGAGAAACCAAGGGTTCCAACTGGCAAGAACGCAGCACCCAGCGCCGCCCACAATCCAAATCCACTGGATTGGTATCACTTCTCCCCGAGGTGACACGCGCCCGCTTCCTCCCCTACGAACTCGGTCGAGGGGAGAAAACCCCAAGAGGCCACGATACCCGGGTGGGGGGTATTCAACCCGCCGAGCCGCGGGGGGGTGCGGGGAATCCGCCCCGCGGGCCGAAGAGAGATGGCGCCGGAGCGTGCGGGCACCGAGCGGCCAGATCCTCACCGCCAGGCACTCCAACTCGAGGGTGGGGGGCATTCAATCCGCCCTTCGGGCGAAGCGGCATTCGATCCGAGGCCGCGGGGTCCCCGGCGAGCGCATCCGGAACGGGGTGTCGGTGACGCATCTCTTCCTCTGCGGACACCGAGGGGCTCCGTTCCGGGACGCGCTGCCGGGTCGCGGCCGAGGATTTTCGGGCCGCTGCGAGCGGGGGCGAGCAAGGCCCGAACGCCGCGCAACCCGAGGGGCAAGAAAGAAAGCCGTGCCCGCAGGGCAAGAAGGACTACCGGGACCAGCGGCGCAGGCGGGCGAGCGCCTTCTTGACGAGGACGTTGCCGTCGCCGGGCGGGATCTCGAGCACGATCGGCATGTCGCCGCACCTTGCGTCACTGAGCAGCTTGGAGAAGAAGCGTCGGCCGAGCCTGCCCTCGCCGGGCGGCGCGTGGCGGTCGCGGCGCGAGCCCAGTTCGACCGTGGTGTCGTTGCCGTGGAACAGCTGCGGGGCTGCGAGCTGCCAGTGCTCGGCGAGCTCGCCGAGGACCCGCTCCCAACCGTCGCCGAGCAGGTCGTACCCGGCGCCCCACAGGTGCGCGCTGTCGAGGCACACGCCCACGCGCCCGTCCCGCAGGCCGGGCTCGACGAAGCGCGCGAGCTCAGACGGCGTGCGACCGAGTTGGCCGCCTGCGCCCGCCTGCCCCTCGAGCAAAAGCGCCGCCGCGCTGTCGCCCGCGCGCTCGACCGCCTCGGACACCGCCGCCCTGCAGCGCGCTTCGGCGCTCACGCGATCGCCCTCGCCCCCCGAGCCCGGGTGGAGCACGACGCCGGCGAGGCCGAGCCGCCCCGCGCGCCGCAGCTCCTCCACCAACACCACCACCGAACGGTCGCGCAGATTTTCGTCGTCGCTCGCGAGATTGAGGAGGTACGGGGCGTGAGCGAAGCACAGTCCTTCGACTCCCGCCGAGACGGCCGCCTCTCTGAACCGGACCACGTCTGCCTCGGCGAGCGCTGCCGCCGCCCACCGGCCCGGCGCACGCAGAAAGAGCTGCAACGCCTCGCACCCGCACGAACGGGCCGCCTCGACTGCCCGCCACGCCCCGCCCGCGGCGGACAGGTGTGCTCCAAGACGCGCCATGACACGGATATGCTAACCTCTCGCCGCGATGGGAGCGAGCCGATTTCTCCGCTTCCTGCTGGCAGGGCTGGGCCTGCTGGCAGGGTGCGGTTTCGCGATCTGGGTGGTCCTCTGGGTCAGCTTGCGTTCCTCCGCGACGCGTGTGCCGAACGTCTCCGACATGGACACGGCACACGCGGCCGCCGTGATTCAAGGCAGCGGGCTCGTGGCGCGCATTCAGGAAGGAGTCTTCGACCCGCAGGTAGGGCTCGGCAGGATCGCATCCCAGCGACCGCCAGCCGGTTTTGAGCTCAAGCGCGGCGCGACCGTCATGCTTTACCCTTCACTGGGGAAGGCGGTCCAGAAGCTCGGCGACCTGACCGGGCTGCCGATTTCGCTGGCCGAGGCCGAGATCGAGAGCGAACACCTCAAGGTCGAGCGCCGGTGCGAGGTCGAGGGCCAGGCCGACGGGGCCGTCGTGCTGGCGCAGATGCCGGCCGCCGAGACGCTGGTCGCGCCGGAGTCGGCGGTCACACTGCTGGTCAACCGCACGCCGCGCCAGAAGCGCTACGTGATGCCCGAGTTTGTCGGAGCGGCGGAGACGGATGCCTCCCGGGCTATCCGCGCCCTGGGACTCCAGCTCGCGACGGTACAGCGCGTGAACTACCCGGGCGTGTCGCCCGGTACGGTACTGCGCCAAGACCCCTCGGCAGGGGGACCGGTGATCGAGGCTGCCGTGGTCGGGCTGTGGGTGAGCCGGTGAGCCGCGTGCGGGTCGCCCCGTCGCTGCTGGCGTGCGACCTCGCGCGTGTGGCGGACGAGGTGCGCTCCGTAGAGGCCGCCGGTGCCGATCTGCTGCATTTCGACGTGATGGACGGTCACTTCGTTCCCAACCTCACCTTCGGGCCGGGCCTGTGCGCCGCTGTGCGCCAGATCACAAAGTTGCCTCTCGATGTCCACCTCATGGTGAGCAACGCCGACGAGTTGCTGGAGCCGTTTGCGCAAGCCGGGGCCAATCGGATCGCGGTCCACGCCGAGGCCGTGGTGCACCTCAACCGAACGCTCGATCACGTGCGCGCCTTGGGAGTTACGCCTGGGGTGGCGCTCAATCCGGGCACGCCCGTCGGAGTCCTCGATGAGGTCTGGCCGCTGGTCGGCTTCATCCTTGTGATGTCCGTGAACCCCGGCTTCGGCGGGCAGCACTTCATCCCGGGGGTGCTCGACAAGCTCGCCAGGCTAGGCCCCGAGCGCGACCGACGCGCACCGGCCGTCGAACTCGTCGTGGACGGAGGTGTCGAGGCCGCCAACGCCGCCGTTCTGCGGCGGCTCGGCGTCGACATCCTCGTGGCTGGAACGGCCGTGTTCGGCGATAGCGACAGGGGCCGGGCCCTCGCGGCGCTGCGTGGAGAGGAGACCCGATGAGACGTTGGTTCCTGATCGCTGCGGTCGTGGTCCTGGCAGCCTGTGCCACCAAGAAAGGCGAGCAGGTCTTCCTGGATGAGGTGGGGACGCAGTCGAAAGAGCAGATCATGGCCCGCGGGGACGCTCTCGCCGCGAAGAAGAAGTGGGAGCAGGCCCGCAAGTACTACACGTTCCTCTCGGACACGTTTCCGAACGACCTGCTTGGGCGCAAAGCCGCCCTCAAGGTCGCAGACAGTTTCTTCGCGATCGGCGACACCGAAGGTCTCACCGAGGCCCAACTCCGCTACAAGGACTTCTCCAATCGGTTCCCGAGCGACCCCAACCGGGCCTACGCGCTCCTCATGCTCGCGAAGTGCAGCATGAAACAAGCCAAGGGCCCACTTCGCGACCTGACGCCGGTGCACGAGGCAACGGACAGCCTCAAGCAACTGCTTCAGCTGTTTCCGACCTCTGGGTATGCGAATGAGGCCTCGGTTTTCCTCTCGAAGTGCCTCGAGAATCTGGCCCAACACGAGTTTCTCGTCGCTTCCTACTACGCCAACGTCGAGAGGTGGGTTGGCGCGAAGCAGCGGCTTGACTACCTCTTTGAGAACTATCCCGACACCGCCACGGCCAAGGCCGCGAAACCGTTGATGCAGAAAGTCGAGGCTCACCTCAGAGGATCCGCCGCACCCACTCCGACATCGACGCCGACGAGCCAAACGCCGGGTCAGCATTGACGAACGTGTGGTGTCTGCGCTATTTTGATAGCGGAGTCATCACAAGCATGCGGAACAGGAGGACTGCCATGGTCCGCGCAACGTTTGCCGTCTTGGGCATGCTGTGCATCAGTTGGGCCGCAGCGGAGCAACTAGACACCCTTCCTCCGCGCCCGCTGCACAAAGTGGACGATCACTGGACGCCGTACGATCCGCCCAAGGACTTCGCCGCCGACGCAAACGTCTACATCATCCAGAAGGGTGACACGCTCTGGGCGCTGGCCAAGAAGAACCTCGGCAACCCGTACCTGTGGCCCCAACTCTGGGAGAAGAACAAGTACATCCGGGACGCCCACTGGATCTACCCCGGTGACCCGTTGGTCGTGGGGGTGAAGGCCGCAGAGGTTTCGCCTCCCGCTCCGACGGCGCCACCGGCGGCCCCGACACCACCGGCGGCCCAGCCTGCACCACCCGCAACGACCGGTGAGGCCGGAGCCGGTGCCGAAGGCGCAGGGAAAGGACCAGGGGGAGAGGTGCCGGCCGGGACCCTGGTGGCCGCCGGGAGCGAGGACGACATCTACTGTTTCGCATACCTCGACGATAAGAATGCCCGCCCCCAGCTGACCATCGCGTCGGCAGAGGACATCGAGTACACGTTTGGGTTCTCGACGAACGATATCGTCTACCTGTCGGGCGGAGAGGCCGAAGGCGTCAAAGCCGGCCAGGAGTACTTCATCGTGCAACCCGTGCGCAAACTGCACCATCCGGCGACCGATGCCATTCTCGGTACCGTCATCCGGTACCTGGGCCGCGCGCGGGTGCTGTGCACCCAAGACCACGCGGCGACCGCCGAGATCCTCTCGTCATGCGACTCGATCCCGATCGGCACCTGGTTGAAACCGTACGAGCCGATTCCGATCCCGATGACGCTCGTGACAAAGCCGGTGGAGCGATGCGATCCCTCCAGCACGAAAGCCAAGGGCTACATCGTCTACACCAAGGACGACACCGTCACCGTCGGGCAGGACCATGTGGCGATGATCGACCTCGGCGAGGCGGATCAGGTTTCTCCTGGCAGCCAGGCCATCGTGTACCGCGACAACCCAGTAGCCGGCGCGCCGCGCATCCTGCTGGGTGAGGTTGCGGTCTTGACCACCAGCAACCACTGGGCAACCGTCAAGATCATCCGCTCGCAGTCGCCAATGCGGGTCGGAGACCGGGTCGAGCTCAAGTGAGCCCCGCCACCGTCGAGGAACGCCGCGCGGTGCTGCGCGAGGTCGGGAACGCTCTCGGTACCGTCGCTGACGCACTTCTCGACCGTGGCCTGCAGCTCGACGAAGCGCTCAACGTGTTCGAGGTGCGCTATGTCCGTTCGGCCGTAGACCGGCACAGCGGCAACCTCTCGCAGGCGGCGGCGGCGCTGGGCATTCACCGCAACACGCTGCGGAGCAAGCTGCAGAAGAACGGGCAGCGGCGCCGCCAGGGTCCCTAGTTCCCCGTGTTCGGCGGACGCCAGGCCGCAGCGGTCTGGGGCTGCTTCGCGATCGGTGGCCTGCTGGTCGTGCTGACACAACATCCTCAGGGAAGAACCGAGCGCGCGTCCACGTGGACCGAGAACACGCCGGGCGGCTCGGTGCCGCTCGAGAGCGACCCATTCGCGGGCCCTTCCCCATTTGAACAGCGCGTGATCGCGACCGCGACCCGAGTCGGCATCGACCCGGCGTTGATTCTCGCCGTAGTCGACGTCGAGTCCGGGCAGGTGCCG
This sequence comes from Terriglobia bacterium, assembly GCA_020073245.1. Classification (GTDB taxonomy): domain Bacteria; phylum Acidobacteriota; class Thermoanaerobaculia; order Thermoanaerobaculales; family Thermoanaerobaculaceae; genus RBG-13-68-16. The sequence continues at coordinate 120,687 of JAIQFQ010000002.1, read as the reverse complement.
GACGCAGTCTCCCCGAAGGGCGCCATGGGCCTGATGCAGGTGCTGCCGGAGACTGCGGCCGAAGTGGGCTTTCCGGACCCCGCCGACCCTGCCCAGAACCTCGAGGCCGGCTGTCGATACCTCGCCGCCCTGCTCGACACCTTCGGCGGGGATGTCGAACTGGCCCTGGCCGCCTACAACGCTGGCCCGGGTGCCGTCCGCCACTGGGGGACGGTGCCCCCGTATCGTGAGACCAGGAATTTCATCGCGCGTGTTGCAGCGGTTTACGAAGGACTCACCGGGCTCGACCTCGCAGGAGCCACACGGTTCGCCTACGAGCCCTCAGCGGCCCTTTGAGTCGTCGTCGCCCTTAGGAGCGTCCCCCTTCGGAGGTTCGTTACCCTTGAGAGCACCACGAAAGTTGCGGATGCCCTCACCGATCCCCTTCCCCAGTTGCGGAAGCTTGCCGGCACCGAAGATGATCAAAACGATCAGAAAGATCAGCAGCAACTCGGGCAAACCGATCGTGCCGAACATGTGGCTCCCCTCCGCCGCCGATTATAGCCCCTCGGGTGTTGAACCTCCTACGGCCGCGCGCAGCGGAGCGGGTGCCCCGATCGCCTCGAGCGCCCCCAGCGCCCGCGCTCGCACCGCCGGAAGCCAGGTCAGATACACCGGACGGCCGGCAGCCGCCAGACGCAGGAACGTTCCGATGACTTTCAGCCCGCGCTGGGCGCCGCACTCCAGGTAGCGCTGACGCCACCCCTGCGCCCAGCCCAGGTTCTCCGCTGCCCTCTCCACCCAGGTCCACTCGTCGGCGGTGAGGACTGCCCCACCTCGTTCGCGCAGGAGTGAGGCGAGGTCGTAAGTGTCCGGGCCGCCTCGCATGTCCTGAAAGTCCACCGCCCGCACCTCGCCGCCGCAGAGAAAGAGGTTGTTGAAGTGGAAGTCGCGGTGGACGAGGCGGTAGGGGTGCGAGGCCAGGCCAGCCGCCAGGCTGTCGAGGAACCTGGCCACGGCGCCTCGGCCGCGCACCCCGCCCGGCAGGGCGTGCTCTTCGAAGACGGCCAGCTCTCGCCGGAAGAACGCGGCATCGAACGGGTCCGTCGGAAGATCGGCGAACTCACACCGCTGAAACGCAGCGAGCGTGTCGAGCGCCGGGGCGAGCACCGCGGACCCGAGGCGCGCCGCCGCCCGGTCGAGGTCCTCGTCCCCGAGGTCCTCGCTCACTGTCAGCCGGGCCCGGATCGCCAGCGGGCGCGGGATGGGCAGCGCTCGCTCCCACCCCCACACCTGCACGGCGTGGTCCCGCGCTGCCTGTTCTTCCTGTCCCGGCGGGTAAAGGGCCGCGACGACCGTCCCGCCGCCGTTCAGGATGACCCGGAAGAAACGCCGGTGGGAGGCATCGCCGGCCAGCTCCCGGAGCGAAGCGGCGGTGAAGCCGAGCACAGCGAGCTCCGCGATGAGGTCGTCCACGGTGGTGAATGGTACCTCCCCGATGTGGAAATTGTGTGCTCCTCGCACCTGTTCCCTACGGTGTGAAGACGCGAGGATCGACCCCTGACGCGACCGCGCTCCTGTTCTCGCTCGGTAGGATTCTGGAGGAACGGTTCGAGACCGACGAGGCCCTCCGGACCGCCTGCGCGACCCTGCGGACCATCGGTTTCTTCCCGCTGCTGCGGATCGAGCTCGTCTCGGATTCCGACCGGCCCCGGGTCGTCTGTGCCGACCGACGGGTCAGCGTGCCACAATGGAGCACGCAGGACGTGGAAGTCCTGCGCTCCGTGGGGATCGCCAGTGAGCAACCAGACGATGCAGATCCGGGCGCGCCGCAACCTCGTCGGCGCCAGTCGCGCTGAACTCGCGGAGCTTCTCGCCGAGCTCGACCCCCACCCGTTCCGTGCCGAACAGGTGTACCAGTGGCTCTCGCGTCGCATGGCCGGTGACGTTGACGAGATGACGAACCTGCCGAAAGCGCTCCGCCAGGCCCTGGCCGAGCGCGCTGTCGTGCAGGACCCTGAAGTGATCGAGGTGCGGCGCGGCAACGACGGCACGGCGAAATTCGCCCTCTCGCTGGCGGACCGCGTCGTGATCGAAGCGGTGGCGATGCCGATGGAAGGGCACACCACGATTTGCCTGTCGTCGCAAACGGGGTGCGCGGTGGGTTGCATCTTCTGCGTCACGGGGGTTCTGGGTGCCGGCCGCAACCTCACCGGGGGCGAGATCTTCGGCCAGTACCGCGCGATCCTGCGCCGCGAGGGTCTCGTCGGCGCGCCGGTCAACGTCGTGTTCATGGGGATGGGGGAGCCGTTGCTGAACCTCCCCAACGTCGCTCGCGCCGTGGAATTGATCGCGGAAACCGTGAGCCCCCGCAGGGTGACCGTCTCCACGAGCGGGATCGTGCCGGGCATCAGGAAGCTCGCAGCCCTCGAGCGCCGGCCCAAGCTTGCCGTCTCCCTCAACGCCACGACTCAGGAACAGCGCGAGCGGTTGATGCCGATCGCGGCGCACTGGCCACTCGCCGAGCTCCTCGACACGTTGCGGTCCTTCCCGCTCGAGCGAGGTCGGCGGATCACCTTCGAGTACGTGATGCTCGCCGGAATAAACGACTCCGACGAGGACGCACGCCGACTCCCGCGTCTGTTACGGGGCATCCCCGCAAAGGTCAACCTGATCCCGCTGAACCCCGACCAGCGCTACCTCGGCGAGCTCGAAGCCCCGGACGAGCAACGCATCAGCGAGTTTGCCGGCATTCTCGCTGCCGCACACGTCAATGTCACCGTGCGCTGGAGCAAGGGGCGCGAGGTCGCAGCAGCCTGCGGCCAACTCCGGGGACAGCTGACCATCCGCCCGCCCGCCTGAGCGCCCGGGGACCATCCCCGAACGGGCGCACGCGCTCGCCGCTACAAATCTGGAATGAGACCCTCTCGCAACGGGTTCTTCCGTCAAGGCCGAGAAACAACGAGCACTACGGCAAAAGGAGAAGACAAGCATGCGAGTCACCGAGCACAAGGACTTTTCGCAACCTGACGAGGTCAGGACCTTCGAGAAGGGCCGGGCGGAGATCCTCAACACGACCGGGGGCGTCGTCGGCCGTCTGATCCTGGAGCCGGGGTGGCGTTGGTCCAAGCACGTCAAGCCCATCGCGGGCACGGCGCTCTGCGAGGCCCCCCACTTTCAGTACCACGTCTCCGGGACGCTCCATATCGTCATGGCCGACGGGACCGAGTTCGACGCGGGGCCAGGCGCCGTCACGTCGCTGCCGGCCGGCCACGATGCCTGGGTCGTCGGCAAGGACCCGGTTGTGGTGGTCGACTTCTTCGGCGCCACGCACTACGCGCAGGGTTGAGGCCTGCGTGGTGGTTCCCTGACGGCCGGTCCGACATCGGGCGGGACACCGCCGCTGAAGGCCGGTAGGTTCACGAGCGGGGATGACGCCCCTGCTCGGCGAACCCGTGCAGCGCCGGGGGCCCATCGCGCAACGCCGAACTCTGCAACCCAGTGCAACGACTGCGATCGAAGCGGCGTCACGGCCGACCGGTGCGGGCGAGTAGGAAGCGCGCGCCGTGCTCGCCTCCCGCGAACAGGAAGAGGTGCTCCTCCGGCACGCCGGCCTCCCGCGCGAACGGCTCGAGGCCACGCCGCACGACCCGCACCTCCGCGAACCCCGCGCTGCGCCCGAGCTCGTCGAGCTCGCGGTCGCCGTAGAAGCGCAACCGCGACGCCATCGGCTCCGGCGCCGCGGGCGTGCCACGTAGCTCGGGATCGCTCCCCAGCCCGACGAAACGGCCACCCGGCACCAAGACCCGACGAATCTCGGCAAGCGCAGCGACCGGATCGGGTAAGAAGCCGAGCACGCCGGTCATCGCGGCGCACGTGAAGGTCGCGTCCGGGAACGGGAGGCGGTCGGCGCTCGCCTCCTGAACGGTGAGCCGACCCTCGGTCACGGCGTCCCGGTTCGCGTCCCGTGCGAGCCTCACCATGTCCGGGCTGTGGTCCACGGCGGCCGCACGGCAGCCGCTCTCGAGCGCCTTCTTCAGCAGCGCTCCGCCGCCGCAGCCCACCTCGAGGAGGACGTCGTCCGGGGTCAGCTCGAGTTCTTCCAGAATCACGTGGAAGTTGGGGTAGTGGTAGAGCGGGTCGCGATACACGCCGCGAGCCTCTGACCCCGCGGGGCGGCGCGCCCGGCGATCCGTGAGCCAGTCGCCGAGCCCCCGTGGTGCGGTCGCCCGGAGCAGCGGCGCGACCGCTTGGTCGGCGAACCATCCCACCACCTCGCCGGCCTCGCCCACGAGACGTCCCCAGCCGCGGTGCTCGAGGACCACGGTTGTGCCGCCGCCAGACGGCTCGAACCGCAGGTCGATCTCCGTCGCCTCGTCCGGGCTCCAGTCGGCCGGGTGCCACCGCAGCGCGATTCCTTTGCCGGGCATCCACGACACCACGTCGCCCACGGCAGACTCTCCCTCGACGATGCGCCCCGACGGTCCGGCCTCGAACCGGATCCCCGATTTCGCCAGGGCGACCGTCAGCTCGTCGACGAGCGCGCCGAATGCCGCCGCGGGCTCGAGCGCAACGTCAATGCTGGCACGAATCGTTGCCATCGCTGCCCTCCTCTCCTGCGCACGGATACCGCTGACTGAGCGGCCGAGCTCATCGCTCCAGAGCCGGTGCCGCCACCCAGCCTGGATTATTCGTGGGGGTTCGTCGCGAGAACGCGGAGGTGCCTGGCATGGTGGGTGGCCATCCGCCGCGGGGCGTACGGCGCCACTCCACCCACTCTACCGGCGCCTCAAGGCCCCCGGACCCCCACGCTCGCGAGGTAGAGCCTCGCTCGCTAGGAGGTGAGGAGCCGAGTCGTATCCTCTGCAATACGTCGCAGGCTCCGAACCCCGAGTACGCCCGCCAGGCCGGCCAGATCCACGTTCGCAGCAGAACCCCCATGAATATCCCAGGCTATCGAGGCCAGAGCCAGCCGAACGTGCCCGCGGTCACGAGCGCGAAGAGCAGGCCGTCGATCGTCGCCCGGATCGTCGTGCCCAGGCTGCGCCGGTACCAGATCGTCATCTGCCAGAGCGCGAGCGAGTAGGCGGAGAACGCGGTGACGCCCGCGAACCGGAACACCGAGAGGTAGCGTGCGCCCGGCGGCAGCGCCCGCCCCGCCACGTAGGCGGCGAACACGCTCACGACGATCAGGTACAGGAACCAGAGCGTCATGGCCCTCGCCATCGACATCATCCCGTTCGGCAGGACGGTGAGCATCGCGACCGGGCCCCGCTTGAGCTTGGCGAGGAACTCAGACGAGCGCATCTCCTTCATGTCCGAGCACAGCGGCAGCATGTAGTCGCCCGGCGCGATGCCGAACGGGCGCAGCGCGTCCATCACCTTGTCCTGGTCCGGCACCTTCCGGTGGTCGCCCTTGTGCCACGGCGTCGCCATGTGGATCAGCGAGCTCACCGCGAACACGAACACCGACGACAGCAGAATCGGCAGCCACAAAGAGTGCAGAGCCGTCATGGTTCCCCCCTTCGCTCCGTCCCAGCGAGACTGTGACGCAATACTAACTCACCATCACCTCGGGATCAAGCCGTCTAACCGGGCGGAGCCAGGGAAGCGTCAGGCCTGTCCTTCAGGTTCGCGAACCTCCTGCTCGAGCAGGGTGCGCGCGAGTTGCGGGTCGCGTTCGGACACCATCACCCGAGCGTGCTGCGCGAACTCGGTACGCGGGTCGTTCCCGAATGGCCCTGCGAAGACAATCGCCGGCACCCCGTTCGCCTGCAACATCGACGCCGCGAGGTCGGCTTCCTGCCGATAGTCGAACGCAGCCACGGCGACGAGCGGCCCCACCGGGGTTTCGGCCTCGACGCCTTCCTCGAGATCGCCCTCGGCGTCCGGGCGGAGATCCGGCCGCTCATGGATCAGCCGTGACCCGCACTTCGGGCACACCTCGACGTCGTCGCGGTACTCCCCCGGCTGCCCCGTCTCCTGGAAGTCGATGCAATCCCGATTCGGACAGTGCAAGACGGGTGCTCCTTCTCAGCACGACCTTCCGTCACACCCCGGCGTGTCGGGACTCCGAGCATCGATTGCTGAGCTATGACTAGAACCTCTCAACCTCTTGCGCGCTCATGGTCTCCAGGAGATGCCCGGCAGACCCTCTTCCGAATAGTCCAACAACTGAGAGGCTGAACTTCTGAAGGACGTCGACGTCCTCTAGCAACTCGTCTACATCCAGACTAGAAGACCAGGCGCTGAGATCAACTGCCCCGGATGACACTGTCGCGGACGGGTAGCGGAACAGCTCGTTCTTGGGGTCATCGATTGCTGAAGCTCCCGCCGACCGAAATCCGCACTTCGAGTACTTGCGTGTGATTTCTTCGGTCTTCTCCACAAGGATCAACAGGTGCTTTGCGATCAAGGGTTCCTCCACGCCCAGAGCCTTCGCGGCGATCGCAATTGACTCGGAATCCAACTCTGCGAAGATCCTTCTCACCCGCTCGAACAGCTCGTGGCTATCATGATGGGAGAGGGCCTTGAAGTCTGAGCCACCAGCAAGGGCCAGGAACTTCAGCAACAACTCCAGACCGTTGCGGAGGTTGTAGATTACTGGCGCAACGAAGTGCTGGCAGGCCTGGGTTCGGGCTTGATAGTCCTTCGCTAGGCATTCCGCTGCCGACAGGTACGCGAACGTAAACCAGAACCACTCCACGGTCCGAGACTCATCGTGAACGTAGGGTCGAATCCTATCCATCCGCGAGTTCTCCCGCCCAGAACGCCTTCGCATAGGTCGCTCCCCCAGATACTAGTCGAATTCGACATTGCACATTCAGCGGTCCTGTGAAGTGGTGATTCGTCTGTCCTGGGGCAGCCCCACCGTGCCGTGGTCGCGCGAGAGCCAACAAACCGCGGGGGGGGCGGGCCAATCCCGCCCCTCGGGCGTGAGGCGCCTTTCGCCGCCGCGTGCGAGTACCGAGCGGGCGCCCTGCGTGGGGTGTCGCTGGCGCGGTCGCATGCGAACAGCGAGGGGCCCCACCGCGGGGCGTCCCAACTCGGTCGCTCGCGGCGGCGGGTCGGAGGGTCGCGCTCGATGCGCGGCCCGATCGACGCGCCGGAGCCCGAGGGGCAAAAGAGAGCCTCCACGCGAGTGGCAAAACGGAAACAACAACCCCCGCCCAGATCCCTCGGTCGCCCCGCCTTCGGCGGGACTCCCTCGGGATGACAGTAAGTCGAGGGCCTTCGGCAGTCCTCGGGATGACAACGTACGAGGCGCTAGGGGCTCGAGGGGCGAAGCCCTTCGGTCAGCAGCACCGCGTTCCACTGCCGCCCGGCGGGGTCCCCGTCGCGGCGGTACGAGTGGTATCTCGGCGAGCACGCGGTGCATCCGGCGAGCACTTGCACGCGGCCGGGATCGAGGCCGAGGGCAGCGAGGCGGACCGAAGCGAACCGTGCGAGGTCGACCACACCGTTGCCGCGCCAGGAGCCATCGGCAACCGGCTGGCGCTCGAGCGCAGCGACCACCTCCGCGCCGACCTCGTAGTGGCACGGGCCGATGCCCACGCCGACGACCGCATCCAGCGTTTCGGGCGTGACACCGAACTCCGCCCGCAGCCGCCCGATGGTGAAGCCCAGCACGTCGGCGGCAAGGCCGCGCCACCCCGCGTGGACCATCGCGACGGCGCCGCCGCCCGCGAGCGCGACCGGAAGGCAGTCTGCGGTGCGTACGGCCAGCGTCGTCCACGGCTCGACCGTGAGCAGGGCGTCGCACGTTCCGACGAGGTGAGGTCCTGGCGGCAGCGATTCGCCCGCACTGTAGGTGAAGGTGAGCCGGGTGTGCTCCTGGCGCGCGTAGAGCACCGGCACGGCGCGCCCGAACAGCCGCTGGATCGCGGCGCCGGCCGCGTCCGCGAGCCCCCGCTCGTCGAGGCCTGCAGGCGCGCCGGCGCGGTCGCCGAAGAGCGCGACACCACCCGTCATCGGAACTGCGAGAACACCGCTGCCGCTTGCGGTTTCGGCCATGTCGCTATGCTACACTCACGCTTCGGAGACACCGGTGAAATCCCGAACTGCACCGGCGCACGGGCCCGCCCGCCGCAACGGACCGCGACGGATCGCGGTCTCGCGCTCGCCGAGTTCGTCCTCCCCGGCATGATCGCGCTCAACGGGATCACCAAGAGCTACAACGGCCGCCCGGCGCTTCGCGGCATCTCAACCGCGGTGGACCGCGGGGAGTTCATCTACCTCACGGGCCCTTCGGGGGCGGGCAAGAGTACGTTCCTGAGGCTGCTGTACCGGGCGGAGCTGCCCGACTCCGGCGTCATCATGGTCAACGGCGCCGACCTCATGATGATGCGGCGACGCGAGGTGGCCGAGTTCCGCCGCCGACTCGGCGTGGTGTTCCAAGACTTCAAGCTCCTTCGCCGCCGGACCGTCGGTGAGAACGTCACCTTCGTCCTCTCGCTTCTCAATCTCCCCGACAGGGAGCAGCAGCGTCGCGCCTACCTGGTGCTCAAGCAGATGGGCCTCCAGCACAGGATGCATGCCTACCCCGACGAGCTCTCGGGCGGCGAGCAGCAGCGCGTCGCCATCGCCCGCGCCCTCGTCCTGCAACCGGACCTCATCCTGGCCGACGAGCCTTCCGGCAACCTCGACCCCGAGCGTTCGCACGAGCTCCTTGAGTTGCTCAAGACGATCAACTACCAGGGGACGACCGTTGTCGTGGCGACCCACGACCGCACGCTCATCGAGGCGCACCCAGCCCGGACTCTGTTCCTCGAGCACGGGCGGGTGGTCAGGGACGCCTGGGTGACCGCGCCATGAATCGGCACGCCTGGCAGGAGATCAAGCGGCAGCTGCGCGAGTCCGGGGCCGCCGGGATCGTGGCTGTCGTGCTGGTCGCGGTGGCGAGCGCGTGGGGCGGCATTCTCTGGACGGTGCACAGCTGGGTCCAGACGGAACTCCTCGCCGGCAACCGCCCGGCCACGGTCGTTGCGATCGCTCGCGGACCCGCCGAGGCTGCAGCCCTCCACGACGCAATCCGGGCAAACATGCCAGGGGTCGCGACCGCCACGCTCGCCCCTCGCAAGGTGCAGGAGGAACTCGCCAGCTGGTTCCCGGAACTCGCCACGGTACTGCTCACGTTGGACGAGAGGAGCTTTCCCCCCCTCGTCGAGGTCGAGGTGACTGCTGCTCAGGAAGAGACCCTCGTCCCATGGCTACAGGCCCGCCCCGAGGTCACCCTGGTGGAAAGCTCCCGTGCCTGGCAGTCGCGGCTCGAGCACACGGTCTCCCGCTTCCTGATCGCCGGGTTCGCGCTGGCTCTCGCCCTGCTCGTCGGCTGCGGCGTGGTCGTCCTGCTGGTGGTTCGCCTCCTGGTCCTGGCGCACGCCGACGAGATCGCGATCATGCGGCTCATCGGTGCTCACGAAGGGGACATCCGCAGGCCTTACCTGTTTTGCGGCTCCCTGCTCGGGGCCACCGGAGGCGTCCTGGGCGCCAGCATTCTGGTCGGACTCGAGGTCGCCCTGCGGGGCATGCTTCCGACGCTCGAGGTCTCGAGCTGGGTGCTCGGAGGCCTCCCGTTTGGAGGTGCTCTCGCCGGGGTGGCGGGCGCCGCATTCGGGCTGGCCTCGTTACCTTCGGAGCCCTGAGCACCGTCAGAAGGAGGGGGAAGAAGGGAGATCTCAGAGGAACGGCCCAACAGGATGAGGCTCGCGTCTTCCCTCTTCCGTCTCCCCTCTTCCTTCTACCCCAAGCGCCTTTTGCAACAGACGAGCCAAGCACGATGGGTCAGGAACGCGGGAGTGCCACCGAGCGGTGCCCGGCTAGGAATGCTTTGGTTGCGGTTTGCTTTCCGTCGGACCGATCTCGATGAGCGGGTTGACCCGCCGCAGGAACTCACCGGCCTTGTCCCCGCCTTCGAGGAGCGAGATGGCACGAGCCAGTCGGTCCACCAGGCCGTGAACGGCCGAGATGCCGCCGCCGGCTTCGATCTCCGCACGGGCCACGCGGTACTGCTTCTCGACGGCGATCGATCCCGACAACCCGACGCTGTCGTCCGCCAGCTTGCGCACGTTCTCCGCGAGTGCCAGAAGCGAACGTTGCGACGGGCCGACCGGAACAGCCTGGCTCCGGGCGGCGGCCGACCCCTCCTCGCCGGGTCTCAGGGAGATCAGACCGGACGTGACAAGGCCATACAGGACCTTGCAGACGTCGAACGCCGGCAAACCCGTGGCCTGTTCGAGCTTGGCGATCGAGAGCTGACCGTCGATCTTGGTGACAATCGCCCATTCCTGCGGCGAAAGGGTGATCTGGTCGTGGCCCGGCTCGCGCGGAAGGAAGAACGGGATAGCGTCCATGGAGGGGATCTTGCGCTGCAGCACCCGCCATTCGTCGAGTCGCCGTGCCGCCTCCATCATCAGGCTCGTGTTGGATTTGTTCACGGTGACACGGTCGGACTCGATGTTCGCGGTGAAGATGAACTGGCCCTTGCGCCATGCGGCCATCTCGTACACCGCGAACTCTCCGGAGAGCTTGCCGGCGATGGCGTCGGTGATCTGCCCGTCCTTGATGAAGATCTTGCCGTCCGCCCCCTCAGCGGATAGGGTGAACACGCCGGTCTTGCCCGAGACGCTCACCAGCTGGATCACGTCCGGCAGTGCGATGTCAGCGAGTGAGCCCTGGAGTGCCATGTCCGCTCAGTTCTTCACCGTTGAATGCCCTTTAGCGGCCAACGATCCGTAGCGGCCGACTTCGTACCAACGGTGCGATTGTGCCGTCTCCACTCAACTGAAACCTAACACACGCATGTCAATAGCGTCAAGGCAAACTGCTCCGCAAGTGACAGAGCGCGAGAGCGAGCGCATCCGCCGCATCGGCGGGCGGCGCTTCACGTAGCCCGAGGGCGTGGCGAACGACGAAGGCCACCTGATGCTTCTCGGCGCGGCCGTGCCCGACGATGGCCGATTTCACCTTCGCCGGCGCCAACTCGACGACCTCGCCGCCCCAACGGCCGAGCACCGCCAGCAACGCGCCCCTGACCTCTGCGAGCGCCAGTGCCGCGTGCGGGTAGCGCCCTGCGAATGGGGTTTCGACGGCGGCAACGTCCGGCGACAGGCGCGCGACGAGCTCCTCCAGCTGCGCCGACAGGGACGCGAGCGCCTCGGCGCGGGAATGCGCACGCCGAGGCGAGAGACATCCGAACTCGACTGCAGTCACTCGCCGGGGATCTCCCTCGACGAGCCCCCACCCTGTAATTCGGGAGCCGGGGTCGAGGCCGAGGACGCGGGCCAGCTCAGCCCACCTCGAGCAGTTTCGTGTCGATGTCAAAGTTGGCCCAGACGTTTTGGACGTCGTCGTGATCCTCGAACGCTTCCATCAAGCGGACCATCTGTTCGGCCCGCCTGTCCTCCAGGCGGACCTGCGTGGTCGGGACCATCTCGACCTTGGCTTGCTCCACGGTGAGCCCGCCCGCCTCGAGCGCGGTCTTGACCTTGTGGAGCTCCTCCGGGGCCGTGTAGATCTCGTAGAACTCGGGATCGTCCGCGAAGAAATCCTCCGCGCCCGCCTCGAGCGCCGCTTCCATGACCTTGTCCTCGTCGCCGACGGTCTTGGGGAGGAGGAGGTACCCCTGCTTCTTGAACAGAAACGCCACGCAGCCGCTCTCGCCGAGGTTGCCGCCGTGCTTGCCGAACATGTGGCGAAGCTCCGCCGTGGTGCGGTTGCGGTTGTCCGTGAGCGCGTGCAGCAGGACTGCCACGCCGCCGGGACCGTAGCCCTCGTAGGTGACCTCCTCGTACGACACGCCGGGGAGCTCGCCGGTGCCTCGCTGGATCGCCTTGTGCAACGTGTCGCCCGGCATGTTGGCCGCTTTGGCGGACACGATCGCGGCGCGCAGGCGCGGGTTGCCATCGGCGTCGCCGCCGCCTTCGCGCGCGGCGGTCGTCAGCTCACGGATGATCTTGGTGAAGAGCTTGCCGCGCTTCGCGTCGAGCTTGCCCTTCTTGTGCTTAATCGTGCTCCACTTGTTGTGGCCTGACATAAAACCCCCACGTGGCCCGGCTGGCCCGCTGCCGAAAATTGTACACCGCGCTGCGAAACTGCAAACCTCGCCGAGTCCGGAAACCTATTGACTTGCAGGTGGCGCCCCACCACAATGGCGCCGAGGTCAATGTGCGACGTGCGGAGAGCATGAGCCAAGCCGTTCTCCTTCTCGACTACGAACCCCGAACCGCCGTGCGGATCGCGGAAGCGCTCTCGTCGCTCGGGTGCGAGGTCATCACGGCCAAGGATGTGGACGCAGCCGTCGCGGCCTGCGCCAAGGTCGAGCCCAAGATCGTGCTGACGACGTCCGTGCTTCCACGGCTCAAGGTCGAGGACGCCATCACGCAACTGCGCGCTCGTGCCGGCCTGCGTCACACCCCGTTCCTGGTCATGATGAGCGGGTACAACGGCCATGACCCCAAGGCAGACGCGACCAAGCTCGGCGCTCAGGACATCGTCGCCAAGCCCTTCTCCAACGAGGAGCTGGCGGCGCACGTGGCGGCGCTCCTCTCGCACCCCCGCGCCGAGGCTACCGTCAACCCGGACACGCGAGCCGAGATGTTGGAGGCGCTGCGGCGCGGAGCAGCTTCCGCGAAGGTCGGCGGCACCGTCACATCCAATGACCTCTTCGGTGACCTTCTTGCCGAGGAGCAGGGTGGGAGCCCGGCCGACACACAGCGCATCGCGATCCCGTCGCCGGCGCTGCCGCCAAACCAACTTCCACCGGTGAAGCCCGTCCCGCCTCCGAAGCCGCCGGCACATGCCGGCACCGCTGGTTCGGGAGCCGACCAGGCCGTGGCGGACACGCTGGCCGAGCTCGGACGCTCCGCGCCAAAGCCCACCAGGCCTCGCGAGACGGGTACGGATACGGCTGTGGAGAAGCTGCTGTCCGACACTCTCTCGGGCCTCGATCTTGGCGGCCTGCACGGGAAGACCACGCGACCAGCCGTCGCGCCCGAACAACCGGCCCCGCCGCGCCCGGCGCAACCCACGACGCCCACGACCCCCGAACCTACACGGCCCTACGCGGTCGTGACCAAAGGCGCACCGCCACTACCGCCGAAGTCCCCAGTGACCGGTGCGGAGGTCGAGAAGGGCCCCGGACCTTTGCCTGGGGGCACGCCGTTCGGACAGTACGAGCTCATCGAGCCGATCGCCACAGGCGGCATGGCTGAGGTGTACCGAGCTCGAATGAAAGGCGTCGAGGGGTTCCAGAAAATCGTCGCCATCAAGCGCATCCTGGCTCACCTGACGGACAACGATGAATTCGTCACGATGTTCGTGGACGAGGCCAAGCTGGCGGCGCAGCTCCAGCACCCCAACATCATCCACATCTACGACCTCGGGAAGATCGAGCGCTCCTACTACATCGCGATGGAGTACATCGACGGCAAGGACCTGCGCTCGATCCTGCGCACCCTGGAGGAGAAGAAATCCCGCCTCCCGCTCGGCCTGGCGCTGTTCATCGGCTCGCGCCTGGCGGCGGCGCTCGACTACGCGCACCGCAAGAAGGATCTCCAGGGCACCGCGATGGCGTTGGTGCACCGGGACGTGTCCCCTCAAAACGTGTTGATTTCGTACGACGGGGATATCAAGCTCTGCGACTTCGGTATCGCCAAGGCCGCCTCAAAGGCCTCGCACACTCGTGCCGGTGCTCTCAAGGGCAAGCTGCAGTACATGTCGCCCGAGCAGGCGTGGGGACGGGACATCGATCACCGCTCGGACATCTTCTCGCTTGGGTTGGTGCTCTACGAGATGCTCACCGGCCGCAAGGGGTTCGCCGGCGACTCCGAGCTCTCCATCCTCGAGCAGGTTCGTGCACCGCGCCTCGTCCCCCCGCGTGACATCGATCCGTCGATCCCCCCTGAGGTTGAGCGCGTAGTGCTGAAGGCGCTGAAGGAAAACCGTGAGGACCGCTACCAGACTGCGGCCGACCTCGCCTCCGATCTCGTGAGCATCCTGCAGTCCATTCGCCCTGCGCCCGGGGCCCCCGAGCTCGGTGCGTTCCTGGCTGATCTGGTCGGCCGCGAGCGGCCGGCCAGCACAGCGACCGCGCCGGCCGCACGTCCGGCGCCGCCTCCACCAGTTGTACCCCTCAAACCGCCACCGGTCCCGGCGGAACCGCCGAAGCCCAAGCCGACACCGCGCATCCCAGTGATGGAGCCGGTGCGGGAGGGGACGCCGGCGGATCTCCACGCGCCGAGCGGTATTCGTCTGGCCCCAGTGGCGGCCGTGGTCATCGCTGTGCTCGCCATCGTGGCCGCAGTGCTCCTCCTGACAAGAGCAAAGCGCCCCGCCGAGGCTCCCACCGCCGAGGGGACGCCGGTGCCGGAGACCGTCCAGATGGCGCGCGAGGTTGCGCAACAGGAGGTGGCCAAGCAGACCCAGGCGCTGCGGGAGAAGCTCGCTGGCGAAATCCTCGCCCCGGCGGCGCAGGCGCGGCCCGCGGCACCGGCAGCCGTCCGGCCGACCGCGGCGGCCGTGCAACGCCAGCAGCCACCGCCAGCACAGCCTGCCGCGAATCCTCCCGCGCAGCAGGCGGCCGCGCAGGCGCCTCCGCAGGTGCAGCCCGCCGCGCCACAAGCAACGGCGGCGCCCGCCGCTGCGGCGCCGGAGCCGACCACGGCACCTCCCGCCACCGAACCCACCGCGGCGCCTCCGACTCCTGCGCCGGTTGTAGCCGCTCCGGCGGCGGCCCCGCCGCAGGCCCCGGCCCAGGCGCCCGTGCAGGTCGGGGACGTCGTCGAGCCAGGACCCGACGTCATTCCGCCGCAGGCCATTTCCAGGACTCCGCCAACGTATCCGGCTCTGGCCGCCCGCCAGCGTCAGACCGGCGCCGTGACGATGGACGTCCTCGTCGACGAGAACGGCAACGTAGAGGACGTCAAGGTGGTGAAGGGGATCAGGCCCGACTTCGGACTCGACGCGGCGGCGGTGAGCGCAGTCCGGACGTGGCGGTTCAGGCCAGCCACAAAGAACGGCGTACGAGTCAAGGTGCATATTTCTTTGACCACGACCTTCAAGCTCTAGAAAGAGGAGGATTTCATGTCGGTTCTCACAGACCAGCAACGGAAGTTCTACGAGGAGACTCGCAAGGTCACGAAGCAGGAGATCGCAGATCTAGAGAATCAGATCCAGGAAGAGCTGCAACGCGTTAAGCAGCGCATCGCGGAACTGCAAGCGGCGCAAAAAGCCGCACGCCAGATGTACGACGCCGCATGTCAGCGCTTGGGGGTTCCCAACGACATGGAAGAGCAGGGAACCGAGTAGCCTGCCACCGCACGCCATCGGCCGATGGAGGACCCACACCGGGTGGTGTGGGTTCTTTGCACTTGTCCTCACACTCGCCTGCGCCTCGCCGCCGCCGAGGGGTCTCGTCGACCAGACGGGGGCCGTCGTTCGAGCCGGGCCGGTTCGCCGCATCGTACCGCTCGCTCCGGACGTCACCGAGCTCGCGTTTGCTCTCGGCGCCGGTGGGTTCGTGGTCGCCGCGCCCACCGCGGCCGACTACCCCCCAGGACTCCGACACCTGCCGCGCGTGGCGCCAAACGATCCCGAGGCGGTCCTCGCCCTGCGGCCCGACCTCGTGCTTGCGACTACCGCAGGCAGCGATCCGCGGACCATCGAGCGTCTCCGCGAGCTCGGCACCCGAGTCTTCACGGTCGATGTCACGTCGTTCGACCGACTCGGCGCCGCATGCCGCCTCGTGGGCCGCGCCCTCGATCGGCCAGACGATGGCGAGCGGCTCGGAGGCGAGATCGAGGCGCGATGTGCCTTGCTGCGCACCCGTGCCGCAGCACTCCCCCGCCGCACGGCAATGTACGTCGTCTGGTGGGAGCCGCTGATCGTGGCCGCGCCCGGCACATTCCACGATGACCTGCTCCGGCGCGCGGCCCTCGTCAACCTCGCGGCACCCGGCGTGGGTCGCTACCCGCGCGTGGACCCCGAGCTGCTCCTGGACCCCCGTCTGGACATGGTCGTGGCCTCCGATGAGAAGGACCTCCGGGAGGGATTTGCCCGCGTCCGGGAAACACCTCCCGGGGCCCGCCTGGCCTCCGGTGCGGTGCGCGTTGTTTGGCTGCCGGCCGACCCAGCGAGCCGGCCCGGGCCGCGGCTGGTCGATGCCCTGGAGGCGCTGGTGGCCGCGCGTGTCGCGGACGAGAAGACGGAGTCCGGGGTTCGGGGTCCGGTGTCCGGCCCCCCGCCCAACAACGTCAAACCGACAGCCGGGTCGCGAGGGAGGCCCGGGTGAAGCGCGCGGCCGATGTCCTGCTCGTGGCGGTGCTGCTGGCCGCGGCGGCGACCGCCCTGTTGGCTGCCGGCCCTGCTCTCTCAGCCGGCGAGGCGCTTTCGGCGCTCGTGGGGAGCGGAACGTCGGAGGCCCGAACCATCGTCTTCGGATTGCGGCTTCCCCGCCTCACGTTGGGGTTGGCCGTAGGTGCAGCTCTGGCGCTGGCAGGGGCGGCCCTCCAGGCGCTGCTCTCGAACCCCCTCGCCGACCCATTCCTGTTGGGCATCTCCGGCGGCGGCGCGGCGGCCGCTACCGCTGCCTTCGCAGCACTGCCGGCGATGGCCCTCGGTCTGGTGCCTGCGGCGGCCATGGGCGGGGCCGCGTTGGCCACCGGCCTCGTGTGGTGGATGGCGCGTGGTCCGCTGGGACCTTCATCCACGCGAATGATCCTGGCAGGAGTTGCGGTCAACGCCGCGGCGTCGGCAGTAATCCTCACGATCCTGTCCGTCGCGCCCTCACCACGTTTGCCTGGAGCTCTCGCCGTGACCATGGGGTCGCTCGCATCCGCCTCCGGCCCCACCGTGGCCTGGCTCGCGCCGTACGTGCTGGTCCCGGCCTTCGTCCTTCTTCTGCACGGGCGCGACCTCGGATTGCTGGCCACGGGTGAGGAGTCCGCGGCCGGGCTCGGCGTCGAGGTCGCAACCGTGCGTCGCAGGGTCTTCCTGGCATCGGCTGCGCTCTGCGGCGGGGCCGTGGCGTTCGCAGGGGTCATCGGGTTCGTAGGGCTCGTCGTTCCCCACCTTTGCCGGTTGGTGTGGGGACACGGCACGAGACGGTTGCTGCCGCGCGCGGCGATCGCCGGGGCCGCTCTGATGGTGCTGGGGGACCTCATCGCCCACCGGGCGCTCGCACCTGCCGAGCTGCCGGTCGGGGTGGTCACCGCGCTGCTCGGCGTGCCCTTCTTCATCGCGTTGCTGAGGCGGGCGCCGTGACTCTGCTCGAAGCGCGCGAGCTCTCCGGAGGGTATGGCGCCGACGACGTCGTGCGGCGGGTCGATCTCACCGTGACCGAGGGTCAGTGCGTCGGGGTCCTGGGTCCCAACGGCGCCGGAAAGAGCACGCTACTGCGGCTGCTCGCCGGCATTCTCCCGACGACCTCCGGCATGGTGGAGCTTATCGGCCGGCCGCTTGCAACCTGGCGGAGGCGCGAGGTGGCGCGTGTGATCGGGTTCGTGCCGCAGGCGGTGAGCTTCGCCTTCCCTCTCACGGTGGCTGAGGTCGTCCAGCAGGGACGCGCGCCGCACCTCGGCCCGTGGCGCCCGCCCGCCCCGCGCGACCACGCGGCGGTGGCTGCGGCGATCGCCCGGGTCGGGCTCTCCGGGCGGGAGACAACCGCCGTTCAGCGCCTTTCCGGGGGGGAGCGCCAGCTCGTGCTGCTCGCCCGGGCGCTGGCGAGCGAGCCGCGCCTGCTACTGCTGGACGAGCCGGCAACGGCCCTCGACGTGCGCCACCAGCTCGAGCTGGTTGCCATCCTCCGCGCCCTCGTGCGCAGCGGCGTGGGCGTCGTGCTCGTGCTCCACGACTGGAACCTCGCGCTCCGCCTCGCCGACCGCCTCGTGATCCTCAAAGGCGGTCAGGTGAGCGCCGTTGGGGCTCCCGCGGAGGTGGTACGTCCTGACCTATTCCGGGAGGTGTTCGGCGTGGAGATTGCTCTCGTGCCGGAACCCGGCGGTGTGCCGCTCATCGTCGCCCGCTCCTCGTCCGGCATGTCACGCCAGGGCGAGTGACCCTCCGGCCGACGATCAGGTCTGCAAAGGGAAGACGGAAGAGGGGAGACGGTAGAGGAAGTTCAACGCTGGCCCCATGGGCTCTCGTCTTCCCTCTCACGTCTCCCGTCTTCCCTTTTCCCTTGTTGGACTTGCGTGTTCTCGCCTCAAGCCGGTGTACCATTACTTCCCTATGGTGTGGTTCCGACGAACGGACGCATCCGAGCGGCCCGCGAGCAAGGTCCCGGAGGGCCTTTGGGTGAAGTGCGATGGGTGCCGGGAAACCCTCTATCGAAAGGAGCTCGAACGAGGCCTGTTCGTGTGCCCCCGATGCGGACACCACCACCGGGTTTCGGCGCGCACGCGGCTGAGCCAGCTGTTCGATGGAGGCAGCTGGAAGGAGGCATTCGGCAACATCTACTCTACCGATCCGCTCGAGTTCGTCGACACAAAGCCGTACGCCCAGCGCGTGAAGGAGCTGCGGGAGAAAGGGCTGCGGTGCGACGCCCTCATGGTCGGGATAGGCCGCCTTGCGGGGATTCGAACGGTGATCGCCGCGATGGAGTATGCCTTCATGGGAGGCTCGATGGGGTCCGCGGTGGGCGAGAAACTCACCCGTGCAATCGAGCGCTGCCTGAAGAACCGGCTGCCTCTGATCGTGGTTTCCTGTTCGGGAGGCGCCCGGATGCAGGAGGGGATCCTCTCCCTCATGCAGATGGCCAAGATCTCGGCCGCCCTCGCCCGCCTGCACGCGGCGCGGATCCCCTACATCTCCGTACTCACCGATCCCACCACCGGCGGCGTCACCGCGTCCTACTCGATGCTGGGGGACCTCAACATCGGCGAGCCAGGGGCCCTCATTGGCTTCGCCGGACCCCGGGTGATCGAGCAGACCATCCGTCAGAAGCTCCCCGAGGGTTTCCAGCGCTCCGAGTTCCTCCTGGAGCACGGGATGCTCGACATGGTCGTACCCCGCCAGGAACTCAAGGAGACTCTGGCACGGTGTCTCTCTCACATGCTCTAGGAGCGGAAGCGCTGCTCGGGCCTCGGCTCGAACAGCGCATCCTGCCCGGGCTCGACCGGATGCGGCGTGCCCTCGAGGCGCTCGGCAGGCCCGAGAGATCGTTCCCGTCGGCTTTGATCGTGGGCACGAACGGCAAGGGCTCGACCGCAGTGCTGCTGGCGGAGATCCTCCGGGCGCACGGACTCCGCGTGGGCCTGTACACGTCCCCGCACCTGATAGAGGTCGAGGAGCGCGTCCGCATCGACGGCATGATGATCCCCCGATCGAGGCTCGGCGAGCTTGTGGCCCCGCTCGAGCGATTCCCCGACCTCTCTTACTTCGAGACGCTCACCTGCGCGGCAGTCCTCGAGTTTGCCGAGCGTCGCGTCGACATCGCTGTGATGGAGGCCGGTCTCGGAGGCCGGTGGGACGCCGCGAGCGCCGTGGAGCCCGAGGTCACGCTGCTCACAAACGTCGGCACTGACCACCAGCAATGGCTCGGCACGACGCGCGCCGCTATCGCAGCGGAAAAGGCGGCGGCCCTGCGCGGTCGCGAGGCGATCGTCGGCGTGTGGGACCACGAGGTTGAACCCGTCGTTCGCGCCTCCGCCGCACCCGGCACTCCCCTCTCCCTTGCGAGCGCCTGGGCCACCGTCATCCCGATCGAACCACGCAGTGAAGAGCCAAGAGTGAAGAGTGAAGAGCTGAAAAGGAAACATCAAGCCGGGGTTTCTGAACTCTTAACTCTTAACTCTCAACTCTCAACTGCGCCTCGAACGGTCGAACCCCTGAACCCTCGAACCTTCGAACGGACCCGCGTGACGTTCACGGTGGGCGGCGCCAGCGGTGACGCGAACCTGCCGCTGGCCGGCGAGCATCAGAGAGCCAACCTCACGCTGGCGCTCGCAGGGGCCGCTGCGCTCGCGAAACACGGCTTCATCAGGGGGCTGCGGACCGACGCGGCTCGGCGCGGGATCGAGGGCGTATCCTGGCCGGGGCGCCTGCAGTGGTGCCAGGGAAGGGGGCGCGACCTGTTGGTGGATGGCGCCCATAACCGGGAGGCCGTGGCCGCGCTCGCCGGAGCACTCGACTCCATGGGGCTTTCCGGCAGCGTGCACCTGCTCTTCTCGTGCCTGGACGACAAGCCGCTCAAGGCGATGGCCGCGATCCTGCGCCCCCGAGTCAGGGGTGTCACGGTGGCGCCCATCGCTTCCCCGCGGGCGACGCCGCTCAATGATCTCGCGGCGGCGTTCCCTGGGAGCCAGCGTGCGGGAAGCGTTGCCGCGGCGTTGCTCGAGATCCCGACCGACTGCCCGACGCTGGTGACCGGATCCCTGCGCCTGGCAGGCGAGGTCCTGGCCTCCCTCGGAGGGGACCACGGCTAGCACGGTCAAACTCGAGGTCCGAACCCGCTCTCGCCTGGAGAACGCGGAGGCAGCCTCGCTCGCGTTCTGCGCCATGCGCTCCTCCGAGGCCACGCGTCGCCGCCCGCTTCCGACCGAGGGACGACACTTCGACTACCGCACCGCGTTTCAGCGGGACCGAGACAGAATCCTGCACTCGCGAGCGTTTCGCCGACTCAAGCACAAGACGCAGGTTTACGTGCCCTATGCCGGTGACCACCCGCGCACACGCCTGACTCACACGCTGGAGGTTTCTCAGATCGCCAGAACCCTCGCCCGGGCTCTCGGCCTCAACGAGGACCTCGTCGAGGCGATCGGCCTCGCCCACGACATCGGACACACGCCGTTCGGCCACTCCGGCGAGCGCGTTCTCGCACGCATCCTCGCCGGCGAGGAGCCGACCTGCCCGCTGCCGGAACGGTTGGTGCGGGAGGTCGGGACGTTCAAACACAACTACCAGTCGGTGAGGGTCGTGGATCAGCTCGAGCGGCGCTACGACCACCCCGGGTTGAACCTGACCGACCAGGTGCGCGAGGGGATCATCAAGCACACCACGTGGAAGGTCCGTTTTCCGTTCCCGCTCCCGACGACCCAGGGGCTGCGGCTCGGCAAGCCGTGCCATCTCGAGGGACAGGTGGTGGCGCTCGCGGACGAGATCGCACAGCAGACGCACGACCTCGAGGACGGACTCTACGCCGAAGCGGTCTCGCTCGAGGAGATCGAGAAGTTGGCGGCAGCCGCGACCGTCATCGAGCGCTCAGGGCAGACCTACAAGCTGGAGCGGCGTCGAGCGCGCAAGGCGGCGCTCCTGCAGCGTGGGCTCATCCACCTCTTCGTCACCGATGCCATCGAGACGACCGCACGGACCGTCGAGCGGGTCGCTGCCAAGCACCGGGTGTCCGACCACGAAGGGTGGGCGGCGATCGCCGACGAAATCCCCGCGGCAATCGTGGCGTTCTCCAAGCGCGTCGCCCCCCTCTTCGCAAACCTCAAGGCGTTCATCTACCGTTTCATCATCAGCCACCAGGAGGTCAACCGCCAGGACCACCGCGCCCACCTCGTGATGACCGGGCTCTTCCGCGCGTTCTACTCTAATCCGCTCACCCTTCCCACTTACGCGCTCCTGCGTTTCCACGAGGAGACTGGGCGTCCTTACCTGCGAGACCTCCCCATCGCGGGGATCGGGAAGGAGGTCTCCGAGCACTACCGGTCGGAGCCGCGTTTCGTGCGCCTGATCGTGGACCATCTCGCGGGGATGAGCGACAGCTACGCTCTCGAGGAGCACGAGGCGCTGTACCACCCTCGGGTTTGACGACGGTTGGACCCGCCGGGCGCCTACATCGACCTGGCCGTTGTCTGTGCTCCGGTGCGGCCCGGGCGTAGTACTATCCGCAAACGGCCCCGCGTGTCCTGGGCCGGGAGGAGCCTGGAGTGCGCATCCTTATTGCCTCCGATCACGCCGGGTTCGAGTTCAAGGAGATGCTCGCCGATCGTGCCCGCGACACCGGTTACGAGATCCTCGACCTCGGCCCCCAGAACCGCGACGCCGTGGACTATCCCGACTTCGCCCACCAACTCGCCCGGGCGCTCCTCGCGGGCAAGGGCGATCTCGGTGTCCTGATCTGCGGCACCGGAATCGGGATGGCCATGGCCGCCAACCGTCACCCGGGTGTTCGCGCCGCGCTGTGCCACGACGCCTTCACCGCCGAGTACGCGCGCCGCCACAACAACGCGAACGTCCTCTGCATCGGCGGCCGCACGACAGGCCCGGGCGTCGCAGTTCAGATCCTCGACATCTTCCTGGCTACGCCGTTCGAGGGCGGACGTCACGAGCGGCGCGTGGAGAAGATCGAGAACGAAGAGGGCACAGGGCGCAGGGCGCCGGGCATCGTCCCCCCCACCCCGGACAAGGAGCAACAGCCATGAACCAGCACGAACGCACCGCCTACTTCAACTTCCTCGAAACCGCAGTCCGCCAGACGGATCCGGAGATCGCGACCGCCCTCAACAACGAGAGGCACCGGGAGAACGAGGGGCTCGAGCTGATCGCATCCGAGAACTTCGTATCGCCCGCCGTGCTCGCCGCCATGGGCTCCGTGATGACCAACAAGTACGCCGAAGGGTACCCCGCCAAGCGCTACTACGGCGGGTGCGAGTTCGTGGACGTCGCCGAAGAGTTGGCGCGCACTCGTGCCAAGCAGCTGTTCGGCGCGGACCACGTCAACGTCCAGCCGCACTCGGGCGCGCAGGCGAACATGTCCGTCTACCTCGCCACCTGCCAGCCGGGCGACACGATCCTCGGGCTCGACCTCTCGCATGGCGGCCACCTGACGCACGGCCACCCGCTCAACTACTCCGGCAAGACGTTCAAGGTCGTGCCGTACCTCGTGCGGCCGGACACCGAGACGATCGATTACGACGCCCTGCGCGAGCTGACCCGCACCCACAGGCCGAGGCTCATCGTATGCGGTGCATCGGCCTACCCGCGCACGATCGACTTCGAGCTGATCGCAAAGATCGCACACGAGTCGGGCGCGATGGTGATGGCCGACATCGCCCACATCGCCGGCATGGTCGCCGTCGGTATGCACCCATCTCCGGTCCCGCACTGCGAGTTCGTCACCACCACGACGCACAAGACCCTGCGCGGTCCTCGCGGCGGGATGGTCATGTGCAAGCAGGAGTTCGCCGAGGCGCTCGATAAGGCGGTGTTCCCCGGCGTCCAGGGCGGGCCGCTCATGCACGTGATCGCTGCGAAGGCCGTGGCGTTCGCCGAGGCCCTCTCACCTGCATACCGCGACTACATCGCGAAGGTGCTCGAGAACGCCAGGATGCTGTGCGGTGAGCTGCAGTTCCTCGGTTGGCGCATGGTCTCCGGCGGCACGGATACCCACCTCATGCTGATCAACCTCGGCAGCGACGGGATCTCGGGGAAGAAGGGCGAGGACCGGCTCGGTAAGGCCGGTATCACGGTGAACAAGAACACCGTGCCGTTCGACACGCGCAAGCCCTACATCGGCTCGGGCATCCGGATCGGCACCCCGGCCGTCACAACCCGCGGCATGGGTCTGAACGAGATGAAGGTCATCGCGTCGTTCATCGACCGCGTCCTCAAGAGCGAGGACGAGGCGGTCTGGGCCAGGGTCAAGGCCGAGGTCGAGGAGATGACGAAGGCGTTCCCACTGTACGGCCAGGCGTAGAAACAGGAGTCAGGGGAGGGGCACCGGGCTCAGGGCAAGGGAGCGCGGGGAACGCACACCCCGAGTAGCCGCGATCTCTGCCAGGCATCCGCCCCGCAGGGCAGGCGTCTTCCCGTTAGTCGTAGAGCGTCCACATGCGGAGGATCTTGACGGTGCGGGTCTTCTTGAGGACCTGATAGACGAGCCGGCGCTGGATGTTGATGCGGCGGGAGAGAGCACCGGCGAGGTCGCCGACCAGCCTTGCGAACGGTGGGGGGTGACGGAACGGATTCCCCTCCAGGATGTCGAGGAGAGCCTGCGTCTTCTCCCGGAGGCCAGCTTCGGCGATTCGCTTGGCGTCCTTCCGGGCCTGCTTCGTGAAGACGACGCGCCAGGGGCGGCGCTTCACCAGCCGGGCTCCGTCTCGCACTCGTCCGCCGGGGTCGCCACCCCCTCGCGGATCGACTCGCGCATCCCGGGCACCGAGAGCAGGTACAGCGTCTCCTGGATCGCGCGCCAGTCGTCCTCGGAGACGAGCACGGCGCTGCCGCGCTTACCGGTGATGACGATCGGCTCGTGCGACTCGGCCGCCTCGTCCACCAGCCGGTAGAGCCGGTCGCGCGCCTCGCTGACCCGAATCGGTCCCATGAACGCCTCCTGAAGAAACGTACGCGATCTCGTACGGGTTGTCAATGAAGAGGAGAGGCAGGGGACAGGGGTCAGAGAAGGGTCGCGGAGGCGAGGCGGACCTCGACATGGCCGAGCATCTTGACGTGGCCGGAGAGCTCCACGGGAAGCCCACGCCCGGGATCCCACAGGATCCGGACGTCACCCTCGAGGCCGAAGATGCGGAACGCGCTCGAGGACGCCGGGTCGACCGGCTGGCTGTGCGCCACGAGCCTCAAGGCGGACAGTTGCTCGCGCACTGCGCTCACACCTCCGCGGCTCCGAGCGTCAAATGCGAGATCCACCAGATCGGTCCCCTCGACCCGCACCGTCACCCGCTCCACCTGGGTCTGGACGAGGACGTGAATCGTCATCGAGTCGCCCTGGGACGTCAGGCCGGACGTCGCGGTCGCATACAGCAGGCCGGCCGGGCCGGTGATCGCGGTTCCCGGCGCGAGCGCCCGCGGATACGGGATGAACGACCTGCTCAATTTGGTCCACTGCTCCGGCGGCAGCAGCATCTCGGGCAGCGACGCGGGCTCCAGCAGGTCGAGCTCGAACCCCCGCTCGCGGAGCGTGTACGTCTTGCGGTGGTGCTTGACCCCCGTCTCGGTGTCCACGATCTCGCGCGCGCCGGCCCGGGCTGGATCGACCCGCTCGCGGGCGACGAACGTCCTTCCCGGCAGGTGCGTGGTGCTCTCCAGAAGGAGGCCGTCGCTCAGGCCGTCCGCGACCCGATCGAGGCGCAGGTCGACGGTGGCCGAGATCCCGGCTTTGTGGCCGGCGAACCGCAGCTCCTTCCATCGCACGGCGGCGGACTCCAAAACTCTGGACGAAGACTCACCCCCCTGCGCCCCGGCCGGCGCGGCGGCGAGGAGGAGCCCGAGGGTCGCGACGAATCGAAGAAGCCCCATCGGCCGAGATTATGACAGGGTGATCGTGAGCGCCTGCGCGGGATCGTCACCGCGGGAAGACGATGAGGGCGGTCAGCACAGCACCCAACAGGAGCGACAGCCAGGCGTCCGAAACGAAGTAGCCGTACACCATGAGCGCCGCGCCGAGCAGCATCGGCCGCACCTCGGCGTTCCTCTTTCCGTAGCGGAACGCGGCGAAGCCCACCAGGCTGAAGACGACGACCACGAAGATGTTACCCATGGACACGAGCGGGGATTCTACGCCGAAGACCACGCCGGGCGCCGGCACGCAGCTGCGGCGTGGTCTACCATGGAGAGGCTCCCCGAACGCCTCGCTGCCGCGACCGTGGGGAGCGAGGGGGCACGATGGGGACCATCAACATCACGTGCACGCAATGCAATCGGCAACTCGCGGTTCCCGACCGCTACCAGGGACGGGACCTCAAGTGCCCCTCGTGCGGACACCCTTTCCGCGTGGATCCTCCCGAGGCGGCGCCTGCGCCGAAACCCGAACCCGACCCAAGGCTGGAGGTGTTCCCGGAATCTGCCCCGCCGAGTCCTCCGATGGCCGTCGGAGGTCCGTTCGGCGACTCGCCGGTCCTCGCGCAGCCGGCTCCGGTCGGTGCGACGGGAGACACTGCGTTCGTCGAGGCAACGGCCGTGTACTGGCGCGTCAAGCGCGTCGGCGTCCTCTCGGCAGCCGCGCTCGGCGCACTGATTCACGCGGTGATGGGGGCGTTTGTCGGTGTCGCCGTAGCCGCGGTGTCGTTCACGCCTCTCGTGAACGGGATCCCTTTCCTGCACGGGCCTTCCCTCGGAGCGCTCGCGATCCTCGTCCTGCCACCGGTTTACGGCCTCTTCGGGTTCGTGCTCGGGGCCGCGATGGCGCTCGTCTACAACTTTGCGGCGCGACTCGCCGGCGGGATCCGGGTGCTCCTCGAGTAACGCCCCGTCGCGGACGCCTCCTTCTTGACACGGCCGATCCGGGTGTCACATGCAGTGAGCGACGGCCCACGATTGTGCGCACGGGTTCAGACTTCATCGAGTACGGTCACCTCGTCGCCACGGTGAAGCGTGCCCACGCCCTCGTGCATGAGGTTTTGGCCGAACATCACCTTGTCGCCCACCCGCCGGTAGGTCGCGAGCGTCGCGAGCGGCTCCCGCCCCCGCTCTCCTGTGGCCTGGTCGACCGTCGTGGTGCTGCAGCGGCTGCACGGCTTGACGACATGAAAGACCACCTGCCCGATCCTGATGCGGCTCCAGCAGTCCTCGGCGTAGGGTTCGCACCCGGTCACCACCAGGTTCGGCCGAAAGCGGTCCATCGGCACGCGCCGGGCGAGCCTCCGGTTGAGATCTTCGAGCGAGGCTTCGGAGATCAGCAGAAACGGAAACCCGTCCGCGAACCCGACCTCGGCCTCGGGCGCGTCCCCCCGCCGTGCGACCCGACGTTGCGATCCGTCCGCCATGCGCACCAGCTCACACGCGCACCCGAGGAGGCTTGAAAACCAGCGCGCGGCCTCGTGGCCGGCCGGCACCGCATCGCAAACGTCGTCCCATACCTGAACCTGCGCAGCCGCCACGTCGCTCGGAGGCGGATCAACGGTCATCGGAGGCATGCCCGGCGCCACGAGCTGGAGCCGCTTCCCTTGGACCGTCACCGAAACCAGGGCGAGCCGCGGGTGCGACCGTTGGCTGAGGAAGACCCGACCCTCGTCCACGACCATCCAGCAGCGGTCACCGTCGAGGCCGCGTGGCCCGACTGTCGCACCCTCAACGGCGATCCCCCGAGCCGACTTGACCGGGTAGACGCTGAGGCCCGAGAGCGTAATGAGGCTCATCCCCTCGGATTGTGCGCCAGGCCGGCCCGTCGCTCAACCGCCCGACCGGCGCCACAGTGCAGATTGCTCCGGGATGAGGACCGCTCGTTTCAGTGTTGTGCTACCAAACTCGCAAGAGTGGAGGAAGGTCATGAACCGACCGGTGCACTTCGAGATCCTCGCCGACGATCCCGCCGGCGTCGCAGCGTTCTATAAGAAGGCCCTCGGATGGGAGTCGGCGAGCTGGGAAGGACAGAGCTACTGGCTGGTCACCACGGGTCCTCCCGGGACCACCGGCATCAACGGTGGAATCATGGGTCGTCACTTCGCCCAGCGGGTGATCAACACGGTTGAAGTCGAGTCGCTCCCCGATGCCGTCGCGAGCGTCGAAGCGGCCGGTGGTGCGAAGATTCATGGCCCGAGCGAGATCCCCGGCGTGGGAACGCATGTGTACTGTGCCGACCCGGAGGGCACGATGTTCGGGCTCCTTCAGCCGGTCAGGGGGAAGGGGTAGAAGGTAGAAGAAAGACGGACAACCCCGCTTTCAGGGGGCCTCCCGTCTTTCCTCTTCCTTCTTCCCTTTTGCCACTTCCTTTCTTCAGCGCCCGATCCAGAGCCAGAGGCGCACGCGCAAGGCATCGCGCAGCATCTGCAAGCCGTGGCGAAACGGGCGGACGCGCGACGCCTCGACGTGGTACCAGCGCACCGGTACCTCCGCCACGGTCGCCCCCGAACGCTCCGCGCGCGCCAGCAGTTCCACGTCGTACGCGAACCCATCGAGCCGCAGCGCGCCGGCGAGGCGACGCGCGAGCTCGCCCTCGAGCAGCTTGAACCCGCATTGCGTGTCCCTCAGACGTGTGAGCCCCAGGAGGCGCAGGCCGACGTTGAAGATCCGTCCCATGGTATCCCGCACGAGAGGCTGACGCCGCACGATCAGCTCGCGCAGCACACCGCGTGAACCGACCGCCACGTCGGCACCACTCTTCAGCAGCGCCTCGACCTCCTCGATCGGCGCCGAAAGGTCCGCGTCCGAGATCAACACGCGCTCGCCGAGACTCGCCGCCATGCCAGCGCGCACGGCCGCACCCTTCCCCCGGTTACGGCCGAGCGGGACCAGCCGCATCGCGACGCCGGCCGGCGGGCGGAACGTCTCGACCACGCCGGCTGTGTCGTCGGTCGAGCCGTCGTCCACGACCACGATCTCTGCCGGCAAGAGCTGCCGCTGCCCTGCAAGATAGCCGACCAGACGATCGAGCGTGGCGGGGAGACGGCTCTCCTCGTTGTACGCCGGAACTACCACGGAGAGTCGAGTTTGGCCCGACACTACCTAGATTCCCGATGGTATACTCTGGCCAGCCACGGTGCAGAAGATACCGCCGGGGGGGGCTGGGAGGCCGGCATGGCGCGCGTCGTCTGGGAGTATCGCATCATCAACGTCCGCTCGGAGAACTATCGCCTCGACCCGCTCAAGGAAAAGGATCTGAACGGCCTTGGCGAGGACGGATGGGAGCTCGTCGGCATCACCGCAATCAACTTCAAGACGGGTGCCACCGACCACATCGGCATGGTCTTCAAGCGACCCCGGGACGTGAGCGGTAGCTGAGGACGCCGCCAGCCAGCCGTTCCGCCGCGCTCTCGCCCCGGCGCCGCACCAACAGCGGCAGACCGGCAAGCGCCAAGCAGGACAGCCACACGAGCCACAGTCGGCATGCCCGGGCAAACGGGATTGCCTGCGAGAAGCACAAACCCAGGAGCAGCATGCCGGGCGTGGCACGCCAGCCCCACAGGCTCCCGAGAGCGACCACGGTCATGGCTGCCATTCCTGCGACGCTCGAGAGCGCGATCTGACCCGGCGTCAACTCGGCGCCGAGCAGCGCCGCGAGCACCAGGAAAGCGGCCGCACCCACCGCGGCGACACCGGCGTCACCCAGCGCCGCAATCCACAACCGCAGCGAACCCGCGAGCGGAGAGGGCATCGGCGGCGGGCTCTCCGCTTCCCTGGTGACGTCAAGCCTCTCGCTGCCCGGCTCGTTTTCCCAGACGAGAGGGATGTCGAGCTGACCGGGTGGAGTGCGCGGTGCCATTACTCGAGCTGCCTCAGGTCCACGTTGCTCACGTATATCTGGTACCTCGGGTCGGCCGGCCTCGAGAGATAGCTCTTCGCCAGTTGCTGAAGCCGGGCGGCATCGGGGTCGCTGACCCGCTTCGAGAGCTCGACGAGCAGCTCGTGGCCCTCCGCGACCTGGTACTTCCGCAGGTGCAGCACGGCGACGTTGAAGGTGGCCACCGACCACAAGCGGAGCGACTCGCCATCCTCGGGGTGGCCTTTGAGCACCTGCTCCGCGAGTGACCGAATCGACTCCCAGTTCTTGCTGGCGACTGCGTTGGCTAGGGCGGGGATGACGGGCGCGTACGTCGTGATCTCTGATTGGAGGCTCGTGAGCTCCGGATCGCCCGGGACTTTCGCGAGGCTTTCCCTGACCAACTGCATCGCCTTCACACGCCGGCCGGCAGCGAGCGCTTCCCTGACCACCTTGCCGTCGGCGACCGGTTTCGGTGCCGCCTTGGCCTTGAGCCTGTGTTGGTACTCCAGCACGCGTTGGTTTACGCGGTTCGCCTGCTCGCCCTCGGCCTGGCCCTGCAAGCTCTGGAGGAGCTGCACTGCCTCCTGGACGCGGCCTTGCTTGGCAAGCTGCTCCGCCTCGGCCATGGCCTCCGTCACGGCCGCGCCACCGCCGGAGAACACCTTGCCGCGCAGGAAGAGCGCCGCGGCCCCGACGAGGACGAGGATCCCGACGCCGACACCGATCCACGCCAGCGGCAATGAAGGCGCGCGGAACCGTGCAACCGGAGCGGCGACAATCTCGTGGAACTCCGGCGCATGCTCAGGTGAAAGCGCGGCGGTACTCCGAACGGCCGGCGTGGACCCCGACGACGAGGAGATCGCGGCCGGCACGAATTCATCGCGAAACAGGTCCTCCTCGGCCGCAAGGCTGGGCGGCGGCGGCGCAGCAGGTGTTTCGAGCCGCTGCAGCAGATCGTGTGCTTCGAGGTGCTGGGGGACCAGCTTGAGCACCTGCTCGCACGACGCACGAGCGTCGTCGAACCGCCTCTGGTCGAAGGCCTCCCGCGCCTCGTAGAAGTGCTGTTCCGCCCTCCGCTCGATCTCCTCCCTCCGACGCCGCGCCTGCTCGATGCGGCGGTCGGCCTCGGCGTTGGACACGTCGACCAGGTAGATCCTCGACCAGGTGTCGACCGCTCCCTGATAGTCAGCGCGATCGAACTCTTGCTGGCCTTGGTCGAGCAGCGCCTGCACGCGTGCCGCCGTGTTGTCTGGCTGGCTGGCCGGGGCGGCAACGGCTGCGACCTCATCGCCAAAAGCCATGGGAAACTCGCCCGACGAGTCCGGACCGGTCTCGTCGAACCTGATCCCGGCGGCCGGCGAGCCGGCCTCAGGAGCGGTGGGCGATTCTGCGACCGAAGTCTGGCGGAACGCTGACTGAGCCGATGGGGACCGCACTGGCGGAGCGGAGGGTACCGTCGCCACCGGTGGTGTTGGCGCGACCGACGGGGCGCCCATTTGCGCGGCCGGCTGCGGTGGCGGCGTGACGACTGCCGGTGGAGCCTCCTCGGGCAGTTCGACGGCTTGCTCGAACACCTCGAACTCGAAATCGGGCTCTGCGTCCGTGGCCAACGGCTTGGCCGCAAGCTGCAACCGCCGTTCCAGCGGGGCTAGGGCCGGGTGGTCGGGGTCGAGGTTCTTGGCCAACCGGAGGAAGCCCCTCGCCTCCTCGGCGAGGCCGGCATCGAGCGCTTGGCGGACCCGATCGAGGTGGGTCTGGACCTCGCCGCCGCCCCGCATCCTGCCCTGGGCTTCCAGCGTGAGTTGCCTCGCGTCAGGGTGGCCCGGAAGCTCGCGCAGCACGGCCTGGGCCAGGGTCAAGGCCCCCTGGAAATCGCGCTGGGCGAACGCCTGGCGCGCCTTCGCCAGCGTGGTCTCGATGTCCACATCACCGTGCGCGGCTACCTCTCCGATGAGCTGCGCGAGATCCACCGGGGCACCGGCAGCGATCGCCTGCTCCAGGCGTTGTGCTGGGGCGAAGCTCGCATCAACGTCGGCGATGGAGCGCAGGATCGTACGCGCCTCCTCGCCGTGCCCCTCGCGGTGCAAGCGAACCGCTTCTTTGAAGGCCGTCAGAATGCGCTGCTGAACCGCTGTATCGAGGTTCGAGTTGCCCGGATACGCCATCTCTTCATGCTAGCGCCCGCCCGCCGAACGGTCAACGCGTGCGAAGGCCCAAGGCGCGAAGCTTGCGGTACAGGTGCGAGCGTTCGAGCCCGAGAACCCGAGCAGCCTGGGACATGTTGCCGCCGCATGACTCCACCACTCGCTCGACATACCCGCGTTCGAAGCGCACGCGCGCCTGTTTGAGCGTTGTGAAGGTGCCGTCCGATGCCTGGCCGGCGTCCTTTATGGTCAGGTCGAGGGCCGCTGGGGTGATCTCGGCCTCGGTGACCATGATCATGAGGCGCTCGACCACGTTGCGGACCTCGCGAACGTTGCCCGGCCAAGGGTACGCCTGCAATATTCCCATCGCGGCAGGGCTCACCCGCTTGGGACTGACACCGATGCGATGAGCGAACCGGCTCATGAACTCCTCGATGAGCAAAGGCACATCCTGCGGCCGCTCCCCGAGGCCGGGCACTCGGATCGGGATCACATTGAGCCTGAAGAGCAGATCCTGTCGGAATCTTCCGGCTGAGATCTCGTCCTCGAGGTTCTTGTTGGTGGCTGCGATCACGCGCACATCGACCCGAACCTCGTGAGCCCCCCCGAGGCGGGTGAAGCGCGATTCCTGCAGCACCCGCAAGACCTTGGCCTGGGTGAGCAAGCTCATGTCGCCCACCTCGTCCAGGAAGAGCGTGCCCCCGTCGGCCAACTCGAACTTTCCCCGCTTGTTCTCCACCGCGCCTGTGAAGGCGCCCTTGAGGTGGCCGAACAGCTCGCTTTCGATGAGCTCCGCGGGGATCGCAGCGCAGTTGACGGCCACGAACGGCCCTGCCGACCGCCGGGAGTGACGGTGAAGCAGGCGGGCGACGACCTCCTTCCCGGCGCCGTTCGGCCCCATGATCAGGACCCTCGAATCGGTCGGGGCGGCGAGCATGATCTGACGCCGCAGCTCCCCCACGGCCGGTGAGACACCGGTGAGCAGAGGTTCCTCTTCGTCTCGCTCGGCCAGGATCTGCTGTTCGAGGCGCGCATGCGCCAGGGCATTGCTCACCGTGACCAGCACGCGCTCGAGCGCGAGGGGCTTCTCGAGGAAGTCGACCGCTCCTTCCTTCAATGCCTGTACCGCCTGTTCCGCAGTGGCGTGGCCGGAGATCATCACCACTGGCACCGTCTGGCCGACCATGCGCATCTGGCGCAGGACCTCGATGCCGTCCATACCCGGGAGCGCGACATCGAGCAGCACCAGGTCGTACAGCTCCCGGGACACCGCCGCAAGGGCCTCCTCGCCGGTCGGTACGGCCGTCACGCCAAAGCCCTCATCACGCAGGATCCCGCCCAGCTGATCGAGGATCCCGCGTTCGTCGTCGACGACCAGGATGCTGCCGTGGCTCACCCTTCGCCCCCCGGGATCCGCACCTCCGCGCGGACACCCTGCGGCTGGTTGGCCTCGAGCCGCACCGTCCCGCCATGGTCGGTGACGATGCGCTGCACCATCGCAAGGCCTACGCCAGAGCCTCTCCCCTTGGTCGAGTAGAACGGCTGGAACAGCATTTCCGGGTCTTCTGCCGGCAGACCCGTACCCTGGTCCGTCACCGAGACCACCACCTCCTCCCCATCGCGTTCGATTCCGACCACCACCTCGCCGTCCGCAGGGGACGCTTCGACCGCGTTGTCGACGAGGTTCGTGATCACCTGGCGGAACTGCTCGGGATCGATGAGGACATCTCTCCCACCCGAGTGGTCCACCAGCACGACCGACAATTGCTCCCTGACACCCTGGTAGAGCGCCACGACCTGTCTAGCCAGCTCGCCGATGGGTACCGGCCGGCGCGCCAGGGGTGGCATCTTCGCGTAGCGCGCGAAGCTGTCCACCATTTCCTGCATCGCCTGGACATGCTCCACGATCGCGCGGCTGCCGTCACTGACGACCTCGTTGATGCCGGCGCTACTCCGCTCGACGTGACGCGCCATGCGTTCCGCAGCCAGGCGGATCGGCGTGAGCGGATTCTTGATCTGATGGGCGATCCGACGCGCCACCTCACTCCACGCCGCCTGCCGCTGGGCACGCAGGAGCTGGGTGAGATCCTCCACCGCCACCACCCACCCCTCCGGTCGCTCAGCGCTGCCCAGGGGAACGACGGCCATCTCGAGGTGACGCGCCACGCCTCCGGGGTAGATCGTGAGCGACCCGCGCACCGCGCTCTCGGCCGACCGGATGGTCTCCGCAAGGCGGGCCAATCCCGCCGCGCCGAGGGCATCGAGGGTGACGCCTCCTGTGGCGAGTTCCGGTACCCCCAACATCGCGGCGGCGGCCGGGTTGCCGAGCACGTGCTGGCGCTCCGCATCGATGGTCAGAACCCCGGTCCGGATCGCGCCCAGCACTGCGTCGAGGCGGCGGACGGTTGCCTGCAACTCGCCCTCGCGCTCGCGCAGCCGCTGCACCATGGAGTTGAAGGAGCCGACCAGCATGCCGACTTCGTCCTCGGCCGGCAGGGGCACCGTCTCGAGGGACTCGCCTCCCGCGACTCTCTGGGTGGTCGCTGCAAGCGCCAGGAGCGGCGCAGTGAAGCGCCGAGACAGATAGAGGCCAAGCCAGATCGCCGCGAACGTCACGAGAAGGGCGAGCCCGCCGAAGCCGAGCACCACGGTGGCTGTGATCGTCGGGCGTTCCAACTTGAGACGTTCGTATGCGACGCCCCCCGCGGCCAGCCGCGCCTGTGCAGCCACCAGCTCCTCTGGAAGCGCCTCTCCCACAAGTACCGCGGCACCGCCCGGAAGTCGCCGCCAGGCACGCACCACGAGGGTGCCGCCGAAACGCTCCCCGCGCACGCCGTCGGCCTTGAAAACTTCCGGGGGGAGCGGTGCCAGCCTCTGGAGCAGGTGCTGGTGGGGGTCTGCAAGTTCCACGACAGGCATCCCGTCGTGCAGCAGACCGGTGAGGTGGTCGCCGAGCTCCGCGTGCAGACGCTCCAGCTCCGCGAGACGCTCGGGTTCGGTCGCGATACCGCGGAGCCGGTCCGCGATCACGCCGGCGGCGCGCTGCGTGCGCGCCTCGGCCTGGGCCCTCACGCCGCCGGCGAGCTCGACGCCGGCGCGGGCCATTCGCTCGACCGGCTCGGAGAACCAGGCGTTGGCCGCGCCCGAAAGCAACACGGCGGAGAGCAGGAACAGCAGGGAGGTCGGGACGAGGATCAGGACGAAATAAGAGAGCAGAAGCTTGGTTCTGAAGCGCGAGCCGAGGATCCCGTAGTGGCGCTCGAGCGCCAGCTTGAGAAAGTTGCGGAGCAGGATGAACAGCAAGATCGCAATGAGCGTGAGGTCGAACCACCACAACAGGAAGGTGAGCAACCGGTTGGTCAGCTGCTCGGCCGGAAGGCCGGCCATGCGAGAGAAGAGGGCGTACGCCCCCCCAGCGAGCAGCAGCAGGACCAGATAGAGCCCGACCAGGAAACGGTTCTGCCGCCGGTACCGTTGCCAGCGCCGCCGCCAGTCCTTCACGGAAGCTCCGGCACCGAGAGCCCGACCCAGTCGGTTCCAACCGTCGATGGGATCACGAGCAGCTTGTAGTGCGTCAGGAACTCAGCCCGAAGGAACAGAAGCAGGGGTTCCCGGTGAAGGGGCACTGCGATCTCGGACTTCGGCGGATGGGTCACCCAGCGGACCGCTTCCTCAAGGGTTCCCACCTGTCCCGACGCCAGGATCTCGCCGTCCAGCTCGGCAACCAGCGTGAACACCCCGGTCAGAGGGTCGCGCTGCGCCTTCACAACCAACTCATGGCCGGCGACGCGCTGGTCCCACAGCCAGTGTCGGTTGCGGTACAGACGCAGGCGATAGGTGATGCTGACGGGAGCACCCGCCGCGAGCGCCTCGCTCCATTCGGTCGGGAGCGCGCGTTGGACGGCCACTTCGAGCGCGAGCCGCCCCGGCGCCGGGGTGAGCAGCACGCCTAGTTCGGGTATCGGTGCTGCGGCCAGCAGGATCGCGGCCAGGAGCATGGTGTGGCAATCGTACCACACCTCCGGCAGTTGACACTCCTCCCTCGACCCTCCCGCCGGGTCGACAGTTTAACGTCCCCCGCCCACCCCCAAGGACGGTCCATGGACCAACCCTGCTGGATATTGGGCTTTTGCTTGTCGGTTTCGACGTTCGGCTGTCAACTGTTGACTGTCAACCGTCGACTGTCGTTCAGCCGGCGCTCACGGCCGCCTCGAGTTCATAGGGCCGCACCGTGAACGGCGCGAGGCGGTCGGGTTCCACCAGCTCCCATGCCTCGGGGCTCGTCAGCAGATCGTTGATCGCCGCCACGTGGAGTGCGTGCCCGGCCCTGTGCGCCACGACTTCGGCGCGAACCGGGTACTCCAGGAGGGCCAAGTCGCCGATGAGGTCGAGCACCTTGTGGCGCACGAACTCGTCGCGGAAGCGCAGTTCGCCCGACAGGATGCGTTCTCCATCAACCACGACGCAGTTCTCGAGTGAACCGCCGAGGCCGAGCCCCCGCCGTCGGAGCGCGGGCACCTCCTCGGGGAACCCGAACGTGCGCGCCGGCGCGATTGCGGACGCAAACCTCTGCGGGGTGATCGCACCGACGAAGCGCTGCCGTCCAACCGCCGGAGAGCTGTAGCTGACACGGTAATCCACGCGCAACTCGGAGGCAGGCCGCAGCTCGATCCAGCGCTCCCGGTCGCCCACGCGCAGGACGCGCCGCACCTGCAGCTCCGGAAGGCTGGCCCTCTGGTCGACGACCCCCGCGCGGCGCAGCAACTCGACGAACGGCAGCGAAGAACCGTCCAGTATTGGGACCTCCGCCGCCGACAGATCCACGAACAGGTTGGTCACGCCGGTTCCGGCCAGGGCCGCCATCAGATGCTCGACGGTCCGCGCCTCGGCGCCGCGAAGGCGTAGCGTCGTCGCGTACGCCAGGTCACGAGCGTTCTCGGCGCGGGCTGGAATGGAGATCCCAAGGTCGGTGCGCACGAAAATCACTCCGGTGCCCGGCGGGGCCGGGCGCAGCTGCAGCGCCACCTGTTCTCCCCCGTGAATCCCCACCCCCTGAACGCTCACCGCGCGTCGGATGGTTTTCTGCCACGCCATGGGGTACCTCCACCACTGGAAGGAGCGAGAAGCGTGCCAGGGTCGGTGACGGCGCCAACCCCCAAGGCTGTGGCTCGAGCGCAGTTCGGTGTGGTGCGGCTACCACAGAGCGCGGTGGTAGACTCGCCCAGGGAGCAACCGTGCCGGCGTCCTTGAACACGGAGCGCGAGCGACGCGCCAAGGAGATTCTGTATCGCTGCATGGAGGAGCTCCAAGCGACAAAAGCCGCCCTCTACCTCGAGGGACCGGAGGGTAACTTCAATCTCACCACCAGCTACGGGTTCGGACGGAGAGACACCCTCCCACCCCTGCTGCCGCTCGACCACCCGCTCATGGAGTGGGCCCGGCGCCGGCGGACCGGCCCGGCGTACCTCAACGACCTGCCGGAGTTCCCATCGCTGCAAGCACATCTCGAGGGTGCCGGAACGTCTCGTCTGCTGACGATCCCGCTCACCGTGAGCGACCGTATGGTCGGCCTCGTGGATGTGCGGGATAAGTCGCGCAAGGCCCGGTTCGGCCCCCAGGATGTGGCGGCCGCCCGGAATATCGGCCTGATGCTCGAGCGCTTCCTGGCCGACCCTGGCGGCCACGGCACGCCATCGAAGACACCGGAGCCGGAGACCCCGCCGGCGGAAGCACCCGCACCGGACCTGTCTGCCTCCCTCCCGCACCGCTGGGTGATCGAAGAGATCACCGGGTTGGTCCGGTCCCTCGCCCTCCTGCCCGACGTCGCCGCGGCCGCGCTCACGCTCACCGATGGTGGGAGCACCCGGGTTCTGGTCGTCCGAGCGACTCCGCTCGACCAAAAGCACAGGGACGCCGTGATCACCCACCAGACCCGCGTCCTCCTGGAGTCGGGCGCACACATGCCGCCGGCGGAGCGGTGGGGGTGGGACGAACAGCCGAGCGGTGGAAGCCAGACGCGCCAGGAAGAGATCCGCACCGCGGTGCTCCTCTGCGGGCCGCCCGTGTGGGTCGCCCTCTCGGTCATCACGCCAACCGGTTCGACGTCAAGCGACGCGATCTTCGCAGCGGCAAGGGGCCACCTTCAGGTCGCGACCGCCCTGCGCGACTACCGGAGGGCGGCGCGCAACCTGGCGCGTGTCCTGCTGGAGCCTGGGGAGACCGCCTATCCCCACCTTCGCCAGCACTCGCAGACGACATCCGAGATCACGCAGCGCATGGCCGTCGCCCTGCGGCTTCCGCCCGACCAGGAGGAACTGATCACCGTTGCCGGCTACCTCCACGACGTCGGGATGCGAGAGCTCGACTACGCCCGGATCTACCGCATGGACCCGCCGGGCGAGCCTGAGCGCCAGCTCTATCGCCGCCATCCCCTGGTCGGGGCCCGCATCGTGGAGGCGGTCGAGTTCCCTGGGGACCTGGCCACCGCCATCCGCTTCCATCACGAACGCTGGGACGGGGCGGGCTACCCTCAGCGACTGGCGGGCCAGATGATTCCATTGCCCAGCCGCATCATCCATCTCGCCGAGGTCTACGACGTGCTGACCTCGATGTCCTCGTACCGTCGCCCGATGCCCCGAGAGGCCGCTTTCGACACCATCCGCGCCGAGTCCGGTCGCCAGTTCGACCCCGACCTGGTCCCCGTCCTCCTCGAGATCGTCCGTCCGTGAAGCTGCTCGCGACCAACCGCCGAGCCCGCTTCGAGTACGAGTTCCTCGAGCGGATAACTGCCGGCCTCGCCCTCACCGGGAGTGAGGTCAAGTCCATACGAGGGGGCCATGCCAAGCTCATGGACGGCTGGGTGGCTTTTGAGGGCGGCGAGGCCTTCCTCGCCGATGTGCACATCGCGCCCTATGAAAACGCCGGCTACGCCAACCACGACCCGACCAGGCGCCGGAAGCTCCTTCTGGCGAAGCGCGACATCATCAGGCTCGCAAGCAAAGTCGCCGAGAAAGGCCTCAGCGTCGTGCCTCTTGCGATCGGCGTCGAAGGCAACTGGATCAAGGTGGAGCTGGCCCTTGCGCGCGGCAAGAAGCTCCACGACAAGCGCGAAACGCTCAGGCGCCGCACCCTCGATCGCGAGGCTGCAGCCGCGATGAAGGAGCGCCGGTAGCCGAGAGGGGCCAACGGAAGAGGTCAAAGGGCAAGCGGAGAACTGGATTTGGCGGTGCTGTTGCGTTGACGCCATTTGACTAGAAGTGTCTTTGTTCCCTTTGACCTTTGCCGTTTCACCTCTGACCTTCCACCTCTGCTGTCGCGCACCTCTGCTCCTCCGTGCCTCTGCTCCAGAGCCTTGACAGGCATCGACCCCAGTTGCTAGATTGTGTCTCAAGCTCCTAACACGTTCACCGTCCCCCCCACGGGACCGGCAGCAGGCCGGAGAAAAGGGAGAGTCTGGTATGCGTCGTGTCGCCATCGTGGCGCTGCTGTTGCTGTCGTTCGCCGTCCCCGCCGTCCTGTCAGCGGAGGAGGCGCCCCACCCGATCACCGTCGCGAGTTTCTTCAAGGTCCTGCCGGGTAAGGGCGAGACGGTCATGGGTATGCTCAAGAAGTACGACAAGCCTGTCCTCGACAAGCTCATGGCCGACCGCACCATCACCGGCTGGGGGGTGGGGATGCCCTGGGCCCACACGAACGGGTCGTGGAACCTGGTGCTCTGGATCGACGCCGCCGACTGGGCCGGCCACGGCAAGGTGGATCAGGCGTTCGAGGCGGCCGAGAAGGCCCGCTCGGCCGATGAAAACAAGAAGATCGAGCAGGAGTTCCACGCCGCAACTGCGCCGGACGCCCATCGCGACGGCGTGTACCGGCAGGTGTTCGCGAAGATGGGCAAGGCGCCGGCGAGCCCCGAGGGGAAAGGCTATCTCTGGCTCGCGCACTGGACCGCGAAGCCCGGCAAGGAGGACGACCTCACGTCGTTCCTGAGCGACATCTACCCCGGCGTCTTCGACAAGCTGCTGGCCGACGGGGTGATCGGCGGCTATGGCATGCTTGTCCCCGTCGTGCACGTCGCTGGGGCGCCCACCCACCTGAGTTGGTACTGGGTGGACACCCTCGGCGGCATCGACAAGGTGCAGGCCGCGCTGCGGGCCGCGCACGCCAAGCGTGCCCCGGAACAGCAGGCCGCACTGGACGCACGCGCCGAGGGGATCTTCGAGCCCGGCACGCATTTCGACGACCTCCTCGAGGTCCCGATGTCCGGAGTGCCGAAGCCGTAGCGGTTCCCATTACGGGCATGACCGCATCGGAGCTTTCGATACGAGCTTGATTGGTAGACTGGCCGGGTCGAACAATGGCCCGGCCAGTCCCCATCGCGGTCTTCGTCTCCCCCCACGGCTACGGCCACGCGGCCCGCACCTGCGCCATCATCCAGGCTCTCTTTGAGCTCGAGCCCGCCGCCCGATTTGAGGTGTTCACGCTGGTGCCGGAGTGGTTCTTCCTCGATTCGCTGGCCTGCCCGTTCCGCTACCACATTTTGCGCACCGACGTCGGCCTCGTGCAGACGACCGCCCTCGCCGAGGATCCCCATGCGACGCTCGCCCTCCTCGAGGACTTCCTGCTCTTCAAAGACGATCTCGTCGATCGGCTCGCAACGGAGCTTCGCGACCTGAGCTGCGGTCTCATGCTGGCGGACATCTCGCCGCTCGGCATCGCCGCGGCGCGGCACGCAGGGATACCGTCGGCGCTCATCGAGAACTTCACCTGGGACTGGATCTACGGCGCCTACCTCGATGCCTATCCTGCATTCGAAGGCCCCATCGCTGTCCTCACCCGGCTCTTTGAGGCCGCCGATCTCCGGATCCAGACCGAGCCGGTGTGCCGACCCGTCGCGGGTGCCGTCACGGTTCCGCCGGTGAGCCGCACGCCGAGGACGGGGCGGGATGAGGTGCGCCGACGGCTCGCGATCCCTGCCGAGGCGCGCATGGTGCTCGTGACGATGGGCGGCACGCCGTGGCAACACGCCTCCCTCGCACGGCTGGAGACGTTCTCCCATGTCATCTTCGTCATTCCGGGGGCCGCGGATTCCCCCGAGCGACGAGGGAGCCTCGTCGCGCTGCCGCATCGCTCGGGTCATTACCACCCCGACCTCGTGCACGCGTCGGACGCCATCGTGGGCAAGCTCGGGTACAGCACTCTCGCCGAGACGTACGCTGCCGCCGTTCCCTTCGGTTACGCGCCACGCCCGACGTTCCGGGAGTCGGCTCCCCTGGCGTCGTTCATCGGCAACCGCATGGCGGGTCTCGAGGTGACTCCGGAGGAGCTCTACAGCGGTTCATGGCCAGCCCGGGTACCCGAGTTGCTGGCGCTCGGCCGCCCCACCGCCAGGAGGGAGAACGGCGCGCGTGCCGCCGCGCGCCTACTGCTCGGGCTTCTCCGCGGCTCCGCCAACCTCGGCTGACGAGTGCCAAGGCCGCGGCAAACAGCGCGTCCGCCAGGCGCAGCGTACCGACTTGACTTCAGCCGACCCCGGATCAAACAAGTGGGCCGCGGCGTGCCGCTCTCGGGCTGAACGGCGATGAGGCGCCCGTAGGCGGCGTCGGCCAGGGCTCGGCGCCGGGCAAGCTCGATGGACCTTGGCTGCTCGACCGTAGTACCATGGAGCGATATGACGGCAACGTTCGATCCCCGGACAGGCCTACAACACGGGCCTGGCCGACGCGCGGCACCAAGGGCGGACAGGCCAGATCTATTTGAGACAATCGGATGCCGAGCATGAACGCTCCAGGCAGCTTGCCCGAACCGAAAGTCACCGAGCGCGCCGCGCGAGTCGCCGGCCTCCGCAGCTTTGAGACTCCGACGCTGGAAGCGGTGGAGCAACGGCGCCTGCAGCTCTGGATCATGACGCTGGCGATGTTCCTGTCGGTTGTCGTGGCGCTGCTGACCTTCACGCTCTGGCGGGACTACCGCCCGCCGAGCTGGCTTCCCCCGTTTGCGGCGCAGGGCGGACTCCTCGCTATCGTGGTCCTGTTCTGCGCCTACGCAATCGAGAAGGAGCTGCAGCTCCGCCGGTTGACGATGCTGTTGGTGGACGAGCGTGTCCTTACGGCGGCGCTCACCAACCGCCTGCGCGAGGTCACCACCCTTCTCGAAGCCGCCAAGGCGATGAATCTGGTCCTCGACCTCCAGCAGGTGCTCGAGACCATCCTGGGTTGCGCGCACGAGCTCCTCGAGACGCGCGACGGCTCGATCATGCTGGTGCACGGCAATGCTGAGCTGCGCACGGTCAGCGTCTGGGGTAGCAGCGCAGCGTCCGGGGCGAGGGTCAGTTTCGGGGAGGGGATCGCGGGCCGGGTCGCGCAGACGCGTGAGCCCGTGCTCGTCACCGGCGTCATCGATCCGGAACGATGGCCCGCCGGGGCCGACGGGCCTGCCGAGCCGCCCAAAAGCTCGATGTCGGTGCCTCTCATCCACCGCGACACGCTCCTCGGTGTGCTGAACGTCAACGCTGCTCCGGGGCGGGTCTATACCCAGCACCAACTCCGGGCGCTGAGCCTGTTCGGAGAGCAGGCCGCGACCGCCATCGCCAACGCGAGGCTGTACGAGGAGCAGCGCCTGCTCGCCTCCCAGAACGTCTACCAGGCGCTCCACGACCTGCTCACGAACCTACCGAACAGGGCGCTCTTCCTCGACCGGGTGAACCACGCCCTCTCGCGCCGGCGGCGACCAGGCGAGCTTGTGGCCTTGCTCTTCCTCGACCTCGACGACTTCAAGCTGATCAACGACAGCCTGGGCCATGCATCCGGCGACGAGGTCCTGATCGCGTTCGCCGACCGCCTGCGAGGGTGCGTCCGCTCGGGCGACGCGATGGCCCGCTTCGGCGGTGACGAGTTTGCGATCGTGGTGGAGGATGTGTCCTCGCCCTCGGACGCATTCGCGGCGGCGGAGCGGATCATGTCCCTCTTCACGGAACCCTTCTCGGTCGGCGAACGGCGCGTGTGGATCCGGGCCAGCATCGGGATCGCCGTCGAGAGCATCACCGCCTCGAACGCCGAGGCGCTGCTCCGCAACGCCGACATCGCGAAGAACGTGGCCAAGAGCCAGGGGAAGGGCCGCATCGTGGTGTTCAAGGACACCATGCACGCCGACGCGCTGCAGAGGCTTGACTTTGAAGCCGAACTGAAGCGCGCCGTCGAACAGGGCCAACTCGCGGTCCACTACCAGCCGATCTTCTCGCTCGTCCAAGGCCGCGCCATTGGAGTCGAGGCCCTCGTACGGTGGCGGCACGCCTCGCGGGGCCTGCTGGTTGCCGGGACTTTTCTTCCCCTCGCGGAGCAGGCAGGCCTCCTGAATCAAATCGATCGGTGGGTCCTCCGTCACGCGTGCGAGACGTTGCAGGACATACGACGCGAGACGGCGTTGGCCGACGGTTTTCTGCTGAGCGTCAACGTGTCGCCGAGCCATCTCCAGGAGGCCTCCCTGGTGGACGAGGTCGCCGAGATCCTGCAAGCAACGGGTTTCGAGCCCGAGCGCCTCGTGCTCGAGATCACCGAGGGAGCGATCCTCCTCGACACGGAGAAGATCGTTGTCCACCTCAACCGCCTCAAGGCGCTGGGCGTCAAGCTCGCGCTCGACGATTTTGGGACCGGCTACTCCTCGCTCGCGCACCTCCGGCGCTTTCCAGTCGACATGGTCAAGATCGACCGGGTCTTCATCGAAGGAATCACCAGCGACAAGGGGGCGAACGCCCTCGTCCAGGCGATCGTCCGGCTCAGCCGCGGCCTCAACATCGAGGTCGTCGCCGAGGGGATCGAGCACCAGGCGCAGGCCGACGTGCTCACGCAACTCTCCTGTCCTTGCGGGCAGGGTTGGTTCCTGTCCGTGGACCTTCCACGCGACGGTCTGGTCGATTTCCTCCGGCGCACTTCCTGACCACACCGCCCCTGCGGACCCGGGGGTTCGTGCCCCCCCATGAACGCCTGGACCATCGATGAAGGGTCTGCTGCGAACGCGTAACGGGTCGGCCTGGCGGCCGGACTTGGGGTTCGGAGCCTGCGACGCATCGCAGAGAAAACGACTCGGCCCCTCACCCTGCAGCGAGCGAGGCTCTGCCTCGCGAGCTCGGGGGCGCGGGGGCTTGAGGCGCCGGCTAGGTGGGTGGGAGGGCGCCGTGCCGCCGCAACAGATGGCTGCCCACCGTGCCAGCCACCTCCGCGTTCTCGCGACGACCCCCCACGAATAGTCCAGGCTATAGTCGCGTGATGGAGGGTGCGCCTGCAGCCCCCAGGGTCGTCACCGCCGAAACCGGCGTGGCTGGAGAGGCGCCCGCGCCTCCCGATCAGCAAACCAACGTCCTCCTCGCGACCTGCATCGCCTCCTTCCTGCCGCCGTTCATGTCCTCCGCCCTCAACCTCGCGACTCCGGCGATCAGCGCGGAGCTGAACGCTTCCGCCGTGCAGGTGAACTGGGTCGTCACGGCGTACCTTGTCGCCTCGGCCTCCTGCCTCCTGCCGTTCGGACGCCTGGGCGACGTGGCGGGCCGCAAGAAGCTCTTCGTAACGGGAATGCTCGCCTGGGCGGTGTTCTCGGTCGCCTGCGGCTTCGCCCCCTCGGTGACCAGCCTCATCGTGCTCCGCGTCTTGCAGGGCGCCGGGGGCGCGATCGGCTTTGCCTCGTCGGTCGCGATCCTGACGAGCGCGTACCCGCAGGGCCAGCGCGGACGCGTGCTCGGCATCAACACCGCAGGGGTGTACACCGGGCTCTCGCTCGGGCCGGTCCTGGGCGGCGTGCTCACCCAGCACCTCGGTTGGCGGAGCATCTTCTTCGCGAGCGCCGCCCTGGGCCTGCCCGCGGCGTTGCTCATGGTCCTCCGGGTGAGCGGCGTGCGGCGGGGTGCCTCCTCGGACGCGTATGACACCGGCGGAGCGCTTCTCTGGGCTGGGAGCCTCGCAACGCTGTTGGTCGGGATCTCGACGCTGAAGAACATGGAGGCCGGCCGCTGGCTCGCGCTCGCCGGCGCGGCGGGAATCGCAGGCTTCGTGACCCGGGAGTTGCACGCGGTCCACCCGATCCTCGGCCTCCAGCACTTCCGCAACGTTGGGTTCGCCCTCTCCAACCTGGCGGCTCTCATCAACTACAGCGCGACGTTCGCGGTCACGTTCCTGCTTTCCCTGTACCTCCAGACCGTCCGCGGCCTCTCTCCCCAAAGCGCGGGTGCGGTCCTCCTGGTTCAGCCGGTGCTGATGGCTCTCCTGTCGCCCCTTGCCGGGCGGCTCTCGGACCGCATCGAGCCGCGAATCGTCGCCTCGGCCGGCATGGCGCTGACCTCGCTCGCTCT
This sequence comes from Terriglobia bacterium, assembly GCA_020073245.1. Classification (GTDB taxonomy): domain Bacteria; phylum Acidobacteriota; class Thermoanaerobaculia; order Thermoanaerobaculales; family Thermoanaerobaculaceae; genus RBG-13-68-16. The sequence continues at coordinate 76,133 of JAIQFQ010000002.1, read as the reverse complement.
GGTGCTCTTCGCGCACCTCGGAGCCACAAGTCCCATCGGAGCGGTGACCTCGGGGCTCGTCCTGATCGGCGTCGGGTTTGGTCTGTTCTCGTCGCCCAACACCAACGCGGTGATGAGCGCCGTGGAACCGCGCCATTACGGCGTGGGGGCGGCGACCCTCGGCACCATGCGTCAGGTCGGCCAGGCGCTCTCGATGTCGGTCGTCGCGCTGGTCTTCGCCCAGGTGATGGGGACCGCCAGGATCGGCCATGACACCGCGCCTTTGATTCTCGCGAGCAGTCACGCCATCTTCGCGCTGCTCGCGGCGCTTTGCGCTGCCGGCATTCTCGCTTCGCTCGCGCGCGGCCGCCTGCAACGGCAGTGAAGACTTGGGTCAGGGGTCAGGGAGAGATGAAACAAGCGGGGCCGCGGCCGAATGCGGGTAGCCGCGCTGCAGGTGAAGACGGGAAAAGGGTAGATGGTGGACGGGAGAGAGAAGACGAGACCCTTCCGGAGTCCTCGTCGTCCCTCTCCCCTCTTCCGCTTACCCCCGTACCTTGTGAGGGCACAGGTTCCAGGCAGTCGTATCCTCGGCTATCGGCCGCGCCTGTCCTCGAGCTCTTCGAGGGTCCGGGGCCAGTCCCCCTTGAGTAACCGCGAGAGAGCGCGGTCAGCCAGGAGCCTCCCACCTGTCTGGCAGCGCGCGCAGTAGTTGGCCTCGTTCTCGGCGTAGACGATGCGCTGCACGGGCGCCCCGCAGTCCGGGCACGCCTGCCCGTAGCGTCCGTGAACGGACATCCCGCTCCGGAACGCGGTCACCTTCTCCGGGAAGCCGTCCCCGGCCTCGCGGCGCAGGCGTTCGAGCCACTCGGATAGCGTCTCACGTGCCGCGCAGTACAGGCGCTGCACCTCGTCCTCGGCCACCCTCTGCGAGAGTGCCAGCGGCGACAGCCGCGCCCGGTGGAGAATCTCGTCCGAGTAGGCGTTGCCGATCCCCGAGAACAGGCTGGGATCCGTGAGGGCGCGCTTGAGCGTGTGGTTCTCGCGCGTGAGCGCGGCGCGGAAGCTTGCGAGGTCAGCGTCGAGCACCTCGAGCCCTCCGCGCCCGAGCGCGGCGAGATCGGCATCCCCTCGGACCACGTGAAGCGATGCCCGCTTCTTCGGGCTCGCCTCGGTGAGCAGGAGCGTTCCCTCCGGGAAATCGAACGCCGCCAGGCCGAGCTTCTTCGGTACCTGTGCGCCGCAAACGCGCCAGTGCAGCCGGCCGGCGATCATCAGATGGATTACCAGGAAGAGGTCTCCCTCGAGACAGAGGACGATACGCTTCCCCAGCCGGCGCACCTCGCGTACGGTCCTTCCCTCGGCCTCGGCCAGCGACGGCGTCACCGTGCGGAGAAGGAACGGGCTCGCGACCCGCACGCGCTGCAGCACCCGGCGGACAACCCTGGCCGCGACCCGCTCCACGTACACCACGATATCGGGCAGCTCCGGCATCTCTCGATTATGGTACGCGCTCGGCATAGCGAAGGACGCGCGGAGGAGCGGAGGGGCCGAGGAGCACGAGAATGACGGGTTGTTGCTTGCCCCTCTGCTCCCCTGCACCCCAGCCCCTCCGCCGTCGTGGACCGGGGTCTGGCGTAGAGGCCTAGGGGTGGAGAAAGCCTCACCTGTGCCGTTCTTTGACACGGGGTGGAGCGTGGCCGATACTGGCCGCCGCCCCGCGGCACGGGTTCACGCGGTCGCGGCGGGGGGAGTTCGCGTGCCACCTCCGACACCTCAAGATGCCCGTCACGAGATGCTCGAGCCATACCTGCAGCGGGTGGGGGCGTTCCTCCGCGCGCGTGGCGACGAGAACCGGTCCATCACAATCCCATCCGGTCCCGCACCGCTGACCCTCTCGGCAGAGGAGCGCAAGGCGGCCTGGTCGGTCTTGTGCGACGCGTCCGCCGATTGGGCCGACCCTCAGGCCTGGATTGCCCTCGGTGCCGGCCTGCACCTCGCCGTGGCCACCGTGCTCGAGGAGATCAGCCAACCCGATCAAGGTGACAACCAGGGTCAGGCAGCGCAACGGCTGGTTGCGCTCCGCGCGGTGGCCGCAAGCTTCACGGAGGGGCTGCGGCAAGCCATCGTCGCCATGGTCGGGAGTGGCCGCGCAGAGGAGGTAAAGCGGTTCTCGAGCTTCCGGAACAAGCTGCTCGAGACCCTCGCGCTGCTGCGAAGCGCCGGGGCGAGTGCGCCTTCGCCCGTGGCAGAGGTCGCACCGGCGGCGCCCGCTGAGCCGGTTGTTCAGGAGCCGCCTTCCGCGGAGGTCCCCGAAATCGCCGCGGTCGCCGACGCGCCGGCGGCCGCGGATCCGGCTCTCGCTCCGTACCTCGAGCGGGCGGCCGCATTCTTGCGCGCCAGGGGAAACGAGGACCGCCCGCTCGCCATCATGTTCGGGCGGCGGATGTTCACCGTCACCACCTGGCAACGCCGGGTGTTGTGGCACTCGCTATGCGACGGCGAAGCGCCTGCACGTGATTGGCATCGCCTGATCCCTCAGTGCATCGCCCTCCAACTCGCCATGCTGCTCTCCCTCGACGAACTGGAGCAGCCCGGGCGAAGCCCAAAGGCGGAGCATGCGGCCCGGCTCGACCTCCAGGCCACCCTGAGGCTCTCGTCGAGCGTCGTGGACGGTTTCCGTGCCGAGATCGGGCGGTCGGTCGGCGCCGGGGCCGTGGAGGATGCCAAGACGATGTCGGCGGTTCGCAGCGACTTTGCGGCCACCCTCGTCGAAGCCAGGCGGGTCCTGGCGGAGGAGACGGCGGCGATCTCCTCCGGCGCCGCCGCGAGGAACGGCTCGGACGACCGTAGCGACGCCACCGCACCGGCGCCGCCGTCAACCGTGGACGTCACCGAATCCCAGGACTCGCAGCTTACGAGGCTCAAGCCGTTTCTCGACCGTGCGACACATCTGCTCGAGATGCGAGGGCGTGAGGATCGCCCGCTCTCCATCCCGGTCGGCGGCAGGTCGTGGAGCCTGGACACGTGGGAACGGCGGGTACTGTGGAAGGTGCTGTGCGAGGAGGGACCGCCGCCTCCCGACTGGTGCATCCTTCTCGCGCACGGTGCGGCCGCCCATCTTGCCGCGCTCCTCGCGCTCGAGCGGCTGCGCAAGGCCGGCGCCGCGCCCGAGGCGCGCGCCGCTGCAGAGGCCGACAGGGACACCGCGCTGCAACTCGCCTCGGAGATTCTCGAACGCCTGCAGACGACTGCCGAGAGACTCATGGCTGACGGCCAGGCGAAGCTGGCGGAACAGCTGACCCGGTTCCGCGCCAAGCTGGCCGAGTCGATCCAGCTCTTGCACCGGACCCGCTAGCACGGCTACCGTCGTGAGAGCGGAATGAGGTGGCTGCCGGTGAGCAGCAGCAGCACGCGGTCGCCGCGGCCCACGGCGCCGCTCTCCTGCAGCGCCTCGACCGCCGCCAGGCTCGCCGCGCTCTCGATCCCCGCGGGGATGCCGAGGCGGCCGTAGCGCTCGAACGCCGCTGCGATCGCCGCCTCCGACACGGCCACGGCAATTCCGCCCGAGGCCCTGAGGACACGCAGGATCCCGTGCCCCATGATCGCGCCCGGCACGTCGAGACCATCCGCGATCGTCCCCCGCGAGGTCACAGGAACGACGTCGTCCAGGCCACTCTCGAAGGCCTCCACGATCGGGGCGCAGTTGACGGACTGCACGGCGACCATGCGCGGCAACGGTGTGCGCGCCGGGTCGAGGAGGCCGAGCATGACGAGCTCCTCGAACGCCTTCCAGATCCCGACAAGGCCCGTCCCGCCGCCTGTCGGGTAGACGATCGTGTCGGGCAGCGGCCGGCCCTCGAACCGGGCTGCGATCTCTAGCCCCATGGTCTTCTTGCCCTCGAGACGCCCAGGCTCGAAGAACGTGGACATGTCCACGACCTCGCCGCTCGCAAGCTCTGCTCTGAGGGCCTCGCGCATCGCGCGCCCCGCCGCTGCGATGTTGTCCCCGGCGAACCGCACCTCACCCCCGAAGAACTCACAGGCACGGTGGTAGACGCACCCCTGGAACCCCTCCGGCATGTAGACGAGGCACCCCGGCAGGCCGAGTCGGGCGGAGAACAGACACGCCGCGACGCCGGCGTTGCCCTGGGTGGGCAGGCAGAATCGCCGTGCGCCGCACGCGAGCCCGAACGCCATCCCGACCGCCAGCCCACGGTCCTTGAAGCTCCCCGACGGGCTGATCCCCTCGTTCTTGAGGTAGACATCGACGCCGAGCTCGGCGCCAAGCCGTTCGTGGAGCACCACGGGCGTGCCGCCGATGTCGGAGGAGTAGTCGTCGCTCACACCGAGCACGGGCAACAACGGAGCGAACCGCCAGATCCCGGGACCAAATGCCCAGCTCAGGTCCCGGCCTGTGAGCTGGGCCAAGACCCGCTCCCGGTCATACTCGACAACGACGGGCTTCCCCGGGCTGGGGCAGCACCGACACAGGCCGATCGGCCCAGCAGGCACCTCGCCTGCGACCTTCAGGCCCGTTCGCGAACACACGAGACGGGCCACGGTCGGGTTGACTCGGAGATCCATCCCTTCCTTCCCACGCGCTCAGCGGCCGGTGCCGGGCGCGCCGCCTCGCGCCTGGCGATCATACGCGTCCGAGCCCGGCGGCGCGCTTTGAATGCGCTCCTTCCGATGCTATACCTTGCACAGAGGACGGGTTGAGCGGATGCCATGTTGAAGATCATCGTGGTCTCCGACGCCACGGGCGAGACCGGCGAGCGGGTCGTGCGGTCCGCCCTCACGCAGTTCGGTGACGTTGCCGTCTCGGTCGTCCGTTGCGGCGGCGTGCGGACCCCCGAGCAGGTACGGGCCGTGGTGGCGGAGGCCGCTCTCCGGGACTCGCTCATCGTTCACACGCTGGTCTCCGACAACCTGCGAAAGGTGATGCTGCAGGAGGCCCGCATCCACGCGGTCGACGCCATGGACCTGATGGGGCCAGCTCTGGACCGCCTCGCATTCCACCTGGGCGTCTCCCCGCAGGAGAGGCCCGGGCTCCTCTCGCAGCTCACGGAGGCGGCCTCGCGCCGCATCGAGGCGGTCGAGTTCGCCTTCCGGCACGACGACGGCCAGCGCGTCGAGGAGCTCGAGGGCGCGGAGATCGTGCTGGTTGGGGTGTCCCGGACGATGAAGACGCCGACCACGCTCTACCTCGCCTACGGCGGGTGGTTCGCCGCCAACGTGCCGATCGTGCCGGGGATCGAGCCCGCGCCCGCGCTGCTCGCGGTCCCTCACGACCACGTATTCGGCCTCGTGATGAGCGCCCCACGCCTCGCGGAGCTGCGGCGCGCCCGGGCAGAGCACCTCGGGATCCCGGCCGAGGGTTACGCGTCGCTCGAGGCCGTCCGCGAGGAGCTGGTGCAGTCCCAGGCGCTGTGCCAGCGCAACGGTTGGCGACGGATCGACGTCACAGGCAAATCGGTCGAGGAGATCTCGCGCGAGATCCTGATCCTCGGCCGTCACGAAACCGGCGGCGGCCACGAGCTGGACTGACTCACGACGGCGCCCTTGCTGCTACCATTTCGGCGGCAGGTCATCGTGAGAAGGCAACGCGCGGGGTCCACACGCCGAGCGCAGCCGGTCGCGGCAGCGGCGCTGGCCTGTCTCTGCCTCGCCGCAGCGGGTCCGAACCGTCAGCCCGTACCATCCCAGCCTGCCCCCGCCATCACGCCCGCCCCTCCCCAGAGCATCGCACCACAGCGCCAGGGCGAATCCGACGGCACGCAGGCCTCCGGCACGCCGACGCCAACCCCGGCGCCGTTTGGCGACGTGATCTGGAGGGAGCTGCACTACTCGGCTCACAAGTTCATCTTCGGGGCCTCCACCACCCTGAGCGTTCAACGCGTGACCCCGGCCGCTCTGGCAACTCTGGTGGGGCGGCCGCCGAAGGCGTCGCCCGTCGCGCTTCCGGCCGGTGAGATCGTAGCCGTCTCCATGGCGACCGATCTCCCGTTCGGCCGCAACGAACGGGTTACCCTCTGGTTGGACCCCGCGACCGGCGCGGCGCTCGGGGCCGAGAAGACCACGCTCGGGCACAGCCCGTACCGGAAGCTCCTCCGGTTCACCGAGGGAGGCCTCTACACCTGGCGTAGTGCTCCGAAGGACTCCCGCGAAGCGATCCAGGCCCCTGAGGCATGGACCCAGCGGAGACAGTACCTTGTCTCGCCGGCGGTGAAGCCACCGCCGGGAACACCCGTCACAGACTCCTACGGCCTTCTCTACCTCGTGTCCGCGGCGCGCCTCGACCGCAAGGAGAGTTCGCTGCGCCTCGTGATGCTCGCCGACGAGGGATACGTGGAGCTCGTCTTCACTGCGGGCGGTCTCGCCTACCGTCGGGCCGACCTTGAGGAGTCGTGGGCCGGCGGGACCAGGCACCGCGACGGCCAGATCCTGGTCCGCACGGTGCGCGCCGCGGGGCACGCCCTCGATGACCCGGAAGCGGGGCAGGACGTGGATCTCGGTTTTCTCGGAATGCGGGGCGCTCTCACGCTCGACGTCGAGGTCGGCACCGGCATTCCGATCGCGTTCGCGGGGCGCGCGGAGCACATCGGCGACCTCAGAGTGAGGCTGGACCGCGCGGTGCTGACCGGCTCTCCAGCGGACGAAAGCGATCCGATCCCCTGACCCCTCATACACTGTTCACGCCTCATCTCGAGGAGCGCGTCTCGTGACCGACGCGCCGATGACGCTTCTTCAGAGGCTCGCGCGGGCGCTAGCAGCGATCGTGGCCGGGAACGTGCTCTACTTTTTCGTGGCCTGGCCTCGCCTGCCCGAGGCGGCGCGCCACCGCCCCTTCGCACTCGACGCCGGGCTCGCAATCGACTTCGCGATCTGCGTCGTCGTCTACGTTGCCCTCGGCCGATTATTCCGCCGCCGTCTCCGGCCCTGAGGGCTCAAGACCGGTGCTCCGGCGCTTGCGCGGTGTCCAACGGTCGTGGAACCAGAACCACAGGTGCGGATGGGCGAAGATCTCGCGCGAGACCCTGTCGTTGTAGCGCTGGGTCAGGGTCGTTAGCGTGTCGCCGGGCTCGACCGGGACCGGCGGGTCGGTGCGGAACCGGTAGCCGCTTCCGTCCGGGTAGGAGAACAGCGGCACGACCGAGGCGCCAGTCGCGAGCGCGAGCTTCGCGAGCGAGGGCGTCGTCGGAGTGGCCAAGTCGAGGAACGTCACGATCACGCTGTGCTCCAGATCGGCCTTCTGGTCGAGGAGGATGTCCACGATCCCTCCGCTGCGGATCGTCCTCATGATTCCCCGGGTCGCACCCTCCTTGGGGATCAGGGTGTTGCCGAAGCGGGTGCGGCCCCGGGCCAGTTCCTCCTCCATCAGCCGGTTCTCGAGCGGCCGGTACACCATCCCCTGCGGGAAGCCGTCAAGCGCCATCCGCTGCGCCGCCACCTCCCAGTGCCCGAAGTGCGCCGAGAGAACGAAGCACCCTTTGCCGCGGCGCACGGCCTCGGCGAGGTTCTCGAGCCCCTCCCAACGGACCATGCGCTCGAACGTCGCGGCCGGCGCGTGCGACCACTTGATGAAGTCGAAGGTAATCCGGCCGAAGTGGGCGGCGCAGCGCAGCGCAATCCTGAAACGGGACACCGCACTCCGGCTCGAAAACACGCGCGACAGGTTTCGCACCACCGTGCGCCGGCGGGTTGGAGCCAGCAGAAGGAAGACGATCCCGAGCGCCGAACCGATCTCCTGAAGCAGCCAGAACGGCATCGCGCGGCTCAACGCCAGTGCCGCCCGGTAGAGGTGATACTCCCGTCGATTGGTACGCTCGCTCCTCACCTCCTGCGAGGGTAGTCGGCGCAGCCCACTGGGACAAGGGGGCGTGCACTGTCTCCGTCGGGGCCGACCCGGGCTCCTGCATGCAGGTCGGGACCCGACGACGGTCGGCGCCGCGACCTGCCGCATGCCCGAGGAGGCCATGATTCCGGATGACGCAGCGGAGGTTCCGGTCCGCCCGGCCCCTCCCCTGCGATTCACCGTGCATCACGGCGCAGGTGCTGGCGGCGTGTGCAAAGCCGGCACCAGCGAGTCGGCAGCTTTTCGGATCAGACGGAGCCGAAGAGCCGAACCAGCGCCAGGCTGTTACTCACCGCAGAGGCCTTCCGGTAGGTGAACTCCACCTTCTGGACCTCCTTCGCACTCGGCAGGTCGATGACCTGGCTGCCGCCCGCACCGATGTACTTGTTGAGGTCCCGGTCGAAGGTCTGCCCGTCCGCAAACGTAACCTTCACGGTCCCGATCACGAGGTTGTTCTCGTCCACTTCGAGCTTGATCCTGGAGACGGGACCCGCACCACCCTTTGCCGCAATGTCCTGAGGATTGGTGCGGTAGTCGACGACACACTTGCCCAGGGCCTGCCAGCCGGCGGCGCGCGCCGGAGCGTTTGTTACCAGAAAGATCAAAGCAACCAGGCACACAACACGGGACACGAGCTTCACGACGCCTCCTTTCGATGCCGGTCTGCACCGGCGGCTGAAGCGTGAGTACGTCCGCATCCCCGGGGGGGTTCGTACCGTTTTGCGCCCGGGTACGCCTTTGCGACGTCGGCCGCGTCAAGCCCAATACGCAACCAAAGTCAGCGAGGTTTCACTCCGGGCGCGGCGTGAGACGCGATGTGCTCCAGTCGTCGCCTTTCCCTTGACCGGACCCAGCCGTGCGTCACGGTGTCGTCATGAGCACGTGTTCCCCGGGCGGGGCGCTGAGCACGAAACCGAATTCGTTCTGCGCAATCGTGACCACGAGGGGCTTTCCGTCGACCGCGGCTCGCACCGGTCGAAACGGGAGCAGCACGAACGCCCGGCCGGGCGACGCGTAGCGCACGCTCAGTGCGACACCGTCCGACGCGGCGTCCAGGAGCACGCCGGTGAGCCCCAGGAGGCGGAGCCGGTCCGCGGGCACGTCGCTCGCTTCCCATTCGACGGTGTGCCGCCCGCGCGGGAGCAGCACGGCACCGCCGCGGACGGCGGGCCACTCGCGCCCGTCGAGCCTCACCACGACCGGGTCGGCCTCCGTCGAGAGCTCGACGGTGCCGTCGCTCTCCACCGTTGCCGAGTGCGCACCGGACGGTTCTAGACGCGAAGCCGAAGCCAAGGCGCTGAGGAGCAGCTCGTGGTCCTGCCGGTAGATGGACGCCTCGGAGTACAGGCAGACCTTGGGGAAAGCGCGACGGGCCTCAGCCATGAGACGGTAGAGCTCGAGGCCGGTCTGCTGCAGGGTAGGATGCACATCGTCTTCACGCGGCACGACGTTGACGTCCAGAGCGAGCCTCTGAGACGGTTGGACGAAGCGTACGTAGTCGGAGGCGATCTTCGCGTACCGCTCCGGGCCCAGCGACCACAGGGTGAATGGGTCCTCGACCTGCAGCTCGAACGGAAACTCCTTCGCCAGGGCCGCGACGCGCGCCGTGTCGACGGCGATGAAATCGCGCATGGTTCGGTCGTAGAGGGCGTCGATCAGGGTGACGACGACGTCCAGGTCCGGCTTGTGCGTCCTCACGCCCGCAATCACGCGGAGGAACCGTTCGTGCAGCTCGACCGTCTTGTCGCGTCGGTACGCCAGGAACGCCGTGAGGGCGATAGGATCGCGCTCGAAGTACCGAGGTGATTCCTCGTCGAAGAGATCCTTGGGATCGAAGCCGGACCTCTGCCGGAACTCCTCGCGCACGCCGCGGTTCATCGGCGTGAACCGGTCGGGCCTCTCGAGCCCCATCGGCGACTCGAAGTACACCTCGGCCAGATCAGCGCCGTCCCAATCGAAGCGCTGCAAGAGATCCTCGACCTCGTGCGCGACGGCCTCGAAACACTCGGGGATCGAGAGCGCCATCAGCCGGCGCCAGTCCACGTGGGCATCCTCGCCGGTCGCGGTCTTCTCGCGCCACTCGGGGTGCCGGTCCCAGAACGGGGTGCTGACCTCGGGCAGCTCGAACCAGGCGTACACGAGGATCCCTCGCCGGTGGCATGCGGCGATAAGCCGCTCGTACAGCCTCAACTTCTCGCCCCACGCGTCCCAGGTCCCGACGTGCACTTCGCGGATGCCGCGCCGCCACCACTCGGCCGCGAGGGCCTCAGGGTCCTCGCCGTCGTGATCGCCCAGATCCGCGTAGGCCACGATGTGCGGCGACGTCAGCGCCGGCGCGACGTCGAACGCCGAACCGACCGCCTGCAGGAAGTACGGGAAGCGCGACGTGCCAAGGGGGTTTGCGTCGTCCAGCTCGACCGCGAGGAAGAGCACCCTGCCGAGACCGTGGCGGAACGTGGCAACCAATGGAACCTTGCGGCCCCGTGCCCAGGCGATCGTCCTCCCGCCCACCGGAACCCTGAACGGATGCACGGTGATCGGTGCCTGCCATCGGATCGCGAGGCCCGGTGCGGTTTCGTCTGATACCGCCACCACCTTGCCAACCACGCCCCCAAACCGGAGGCCCAGGGCTCGTGCGAGCGGCGAGCCGAGCGCAGTGACGAGCCTGCCGCCGCCATCCACGAAGGCGACCAATCGGTCCCGCACATCGTCGTCCAGCGTGGCAGCCTCTTCGGCGGCGATTACCACCACCTCGCCGGGGGTGCCCTCCCATGCGGCGGGCCTCACCCAAGAAACTGTGTATCCGACCGACCGGAACGCGTTCGCGTAGGCCTTCGACGCAACCGAGGCTGCGGTCTCGGGCTGCCCGCTCAGGACCGTCACCGCAGGGTGTGTGACCGCCCCAGCCGGCCTCCCAACAACCAGCGCCAGCACGACGATGCACGTCCGCACGCTTCTCCCCGCCACAGATCCTCCGAAACCCCTACGAGAGCGGCCGGCTAGCTCCCGGTGCGCTTCATGGGCGCCAGTCCGACTGCGCCGCAGCTCGCGGGCCAACTGTAACGATGCTACAGCGGTTTCAGCCGCCCGATCGACTGCCGCCGGTCCGGCCACGCCTCTCGACCGGCCAGTCTCGCCGTGACCGGTTCACCGCGCGGGGACTTGACGGCGGCCGCGGCGCGCGCGACGCTGGACGTGATGAGCAAGGAATCGCAGTTCGACCAGTTCGAGGTTTCCGAGCTGTTCTGCCCCAGATGCAGGGCGGCGAAGCCGGTGCGGCGCCAGCTCCTGCTCGTGCTGCCGACCGGCAACAAGTACGAGTACCGGTGCTCCGTGTGCGGGACGGCCGTCGGCGCCAAGGACGACAACGACTCGAGCGAGTTCACCGACATCCTTCGCCGCACCTAGGCCTTCCCTCGCGGCAGGGCGGGCTTTGGCCAGCGGCGGCTCGGGGATCGCGCTGGGACCGGGCGCGGACGTTCCGTACGGCTCCCGAGGCGACATCCGTCCAACCCTCGGGTACACTGGCTCCCGGGTCGCGGGGGGAGCGAGTACTAGCCCTATGCCGAAGAGGGACGCACGAGCTGGCGATTCGCCGGAGTTCTTCCGCAAGCTGCTCGAGAACCTGCACGACGGCGTCTACTTCGTCGACCCGGAGCGGCGGATCACCTACTGGAACAGGGGCGCCGAGCGGATCTCCGGCTACGCCGCCCGGGAAGTCACGGGCACGCACTGCTTCGACGAGATCCTCGTGCACGTCGACGATGCGGGCACTCGCCTCTGCGAGCATGGATGCCCCCTCACAGCCACGCTGGCCGACGGGGAGTCGCGTCAGGTGGACGTCTACCTTCACCATAAGGAGGGCCACCGCGTTCCCGTGCGGGTGAGGGTCGCCCCGATCCGCGACGAGGCCGGGCGGATCTCAGGGGCCGTGGAGGTCTTCAGCGAGAACTCCGCCACCGTCGCCGCGCTCCAGCGCATCAGGGAACTGCAGGCGATGGCGTACGTGGATCAGCTCACCGGCCTCGCCAACCGCGTCTTCACGGAGATCACGCTGCGGGCCAGGCTCGAGGAGACGGAGCGGTACGGCTGGCCGTTCGGCGTGCTCTTCGCCGACATCGACGGCTTCAAGGCGGTCAACGATCGCTATGGGCACGCCATCGGTGACCGCGTCCTCGCGATGGTGGCGCGGGACTTCGCCGGCAACCTCCGCGCCTTCGACCTGGTGGGCCGCTGGGGCGGCGACGAGTTCATCGTTCTCGTCGTCAATGTGGACGAGCCCAGCCTCCACGCCCTCGGCGAACGCTTCAGGACGCTGGTCGCCAACTCCGCCGTGCCGTCCCCCGCGGGAGAGATCCGCGTCACGATCTCCGTGGGCGGCACGCTCGCGCGTCGCGGCGATGACGCGGCTTCGCTCGTCGCGAGCGCCGACGCCCTCATGTACGAGGCCAAGAGGTCCGGAGGCGACGCGGTCGTGTTTGCCGCGGCTCCCTGACGGCCCTCGTGCCACCACAGTCGAGACCGGACACGCGAGGGGCGCCCTCACCGCGGCCCGGTATGCGCCGGTGGGGACCCACACGGTGGGAAGCGCGATGCCGTGGGTCGGCCGCGTCCGCCACGAGTATTCCAGCCCCGGCTTCCCGGTCAGCGAGCCGACGACTCCGTACGCGCCAGTTGCTCGGCGCGGAAGGTGTCCTTGCCGGAGCTCTTGGCGGTGTACATGAGGCGGTCGGCCTCCCGCAGCGCGTCCTCGACGGGTGGCCAGCTGTCGGCGAAGGTGGCGACGCCGATGCTGAGCGTCACCGAGATGCCCTCGTCGCCGAGAGGTCGCCGCAGCGCGTCGCGGAGGCGCTCGACCACGGCTCGTACCCCACCGCCATCGGTCTCGGGAAGAAGGACCGCAAACTCGTCGCCCCCGAGCCGCGCGACCAGGTCGCCGTCCCGCACCGCTTCCTGGATACACCGGGCAATGGCGGCGAGCACCTGGTCCCCGCCAGCGTGGCCATACCCATCGTTGACCGCCTTGAAGTCGTCGCAGTCGGCGAAGACCAGCGAGAACGGTCGCCTTGCTCGACGGGCGCGCTCGATCTCGCGGCCCGCGGCTTCGACGAACGCTCTTGCGTTGGCCACACCAGTCGTCGGGTCCTCGCGCGACAGGCTCCGCTCCCGGCGGAGCGCTTCCTGCAACTTGGAGAGGCTGAATACACTGACCAGAAAGAACCCAAGGATGCCGAGTGCGTTCCAGTACGGCACCAAGCGGCCCAACTCGACGGGGCGCCCGTAGACAAGAGCCACAAGCCACGCCACCGTCGCGGCCCCGGCGACGATCATCCCTGCCAGGCGCCGGCCGAACCATGTCGCGAGGGCGATCCCGGGCAGGTAGAAGACGGCGACACTGATGTCGCGGCCGGTGTTGTAGTCCACCCACCCGACGGTCACGACGAGGACGATCGCCAGCGCCACCGCGAGCGCCGGCCTGACCGTGATCTCGTCCACCGAGAGCCGCACGGAGCCTTGTCCCCCCGGCTGACATGATAGCGCCTGCGCCCACCTCCCTGGCAGCGGTCGACGCCGGGCCATGAGACGGCCTGCCACCCGCGAGGCTCACTTTCTCTCCCCGAAGTAGTACGAGAGGAAGGTGACTTCACCGGCGCCAGTCCGGGAGGTATCATAAAGGGTTCCTACCGGCGGGCAGGGGCCGGGGAAGAGCCCCGCCGCAGGCTGGGTTTGAGAGCACGATGCGAGAGACGATCGCGATCCGCGGTGCCCGCGAGCACAACCTCAAGAACATAGACCTGGACATCCCGCGCAACCGGCTGGTGGTGGTCACAGGGGTGTCCGGTTCGGGGAAGTCCACCCTCGCGTTCGACACGCTGTTCGCCGAGGGCCAACGGCGCTACGTGGAGTCGCTCTCGGCGTACGCCCGCCAGTTCCTCGAGCAGATGGACAAGCCCGACGTGGACACCATCGACGGGCTCTCTCCCGCGATCTCCATCGAGCAGAAGACCACTTCCAAGAATCCCCGCTCGACGGTGGCCACGGTCACCGAGATCTACGACTACCTGCGGCTGCTGTTCGCTTCGATAGGGCAGGCGTTCTGCCCCGACTGCGACATCCCGATCCAGGGGCAAACGACACAGCAGATGGCGGACAGGATCCTCTCGATGCCCGCCGGAACTCGCTTCATGCTGCTCGCTCCTCTCGCGGAGAACCGCAAGGGGGAGCACCGGAAGTTCTTCGACCAGATGGTGCGCGAGGGGTTCGTGCGGGCCCGCGTGGACGGCCAGCTCGTGGACGCCGCCAATCCGCCCGAACTCGACAAGAAGAAGAAGCACACCGTTGAGGTGGTGATCGACCGCCTCGAGGTGCGCCCCGACCTCGGCAACCGTCTCGCTGACTCGCTCGAGACCGCACTCAAGGTCGGGGACGGCGTCGTGCGCATCGCGCCCGCCCAGGGCGAGGAGTTCGTGCTCGCCTCGCGCCACTCCTGCCCGCGGTGCGGATTTGCCCTCGCCGAGCTGTCACCGCGCCTCTTCTCGTTCAACTCCCCACAGGGCGCATGCCCGGCCTGCACCGGCCTCGGCGTCGTGCAAGAGGTGGACCCCGACAAGCTGATCGCTGACCCCGAGCGCTCGCTGGCTGCTGGCGCCCTTCTAGGCGTCCAGGAGGGACGGCGCTCGTTCCGCTGGCGGCAGCTCCAGGTCCTGGCCGAGGCGATGCGGTTCTCGCTCACCAAGCCGTGGCGCACTCTGCCCGAGAAGGTGCGCCAGGCCATCCTGTTCGGGACCGAGAACGAGCTCAACTTCGCCTTCGTAGGCGAGCGCTCGCGTTGGGAGTACCGCGGGCGCTTCGAAGGCCTCGTACCCAACATCGAGCGGCGCTACCGCGAGACGACCTCGCACGACACGCGCTCGGAGATCGAGCGCTTCATGTCGATGCGCCCGTGCGTCTCGTGCGGCGGCAAGCGGCTCCGACGCGAGGCGCTGGCGGTGCGCGTGGGCGGCTCCACCATCCATGACGTCGTCCAGCTCCCGGTTCAGGAGGCGCTGCTGTGGTTCGGGGCGCTCGCCCTCACCCCCCGCGAGCTGATTATCGCCAGCAAGATCCTCAAGGAGGTCCAGGACCGGCTCGGGTTCATGGCCTCGGTCGGGCTCGACTACCTGACGCTCGACCGCACCTCCGGCACACTCTCAGGCGGCGAGTCGCAACGCATCCGTCTCGCGACCCAGATCGGCTCCAAGCTGATGGGGGTCCTGTACGTCCTCGACGAGCCCTCGATCGGCCTCCACCAGCGCGACAACCGCAAGCTGCTCGAGACCCTCAGGGGGATGCGCGACCTCGGCAACACCGTGATGGTCGTCGAGCACGACGAGGAGACGATGCGCGAGGCCGACTGGATCGTGGACCTCGGGCCCGGCGCCGGGATCCACGGCGGCGAGGTCGTCGCTCAGGGTCCGCCCGCCAAGATCATCGCGGCGAAACGCTCCCTCACCGGGCGCTACCTCGCCGGCGAGCTGACGATCGAGGTCCCGCCCTCGCGCCGCCGGGGCAGCGGGAGGCAACTGGCCGTCAAGGGCGCGCGCGAGCACAATCTCAAGGGGATCGACGTCGCCTTTCCCCTGGGAACATTCACCTGCGTGACCGGCGTGTCGGGCTCGGGAAAATCGACCCTGATCAACGAGATCCTCTACAAGGCGTGCGCCCGCTCGCTGTACAAGGCACTCGAGAAGCCCGGCGCCCACTCTCGCCTCGAGGGGATCCAGTTCATCGACAAGGTCGTCGACATCGACCAGTCCCCGATCGGGCGCACCCCGCGCTCGAACCCGGCGACCTACACCAAGGTGTTCGACCCGATCCGTGAGCTCTTCGCGATGACCGTCGAGGCGCGGGCGCGCGGCTACCAGCCGGGCCGCTTCTCGTTCAACGTGCGCGGCGGCCGGTGCGAGGCGTGCGGCGGCGACGGGCAGATCAAGATCGAGATGCACTTCCTGCCCGACGTCTACGTCACCTGCGAGGTCTGCAAGGGGAGGCGCTACGGGCGCGAGACGCTCGAGGTCCGCTACAAGGGCCTCAACATCGCCGAGGTGCTCGACCTCACCGTCGAGCAGGCGCGCGAGCTGTTCTCTGCGCACCCCAAGATCGCCCGCATCCTCGACACCATCGTCGCGGTCGGCCTCGGGTACATCACCCTCGGCCAGTCGGCGACGACGCTCTCGGGCGGCGAAGCGCAGCGCATCAAGCTCTCCCGCGAGCTCGCGCGGCGGGCGACCGGGGCGACCCTGTACATCCTCGACGAGCCCACCACGGGCCTGCACTTCGACGACACCAAGAAGCTTCTCGCGGTGCTGCACACGCTGGCGGACCGCGGCAACACCGTCGTCGTGATCGAGCACCACCTCGACGTGATCAAGACCGCCGACTGGGTGATCGACCTCGGCCCCGAGGGCGGCGACGCCGGCGGCCGCATCGTCGCCGCCGGCACCCCCGAGCAGGTCGCCCAGGTCCGGGCGAGCTACACCGGGCAGTACCTGGCCAACATCCTCGGCGTCGCATCCGCCGCCCGCAAGGCGAGCTGAAGCAAGCAGGCTAGGGCACGCTCGACCGCCCGCGCCGGCTCGAGGCGACGCCGCTCGATCGGCTCGTCCAGGCACGCTGCGCCGACGTGAGCGAACCGTGGGAGGAGCGTCTCGAGGGTCGATACGACTTCTGCCGAGCCACCATCGACAAGGCGGTCGGCGCGTGTCTCGGCTGCGGCCTCCCGACAACGGGTCCGCGCGGAGGTACGGTGCGCTGCGTGTCGAGCCGAGTCCCTCGTCGCGGACCCGCCCCGCGCGCGTGTGTCATCGACCAAGATGAGAAGGGAAATCCCTGGCCTCGACGGCCGGACCCTCACGGTTGGTGACCGGCGTTTCACCGGCAGGGAGCCGGCCGGCGGGCCGCGCGAGGCGAACTGCTGGCTTGTAGACGAGCCGTCGGAGGCCCATATTGAGTTTGGTGTCAGAGAATGGCAGCCAGACGGTTCGCAGGGGTCGCGAGGCGACCGGCACACTTTGGCGGCGCAAGGAGCGAAAGATGAAGCCACATCGCGTTGCACGTGGTGGGATGCTCGCGGCGGTTTGGGCCGCGTCGTACGTGCTGTGGACTGTGGCCGTCCCGCGCACGTCATGGGCAATCGCGATCGAGGCTGCGGACGCGTCGAGCGGCTCCGCCGAGAGCCGGCAGATCGCCGTGCCCCCGCCGACACCGAACTCTCTGGCCGCGGTCACCTGGACCGGCTCCAGGCTCGCCGCCGTCGGCTTGGCGGGGACGATCCCCACGAGGGCGGTTGGGACGAGTCCGTCCACGTTCGCCGCGCCCGGGCTGAGCGCCGCAGCGAGTGACTGGGTACGGAGCACCAACGCCTGCCGCTATGCGGATTCGGAAGCCGCAACGATGACGACCGGCTCCCGCGTGCGCCGCCACATCTGGCGGCCGGGACGGGCAGGACTTCGGCTCCCCTATGAGAACCTCTCCGACCTTGTCGAGGCGCGGTGCTACGGCGTCGACCCGTGGGACGAGGCGACCGGGGAAGTCCACGGGGGGATCGACCTCATCCCCCGGCACACCGACCTTGGCCCGGGCGAGATGCGCAAGGCGGCCCTGATCGCGCCGGCCGGCGGGACGATCCACGACCTCCGGTGGGGGGCCAAACCGGGGAAGGCCACCGCCTTCATCCTCACGATGAAGCTCAACGACTACTGGTTCGTCACCATGGTGCTCGAGCCGCAGAACTTCGACCCGGCGGTCGCCGATGAACAAGGACGGAGTATCGCAGTGCAGGCAGGCCAGGCCGTACGACGCGGCGATCGAATCGGTGATCTTGTCGTCACCAATGTGCATTATCCGCACGTGCACTTCATGATCTACTACAAGGACCCGAACCAGACGTACGAGGACTTCCTCGCGAACTTCCTGCTCATCCCTCGAAATCAGGGCGACAACCTCCCGCCGACCGCGGGACCCGGTTCGCCCTGGGCGCCCGCGAATCTCGGGATCCCGAGCACCCTCTTCTGCCCCTACGTCTACCTCGAGCCGTCCTCGCGATCGCGCCTGGATCAGATCCTGAAGCAGTCGCACGACGGGTCCGTCTGCACGTGCATCTGCGCGTACGGCTCGAAGAACGCCGACTGCGGGGTCTGCTCGCAGTAGGCGATTCGCGCGGAGGCCAGCGCGTCGCGCGAGCGCGCGCGCAAGGTGAGCCGAGAGACGGGGGTCCGGGTCTGGGGTCCGGGATCCGAAAAAGCCAAACGCCACGGGTTCAGAGGGAACGGGTGGGGGGTAGGCGCCCTTGCCTGCCCCGGCGACACCGGACCTCCAGCGCGTCCCGGCCACGGCAGACGATTCGGCCAGAGTCCCGGAGGAATGTCGCACCTGCAAGGATCTTTGCTGAGACGACCCGCTCGGGCGCGAGGTCCATCGAGTGAGGATCAGCCGCAGGGGACTGAACGACGGAGTCGATCGGGCTAGAGACTCGTAGGTTTAGGCAAGCATCTTCCGGCCCCGATCGCTATGTTCCAACTGCACGCCCGTGTCGGCGGCAGTCGTGACGGGCGGCTGTGAGCCGGCTGGCGCCACCGCGAGTGGCCGAGAAGCCAGCGGACATCGTGACGGAGGGGCCGCACGCGAGTCGGGGTTCTCGGTTCGGGACTGATGGGGAGCAGGCTCGGCACGATCTTCGCGCGCGCCGGACACGAGGTGGTATTCAGCTACTCGCGCAGCCGGAGGAAGCTGGAGAAGCTCGCGCGGGAGGCGCAGGGCGGCGCACGGGCGGGAACGCCGCGCGAGGCCGTGGCCGACGCGGACGCCGTCCTGCTCGCCGTGAACTGGTCGCAGCTCGACGACGTGTTGGAGCAGGCCGGCGACCTCTCGGGCAAGGTGGTCGTCACCTGCTCACTCCCCCTGAGCGCCGACAACTCCGGGTTCGTCGTCGCACACACGTCCTCGGGCGCAGAGGAGTTGGCCCGGCGGGCGCCGGGGGCCCGGGTCGTCGCGGCGTTCAACACCGTGCCGAGCGAGGTCCTGTTCAACGTGTTCGCGGCCCGGGACACGAAACCGCGGCCCAGCCTCCTGTTCTGCGGCGACGACCGCGGCGCGAAGAAGGTGGCCACCGCCCTCATCCGCGACGTCGGCTACGAGCCGGTGGACGTGGGTCCCTTGCGGATGTCCCGGTACCTCGAGCCGTTCGCGATGGTGGTCGCGCAGATCGCCTACGAAGGCAAGGGTGGGCCGGAGCTCGTGTACCGGTTCGAGAGGTACCCGCGATGAGCGCCGCCATGGTCGAGCTCGCGGGGTGGGGCAGCTTCTACGTGATCGTCGGCTCGGCCTCAGGCGCGCTGATCGGGCTGCAGTTCGTCGTCATGACGCTGCTCGCCGAGAGGCCGCCCATCGACGCCGCGGCGGCCGGCGCCGCCTTCGCGAGCCCGACGATCGTCCACTTCGGCGCGGTTCTGCTCCTTTCGGCGCTCCTGAACGCTCCGTGGCACACGATCGCAGTCCCGGCGACCCTCTGGGGCCTCATGGGGCTCGGCGGGCTCGCATACGCGGTGATCGTGGCTCGACGAATGCAGAGGCAAGCCGCATACCGGCCGGGGTGGGAGGACTGGGTCTTTCACGTTGTCCTGCCGGCGATCGCCTACGCGGCGCTCGCGGGCTCAGCGTTCTTTGCGCCTTCCGACACGCGCGCGGTCCTGTTCTGCGTCGGGGCCGCGGCGTTGCTTTTGCTCTTCACCGCGATCCACAACGCCTGGGACAGCGTCGCCTACCACGTGCTCGTCAGCACGCGGAAGGTTGGCACTGACCCGCGCCGGAGTCGAAGTTCGGTTCGAGATAAGTGAAAGGAGACTCGGGAATGCAAAAGCGCACCTTGGGGAGAAGCGGTCTGGAAGTCTCGGCTATGGGACTCGGGTGCATGGGAATGAGCTTCGGCTACGGCCCACCGGCCGACAAGCAGGAGATGATCTCGCTGATTCGGTCGGCGGTCGAACGTGGCGTCACCTTCTTCGACTCCGCTGAAGCGTATGGTCCGTTCACGAACGAAGAGCTCGTGGGCGAAGCTCTCGCCCCGTTTCGTCATCAGGTGGTCATCGCAACGAAATTCGGGTTCAAGTTCGAGGCCGGCGCGCAGCGCGGGCTGGATAGTCGACCGGCGCACATCAGGGAGGTCGCCGAAGCTTCGCTCAAGCGGCTCGGGGTCGATACCATCGATCTGTTCTACCAGCACCGCGTCGACCCGGACGTGCCGATCGAGGACGTCGCGGGAGCGGTGAAAGACCTGATCCGGGAAGGCAAGGTCAGATACTTCGGCCTGTCTGAAGCAGGAGCGCAGACGATCCGTCGCGCGCATTCGGTCCAGCCCGTGGCCGCACTCCAGAGCGAGTACTCCCTGTGGTGGAGAAACCCGGAGGCGGAAACTCTGCCGACGCTCGAGGAGCTCGGCATCGGCTTCGTCCCATTCAGCCCTCTGGGGAAGGGCTATCTCACGGGGAAGATCGACGAGAACACACGATTCGATACCTCCGACTTCCGCAACGTCGTTCCCCGGTTCACGCCGGAGAATCGAAAGGCGAACCAGGCGTTCGTCGACTTCCTGGCCAAGGTTGCGGAGCGGAAGAAGAGGACGCCGGCCCAGATCGCGCTCGCGTGGCTGCTCGCCCGGAAGCCGTGGATCGTCCCGATCCCGGGTACCACGAAGCTGCATCGCCTCGAGGAAAACCTCGGCGCGGCGGAGATCGAGCTGACGCCCGCCGATCTCCACGAGATCGACGGCGCCGCGTCCAAGATCACGGTGCAGGGTGCCCGCTACCCGGAGCATCTGGATAAGTTGACCGGCCGCTAGCCGGCCCACCGGGGGGCGCCGAGGCGGTTCGCGGGCCGGAGAGGAGTCGACCATGCGCAAAGCAGTTTCGACAACCAGGAAGAGCGTCGGAGATTTCGCACCAAAGCTCACGGACCTGACCGACCACGTGCTCTTCGGCGACGTCTGGGAACGCCGCGAGCTCTCGAAGCGCGACCGCAGCATGGTGACGGTGGCCGCGTTGGTCGCGATGAACCGTCCCGACCAGCTGCGGTTCCACCTCGGCAGGGCGGTCGAAAACGGGGTGAAGAAGGAGGAGTTGGTCGAGCTGATCACCCATCTCGCCTTCTACGCGGGCTGGCCCAGCGCCATGACCGCGGTCACGCTCGCCAGGGAGGTATTCTCGTCACGGGAGGTGCCCGACCGTGAGACTTCCTGACCCCAGATCGCTCGCATCGGGCACGCCCGAGGGAGCAGGCGAGCGGGAGATGGCAACGCTGGCCGGCCTGATCAAGGCGTACGCGCCTCACGATGGCAGCTTCGAGCTGCGAATCCCCGGCGTCCACGCGATCCGTCGCTCGCGACCGTCCTCAGAGCTGATGCACACCGTACAGCAACCCGCACTGTGCATCGTCGCCCAGGGCGCGAAGCGGGTCATGGTGGGGCGGGAGGTGTACGAGTACGACGCTTCGCGCATGATCGCCTTCGCCGTGGACCTGCCGGTGACGGCCCAGGTCACGCGCGCCAGCACGGCCGAGCCGTACCTCTCCTTCAGGCTGGACCTCGACCGGCACAAGGTCGCCGGGTTGGTCCTGAAGATGTACCCGCACGGGCTGCCCCGGGTCCCCGAGAGCCGTGGCGTGTCCCTCGCTCGGGTCGACGCGAGCATCGTCGCCGCCGCGACGAGGCTGGTCGAGCTGATCGGGCAGCCCGGCGCCGAGCTGCTCGCGCCACTCGTGGTCGACGAGATCCTGATCCGCCTGCTCCTGAGCTCGATCGGCGCGCGGGTGGCCCAGGTCGGCGTGGCGGAGTCCGGCGTGCACGGGATCGCCAAGGCCGTGTCGTGGCTGCGTGCGAACTTCTCCCAGCCGATGAAGGTCGAAGAGCTGGCCGAGCTGGCGCACATGAGCGCTTCCTCGTTCCACCAGCACTTCAAGGCCGTCACCTCGATGAGCCCCTTGCAGTACCAAAAGGTGCTGCGTCTCCAGGAGGCGAGGCGCCTGATGTTGTCCGCGATGATGGATGCGGGTGTCGCGAGTCGGCAGGTAGGGTACGCAAGCGCCTCGCAATTCAGTCGAGAATACGGCCGCTTCTTCGGGAGTCCGCCGACCACGGACATCCCAAGGTTGCGCGAAAACGTGGGCGCGGTCGCCGACGCATAGCGCGAGCGAGCGCCACATCGCCAACCACACCGAGCTGTCTTCTCCCGTCAGGGAGATGTCCCGCCTCACGCAGAAGGAGCGCCCAAGCGGGCACGGCTGGATGGAGGAGGGTGCACTCGTACCCCCATGACTCGGACAACCGCTGGGCCCTGCCACTCGTGCAATAATCACGTCCCTACGGTCCTCGAGCGGAGGGGGAGGGCTCGAGATGCAGGCTCTGGAGGGATTGCTTGACAGGCTGTGCTGCCCGGTTCAGAGATCCCCGTTGGCGTTGGTGGACCAACACGACCTTCGGTTGATCAACGTGGGCATCGCGGGCGGCCGGGCCAGGTATGCCGACGGCGCGCCGGTCACCGAAGTGCTCGATGGAGGCCTGGCGACGGTCGACGGCAGTTCGCTGTACCGGATCGAGGATGGCGTCCCGGTCCTGGTACAAGGGCTCCGCATCCTGAGACTGGCGGACGCCCAGCAGGTTTCCGAGACGGGCCCGCCGACGCAGATCAGCCAGCTCGCCGACGTCTGGCTCGAGCTCTCCAGGCGTTGGGGCAGGATCAACCCGCCACTGCGACCGGCGCCTCAGGACATCGAACTCTTCGAGCGCCTGGTTGACACCGTCGCCCAGGACGCCGGGCCTGCACCGCGAGTTCTGCTGCTGGGCGTCACCCCGGAGATCGCGACGATGCGATGGCCGGCCGGGACCCGACTGCTCGCGCTCGACTCGTCGCCCGCCATGATCCGTACCGTCTGGCCCGCGGGTGAGGCCCGGGACGCAGTCGTAGCCCGCGCCGACTGGAAGGCGATGCCGGTGCGCGACGGAGCTTGCGATGTCGTCATCGGCGACGGCATCTTGACGTCCCAGCGCTTCCCCAATGACGTACTGGCGCTCGCAAGCGAAGTGCGCCGCGTGGTGAAGGACTCGGGCGCGTTCGTGATGCGCCTGTTCGCAAGGCCAGAGACGAACGAGCCTCTCGGCGGTGTCTTCCAGGACTTGCGGGCCGGGCGGATACCGAACTTCGACGTCTTCCACTGGAGACTCGCGATGGCCGTCCACCGAGACACGACGTCCGGCACGCGCCTTGGCGACGTCTGGGAGGCTTGGCAGGAGAACGTCCCGATGCCCGCCGAACTGCTTGCGTCTCTCGGGTGGGCACCCGATGCGGCGCGCATCCTCGAGACCTACCGCAGCAGCGCGACTCTCATCTCGTTTCCAACTGTCGTCGAGGTCCGGGACACGCTGGCGCAGGATTTCGATCAGACCGCGTGCCACATCCCTGAGTACGAGTCTGGCGACAGGTATCCGACGGTTCTCTTCAGGCCGCGGCGGCATTCGGCCCGGCGAGACGCGATGCGTGGGCCGTCGCCCGGCCGTGCCCACTGAGGCGATGGTTCGCAGGCCCTTTGGAACCGGTGGCTGCGGGGTGCTTCGGGCGCCGGTCAGACCCGAGGTCCTTGAGACGCTGTGCTGCCCCGTGGGGAAGAAACCCCTCCGGGTCATGGCCCCTCGAGAGCTGCACGCGTTGAACGCACGCATTACGCAGGGGTGCGCCACGTATGCGACCGGGGAACGGGTGGCCGATGCGCTCGAGGACGGCCTGGCGACGGCCGACGGGACCGCCGCGTATCGGGTCCGCGACGGCGTCCCGATCCTCCTGCCGGCCTTCCGCATCACCTGGTCCGCTGGCGGCACACCTGTCGGACCTGCCGTGACTGGAGCGAATCAGTCCGGCCTCTGGGCCGACCGCTGGGAGGAGCTCTCACGCCGCTGGAACGAGATGGGGCCGCCGGTGCGGCCGGCCCGGCAGGACACCGATCTGCTCCAGCGGGTCACCGACCAAGCACTGGCCGACGCCGGCCGCGCCGCCCCGCGGGTCCTGGTCCTCGGCGTCACGCCGGAGATCGCGACGATGCGCTGGCCGGCCCGGACCCGGCTGCTGGCGCTCGACTCGTCCGAAGCGATGATCCGCAACGTCTGGCCAGCGCGGGAGGTCACCGACGGAACCGCCGCGCTCGCGGACTGGCTCGCGATGCCGGTCCGGGATGGGGCGTATGACCTGATCGTCGGCGACGGCTCGCTCTCCGTGCCCCGCCATCCGGAAGGTTCCTTCGCGCTCGTCAGGGAGATGCGCCGGGTGCTCAAGGACGACGGTGCGCTCGCGATGCGCATGTTCACGAGACCGGAGACGACGGAGTCCCTCGAATCGATCTTCAGCGACCTCCGGAACGGCCGCATCGGGAGCCTCGACTTCCTCAAGTGGCGACTCGTGATGGCGCTGCACGGGGACCTGACGGCGGGCACCCGGATGGGCGACGTCTGGGACGCCTGGCAGGAGAACGTCCCCGATCCGGGCGAGCTCATGAGATCGCTGGGATGGCCGCCGGAGGCGCCGCGCATTCTGGAGGGTCTGCGCGGGATGGACGCCCGCCTCACGTTTCCGACGCTGCGCGAGGCGCGCGCGGCGCTCTCGCGGGAGTTCGTGGAGACGGCCTGCATGTGCCCCGACTACGAGACCGGCAACAGATATCCAACGGTGCTCCTCAGACCCAAGCCACGCACCGGCGGCTCACCGCCGGCATGAGGCCAGCCACTTGCCTGTTGCACACCCTTAGGGCACCGTCTTCCTTGGTCCGGGCTTCGAACTCAGGGCGCGGAGACCGAAAAGGACGCGCGGCCGAGAGCGGCCGCGCCACCAAGCAAACGACGAGGAACCACGTGGGGGAGGGCGCCCGAAACCTCAGGCGAACCGCGAGCGCGCCAGCAACGCTCCGGCCGCGGCGATCGCTAGCGCAAGGGCCAGCAGGCCTTTCCAGCCGAGCGCAGGGATGGACTCTTGCGACTGGATGGAAACATCGTCGAGCACCGTCACGAAGGGGCCCGGCCCGCCACCCACGTATCCCCAGATCGTCAACCGCGTGAGGCCCTTGCCGGAATCGAGGTTGCTCGTGACGTCGAACTGGGTCCAACTCGAGGTCGGGATCAGGATCGTCCCGGACGAGGACCCATCCGAGTAGCCGAGTTGATACGACGCGATCGCGGCACTTGGCTGCCGCATCCAGAACGTAATGGAGGCAATCTGGTTGGTCGGGATGCCCGGGAACGTCTGCTGGATGAAGTAGTTTCCGTCGTCGGACGCACAGTACGACCCCGAGTGGCAGTTGGTCGTCTCGATGGCCCACGTGCCATCCGTCGTCCAGGGCGAGAGCGCGCCCGACTCGAACCCGGGGTTCGAAAGTACCTCGGCCGCCTCCGCAGCGCCGATTGCCATAACCGACACGACCGCGACAACTGCTAACCTCGCAACCAGGACCCGCGACACCGGCCACGTACCCATTTGCCCCCTCCTTCTCGCCACACCGGTTGTGCCCATTCTCAACTCCGTTGCACTCGACGTCAAAGTCCTCGCCAGACGATCGTGACCGCTTCCCAGGTCAACTTAGGCGACCCTCGCACCAGGCCGGGCGGAAAGCTCGGGCTGGGACAACCGCGGTCCCGGGTCTGGGGCCAGGGAACGACACCGACACTCCGCCGAAGGCAGGGCGATGGCAGAAGGCGTGTAGCCGCGCCGCCGCCGTTGGGCCTATCGCAAGGCGCGCGAGCCGGTCGCACCGGAGGCGTACCCGGAGGGGACGTTAGGATGCGTACCGGCGAGCGCAACGCAGCGAGAGGTCCGGCGCCGGCGGCGCCCGTTACGAAGGGTCGACGCGCCAGTGCTCGCGCTCCGACAGCCACCCCTGGAGCAGCTTCTCAGGCGGCCGGGCGATGAGCGCCCGGCAGCTCGCAGTCACGGTGCCGTCGGCGAGGCGGATCTCGGCCGCGGTCTGCGACCGGCGCGCGTTGTCACGCTCGACCCAGCCAACCACCGTGAGCGGCACGCCGGTCGGTGTCGGGCGCCGGAACGCGACCTCGAGCTTGACGGTCACCCACAGCCGGTCGAAGTCGCCATCCACCATGAGTGCCCGCCCCGCGGTTTCGTCGAGCAAGGCGGAGACCACCCCGCCGTGGACGATCCCGGGGTAGCCGTTGTACTCCTCTCGGACCGTGACCACCGCGCGCACCTGGCGGGCCGCGCGGTCGTTGAGCCAGCGGACGTGCAGGCTCGCCGGGTTCTCGCGGCCGCACACGAAGCAGTAGCGGGACGTGGGCTGGGCATCACTCATGCGGCGCACTATCGCACACCGTCCGCCGCTCCGGGGACGCGCGGCGTCAGTTTCGATGGGACGCAGGGGTGCGGCGAACCGTCAGTTCATCTCGGCGGGGACGCGTGGCGCGGGCGCGTCCTGCCATGCGGAGGGAAGCACAGCGGAGAGCTCGTGGAGAAGCTGCTCGACCGGCTTGGAACGGTCGAGGACGACCCGCTTGTCGCCGGCGATCTCCTCGGGCGGCTCGAACTCCTTGAGCTGACCGCTGTAGATCTCCCAGCGCCCGTCGGAGACCGTTCCGTTCTTCCTGGCCCGGCGCTCCAGCCGCTCCCGGATCACCTCTTCGCTCGTGCGGCACTCGAGCAGCAGGAACGGCACCGCGAGGCGCCGTGCCAGTTCGACCGCGCCGTCGCGCTGCAGTCTCTTCGTGTAGCAGCCATCCAGGACCACAGAGTGCCCAACCTCGAGCAGTGCCCGCGCACGCTCCACCATCGCGGTGTACGTGCGATCGGTCATCTCCGGCGAGTACTCCCCCTGGTCGAACGGCAGCCACCGGCGCTCCCCGGGGTCGATGCCGGCGAGCTCCTTGCGCATCACATCGGAGCGGATCACCTGCAGGGAGTACAGCTCGCCGAGCCTGCGGGCCAGGGTGCTCTTGCCGCTGCCCGTGAGGCCGCACATGACGATCAGGCGGCGCGGGTTGCACTCGACCGCGTAGTGAGCGGCAAGCTCGTAGTAGTGCGAGGCGGTAGCCCGACTCGTGTCCCGCGCCACCGACGGGATGTGGATGTCATCCGACGCGAACGAGTTGATCTTGGCGCGGACGTACGCGCGGTACGTCTTATAGAACGCCAGCAGCTCGCGGAGCTCGGCATCGCCCGAGGCGGCCACGTAGGCGTTGACGAAGGCCCTGGCAAACGGGGCGTAGCCGTGAAACTCCAGGTCCATCGCCAGGAAGCCGACCTCCTCGGCCGCGTCCTGGATGCGGAAGCGCTCGTTGAACTCGATGCAGTCGAAGATGCGGACCGGATCGGTCGCACAGATCGAGTCGAGGTGGAGGTCGCCGTGACCGTCGACGATGCGGCGCTCATCGACGCGGCGGGCGAAAAGCCGGGCCTTGCGCCGGAAGAAAAGGTCGGTGGAGTTCCGGATGAACTCGAACGCCCGGCGCGGAAGCAGGGAGCCGACGTACTTCTCGGTCTGGGCAAAATTCTCGTCGCAGTTGAACTTCGGCCTCTCCAGCCCCGCCATCCCCCCGACGGCGCTTGGAGCCGGCGCCCGGCGGTGGAAGTCGGCGAGGGTGACGGCGATGCGCTCGAACAAAGCGTCGTTCCCCTCGCCGCGGGCCAAGACGTTGCGGAGCATCCGCCCGCGCGGGAGCCTGGCCATCTTGACCGCGACCTCGACGGTCTCCCCGGGGCCGCCGATCGAGAGCACGCCGTTTTGCTCCCGAAGCTCCACCACGCCGAGGTAGATGTCCGGACAAAGGCGCGAGTTGAGCGTGACCTCGCGCTCGCACATCTGTCGGCGCTTGGCGAGCGTCGTGTAGTCGAGGAACCCGAAATCGACCGGCTTCTTGACCTTGTACGCGAGCGTGTCGGTCAGGAAGATGTACGAGATGTGCGTTTGGATCACCTCGACCGCGGAGGTGGGTTCGGGGTAGAAGGAAGGGTCCGACAGGTGCTCGACGAGCCGGGCGAGGTCCATGGGTTGTCCCACGTCCGCGGATTATACGGGAGTTTCAAAGCGCAACCGATAGCGGACCGTCTGCCGCGGTGCGCTCGCCGGATCCGTTCGGGCGGGGGGTCCCGAGTCCACTCCGCCATCCCACCCGGACGCTCTTGACCCCCCGGGCCCCCACTCGCCGGGAGTCGATCCCGGCTCGCCCGTCCTCACGTACCCGCCGGGTATGTTCCGGTGCGACAGCCTCGCGCGCCTTGCACCTGGCCCACTCTCGGCTGCGCGGCCCCCCGCCTGCCTACGACGGCAGAGGAGCAGAAGAGCCAGAGACGATGCCGGTCCCGGCTCATCCTTTTCCCTCTGCTCCTCAGCCCCTCCGCTCCTCTGCGTCCTTCTTCGGTCCCCGAGCCCCGGTCCCCGGCCTTTCCTCACCGCTTCGCACCGGCGAGCTTGATCACGAGCCGCACCTGTCCGGCGTGGTACAGGTCGTGGGCCGCGATTCCGTAGATGAGCCGGCCGGCGGTTGACTTCCCCCTGTGCTCGCCGAGGCGCCGCGCAGGAAACGCGGCGACGGCAGCACGCAGCTTGAGGTGCGTCTCGTCGAGCAGCGCGAGGTCCGCCTTCCAAGCGGCGGCGTCGGGGCTTACCGGAAGCTGCGGCCAGTTGCTCGGCCGCCGCGGGAACGAGCCCCGGGCGCCTTCGCCGGAAAGGCGCCGGCAGACCGCGTACTTCCAGTAGGCGCAGTGCAGCGCGATCTCCCAGATGCGGTTCCTGCCCGGCGCCGGCTGCCACGCCGCCTGCGCCGCGGTGAGCCCGCGGAGCGCCCCGCGCAAGTTCGGCCCGTGCCACCCGGGCCTGTCGAAACCCTCGTCCAGCAAGGCAAGGAGGAGCCTGATCACGTCCGGTTCCGTTGTTCGGGCCATTACGATCTCTCCTCTCCTAACGCCACCGACGGTCGCGGCAGAGGACACCATGCGGGTCATGGCCGAAATGGTAGAGCTTGGAAACCTCGACCTCCAGGCACCGCAGCCAGGTGAGGCGATGGGCACCGAATCCGAGCAGCGCGCCCGCTACCGGCCCGACGACGTACACCCACCAACCGTTCCAGGCCCCCGCAACCACCGCAGGACCGAGGGTGCGGGCCGGGTTCGTGCTGGTGCCGGAAACCGGCGCCTCGAGCCACACCATGACCGCGTACAGCACCGGGAAGAGCAGCGGCGTGAAGGGACGCAGCCGCCGGTGACCCAGGAACACGAACAGACCGAGGATGAGCGCCATCGTGGTCGCGGCCTCGCCCAACAGAGCCACCCACGGGCCGAAACCGCTGCCCGGGACGGTGGCGCCGAACCGAACCGACGCCCCCATCGGCCCCCACGCGAGCAATGCAAACCCGCCCGCCACGCCGCCTGCGAGCTGCGCGGCGGCGTAGGCGGCGGCGTGCTTTCCCCGCATCGTGCCGTTGAGCCAGAAGGACAGGGTCACGATCGGGTTGATGTGGGCCCCGCTTGTCTTGCCGATCGGGGAGATCGCGATCAGCGCCCCGACGCACCCGAAACCGAAACCGGTCAGCAGACGCCGCAGCGCCTCGGCCGGGACCGCGGCCACGACCGGGCTCCCGGTGCCGAAGTCGAGGATGACGAGCGAGACGCCGGCCGCGACCAGGAGCGCGGTACCGACAAACTCGGCGACGAACAACGTCCAGGATGTTCGCACGCTCTCACCCGTCGCGCCGCACCATGACGCCGGTTTGCGCCTCGCGAAGGCTCAACCGGCGTCCCCGGGAGGAAAGATCGTGTCGAGCAGTTCCGGCAACCGCTCGAGGAACGCCGAGCGCGGAAAGACCACAGCGCCCGCGGCGCGAGCGGAGGCGAGCCTCTCGCCCTGGAGGTGCGGCCCGAACGCCAGCACCGTCGCCCCTCCTTTCACCATCGATCGCACTGCAGGAACGGGGTCGGCACCGAGGGCATCGAGGTCCGCGATCACGACGGTACACCCGGAGCCCGCCGCCGCGGCCGCGTCAGCGAGCGCTACGACCTCCGCCGACCGCCCTCGGACCGCCGCCTCCACCGGCACGCGCATGAACAGGTTGGGGATGAGCAGGCCGATCCGCACGCCCTCAGTCATGCAACACCTCCAGAGCCACCACCGGCTCGTTCGTCGTGATCGAGGCAACGCCCAGCGCCGCGAGCTCGCGCATGCGGGCCGGGAGGTCCACCGTCCACGGGTGCAGCGGCCGCCCGCTGCCGGTAAGAGACTCCACGAGGCGGTGGAACGGCGACAGCTCCACGCCGTCAGGCAGAGAGCCCGGCACCCTGTCGAAGACGAGCGAGCGCGATACACCCGGGAGTGCGCCCTTCACGAGTGCCAGCAGCCGCTCGGCCGACGAGATGACGCGCGTGGAGCCGAGCCGGGGCCCGAGCAGAGCCCCGAGCGCCGCGAGTCCGGCTCGGAGCTGGGCCGTGGCAAGCGGCTTGATCTCGACGAAGAGCCATCGGTCGGCGGGCACGGCGCTCACGACCTCTGCGAGCGTCGGCACGCCCTCGCGTCGCAGCGAGTCGAGCGGCCAGCCGGCGATGGGGTGCCCGCTCCGCGAGCGGTCGTGGTGGCACACCCACGTCCCGTCGCGACACGGCCTGATGTCAACCTCGACGCCGTCGGCCCCCGCCGCGATCGCTGCCTCGACCCCGTCCATGGAGTTGTCGGGGAAGGAGGCCGCGAAGCCGCGGTGGCCGATGATCAGGGGTCCGAGGTCCGGGGTCCGGGGTCCGGGATTCACGGCCAAGCTCCCAGGGGGCTCCTCACGCGAGGATCGAATAGCCCCCGTCCACCACGACCGTCTGGCCGTGGATCATCGAGGCGTACTCGGTGCACAGGTACACGACGACGTTGGCGACGTCCTGCGGCGTGATAAGCCGCCCCGCAGGCGTCCGCCGCGCGGATTCGTCCAGGAGCTGCTGGCGGTTGGGGAAGTGCTTGAGCGCGTCGGTGTCCACCGTGCCTGCGGAGACCGCGTTGACCCGCACGCCCTGCGGCGCGAGCTCCGCCGCCAGGTGGCGAACCATCGACTCGAGCGCAGCCTTGGAGGCGCCCACCGCCGTGTAGTTGGGGATCGCGCGGACGGCGCCGAGCGAAGACACGGCGACCACCGACCGCGGCCCCTTCGCCGGCATGTGGAGGAAGTGCTGCACGAGGGGCAGCAGCGCCCCCGCGTTGATGTCCATCGTCCAGTGGAAGTGGTGCAGCGTCAACTCCGACACCGGCTTGAGCACACCGGACGCCGCGTTGGACACCAGGATGTCGAGCCCGCCCCAGGCGGACTCGATCTCGTCGAACATGCGCGACACGTGTGCCTCGTCGGCTACGTTCCCGCGCACCAGGAGGACGCGCGCGCCCCGCTCCTCGATCTCCTTCGCCACCGCCTCGGCCGGCGCTCGGTGGCGGAAGAAGTTGATCGCCACGTCGACCTTGAAGTCGGCGAGCGACAGCGCGATGGCCCGGCCGATCCCGCGGGACGATCCCGTGACCAGGGCCCGCTTCCCCCGCAGTCTCAGATCCATTTCATGGGCCTCCGCGAGCAACGATACCCGGATTTGGTCTCAACGACAAGGCATCGCCAGCGCACGTCGCAACAGGTGCTCCCGGTGGTATACTTTGCGGCCCCGGCGAGCGCCGGGTGCGGAGGTTGTTCTATGCAGTTGGTCGCCACCGAAATGCGCGCCGGAAACATCATCGTCTACAACGGTCAGCTCCACAGGGTGATGCAGGTCATCCATGTCACCCCGGGAAACTGGCGCGGCATGGTGCAGTGCAAGCTGCGGAACATCAAGACCGGAAACCAGCTCGAGCACCGGTTCCGGTCCGAGGACAAGGTCGAGAAGGCGAGTCTCGACACGCACGAGATGCAGTACCTCTACTCCGACCCTTCGGGCAACCACTTCATGAACACCGAGACGTTCGAGCAGCTGTCGCTCGCCGACGAGGTGCTCGGCGACGCCCGGGGGTTTCTGCTGCCCGACACGGTGATCACGGTGGATTTCTACGAGGGCCGGCCGGTCGGGCTCGAGCTGCCCAACACCGTCGTGCTCCAGGTGGTCGAGACCGATCCCCCTCTGAGGGGTGCGACGGCCGCCGGCGGCTCCAAACCTGCGAAGCTCGAGACCGGCGTGACGGTCGCGGTGCCTCAGTTCATCGACACCGGCACCAAGATCATCGTCGACACCCGGACCGGCGAGTATCTCTCCCGCGCGTAGAGACCGTGGTTCGTGGTTCGTGGTCCGGAGAGGCGCGCAGTGAAGAGTTCAGAGCTAAGAGTTGAACGACGAGACAATGCCCCGCCTGCCTGGGGGCTCTCGCCGAAACCCGTGACCCGGAGCTGACAACCCACGCCTGCTTCTTCCTAATTCTTCACTCTTCACTCTCAACTCTTCACTCGGTTCTTCAGCAATGCGGCCGCGTCTCCCAACGCAGGCGGCACCTGAGGTCCCGACTAAAAGAGCGAGGTACCCGAGATCAGGAAGACCGGCTTCCCTCCCTGATCCGGCATCGCCACCTCAACCCGTATCACCCGCAGCAGAGCCGCCCGCGTGGACTCGATCAACAGGCCGACGCCGGCGTCCTTCCGGATCCCGTCCGTCGAGGGTCCGACCTGTGGGGCCCAGGTCTTGCCGGCGTCCACGAACACCACGCCACCGATGATCCCAAGGTGAAGGACCTCGCCGGTCAGGACGTGCCGCCACTCGAGGTTCGCTACGGTTCTCGACGTCCCATCGAAGGTGTCGGGGTCCCACCCCCGCAGCCCCGTGTCCGCCCCGAGCGCGAGCTGCTGGTCGCCGTCCAGGTTGTGGCCGAGGTCCGCGGACACCCGGACGCGCCAGCCGACGTCGCCCGTGCTCGAGGTCCCGACGTCCACGTGGGTGACCTGGTTGTCCAAGGTGCCTCCCTCGAGGCGACCCGAACCGCCCAGGTTCAACCACCAGTATTGCCGGCCGGCAAGGAACCCCAGGTTGAGCACGCTGTTGAGATTGACCCGCGTGCGGTCCCCTCCCAGCGCGGGCAGGGAGATCCCGGCTGTGACGGTCCAGTTCGGGCCCAGCGGCACGTCCTCCTGGCGCTGCCAGGCGCGGAAGCCGCTGACCACCAGCCATCGGTCGACCTGGTGGTCCCAGCCGATCAGCACGCCCTGCATGTCGTGGCCCACAGGAGTCGGGTACGCCTGGCCGTCGGTGGTCCTCCAGTCTCTGAATTCGGCCTTGTCGGCGAACACTCCCAGGGTCAGGCGGTCCGTATTGCCCGAGTCCCACGGCATCCGCAGCCCGCCCCAGATCTGAAACCCGTCCCGGTCTGCCTGGCCTGCAACCGCCCTATGGCTGCCGACGTAGAGGTGCTCCGTCAGCGCCTTCCGGTACCACGCGATGCCCCCGGCGCGTGGAGTCGCGAGCGCAAAGAACGGGTATTCGAGGGTGATCTCGTCGTCACTCCCGTCCGAGAGCTTCTTGTGCTGGAGCTCCAGCCGCCAGCGGCTGCCGAGGAAGAGCGAGTCCTTGTACCGCAAGGTCGTGGTGGTTCGCTCGGTGGAGGAGTCGTACTCGACCAGCAGTTGCTTGCCCCACCCCAGGAAGTTGTCCTCGGCGAGACTGCCCCCGACGTGATGGCGATTCCCGGTCAGGCCGAAGCTCAAACCCGCCAGCGTGGTCCACTGGTCGTGGGTGCGCACCACAACCTCGGCCCCGCCCGGCGCGGGCCGGGCCACAATGCGCACCGGACTCAGGAATCCGGTGTCGCGGAGCAGCCGTTCGCTCTCGGCGAGCCGCGCCGGGTCGAGCTGGTCCCCAACCTTGAACAGCAGCAGACTGCGGATGTAGCGCTCGTTCGTCAGAACGTGAAGAGCGTTCGCCCACCGGTACGGCCACGCCGAGGTCGCCGGGTCGGCGGTGTCGAAGATGTCGTCGCGGATCACGCTGATGGCCACGATCGGCGTGCCCGGGGGAACGGCGGCCGAAGCCGGCGCCGCCGCGGCGGCCATCAGTAGGAGCGCAGAAACCATTCGCGAGGATTGTACGTTGACGGGCGGGGGCTCCGTTGCGAGCGCGCTCACAGAAGCGCCCGCAAAGAGGGCAGTGGTATCGCCGATTCAACCCCGCGCCAGCTCGTGGGCCAGCTGGTGGTAGCGCTCGTGCACGCCGGGCCCGATCTCCTCCTCCTCGACCTTGTCGAAGAGGCCCGCGAGCTGCGCCTGCTCTTCTGCGGGCAGCACTTGATCGGCCATCGGGAACAGCACGTTGTCCTCCTTGAAGATGTGGTTCCGAAGGAGCTCGACGTAGCCGAGCAGGGCCTCCGCCAGGGCTCCGGCCGCGGTACGGTCTCCGCTCCGGGCGCCCGGTAGCGACCCGGCGATCGCCCTCACGGCCGCCCGTCCCTGATCGTGCTCATGGAGCATGACCGCAACCGGGCCCGCGTCGGCGGAGAATCCCTTTGCCTGCAGCGCCGGGAAGAGGTGCCGCTCCTCCTTCGCGTGGTGACAGCGGTCCACGAAGTTCTTGAAGAAGTCGACCATCTGCTCGATCCTCTCGGCGTGGATCTCTCCCCCACCCTGGATCGCGAGGGCCTCGCGCTCCGCGCCCTGCAGGACCATGAGGACGATCTTGTGTTCGTGCTTCAACGTCTCCGTCGGAGTCATCGGACTCTCCCTTCAATTGCCGCCGGGGTGACCGGCGCCGCTTTCGTGCGCTTCGTGACCGTGGCGGGACGCGTGTCCCTCCGTGTCCGCGAACATGCGCGCGACGTAATGGATGTATTCGACGTACGCATCGACCCACGCGCGCCCCGCCGTCACGCTCTCGTCGGCGTGGGCCCGCGCGTTGCGGACGCGCCCGAAGCGTGCGCGCACGCCGGCCGCGGCCGCGTCCCCAACCGCCTTGCCGAGCGCATCTGCGGAACCCTCGGCCAGGGCCCTGTCGGCCTCCGCCAGCCCGGGCTCGACCGCGGTGCCGGCCGGCTTGAGGCCCTCGAACGGCTCGCCCTCCCCCGCCCTGTGCAGGCGGACGAGCGTCTCGAAGAAGTAGCCGTCGGTGAGTCCCCGCGCCTCGGCCCCCAGGCCGCGCACTGCGAGCGTCCGCACGAACGCCGCACGGACCGCGCCTTCGTCCGCCGGACCGACCCACTTGAGCACGGGCGTGACCTCGCCCTTCCCGAGGGCGAGCCGGGCGTCCGTTACGACCGGTCCGTCGAGCGTGTCGCAGTGGGCCTGCGCGGCCCGCGGGGCCACGGCGGCCGCCAACGCGGCCAGAAGCGCCAGGGTCTTTTTCGCTTTCGGCAGGGATCTCATGGCTTTCCTCCCTTTGATCCCGATGACGCGGAGACCAGCTCCGCGACTAGTTCCGCAGGCTCGAGCCCGTAGCTCAACGCCGCATCGGCGACCGTGTCGAACGGCGACATCGCGCAGCCCGCGCACGCCATCCCGTGCGCAAGGAAGACCGCCGTCGCCCGGGGCCAGCGCCGCATGACCTCGGCAACAGTCTCTGAAGAGGTCGGCTCGGTTCGCATCGCGTCCATGACGGGCACGACGGTACGCTCTGCGTCCGGGGGCTGTCTTTGCGCTGGCGCAATGAGGGTGAAACGGAAAAGGAGAAAGGTCAAAGGGAAGGCACGGCTCGCAGTCCCCCGCCTTCCGTTTGACCTTTTACCTCTTACCCTTTCCCTTCTCTTCGCCACTTGCTCCCGGGAGATCCTCCGCGATCGCTACCAGAGCGTGGGGGTTCGTGATCGTGACCCGCTCGCGGGCGCTCTCCAGGATCCCCTGTGACTCCCACTCCGAGAGCACCCGGCTCACGGTAAACAGCGTGGTGCCCGTCAACTCGGCAAGGTTCTGGCGGGAGAGCGACATGTCGATCAGCACCCCGCCCTTGACCTTCCGTCCCGCCTGCCGGACCAGGCGCAGAAGCGCGCGGGCGATGCGCTGGGCGACCCGTTCGGTCGCCAACTCTCGGAAACGTTCCTGCACCTCGCGCAGGCGTTCGGAGAGAAGCCGCACCGTGTTCACCGCCAGCGCCGGATGGCGCTGGAGCAGCGCCTGAAGCGCTTCGCGCTGCCACTCCAGGACCGAGGCGGGTCCCACCGCCCATGCAGTCAGCGGGTAGTCGGTGCCCTCGAAGATCGCCAGCACAGCTGCCGCCTCCCCTGGCCCGACAAAACGCAGGATCACCTCGTGGCCGTCCAGACCGACCTGTGTCAGCTTGAGCCGCCCCTCGACCACGACGCAGAAACGCTCGGCCGGCTCCCCCTCGCGGAACAGCGCATCGCCGCCCGCCACCCACCGCTCCCGCGCCGCAGCCAGGATCTCGGTCATGGCCGGCCGATCGAGGCCCCCGAACAGGGAGCTTCCTGCCAGCATCTCCAGCCGCGTCGCGGCGTGCTCACCTTCCATGGTGCCGCCATCGTGCCACAAGGGAGGCGGAACGACGAAGGTGCGCCTGGCCCTCAGCTTGCGCTCCCGGGAAGAGCGGTGTAGTATTCTCCGCCCTGTAGTTTGGGGCCGGAGGCTGAGATGAAGGAAGGTATCCATCCCGCGTACCACGAAGTCGAGGTGCGGTGCGCGTGCGGCAACGTCTTCAAGACACGTTCGACCAAGAAGGACATCCGCCTCGAGATCTGCTCCGCCTGCCACCCGCTCTTCACTGGAAAGCAGAAGCTGATCGACTCCGCGGGAATGGTGGAGCGTTTCCACCGCCGCTACGACAAGGTCGAAAGCAAGACCGAGAAGGCGTAAGACGCCGTCCGACACGTGCGACAAGGGCCGGCCGGGGCAGCGATCCCCGGCTGGTCTTGTCTTCGGCGGCTCCGTGCCGCTTGCCGGAACTCGCTGGGAAAGGTAGACTTGCGACGTGGATGGGATGCTGCAACGCCTTGACGAGGTGACCCGCCGGTCGCGGGAGCTCCGCGATGAGCAGGCGAGCCCTGAGGTGCTCGCGGACCGGAAGCGACTGCTCGAGGTCACCAAAAAGCTCGCCGAGATCGAGCCCGTGGTCGAGGCCTACCGAGCGTTCAGGAAGCTCCTCGACGAGGAGAAGGGCGCCCGGGAGATCCTTGCTGGCGAGCACGATCCCGAGCTCAAGGCGATGGCCGAAGAGGAGGTCCACCGGCTGGCCGCGGAGCTCGCCGAGCGCGAGCGCGCGCTCAAGCTCCTCCTGCTGCCCCCGGACCCCAACGACACGCGCAACGTGGTGCTCGAGGTGCGGGCGGGCACCGGCGGCGAGGAGGCGGCGCTGTTCGCGGCCGAACTCCTGCGCATGTACACCCGCTACGCCGAAGGGCGCCGGTGGCGCGTCACGGTCACCGATCTCTCGGAGGCCGGGATGGGGGGCATCAGGGAAGCGGTCGCGCTGATCGAGGGTGACGGCGCCTACTCCCGGCTGAAGTACGAGTCGGGCGTGCACCGCGTGCAGCGCGTCCCAGCCACCGAGGCCTCGGGGCGAATCCACACCTCGGCGGCAACGGTCGCCGTGCTGCCGGAAGCCGAGGAGATCGAGGTCCAGGTCGACCTCAAGGACCTGCGCATCGACACGTTCTGCTCATCGGGTCCCGGCGGCCAGTCGGTCAACACCACCTACTCCGCCGTCCGCATCACCCACCTGCCGACCGGGATCGTAGTCCAGTGCCAAGACGAACGCAGCCAGACGCAGAACCGCCTCAAGTCCATGCGCATCCTGAAAGCCCGCCTGTACGAGATCGCCCAGCAGGAGCAGCAGGCCCAGCTCGCCGCCGAGCGCCGCTCGATGGTCGGAAGCGGCGACCGCTCGGAGAAGATCCGGACCTACAACTTCCCACAATCCAGGGTGACCGACCACCGCGCAGGCCTCACCAGCCACCGCCTCGCGGAGATCCTCGACGGCAACCTTGACCTGCTCCTCGAGCCCCTGATTGCGCACCTCCAGGCGGAGCGGCTCGAACGCGAACTGGCTGCCTCCGGATGAGCGGCCGCGAGGATCAACGGGGAGCAGCGGGCGCCCCGCCGCCACAGACCGCATCCTCCGCCCACCCCTCGCCCAGCGGATGGCGGCGCCTGTTCCGCCGTCCCAGGGTGCTCTCCGAGGTGAGGTTTGCACTCGGCGCCGCGCTCGTCATGGCAGTGGCCGGGACAGCGCTGGCGTTCGCGATGCCGCCGATCAGGCTGCTTCCGACGGACGCCCTCGCGGTCCGATTGTTCGTACAGGCCGCCGTGGGGTTCGGCCTGGGCTGGTGGGGCGGCCTCTTCTGGGCGATCGCGCTCGTCTTCTACGCTCGGGGGTTCAGCCCGCCGCCGCCGCTCGATGTGCTGATGCTCGCGACCTGGCTGGCCGGCGCGGTGGTCGCCGCGACCGCGGTTGCGGCGCGCGCATTCGGGGCTTCGGTCATCCTCAGCATCGGCGCCGGGGTGGTCGTGGGAACCACCGGCGCCCGTCTCTTCGTGAGCCACGCCGCTCGCAAGGTCCCATCATGATCGTTTCTGAGCTGCACGCTCTGGGCGCGGCCGCCCTGACCGCCGGGGACGGCCTGCCCGACCCTCGCCGGGAGGCTCGCTGGTTGCTGGCCTGCGCGCTGGGGCGCCCGGAGGCATGGCTGCTCGCACATGCCGAGGAGCCCGTCGCCCAACCGGTGGAGGTGCTCTTCAGGGCGTGGCTCGCGCGCCGGGCGGCGGGAGAGCCGGCACACTACATCGTCGGTTCTTGCCCTTTCTGGGGCCGTCCCTTCGCCGTCACCCCCGCGGTGCTGATCCCCCGTCCCGAGACGGAGCTGATCGTGGAGTGCGCCCTGATCGTGCCGAAACCCGACCGGCCGCGGGTCCTCGACGTCGGCACCGGTTCCGGCTGCCTCGCAGTGACTCTCGCACTCGAGCTTTCGGGCTCGGTCGTGACCGCAACGGACGTTTCCCCGGAGGCGATCTCCGTCGCCCGCCGTAATGCCCAGGCACTCGGAGCGAGGGTCCGTTTCAGCGCGGGAGACCTCGCAGCCCACGTGCGTGGCCAGTTCGACCTGGTGGCGGCGAACCTCCCCTACGTCCCCGAGCGAGAGATCCCGGGGCTCTCGGTGGAGATCCGGGTTCACGAGCCGCATCTTGCGCTCGATGGAGGCGAGGACGGCGCCGATCTCCTGCGTTCGTTTGTCGGGGACTTGCCGCGCCTGCTGGCGCCCGGCGGCCACGCGCTGCTCGAGATGGGGCCGCGACAGCGGGCCGGGTTGCAGGCGGCCATCGCTGCCAGCGGGCTCGCCGAGGTCCACCGGGGTCTCGACCATGCCGGCATCGAGCGCGTCCTCGTCCTCCGCGCCAGCGAGAGAGCAACAAACGCAAGTTAAGAGTTGAGAGTTAAGAGTGAAGAGCTGAAAAGCAAAACCTTGGCACGCCGCCGGGACTTCTCATCTTCTAACTCTCAACTCTTCACTCTGAACTCTTCACTTCCCGCTGAGGGTTCTGACGACTTCCGGGGTCCACGGTTCGGCGGGCTCAGCGGGTTGCTCTGCGCGAAGCATCAGGCCGAGCCACAGCAGCGCTCCGACCAGCAGGTACTGGTACGTCCACGCCACCGTGTTGGTCAGCAGCACCGCGAGCAACGCCGCCGCAAGGAACGCGACCAGCTCCCGGAGGCGTTGCAGACGGCGCCAGGCCCACCCGAGCACCACCGCCACACCGACCAGACTCCCCAGCTTGACGGCGGTCGCTCCGCCCAGCGCGGCGATCCACGGTGTCAGGTAGAGGCTTGTGTCGGGAAACAACCCGTGCCGCGCCCACGACGCCAGGGTGCCGGCGTAGGACGTCATGGTCTGCTGCCAGAACGCACCCACGTCGCCTTGGGAGGCCACCACCACCACGAGCGTCCCCACCCCCAGCGCGACACCCGCAAGCGCCAGGGCGTACGCCCGGGAGCGCGACCGCGCGAGGAAGAGCGCCACGAACGCCAGGAAGAGGACCCCCCACTGGTGCATGCAGACGACCAGTGCGAGCGCGGCCACCTCGGCCGGTGGGGAGCGCCGCTCCAGCACCAGCAGCAGGGCGGTCAGGGCGACCCAGAACGGCGCCTCGTACAGCTCGTGGCGGAAGTGCCAGTACGGCGACAGCGCGAGCAAGATCAGCCCGGACGGAAGGAGAGGGTTGGTGCGGAAGCGGCGCCACACAACGAGGAAGAAGAGCGCTTCGGCCACGAGTGTCACGAGCCTCGGGTCCACGTCCAGCAGGGTGGCGGGCGCGTAGGCCATGACCAGACCCGGGAAGCGGACCATCGGCGTCCAGATCCCGTTGTCGAGGAGGTAGGCGCGGTAGATGTTCTCCCCCGAGAGCAGCGCCCGCCCAGCCTCCTGCAGGATCGGCAGCATGTCGGACCTCGCCGACCGGATCGGGAAGCACAGGAGCGGGTAGACCTTGAGCACGAACGCGGCGGCGAGGACGGCGGCGGCCCTGCTGCTCCGCCACAGGGCGGCGAGCGCGACCGCGGCGGTGATGGCCAGCGCCCCGAGCAGGGCCGGCCGCCCGACGTATCCGAACTCGGCGAACCTCCGCGCGCTGAGCGCGTGGAGGAGCACAACGAGCGCGACGCTCGCGAGCGCGCCGCCGAGCAGCCAGCGGTCGCCGGCCGCGGCCTCGTCCACCTCACCCGCCCACCCGAGGATCCGCGCGATC
The DNA here is from genome assembly GCA_020073245.1 of Terriglobia bacterium. Classification (GTDB taxonomy): domain Bacteria; phylum Acidobacteriota; class Thermoanaerobaculia; order Thermoanaerobaculales; family Thermoanaerobaculaceae; genus RBG-13-68-16. Next base: position 35,619 of record JAIQFQ010000002.1, on the reverse strand, counting down.
AGGAACGCCGAGCACGCGAGCAGGACCGCAGTCTGGACGAGCACGACGGTGTCGAAGAGCGCGGGGTTCACGCCCTTCGAGAACGGGAAGTGCCCGTCCCCGCGCAGTAGCAGGTTCGCGAAGAACAGCGCGAGCACGGCCTGCGCCGGGCGGACCCTGCGCGCGGCCGGGACCGGCTCGATCACGGTTCAACCCTCACGGAGGACAGCCGTGCCACGCGTCTCACGAGATTAGTCCTTCGCGATGCTACCGGAGCTGGGCGGGCGGCGGCAATCAGCCGCGCAGCGCTTCGACCGGTGTCAGGCGCGAGGCGGCGAGCGACGGGAACACGCCGGCGAACAAGCCGACCGCGATCGCGAAGCCGACGCCGAGCGCGAGGCCGAGCGGCGAGACCGGCAGCCCGGTCGGGAACGACGCAGCGAGCAGCCGGCAAACGAGCGCCCCGACGGCGCACCCCAGGAACCCTCCAAGGGCCGAGAGAGTGCTCGACTCGACGAGGAACTGGAGCAGGATCGTGTTGTCGCCTGCGCCGATCGCCTTGCGCAGGCCGATTTCGTACAGCCTCTCGGTCAGCGAGATCTTCATCACGGAGTAGATACCCACCCCGCCGACCAGGAGCGAGATCGCCGCGAGCGACGTCAGGATCACCGTCCAGCTGCGCAGGAGGTCCTTGATCTCCGCCTCGGCACGGAGGATCTCGGAGGCCACGTTCTCGATCTGGAAGTCGCCGACCCCGTGATGCGCGCGGCGCATCAGCCGCTCCGTCTCGTCGCGCACGGCGCCGAGGTTCTCGGTCTCGGGGGTCTTGATCATGATCACGCCGACGCGCTCGCCTCCCCGAAGGTACGCCCGGAACGTCTCGAGCGGGACGATCACGCCCTCCATCTCGCGCTGCGTCCACGAATCGCCGCCGTCGTTCGCGAAGGTGTTGCCGAGCTGCTCGCCGACGCCGATGACGTGCATCACCTGGTCGCCGACCTTGATCTGCTTCCCGACCGGGTTGTCGTTACCGAACAGCGTCGTCGCGAGCACCTGCCCCACGACCGCCACCCTGCGGTGCTCGAGCTCGTCGCCGCCGTCGATCCACCGCCCCGCCGAGACCGAACGGTTGCGCACGGTCGCGTACGCAGGGTTGACGCCGAACACCCACACGCGCTGTTCCCGGCCGTGGCCGCGCACCACGGCTTGCGTCAGGCTCATCGCGGCCACGCCCTCGTAGCTGGTACTCCACTCGCCGAGCGCCTGGACGTCGCGCACGCCGAGGCCGCGCGACTCGGAGATCTTCTTTCGCTCGAGCGGCACCTGCGGCGCCCGATCGGAGATGAACATCACCCCGTTGTAGCCGAGGCTCTTGATCCCCTGCCATACCATGACCTTGAGCCCCTCGGAGAACGACACCATCATCACCACGGCGAGCGAGCCCAGGAAGACGCCGACGAGCGTGAGCAGGGAGCGCAGCCAGTGGGCGGTGATCTCCGAGCGGCTCGTCCGCAGCGCCTCCCCGAACGCGAGGCGCGGCCGCGAGCCGTTTCGGCCCTTGCCGGCGGCAGCGGCCTCTCCCATCGGATGCGTTCTCTTACTCATAGCGGAGCGCCACGACCGGATCGAGGCGGGCGGCCACGATCGCGGGGATGAAGCCAGAGATCACGCCGACGCCGCAGGCGCAAGAGACCGCCGCGACGATCATCCCGGGCGTGAGCACGGCGTACTGTTCGAGAAGCCACGCGATGACGTGCACGAACCCGACGCCGAGCGTGAGCCCGAGCGCCCCTCCGATGCCGCTCACCACCACGCTCTCGACCAGGAACTGGACGGCGATGTGCCACCCCTTGGCGCCCACGGCCTTGCGGACGCCGATCTCGCACACGCGCTCGCGAAACGATGCCATCAGGATGTTCGCTACGACGATCGCGCCCACGATCAGCGAGATAAGGCCCACCGCCTTGAACGTCAGGTCGTAGACCTGGTTCTCCCGGTCCATCTCCTGCATGCGCTCGTAACGAGCGTAGACGTGGAAGTCCTCCACGCCGTGCCTCCGCAGGAGGATCCGGCGCAGTGCCGGCAGCGCCGTTTCCGCCGCCGGGCGGTCCACCAGCCGGAGGGCAAGGGCGCCGATTTTCCTCTCGCTGGCGCCGGACTCGCGGGCCTGCAGGGTCGTGACCGGGACGATGATGAAGTCGTTCATCCAGTCGAGGGAGTTCCAGTTCTCGTGCTTGTTCCAGTAGAACTCGCGGTACGACAGCCTGCCGACGACGGTGTAAAGGTGGTCGCCGAGCCGGATCTTCTGGCCGACCGGGTCGAGCGTGCCGAAGAAGTCGCGGGCGCGGTTGGCGCCCAGCACGCACACGGCCTCGCGACTGGCGACGTCGTTCTGGCTGATGAACCGGCCGCTGTCCACCACGAGCTCCTGCAGCGCCCCGTAGGTCGGCCCCACGCCGCTCACCTCGTACTGGCGCGTCAGGGTCGCGGTTCGGATCTGCAGATCGCGGGTCATCACCGGCTCGATGAGATCGAACCCCGGCACGCTCGCCTTGATCGCCTCCAGGTCGTCGACCGTCAGGCCGCGGCTGGCGCGCTCGCGGGCGGTCGCGGTGACAGTCTTCACGTCCTGCGGCCACACCGTGACCTTGAGGACGCCGCCCGACTGCGAGTAGTACTTCATGCTCTGGGCGCGGCCCCCGGCGAACAGGCCCATCGAGCTCACGACCGAGGCGACGCCGAGCACGACCCCGAGCGTCTGGAGGACGGTCCGGCCGGCGTGGGCGCGGACCTCCACGAAGCCGTCGGCCACGGCCGAGAGCAGGTTCACGCCGCCACCTTCTCGGCTTGCTCGACCAGACCGTCCACGATGCGCACCGTCCGCTTGGCGTGCGCTGCCACCGCTGGATCGTGAGTCACCAGGATCACGGTCTGGCCGGCCCGGTTCAGCTCGTCGAACAGCTGCATCACCTCGGCGCCGGTCGCCTGGTCGAGGTTGCCGGTGGGCTCGTCGGCCAGCAGCAGGGCCGGATCGGTCACCAGCGCGCGGGCGATCGCCGCCCTCTGGCGCTGCCCACCCGAGAGCTGGTTCGGGCGGCTGTGGCCGCGCTCCGCGAGGCCGACACGGGCGAGGATCTGGCGTGTTCGGGCGAGGCGCTCCTCGCGGCCGAGGCCGCCGTACAGCAGTGGCAGCTCGACGTTGCGCAGCACGCTTGCCCGTGGGAGCAGGTTGAACGCCTGGAAGACGAACCCGATGAATTTGTTGCGCAGCTCGGCCAGGCGCCCGCGCGCGAGGTTCGCGACCTCCTCACCTGCGAGCAGGTAGCTGCCCTTCGTCGGCGTGTCCAGGCAGCCCAGGATGTGCATGAGCGTGGACTTCCCCGATCCCGACGGCCCCATGATCGCGAGGTACTCGCCGCGCTCGACCACCAGGTCCACGCCGCGCAGCGCGTGCACCGCGAGGTCGCCGGCGTCGTAGGTCTTCCACACGCCGGCCAGGTTAAGGAGCGGCTCGCTCACTGCTGGCCCTCCTTCTTCTTCGGCCTGGTCGGATCCTCGAGCGCGACCTCGTCGCCGAGCTTGAGGCCCGAGATGATCTGGACCTGGGCCAGCGACGCGATCCCGCTCTCGACCTTGCGCTCCTCGAACTTCTGCTTCCAGGCCTCGCGCGGGTCTGGAGTCGCCTTCGGGGTGGCCGCCTTGCCGTCCCCGGAAGGTAGCGCCGTCTTCTTGACGTACACGATTTCCCCGTCCTCGCGGTGGAACACCGACTCCACGGGCACCGAGAGCACCTTGGCCGCCTTCTCTCCCTTGATCGAGACGTTGGCGGTCATGCCGGTGCGCAGCTCCTTGCCCTGGGAGTCGAGCGAGACCTCCACGTCGAACACCTTCACCTGATTGTCCAGCCGCGCCGCCGGGGCGATACGGGAGACCTTGGCGGGGAAGCGGACCTTGGGGTAGGCGTCGAGGGTGACAGTCACGGGGGCGCCGAGGTGAATCTTGCCGATGTCCACCTCGTTGACGCCGGCCTTCACGAGCATCGTGCCGAGGTCGGCCACGGTCGCAATCACCGTGCCGGCGTTGAACGACCCGGCGCCGGTCACGGCCTCGCCGAGCTCGACCTGGCGCGTGATCACGACCCCGTCCATCGGCGCGGTGATGTTGATCCTCTGGCTGGGGGAGGTGCTGACCGGCACTCCCGAAGAAGTCATGATCGCGGCCTTCTCCTGTGCCGCGTCGAGCACTTCCTTGGCGGACTTGTACCTGGTTTCCGACGCGCGGTGGAGCTCCACGGAGATCAGGCCGTCTCTGAGCAGCTCTTGCTTCGCGCGGTAGTCCTTCTCGGCGTCGGCGTAGTCGATCTCGGCCTGGTTCACGCTCCTGCGAACGCCGGCCAGCGTCTGGGCCTGGTTGACGTCAGGCTCGATGGCCGCGAGGAGCTGGCCCTTCTTGACCACGTCGCCCTCGCGAACCGGGAGCTCGACCACCTTGCCGGAGAGCGCCGACTTGACGTCCACCTTGACCTCGGGCTGGACCGTGCCGACCTCGAGCACCTCGACCTGCACGTCGGCGATCGCGGCCTTCGCGACGGGGGTATCGTCCTTCCCGGGGATCGTGCTCTTCGACCGCGAGGCCAGGGCCACCGTCGTTCCGACCGCCACGACGGCAACTGCCGTCACCACCATCCAGCGCTTCCGTTTCGCCGTCATGACAGCCTCCAAATTCGACACTTAGCAATACGTTCAGCGGCGAAGCAAGGTTCTGGAGCAACAGTGGGAGAACTAGACGGGCGCCAGAAAACGCTCGAGACGGGCCTGGTTGAGCGCGGCGAGCGCACGGCCGAGCGCATCTGCGGGCACCAGGAAATGGTCCGTATCGTGGCTCGAGAACACCATGACCGGGACGCCGACGTCGGCAAGCACCCGGCCCGCCACCGCGAGGAGGCCCACCGTGCCGGGCGGGAAGACCGCCTCCAACGTCAAGGCGCGCCACCCGGTGGATACCCGTTCGGTAATCGCGGCGTACTCCCGCACGATCTCCTCGGGGGCCAGCAGGCTCACCTCATCGTGGCCGGCGATCAGCGCGACCGGCGGCCCTCCAGACGACAGCGTCGGGAAGGGGTGCGGGACCGAGCGCAGGCGAGCGATCGTGTAGACCTGCGGCCAAAGCCGCACACCTATCGTCGGCTCCCGCTGAGAAGCCATCTCGTGCTCGTCAGCTGCTTCGATCAGTATGCGTCGAGGATGTAGTAGAGCGGGTTCTGCTTCTCACCGTCTTTCCAGACCTCGTAGTGGAGGTGGGGCCCCGTGGTGCGCCCGGACATCCCAACCTTGCCGATCGGCTGGCCACGCATGACCTTTGCGCCCTCCTTGACGAGGAATCGGTCGAGGTGTCCGTACATCGTGGTGTAGCCGTAACCGTGGTTGATCTTGAGCAGCCTGCCGTAACCGCTGTCCCGGTCGGCGTACGTGACGATCCCGTCCGCGGGAGCCGAAACCTCCGTGCCGAACGCCACGGAGATGTCGAGGCCATCGTGGAACGCCGGTTGGTGCGTCACGGGGTCGATCCGTGGCCCGAACCCGTCCGTGATCACACCCACCACGGGGGCCACCACGGGCGTGTGCGAGATGACAAGAGCCTGGTCGGAGAGGCGCTTTTCAACCTTGGCGAGCGCCTGGTCGAGCTGCTCTTGCCGCCGCACGAGCGCCTCCGGCTCGGCCGCCATCCTGGTCAACGGGCCGCCGCTGCCGACACCGCCGGGGGTTGCACCGCTGGCGTCGGAGAACAGGTTGGCCACGCCGGCCGCGATCGCGAGCGCCTTGGTCCGCTGCTCGAACTGCGTCAGTCTCGCCTGGACCTGGGTCAGGGTCTGCGCGAGGCGCTGGTTGTTGCCCTTGAGTTGCTTGTTCTCGCTCTGGAGGGTGCGGAAGAGGGCTCGCTGCCGGAGGAAGTTGCCGGACGCAACGACCGAGACCACGGAGAGGATCGCGATCCCAATGCCGAGGAAAGCCAAGGTCCTGAGGAGCATGCGCGAAAGCTGGATCTTGAAGACCTTGCCGTGGGCGTGAGGAACGATGATGATGGTGCTGTGTCGCTTCTCAGCCACGCCTCGCACCTCCTTCAAGAACGACATGACATCGAGCCGGCGCACGAGTCCCGGCTGGCCTTACCGTGACTTATGATCGTGCCACACCACTTTCACCTGTGTCAAGGTTACGTATCACAGCGAGGTAACTGTTTGAAAATACTGAACGATCGGGTTCGCGAAAACTCCCGCCCGCGACCCCGTTCCACGCGCGGAGGTGAACCGTGTTGCTGGCAGAGTTTTCTCTGACTCCGCTGGACAAGGGGGCAAGCGTCTCACCATGGGTCTCTCGGTCCCTCGATATCATCGACAAGTCCGGACTCCCCTATAGGTTAGGCCCGATGGGCACCTGCCTCGAGGGCGAATGGGACGAGGTCATGGCCGTCGTGAAGGCCTGCTTCGAGCGCATGGCCTCCGACTGCGGGCGGATCAGCATCTCCTTGAAAGGCGACTGGCGCCGCGGCGCCTCCGGGCGCCTGACCGCCAAGGTCGAGAGGGTGGAGGCGACTCTCGGTCGTAAGCTGAAGACCTGACTCGATTCCGGGCTGAGCAAGCGCGGCCCGGCGCACGCTCGGCCGCTGCCGCCGGTGAGAAACCAGGTCTTGCGCAGGCTCGTAGACGACGGCAACAATGGCTGCCTCGCAGACCCTCAGGGACCGAGACCCGCACGCACGCTGGAGAGAGTCCCGTCTCGTGAGTGCACTCGAGCTCCTGATCGGCGCGGGAATCGTGATCGGCCACAACGTCTTCCACGTCGTCCCCAACGAGGTTCCTATCCTTTTCGTTCTTGGCCTGCTGTCGTTTCGACTGCGCGAAGGGGGTTGGTCCGCGATGGGGTTCAAGCGGCCTGCATCCTGGGTTCGCATCGTTCTCATCGCGCTCGCGGCGGCAGCGCTCAGGATCGTCCTGGGCGAGCTCGTTATCGACCCTCTCACCAGCCTGATCTGGCCGCCGGCAAAGCTACCCTCCTTCTTGGCTGGCGGGATCACCGGCAATCTCGAGTCGGCCCTCAAAGGGCTGCTCCTCGTTTGGACGTTCGCGGCGTTCGGCGAGGAGATCTCGTATCGAGGCTACCTTCTCGGTCGCGCCGCGGACCTCGGGAGGCGGTCGGCCGCCGCCTACTGGGGCGCGGTGGTCCTCGCCTCAGTGCTTTTCGGCTACGGGCACTTCTACAAGGGCCCGGCCGGCATCGTGGACTCGGGGGTCGCCGGTTTGATCCTGGGAACGGCGTACCTCCTGTCGGGCCGGAACCTGTGGACCACGATCCTCGCGCACGGCCTCATCGACACGTTCGCCATCGTCGTTTTGTATTTCGGCTGGAATTCGTAGAAACAGTGGTCCGGTGTCCGGAAAGGACGAAACACGAACGGCCGTTGGCTGTTGCGTGAAGCCGCGCCGCGTGAAGACGAGGAAGAAGGAAGAGGTGAGAAGGCAGAGGAAAGGCACGACACGCGCCCGGACTTCGTGTCTTCCTTCTTCCGTCTCCCTTCTTCCCTCTCGCCTCCTCGCCGGTCCGCAATCGGCAGCGCCCGAACTGCAGGCTCTACATCGTCGGCAAGTACCAGCAGATGACCTTGGGCTCCGTCATCTCCTGCAACGAGAACTTGATCCCCTCCCGCCCCAGCCCCGAGTTCTTGATCCCGCCGAACGGCATCGAGTCGAGCCGGTAGTCGGTGGAGTCGTTCACCATGATTCCGCCGGCGTCGAGGCCGAGCGCGAGCCTGAACGAGGTGTCCACGTCGCGACTGAACAGCGCCGCGTGCAGGCCGAACGGCAGCGAGTTCGCCTCGGCGAGCGCCTCCTCGACGGTGGCGACGGGGTAGAGGTTCACGGTCGGTCCGAACACCTCGGAGTGGTGGATCGTGGCGGTCTTGGGGACGTTCTCGAGCACCGTGGGCTGCATCAGTGCGCCCGTGCGGCCGCCGCCGATCAGCACCTTGGCGCCGGCCTGCTTCGCCTCGGCCACCCAGCGCTCGACGCGCTTGGCCTCGCCCTCGGTGATCATCGGCCCCATGTCCGTCTCTTCCTTCATCTTGTCGCCGATCCGGTACCTCGCGGTGAACTCCACCATGCCATCGCGGAACGGGGCGTAGACATCCCTGTGGACGTAAATGCGCTGGACGCCGATGCAGTTCTGGCCTGCTGCCCAGAACGCTCCCGACACGCAGCTCTCGGCCGCCCACCGGATGTCGGCGTCCTTCCACACGATCACCGGCGAGTTGGAGCCGAGCTCCATCCCGATCTTCTTGATCCCGGCCAGCGTGGTGATGCGCTGCCCGGCCTCGAGCCCGCCCGTGAACGAGATCATCCGCACGCGGCCGTCCTTCGAGAGCAGGTCGCCGATCTCGGCGCCGTGTCCGGTGATGGTCTGCAGCACGAGCGGAGGCAGGCCGGCCTCCACGAACGCCTCGGTCAGCTTGAGCGCCGAGAGCGGCGTCACGGTGGCGGGCTTGAGGATCACCGAGTTGCCGGCGGCGACCGCGGGTCCGAGCTTGTGCGCCACCAGGTTGAGCGGGTCGTTGAACGGGGTGATCGCGAGCACGACGCCGATCGGCACGCGCTGGTAGTAGCCGACGCGCTTCTCGCCGCCCGGGAAGGAGTCGAACGGGATCGTCTCGCCCTGGATGCGCTTGGCCTCCTCCGCGGAGATCGTCAGCGTGTTGACGCAGCGCCGCGCCTCCTTGCGCGCCTCGCGAATGGTCTTGGAGCCCTCGCGCGCGATCGTGACGGCGAACTCTTCGAGCTTGCCCTGCACGATCGCCGCCGTCTTGAACAGCACCTGGGCGCGGTCGTAGACGGTCATCCTGCGGGCGACTTCGAACCCCTTCACGGCCGCCGCGAGCGCGGTCTCGACGTCGGCCGAGGAGGCGCGCGGCACGGCATCGATCAGGGAGTTGTCGAACGGATCGCGCACCTCGATCGTCTTGTCGCGGTCCACCCACTCTCCCGCGAGGAGCATCTTCATGAGCGCCTCCGCACGATGTGGATCAGGTCGGTGAGCATCGAGAAGCCGGTCTGCGCCCGCCCGGCGCCCGGGCCGACGATCGTGACCTCGCCGAGCGCGTCGGTCTTGATCGCCACCGCGTTGGTTGCGCCCATCACGCCCGCGAGCGGCTGGGAGAGATCAACTAGGCGCGGCGCAACGGCGGCCTTCACGGCTCCGCCCTCCCGCCACACGCGCCCGATCAGCTTGTACCTCTTGCCGGCGGCCTTCGCCTTCGCGATGTCGGCCGCAGTAATCTTCGTGATCCCCTCGCACGGGCTCTCGGTCGGCTCCAGGGAGGCGCCAAACACCACGTTGGCGAGGATCGTCACCTTCGCGAGCGCGTCCCACCCGAGCACGTCGGCGTCGGGGACCGCCTCCGCGTACCCCAGCTCCTGCGCCTTCTTGAGCGCCTCCTCGTACGTCAGCCCTTCCTCCATCCGCGTGAGGATGTAGTTCGTCGTGCCGTTGAGGATCCCCTGCATCTCGACGATCTCGGCGCCGGCCAGCGTCTCGCGGACGAGGTTGAGCACCGGCGTGCCGCTCATCACGGTGCCCTCGAACAGGAACTCGGCCTTGCGCTTCGCGGCGAGATCCGCAAGCTCCCGGTAGTGGAGCGCGAGCGGGCCTTTGTTGGTCGTCACTACGTGCACGCCGCGCTCCAGCGCCGCCCGGATGTGGCTGGTGGCCGGCTCGCCGGTCTTGATGTCGGTGTAGGTCGCCTCGAGCAGCACGTCGGCGTCGGCGTGCTTCGCCATCGCGAGCCCGTCCCACCCCTTGCCGCCATGGTCGAGGGAGGCCAGCGATTCGCCCTTGGCGGCCAGCGCCAGCGCCTTCGCGAGGTCGATCCCATCCTTGTCGTAGGCGGTCCCCTTGAGCGTGTCGGCGATCCCGGTCACCGTCCAGTCGAAGCCGTACCGTTTCTTCAGCTCGTCGCGTTTGGCGAGCAGCAGCTCCGCGAGCCCCTGCCCCACCGTTCCGAATCCGAGGAATACGAGTTTCATCTCAACCTCCCTGAGAGAGTCAACAGTTCACAGTTGACAGTTGACGGTCAACGACGCCAACCGTCCTCGTCTCTGCTGTCGACTGTCGACGTCACACACAACCGTTCAGTCGCCGAGAGCGCAGAGCCCCTCGGACACGACGGTCGAATCAAATCTGCCTCAACGCCTGCTCGAGATCGGCGATCACGTCGTCCGGGTGCTCGCCGCCCACGCACAGCCGCACCATCGTCGGCGGAATCCCGGCCAGCTTGCGCCCCTCCTCGCCCTGCTGCGAGTGGGTGGAGATCGCTGGGAGCGTCGCCACGGACTTGATGCGTCCGAGGTCGGTCGCCCGGTAGATGCGCTGCAACGCGTCGAAGAACCGGCGCGTGTCCGCCGGCGAGCCCTTGATGTCGAACGACATCAGGTGCCCGAACGTCGGCGTGCCGTCGTCCACCAGCCGCAGATACCGGCTCGCCAGCTCATGCTGGCGGTGGTGTGCCAGCCCGAGGTAGTCCACGCACTCCACCTTCGGATGCTGCTCGAGGAAGCGCGCCACGGCCATGGTGTTGGCCGAGAACTTCTCGATCTTGAGCCGGAGCGTGCGCAGCTCGTTGAGGAAGAGGAACGCCGAGTTGGCGGACATGCACGGGCCGGCGTCCCGGAACGGCCACAGCTTCAGCCACGTCGCGTAGTCGGCCTTGGCCTCCTCCGGGAGGTGCCGGCTCGTGATCGCGTGCCGCGCAACGATCCCGCCGCCGATCGAGAACCCGCCCGCGCCCACGGTCTTCGTCAGCGAGTGCACCACGACGTCCGCCCCGTGCTCGAGGGGGCGCATCAGCGCCGGTGTGGCGACCGTGGCGTCCACAATGAGAGGGATCCCGTCGTTGTGCGCGAGCTGTGCCACCGCCGCGACGTCGAAACACCCCTGCTGCGGGTTGGACGGCATCTCGCCGTAGAGGAAACGGGTGTTCTCGTCCACCTGGGCGCGCCACGCCTCGATGTCCCACGGCTCGGCCACGAAACGCACCTTGGCGCCGCGCTCCCGCATCCGCACGTTGAAGAGCTGAAACGTGCCGCCGTAAACCTGCGCCGCCGATACGAAGTTGATCTCCTCGTGCCCCTCGCGCTTCTTTGCGAGCAGCGGCTCGACCACCAGCTTGATGGCGGACATCCCGGAGGACGTGCACAGCCCGGAGGCGTCGTCCTCGCAGCCGTACGACTCGAGCAGCGCCAGCGTCTCCTCGAGGTAGAACACGGTCGGATTGTGGATGCGCGAATAGCACCACGTCGGGATCAGGTAGCCCAGTCCGGCCTCCATCTCGTCGCTGTCGCGGTACGCCTGCGAGGTCGAAGGGAAGATCGGCTCGATCACGCCGCCCTGCCCGCTCGCGAACGCCTCCTCGACGCCGTAGGTGCCGTGCACCGCGATCGTGTCGAACTTGAGTTTGCGGATCCCCGCGCGGAACGCCGCCCGCCGCGCGCCCAGCTCGTTGGCCTTCTCGACGTACCTCTGGATTCCGGGCGAGAGCTTCTGCTCCATTGACTCCTCCGCTCACTGGCTCATTGGTTCGGCGATACTTCGAAGGTGCGGCCCCACGGCGGCCTCCCGGGGATGGACCAGCACGGGAGTTGTACCACCGAATTTGTGAAAGCTCAACACAAGCTGAGACAACGTCGCGGTGTACTACCCGGGCCGGGCACAGGGCGACCGCAAGGGGCGCCCGTGCACCCACGATCGCGGCGGTTTCGCGGATGTGGGGCGCGCTCTCGGAGCGTGGCCGTCTCATTGCCGGGCGAGCCGGGAATTGACTTCGATCAAGGAGGAGGTCTACGGTCGAACCTAGCGTGAGATCGAACTTCAAAGCGGAGATCTCGGAGGAAAGGAGGACGAATGAGCCACGCCATCGCGAAGTGGATCTTCTGGGTGGGCACGCTCGTGTCGCTGGGCCTGTTCCTCGCGCTCACGGTCGACACGCGCGGGCAGTTCGCGGCGCTTACGCACGCCGACAAACTCGACGACCACGTGGTCGCGGGCAAGCGCGCCTTCCAGGCGCGGAACTGCAACGATTGCCATACGATCCTCGGCTTCGGCGCCTACTACGCGCCGGACCTCACCCGCGTCGTCGCGCGCATGGGCGAGGACTCCATCCGTCGCCGTCTCGAGCACCCGGAGGTGGCGTTCGCGGACTCGTACCGCAAGATGCCGCAGCAGCACCTCGGCCAGCAGGAGATCGAGGACATCGTGGCGTACCTCCGGTGGGTGGGGAACATCGACAACCACGACTGGCCCCCGCAGGATTCGCCGAACCGCTGGAAACGGTCAACCGAACGCGTGATGGCGGGCGCCGCCCTCTCGCCGGCGGCGGCGCTGGTCCAGCAGGAGAACTGCCTCTCGTGCCACACCCTCGGAGGTTCGGGCGAGAGTAAGGGCCCGCGGTTCGAGTGGATCGGGGCGAGGCGCGACGCGGCCTACATCGCCCGGTACCTCGCCGACCCGGAGAAGGTGGCACCGGGGGCGCAGATGCCCTCGTTCGAGAGCCTGTCGCAAGAGCAGCGAGAGATGATCGGCGAGTTCATCGTTTCACTCGCCGCCCAGGGGAGGTGAACCGTGACCTACAAGAGTCAGAGCATCGCCTACCCCTACTTCGTCCTCGCGCTGCTGCTGTTCGCGCTGCAGGTGCTGATGGGCCTGTGGCTCGCGAGCAACTACTTCACCACCGTGCCGCAGAGCGTCGTCAACGTGTTCCCCTTCGCCACAGCCCGCGCCATGCACACCAACCTGCTCGTGCTGTGGCTCCTGCTCGGGTTCATGGGCGCGACGTTCTACCTCGTCCCGGAGGAAACGGGCACGGAGCTCGCATGGCCCAAGATGGCGATCGCGCAGCTCGCGCTCCTCGCTGCGACCGGCGTCACGGCCCTGGTCGGCTTCTTCTTCGGGTGGACCAAGGGGCGGCCCCTGCTCGAGATCCCGTTCCCGCTCAACCTCCTCATCGTGGTCGGCGCACTCATGTTCCTCGCAAACGTCGCCGTGACGATGTTCCGCGCGAAGCGGTGGACCGCGGTGCAGGGCTCGCTCCTCGGCGGCCTCGTCTTCCTCGCCCTCATGTACCTCTTCGGCGTCCCGTTCTACCGGAACGCTGCAGAAGACTGGTACTACTGGTGGTGGGTGATCCACCTGTGGGTCGAGGGCGCGTGGGAGCTGATCACCGCCGCGCTCACGGCATTCGTCCTCATCAAGCTCACGGGCGTCGACCGCAAGGTCGTGGAGAAGTGGCTGTACGTCGAGCTCGGCCTCTTCCTCTTCACGGGAATCGCCGGCACCGGCCACCACTACTACTGGCTCGGCGCGCCGAAGTACTGGCTGTGGGTCGGAGGGGTGTTCTCGGCGCTCGAGCCGTTCCCCATCCTGCTCATGCTCGTGGACACGTGGCGCGACGTCCGCCACCGCTCCCAGCCGGTGCGACCGCGGCTCACCTGGGTCTACCTTGTGGGCATGGTGATCCTGCACTTCATCGGCGCAGGATTGTTCGGGTTCGCGCACACACTGCCGCAGATCAACTACTACACCCACGGCAGCCAGGTCACGCTCTCTCACGGCCACCTCGCGTTCTTCGGGGCGTACGTCCTGATGAACCTCACCTTCTTCTATTTCGCGATCCCCCGCATCAAGGGGTATCCCGACGGCACCTACGACGAACGCACGGGCCACCTGGGATTTTGGCTCATGAGCCTGGGCGTGGTCGGGATGGGCCTCGGGTTCGGGGTGGCGGGCGTGCTTCAGACCTACCTCGAGCGGATCCAGGGCCAACCGTACATGCTGGCCCAGCAGCCGATCCGCTTCTGGATGCTCGTGGTCGCCCTGCATGGCCTGCTGGTGCTGGTCGGCGCGCTGCTCGCGATCCGGCATCTGCTGACCCTCAAGCCGGCGCGGCCCGGCCAGGCATAGAGTCGGTGCGGCGTTCTACGAGGGCCGGGGCGGTGCCCCGGCCCTCCGTTTGTCTTGGAGGATTGCCGGGCCAGACCACGCCACCGGATCCAGTTCGCGTTCCGCTTCCGAGGAGGGCGTCCGCCGGGCGCGCTGTCAGGGCACTCGGAGAGGCGACACGAGCACGCGCGGAGCGCGCGCTCCACCCAGACACGATGAGCGACGATCTGGTGTGGGTGCGTTGCTTGCCCCCGTCCGTGGTTGATCCCGCACGCGTCAGGCCGCGGCGTCAGCGGGCAGCGGACGGCTGGGCGGCCGCGACGACGGCGAGCGCCTGCTCGAGGTCCGCGCGCAGGTCCTCGACGTCCTCGCACCCCACTGCGAGGCGCACCAGGCCGGGGGTGATCCCCTGCCGGAGCTGCTCGCCGGTCGGGACCTTCGAGTGCGTCATCGAGGCCGGGTGCTCGATCAGCGACTCAATCCCGCCGAGCGACACGGCCAGGGTGATCACGCGGACCGAATCCATCAGCAGCCGGCCGGCCTCCACGCCGCCGCGCAGCTCGAAGGAGATCACCGACCCCGGGCCGTCCATCTGGCGCTTCGCCAGCTCGTACTGCGGGTGCGACGGCAGCCCCGGGTAGCGCAGCCACTCGATCGCCGCGTGCGACTCCAGCCACGCCGCCAGCGTCAGCGCGTTCGCCTGCGCGCGTTCCACCCGCATCCCGAGCGAGCGGATCCCGCGCAGCACGAGCCACGCCTGGTGCGGGTCCATCGTGAGCCCGAACGAGCGCGCCACGTCGGTGAGCGCCACGAGGTGCTTCGGCTCGCGTGCCACGACGATGCCGGCCACGACGTCGGAGTGGCCGTTGAGCGCCTTGGTCATCGAGTGGAGCACGATGTCCGCCCCGTGCTCGATCGGTCGCTGCAGGTGCGGGCTCGCGAACGTGTTGTCCACGACCAGCGGCACGCCGGTCCGGTGCGCGGCGCGCGCCGCGGCGTCGAGGTCCACGAGGTCCAGGCTCGGGTTGGCCGGCGTCTCGACGAAGACCATCCGAGTCTCGGGACGGATCGCCGCGCCGAGCCCGGCCGCGTCGGGCGCCGCCACGAACGTCGAGGTCACGCCGAGCCGTGAGAAGTACTTCTCCAACAGGCCGCGCGACGGCCCGTACAGCGGGTGCGTCCCGACGACATGGTCGCCTTTCCGGAGAAGCGCCAGGAACACCGTGCTCACCGCCGCCATCCCGGTCGCCGTGCCGATCGCCCCGCACCCGCCCTCGAGCCTCGCGACGCACTCCTCGAGCGCCGCGACCGTCGGGTTGCCCAGGCGCGTGTAGATCGGCCCCTGCGAGGTCCCCGCGAAGCGAGCCGCGCCCTCTTCGGCCGTCGGGAACGCGAACGTCGAGGTCTGGTAGATCGGCACCGACACGGCGCCGTGGTGCTTCTCGGGATCGAGTCCGCCGTGGATTGCCTTGGAATGACGCCCCTTCACCTTCGAACCCATGGAACCTCCCCCGCGCAATCTATCAGGTTCGGCCCGCCACCTGCTGCTCGCGCAGCACCAGCGTGACCCCCACGAGCACGACGGCCGTGCCTGCCACCATGCTGGCCGTGACCGGCTCACCCAGCAGCAGCGCGCCAAGGAACACGGCGACCGCGGGGTTGACGTAGGTCGACGTGGACACACGGGTGGCATCCCAGTGCTTCAGCAGGTAGAAGTACGCAGCGAACGCGACCACCGACCCGAACACGACCAGGTACGCGAGCGAGGCCGCGGCCCGCGGCGTGACCGGGCCCACGACCGCGCGGCCGGTGAACGCCGACACCACCAGCAGCAGCGGCGCCCCCGCGGCCATCTGGACCACCGATAGCGCCATCGGATGGTAGCTCTGGCGAATGCGACGCACCCAGAGCGAGCCCAACGCCCACGCCACCACGGACAGCTCCACCACGAGCGCGGCGGCGAGGTCGATCGTCCCGGCGTGCCACGGCTCGACCAGGATCGCCGTCCCGAGGAGCCCGGCCCCGATCCCGAACCACCCGAGCAGGCTCGGGCTGCGCTCGCCGGGCACCAGCGGGCTGAGCGCCGCCGTCCACAACGGGCTCGTCGTGAGGAGCAGCGCCGTGTACCCCGAGTCGAGCCTTGTCTCGCCCCAGAACACCATGCCGTTGGCGAGCGCGACGAAGAGGACACCCACCCCGATTGCCGGCCACCAGCGCGGCAGCGGGCCTGGGAACGGCACCCCCTGGGTCTTCGCCACCCCGAAGGTGATCGCAGCGGCGAACACGTACCGCACCCCCGCGTAGAAGAATGGGTCGAAGCTCTCCAGGCCCACCTTGATCGCGAGGTAGGTGCTCCCCCAGATGATGCAGATCGCGGCGTACGCGGCAACGAGCCCCCACCGGGGCGGCCGGCTCATCGCCGAGCAGGGTATCAGGCATGGTCAGAACCCTTGGCTGACCATGCCCCGTCGTGGTATCTTTCGCGCCCCGGAGAGCCAACGTAGCTCAGCCGGTAGAGCAGCTGATTCGTAATCAGCAGGTCCGCGGTTCGATCCCGCGCGTTGGCTCCAACTCCTCCGGCACCAGCACGGCAGACAAGCAGCGAAGTCCATGTCGGGGCGGGGGTTGTCCCCGCCTTCGTCAGACACGCTTGGTGGAAGGTCGAGGCGCCGCCTCGCCCCTACGTCGCGTGTGCCGCCACCGCGTCGAACCGCCTGTCATTGCGAGGCCCGCCGCAAGCGGGCCGAAGCAATCTCGCGGTCACCCCGAGGTCGCTTCGTCGCCCCGGCGCAGCCGGAGCTACTCGCAATGACATGCGATCCCAGGGCAACCGCAAGAGCAGTCCGTCCATCGGAGGATTGTTGCCGTGTCTCTGCGGGGCGCGCGCTCCGTGCGCAGCCGCGCGAACGTGTCTCATGATGCGAAGCCTTCCTTGACACCGGCGCTCAGAGGGCTAGGCTGTTCTCGAGGGCTCAGTCAGGCTGTGACTGGTCAAGCTGGAGGGACACTATGCGGTCAATCACCCGTTGTCTCGTGTGGATCGCGCTTCTGTTGGTTCTCGCACCCTCGGCCTTCGGGGCGAGCGGCAGCGGCTTCTGGAACTGGTACCTCATCCCGGCCGCCGGGAGTCTTTCCGGCGCCCATGGGGCCTACTGGCGTCTCGACCTGACGGTCCTGAACCCGTACCAGTGGCGCTCGATCACCGTGCGAATCCGGTTCCTGCGGGAGAAGACCGACAACACCTCCGCTCCCTACCGCGACTTCGCGATCGGTGCGGGCAGCCAGCTCAGCCTCACCGACGTGATCTACACCCAGTTTGGGGTCACCGGCAAGGGCGCCCTCGAGCTCTGGACGCAGGACGGGGCGTACTTCACGCCGAACGCGCGTTCGTACACGACGAGCGAACACGGCAGCTTCGGGCACGAGATCCAGGGCCAGGACTGGCTCGTGTACGGCGGCCAGCAGGCGTTCACCTCCGGGGTCCACCTCGGCGACGGCTACCGCACGAATATCGGCGTGGCCAGCGTCTCGGATTCCTCGATCACGGTGCTCGGCGAGGTGTTCGACAACTCGGGGCAGCTGCGCTGGACCTACACCTTCAACCTCCTGCCCTGGAGCAACGAGCAGGTCGCGGTGTCGAGCTTCAGCGGCGACTTCGGCAAGGGATGGGTCCGGTGGAGCTGTCAGTCGACCGGCTCCGACGCCGCATGGGTCGCCTACGCCACCCCCGCTGACAACACGAGCAACGACGCGATCTACTACGAGGAACGGCTGGACGACCAGTACACCACGGTCATCCCAGACTACAACCTCTCGGGGATGTGGTACGGGACGATGTACGCCTACGCCCTCGGCAGCGAGGCGATCGACGTGGACATCTGGCAGGACGGTGCAACAGTGACGGGCAAGGTCTACGACGACTCGACCGGGTTCCGGATCATGTACCTCTACGGCTACGAGGACCACGGCACCATCTACTTCAGCGGCACCCCGTACGTGCTCGACTACGTGGACGAGGACCTCTGGGGCACGGCCACGGTCTTCTCCGAGACCTCCATCTCGGGGACCTTCACGGGAACCGGCGTCTACTCGAGCGGCGGCTCGTTCTCGCTGTACCAGGCCTACCCGTACGGGCTCCAGGCGAAGGCGCAAGCGCCCGCGGGCGGGCACCGCCATTTCGCTCACCCGCGGACGACCGACCCCTCCTCGAAGGGCCGTAGCGGGCCGCGATGACGGGGAGCCTCTGAACACCTGAGGTCTCGCAACCGGCAAATCCGCGGTTCGCTCGCGCGCGTTGGTGCCCATCCTTCCAGCACCTCCGCTACGGCGCAACGAAGCGTGAAACGTCACGGTGATGTCCGATTCCTCCGGGCGGCTGTCGCTGTTTCCGCTGAACGGCGGCTCCGTGCGAGCGATTGCCGGAGCGGAGGCGGGCGACGAGGCGGTCCCGTCCAGCGAGGACGGTCGGGCGCTTTACGTGACACGGCACGAGGTGCCACTGCAGGTCTTCAAGGTCGATCTCGCCACCGGTCGGCGCGAGCTCTGGCGCGAGCTCCCCTCGCCCGACCCTGCGGGCCTCCAGGCATCCTGGCCCGCGGCCGTGATCTCTGCGGACGGGCGTTCGGTCGTCGGCACGTACCCGCGCAGGCTCAACCGGCGGTACGTCGTGTCCGGCGTGCGCTGAACCGATCGCTCACCTGCAAACGGGCCCTGCGGCGCGCCCGTCGGAGGCCGTGCCAGGTCCGCTCACCTGGAAACCATCGGCCCGGGCGAGAGGTGAGCCGGACATACCGACTAGCCGCGGGTGCGACACAGAAGGCGGCAAGGTCGAGATCCTTATGATCCGCGGGGTGGAGCGAACAGTCCGCCGAAGGAATTCGCCGAAGCACCTCGCTGACGATCTCCTTCAGGGGCAAGGGCGCTGGACAACGAGCAGCAGCGGTGTCGCCCCTGCTCCCCAGGCGCAGACTGCTCGGCATATGGTGCGTCGCCGGCCAGTTGGCCCGTGCCATAATGAAATCGGTGCCTGCAAATGATCATGAGACTGGCCCGGTGCTGATTTGGCCCCTGAACTAGGCGAGAACGACCTGGAACTTTTCCGGCGCTGGCACCGCCTGAGCCGGCCCTACATAGCCTGGCAGTTCGAGCAGTTCGCGAAGTTCGTGGGCGAGCGGGTGGCCGACGTGGGCTGCGGGCTAGGCAACTTCGTGCCGCACCTCCGCGACCGAGAGCTGTACCTGGGACTGGAGCCCGACAACCGGCTGGCGGCCGAGGCGCGCGGGCAGTTCCTGGATTGGGGCAACGTTCTGATCATCGGCGGGCGCGAGGCCGACGTCACCTCGCCGGAGTGCGTGGCGCTCATGCGAAGCCACCGGGTCGACACCGTGCTGGCCGTAAACGTCCTGGAGCATATCGCCGACGATCGGCACGCCCTTCAGAACATGGTTGCCACACTGGATCCCGGCAAACACCTTTGTCTGCTGGTCCCGGCGCTGCCGTGGGCGATGGGCTCGCTGGACAGGATCGCCCTGCATCACCGCAGGTACTCGCGAGCGGAGCTCTTGAGGCTGGCCGTCGGCTTGCCCGCCGAGGTGCTGTGCTGCCACTATTTGAACCTGGTGGGTGGGTTGGGCTGGTGGCTGAGGAGCCGGGTACTGCGCTCCCGGCAGTACGGCGGCATCAACTTCATCCTGATGAACGCGCTCCTGCCCGGGGTCAGGCTCGTGGAGCGCGTGGTCAAGCCGCCCCTAGGCCTGTCTCTGGTCATGGTCCTCCGCAAGATCTGATATGACGACAGTGACGACGGTGACAGGCTCGACAATACGGTGTGGCTGATCTCCGCGCCGCAGGGGTGGGCCGCAGCTACAGACCCCCAGCGCCTGCAACTCGACAGGTGGCGAGGTCGAGACTTTCGTCATCCGGGTCAGGATGGAGCGAGCAGTCCGCCGAAGGAAACCGCCGGGGCACCTCGACGACGATCTCCTCCAGGGGGAACGGGCGCTGGACGATGAGCAGCAGCGGTGTCGTGCCGCTTCTGGCGTCCTCGAAGGCCTGGTCCAACGTCGGCACGACGCACCCTTCGACCTCCGCCGGTAGGAGCCATTTGTAGTCCGTCACGTCAAAGAAGTTGAACGGGTAGAAGTCGTCGTCCGGAGTGAGGAGCACGACGCGCTCGCCGCGCCAGTGCCGGTTGAGGAAGAACGCCGCCGTCGTGTAGTCGTTGCGGTGCCCGGCACGTGCGGCGTGGTCGCGAGCGAGCTTGCGGAAGAGGAAGTCGGCGTTCCAGCAAGCCGCCGCCAGGGCCAGCGCGGCGACGCAGGCCACCCCGAAGCGACGAGCCTGGGCGCCTTCGAGCAAGGACAGGATCACCTCGGAGGCGACCGCCACGAGCAGGAAGACGAACGGCACGAGGACCGCCAGTCGCCGAAAGTCGTAGTTCTGGGTCACTACCGTGCAACCGAAGAGCAGGAGAAGGAAACTGCCCACGAGGAGCACGTGACCTCGGCGACGAGCTTGGAGCAACGCGACGCCTAGTCCCACCACAAACAATACGCCGGTGACCGGGTCGAGGAGCGGAGTCTCATCGGTGTTCAGCGTGCCGAAGAATGTGCCATGGTCGCGAACGGTGAAACCGTCGGCGACAACCGCGAGGCGCTCCAGACGCAGGCGGACAAAGCTCCCCGCGTCGGAGGTGTAGTACTCACGGTTGCTGGCGTTGCGCAGGAACGGCTCGATGAGCTGGCTCGGATACCCCGACCGAAAGGCACCGATCCAAGCCGGGAGGAAGAGCAGCAAAGTTCCGGCAAACGCCGTGGCGTGCTTCCGACGCGCCCCATCTCGGTAAGCAGAACGCAACCTGCTGACGATGACCACGACGGCGATCGCGAGAAGAGGTCGGAACGTGACGTACTCGAAGAAGCTCATCCCGGCCATGGCGGCGGCGCCGACGACCAGAGAGGGTCGGCGGTCAGGGCTACTGCGCAGAAGCAGGCCAAGACCAAGGGTGAAGGCGAGGAGGGGCGTGAAGACCGGGTCGTTGTACCAGCTTGTCTGGACGGGCCAGCGCGAGACGGCGAGCAACGCCGTCGCGATGAGCGCCGAAGGTACGCTGACGAATGTCCGGGCAAGCAGGTAGAACGCCGGCACGGTCAGGCAGCCGAGAAGAACGGCGAGCAGCCGGTGGGCCGGCAGTCCGGGCCCGGTGATCCGAAAACAGGCCGCCGAAAGGTACTGGGATGTCGGCCACTCCCACGGCCGCTGCTCCGTGGTGGTGATGTTGAGGGCGATCTGCCCCGCCTGCGCCTCTTCAATGCTCGCGAACCCGTCGAGCGGAGGGAAGTCACCGAAGCTCGCCAGGCGGAACGCGGCGCCGAGTACGACGATAGCCGCGAACAACCAGGACGCCGGGCGACGCGAGTGACGCCGGAGCCGACCGCCGACTCCCACCCACCACGCCGGCCACCCCGCTGTCAGGTCGAGCCCGAGCGCCAGCATTGCCAGCCCGGGCGGAAAGATCAGCATGCCCGTTACGGTCCACCTCTGCCAGCTCGTCAGAACCGCCAGCGATGAGGCAAGAACGGCGCACGCCCCGCAGCCCGCCACGATCAACCCCGTTCGCCGATGCGTCGCCGGGGCCGTTGGTTGTCCGACCTGAGGCTCGGGGGGGGAGGCAAGCTTCCGGCTGGCAACGGCCAGCATGACGGCAGCGCACCCCTGCATCACCCACGCCACCGCGGCCCACCTTCCGTGTCTGAGGCAGCCGGCGGCGATGCCGACGACCAGGCACGCGACGAGGATGACCGTTCTTCTTGACAGGGACTGCGTCACCCCGAGGGCGTCAGTGCCTTTCATTGCTCTCGAGGTAGGCACGATGGGAGCCGAGGAGGGTGAGCACGACGTCGAGCAGGCGGGTCGTCACGAGGATGACGGCGGTGGCGGCGAGAAACGACGCCGCGATGAAGCGCGACCAGTGCTCGAAGATTGAGCCGCTTCGCACGAGCTGCAGGGCCGCGGGAACGACCAGCCAGGAACCGGCGCACGTTAGAGTCGCGACCAGTGGCCAGAAGATGCGCGGTCGCATCGCCGTGGCGACCAGCCGGACGCGGCTTGGGGCGGGCGCCAGACCCGGCACAGCGACAGCAACGATCCGCTGCGCCAGGTATGCCCCACAGAGCAGCACCGCCCACGAGACCCCGAGCAGTTCGGCCACCACGAAACGGTAGATCATCCACTCCTGTACTTCGCGGTGGAGGACGTAGTGGACCGATGGAGTGACCATCAGCGTGGCGCCGGCCACGAGGCAGGTGAAAGCCGCCAGCGACAGCGGCCGCGCGGGCCGGAGGAGGAACGCCGCGCGGGCGATCGTCCTGAGGAAGCGCGCGCCGTCCCTCAGGACATGCAGCTTGGAGTGTCCCTGGCGCTCCTCGTAGGGCATGTCGAGTTCGACGATGCGGACCTTCTCCGACAGGAGCGCTCGTGCGCTCATGGCCGGGGTGAAGTCCAGGCCGTCGGGAAGGGGCAGCAGGTCCGGAAGGCAGGCTCTCCGGATCACCCGCATTCCGCTTGCGGTGTCTCGTACCGTCCGATTGGCGAGAATGCCGAGCAGCCACGCAAAGCCACGGTTGCCGATCCTTCGGACCAGCGGCATGTGGCTCTGGGGGTTGCAGCGGCACCCGAGAGCGACGTCGGCGCCCTCCGCGATCGCGCGGCAGAGCGGACCGAAGAAGGCCGGGTCGCACGTGCCGTCCGCGTCCAGGACGCCGAGAAGTTCGGCGTCTCCATCGCTCCAGGCGCACTTGATCGCAGCGCCATAGCCGCGGTTGGTCGCGAACTCGATGACCCGGATCCGACCCTCGTAGGAGCGGGCAATCGCCCCCGTGCCGTCTGTGGAGCCGTCATTGACGACCGTGACTCGCACGACGTCCACGACCCCGGAGGCCACGATGGCCTCTCCGGCGGCGAGGGTTCGCTCGATGATTTCCGCCAGGCTCGCCTCCTCGTTGAGCGCGGGGATCGCGATGAGCAGTTCCATTTGCGAGCCGAAGGTAGCACCTCGTGAAACGTGAGAAAAGGGTGACCGCCGCCGCGACCAGCCGGGGAAGACGGCTGCCAGCCCGGCCCAGCCTATCCGGAGACTTCGACGCGGTTCTTGCCGTCGCGCTTGGCGCGGTACAGGCTCTCGTCGGCGAGGTGCACGATTGCGTCCGGGCCCAGGGTGGCCTCGTCCGGCCCGGCCACGTGCATGCCGATGCTCACCGTCACACGCAGGTCGCCAGCAGCGGGGACCTCGACGAGCATGTCGGCTACCGCGCGCCTCAACGTCTCACCGAGGGTCGCGGCGCCTTGCCTCTCGGTCTCGGGCAACAGCACCACGAATTCGTCCCCGCCGTACCTCGCCACGAGGTCAGTGCTGCGGCAGGCTTGGGCCAGACGCACGGCCACCGCCCCCAGTACCCGGTCACCTACCAGGTGGCCGAAGGTATCGTTCAGACGCTTGAAGTCATCGATGTCGACCATCCCGACCGCGAGCTGCCGCCCTGTGCGGCGGTCTCGGTTCAGTTCGCCGGCGAAGCGCTCCGCGAATACCTGGCGGCGCGGCAGGCCGGTGAGCGGGTCCTTGCTGGCCAGCTCGAAGAGCCGAGCGTTCTCGAGCATGGCCGAGACCAGTTGGGCCACAATCTCGATGCGCTCAAGGTCGTCGCGGTCGAAGCCGGCGCCACCCAGCCCCGTCCCCAGGGTCAGCAGGGCGATCAGGCGGTCCTTGAAACGGATGGGAACGACGTGCTTGGCCTCGAGCCATGCCAGCGTGGCGCCCAGGCTTCCCGGGTCCTGGCCGGCCTCCCGCGCGGCGAGCACCTGCGAGGCGGGTCGCACGGGCGCGAGCCCTGGCCACGTCCCTATCGTGTCCCTATCGACGACCAGGCCTCTCACGGCCTCGCCCGCGCCAAAGGCGCCGGCCGCGGCACGCACGCGGTAGAACCGCTGGTCCTCATCTCCGACCAGCAGCGCCACGCTTTCGAGCGCCAGGGCGTCGCGTAACCGCCGCACCAGATGGCCCGCGGCCGCATCGAGGTCGGTGAATTCTGCCATCTCCGGGATGATCGAACGCTCCAGTCGCCTGAGCGCCACCTTCTCCGGGAAGAACAGCATGTCCACCAGCCCGGTCACCCGCCGCACAAGCGGCCGGAGAGCTGCGCCCACGGCCAGCAACACCAGGCCGATGTTGAGTGCGGTGGGCGCCATCCCCACCGCGCGACGTGTCACCTCGCCGAGCGCAATCCACGCCAGTCCCAATGCCACCCCGGGAATGGCCAGCGTCAATCCGTAGATGAGGCCCCGGCGTGCGATCAGCTCGAGGTCGAAGAGCCGGAAACCGAAGATCGCGATGAAGAAGCACACCGGCACGAGCAGGATCGCGAGCAGCTCTGGCACATGGAGCCAGGCGGCAGCGCTGGATCCCGGGGGGAGGAGGAGAGTGGCGACCTGAACTGCCGTCCAGGGCAAGACTCCAAGGCAGACAACGAGGGCCTGTCGCCGCCCAGGCAGGGTGCCCTCACCCCGCGCCGCGGTTCCGAGCAGGGTCAGGCACGCGACACCCGCCCAGAGGTAGAGCGCCCGATTGACGGTCGTGATGGCTCCACCGCTGTGCCATTGCGCCGGGACGAAGCTCGCCGTCCCGGGAAGCCGGACGACAAACGCCCAGATCACGGCGGCACCCGCCAGGATGTAGTTGCCGACGAGCAACGCGGGGTGCCGGACCGTTGCGGGGTGGCGACGTGGAATGAGCGCCGCCATGTGGATGACCACGGCGAAGTTTCCGAAGTAGACGACGCCGTTTAGGAAGAGCATGCCGATGAAGATCGGGGCAGGCCAACCTCGGTCGAGAGGCGGGAAGACCATGGTCAGGGAGATCAGCACCCCGAGAGTAGCGAACACCCCGACCCGCGGGTCGCCGGGTCGGCGCGCCAGCGCCAGAAGGGTGAGCACACCATAGAGACCGACGATCACGACCCCGAAGGCGACCGTCGAGCGCGGGAAGGCACCCGCGCTCGCGGCCAACGCCCGCGACAGGTGCAACGCCAGCGCCGCGACGAAGAAGGCGGCCACCGCCGAAACCATGGCTGTCCGTTGCGAACGCTGGGTCATCACTGTCCGGTTCCTTAGAGCAATCTTACGCGAGTCGCCCGCCCGCGCACGAAGGGCAGCGCTGGCGTCGTTCCCCTTCGCCGCCACTGGGTCTTCGAGCTTCAACCCGACGCTCAGGGCGCCCCGGACCAGTTCGAGGATCCGGGTGGCAGCTCCCGTGTGAGGACCAGGGAGTCCGTTGCCGCGCGGAACCTCGGAATACACCTCGCACGGAGCTCCGCGCCTCGGTCCGACGTGAGCACACCGTGCCCATGGCCCGCCGGGCGTCGGAGGTGCCCGTCGGCCTCGGAGGCTCGGGGGGCTCAGATCAGATGAACAACGGCGCGAGCACCAGTGTGATCGTCGAGAGCAGCTTGATCAGCACGTGCAGCGACGGCCCCGCCGTGTCCTTGAACGGGTCGCCGACGGTGTCGCCCACGACCGCCGCACCGTGCGTAGGGTTCTTCATCTTCTTCCCGTCGGCCGTGGTCAGGTACTTCCCGCCGTGCGCTCCCGACTCGATGTACTTCTTGGCGTTGTCCCACGCGCCGCCGCCGTTGTTGAGGAACAGGGCCGTCAGGATTCCGGTGATGGTCCCCACCATCAAGAGCGCTGCCACGGCCTCCGCGGAGATGAGCTTGTCCTGGGGGGTGATGAAGATCTTGAAGATCAGGCCGACCCCGATTGGCGTGAGGACGACGAGCAGGCCGGGCGCCACCATTTTCCGCAGCGCCGACTTCGTCACGATATCCACGCAGGAACCGTAGTCCGGCTTGAAGTCGGCGGGAAACTGGATGATGTCGTGGAGGCGCGGGAGCTTGGCGTACTGGCGACGGACCTCCTCGATGATCGCCTGAGCGGCCTTGCCCACCGCCCGGATCGCCAGCGCCGAGAAGAGGAACACCAACGCCGCGCCGAGCAGCCCGCCCACGAAGACCACCGGGTTGGCGAGGTTGACCGCGTGCATCTCCTGCCCCGCGTACTGCGCGACCTCGTCCATGTACGCCTGGAAGAGCAGGAACGCCGCAAGCGCCGCGGAACCCACCGCGTACCCCTTGGTGAGCGCCTTGGTGGTGTTGCCCACCGCGTCGAGCCGGTCGGTCTTCTTGCGCACGCTCTCGGGCTGCTGCGACATCTCCACGATCCCGCCCGCGTTGTCGGTGATCGGTCCGAACGTGTCCATCGCCAGGATGTACGCCGCCGTGGCGAGCATTCCCATGGTGGCCACCGCGGTCCCGAAGAGGCCGCCGTTCATCCCCGACGAGGCGGGGAACGCCGACTTGCCGAGGAAGTAAGAGCCCAGGAGAGCGGCGCCCATCACGAGCGCGGGCATCCAGGTGCACTCCAGCCCGACGCCGATGCCGGCGATGATGTTGGTGGCCGGGCCGGTCTTGGACGCCTCGGCGATCGACTGCACCGGCCGGTACCTGTACTCGGTGTAGTACTGCGTGATGTAGACAAAGGCCACAGAGGTGAGGACACCGATGATGCCGCAGAGGAAGAAGTGCCACCACGCATTCGGGGCGCCCGGCGGGTTCAGCAGCCAATAGGTGGCTCCGCCGAACGCGGCCATCGCCAGCACCACCGCGAAGTAGTAGCCGCGGTTCAGCGCCTGCATGGGGTCGATCTTCTCTTCCTTGTCCATCCTGACCATCATGATGCCGACGATCGAGGCGACGATGCCGAACGCGCGCGCGACGAGCGGGAACATCATCACGCCGATCACCCCGGCCGAGAACGCCATGCCCACTTTTTCGGCGGCCGCCGCGAGAGAGGCCCCGAGGATCATCGCTCCGATGTTCTCCGCCGCAGTCGACTCGAACAGGTCGGCGCCGCGGCCCGCGCAGTCTCCGACGTTGTCGCCGACGAGGTCCGCGATCACCGCCGGGTTGCGCGGGTCGTCCTCGGGGATGCCGGCCTCAACCTTGCCGACGAGGTCGGCGCCGACGTCGGCGGCCTTGGTGTAGATGCCGCCCCCGAGCTGCGCGAACAACGCCACGAACGAGGCCCCGAACCCGTAGCCCACGATCAGCAGCGGGATCTTCGTCGGCTCGACGTTGCCGAAGGCGTTGACGAGCGCATACAGCCCACTCACACCGAGCAGGCTCATCGCCACCACGAGCAACCCGGACACCGCCCCGCCCCGCAACGCGATTCGGAGGGCATCGTTGAGGCTGGAGAGCGCCGCGGTCGCGGTGCGGATGTTGCTCCGGATGGACACCCACATCCCCACATACCCGGCGAACACCGAACAGAGTGCCCCGAACACGAACGAGAGCGTGATCCAGGACGCGAGCTGGAGCGAGCTGCCGACGGGGTCAAAGGGCCGGTGACTACGGACGAAGCCGTAGCCCGCGAACAGCACCACCGCGAAGCACAGTGCCAGCATGATGATGGTGCGGTTCTGGCGCCGCAGGAAAGCCTCGGCGCCCTCCTTGATGGCGTTGGAGATCTGCTGCATCGCTGCGCTGCCGGTCGAGAACCGCAGGACCCACCTCGCAAGGTAGGCGGCAAACAGCAGCCCGAACAGCGAGAATCCAATGACCAGTAAGATCAATTGTGCCGTCATCTGTGCCCGTCTCCCCCTCGACCCTCGCGCGGATCGTGTACGCCCCCGGCCACGCCAAGGGCAATGCCCGCTCTGCCTGTTGAATTGTAGGGAACGGAGCGCTTCGCGCCGTTCGCAACCAGATCGAACCCCCCGTCCCTCTAGTCAAGCTCGGTGGATTCTAGCATTCTGAATCTCACCTTGCATGCTCCTCCTTCCCGACGGTCAGCAGCTGAGAGGTGGTAGCTGGCAGTCAAGCGCGAACCGCTGAGAGCTTGCAGCCCCGGTGGGCGCTGTTCATTCTCAGTCGGGCGGAAGGGCGGCGGAAAAGGGCCGGCTCGGCCGGGGCCTGAGGCTGCAGAGGCGGCGAATTGGTGACGTCCAACACCCAATGTTCCCGCCAAGAGGGCCGTACACTGAGAGTGGCTTCATTCGGCCCACCTGAGACGAAGGCGGGGATGGGGGTGGACGATGCAACGTGGCGTTCAGTGGGTGGCCGCCGTGGCGTTCTCCGCGTGTCTGCTGCAGGTTGGGGCTCTGGCGAATGCCGCCTCGGGCCCCATTCCGGGCGCGCGACAGCCCTCCGTCGACGACAACGATACCTTGGTCCTGCGAGGGAACGTTCACCCGCTCGCACGGCCCGACCTTGACATCGGGGCCGCCGATCCGTCGCTGCCGATGGAGCGCATGGTCTTGTCGCTCGGCCTCCGGCCCGACAAGCAGGCCGAGCTGGATGAGTTCCTCGCAAATCAGCAAAATCCCGCGTCCCCAGACTTTCACCGATGGCTGACTCCGCAGCAGTTCGGCGCTCGGTTCGGCCCTGCCCCGGAGGACCGGGCCCTCGTGGCGGGGTGGCTGCGGTCTCGAGGCTTCGTGATCGATGAGGTGGCCGTGAGCGGGACCTGGCTCAGCTTCAGCGGAACGGCTGGTGACGTGAACAGAGCGTTCCACACCGAGATTCGCGACTACTTCGTCGACGGCGAGCTGCGGCACGCCAACGCGTCGGACCCCGCGATCCCCCGAGCCCTGTCTGGACTCGTGGCCGGCGTGGTCTCCCTGCACGACTTCCCGCTCAAGTCGGCGCCGCGTGCCATCCGGCCTCTGAGGGCCGGCGGGGTCGTGCCCGGCACGAACATGACCGACGGGAGTCACGCGCTCTCACCGGGCGACTTCGCCACGATCTACGATGTCAAGCCAATCTACGCGGCCGGGATCGACGGCAGCGGGCAGAGCATCGCCATCGTCGGAAGGAGCAACATCAACCTCGCCGACGTCCAGTATTTCCGTACCTTCTTCGGACTGCCGCCAAACGACCCACAGGTCATTGTCAGCGGCGACGACCCGGGCATCGTCTGTCCCGATCCCGCGAAGGCGTGCGATGAGAGCGAGGCCGATCTCGACGTCGAATGGGCGGGTGCCATCGCCAAGAACGCCGTCATCAAGCTGGTCATCTCCAAGTCCACCTCCGCAACCGACGGCAGCCTCCTGGCCGCCGCGTACATCGTGAACAACAACCTGGCCCAGGTCGTGAGCGCCAGCTTCTACGAGTGTGAGTCGGATCTCGGCGTCGTCGGAAACGCCTTCGTGCAGAGCCTCTGGTCGCAAGCCGCTGCGCAGGGGATGACGGTGGTCGTCAGTTCGGGCGACAGTGGCGCGTCCGGTTGCGACCCGGCTGACGCAGCGAGCGGCACCGGGCGTGCGGTCTCCGGGATGTGCTCGACCGGTTACGACGTCTGCATCGGCGGCACCCAGTTCATGGACACGGCCGACCCCGGCGCCTACTGGGCATCCGCCAACGATCCGACGACAAAGGCCTCCGCGCTGTCCTACATCCCCGAGCAGGCGTGGAACGAGAGCGCCGGTGTGTCCGGTGGCTCCGGGCTGTGGGCCACAGGCGGGGGCGCCTCGACCCTCTACCACAAGCCCTCGTGGCAGGTGGCACCCGGTGTCCCGGCGGACGGCGCACGCGACGTCCCCGACGTCTCCCTGAGCGCGGCTGCCCACGACGGCTACCTCGCGGTCCACGGGCACACGTCATCGGTGTCGGGCCTCGGCGCTTTCTACGGGACGTCGGCGTCCGCACCCTCGTTCGCGGGCCTCATGGCACTGGTCGTACAGCAGGCCGGAGCCAGGCAGGGGAATGCGAACCCGCGCCTGTACCAACTCGGGAACACGCAGTTCAGCGGGGTCGGCCCCGCCGTCTTCCACGACATAACCACCGGCGACAATTCGGTCCCCAGCCTCACTGGATTCTCCTGCGGCACCGGCTACGACCTCGCAACGGGCCTTGGCTCGGTGGATGCCGCGCTCATGGTGAACAACTGGGTGGTCGCGTCGACCGCCGACTTCACGATCTCGGCGTCGACGACGCTGGTGCCGGCCGCGCAAGGCACCTCCCGATCGGCCACCATCACGACCACCGTCTCGGGCGATTTCAGCAAGGCCATCTCACTCTCGGCCACCGGCCTTCCCAGCGGCGCCACGGCGGTCTTCAACCCGACCGCCATCCCCGAGCCAGGCGCGGGCAGCTCAACGCTGACCCTGACCGCCGGCGCGCTGACTCCGGTAGGGACGTACGCCGTGACGATCACGGGAACGGCTGGGTCAGGCTCGCACTCGGTCACGGTCTCCTTCGTCGTCTCGAGCGCCGGCGACGCCTTGGTATTCTCGGACGGCTTCGACGGTCCGTTCCCCGGCTCCTGGCACCTCACATACACCCTGGGTTCCGAGAGCACCACCCTTTGGGGCCAGTCCGGCTATCGCAAACAGAGCGGGAGCTCCTCGGCGTGGTGCGCCGGCGGCGGGTCCCAACCTTCGCCCCCGGGGGGAAGCTACGTACCCAACATGCTGGTGTGGCTGTACTACGGCCCGTTCGATCTGTCCGACGCGAACGAAGGAACCGTCGCGTTCGACCTCTGGAACGACTGCGAGCCTTCGACGAGCCTCCCACCGCCGGATCGGCTCGAGATCTGGCTTTCGACCGACGGGTTCGCGACTCCCGGGAACCAGCAGGGGGTCCCCACTCCAAACACCAACCAGCAATGGGCGCACTTCACCTACAACGTGAGCAGTTTCAGGACCATCTCGGCCCTCGGCTCGAAGACCGTCTACCTGGCGTTCATCTTCAGGTCCGGAAGCGTCGCCCATAAGCGCGAAGGTTCCTACGTCGACAACGTCGTGATCACGAAGAAGACGCCCCAAACGTGTAACTTCTCCCTCTCGCCGAGCTCCCAGTCGTTCTCGAGCGCCGGGGGCACCGGGACCGTGGGCGTCACCGACCTGGTAGGCGCAGGCTGCTCATGGACGGCGGCGAGCAATGCTGCCTGGATCACGGTCACGAGCGGCGCAAACGGGGCGGGCAACGGCTCAGTCGGCTACGCCGTGGCCGGGAATGCCAGCGCCGCGCGAGTTGGCACCCTCACCATCGCCGGCCAGACCTTCTCCGTATCCCAGAGCGCGCCCTGCACGTACGCCCTCGATTCCCACACGGCGAGCTTCACGAGCGCAGGCGGCCCCGGCAACGTTGCAGTCGTCGCGCCCGGGGGCTGCGCCTGGACCGCGACGACCGCCTCCGCTTGGATCCACATAACCGGTGGCTCGGGGACGGGAAACGGGGCCGTCACCTACACCGTCGATGCAAACTCCGGTCCGGTGCGTTCGGGCACGATCACGGTCCAGACTCAGACTCTGACGGTCAACCAGGACGCCGGCTCGTCCCTTAAGGTCGCTCAGTGGCTCCCGGCGGTGATTCACAAGGATGTGCCGTCGAAGAACGCGCGGTGGCGGAGCGATGTGGCGGTTCTGAACCGGTCGTCGCAGTCTGCGAACGTGACGCTCAGGCTGTATGCGCCGGCGGGGACGCAGACGATGACCATTGCCGTGTCCGGGAAGGCACAGGCGCTCCTGCATGACGTGGCGAGCCAGTTGGGCGTGACGGCGGACTCCGGCCCCTTGGAGGTCGTCTCGGACCAGGACGTGTTTCTCACGGGCCGGACCTACAACCAGGTGGACGCGACGCACACGTACGGCCAGGACTACAACGGCCAGGCGCCGTCTGAACTGCTGGCGGCGGGGGACATGGCGTGGCTGCCGCAGTTGACGGAGAACGCGCTCGTCCGCACCAACATCGGGATCACGAACGCGGGCGCAGCCACGGCGAACGTGACGGTGACGCTGTATACCTCCGCGGGCAACCCGGCGGGGTGGAGCGACACGCGGGACTATGCGCCCGGACAGTTCTACCAGTACCAGCAGCCGTACCTGGGGTTGGGCGGCATCGACAGCGGGTACGCCGTGGTCACGGTCAACTCCGGCTCGGGTGTCGTGACGTACGCCTCCGTGGTCGACCAGAACACCGACGACCCCACGACGATCAACATGAAACGATGAGGGCTCCAGGGGCCTTTCCGAGAAACGGGGCGACCGGTCATCCCGGTCGCCCTCTTCTTCTCGTCCCGACAACCACCGGTCGGTGGCCCATCCGCCAGACGGCTTGCGACTCCCGGGCTGCGGGTCCGGAGCTGCCTCCCCCGTTCTGGTCTTCAGCCCCCGATCGCGCAGAGCGAGTCACGTCCGATCGTGACCCCGACCCTGCCCTGGCGGCGGTTCGGGGCGACCCCCTATACTCTCCCGGCAGCTCGGATTGGGGGCCACCGCAATGCTCGTTGAACACGATCTCCTGGAGACGCTCTGCTGCCCCGTTTCGAAGTGGCCGCTCAGGGTCATGACGCCGCAGGAGGTCCAGGAGGTCAACACGACGATTGTGGGGGACCGGGCCAGTTACGCCGACGGTGCGCGTGTGACCGAACCGATGGAGGGCGCTCTCGCCACGATCGACGAGGCTTCGGTCTACGCGATCCGAGAAGGCGTCCCGGCGCTCCTGCCGGAGCTGCGCATCCTGCGCGGCGGTAATGCTGCCCCGGTGACCGGGGCGATCCCCGGTACCCCGCGCGAAGGGCCCGCGGCAGATTACTGGGCGGAACTCTCCCGGCACTGGGACGATCGCCAGCCGCCGAGGCGGCCGGGGCCTCAGGACACCGCGCTGCTCGAACGGGTCGTGGGTGAGGCGCTCGCCAGCGCGCGCCCGGCCCGTCCTCGCGCCCTGCAACTCGGTGTAACCCCTGAGATCGCCACAATGCGCTGGCCGTCGGGGACGCACCTGCTCGCCCTCGACTTGTCCGTGCCGATGATTCGGAACGTCTGGCCTGCGCAAAGGGTCCACGACGCGGCCGTCGTCCGCGGGGACTGGTTGGCGATGCCGGTCCGTGACGCAACCTACGACATCGTGGTCGGCGACGCGTCCATCTCGATTCAACGGTATCCCGATGCCTTCTTCTCGCTGGTCCGCGAGGTGCGCCGGGTGCTGAAAGACAACGGCGTGCTCGCGACGCGGGTCTTCAGCAGACCGGAGGAGAGAGAACCTCTCGACAAGATCTTCGCCGACCTTCGCGCCGGAGGCATCGGGAACCTCGACTTCCTCAGGTGGAGGCTTGTGGCGGCGCTCCACCGTGATCGTGCCGCCGGTACCCGAATGGGCGACATCTGGGATGCCTGGGAGGCGAACGTTCCCGACCCACACGGGCTCATGGAATCGCTGGGATGGCCGTTGGAGGCGCCACGGGCCATGGAGCACCTGCGCGGGGGGGAGGCCGTCGCGATCTTCCCGACGCTCCGCGAACTGCGGGACGATCTCCGGCAGGACTTCGAGGAGGCGGCGTGCGACTGCCCGGATTGCGAGGACGGCGACAGGTACCCCACGATGGTGTTCAGGCCCAGGCCACGCCCGAGCCACCACCGGTCCGCCTGAGCGCACGTGAGGAGACGACCGCGATAATGAAGACCCACGATCTGCTCGATCTGGTCTGCTGCCCGGTGACAAAGGCCCCGCTCAGGATCATGACCCGCCAGGAGCTCCGGGAGCTCAACGCATCCATCGCCCGGGGCGAAGCGCGCTGCGCCGATTGCGGCCCGGTCAACGAAACCCTGGACGCCGGCCTGGCGGCCGAGGGCGGTGACGGCGCCTACCGGGTCCTGGACGGCGTTCCGATCCTCCTCCCCGGGCTGCGCATTGTGAAGGCTGACTCCGGTACGGTGCGCTCGGCGCCTGGCTCACCGCCCGGGTCGAGCGGCGTGGCCAAGGTATGGGAGGTCTGGGGCGCGAAGTGGAACACCATCCTCCCGCCTGCACGGCCGTCCGCCGAGGACGTGACGGCATTCGAACAGCTCGTCGGCGGCGTGTGCGCCGAGGCCAACGAAAGCGTCCCCCGCGCCGTTCTCCTCGGCGTGACGCCCGAAATCGCGAGAATGCGTTGGCCGACTGGCACCCGACTGCTCGCGCTTGACTTCTCGGAGGTGGTGATCCGCCACGTGTGGCCGCGCGATGTGACGCCGGATGGCGTGGCGGCTCGTGCCGACTGGAGAGCGATGCCGGTCCGCGACGGGGTGTATGACATCGTCATAGGGGACGGCATCCTGCTGTGGCAACGCTACCCGGAGGACTTCTACGCCCTCGCCAGCGAGATGCGTCGCGTGCTCAAGGACGACGGGGCGCTGGTCGTCCGCCTGTTTGCGAAACCCGACAAGGACGACCCGATCGACGCCATCTTCGACGACCTGCGGCGCGGCCGCATCGCCAACGCTGCCGCGGCCCACCTCCGTCTCGGGATGGCGCTCCGGCGCGACCTTAACTCGGGGACCCGCCTCGGCGATGCCTACGACGTCTGGCACGCGAACGTCCCCGACGAGGCCGCGCTCCTGCCGTCGCTCGGCTGGCCGCCCGAGTCGCTGGGCTCGTTCGACCTCTATCGCGGGTTGGACACCAGGGTGGCGTTCCTCACCCTCGCCGAGGTGAGCGACGTCCTCTCGGAGGGTTTCCGCCTGACCGAGTGCCGCGTCCCGACCTACGACGAGCGCGGGATGTTCCCGACAGTCGTGTTCAGGCCCAAACCGTAGCGGAGCCGCCGTCGGGTGCTCCTCCCGACGCCGGCGGAGTGCCAACTCGTCGCGCCCCTGGAAAGCCCACAGCACCTCGGGGTGCGACTCCCGGGTCGAGCTGGAGCAAGATCAGCCTGCGCACCGACGTTCGTTGCACTCGCCCCGGGTTACCATTGCCGCGAAAGGACGCTCATGATGCGTGTGACGAACCGGATAGTGCCGCTGGCGCTCGTGGTTGCCTTCGTCGGAGGCCCAACGGTGGTGTCGGGCGCCGAGGCGACCCCTCCGGCCGGCGGACCCGGGGCGGCGCCGGCCGCCACGAAGCCTCCGGGGTATGAGCGCTCGCCCGACCAGCTGCGGCCGGTGGAGGTGGTCTCCGCCCAAGGCGTCGTGGTGTCGGGTTCGGAGCAGGCCTCAAAAGCCGGAGCGGCGGTGCTGGGAGCGGGCGGCAACGCGGTCGACGCCGCCGTGGCCACCGCGTTCGCACTCGGCGTCACCGAGCCAATGACCTCGGGGCTCGGCGCGGAGACGTTCATCCTGATCCACGGCGCAGACGGGAAGACGCACGCAATCGACGGCTCCTGCTACGTCCCCGCCCTGGCACGCCCCGACGAACTGCAGAGGCTTCGTGTCGCTGCCGAGCGGAACTACCTCCTTGGGTACAAGTCGATTGCCGTGCCGGGATCGTTGGCTGCGCTGGCGTACGCCATCGAGCGCCACGGCACGAAGAGTCTGGCCGAAGTGCTCGCCCCCGCAATCGACCTCGCGGAGTTCGGATACAGCTTGAGCGCCACCGGCCACGGAGAGGTCGAGGGTCTCGCCTCGTACATGCGGCCCCACGAACACCTGGCCGATCTCTTCCTCAAGGACTTCACCGACACGTGGGGCCCCGGCCACGTCTTCTGTGCCTCGGATCTCGCCAACACCCTGAGGCGCATCGCGGAGTTCGGACCGGCCGAGTTCTACCGCGGTGCGATCGCCAACGAGATCGATGCCGATATGACCCGGAACGGCGGGTACATGCGAAAGGCCGACCTCGTAGCCGTCCGGGCGGTC
>JAIQFQ010000057.1 GCA_020073245.1 Terriglobia bacterium | reverse complement strand
CGGCACACGCCGTTTTTCAAGGGGTATCGGCCGCAGTTTTACTTCCGGACGACGGACGTGACGGGGTCGGTGTTCCTGCCGGCAGGGGTGGAGATGGTGATGCCGGGGGACAACATTGCGGTGGAGGTGGAGCTGATCACGCCGATCGCGATGGAGAAGGGGTTGCGGTTCGCGATTCGTGAGGGCGGTCGCACCGTCGGCGCCGGCACCATCAGCGAAGTCATCGAGTGAGGTGCGGCGATGCGGGACAACATCCAACTGGCGTGTGGTGAGTGCAAGCGGCGCAACTATACGGCGAGCCGCAACAAGAAGAAGCAGACCGAGCGGCTCGAGGTCAAGAAGTACTGCAAGTTCTGTCGCCGGCATACGCTGCACAAGGAAGTGAAGTAGCTTGAATCCGGTGCAGGCCAGTAGCTCAATTGGTAGAGTCCCGGTCTCCAAAACCGGTGGTTGGGGGTTCGAGTCCCTCCTGGCCTGCCAGGTACTCCCAGCGCCAGGGAGGCGCGCCCGATGAACGTGTGGCAGAGGCTCAAGACGTTTCTTCGTGAGGTGGTCGTCGAGACCAAGAAGGTCACATGGCCGGGTCGCGACGAGGTCGTGGCAACCACTGTCGTGGTGATTGCCGCTTCGTTCATCTTCGGGATTTTCCTGTACATCTGCGATCTGGCGTTCTTCCGGCTCGTGGATTGGTTGATCAAGTTCCTCTCGTAGCGGGGGAAGTGACGAATGCCGAAGCAGTGGTACATCATCCACACCTACTCGGGATTCGAGGAGCGCGTCAAGAAGACGCTCGAGCAGCGCATCGAAGCCCTCACCATGCAGGACTTCTTCGGGGAGGTCCGAATCCCGACGGAGACCGTGGTGGAGATGCGCAACGGCAAGCGCCGCGAGGTCCAGCGCAAATTCTTCCCCGGCTACGTGCTGGTGCAGATCGACCTGGCCGGCGAAAAGGGGGACGAGGCCTGGCACCTGGTGCGCAACACTCCCAAGGTCACCGGGTTCGTGGGCTCGGGCAAGAAGCCGACGCCGCTCACCGAGGAGGAGGTCAACCAGATCCTCCATCAGGTTACTGTGGCCAAGGAGAAGCCGAGGCCGAAACACATCTTCGAGAAGGGGGAGCAGGTGCGGATTACGGATGGGCCCTTCTCGAACTTCACCGGTGTGGTGGAGGAGGTCAACCTGGACCGCTCCACTCTCAAGGTGATGGTGACGATCTTCGGGCGCTCCACCCCGGTCGAGCTGGAGTTCAGCCAGGTTCAGAAGAGCGCGTGAGGTAAGTCGATGGCTAAGAAGATCACTGGTTATGTGAAGCTGCAGATTCCGGCGGGTCAGGCGACCCCAGCGCCTCCGGTGGGTCCGGCACTCGGTCAGCACGGCCTGAACATCATGGATTTCTGCAAGGCTTTCAACGCGAAGACTCAGAAGCTCGCCGGAACGATCATCCCGGTGGTGATCACGGTCTATTCGGACCGAACATATACGTTCATCACCAAGACACCTCCTGCCTCGTTCCTGCTCCGGCAGGCGGCGGCGGTGGAGAAGGGGTCCGGCGAGCCCAACCGCAACAAGGTCGGGAAAGTCACAAGGGCGCAGGTCGAGGCGATCGCCAAAACCAAGCTGCCCGACCTCAACACCACGTCGCTCGAGGCTGCGATCCGGATCGTCGAAGGAACGGCGCGCAGCATGGGCATCGAGGTGGTGGCGTAAGGGGGTGGGGCATGGCTCATTCAAAGAAATACCTAGCGGCGAAAGCCAAGGTTGAACAGCGGCGCTATCAGCTCCGTGAGGCAGTGGAGCTGGTGCGCGACATGCACTACGCCAAGTTCGACGAAACTGTGGAGGTCGCCCTCCGTCTCGGCGTGGATCCCCGTCATGCGGACCAGATGGTGCGTGGTACGGTCGTGCTGCCGCACGGCACTGGAAAGAGCAAGAAGGTCCTCGTGGTGGCGGTCGGCGATCAGGCTAAGGAAGCGCAGGACGCCGGTGCCGACTTCGTCCTGGGAGAGGAAGCGATCGAGAAGATCCAGGGCGGTTGGCTCGATTTCGACGCGATTGTGGCGACCCCCGACATGATGCGCGGCCTCTCCCGCCTCGGGAAGATCCTGGGCCCCCGCGGCTTGATGCCGAACCCGAAGACAGGGACCGTCACCGCCGAGGTGGCCAAGGCGGTGCGCGAGATCAAGGCGGGCAAGGTCGAGTTCCGCGTGGACAAGACGGCGATCATCCACGCCCCGGTCGGCAAGACCTCCTTCAGCGCCGACGCCCTCGAGGAGAACGCGCGCTCGCTGATCACCGCGATCCTGCGCGCGAAGCCCTCGAGCGCAAAAGGTAAATACGTACAGTCGGCCTTCATGAGTTCCACGATGGGCCCCGGTGTGGCGCTGGACGTCGCGCCGCTGGAAACGAAGTAGGGGGTACACCATGTTGACGCGGGCACAGAAGCAGGAGCAGATCGACGCCCTTCGCGCCATCCTGTCGCCGGCGCAGGGGCTCTTCGTCATGGACTTCACCGGCCTCACCGTCGGCGAGGTGACGGAGCTCCGGCGCAAGGTGAAGGAAGCGAACGGCAACTACCGAGTGGTCCGGAACACCCTCGCCAAACTCGCCGTGGCTGAAACTGACCACAAGGTGCTTGGCCAACTCCTGACGGGACCGGCTGCGGTCGCGTACACGAGCCAGGACGCTGTGTTGCTGGCCAAGGCTCTGGCTGATTTTGCAAAGGCTCACGACAAGCTCAAGTTCCGGGGCGGCCTCGTGGAAGGGCAGCTCCTGGATGCGCTGCAGGCCAAGCAGGTGGCATCGCTCCCGTCCAAGCAGGAGCTGGTCGCCAGGTTGCTGTTCCTGCTGCAGTCGCCGATGCGCAGGCTGGTCACCGTGCTGAGCGCTCCGGTCAGGGGTCTGGCGGTGAGCCTGCATCAGATCGCGGAAAACAAAGAACGCCAGGTACAGGCGTGAGAGAAAAGCAAAGGAGAACCGAGATGGCGCAGATTCAAGAGTTCGTTGACCAGATCAAGGGGATGACGGTGCTCGAGCTGAATGAGCTCGTCAAGGCCTTGGAGAACGAGTTCGGCGTGTCGGCTGCCGCGGCTGCGATGCCAATGATGGCCGCCGGCGCTCCGGCTGCCGGCGCTGCCGAGCAGGTCGAGGAGAAGACCGAGTTCGACATTATCCTCGAGGACGCCGGTGACAAGAAGATCAACGTCATCAAGGTGGTGCGCGAGGTGACCTCGCTCGGCCTCAAGGAAGCCAAGGACCTGGTCGAGGCCGCTCCCACCAAGGTGAAGGAGGGCGTGTCCAAGCAGGAAGCCGAGGAGATCAAGAAGAAGTTCGCGGACGCCGGCGCCAAGGTCAAGGTTTCCTAGGGCGCTGCGACCGGGAGCTGATTCGACGGAGGCTGGTGCAGCAAACTCGTACGGAGCCGGGTGGGGATCACCCCCACGGTCGGCGACGGGTCGCACCCGGGTTTAGAACTCACAACCCGGGAAGGGGGGCATATCGCCCCCCGTGCGGCGTTTCTCCGGTGTGGGACGAACGGACCACGCCGGGGAAGGTTCTCGCGCCGCGGGGCGCGAGGGATTTCAGGGGCGGGCAACGATGCGAAATGTGAAAAAGGAGCTAGGGCCCATGAGTCTGACCCAGTTGGTCGAGACGGGCGAGCGGACGAACTTCTCCAAGATCCGCACCACGATCCCGCTTCCAAACCTGATTGCGGTTCAGCGTTCGAGCTATGAACAGTTCCTGCAGATGGACCTTCTCCCCGAGGAACGGGAGAACAAGGGCCTGCAGGCGGTGTTTTCGAGCGTCTTTCCGTTTTCTGACTTTCGTTCGTCGTGCGAGCTGCACTTCGTGCGTTTCGAGCTCGGCAGCTGGGAGTGCAAGTGCGGGCGGCTGAAGGCCCTGGAGCAGCTGCGGATCGCCTGCGAGCACTGTGGCGCGCGGATCAAGGCGGCCGAACCCCACGAGAGCACGGTCGTGTGTCCGGCTTGCGGCCAGGGAACGGCAAACGCCGTTCCTCACTGTCCCACGTGCGGCAACCCCGTGGGCCTGCGGCTCACCTACAGCGAGACGGACTGCCGCGAGCGCGGCCTGACGTACGCCGTTCCGCTCAAGGTCACCTTCCGCCTCGTGCTGTTCGAAGAGGGCAGCAAACAGGAGCGGCAGATTCGGGACGTGAAGGAGGAGGAGCTCTACTTTGGCGAGCTTCCCCTCATGACCGAGACCGGCACCTTCATCATCAACGGCACCGAGCGCGTCATCGTGTCTCAGCTTCATCGCTCGCCGGGCGTGTCGTTCACCCGAGAGACGCCGACCTCGCTGCTCGCCAAGGTCGTGCCGTACCGGGGCTCCTGGATCGAGTTCGAGTTCGACAAGAAGCAGGTTCTCTACGTAAGGATCGACCGCAAGCGGCGCTTCCCGGGAACGGTCTTCCTCCGCGCGCTCGGCCTCGAGTCCAACGCCCAGCTCCTCGAGGTCTTCTACAGCCTCTTCACGGCCAAGATCGGGGCCGACTCGGTGACGCTGACCCTCGACCACCGCGTGCTGGCAGTGGAGGAGGAGCGGGCCGCGGCCCAGGTCGGGCGCCGTTCCGCCGCGCCCGAGCTGTTCGCGGGCCTGAAGCTCGATACCACGCTCCGCAAGGCGCTCAAGGACAGCGGCAAGGCGAAGAGAGAGGTGAACGCGGAGGCTCTCGTCGACGCCGTGCTCGGGGAAGACGTCGTCGACACGGCAACGGGTGAGATCGTCGCAGAGGCCGGGACGGCAGTGTCGCCCGAGCTCCTCTCCCGCGCCGTGGAGCTCGGGAAGAAGGAACTGCTGCTCGCGTTCCCCGGCTGGGACATCGTCGGCGAGATCCTGACCAAGACCATCGAAAAGGACCCGATTCGGGCCAAGCTCGACGCGATCATGGAGGTTTACCGCCGGCTGCGTCCGGGCGACCCGCCGACCGAGGAATCCGCGACCACCCTGTTCGATGGGCTCTTCTTCGACGAGCGCAAGTACGACCTGTCCGAGGTCGGGCGGTTCAAGTTCAACGTCAAGCTCGGCCTGAAGAAGAACCTCAAGCAGCGGGTGATGGACCAGGAGGACTTCATCGCCGTCGTGCGGTATCTCCTGAAGCTCTCGCGGGGCATCGGCCGGCTGGACGACATCGACTCGCTCGCCAACCGACGAGTCCGGGCGGTAGGCGAGCTGCTCGAGAACCAGTTCCGGGTCGGACTCGTCCGCATGGAGCGCGCCATCAAGGAGCGGATGACGATCCACCAGGACATCGAGAACGCCATGCCGCGGGACCTCATCAACGCGAAGCCCGTGGTCGCTGCGGTGAAGGAGTTTTTCGGATCTTCGCAACTCTCGCAGTTCATGGACCAGACCAACCCGCTTGCCGAGGTCACTCACAAACGCAGGCTCTCGGCACTCGGGCCGGGCGGCCTCTCCCGCGAGCGTGCGGGGTTCGAGGTCCGCGACGTGCACTCGACGCACTACGGCCGGATCTGTCCGATCGAGACCCCCGAGGGCCCGAACATCGGCTTGATCTCGTCACTTTCGTGCTACGCGCGCATCAACGACTTCGGGTTCATCGAGTCTCCCTACAAGAGGGTCGAGAGGGGGCGCGTGCTGGAGCACGTGAAGGTCTCGGAGCGGGGCGATTCCTCGTTTGAGCTCCGGCAGGTCGCGCAGCTCGCGGAGGTCGAGGCGGTGAACAAGAAGCTGGCCGCCAAGGGCAAGCGCCCGGCGCGCTGGGAACCTCACGCGTTCTACCTGTCAGCCTGGGATGAGGAGACCCTCAACATCGCTCAGGCCAACGCCGAGGTCGATGCGAAGGGCCACCTCCAGTCCGAGAAGGTGATCGCCCGTTCCGCGGGCGAGTTCGTGCTCATCGACCGCGACAAGATCGACTACATCGACGTGTCCCCGAAGCAGGTCGTGTCCGTGGCTGCCGCCCTCGTGCCGTTCCTCGAACACGATGACGCCAACCGCGCGCTGATGGGCTCCAACATGCAGCGCCAGGCGGTTCCGCTGCTGCGCTCCGAGGCGCCGCTGGTGGGGACGGGCCTCGAGCCGGTGGTTGCGCGCGACTCCGGGTCGGTCATCGTGTGCCGACGTTCGGGCGTGGTGGACACGGTAGATGCCCGGCGCATCATCGTGCGCGTCGAGGCGGAGGACCTGCAGTCCGGACGGCCACGCGACTTCGGTGCGGACATCTACCAGCTGACCAAGTTCCGCCGCTCCAACCAGAACACGTGCGTGAACCAGAAGCCGATCGTCCGCCCCGGTCAGCGCGTCGTGAAGGGCCAGGTGCTCGCCGACGGGCCGAACACCGACAAAGGCGAGCTGGCCCTCGGACGCAACGTGCTCGTTGCGTTCATGCCCTGGCGGGGCTACAACTTCGAGGACGCGATCGTCGTCTCCGAGAAGCTCGTGAAGGAGGACTACTTCACCTCGGTCCACATCGAGGAGCTCGAGATCGCGGCGCGCGACACCAAACTCGGTCCCGAGGAGATCACCCGGGACATCCCGAACGTGTCCGAGTCGGCGCTCAAGGACCTCGACGACGCGGGCATCGTCCGCATCGGCGCCCACGTCCACCCTGGGAGCATCCTCGTCGGCAAGGTGACGCCCAAGGGCGAAACTCAGCTCACGCCCGAGGAGAAGCTGCTGCGGGCGATCTTCGGTGAGAAGGCCGGCGACGTACGGGACGCCTCGTTGAAGTGCCCGCCCGGCATCTCCGGTGTGGTGGTCGACGTAAAGATCTTCGCCCGGCGCGGTACCGAGAAGGACGTCAGAGCGCAGGCCATCGAGGAAGAGGAGATCGGGCGGATCCGTAAGAACTCCGAGGACGAGCGGCGCATCATCCTCGAGGAGCGCAACAAGAAGCTCGCGGAACTGCTGGAGGGCTCCAAGGTGACGGCCGAGGTCAGATCGGCCCGGACCGGGGAGGTGCTCGCCAAGAAGAACGGCAAGCTGGGCGCAGGGTGTGTCACCGAGCTGACCCGGGCCGAGCTCCTGGCCCTCCCGCTCTCCGATTCGACGGTTCGGGAGCGCGTCCGGCTGCTCGTCAATCAGGCGGAGTCGCAGATCGAGGTTCTCGAGAAGCTCAACGACGAGCGGATCAAACTCCTCACCGCCGGCGACGAGCTGCCGCCCGGCGTCATCAAGCAGGTGAAGGTCTACGTCGCGATGAAGCGCAAGCTGCAGGTTGGCGACAAGATGGCCGGACGGCACGGCAACAAGGGCGTGATCTCCGTCGTGCTCCCGGATGAGGACATGCCGTTCCTGCAGGACGGGACCCCTGTCGAGGTCGTCCTGAACCCGCTTGGCGTGCCCAGCCGCATGAACGTCGGCCAGATTCTCGAGACCCACCTCGGGTGGGCGGGAAAGGCCCTCGGCCTCAGGTTCGCGACGCCGGTATTCGACGGCGCGAGCGAGGAAGAGATCAGAAAGCTGCTGACGCGCGCCGGCATCCCGCAGGATGGTAAGACCGTCCTCCGGGACGGCGTGGCAGGCGACCGGTTCGAGCAGCGCGTCACGGTCGGCTACATCTACATGCTGAAGCTGTCCCACCTGGTGGACGACAAGATCCATGCCCGCTCGATCGGGCCGTACTCCTTGATCACCCAGCAGCCTCTCGGCGGCAAGGCCCAGTT
Organism: Terriglobia bacterium; assembly: GCA_020073245.1. Taxonomy (GTDB): domain Bacteria; phylum Acidobacteriota; class Thermoanaerobaculia; order Thermoanaerobaculales; family Thermoanaerobaculaceae; genus RBG-13-68-16. The sequence goes on along the minus strand of JAIQFQ010000057.1, from coordinate 7,829 downwards.
CGGCGGCCAGCGCCTCGGCGAGATGGAGGTCTGGGCCCTCGAAGCGTACGGCGCCGCGTACACCCTGCAAGAGCTGCTGACCGTCAAGTCGGACGACGTCGAAGGCCGCTCCCGGGTGTACGAGGCGATCGTGAAGGGCAAGGTGCCCGAGCAGCCTGGTCTGCCCGAGTCGTTCAACGTCCTCGTGCGTGAGCTCCAGAGCCTCGGGCTCGACGTGGAGCTCGTGAAGCACGAGGGAGAGTAAGGGGGCTGGAATGAGCAGCATGCCAAGCGAACCCCGCAACGAGTCCCGCGGCGACAACCGCCCGTTCTTCACGAAGCCGAAGGCAATCAACGACTTCGATGCGATCCGCGTGTCTCTGGCGTCACCCGAGAAGATACGGTCCTGGTCGCACGGTGAGGTGACCAAGCCGGAGACGATCAACTACCGCACGTTCAAGCCCGAGCGCGACGGACTCTTCTGCGCCCGCATCTTCGGCCCGGTCACCGACTGGGAGTGTCTGTGCGGCAAGTACAAGCGGATGAAGCATCGCGGCGTCGTCTGCGACAAATGCGGAGTCGAAGTCACGCGCTCCAAGGTCCGGCGCGAGCGGATGGGACACATCGAGCTCGCCGCGCCGGTCTCCCACGTGTGGTTCTTCAAGGGGCTGCCGAGCCGTATCGGTCAACTCCTCGACATCACCATGAAGGAGCTCGAGCGGGTCCTCTACTTCGAGGCGTACGTCGTCGTGGATCCCGGCGACACGACCCTCGAGGAGAAGCAGGTCCTCTCGGAGGAGCAGTACCGCGAGAGCCGCCAAGGGTTCGGCGAGGGTTTCGTCGCGAAGATGGGCGCCGAAGCGATCCAAGAGCTCTTGCGCCGAATCGATCTCGACGAGATGGCGGGCGAGCTGCGCCTGCTGATGCGGACCGAGCCTTCCGTCGTGAAGCGGCAGAAGGCCGCCAAGCGACTTCGCGTGGTGGAGTCGTTCCGCAAGTCAGGCAACCGCCCCGAGTGGATGATCCTCGAGGTGATCCCGGTCATCCCGCCCGAACTGCGGCCCCTGGTCCCGCTCGACGGCGGTCGCTTCGCTACCTCGGATCTCAACGACCTTTACCGTCGCGTGATCAACCGCAACAACCGGCTCAAGAAGCTCCTCGAGCTGCGGGCGCCCGAGGTGATCGTCCGCAACGAGAAGCGGATGCTCCAGGAGGCTGTTGACGCGCTGTTCGACAACGGTCGCCGCGGCCGGGTCATCAAGGGTTCGAACGGGCGCCCGCTGAAGTCGCTTTCCGACGCGCTCAAGGGCAAGCAGGGTCGGTTCCGCCAGAACCTGCTGGGTAAGCGCGTGGACTACTCGGGCCGCAGCGTGATCGTGGTCGGACCGGAGCTCCAGCTGCACCAGTGCGGCGTTCCCAAGGAGATGGCGCTCGAGCTCTTCAAGCCGTTCATCTACCACGAGCTCGAAAAGAAGGGCCTCGTCACGACAATCAAGATGGCCCGGGAACTCGTCGAGCAGCGCACGCCGGACGTCTGGGACGCACTCGAGACGGTCATCCGCGAGCACCCCGTCCTCCTCAACCGCGCACCCACGCTCCACCGTCTCGGCATTCAGGCGTTCGAGCCGGTACTGGTCGAGGGCAAGGCAATCCGGATCCATCCGCTCGTGTGCGCGGCGTACAACGCCGACTTCGACGGCGACCAGATGGCGGTGCACGTGCCGCTGGCGCCCGTGGCCCAGCTTGAAGCCCGCGTGCTCATGCTGGCGTCCCGGAACATCCTCTCTCCGGCATCAGGAAAGCCTCTCGCGGTGCCGTCGCAGGACATGGTCCTGGGAATCTACTACGTGACCTCGGAGCGCACGGGCAAGGAAGGGCACCGACGGAAGGTCTTCGCCTCGCTCGACGAGGTGTTGCTTGCCCACGCGAACGCCCGCGTCGAGACCCTGCAGCCGATCGAGGTCATCTACACGGGCAACCTGCTCGACATGACGGCGGAGGCGGACCAGCAGGACATCCTGCACGCAGAGCCGCAATGGGTCGAGAACTTCCACCTCGAGACCACGGTCGGTCGCGTGATCTTCAACTCGGCTTTGCCACCGGAACTGCCGTTCGTCAACGGTCAGCTCAAGAAAGGCGGTCTGCAGAGCCTCGTGTCGTTCGGCTATCTTCGCTTCGGGCACGAGGTGACGGTGCGTCTGCTCGACGCCCTCAAGAACCTCGGATTCACCTGGGCGACCAGGGCCGGTATCTCGATCGGCGCCGGCGACATGATCGTCCCCGGCGCGAAGGAAGGCCTCATTCAGAATGCGCAGAAGGAGGTCGAGGAGGTCGAGCGCCAGCGCTCCGGCGGCATCATCACCGGTGGCGAGCGCCTCAACAAGATCGTCGACATCTGGCACCGCGTCACCGAAAAGGTCTCGGACGAGATGTTCCGCGAGATGCGGCGCCGCGCCGACGCCTCGGGCGAGCCCAACCCGATCTTCATCATGGCCGACTCCGGCGCCCGAGGGTCCAAGGAGCAGATCCGTCAGATCGCCGGCATGCGCGGCTTGATGTCGAAGCCCTCCGGCGAGATCATTCCCACCCCGATCACCGCGAACTTCCGCGAGGGGCTGTCGGTGTTGCAGTACTTCATCTCCACCCACGGCGCCCGCAAGGGCCTGGCCGACACCGCGCTCAAGACCGCCGACTCCGGCTACCTCACGCGCCGGCTGGTCGACGTCTCGCAGGACGTGATCATCACGGAAGAGGACTGCGGCACCGACCACGGCATCTACGTGACCGCCATTACCGAGGGAGGCGAGATTCTCGAGAAGCTACGCGACCGCCTCGTGGGCCGCGTCGCTGCCGAGGACGTCGTGGATCCGCTCGAGAGCACGGTCATCTGCGAGGCTAACACCGAGATCACGGAGGAACTTGCCGGTTCGATCGAGGATGCAGGCTACGAGCGGGTCAAGATCCGGTCGCTCTTGACATGCGAAACGCGCCGGGGCGCGTGCCGCAAGTGCTACGGACGCATGCTTGCCACAGGCCGTCTCGCCGAGCTCGGAGAGGCAGTGGGCATCATCGCCGCGCAGTCGATCGGCGAGCCCGGCACGCAGCTCACCATGAGGACGTTCCACTACGGGGGCACCGCGACGCGTGCCACCGAGCAGTCCAAGCATCAGGCGAGTCGCTCGGGCACCGTCAAGCTGTTCGGCGTGCAGGCTGTGACGAACACCGAGGGCAAGACCGTTGTGGTTTCGCGAAACGCCAAGGTCGCGATCTCCGACGACCGCGGCCGCGAACGCGAGCGCTACAACCTGGTGTACGGCTCGGTGCTCGAGGTCGAGGAGGGGCAGTTCGTCGAGCCCGGTACGGCGCTGGCGGAGTGGGACCCCTTCACCTCCTCGGTGCTGACGACGGTGGCGGGAAAGGTCGAGTTCGTCGACCTGATCGAAGGCGAAAACGTCCGTGAGGAGATCGACAAGCTCACCGGTCACTCGCACAAGATCGTCATCGAGCCGCTCGGGGCGGATCGGCGAATTCCGACCATTGTGGTTCGCGCGAAAGACAAGACGGAGCGCCGCTACCAGCTCGCCATCGGCTCGCACCTCATGGTCGCCGAGGGAGGCGGGGTCAACCCCGGCGACGTTCTGGCCAAGATCCCGCGCGAGACGACCAAGACCAAGGACATCACCGGCGGTCTTCCCCGCGTCGTCGAGCTCTTCGAGGCGCGACGCCCCAAGGACGCCGCTGTGGTGAGCGAAATCTCGGGCGTGGTTCACGTCGGCGAGGCGACCCGCGGCACCCGCAAGGTGACGGTGGAGGGCAAGGAAGGGACGACTCGCGAGTACACCATCCCCAAGGTCGCCCACCTCATCGTCCAGGATGGCGAGTGGATCCAGACGGGCGAGTCGCTCACCGACGGTCCGGTGGACCCGCACGACGTGCTGGCGGTGCTGGGCGAGACCGAGCTGCAGCGCTACCTGGTGGACAAGATCCAGGAGGTCTACCGCACCCAGGGCGTGACGATCAACGACAAGCACATCGAGACCATCGTGCGTCAGATGTGCCGCTTCGTGAAGGTCACCGACCCGGGCGACACGGAGTTCCTGCTCGAGGAACAGGTGCCCAGGTACCGTGTCGAGGAGGAGAACGAGCGCATCGAGAAGCTGGGCGGTCAGCCGGCACGCTTCGCACCGGTTTTGCTGGGCATCACCAAGGCGGCGCTGGCCACCGAGTCGTTCGTCTCGGCGGCGTCGTTCCAGGAGACCACGCGCGTGCTCACCGAGGCGGCGGTATCGGGCCGGATCGACGACCTCTACGGTCTCAAGGAGAACGTGATCGTCGGACGGCTCATCCCCGCCGGCACGGGAGCCAAGCACTACCATTACTTTACAGTGGAGCCCGTCCCGCCCGAAGAGATGCCGCAGCCCGAGGCGATCGAAGTGGAGACGCCCGGCGAGTACGACGAATTGAGCCAGCTGTTGCCCCCGCGCCCCGAGAGCAGTTGACAGTTCGGCGGCGCTTCACTAGAATTTCGAGGCTTTGCCGGCCAGGGGCCGGAGGTGAGCAGCCGGGGCCAAGCACCGGAGCACGCTTGGCCCTTGCCGACTGGAGTCGAGAGAGGGAACGATGCCGACGATTGCGCAACTTGTCCGTGACGGACGCCATCAGCTCGTGGTCAAGACCAAGAGCCCGGCGCTCAAGGCGTGCCCCCAGAAGCGCGGCGTCTGCACCCGCGTCTATACGACCACGCCAAAGAAGCCGAACTCTGCTCTTCGCAAGGTGGCACGTGTGCGCTTGACGAACGGTATCGAGGTCACGACCTACATCCCTGGTGAAGGGCACAATCTGCAGGAGCACTCGGTCGTGCTGATAAGGGGAGGTCGCGTCAAGGACCTGCCGGGCGTCCGCTACCACGTGATCAGGGGCGTGGTGGACGCGCAGGGTGTGGCGGGCCGCAACAAGAGCCGCTCGAAGTACGGTACCAAGCGGCAGAAACAGCAGGGGAGGGCGTAGCTCATGCCGCGCCGTCACTACGTCGCCAAACGCGAGGTGTTGCCGGATCCAGTATTCAACTCGCAGCTGGTGACCCGGTTCATCAACTCGATCCTGCGCCGTGGCAAGAAGAGCACGGCCGAGGGGATTTTCTACGGTGCACTGGACATCATCCAATCGAAGACGCAGGACGACCCCCTGAAGGTCTTCAAGCGCGCGATGGACAACGTCAAGCCGCAGTTGGAGGTCAAGTCCCGCCGCGTTGGTGGCTCGACCTACCAGGTTCCGGTCGAGGTCCCGCCGGGCCGTCAGCTCTCGCTTTCGATCCGCTGGCTGATCGACTTTGCGAAGGCCCGCGGGGAGAAGTCGATGGTGGAGAAGCTCGCCGGCGAGTTCATGGACGCCGCCAACAACCGCGGCGGCGCGATCAAGAAGAAGGACGACACGCACAGAATGGCGGAGGCGAACAAGGCGTTCAGCCACTACAGGTGGTAGGAGGCAGCTGACAGCTTACAGCCGACAGCCGACGGAAAGGCTGGCGGTGCAGAGCAGAGAGTGAAGCGAGAAGTACTGAAAGGTTCTTTGAAAAAATGCCACGACTTGCACCCCTAGAGAGGACTCGGAATATCGGCATCATGGCTCACATCGATGCCGGTAAGACGACGACTACCGAGCGCATCCTCTACTACACGGGTGTGAACTACAAGATGGGCGAGGTCCATGACGGCACCGCCACCATGGACTGGATGGAGCAGGAGCAAGAGCGTGGCATTACGATCACCTCAGCCGCTACCACCTGCTTCTGGCGGGACCATCGCATCAACATCATCGACACTCCGGGCCACGTCGACTTCACCGCCGAGGTGGAGCGCAGCCTCCGTGTGCTCGACGGCGCCGTCGCGGTCTTCGACGCCGTGAACGGCGTGGAGCCCCAGTCCGAGACGGTCTGGCGCCAGGCCGACCGGTACCGGGTGCCCCGCATCGCGTTCGTGAACAAGATGGACCGCGTCGGCGCCGACTTCTTCGAGACGATCGAGCAGATGAGAAAGAAGCTGCGCGCGAACCCCGTGGCCGTGCAGATCCCTCTCGGCGCGGAGGACACGTTCAAGGGTGTCATCGATCTGATCGAGGGGTGCGCATACGCGTACCTCGACGACGCTCTTGGCGCCACGTTCGAGCGCTGCGACGTGCCGGAGGACCATCGCGAGCTGTTCGACACCTGGCGCGAGCGCATGCTGGAAGCCGCCGCGGAGCACGATGAGGAGCTTCTCGAGCGCTACCTCGCGGGCGAAACGCTCGACCCCCAGGCCGTGCGTGCGAGCCTGCGCGCTCAGACCGTTTCCCACCGCATCGCGCCAGTCGTCTGCGGGTCCGCCTTCAAGAACAAGGGCGTACAGCAGCTCCTGGACGCGGTGGTGGATCTCCTGCCGTCACCGCTCGACATCCCTCCGATCGAGGGCCACACGCCTGGCGGGGAGCCCGAGAAGCGGCCCGCCGACGATGACGCACCCTTTGCCGCACTCGCGTTCAAGATCATGACCGACCCGTTCGTCGGTCAGCTGACTTTCATCCGCGTGTACTCCGGGCAGGTGAGGACGGGTGATCAGGTTCTAAACGCCCGCACGGGCAACAACGAGCGCATCGGCCGCCTCCTCAAGATGCACGCCAACAAGCGTGAGGAGATCAAGGAGGTCTTCGCGGGTGACATCGTCGCCTGTGTCGGCCTGCGCAACGTGTCCACCGGTGACACGATCTGCACGCCGAAGCAACCGATCGTGCTTGAGGCGATGCAGTTCCCCGAGCCGGTGATCGACGTGGCGATCGAGCCGAAGACAAAGGCCGACCAGGACAAGCTCGGCGCGGCGCTCGCGAAGCTGGCCCAAGAGGATCCTACGTTCCGCGTCCACACGGACTCGGAGACCGGCCAGACCATCATCTCGGGAATGGGCGAGCTGCACCTCGAGATCATCGTCGACCGGTTGGTTCGCGAGTTCAAGGTCGAGGCGGCCGTGGGACGTCCGCAGGTCTCGTATCGGGAGACCATCAAGCGCGAGGCCCAGGGCGAGGGTCGGTTCGTGCGGCAGACGGGCGGCCACGGCCAGTACGGTCATGCCAAGATCCGTATCGCGCCGCTCACCGACGGCAGCGAGTACGATTTCGAGAACGATGTCGTCGGGGGCAGCATCCCCCGCGAATACATCAAGCCGGTCGATCAGGGAATCCGTGAGGCTCTCCAGCACGGAGTCGTCGCCGGTTTTCCGATGATCGGCGTGAAGGTCAGCCTGTACGACGGTTCGTACCACGAAGTCGACTCGTCGGAGATGGCGTTCAAGGTGGCCGGGTCGCTCGCGTTCAAGGATGCGGCGTCCAGGGCCGAACCGGTCCTTCTCGAACCGCTGATGGAGGTCGAGGCCGTCACCCCTGACGACTACATGGGCGACGTGATAGGCGACCTGAACTCGAGGCGCGGGAAGATCACCAACCTGGAGCAGCGGGCCGGCTCGCGCGTGATAAGCGCGTACGTTCCTCTCGCGGAGATGTTCGGCTATGCGACGCAGCTGCGTTCGATGACGCAGGGGCGTGCAACATACACGATGCAGTTCGACCACTACGAGGAAGTGCCCAGGAACATCGCGGAAGAGGTCATCTCCCGCGCGAAGGGGCTGGCGTAAAGGGGGAAGACATGGCCAAGCAGAAGTTTGACAGGACGAAGCCGCACGTGAACGTGGGGACGATTGGGCACGTGGACCACGGCAAGACGGCGTTGACGTCGGCGATTACGAAGGTGCAGTCGTTGTTGGGGTTGTCGGACTACAAGTCGTACGAGGAGGTGGCGAAGGCGTCGATTGCGCACGGTCGTCGGA
>JAIQFQ010000012.1 GCA_020073245.1 Terriglobia bacterium | reverse complement strand
AGGTCGCGCTGGCGATCGCCCGCAAGCGTGCCGAGGAGGAGCTTCAGCGGTCCGAGCAGGAATACCGCAGCGTGGTCGAGAACGCGAAGGAGGCGATCATCATCTCCGAGGGCGGCGCGCTGCGGTATGCCAACCCATACGCGGTGCAGATCTCAGGCTACGTGGAGAGCGAGCTGCTCGGCAGGCCGTTCCTCGAGTTCGTCCACCCCGAAGACCGGGAGATGGTCCTGAAAAACTATCGACGCCGGCTGCAGGGGCTCGAGGTTCCTGCGTCCTATGAGCTGCGTCTTATTCGGAAAACCGGCGAGGTCGTGTGGGCCGAGAACAGCGCCGTGGTGATCAGCTGGGAGGGGAAGACCGCCCTGCTGCACTTCCTCACCGACGTCACCGAGCGGAAGGTGGCCGAGGATGCGCTGCGCGAGAGCGAGCAGCTCTTCCGGTCGGTGCTGGATGCGATGGCGGACGCCGTCATCATCACGGACACGGAGGGCTGTGTCCTGTTCGCAAACCCGGCGGCCGCCAGGCTCGCGGATCTCCCCTCGCCCGCGGCGCTCGGCGGCGTCTCCGTTCTCGACTTCATCCGCTCGGAGGACCGGGAGGCGGCCCGTAGCGACCTGGCGCAGATGTCCGCCGGCACGAAGCGCTCTCCGGGCCGCTACCGGCAGCTGACGGCATCCGGCAAGGAACGGTGGATCGAAGCTCTCGGGACCACGATCCGGTTCGAGAAGGGGCCTGCAGACCTGCTGACGGTCCGCGACATCACCGAGCGCGTGCACCTCGAGGTACAGCTCCGCCAGGCCCAGAAGATGGAGGCGGTCGGGCGCCTCGCCGGCGGGATCGCCCACGACTTCAACAACGTGCTCCAGGCGCTCCTGAGCCTGAGCCAGGCCCTGCCTTCACAGCTGACCGACCCGGTTCGTTTCGGCTCGACGGCCCTCGAGCTGCAGGAGCAGGTCAAGCGTGGGGCGGCGCTCACACGTCAACTCCTTCTCTTTTCGCGACAGGAGGCGAGGCGGCTCGAACAGCTGGACCTCAACCAGGTGGTGCGGCAGTTCTCCCAGATGATGCGACTCGTGCGGGAGAACGTCTGGGTCTCGCTCGAGCTCGGAGAGGGGGCGGTTCCCGTCATGGGGGACCGTGGGCAGCTGGAGCAGGTGCTGATGAACCTGGTGGTGAACGCCGCGGATGCGATGCCGCAGGGCGGCCGCCTCACGATCCGAACTCGCATCGAGGACCGCGACGCCATCCTGGAGGTCATGGACACAGGGACCGGCATGTCCGACGAGATCAAGGCGAGGTTGTTCGAGCCGTTCTTCACGACCAAGGATGCGAGCAAGGGCACTGGCTTGGGTCTGTCGGTGGTCCACGGCATCGTCACGAGTCACGGCGGGCGCGTCGAGGCGGAGAGCGTCGTTGACCGTGGGAGCACGTTCCGCGTCGTGCTGCCCGTGCCGACGGGGACGGAAGCGGCGGACGAACCGAGAGCGGGAGGGGACCGCGCCCGCCTGGCAGTGGGCGGCGGAGAACGTATCCTCATCGTGGAGGACGAAGCCGGTGCACGGGAAGGCCTGCAGCAGGTCCTCACGATGCTGGGGTATCGGGTCACGGCGGTTGGCAGCGGCGCCGAGGCGGACGCGATCGCCTCGGAGCCGGGGTTCGACCTGTTGCTCACGGACTACCTCCTGCCCGACGTGCTGGGCACCGACCTTGCCGTGCGGCTGAAGTGCCGGTGGCCGGCAGTGAAGGTCGTGCTGATGTCGGGCTACGCAGAAGATGAAGCGGTGCGAAACCGGATCTCCCAGGGGGAGGTCCGGTTCCTGCAGAAGCCCTTCGACATGACAACCCTGGCCCGTGAGCTGCACACCGCGCTCGCCGACCGCGTCATCCCGGAGACGCGGTAGCGGCCCCACGGTACCCTCAACGTCCACCGGCTACGGGCGCATGCGGATCCCGGAGTACCGGCGGAGTCCACCCGCTCTCCGGCTCGAGGTCGGACTCGGGGTACCATGAACCATGCCCACCCACGCCGAGACGATCGGCAAGTACGAGATCATCGCCGAACTCGGCCGGGGGGGAATGGGCACGGTCTACCGCGCCAAGGATCCGATCCTCGACCGAGTCGTCGCCCTCAAGACCGTGCTCCGGGACGTCGTCGGCGAACCCGGAATGCGGGAGCGGTTCCTGCGCGAAGCCCGCTCCGCGGCCCGGCTCCAGCACCCGAACATCGTGACGGTCTACGAGTTCGGCGAGGTGGAGGGGGTCCCCTTCATCGCGATGGAGTTTATCGAAGGCATTGACCTCACCGACGCGGGCCGGCAGGGCAAGCTCTCGGACCTCACGACCAAGCTCGGTGTGGTGACCCAGATCTGCGATGGGCTCGGGTATGCCCACCGACACGGCGTGGTCCACCGCGACGTCAAGCCCTCCAACGTCTTCCTGCTCCCGAACGGCACCGTCAAGATCATGGATTTCGGCATCGCCTGGATCGAGGGTGGGGTTGCGACGACGCGCACCGGCGAGGTCCTCGGCACCCCGGCCTACATGGCGCCGGAGCAGTTCTCCGGGCAGCCCGTCGATCACCGCGTGGACATCTGGGCCGTCGGCGTGATCCTGTACGAGCTGCTCGCGGGCCGCAGGCCTTTCGATGCCAACGCCTTCGGGACGCTCATCTACCAGATCGTTCACACGCCGCACACGCCGATCGATCCGCGCCAGTGCCAGGCCCCTCCCCGCCTGGTGGCCATCGTGGAACAGGCACTGGCGAAGGATCCCAGGCACCGATTCCAGGATCTGGGAGCAATGGCGCGCGCGCTCCACACGCTCGCGGATGAGTTGCCGACGGCGTCGCACCGCGGCGCGCTTCCGGTCGGGGTGCCTCCCCCGCCCTCCGAAGGCAGCCTTGCCGCGTCGGGTGCACCGGCCGACTCGGTCGGCGCATCGGCTGTCGAGGAGCCCGTCAGTCCCAACGCTGGCGCGGCGCCACGGCCGCCGACGACAGGGCGGGCCATCTTCCTCGACGAAGGAACCTTCGGCGAAGCGCGAAAGGTCCAGGGGATCCTTTTGTCGCTCGACGATTCGATCCTGGTGGCCGGCGGGGGTGACGGGTCCGTCCACCTGTGGGACCTCGCCACGAGAACGAAGATAGCGACGCTGCGGAATCGCGTCCATCTGCGGACCGGCCACGGATCGCTTACCACGTGTCTCGCATTCTCCGAGGACGGCGCCCTCCTCGCCTCGGGACACCTCGACGGCGCCATCTATCTCTGGGAGGTCGCCACCGGCCTCGAGCTCAACGTACGGCTCGGACACGATGGACCGGTAGGCGGCCTCGCGTTCCCACCGGGAGGGACCACGCTGATCTCGGGCGGTGGCGACGCCACCCTCAAGTTCTGGGACTTGCAGGCTCTGCAGGCCGGGGATGCGCGGCGCACCCTGCGGCGGCAGCCTGATGCCGTTACTTGTCTGACACTCGCCGGCATGGGCCGTCTCGTGGTCACGGGTCACGTCGGCCGCAGCATCCGGGTCCACGAGATCGCAACCAATCGGCTGGTCGCCACGCTACACGGTCACCGCGCAGCGCCGAGCGCCCTGGCCTCTCCCTCAATGGGTGACGTGGTGGCCAGCGGTGCAAGGGACGGAACGGTGCGGGTCCACCACGTGGAGACGCACGAACAACGCGGTTCCCACCAGGAACACCGCCGCTCCGTCACGGGCGTCGCGTTCTTCCCCGGAGGGCAACGGTTGGCCAGCGTGGCCATGGACAACACCGTGGTCATCTGGGACCTCAACGACCCCGAACGCCCGGTCACGCTGTCCGGACCGGCGGGCGAGAGCTTCGCGGCGGTATGTGTCACCACGGACGGCCGTAGGCTGATTTGTGCCAACGCGGACGGCCGGTTCCGGGCGTGGCTGGCCCCGGGGCGCCGGCCACCGGAGTCACGCCCGTAGGGCGCGGGGACCACGCGCTCCGACCCGCGTATCATGTCCAGGGCGCCGGCCGAGACCGCCGCGGATCGCGGAGCCAGTGAACGAGATGCCATCCCAGCCGGGGTCCAGGGGGAGCCATGACCTGGGAGTACACCGAGAAGACGATGCAGCTCTTCATGGACGCGGTGCACGGCAAGCCGTCAAGCCACATGGGGGAGATCGCCGACCCGGACGGGTTCGGTGAGCATGGCTCCATCGCCTGCGGTGACGCGTTGCGCTTCACCTTCCGCACCGAGCGCGACCCGAGCGATCCCTTGCGGGACAGGATCGTGGAGGCCCGCTACCTCACGTTCGGCTGCACCTCGGCTATTGCCGCCTCGGAGGCGCTGTGCGCCATCATCGAGGACAAGAAGTGCTCTCCGGTTGAAGCGCTCGAGATCACCAACCGCGACATCGTGGACTATCTCGGCGGCCTGCCGGAGGCCAAGATCCATTGCTCGGTGATGGGCGCCGAGGCGCTTGAGGCGGCGGTGTTCAACTGGGCGATCAGGCGCGGGGTGGACCTCGCCGCCCTCGGCATCGACATCACCCGCCAGGAGCAGGATGAGGGCCGACTCGTGTGCAAGTGCTTCGGCCTGTCCGAGCCCTACCTCCGCCGCAAGATCCGTGAGCTCAACCTCCGTAGCATCACGCAGATCACGAACGCGGTGAAAGCGGGAGGCGCATGCACGTCCTGCCACCACGCGCCCGGAGGCCTGCAGGACCTTCTTGACGAGGCCTGGGGGAAGCAGCCCACCACGATGGTGAGCACACCTTCGCTGCCGATCGGGCCGCAGCCGGCCGGGGGAGAGCCTGAGCTGTCGCCTTATCAGCTCGCAAAGAGAGTGGAAAAGGTCCTCGACGAGGACGTGCGGCCAAAGCTGCAGCACGACGGTGGCGACCTCGAGATCGTGGACATCAAGGGCATGCTGGTCTACTGCCGCCTGCAGGGAGTTTGCGCGACGTGCGCAGGAGCGACCAGCACCATCAAGCTGATGGTGGAGCAAGCCCTGAAGGACAGGGTCGACGAGCGTATCCGGGTGATCAACGTCTAGGGAGCGGAGCCGTGAGCATCGTTTACGCCGACAACAACGCCACCACGCAGGTAGCCCCCGAGGTCGTGCAGGCCATGACACCGTACCTCGGGGAGCAGTACTTCAACCCGAGCTCGATGTACGAGGCGGCCCGTGTGCCGGCCAAGGCAATTGCGGACGCACGGGCCACGATCGCGCGCCTGCTTGGTGGTGTGCGTCCCGACGAGATCCTCTTCACCTCGTGCGCTACCGAGAGCAACAATGCCGCCATATTCGGCGCCGTGAAAGCCAACCCCGCGCGCCGCCATGTCATCACCACGGCGGTGGAGCACCCAGCCGTGCTCAACGTCTGCAAAGAGCTGGAGCGCGATGGTCTCGAGGTGACCTTCCTTCCGGTGGACGCGAGAGGCAGGCTCGACGTCGCGGACCTGGTGCGCGCCTTGCGGCGGGAGACCCTGCTCGTGTCGATCATGCACGCCAACAACGAGACCGGGGTGATCTTCCCGATCGCCGAGGTGGCGCGCATCACTAAGGAGACGGACCCCGGGATCGTGTTCCACACGGACGCCACGCAGACGGTGGGGAAGCTGCGCATCGACCTGACCGGCGAGCTCGCGCACGTCGACATGCTGTCCTTCTCGGGACACAAGCTCCACGCCCCGAAGGGCGTCGGCGCTCTGTTCATCCGGCGCGGCACCCGTTGCCGGCCGTTCCTGGTTGGCGGCCATCAGGAGAGCGGGCGGCGCGGCGGGACGGAGAACGTGCCGTACATCGTCGGCCTGGCCCGCGCCCTGGAGTTGGCGGCGGAGACGCACGAGTCCACCGAGGAACGCATCCACCACCTGCGCGGCCACCTGGAAGCGGAGCTCACCGCCCGCATTCCCCTCCTCCAGGTCAACGGCGGCGAGGCGGAGCGACTCTCCAACACGCTCAACATCTCCTGTCACTTCATCGAGGGCGAGGGCATCCTCTACCAACTCTCCGAGCACGGGATCTGCGCCTCGTCCGGATCAGCATGCACCTCCGGCTCTCTCGAGCCCTCGCACGTCTTGAGCGCCATGAAGGTCCCGTTCACTGCCGCCCACGGGTCGGTCCGGTTCAGCTTCTCCCGCTACAACACCGAAGCAGACGTGGACCGCATCCTCGCCGTCTTTCCGGGTATCGTCTCGAACCTGCGTCGTCTCTCGCCCTACTGGGACGTGCAGCGCGGGTGCCCGCGCCCCGAAGCGGAACACATGCTTCGGTCACCCGACGGAGATTGATCCCGTCGGACGAGCGGGGCCCGGCGTAAGGAGACGTACCAGCGGTTCCGGCAGCAGAAGGGCGCGGGCGTGCTTGCGGGCCTTCGGCCGGTGCCGCGGGGGTCGGCCGCCGACAGCCGGGGCGCGGCTCCCGTCTCCGCCGCGCGCGACCCCGTCGTCGCTTCCAGCCGGGGGCGCGGCCCACCCCGAGCGTGCGGCCATCGTCACATCCGACACGACCAATGACGCGAGGGCCGCCAGCACCGCCCATGAGAAGACCGCGAAGATGATCTGGGTGTCGTCCGTGAAGAGGGCTGCGATCAGCGCTGCCGCGTTGGCCGCGAGGATCCCCACGGCGCCGTCCGTGGAGCGACGGAACGCGAGGACCACGAGAACGACCCAGTAATAGCAGGAAAGCACGAGCCCGGCGAACACCGCCGTCACCCCGATCGCCGCGCCCTCGTCCGGCCTGGACGTCGCCGCCGCCGCGGCAGCCCCAGCGACCAGCAGGATCGCCAGGCCGAGGTAGAGCGGCCGGCGCGCCCGCTGCGCCAGGTTCATCTCCTCCTGCCACATCGCCGACCGTTGTGAGAGCGGCAACGAGGTCGGGATCCGGCTGAGCATTGTCTTCGGCGTTGTGACAACGGCGAACTCGAGGCCGGCCCTGTTCGTGCTCCAGGTATCGTGGTGCTTCTCGATGTTGTGAACGAACTCCGGCCAGGCAGCGAACCCCCGGCCGGTCATTGCACCGGCGAGGAAGAACACCACGGCGCCGGCTAGGGCACCGGCACCGAAGCGCACCGCCCACGACACGCTCGTTCGTCGTATCAATCCCCAGGCCGCCACCGCCGCGACCCCGAAAAGAATCAGCGCCGGAAACAACCGCACGGCGGCGCTGTACGCGAACAGGAACCCCGCCGCCCCGAACCGTCGCCGCTTCAGAAGGCACGTTCCTATGACGATCGCGGCCAGCCAGTCGTATCGCAGGAATCCGCCCCCGACCCAGCCATACCGCCAGGGGTATCCGACGCCGAACAGGAGCAGCGCCGTCGCGCCGACGCCGCTGCCGTAGGTCCTGAACACGACGACGAACGTCGCTCCCAGAATCACCCAGTCGAGGAGTGCGAGGATCGGGATCGTGGTCGCGTCCAACGGCAGCCATGCGTTGAAGAGCCTTGCGACGAACGTCCAGGTCGGCGTGGGGTTGTAGCCATGGTCGTGGCGCGCCTCGTTCAGGTTGTGAATGTATGAGCGGTCGAGGAACTCGCTGTGATCCTTGACGAAGCTCCGCCACCGATCCGGCGTGAACCGCCGGATGACCTCCTCCCGGTGCGCATCCACGCGGCGGACCGGGATGAATGCGTTGGTGAGCAAGTCACGGATCTCGCGCGGGAGCGGGAGGCTTGGCGCCGACTCGGCCTGAGCGGCGACCGAGGCCTGGTACAGGCCGTCGTAGCCGACCTCCGGGAAATACTTGGAACCCAACTGGTAGTGGAAGTTCTCGGCGAAGTGTGTGAAGTGCCCGCTGTGGAAGGTGAAGAAGTTGAGGTGCGCTGCAGCCGCGAGGACCGCGACCAAACCCAGGGCGGCGCCTGCACTGGAGCTTTCTGGACGTTTGCGCATGCGCCACAGCAGGACGACGAGTCCCGCCAGGGTGAGGGCGAGCTTGATCAGGACCTCGGTTTGGGGACTCACGCCGGGATGATACCTAATGCCGGAACGGACGGCCCCCCGGAACGAGGACCATCGCTTGTCGCCTCCGCTCGCAGTGAGGCGACGATGAGGGGGCTGCTATGACCTTGAGGTCCCCGCCCCGCATGCCCGGCGGACGGTGAGCGTTCCCGCGCTACTCCTCGTCGTCGTCCTCGATCGGCGGAAGCGCGTACAGCAGCAGCCTGTCCTTGAAGGGCACGACCACGAGCCGGTCGTGGGCCTGGATCACGTCCTCGGCGGGCCACGGCTCACCGTTGGCGGCGTACGAGCGGAACTCCCAGGGCGTGTCCACGTCGCCGGGCGCGAGCCACTCCGGGATCACGAGCGAGGGACGTTCGTCATTCTCGTCCACGTTGCGAAACTCGACGTCGGTCAGCTTCTTGCTCTCGATCAGCGTTGCCTCGGCGGCCTCACCCGCGGCCGCCTCGACCTGCTCGGACACGATATCCTGGACTGCATCGCGCGCCGCCTCAAGGAACTCCTTGGGACCGGCGAGCTCGGCGTAGACGCCCAGCCGATACTTGCCCTTCTCCAGGCTCTCGACCGACGCGAGCCAGACCTCGACGGCCTTGGCCGGGTCATCCTCCGGTTCGAGGGTGATGCTCTGCCCGTAAAGCCGATCCCGCGTCGTCAGCGCCGCAAGCAGCTGCTCCGCGGTGGCAGCCGGCAGCTCAAGCTCCCACTCGTGTTCGAGCTTTGAAGTCATCGTCCACCTCCTCGCCGCATCGCCGCCGCGGCGCGCGCAGGGTACACCGGATGGGCCGTGCGTGGAAGCCGGAGAGCACGACCCGCCCACTGGGTTAAAAGTCAGAAGTTGAAAGTGCGCTCGACAATCCTCCGCGGCCGAAATCCGTGTCCTGGATCCCCGCGCGTTTGTCTTGATTTTCGACTTTGGACTTTCGACTACCCGCCGGCTCGGTCGCCGCCCGCTGCTGCCCAGCTTTGGAGGGACCGCGGGGACGGCGTGCCGCGCCGCAGCGCGGCGATCGCCTCGGCGGCGGCGAACGCCCCGGCAACCGTCGCCACGTAAGGGATGCGGTGCTCGAGGGCGCCGCGACGGATGGCACCGCCGTCGCGATGCGCCCTGGCACCCGTCGCCGTGTTTATCACGAGCTGGATCTCCCCGTTGACCATGAGGTCCACCACGTGCGGCCGGCCCTCCGAGACCTTCCGGACGACCTTCCCCTCAAGGCCTGCGCGTTCGAGCGCTGCTGCCGTGCCCTGAGTTGCGAGCAGCGCGAAGCCGAGCTCTTCCAGCCTGGCGCCGAGCGCGGCGGCCCGCGGTTTGTCGGCGTCCGCGACCGAGAGGAAGGCTGTGCCCGTCAGCGGAAGTCCGAGCCCCGCGCCGAGCGCCGCCTTCGCGTACGCCTCGCCGAAGCTCTCCGCCATCCCCATCACCTCGCCCGTGGACCGCATCTCCGGGCCGAGCACCGGATCTACACCGGGGAAGCGGTCGAACGGGAAGACCGGCATCTTCACCGCCACGCCCATCGGGACCCCGTCCGAGACCCGCAGCTCGCTCAGGCGCGCGCCGCACGCCACCCGGGCCGCGAGCGACGCCCACGCGACGCCTGTGGCCTTGGAGATGAAAGGCACGGTGCGCGAGGCGCGCGGGTTGGCCTCGAGCACGTACACCACGCCGTCGCGCACGGCGAGCTGCAGGTTGAGGAGGCCGACCACGCCCAGCTCCCGCGCCAGGGTACGTGCGATCCGGCGCACCTCGGCTGTCACCTCCAACGGTAGCGAGACGCTCGGCAGCACGCAGGACGAGTCGCCCGAGTGGATGCCCGCCTCCTCGATGTGCTCGAGCACGCCGCAGATCACCACCTCGCGCCCGTCGGAGAGCGCGTCCACGTCGATCTCGACCGCCCGCTCCAGGAACCGGTCGATGAGCACGGGGTGCTCAGGAGCTGCGACGACCTCGCGGCGCCAGTACTCCTCGAGCTCCGCCTGCCGATACACGACCTGCATTCCGCGCCCGCCGAGGACGTACGAGGGACGCACGAGCGCCGGGTAGCCGAGTCGCGCGGCGGCACGCTTCGCATCCTCCAGCGTCGTCACCGCCTCGTTGGGCGGCTGCCGGAGGCCGAGTCGCCCCAAGACCTCCGCGAACCGCTCCCTGTCCTCGGCGAGGTCGATCGCCTCGGGGGACGTGCCCAGGATGCGCACGCCGGCGGACGCGAGCCCTTTCGCGAGCTTGAGCGGCGTTTGCCCTCCGAACTGCGCCACCACGCCTTCGGCGTCTTCGCGGGACACGACGTCGAGCACCTCTTCCATCGTGAGGGGCTCGAAGTAGAGGCGATCCGCGGCGTCCCAATCGGTGGAAACGGTCTCTGGGTTGCAGTTGATCATGACGGCCTCACGTCCCTGGGCGCGAAGCCCTCCGATAGCCTGCACACAGCAGGCGTCGAACTCGATCCCCTGCCCGATCCGCACCGGCCCCGACCCCAGGATCACGACCGCCGGGCGACGGCGCGGCGGTACCTCGTCGAGCGTGCCGAAGCTCCCGTACAGGTACGGCGTGGCGGCCGCGAACTCGGCGGCGCAGGTGTCGACTTTTCGGTAGCGCCTGACCGCGCCCGCCTCGGCACGTTTCCGCCGGACATCGTCCTCGCTCATTCCCGAGAGACGGGCGAGGTCCGCGTCGCCGAACCCGACCCGTTTCGAGGCAGCCAGCAGCTTCCCGTCGCTGGCGCGCGTGCCACCGATCGCGGCCTCCGCCGCAACGAGGCTGGCGAGGCGGCGAACGAACCATGGGTCCCAGCGCGACAGCTGGCTGACGCGCTCGACCTCCCACTTCCGCCGGAGTGCTTCGGCCACCGCCCAGAGGCGGTCCGGATTGGGAACGGACAGGCGGCTGGCCAGGCCCTCCTCGTCCAGGCGCGCGACCGCGGCCGGCGCACCCAGTCCGACCCGCCCCAGCTCCAGCGATCGGACCGCCTTGAGGAGCGCCTCGTCGAACGTGGCCCCGATCGCCATCACCTCGCCGACCGATTTCATCGAGGTGCCGAGCGTGTCGTCCACGCCCGAGAACTTCTCGAAGGCGAACCGGGGGATCTTGACGACCACGTAGTCGAGCGCGGGCTCGAACGACGCGGGCGTCGAACCGGTGATCGCGTTCGTTATCTCGTCGAGGCGGTAGCCGAGAGCGAGTTTGGCTGCGATGCGAGCGATCGGGAAGCCGGTCGCTTTCGATGCGAGGGCCGAGGAGCGCGACACACGGGGGTTCATCTCGATCACGGCCCACTCGCCGGTCGCCGGGTGGACCGCGAACTGAACGTTGGAGCCGCCGGTTTCGACCCCGACGGTGCGGAGGCACGTCGCCGCCGCGTCGCGCAGCACCTGGTACTCCTTGTCTGTCAGGGTCAGCGCGGGCGCGACGGTGATCGAGTCGCCGGTGTGGACGCCCATCGCGTCCACGTTTTCGATCGAGCAGACGACGACCACGGTGTCGGCCGCGTCCCGCATCACCTCGAGTTCGAACTCCTTCCACCCCTCCACCGAGCGCTCGACCAGCACCTCCCCGACCGGGCTGGCGGCCAGCGCCGTCTTCACGGCCCGCGCGTACTCGTCGCGGTTGTAGACCATCGCCGCCCCGGTACCCCCAAGGGTGAACGAAGGGCGCAATATCGCTGGGAACCCCACCACGTCGGCGGCCTCTCCGGCCCGCGCCACGGACGTCACCGTGACCGACGGGAGGACCGGCAGGCCGGCTCGCCGCATCGCCTCGCGGAACCGCTCCCGGTCCTCCGCGGTGCGGATCGCCTCCACCGAAGCGCCGAGCAGCTTGACGCCGAGCCGCGCCAGCGCGCCGGATGATGCGAGTCCAACCGCCACGTTGAGCGCCGTCTGGCCCCCGAGCGTCGGGAGCAGCGCGTCGCACCGCTCCCGCTCCAGGATCGCGGCCACCACCTCCACCGTGATCGGCTCGACGTACGTCGCGTCCGCGCGCTCGGGGTCGGTCATGATCGTCGCGGGGTTGGAGTTCACCAGCACGACCCTCAACCCCTCTTCGCGCAGGGCCTGCACGCCCTGGACGCCGGAGTAGTCGAACTCGCACGCCTGGCCTATCCGGATCGGGCCCGCGCCGAGGACACACACCGTGCGCACGTCGTCCCGGCGAGGCATCAGGCCCCCTGCCAACCCCGGGCACGGGCCACCGGGCACAGGGCACCGAGGTTCCGGCACGACGGTGCCATTAGCGGTGCCCGGAGCCCGGAGCCCGCCTCATCCCCGCCTCCTGCAGCGATCCAGGAAGCGGGCGAAGACCCCGAGAGCGTCGTGCGGCCCCGGTCCGGCCTCGGGGTGGAACTGGATACCCTCGGCCTGAACGTCCTCGGCGACGATGCCCTCCACCGAGCCGTCGGTGAGGTTGACCATCGAGACACGCGCTCGCGCCGGGAGCGACGCCGGGTCAACGGCGTAGTTGTGGTTCTGGGAGGTGATCCACACACTGCCGCTCGCCTCGTCGCGCACGGGGTGGTTGGCCCCATGGTGCCCGAACGGCAGCTTGTACGTGAGGCCGCCGAGGGCCCGCGCGAGCAGCTGGTGGCCGAGGCAGATCCCGAGAAGCGGCACCCTCCCCAGCAGGGCCGCCATCGTCTCGGGGACGCGCGCCACGGCGCCCGGGTCACCGGGCCCATTGGAGACGACAACCCCAGCAGGCCGGAGCGCCAGGACGGCGCCGGCGTCCGTGTCGGGCGGTACGGTCGTCACCTCGGCCCCACCGCCGGCGAGCTGCCGCAGGATCGAGGCCTTCACACCGCAGTCAAGAACAACGATCCGGGGTCCGGGGTCCGGGGTCCGGGGTCCGAGAACGCTCCCGTTCAGGGACGAGCCGGTCCCCGGTGCGACCCAGGGCCTTTCACCCCACGCGGCCGCCTCGGTGCGGGCCACGTCCCGGGTGAGATCGCACCCGTCGGTGCCGTGGGCCCGGGCGAGCAGCGCCGCCAGCCTCTCCGCTCCCGGGTCCGGACCGCACAGAAGAACGCCCGGCAGCGCTCCGGCGGAACGAAGGTGTAGGACGAGCGCCCTGGTGTCGAACCCCCACGCTACCGGGACGCCCTGTGCGGCGAGACTCTCGACCAGACCGGCGCGCGAGCGCCAGTTCGAAGGGGCGAGCGACAGATCGGGCACGATGAGCCCTTCGGCCCAGACCCGCGACGACTCGCGGTCGTCGTCGTTGACCCCGACGTTGCCCACGTGGGGCGCCGTGAGTACCAGGATCTGCCCCTTGTACGAGGGGTCCGTCAGCATCTCCTGGTATCCGAACATGGAGGTGTTGAAGACGACCTCGCCCGTGGCGACGGCGTCGCCGCCCGCGGCAAAGCCATGGAAGAGGGCCCCGTCCGACAGGGCGAGCGTTGCCCGCCCGAATCCCTCGAGCAGGGATGGCAGCAGTTCGTTGTCCACTGAGACTCCAGGCTAACAAAACCGAGACGCCGGCGCAATGCCCGTGGCGTCAGAGTCCCGCGACCGGGAGCCGACCGAGGTAGACCTTGGTGTCGTACTCCAGGATCACGACGCCGCCGCGCTGAACGGATTCGAAGATCGAGCGCAGCCCCTCCAGCATCCGGCCGTGGGCGGCGTGGCCCGGCGCGGGGACGTACGACGCCGACCGCATGTACCCCTCGAGGGTCCGGTAGTCCAACGTCCGGTGGTTCTCGACGGAGTGAGCCTGCACCTCGCCGGGGCGGAAGAACGCCGCGATCACCTCGTCGGTGACGTTGTCGTGGTCCACCGACCCGTAGTCCACCGCATACTCCAGCAGAAGCCGCTCGTACGCCTCGGCCAGCCGCGTGCCCGTCTTCCTCCGCTTGTTCCACATCAGCGCGACCCACCCGTCCGGCTTGAGGATCCGGACGAACTCGGCGCGGGTCCGTGGCCGGTCGAACCAGTGGAACGCCTGGCCGGCCGTCACGAGGTCGACGCTCGCCCCCGGGAGCGAAGTGGCCTCGGCGCGGCCGTCAACACTCTCGAAGCCCGGATACCTCGCGAGCAGCCGCTCCCCTGCTTCCCGCATCTCGCGGTTGGGCTCGACGCCGTAGACGCGGCAGCCGAGGCTCAGGAGCATCTCCGAGAGGATGCCGGTGCCCGAGCCGACGTCCGCGATCACCCAATCGCCCGTCAGGCCGCACCTCGATCGCAGGAGGTCGACGACCGCCGATGGGTAGCGCGGTCGGTACCGCGCGTAATCCTCGACCCGGTCGGAGAACCGCTTCGTAGGGTCGCTCACGTCACCTCCCGGAGCCCGCCACGCGGGCACGCCCCGTGCGCAGCCATTCGGCCCAATCGGCCCGGCCGTTTCGCTGAGCGGTGGTCGCCGCCGTCTCCCAGTCGTACGGTACGGCCACATGCTCGACCCTCCAGCCGGCGGTCGTCTCCTCCAGAACCATGTACCGCGCGTGCGGGCTCCCTGCTTCCATCGCGTGGGGCCATGGCAGGTCGTCCGAGTACGCGGGGAGGCCGACGCTCCCGGGGTTGACCGCCAGTCTCCCGTCGGGGAGGTGACCGGTGCGCGCTACGTGACTGTGTCCGCACAGCACCACACTCTCACGGATACCGGCGAGGGTCGCCGCCAGGTCATCGGCGGAAACGAGCGTCACGCCCCCTGATGCGACCCGCTCGAGCAGGTACTCGTGGTCCCGATCGGGCGTGCCGTGGCAGCAGAGCATGGACCCGAACGCCACCCTCCGGGCCGGGAGCTCTCTCAGCCACTCGAGCTGCTCCGGCGAGAGGCTGGCCCTGGTGAAGAGCAGCGTTGCGGAGTCGCGCTCGTCCGACGGCTCCAAGACGATCCGATCCTCGTTCCCACGGACGCTCTCGACGTTACGCCCGATCAGAAGAGCCGCGGTGCCGCGCGGGTCGAGCGGCCCGTAGACGCCGTCGCCGAGGTCCAGCACCGCAGCGACCCCCCGCCGGTCGAGGTCGCGCATCACCGCTTCCAGGGCCCACCGGTTGCCGTGTACGTCCGAGATGACCCCGATCCGCACTGCACCACCTCCCCGCCGGCCGACGATGGCGGATCCTCACAACGGACGATCCTCGTCGCCTCCGGCACGCACTGTCAAGGCAACGCGAAAGCCTGAGGGCAGGCAGGAAGCGCAGGGTGCTCCGGCGGCGGCCGGTTGCCCTGCCGCCGAAGAGCGTTCAAGATGGCCGCCGGAGGTACACCGTGCCCAGCATCAGCAGCGCCATGAGGGAACCGCGCCACGACCCCCGCACCAGGGTCGGGTACCTGATCCGCCTGCTCCTCGCGATCGCTCTCGTCGCGCTGGCGCAGCCCGCCGTATCGCAACCGCCCGGCCCGGCCGACAGGACCATCGAAGCCCGGGTGGCGAGCATCCTCGCCGCCGTGCCGCTCATCGACGGGCACAACGACCTGCCGGAGAACTACCGCGAACGCGTGGCCGACCACCTCGCGAAGATCGACATCGCCCAGGACACCAGCACGCTCGACCACCCGCTCAGCACCGACATCGCTCGCCTGCGGCGGGGCGGCGTCGGCGGCCAGTTCTGGTCCGTGTACGTTTCGACCAACCTCAAGGGCGCCGATGCCGTGGTCGCGATGTTCGAGCAGATCGACCTCGTGCACCGGATGGTCGCGCGCTACCCCGAGACGTTCGCGCTCGCATCCACGGCAGCCGACGTCGAACGGATCCACGCGGGCGGCAAGATCGCGAGCCTCATCGGTATCGAGGGCGGCCACTCGATCCACGACTCGCTCGGCGTGCTGCGCGAGGCCTATGGCTGCGGCGCCCGCTATATGACCCTAACGCACTGGCAGAACACCGACTGGGCCGACGCCGCGACCGACAAGCCGGTCCACGGAGGCCTCACGCGCTTCGGCCGCGAGGTCGTCCGGGAGATGAACCGTATGGGCTTGCTGGTCGACCTCGCGCACGTCTCCGACGCGACGATGCTGGCCGCTATCGAGACCAGTGAGGCGCCGGTGATCTTCTCGCACTCCTCCGCGCGCGCCCTGTGCAACCACGTCCGCAACGTGCCGGATCTCATCCTGAAATACGTCGCGGCCAAGGGCGGCATCGTGATGGTCAACTTCGCCCCGGGCTTTGTCTCGGAAGAGGTCAGGATCGCCGAGGCGCCGCTCGAGGCGGAGTGGACGAGGCTGGGAGCGCTGTACCCGAACGATCCCAAGCGGGTCGAGGCGGAGCTGAAGGTTTTCAGGGCCGCGCACCCCACGCCGAAAGCCACCCTCGCACAGGTCGCAGACCACATCGAGCACATCAGGCGGGTCGCCGGCGTCGAGCACGTGGGCCTGGGCTCGGATTTCGACGGAATCGGCGGAACGCCGGTCGGGCTCGAGGACGTCTCGAAGTACCCGGCGCTGCTCGCAGAGCTCCTGCGCCGTGGTTGGACCGATGACGAGGTCAAGAAGGTCGCCGGGTCGAACATCCTCCGCGTGATGCGGGAGGTCGAGCTCGTCGCCGGGAGGCTCCAGAAAACCCGGCCCGCGTCCGATGCCCGCATCGAGGAGCTGGACGCCCAACCCACATCCGCTGATCATGGCAGGCCGGGCGGCGCGTCGCACTGAGGTGCTCATGGTCGGCACACTGTCATTCGCTCTCCTCACCACCGCCGCGCTGCTCGCCGCGACCGGCGGCGGCCCGCCGAGACGGCCGCGCGCCCGCGAGCTTGGGATCGCGACCGGCATCCTGCCCGCCGGCCCCCTCGACGCCATCACCGATGTCGCCGGCGTCAAGGTGGGTCATGTCACGCTCGTCGAGGGCGAGGATATCCGGACCGGCGTCACGGTGGTCCTGTCGCATATCGGCAACGTCTTCCAGGAGAAGGTTCCCGCCGCGATCTTCGTGGCCAACGGGTTCGGCAAGATGACCGGCATCTCACAGGTCGACGAGCTGGGGACGCTGGAGACGCCGATCGCGCTAACCGGCACACTGAGCACGTGGCGGGTCGCCGACGCCGTGGCGGAGTGGGTCTTGGGGCTGCCCGGCAACGCTGACGTGCACTCCGTCAACCCGGTGGTCGGCGAGTGCAACGACTTCTTCCTATCTGACGGCCGCCGGCGGCCAGTTACGCGGGATCAGGTGTTCGGCGCCCTGGCAGCCGCCTCCGTCGGGCCGGTCCCCGAGGGGTGCGTCGGCGCCGGCACGGGCACCCGCTGCCTGGGCTTCAAGGGCGGAATCGGCACCGCCTCGCGTCTGCTCCCCGGTTCTCTGGGCGGCTGGACCGTCGGTGTGCTCGCGCAGACCAACTTCGGCGGCGTTCTGACCGTTGCCGGCGTGCCGGTGGGCACGGAGCTGGGCCGCCATGCCTTCAAGGACGAGCTGGAGTCGCCCGAGCGCGGCTCGTGCATGGTCGTGATCGCCACCGACGCCCCGCTCGATGCGCGCCAGCTCAAACGGGTCGCGGCGCGCGTCCCGATGGGCCTCGCGCGCGTGGGGAGCTTCGCGTCGAACGGCAGCGGGGACTACGCGATCGCGCTCTCCACCAACCCGTCGGGCATGGTGCGACACGAGGCTCCCGGCGCGAGGCATGTCACGCTGCTGCCCGACGAGGACCTCTCGCAGATCTTCCTCGCGACCGTCGAGGCCACCGAGGAGGCGGTACTCAACTCGCTGTTCGCCGCCACCACTACGCGGGGTTTCCAGGGCCACGTCGTCGAGGCGCTCCCGGTCGACAAGGTGCTCGAGATCCTGCGCCGCCATGGAGCGCTGCAGACGAAGTGAAGAGTGCAGAGTCAAGAGTGAAGAGTTGAAAGACAAGGCAAGTTCGGTGATTACGCTTGCTGTTCGTCTCCAACTCTTAACTCTTCACTCACAACTCTTAACTTGGCGCTCCCAGCGGCCTCACACCGGCTCGAAAGTGGCGACGAACTGCGCCAGCGCCGGGGGACGGTAGACGAAGCGCAGGCCGCGGATCGAATTCCTCTCCTGGTAGAGCTCGGCGACGGCCTCGGCCGCGTAGTCGAGGTGGCTCCGGCTGTACACGCGACGCGGGATCGCGAGGCGAAGGAGGTCGAGGTCCGGCCACCGCCATGCCCCGGATGCGGTGTCCTGGCGCCCCTGCATCACGTTTCCCGTCTCCCAGCTGCGCACGCCGGAGTGCACATAGAGCGCAACGGAAAGCGACCACGCCGGCAGCTGCTCGTCCGGGAGGTGTGGGCAGAACGCACGCCCGTCCACGTACACAGCGTGCGCACCGAACGGTGTGACAACCGGCACCCCGGCCGCCTGGAGCTGTTCGCCGAGACGGCGCGTCGAGGCGATGCGGTACGCGAGGTAGTCCTCCTCGAGCATCTCGTCGAGGGCCACGGCGAGTGCCTCGAGGTCACGCCCGGCGAGGCCGCCCGCCGTGGGTACCCCCTCGCTCGAGAGCAGCCGAACTCGGATCGCCTCGGACCACGTCTCGTCCTCGAGCGTGATCAGGCCCCCGGTGTTGCCGAGGGCGTCCTTCTTGAGGCTCATGAAGACGCCGTCGGTCAGGCTGAAAAGCTCGCGGGCGATCTCCCGCGGGCCCCTCTCGGCGTACCCCTCCTCGCGCAGCTTCACGAGGTAGCAGTTCTCGGCAAAGCGCGCGGCGTCGAGCCACAGAGGCACTCCGTGGCGATCGCAGATTTCCCGCGCGGCCCGAACGTTCGCCATGCTCACCGGCTGGCCCCCGCGGGAGTTATCGGTGACGGTGATGATCACCATGCGAGCCCGGGAGCCCGCCTCCGCGAGGCCCGCCTCGAGCCGCTCGAGGTCGATGTTCCCCTTGAAGGGGTGGGCGCTCGCCCGGTCGAGCGCCTCCGGGATCGGGAGGTCCCGCACGTCGGCTCCCGCCTCCTCGAAGTTCTCCCGTGTCGTGGCGAAGTGCGTGTTGGCAAGGATCACGTCACCGGGCCGGACCACGGCCCGCGCCAAAAGATGCTCCCCCGCCCTCCCCTGATGACACGGGATCACGAATGCATGCCCGAACAGCCTCTGCACCGCCTCCCGGAACCGGTAGAAGCTCCGCGACCCGGTGAACGACTCGTCCGATCCGTGCATCGCCGACCACTGCCGCGTCGAGAGCGCCGACGTGCCCGAATCGGTGACGAGGTCGATGAGGACGTGTTCCGCCTTCAGCAGGAACGGGTTGTAGCCCGCCTCCCGGATGAACCTCTGGCGCGCCTCGCGCGTCGTCATGCGTATCGGCTCGACGACCCGGCTTCGGTACGGCTCGATCACGGTCTTCACCTACAGCCTCCTCCGGTCGCGGGCGGAAGCGCTCACCCGGCTTCGTCGGCGCGCCGCCGACGAACGTACAGCGTCTTGGCCACCTCGGCAACTACCGAACCGTCGTCGCCGAGGACCCGGGCCGTGAACACCGGCTCGACCCTGCCTTCGGTGTCGGCCGCGCGCCGGATCTCCTCGACCCGGCTCTCCGGGATGTCGAACGTCGCGCGCACGGTGCCGCGGCCGGGCCGCAGGAAACGGATCGTCGCAGCCTTGTCCCAGACGACATACCCGGGGCCGAGCGCCGGGATGAGGATCAGCATGAAGAACGGGTCGCACATCGCGTAGAGGGAACCGCCGAAGTGGCTGCCCACGACGTTGCGGTTGAGGAAGGTCAGCCTCATCCGCACCTCGTACGTGCGCCGGTCGGGCCCCGTCCGTCTGACGCGGATCCCCGCCCCGAGGAACGGCGGGTAGAAGTTCATCATCCTCAGCAGCCACTCACGCTGCAAGCGCCGCGCCCGCCTCGGCCTCCCCCGGGTCATCCTCGTCATGGACCGGGTCACCTGGGCTGCAAGCCGGGGACGAACCGGGGATCGGCGTCCTCAAGCACCGGAAACTCCCGCCGGTACGCCCCTATCGCCTCGAGGTCGAGGTCCGCCTCGATCGTCCCCGGAGCCTCGTCCGCTTCGGCCAGGTTTCGCCCTCGCGGATCGATGATCCGGCTGTGCCCGGAGTACTCGGCGTGCGGGTCGCGGCCGCACCGGTTGACGCCGACGACGTAAGCCTGGTTCTCGATCGCCCGGGCGGTCAGCAGTGCGAGCCAGTGCGCTTCGCGCGGCGCGGGCCAGTTGGCGATCACGACGAGCACGTTTGCGCCTCTCAGCGCGGCGGCCCGGAACACCTCCGGGAAGCGGAGGTCGTAGCACACGAAAGGCGCGATCGTGAACCCGCCCCACACGAACGTCACGACCTCCCGCCCCCGGGCGAAACGCCGGTCCTCGCCGGCAAAAGAGAACGGGTGGATCTTGCCGTAGCGGGCGAGCCCCGACCCGTCCGGCCCGAACGCCACGGCCTCGTTCAGCGCGAGGGCACCCGGTCCCTCACGCGTGACCACGCCACCGAGCGTGCAGGCGGCGAGACGCCGAGCCGACTCCGCCAGGAAGCGCTCGCTCGGGCGCTCGTCGCCCTCGGCCGTGGCGTCCACGTTCATCGAGAAGCCGGTGGAGAACATCTCCGGCAGGACCACGAGCGACCCCTCCGGCGGACGTGCATGATCGAGGAGCGCTGCGACTCGCCGGTGGTTCTCGTCCTTGTCCTCCCACGCGATGTCGAGCTGGCAGGCGACGACGTGCAGTCCCATTCACCCTCCGACGATCCTCGTGAGCCCGCGCACGAGCCGCCCGATCCCTTCCGCCACCGTCTCGCGTGTCAGCGCGCCGTACGCGATGCGCAAGGTGCAGGCACCGGTCATGCCAAACGTCGAGCCGGGGATCACCGCCACGCGGTGCTCGCGCACCAGCCGCTCCACAAGCGTCATCGGGTCCATCGGGGTCCGGATAGTGACGAGGAAATAGAACGCTCCGTCCGCGCGCGGCACCGTGCAGATGTCGCCGATCTCCGCGAGTGCCTCCAGAACGAGCCGCCGAACGCCGGCGATACCCGCGAGCCACCCTTCGCAGTACCCCCTCCCGGCGCTCATCGCCCCGACGCCGGCGTGCTGCGAGACGACGGGCGGGCAGATCAGGATCGTGTCCTGGATCTTGCAGACGGCGCCGAACAGGTGCTCGGGGATCACCATGTAACCGATCCGCCACCCCGCGAACCCGAACGACTTCGAAAGCGAGAACAGCGAGATCGTGTGGGCCGCGGTGTCGGGGAAAGAGGACGGAGAGACGTGCCGGGCGCCGTCGTAGGTGAAGTACTCGTACGCCTCGTCGTGGATGTGGTAGATCCCGCGCTCCCGGCAGAGCTCGTTGACCGCCCGCACCGTCGCCTCGGGGTACACCGCGCCGGTAGGGTTGTTGGGCGAAACCGTCACCACGGCCCTCGTCCGCGGCGTGAGGGCGGCCGCGATCCGCTCGGGAATAGGCTGGTACGACTCGTCCGTGCTTACGACAACGGCCCGGCACCCCGAAATCGCCACCGCCATCTCGTGGTTGAAGTAGTACGGCGCGAGCAGTACCACGTCGTCGCCGGGATCGGTGATCGCGAGCACGGCGTTCATGAACGCCATATTGCCGCCGGCCGTCACCACGACCCGGTGCCCCGCGGTGAGCTCGAGGCCGTTGTCGGAGGCCAGCTTCTCGCGGATCCGCTCGAGCAACGGCGGGATCCCGTCCACCAGGCGGTACCTGTGGTTGCCGGGGTCGGCCGCAAACCCGGCAATCGCTTCCATCGCCTGCGGCGGCGGCGGGTAGTGCACGACGCCCTGCCCAAGCGAGATCGTGCCGGGGTTGTCGCGGATCAGACGCCCGACGACCGGGATCATCGGCGTCTGAACCAGGCTCATTCGCGTGCTCTCGCGCATCGGCGGCCGTCTGCTCGATTCTAGCTTGCGATGCCCTGGGAACGTCAGGCTTCCAGCGTCTGCTTGAGTGCGTCCAGAGCCCCCGCCCAATACTCCTTCATGCGGCCCACATCCTCGGCATCGCGGAGCCGCTTGTGGTCCACGACCACCCGGCTCCTGGTCCTCCCGCGAGCGGAGATGCTCACGTCCACCGTGCTCCCGTCGCCCCAGGTGATCCGGAGCGATCTCGGCGGCGTGGCTCTCCGGATCGTGAGATCGGCACTCGGCAGCCAGACCGCGCGCGCTCGCTCATCCGCCCACGCGCGGAACAGGGCATCCGCAGGCACTCCGACCGTCCGGCTGACGCTGAGCTGGAACCCTTCGAGGGTCTGGTGCTTCTGGCGCATGCCGCGCTCCTGCTCGTAGGCGACCGCGACCATCTGGCGCCACCAGGGGCCTACCCGCTCCTGCTCGGCGAGGAGGGCGACGATCCCCTTGTGACCGAGCTTCGTGGCATGGGCATCATCGAGAATCGCGAACCACTCGGGCCACGTCTTTCCCGTGCCCGCCTTCACCGCCTCGTCGCTGATCCCCGCCGGCCTCTTCGGCCCTTCCTGCGCCGTCTTCATGCATCCGCTCCCCTGGCTGCGAGCTCAATCCTGGTGCTCGGCCAGGCGCCGTCCTGCGTTTCAGCCCTCGACGACGGTGAAGATCTCGCGGTACCCCGACTCGACGAGCGGCTTGAACTTCTCGTACCAGGCCCCCCACTCCTTGGCGCCCTGGGTATCGGCCATTCCGGACTCCCAGGCGGTCAGGCTTTCATGGGTGCTCTCGAGAACAAGCGTGTAGTAGGGACCCGTGAGGTCCATAAGATGGCGCTGGGCACCGTAGCCGACCTTCTTCGCGATGCGCGCCCCTTCCTTCACCAACGCCTTGGCTTCCTTCGCCTTGCCGAACTTGAGTTGGAAAACGTCGCGCACGAGGATCATCCCGGCACCTCCCACAGTTGTCCTGATCTGCATTAGAAACTAAATCTCTTTCGCGTTGGAGTCAAGGCCAGGCGAGGCTCTGGCGGCGAGGCCTACCGGGTCGAAGCGAGCCTCAGCCCAACGACACCGACGACGACGAGCCCGATACACGCGAGCCGAACCCAGTCACGAGGCTCGTCGAAGAGGATCATGCCGAGGACGGCCGTGCCCACGGCGCCGATCCCGGTCCAGACAGCGTAGGCGGTGCCGATCGGTAGAGCCCTCGCGGCCTGTGCGAGCAGGAAGAAGCTGGTAAGACCCCCCGCAACCGTGAACACGCTCGGCCAGAGGCGGGTGAACCCCGCCGTGTACTTGAGCCCGACCGCCCACGCCACTTCGACCAGACCGGCACAGAAGAGAAAGAACCAGGCCATCGGCGACCTCGCATCCTGGCGGGCGCACTCCCCGCCTCTGCCAGACTTCCGGGGCTAGCGGCCCGACGGACGACCCATCGGCTGCGCGTACCCGAGCAGCCGGTAGACAAGCTTCGCCGCCAGGAAGTCGGGAGCGACGTTGCCGGGGATCGGCGAGAGCTCGACCACGTCGAAACCCACGATCCGCCGCGTGCGCGCGACCTCCCGGAGAACCGCGAGAGCCCGATACCAGTCGAGCCCTCCCGGCTCCGGCGTCCCCGTCGCCGGCATGATCGCTGGGTCGAAGACATCGAGGTCCACCGTCACATAGACCTCTTCCGGCAGCGCGGCGAGCACTCTGCCGATCCACTCCGCGACTGGCGTTCCGACCGCCTCGGGCGCGAACACCGTGCAGATCCCGCGATCCCGGATCAGCGTCCGCTCCTCGCCGGTCAGCGACCTGATGCCGACCTGTGCCAGCGGGACACCGTCGTCGAGAACCCGGTGCATCACACAGGCATGGTTGAGCGGCGACCCCTCGAACTCGTCGCGCAGGTCGGCGTGCGCGTCGAGCTGCAGGACGCCCAGGCCGGGGTGCGCCGTCCTCACCGCCCGCACCAGGGGGGCCGTGATCGAGTGCTCGCCGCCGAGCGACACCAGGAACCTGCCACCCTTCACGATCTCGCAGGCAACGGCCTCGACGCGATCGACCGTCCCAGCCGGTCCGGACGTGTCGGGAACGACGGCCGGCAAGGTCTCGATCCCTATCTCCTCCCACGTCTCGCGCCCGAGTTCCTCGTCGTACGTCTCCAGGTGCGTCGACGCCTCCAGGATGGCGATCGGCCCCCGGCGAGCGCCCGGCTGGTACGACGTCGTCAGGTCGTACGGGACGGGCAAGATCGCGACCCTCGGTTCGGCGTCGGGCTTGAGGTCCTGGGGGAGCCCGAGGAAATCCTGGTACGGCGCGTAGCGCTCCTCACTCATGCCACTCTCCCGACCGGACGGCCCGTGTCTCCTCCCCGCCGCCGGGACCCATGCGCCTCACGGCGTGCCTTCCACCCGCGCCAGGTAGGCCTCCCGCATACGGTCCACGAGCTCCTCACGCCGGTCGTACAGCCGCTTGAGCGGGCGCGCCTCGCGGTTCGCCAGGGCGTATGCCGTGAGCAACGGCAGCGCGATCGTCGTGTCCGCGTATACGACGACGGCGCTCGGCAGCTGGTCGGGGTCGATCTTGCCCCACGACACCGCCTCGGACGGGGTGGCGCCCGAGAGCCCGCCGGTGTCCGGCCGTGCGTCAGTGACCTGGAGGAAGTAGTCGTGCCCCTTTTCCGCCAACCCGAGCACCTCCTGGATCTGGGGCTCGGTTTGGAGCAAGAAGTTCTTCGGGCTCCCGCCTCCGAGGATGAGGACACCGCTCTTGCCCCCGGACGTCTTTGCGCCGTACACGATCGCCGCCGTCTCGTTGACATCGAGGTTGGGGTCGACCGTGAGCTTCGAGCCCGCGAGCGCCATCGCCGCCACGTTCATGCCGATCGAGGAGTCGCCCGGCGACGAGGTGTACACGGGCACCCCGGCGCGGTAGCACGAGGCGATCAGCGAGCGGCCCTGGGTGCCAAGCACCTTCTCGCGCTCGGCGACGAAGCGCCCCAGCCGGTTGTGGAGCTCCGCCGAGGACATCGGCTGCTGGAACTCCGGCGCCCGGATCACCTCGCGCACGAACGCGTCGGTGTCGAGCAGCACGTCGTACTCGAAGAAGATGTCGTAGATGCGGATGACACCGGCCTGGCGCAGCTCGACGTCGGAGACGAACGGCGAGCCGTGATGGAGCTCGAGGCCCAGGCCGAAGTGCATGTCGTGATAGAGGTTCGCGCCGGTGGACACGATCCAGTCCAGAAAACCGGCCTCGACCAGCGGAATCAGACAGGAGATGCCGTACCCGCCCGGGGTCAGAGCGCCGGTCAGAGAGGCGGCGACTGTGCTATCGGGCGCCAGCATCTTGCGAGCGAACAGCCGCGCCCCCTCGCGCAGCCGCGCCGCGTTGTACGACGAGAACACGCCCTCGACCAGCTCCGTGGCAGTCATGTCGCCGCGTACGGCCGGAGGAAGGATCCGTCCCCCCCCGAGGTATTTCTTCCTCGCTGAGACCATGGCTCCCTCTCAGTCGAACAGCAGCACCGCGCAGGCGAGCACGGTCGTCCACTTCCCGGAGCGCCCTACGATTGCGGACTGCGTGACGTTGCGCGTCGTGACGATCTTGTTGGAGATCTTCCAGATCTGGCGCTTCTCGTCCCACGACTGGTTCTCGTCGAACTCGACGCCAAGCGTCGACGCCAGCATCGACGCGGCGAGGTCCTCCGCGTAGTCCCCTGCCTCCTTCCCGGTTTGGCCGAAGGCGTGGTGCTCCGAGAGATAGCCGTACATGCGCCTGTCGCGCGGAACGGCAACCCCGATCGAGGCGGCGATCATGCGGTGTGGTTCGTTGGACTCGGAGCGGCTCATCACGACGAACGCGATCTGGCCCGGCTCCAGGTACTCCTCGCCCCTGGCCCGAGTGATGATCCGGCACCCGGGTGGGTAGATCGACGACACGGAGACGAGGTTGAGAGCCGCGATCCCGGCGTCCCGGAGCGCGAGCTCGAACGACTGCAGCTTCTCTTGGTGCACGCCCACACCGTTCGTGAGGTAGAGCCGCTTCGGCACGAGGTTTGTCGGCATCTGGGCCTCCTGTCGCGTACTCCCGCCGCGCGGGGCGAGCCGAGCGTAGTTGGTATCTCCCTCGACATCAAGCGTCCTACGGACAGATGACAACATTGCGGCCTGCGGCCAGCCTTGTCAACGGCCGGGCGCCCAGCACTCCCCCCACCGGGCCAACCCGTGCGAACATGGCACCATGCTCACCCGAGTCATCGACATCACGCGGCCTCTGACCACGTCATCCCCGGTCTGGCCCGGCGACGTGCCGTTCGTGCGCGGGTGGATCTCACCGCCCGGCCGTGATGCGGCTGCCGTCTCCTGGATGCGTCTCTCACCGCACGTCGGCACCCACATTGATGCACCGCTCCATCTCGATCCGGTGGGCCGAGATGTGGCCAGCCTGCCGCTCCTCACGTGTATCGGCCGGTGCGAGGTGGTGGCGCTCCCGGGTCACGACCAGGCGATCGATATCGGAGACCTGCCGCCCGGTTGGAACCCTTCGACGCCGCGCGTTCTCTTTGCAACGGGGTCGTGGCCGGTCGGGTCGCCGATCCCGCCCAGCTTCGCCTCGCTCACGACTGCGTTCGTGGACTTCCTGGCCCGCGCCGGTGTAGCCCTCGTCGGCCTCGACACGCCCTCGGTCGACAGCCTCTGGGCGACCGATCTCCCGGTGCACCGCCGTTGCGTTGAGCGATCCGTACTGATCCTGGAGGGCCTCGATCTCTCGGGTGTGACCCCCGGCGCCTATACTTTGGTGGCGGTTCCTCTGCGCCTGGTCGGCTTCGAGGCCTCACCCGTCCGCGCCCTGCTCCTGCCGGCGAGGACGCTCGCGACAGGAATCACGGAGCGCGCCGGCTCGGTGGGCCCAACCGACTGAGGCTCCTCAACCGTGTGGGCCGGCAGCACGCAGTCAAAGGTCGAGGGTCGAAAGCGAAATCACGTATCGCCGGCGGTCGGCCCTGAAGTCTCAACTTTGAGCTTTCGACTTTAGACGCTCGACGATCGACCTGCGACCACTGACGAGGTCCGGCACGCGACCGGCGCGGCTACAATCAGTGCTGCTGTCGCCAGGGAGGCCGCCATGGACAGCGCCATCGCACGAGCCATCAGCACGCAGTACGAGCCGGTCGCGCTCGTCTTCTCCGACGAACCTCCCGACGGGGCGATGCAGTTTTCCGAGGGCAAGTGGGGGTGCGTCATGTGGCTGCTTCTGGTCGCGGCCGCGAAGGGAAAGCCTGCCGTGGCCGACCGCACCACGTTCGGGTGCCTTGGCGGCGGGACCGGCCTTGGGTTCGGGAACCAGTACGAGACGTGGCCGGGCGGCATCGAATGTTTCTACCGGTTCCTCTCCACAGGAAACGGACCGCAGGAGGACGTGGCGAGCGCCACCTGGCCTCGACGCGGCGCCTCCAGCGACTTCGTCCACGGCGAGCGGTACATCAAGACCCCGGAGGCCGTGAAGCTGTTCGTCGACGCGTTACCAATGATCGACGTCCCCACGCGCTACGTCGTTCTCAAGCCGCTCTCGCAGATCGCAGGCGACGAACGCCCGGAAGTCGTGATCTTCCTCGTGGACCCGGATCGCCTCTCGGCCCTGGTCGTCCTCGCCAACTACGAGCGCGGCGACAACGAGAACGTGATCATGCCGTGGGGCGCTGGCTGCCAGACGATCGGGATTCTCGCCTACCGCGAGGCGCGCTCGGCCCGGCCCCGAGCCGTGGTCGGACTCACCGACCTCTCGGCCCGCAAGTACATCGCGAAGCAGCTCGGTCACAACCTGATGACGTTTGCGGTGCCGTTCGCAATGTTCCAGGAGATGGAGGCCAACGTCCCGGGCTCCTTCCTCGAGCGCGACACCTGGCGCGAGCTGATGTCGCCGGAGGAAGGGTAGAAGGCACGAGGTAGAAGTTAGAAGTTAGAAGGTAGAAGGTAGAACGTAGACGAGAGACGCAACGATCCTCGTCTCGCCTTCCCTCTTCCGTCTTCCCTCTTCCTCATACTATTATCCCCGCCGTCGTGGGTAGACCACCGCGCCGGCGATGAGTCCGACCGTCCCATGCGGGTCCTCGTCGCGCCATCGGTCGAGCACCGCGGCGACGTTCGCCTCCGCGCGCATCCCGAGCCTCGCAACGAGATCGGCCGCCAACTCGGTCTTGGCCGAGACGCGGAAACGCCCGGTCTTCTCGACCAGCCGGAGCGTCGTGTGTCCGTACTGCACGTAGTCTTCCGCCAGCGCTGTCACGATCGCCGACACCCGGGGATCTGCCAGGAAAGGCTCCATCGCCGGCGAACCCGCCCCACCGTCGCACGCCGCCAGGAACAGCACCTCGGCGTCGGGCGTTGCGAACCGGCACGCTGCGTCGAGCGCCTTGTGCGCCTGGATGAGCGTGTGGTCGGTCGGGAAGCCGCCGGCGCTCACGACGATCCGCTCGAACGGCCCCGCCTCGACCTCGAACCATCTCCGAGCCCGCTCGCACGCGAGCGGGTAGACGACCTCGAGCGGGCCGCCGGCCGACCACGCGGGCTTCCCGTCCGCGCCGGCCACGAGCAGCAGGGCGAAGTGGGGCCAGCATAGCCGCGCAGTGACAGCGATCTCCTCGGCGACGGGGTTCCCTTCGAGGACGCCCGGCTCGCAGGACGGGTGGCGGCGCGGCGGATCGGCCTCGAGGTCGATGACCTTCCGGTGATTCGCCTGGATCTCCGCGACGCCGGCCACCCCGGGAAACACGAGCTTCGGGCCGCCCCCGAAGCCGGCGAAGTAGTGGTGCTGGACCGTGGAGATCGCCACCAGCAAGTCCGCCTGGACGGCGGCCCGGTGCAGGCGCACCGGCTCGCCCGTCGTCAGCGTCCCGACCTCGACCAGCGACGAACCGTCACGGGCATCGTGCTGGATCACCCTCGCTCCGGGAGGCACCACCCCGAGCGTTGCGGCGAGTGACCGCTCGTCGGCCGGCGGGTGGGTACCGCACGCGACCAGCAAGGTGATCGCTCCGGGAGCCACACCCGCCTGACCAAGGCGCGCGAGCACGGGCGGCAGCACATCAGGCAGCGCCGACTTTCGCGTGGCGTCGGGGACGAGTACCGTCACGCGCTTCGCGCCTCGAGCCAGCTTCGAAAGCGGCGGCCCCTCGACTGGGCGATCGACCGCAGCTTCCGCCAGCACCTCCGCCGCCGGCGCATGGTGAAGGACCTCCGGTCGAAGCTCGTGACAGTGCAGACCGCGAAGGTCCGCCGTGATGAACCCACGCCCGTACGGAAGCCGGAGGATCATGAGGGTACTCTACACGGAAACCCGTCTCTGCCCGACTCCACCGTGCAGTCCGGGGACGTCTGATCACCGAGGTTTTGCCGGCGGCGTCGGATGTGAAGCGGAGATCTCAGCCATCACGCTCTGCGAGAAGACGTAACGCCCGGAGCGGGAGACCCAGGGGCGCGGCGGCAATCCCGAGCGGCGAAAGAGCGCGAACCCCTCGGCGAGGTTCTCCCAGAACGCGGCCAGGTCGCGCCTGCCCTCGGCCTCCCGGCGCAGCAGTGCCCGGCAGGTCCGGTCGGAGAATCGGCACGGGTAGATCTCCACCGGCACCTCGTACCCCCGCGCCAGGCTGTCCAGCACTGCCAGGTACAGCTGCTCGATCGCTCGGTCGCCGATCGCGATGCACCCGTCGCTCACGTGATCGCCGTGGATGAAGATGTCGCCGCCCGGATCGCGGCGGTCGCCGAGGAGCAGGTCCGAGGCGCTGGGGTAGTCGACCTGCAGCGAGAGGTGGTACAGGCTTGCCGGGTTGAGTCCGGCGACCCGATAGAACCCCTCCGGGATCTGGTGGTCCCAGCTCCGGCGCTTCGGGCCGAGACGTCCGCTGGTCGCCAGCCACGGGAAGATCGCGACCGGCACGAACCTCCTCTGGCGATGCGAGAACCCCCACAGCTCGAGCCTGCGCTCGGCCTTGAACGCGACGATGAGCAGCCGGGCCGGGAGTTCGACCCGCGCCCTTGCGAACAGCCGGCGGAGCGCGTCCTCCTGGTTGTGCCGGGCGGCCCGCACCCGCGGTGGGTCGGCATGCAGCCGCGACGGCGTCCCAACTGGGGACACCCCGGGCTTCGTCGAGACGCACGCCGCCGCGACGGCGGCTGCCGCGGCGGCCAGCACCGAGCCGATCCGCAGGCGGATCGCCCGTGCAGAACCGGTGGCCTCAGGCGCGGTCATCTCGAGCTCCCTCCGACCGTTGAATGGTGCCCGTCGCGACGGCACGACGCCGCCGCGCCCCCCAATCCAAGCAGCAAGCGTTGTGCCCGCCGACCCGCCGGTCCGCCCGTGGCCTCGACTGCCTCTCCTGCCCAAGTTCAGGGAAATTTTCCCGGCCGTTCGCGTGGCCTCGAGGCCGTGCCAACCCACGCCGCTCGCCCGCTGAGATGGGGGTGCGAACGATCTGGAAGCATCTGGGAATGCTCACGTTGCGTCGGCGTCGGGAACACCGGCCCAACATCACCTGTTGACCTTGATGGGCCAGGCACATCCCAGGGAGGTCGACATGATCGCGATCACTCCAATGGTGCGAACGTGGTTGGCGCCCTGCATCGTGGTGGTGGCGCTGCCGGCGACGGCGGCCACGCGGGGCAAGGTGCGTTCCGACCCGAACCGACTCTTCGTCGTCCAGCGCAGCGTCAACGCCAACATCGTGGTGTACGACGCCGTTCGAGGCGACGACGGCCACCTCGACCCAACTCACCCGGTCGCGGCCTACTGGCTCATGAACGCCGACAAGGGCCAGCGCGAGGAACTCAACGTGCTCGAGAAGGCCAAGGCGTACGGGTTCGAGGTCGCGGCCGCCAAGAATGGGAGCGTGATGGTCACCCTCAAGGCGCTCCAAGGCCGGTCGATCGAGGTCCGGGCGACACGGAGCTCCGTGCTCGCCCTGACGCGGATCGCGGGCCGGGAGGCAGTGCTTCGCAGGGTCTACGTGCAGACCGAGAAGGATCACCCGACGGAGGTCAAGTACATCGAGCTGATCGGCCAGGCGCTCCGTGGCCGCAAGCCGGTCCGCGAGAAGATCGCAGCCGGATAAGAGCCGAAAACCCGGTTGCCGCGTGCCCGGCGTTCTTCAGCTTTCGACTGTCAACTCCCAACTGTCGACTTCCAGCTGCCGGCTGTCGCCTGTGAGCTGTCGTGTCGTGATTGTCAGCTGTGAACTGTCAACTGTTGACTGCCTCGCTCACTTCACCCCTGTCCCCGGCGGGACCTCTGCGTCCACACCGAGCAGGAACGGCGCACCGTCGAGCGAGGCGGCCAGCAGCATGCCGCGCGACTCGACGCCCATCAGGGTCGCGGGCTTGAGGTTCGCGACCACGACGATCTGACGCCCGACCAGCTGCTCGGGCTCGTACCGGCCGCCGATGCCGCCGACGATTTGCCGTAGCGTCGGCTCGCCCAGATCGACGTCCATCCGGATCAGCTTCTTCGACTTCGGGACGCGCTCAGCTGCTCTGATTTTGCCCACCACGAGTTTGACCCTGGCGAACTCCTCGATGCCGATCTGGTCGGCCTCGGCGGGTTGCGCCACCGGGGCTGGAGCCGGTGCGGGCGCCGGGGCGATTGCTTCGGCCGGAGCCGGCGCACCTGTCTGGGGTTTCGTGTTCTCGTCCACCTTTGCCTCCCCGAAGAACGCCTCCACGTCGGCTCGCGGGAAGAGCACGCCCTCCCCGCCGAGGGGCTGCCCGGTCGGGAGGCCGCCCCACGCGAGCGCCTGATCGTCGAGCCTCTGGTCGGCCACGCCGAGTTGCGCAAGGAGCCTCCCCGCCATCGCCGGCATCACGGGCGACACCATCACCGCCGCAAGACGGAGCGCCTCCAGGCAGTTGTAGAGGACGCGGTGGAGCCGAGGCGACGAGGCCCCCTCGGCCTTCGCGATCCCCCACGGGGCCTTCTCGTTGACGTAGCCGTCCACCGCTGTGAGCAACTCCCACACCGCCTCGAGCGCTCGTTGGAACTCGAACGCGTCCATCGCGTCGCGCCAGCGGCCGACGACCTCGGCAGCCTTGGCCCGGATGGCGTTGTCCTCGCAGCGCTCGGTGGGCGTTCGGCCCTCGAAGTAGCGCCTCGCCATGGCGAGCACGCGAGCGCTCGCGTTGCCGAGGCCGTTGGCGAGATCCGCGTTGTAGCGCCCGAGGAACCCCTCGTCGGAGAAGCTCGCGTCCTGTCCGAACGTCATCTCGCGCAGGAGGAAATAGCGCAGCGCGTCGGGGCCGAAGCGCTCGAGCAAGGCGTCGGGCCGCACCACGTTGCCGAGTGACTTCGACATCTTCCTCTCGTCGCGCAGCCACCACCCGTGGCCGAAGACCTGCCGGGGCAGAGGCAATCCCGCCGACATCAGGAACGCCGGCCAGTAGACGCAGTGGAAGCGCAGGATGTCCTTGCCGACGAGGTGCAGGGCCGCCGGCCAGTAGCGGTCGTACAGTGCGGTCTTCCGGCTCCCGAACCCCAGCGCGGAAACGTAGTTGGATAGTGCATCCAGCCAGACGTACACGACGTGCTCGGGATCCCCGGGCCACGGGATCCCCCACTTGAGGGAGACGCGGGAGATCGAGAGGTCCTTGAGCCCCATCTCGACGAAGCGGACCACCTCGTTGTACCGGCTCTCCGGCCGGATGAACTCGGGGTGCTCGCGATAGAACGCCAGGAGGCGGTCCTGGTACGCGGAGAGCCGGAAGAAGTACGACTCCTCCTGCAGCCACTCCACGGGATGACCTTGGTCCGGGCACTTCCCGTC
This sequence comes from Terriglobia bacterium, assembly GCA_020073245.1. GTDB lineage: Bacteria > Acidobacteriota > Thermoanaerobaculia > Thermoanaerobaculales > Thermoanaerobaculaceae > RBG-13-68-16. Next base: position 57,328 of record JAIQFQ010000012.1, on the reverse strand, counting down.
CACCAGCTGGGTCTCCGGGTAGAACGCCTCGCAGCCGGCGCAGTACCACCCGCCGTACGATCCCTTATAGATGTCACCCTTGGTTTGCATCCGGTCAATCACGGCGTGCACGCCGTCGTGATGCCGCTTCTCGGTGGTGCGGATGAAGTCGTCGTTGGTGATCTCGAGGTGCTTCCAGAGCTCGTGGTACCGGCTCACCACCTGATCCGCGAGGTCCTTGGGTGAGACGCCGCGCTGCTTTGCGCTACGGTCCATCTTCTGCCCGTGCTCGTCGGTCCCGGTGAGGAACCGCACGTCGAGGCCTCGCATCCGCTTGTAGCGCGCGATCGTGTCCGCCACGACGGTCGTGTAGATGTGGCCGATGTGCGGCAGGTCATTCACGTAGTAGATCGGCGTCGTGATGTAAAAGGTCTCGCGTGCCACGGCTTCTCTCCTGCCTTCAGGCGGGAAAGCATAGCACCGCCAAGGGCGTCGGGCCGCCCAGGAAACTGCCTCGCGGCCGGCCTCGCCAGCCAGGGTTAGAATTGGTCACAACGAAAGGGAGGGAAGCCCGATGCTCAAGAACCGTCTCGTCCAGGTGGGCCTGTTGGCGGCAGTCGTGATCATGCTGATCGGGGTCGCGTATGCCGCGGCGCCGAAGACGTACCAGGTCACCGGACCGGTGCTTTCGATGACGGACGACACCATCGTCGTACAGAAGGGCAACGACAAGTGGGAGCTTGGCCGCGACGCGGCGACCAAGGTCGCGGGCGACCTGAAGGTCGGCTCGAAGGTCACGATCCAGTACCGCATGACCGCGGTCACCATCGAGGTGAAGGCGGACACGGCGAAGGCCCCGAAGAAGAAGTAGCGGGGGTCGCTGGTCCGCGAGATCGCCGTCACGGGACGTGGGGGAGGCTGTAGCGACGCCAGGTCCCGGGAACGGGCCCTCCCCGTCTCTCAACGGGGTTGGAGCAGACCGCGTTGGCGCATCGAGACGAACCCCGAGCGCGTGGCGACGACGTGATCGAGCACCGAGATGTTCAGCAGCCGTCCCGCATCGGCCAGGCGTCTCGTCAGCGCCACGTCGTCCTCGCTCGGTGAAGGGTCGCCCGAAGGGTGGGTGTGCCACAGGATGACGGCGTGCGCGTTGTCCAGGATCGCATTGTGGAAGATCTGCGACGGCTCGACCTCCGCGTGCGTCCGCCCTCCCGTGTGCAGTTCGTGCACCCGGATGAGGCGGTTGCGAGCGTCGAGCGTAATCACACCGAACTTCTCAACCCTGGCCGCACCGAACGAGCGCGCGAGGTAGTCGGCCACTACCTCCGGACGGTCGAGGATCGGTCCGCGCACGAGGCTCAGACGGGCGAGCCGCCGTCCCAGCTCGAGCGCTGCTGCGATGATGCTCGCCTTCGCGGGACCCACACCGTTAGGCTTCAGGAGCGACCTGCGATCCGAGGCGGCGAGGCCCTCCAGCCCGCCCGCTTCGGCGAGCCACCTCTCAGCGAGCTCCAGCACGTCGGTCCCGCGCGTCCCGGTACGCAACAGGACCGCCACCAACTCGGCGTCCGTGAGCGTTTCCGGTCCCTTCTCGAGGAGCCTCTCCCGCGGCCGATCGTCCTGCGCCAGCTCCGCGACTCGCATCTTCACGCCTCCCGAAGCCGCTCGTTCACGAGCGGCAGCATCTCACCCGCGGGACCGCGCAACACCACATCGGCGAGCTCCGCAAGCGCGCTCTCGGCCGGGTTGATCTCGATCACCCTTGCGCCAGCGGCAGCCGCGATGCCCACCAGTCCGGCGGCGGGGTAGACCACCGCGGACGTCCCGACGACCACCAGGACCTCACAGGTTCCGGCGGCCGCCTGAGCCGCCTCGATCGCGCCCGGCGGCAGGAACTCGCCGAACCACACGACCCCGGGCCGCTCCATCGCGCCGCACGTGGCACAACGGGGCGGCAGCTGAGGCAGCGGAACGAGCGGCTCGTACCGGTCCCTCCCGCACGAAAGGCAGCGCACCCGCCACAGCGAGCCGTGCAGCTCGAGCACGTCGCGCGACCCGGCGGCCTGGTGCAACCCGTCCACGTTCTGCGTGGCCAACGTGTAGGTAGGAAAGCGGTCTTGCCACCCCGCCAGAACGGTGTGGGCCGGGTTTGGCCTGGCCCGTGCCACGCTGTGACGGCGCTGCTCGTAGAACCTCCACACGCGGTCGGGGTCCGCTTGGAAAGCCGCCGGCGTTGCCACTTCCTCTACCGGCTGCCCCTCCCACAGCCCTCCGGCGCCCCGGAACGTCGCCACGCCGCTCTCGGCCGAGACCCCGGCCCCTGTGAACGCCATGACACGGCGCGCCGAGCGCAGGATCTCGACCGCACGTGAGACATCGTCGCCAGGCACGCGCGCATTCTAGACCCGGTCGCGGCCAGCGCAGGCATTCGCCGGGCACGGACCGCCGTCAACCTCGCAGCAGCACGACCCATCCAACGTAGGTCACCACCGAGACGATGGTGGTGAAGAGCACACACGAGCCGGCCAAGTCCGGATCACCGCCCAGGTCCGCAGCGACGGAGTGGCTCGCAACCGCGGTCGGCGCCGCGAGCAACAGGACCGTGACGGCGAGCTCCAGGGGCGAAGCTCCCAGCAGACGCATCAACCACCAGCCGAGAGCCGGCATCACGACGAGCTTGATCAGCGAGACCGCCGAAAGGGGGCGCCACATGGTCTTCAGGCGACGCACCTCCAGCTGCGCCCCGAGCGCCAGCAACGCGCCGGGGAACGCCAGGTCGGCGAGAGCATTGAGGGTGGTCGCGAGCCACCCCCAGGGCTTCCAGCCCGCGACCCCGAGCGCGAGGCCGAGGAGCGCGCCAATCACCATGGGGTTGCGGAGGACCCGCACCGCGATGTGCGTCTTCGCCGTCCCTGCGGGGCGGTAGGCCTCGAGCGTCGCCACGGCCAGGAGATTCATTGCGGGAAGGAGCACCGTCGAGGTCACGGCCGCAAGGTGAAGGCCATCGCTCCCGTAGGTCGTCAGGATCAAGGGGAACGTGAAGTAGACGATGTTGCCCCGCAGCGCGCCCTGGGCGACCACGCCGCGCTGCGAACGCGGCAGGCGCCACGCGATTGCGACGCCGAGGCCCAGGACGGCCGCGACCGCGGCCACGACCACCGTCACGACCATGGCGCGCGGCGAGAGGGCGGCCTCGAGCGGGGACCCTCCGACCTTGATGACGAACAGCGCGGGCAGCGCGAGGTTGGCCACGACCGCGTTGAGGCCGCCGGCGGAAACCTCGTTCAGAAGGCCGAATCGGCGGCAGCCCACGCCCAGCGCGAGCAGCAGGAAGACCGGCAACAGGCTGCCGACGACGGTCACCGACGCGAAGTGTACCAGCCGGCCGGGACGAGCCGCTTGGCGCGGCCTGCTTGAGCGTCATCGTCTTTGACCCTATCCTTGCGACGCCGCGGAGGGGTGGCCGAGCGGTCTAAGGCACCAGTCTTGAAAACTGGCACGGCGCAAGTCGTCAAGGGTTCGAATCCCTTCCCCTCCGCCAGTGCCCCGCCCACCCAGTCGACAGTCGACAGTTCACAGTCAGCAGCTGGTGACGCTCCCCGCCGCTACCGCTCCATGGCGACCGTCGTCGGGTCATTGGTGAGGTTGTCGATCACCGACGCAAATCCGAACACCCCCGATCCCGTCTTCACCGTGATCTTCGCGTACCCACGGTCCATCGCCGTCTGACCAGCCTTGTAGAAGTAGGGCTGCGTCTCCTGCGCCCACTGCCCCGGGTTCAGCGTCACCGGGTACTCCGTGAGCGTCGTCCCCGCCCCGTCGAAGAGCTCCACCAGCACCGACGCGCTCCCGGTCCCCGTGTTCACCACCCCGATGTTGCACCGGTAGGAGGCGTTCTCGGCAAGTCCCGCGAGGTACGCGCTCTGCAGCGCCGACAGACCGTCGCCGGCGACCACCGCGGGATAGTCCTGTCCCTGTGTGCCGTTGGGGTAGCACGGTGCGCCCGACGAGACCTGGTTGTAGCTGCGCGCCGTGACTTTCAGCGGCTGGTCCGACAGAATCTCGAGCGCCCCTGAGTCGGCCGCCGGAATCTGGTTGACGACATCCACGAGAATCGACTGTGTCTTCGGCGCCACGGACGTCGTGTTGCTCACGACACCGCTGCTGCCGAAGAACGAGATCTGCACGTTGGCCGTGACGCTGCCCGTGTTGAGCAGGCCGAGATCGCTCCGCCACTGGCTCTGGTTCTTGCCGGGGTTGTGGCTCGCCACCGGCACCCAGGCGGCGAAGCTGGAGGCGGAGAACACCCACGCGGCGCCAGCGTACGAGTCATCGCCGGGCCCGCCAACGATGACGGTGGTGCCGTCCGCCGAGATCGCCACTGACCCACCCTGGTGCGCAGGCCCGGCAGCTCCCGCGCCGATCAACTTGCTCCCTTTCTGCGACCATACGCCCCCGCTGCGCGTGTACACCCACGTGGCGCCGGCAAAAACGTCATCGTTGGGCCCGCCAACCAGGGCGGCGGTGCCGTCCGCCGAGATCGCCACCGAGGTACCCTGCCAGCTACCCCAGGTACCCCCGGTGTAGTCGGTGCCGACCAGCTTGTGGCCCTGTTGGGACCAGGCCCCCTCGCTCCGGGTGAACACCCATGCAGCGCCAACACTGGAGTTGTCGCCGTCCCCGCCCACGATCGCGGTGTTCCCGTCTGCCGCAATCCCCACCGAGCACTGGCGCCACTGACCGCCGACGGCGCCCGTGTAGACCAGCGGGCTGCCGTCCTGCGACCACGCCCCCCCGCTGCGCGTGAACACCACGGCGACGCCGGGGCTGGGGTCAACACCGGAGAAGGGGTTGGTGTTGGGCCCGCCGGTGACAGCGGTGTTCCCGTCCGCCGAAATCGCCACCGAGGCGCCGTTGAAATAGCCACCCCCGACAAGCTTGCTGCCCTGCTGGGTCCACACCCCGCCGCTGCGTGTGAACACCCATGCAGCGCCAATATAGGAACCATCGGTGGGTCCTCCGACGATGGCGGTGTTGCCGTCCGCCGAGATCGCCACCGAGCTACCCTGCTTAGGCGTCCCAACGGCGCCCATACCGACCAGCTTCTCACCCTGCTGCGCCCACGCCCCGCCGCTGCGGGTAAATACCCATGTGGCGCCGACGCCGTCCGTGTCTTCGGGCCCGCCGACGATGGCGGTGTTCCCATCCGCGGCGATTGCCACGGAGCTGCCTCGCAAGGCGGCCCCGACAGCGCCGGTGCCGACGAGCTTGCTGCCCTGCTGCGACCACACGCCGCCGCTGCGCGTGTATACCCATGCCGCGCCGGAACCGGAGTTGTCGCCATATCCGCCGACGATTGCGGTGTTCCCGTCCGCCGAGATCGCCACTGCCGTGCCCTGCTGGGCATCCCCGACGGCATCCGTTCCGATCAGTTTGCGTCCTTGCTGGGCGAACTGCGCCGCTGCCGCGTTCGCTAGTAGAAGCACCCCAAGGACCACGCCTCGATACCGTGTCATCGTCCATCTCCTGTCGCCGCTCGCCACCGTGATGGGCAGCATACGAATCCGCGTTCGCGCCACCTCAAATCTCCAGCCATGTGTACGCCATCCGAGTTGAGGGCGTCTAGGTCCGAGTTCCTGAGACCAATACGGCACCAGCATGACTCGTGAAGTCGGCTTCGCACACGGACAGTCCGGGATTGGACGGTCCGCGTCAAGTGGCCCCGCCCCGACGCGGGCATGCTTCCCCGCATCCCGGCCTGCAACGAACAGGCCGTTATTCCCTCAGCCGGTTGGAATCCGGGCGTTCCTCCAGTGGTTTCCCACGCGGAGGCTGACGATGAAATCGATGAAGATCGGCATTCTCGGCACCGGCGACGTTGGCCGCGCGCTTGCAATCGGCTTCGCCGGGTTGGGTCACCAGGTCAAGTTCGGGACGCGCGAACCCGGCGGCGCCAAAGCCAAGGAGTTGCTCGCCAAGGTCGAGCACGGTGCCACCGCGGGGACGTTCGCCGAGGCCGCCGCGTTCGGCGAGGTGATCGTCCTCGCGACGCTCTGGAGCGGGACCGAGAGCGCAATCAAGCTCACCGGCCCGGCGAATTTCAAAGGCAAGGTCGTGATTGACGCGACCAACCCACTCATCTTCGCGCCGAACAAGCCGCCCGCGCTCGCCCTCGGGCACACCGACTCGGGCGGCGAGCAGGTGCAGCGCTGGCTGCCAGGCGCGCGGGTGGTGAAGGCGTTCAACATCGTGGGCAACGCCCACATGGTGAACCCGTCATTCCCCGGTGGGCCGCCCGACATGTTCATCGCGGGCAACGACACCGAGGCCAAGAAGGTGGTCACGGAGATCCTGACCGCGTTCGGGTGGCCGACGATCGACGTGGGGGGGATCGAGGGCGCGCGGCTGCTCGAGCCGATGTGCATTCTGTGGGTCGGCTACGCCCTCGCCTCCGGCACCTGGAACCACGCGTTCAAGCTTCTCCGCAAGTGACGCGGACGGCCGGCGCCCGTGTCGCGGGAGCCGGCCGTTGTCAGGGACGAGAGCGGCCGGGCGCCTCGCGCCCGGCGCTGCGGGGGCATCCCTCAGTGGTGGTTTACTTGAGCCCGAGCTTCTTGCCCTCGGCCAGCAGACTGAGGGCTTCGGCGAGTCGCCTCCGACGGGTCTCGTCCTTCTTTGCGTCCATGATCCACCCAAGGTAGTTCCGCCGGTACGACGGGGCCAGACCGCGGAACGTCTTCCACGCCGGTTCGTTGTCCTTCAAGACCCGCAGAAGATCGGGGGGAAGCTCCGGCTCGTGCCGCGGGCGCTCGGGCGATTGCTGCTCGATGCCCTCGGGCAGCGGAAAGGTGACCTTCGCGACCCCGGCCGGGGTCATGCGGCCTTCGCGGATCAGCTTCGCGATTCGCTTGCGGTTCGACTCCGACCACGTGCTCCCGGGTTTCCTGGGCGTGAACTTCTGCACGTACCGGTCGTCGTCGAGGCGCTTCACGAGGCTGTCGACCCACCCGAAGCAGAGCGCTTCCTCCACCGCATCCTCGTACGCGACTCGCGGTCTCCCGGTATGGGCCTTGAAGAACACCAGCCACACTTCCGTCTCGCTCTGGTGGTGCCGCTCGAGCCAGGCTCTCCAGGCGGCCCGGTTCGTCACGTGCAGCGCGTTCGCGATCTCGACACCCACCTAGTCGAACTCCCTGACCGGCGCCGACTGGTCGGGGCCGACGCGGCCCGGAACGATGTCTGCACGGATCATGACCTCGCCCTTCACGGGCGAGCCGGCGAGGCGCCTCAGCATCGCGATCTGCCCTACGTGGGTGAGCGCATCCGAGAGCGGCCCCTGGAAGAGCTTCTCGGCCGGAAAACGCAGCGGAGCGCCGGACGCGAGGAATTCGTCCAGCGCGCTCAGGGAGGCGAAGAACCTGTCAGTTTCTGCCGACCAGGTGAGCGGGGCCGCAGCCCTCCACGCAGCCCGCCACTCCTGCTGCCCCTGGGCGAGGCGCAGGGTCCATTCGAGCAGGTCTCCGATGTGAGCGAGGATCTGGACGGGCGTCCGCGTTTTTTCACCTATTGCGAACGTCCCGAAATCGGGCGGCGCGCCGCGGAGCGTCTTCCCACCGCGGTAGGCGATGGTCGCAACGACGTGCCGCAGCATGCCCCAATCCCTGCCGGCCGTGGTCGAGCTCATCGTCTCCTCCACTCCGAACTCTACAACGCAACCGGGCAGAACGGATCTCGGCCAGGGCCCCGACCGCGTCGGCCGAGTTCCGCCGCTACGCTATCTCCCAGGCCGGACGGAGGAAGGGTGCCATGACCGAGGGCGCTACGAAAACCACAGGAGCGATCGCGTGGGTCGACCTCACCGTGGCCGACGCCACCGAGGTCCGCGACTTCTACAAGGCCGTCGTCGGCTGGACCGACGGCGCGGTCGAGATGGGCGGTTACGACGACTTCTGCATGAATCAGCCCGGGTCGGGTCGGACCGTCGCGGGCGTTTGCCATGTCCCGCGGTGTCAACGCGGACCTACCACCGCGCTGGCTGACCTACATCAACGCGGAGAACTTGGACGTGAGCCTCGCCGCCTGCGGGGACCGCGGCGGCAAGGTGCTCGGCAGGGCTCGGCAGAAGGGAGCGGCCGGCCGCTACTGTGTGATCGAGGACCCGGCCGGCGCGACCGCCGCGCTGTTCGAACCCGCCCGCTGACCGGGGGCAGCGCCGGGTCCGCCGTTCACCAGCCGAGAAGCGATGCGGCCCCTGACCACAGTTGGTAGCCGCCGAAGAGCGCGAGCGCGACGGCCGAGGCGCCCACGAGCGCCCTTCCCACCCGCTGACCGAATCGCCGGGCCGCCGCGGAGAGCACGATGATCCCGCCCAGAGTCAGGACCATCGTTCCGTAGAAGCCGACGATGAGTGCGATCCCGTGGGCGGGCGCCTCGCGCCAGCCCTTGAGCAGCCACGGGCCAAGGACCAGGCTCCAGCCGAGGTAGGGCCCCGGGTTCAGGAGGTTCACGAGGGCGGCGCTGAGGACGCTCCGACGCGCCGTATCGGTGATTTCGACCTCGGCGTCCTGGGAACGGCGCCACGACCGGAACGCCCGCGCGGCGAGGACGAGGACGAACACCCCACCGACGCACCGCACCCCATCCAACGCGGCCGTGGGCAGATGACTCAGGACGAAGAGCACCAGGACGATTACCGGCCCATCGCTGAGCAGCGGCGCGAGCGCCATTGGTAGGGTGCGCCGCCACCCTGCGCTCAATGCTTGAGAGATGAGGTACACGAGGAAGGGACCCGGTTGCACAGCGGCCGCAAAGGCGTATGCCGCCCCGAAGATAAGGTATGCCGCCATGTCAGGTCCCAACCTTAACGCGAGACCGGCCCTCCAGCCCGGGCCGACGGTGGACTCCGCCGTGCCCTGCCGACTCGCAGGCCGCCGGGGACGGCCTCCTCACGGCCTCACCAACCAGCGCTGGTACTGATCCCAGTCGCGGTCGTCCATCGCCGCCTGCTCCGCCGCGGACGACCGCCCTGTGGGGACCCTGCGGGTCAGGTTCTCCGGGAACTCCGCCTCCGCCAAGGCATCGCGGTAGTCCGTCCTGGCGAGCTCGATCTGGCGTCGGAGCTCCTCCAGATCGCCTGCCGCGAGCTTCAGCACCGCGAGGTGCACGCGGTCGCGCTCACGGTGCCACGACTCGACGCCGTACTCGTCGAGGATCGCGAGGACCTCCTCGAAGTCGGACGCCGGATGGTCCCGCCGGACTACCCGGAGGACATCGTCGCGCGACACCCTCGGCACTCTCTGCACGGTTCGGCCCGCGTCCCGATTGTCCGCCGTGTCCTCCTCGAAGACAATGGCAACGGCTCGGTTTCGGCCGCGAAAGCCGCGAAGCGCCGGTCTTCGCTCTCGGCAGGGCGGCTCGGCGCCGGGGACGGACCGCCGTGGCCCGGGATTGAATTCCTCGTCAATTCTCCGGTTGGCGTCCGCGGCCGGACCGCGCTAGGTTGTGCCCATGAACGAGCGACTGCTGCCAGACGGCGACACGATGTACCGTGCCCTCGTGGAGAAGGACCCCGCCTTCGACGGTCTCTTCTTCACCGGAGTGACCACCACCGGCATCTTCTGCCGGACCACATGTACCGCCCGGAAGCCGCACCGCGAGAACGTCGTGTTCTTCCCGTCGGCCCACGACGCCTTGCTGGCCGGGTATCGGCCCTGCCGGGTCTGTCGCCCGGTCGAACCGCCGGCGACCACGCCCGAGCCGGTGCGGCGCCTCCTCGGGGAGGTGGAGGCCGATCCGACGCTCCGCCTCAGGGACGACGATCTGCGCGGGCGGGGCATCGATCCGGCCGGGCTGCGCAGGTGGTTCAAGAAGAACCTGGGGATGACGTTCCAGGGGTATGTCCGCACGCTGCGGATCGGCGCCGCGTTCGGCCGCATCAAGCACGGCGACACGGCGACGAACGCGGCGTTCGACCACGGGTGGGACTCCCTCTCCGGCTTCGGCGACGCGTTCCGCAAGGTCATGGGCGCCGCGCCAACGCGCGCCTCCGGTCTCGTGGTCACCATGACACGGATCGAGACGCCGATCGGACCGATGCTCGCCGGCGCCACGGATCTGGGCATCTGCCTGCTCGAGTTCGTGGACCGCCGGATGATCGAGACGCAGCTCGAGCGGTTGCGCCGCCTTTTCCGCGCGGCCCTCGTGCCCGGGAGCAGCCCGCACTTCGACCGCCTGTCGGACGAGCTGCAGCACTACTTCGCAGGCCAGCTCCGCCGCTTCGAGACGCCGCTCGACATGCGAGGCACCCAATTCCAGAGGAAGGTGTGGGCCGGGCTGCTCACGATCCCGTACGGCGAGACTCGGTCGTACGGCGAGCAGGCGCGCATCGTCGGCGACCCGACCGCCGTGCGTGCCGTCGCACGGGCCAACGGGGACAACCGCATCGCCATCGTGATCCCGTGCCACCGTGTCGTGGGGGCGGACGGCTCCCTCACCGGGTACGGCGGCGGGCTGTGGCGCAAGCGCTGGCTGCTCGACCTGGAACGGATCGGCCCGCAGACCCGCCTGAAACAGCCGACGCTCGGGAGTTCCTAGACCGGGCCTCTCCCGCCGGTCCTGGGCGAACGTGCGCGACCGACGGGCCGGACGGCGCGCTAGACTCCCGCAATGACGCGAAACGACCGAGCCGGCAAGCTGGCGTCGCGCATCGAAGCCGCTCTGCGGAAACACGCCGACGCCGAGCGGGCCGCGAACGAGAAGAGGTACCTGAAGAGCGACCTCGCGTTCATCGGCGTCCCCACGCCCGTCTTCCGGCGCGTCCTGAAGGACCAGCTCAAGGCGGCGCCGCCCCTGGATCGGCCGGCGCTGCTCGATCTCGTGGACGAGCTCTGGGCGAACGAGGTATTCGAGCTGCGGGCCGCCGCGGTTGAGCTTCTCGTCCTCAGGGGGGCGTCGCTCCTGCCCGAGGACATCGGGGTCGTGGAGCGCCTCGTTCGCGGCTCCCACACGTGGGCCCTCGTGGACAACCTGGCTGCGCACGTCGCCGGCGGTCTCGTCGAGCGCCTCCCCGAGCTCGGCTCGACACTTGATCGCTGGGCGCGCGACCCCGACTTCTGGGTCCGCCGCACGGCGATGCTCGCCCTGCTCATCCCCTTGCGGGGAGGCGCCGGCGCCTTCGAGCGGTTCGCCCGATACGCCGACGCAATGCTCGAGGAGAAGGAGTTCTTCATCCGCAAGGCGATCGGCTGGGTGCTTCGTGAGGTCTCCAAGAAACGGCCGGAACTGGTCGCAAGGTGGCTCGCGCCCAGGATGCACAGGGCCTCCAGAGTGACGCTGCGGGAGGCGCTCAAGTACCTTCCGCCGGAGGCCAGGGACGCACTGTCGCGGGCTGCGCGCGGCCTCTGACCGCGATCCGACCTCTCGCAGGGACCGGAGCCGCCGCCAACTGAGATACAGTGAACCGTGGAGGCAGGTATGAACGGCTCGAAGGTTTTCGCAACGGTCTGGTTGCTGGCGCTGGCGAGCTTCTCCGCCGTCGCGCAGTCGCCTCGGACGGAGGCCAAGGTGGACGCACCGACGACCGCGCTGCTCGTCATCGACATCCAGAACTTCTACTTCGAGGGCGGCCGGTTGGCCCTGGCCGGCCCGATTGAAGCGAGCCAGCAGGCACGCAAGCTTCTCGACCGTTTCCGCGCCCGTCACTGGCCCGTGATCCACGTGCAGCACCTGCCGAAGGACCAGTCCGCCCCGAGCCCCGACTCCGGAGACCCGCAGTACCAGATCCGCCCTGACGTTCTCCCTGTCCTCGGCGAGACCGTGATCGGCAAGCACCAGGCCAACGCCTTCCGGGACACCGAGCTCGCGGCCGTCCTCAAGAAGCTCGGGGTGACCCGGTTGGTGATCTGCGGCATGCAGACCCACATGTGCGTGGAGGCCGCCGCCCGCGCCGCCGCCGACCTCGGCTTCGAGGTCACGGTGGTCCACGACGCCTGCGCGACCCGGGCGCTCGCGTTCAACGGCACGGACGTGCCTGCGGCCCACGTCCACGCGGCCGCGCTTGCCGCGATGGCCAACTCCTACGCCCGAGTCCTCTCGACAGATGAGGTGCTCGCCGAGCTGAAGTGAACGCCTGTCACCGCCGTCGTCGGTGTCTTCGCCAGATCGCCTCCCCATCCGGCTTGCGGGCTTGACAGTCGGCGCCCTCTGGGAGAAGGTTCGCCCCCATGACATCACCCACGGCAGCCCCGGTCCCGAACCTCCCGGCCAGCCCGGGCTCGCTCCTGCTTCGTTCTGCGAGACCCACGCTGGGCCCCCGATCCTTCGGCCTAGGACCTATCCTCGCCCTGGCGGGCCTCTTGTTGCACGCCGGCCCGCTGGTTGCCGGGCCCCAGCCGACTTCCAGGGCGCTGGCGTTCGAGCGGGATGGAGCCGTCTGGGTCTCATCCGCCGACGGCACTGGCGCGCTCAAGCTCGTCGAGGGCGTTGACCCCCGCATTTCGCCGGACGGTCTCCGAATCGCCTACACGAGGGACTCGTCCGCTGCCCGCGGGGTGCGCCGACACATCGCGATCGTGGACATCGCTTCGCGAACCAGCCGCGAGTTGACGAGCGTCCCCGGCGACAATTCGTTCGGGCCGGTGTGGTCTCCCGACGGGTCCACTCTTCTCGCGTACGTGCTCGCGGACAAGCAGTGGAACCTCGGCCTGGTCAACGCCGACAACACCGGCTTCCGCTTTGTGGTGAGGCCCGGCCCCGGGGTTCCCCCGTGCTGGTCAGCCGCCTGGGCCCCCGACGGCGTCTCGATCTTCTGCCAGGATCTCGAGAGCCTCTTCCGGCTCTCGCTCGACGGGAAGCAGCTCTGGAGGGCGAGCGTCGCCCAGCTATTCCCCAAAGCCGACCTCAACAGCGGCGCCCGCGTAACGTCCTCGCCCGACGGCCGGCGGCTCCTCGTAGAGGTGGACGTGGACGAGGCCACGACGGCCGGGAACTGGGACGGCCCTCCCCCGGCGGTGTTCCTCGTGGATGTCGAGGCGAAGTCCTCCAAGCGCCTGACCGCGCCTGGTCTCCTCGCCTGGCACCCGGAGTGGCTCGACGTCACCGATTTCCTCTGCGTCGTCGAGCGGCAGGGGGACAAGGAACCGTCAGTGGCCCGAATGCCGCTCGCGGGCGGCACGCCCATTATGCTCCTCAGCAACGCCCGCAACCCGAGCCTCTCGACGGCGCCGTAGCGATGCGGCTTTGGGTCCCGGGATTCGGAACCCGGAGCAGGGGCTCGCTGGCAGGCCGAAAACGGAAAGGCGTAGACGGAAGGAGGTAGAGGAACGGCAAGACTCGGACCGGGCCCTCCGTTTTCCATCTAACCTCTTCCGCGGTCCGCCCAACCCTTTCCGTCTTCCCTTTTCCCTCGCATCAATCGATCTCGAACGCGATGAACCTCAGAAGTCCCTGCCGCTCGATCTGCACGACCACGGCATCGCCGTCCTTGAGGCCAGCGACCGCCCGACGCAGCTCCATCAGCGAGTTGACGGGCTTCCAGTTGACCGCGTGGATCACGTCTCCGGGCTGGAACCTGTTGGCCGGCGGAGCCGCGTCCGCCGACATCGCAGCCACGAGGACGCCGCTCTCCCTTCGCAGCGGGTGCAGCATCTGGGCCACTTTGTCGTCGATGTCGATTCCCAGGACGTCGAGCTCCGGCACGAGGTTCCGGTCGGGCCGCACGAGATCCACATAACTGCCCGGCTCTTCGGCGCGCTCGATCGTCGTCACCTGGATCGCGACCTTATTGGTTCCGCGCAGGATCTCGAGCGCGACGGTCGCACCGATCGGGTGGTGGTAGAGGTTGACCCCGAACCTGCGGACGTCCTCGATGACCGTCCCGTCCTCGGTCAGGATCACGTCTCCGATCCGCACGCCCGCCTTGGTCGCGGGTCCGTCCGGGTCGATGTCCGACACGATCACGCCCCAGGGCAGAGGCAGCTTCATCGCTTCAGCCATCGCCGGCGTCACCGTTTGAACCTGGATGCCGATCACGGCGCGGCGCACGTGGCCGTTGGTCCGTAGCTGGTCCGCGATATAGCGCACGGTGTTGCTGGGTATGGCCAGGCCGACGCCCTCGCTTCCGCCCGACTGGGTGAGGATCGCCGTGTTGATCCCGACCACCAGACCGCTTGAGTCCACCAGGGGGCCTCCGGAGTTGCCGGGGTTGATCGGCGCGTCCGTCTGAACGTAGGCTGGAATGTCGTCCTCTCTCAGCTGGCGGGCCACGGCGCTGACCACGCCCATCGTGACCGTGTTTCCCAGACCGAGCGGTGATCCGAACGCAAGGACGAGTTGACCTTGCCTTAGCCCATCCGAATCGCCGAGCTTCAGCGCCCTGAGGCCGCTCGGCTCGATCTTGAGGAGGGCGAGGTCGGTTGCCGTGTCGATGCCGATCAGCTCCGCGTCGAGCTTCACACCTTGCGGCTTGACGAGGGAAGGCTGCCCGGATACGCCCCTCGCGCCCGGCACCAGGACCCGAATCCGACTGGCCCGGGAGACCGCGTGCGCGTTCGTGACGATGTAGCCGTCAGGGTCGACGATGGTTCCCGATGCGATTCCCTGTTGCTTTGTCATCACGTCGTACTGGCCCTGCCCGACACCATACCCGCTGACGAAGATCTGCACGACGGAGGGCGCGACCTGCTCGACGATCCGAGCGAACGAGCCGCTCATCGCCTCCAGGGTCTCCGCCCCGCGCGCGGACTGCGGCTGGGCAGCCGCCGGTTGCACCAGCAGACACGAGACCACTGCCGAAACGACACACAGGATCGTGCCACTTCTCATTTGATCCACCTCGCCTTTCTCTGCTGCACAGGGCTGGAAACACAACAGAACCGCCGAGAACCCCCCATCTTGAGGACGCTCCACCACAGCGACCGGATACAGGCCAGCAAGAAACGCGCCAAGTCCGGAGAGGCGGGGCGGAAGAACCGTGGTCCGTTGTCTGTGGTCCGAGGACGGCATCTGCGCGGGACCGGAGGCGGGGCAGAAGAACCGTGGTCCGTTGTCTGTGGTCCGAGGACGGCATCTGCGCGGGACCGGAGGCGGGGCAGAAGAACCGTGGTCCGTTGTCCGTGGTTCGTGGTCCGAGAACGGCATTTGCGCGGGACCGGAGGCAGGGCGATGGCGGAAGGCGTGTAGCCTGCCGCGAAGATTGGGCCAGCCGCTAGGCGCGCGAGCCAGTTGCACCCGAGGCGTACCCGGAGGGTACGTTGAGGACCGGCGAGCCGGGATTCACTCCCGGCGAGCGGGGGGCACGGGGGGTCGAGAGCGTTCGGGCGGGTGGGCGGAGCGAACGCGGGAACCCCCGCCCGAATCGAACCGGCGAGAGCAACAACGCGGACTGCCCCAGACTCGCGGCGCGCTATTTGAGGCCGCGCTTGATCAGGAGCGGCTCCACGCTGGGTTCATGTCCGCGAAACCGCACGTAGGCGGCCATCGCTTCGTCCGTCCCCGGCCGCTCCAGGATGTTGGCCCGGAAAGACCGGGCCGTCGGCTGGTCGAATATCCCCTTCTCCTTGAACGCCTGGAAGGCGTCGGCGACCAGCACCTCGGCCCAGATGTAGCTGTAGTAACCGGCGGAGTACCCGCCGCCGGGCCCGAAGATGTGGGCGAAGTACGGGCTGCGGTAGCGCACGACGATCTCCGGCATCATGCGGACCTTGGCCATGGAGGCGTTCTCGAACGCCGTGGCGTCTTCCTCCCTGGGCTGCGAGAGCGTGTGCCAGTCCATGTCCAGGTACGAGGCCGCGAGGTACTCGACGCTCGCGAAACCCTGGCCGAACTTTCCCGCCTTCACGACCTTGGCGACCAACTCGGCCGGGATCGGCTCGCCGGTCTTCCAGTGCTTGGCGTAGACCCTGAGCACGTCCGGCTCGAGCACCCAGTTCTCCATGATCTGGGAGGGCAGTTCAACGAAGTCGCGGGGGACGCGCGCGGAGCCCTGGTAGGTCACACGGGAGAGCAACGAGTGCAGACCATGCCCGAACTCGTGGAACAGCGTTTCGGCCTCCTCGAGCGAGAGGAGCGCCGGGGCGGCCCCGGTAGGTCGGGAGAAGTTGCAGACGTTCACGACGATCGGCCTGATGTCCGTGCCGTCCTTGACGTACTGGTTCCGGTACCGGCCGCTCCACGCGCCGCCGCGCTTGCCGGGCCTCGGGTGGTAGTCCGTCATGTACACGCCCAGCAGCGAGCCGTCGGCATCCTCGACCTCGAACGTCCGCACCTCCGGGTGGTACTTCGGGATGTCGGTCCGCTCTTTAAAGGTGATCCCGTAGAGCCTGTTGGCGACCCAGAACGCGCCGTCGCGGACATTCTCGAGCTTGAAGTACGGGCGAAGCGCCTCCTCGTCGACGTCGTATCGAGCCTTCCTCACCTTCTCGGAGTAGTAACGCCAGTCCCAAGCCTCGAGTGCGAAGTCGCCGCCGGCAGCCTTGATCGCGGCCTGCAGGTCGGCCGCCTCGGTATGCGCCACGGCCAGCGCCGGCGTCCAGAGTTGGTCCAGCAAGCCGTAGACCTTGGCAGGGACCTTGGCCATGTTCCGGTCCAGGATGAAGTCGGCCCACGTCTTGTAGCCGAGCAGTTGGGCCTTCTCGGCCCGCAACGCCGCGATCCTCGCGAGCGTCACTTTGTTGTCGTAGGCGTCGCCATGATCAGCCCTCGTGATGTAGGCAGTCAGGATCTTCTTTCGCAGCTCCCGGTTGTCCGCGTACTGAAGGAACGGCCAGATACTCGGGGCCTGGAGCGTAAACACCCACTTCCCCTCGAGATTCGCGGCCTTCGCCGCGTCCGCGGCGGCGCTCTCCACGCCCGCGGGAAGGCCCGCCAGGTCCTCCTTCTTCTCGACCACAAGCCTGAAGCCGTTCGTCTCGTGCAAGACGTCGTCGCCGAACTTCAGGCCCAGCAGCGAGAGCTCCTTGTTGACCGAACGCAAGTGCTCCCTGCTCTGGGCCTCGAGGTTGGCACCTCCGCGGACGAACTCCTTGTAGCGATCGTCCACGAGCTTCTTCTGCTCCTGCGAGAGGCCGAGCGTGTCGCGCTTCTCCCACACGGTCTTGACCCGCGCGAACAGTGCCTCGTTGAGATTGATGTCGTCGCCGAGCGCCGACAGCAGCGGGGACACGTCCCTCGCGATCGCCTGCAGGGCGTCGTTGGACTCCGCCCCGAGCTGCCCGAAGAAGACGAGCTGCACACGGTCCAGGAACTCGCCGGTCTGGTCGAGCGCCGCGACCGTATTGGAGAACGTCGGAGGCAGCGGGTTCGACGCGATGCCGTCCACCTCCTTGCGCTCGCGGGCGATCCCCTCCTTGAAGGCGGGTAGGTAGTCGGCTATCTTGATCTGTCCGAACGGCGGGACGCCGAACGGGGTTTTCCACTCCTCGAAAAACGGGTTCGCTTCGACCGGCGCGGCCGCCACCCGTGCGACCGGTGGCAAAGCGGCTTTCGTAGCGCGTGGGGCAGCTTGCTGTGAGGCGAGGCCCGGAAAGGCGAGGACCGCCAGCGCGACCACCTGGAGCCACCTTCGCATCGGAATGACCTCCTCGAACGCCGTCTCTCCTCCCCAGGCGGCCGGAACGTCAAGGTCGCGCGGGCGGAGTGACGACTCTTCATTGTACGCAGGTCGCCATGATCGGTTGGGCCGCGCAGATCGAACGGGGCGGCGGCATCCGTTTCGCCCCTGATGGATGCTGGCGCGTGACTGCGCCACAATGGCGGGGTGACCGTGCTCGCCCTCGCGGGGCTGTTCGTGGCGGCGGTGTTCGCCGGCGCAGTGAACTCCGTGGCCGGCGGCGGCAGCCTGATCTCGTTCCCCTCCCTCGTGGCGTACGGCGAGCCGGCGATCATCGCCAACGCCACCAACACTGCCGGGATCTGGCCCGGCTCACTTTCGAGCGCCCTGGCGTACAGGCGCGACACGAAGGTGCACGCCGACGTCTTGCTGACGCTGCTCCTGCCGAGCGCGGTCGGCGGCCTGCTTGGCGCGTTCGTACTGGTGATCACGCCGCCAGTCCTGTTCGATCAGATCGTGCCGTTCTTGGTGCTCTTTGCGACGTTGCTCTTCGCGATGCGGGGCACCATCTCACGGTGGACCGGGGCCTCGGACCGCAGCGAGGAGCACGTCACAGCGGGCGGCCGCGTGTGGGGCTTCCTCTTTCAGCTCTTCGTCGCCACTTACGGCGGCTACTTCGGCGCGGGGATCGGCATCCTGATGCTCGGCTCGCTCTCGGTGATGGGGCTGCGGGATATCCACCGCATGAACGCCCTCAAAACCATCCTTGGGACGCTCATCAACGTGATCGCGTTCGTGTTCTTCGCCTTCAAGGGGCTGGTCGTGTGGCATCTCGCCGCCCTAATGGCCGCCGGAACGATCGTCGGTGGATGGGTCGGCGCCCGCACCGCCAAGCGCGTGGATCCGCGCTTCCTTCAGGCGTTCGTGATCGCAGTCGGCGTCGGCGTCTCCGCCTGGCTCTTCTTCAAGCACTGAGCGAGACGGGGCACCGGGCACAGAGGAGGGGTGGCCGGTGGCCCGTCGCCGGTTGAGGACGAGACAAGTAGAGCTTGAGCCAATGCCGGGTGGGCGCGGCACCGAGATTCGGCCGGCTGCTAGGCGCGCGAGCCCGTCGCACCGGAGTGGAGCCGGAGACTACACGAGGATGCGAGCGGGCGAACGCAACAACGCAGACGGGCGGATATCGGCGGCGCCTACGCCGAGGGGCGGCGGATCAGCACCAGGCTGCCCAGCAACAAGATCCAAGCGTTGAAGTACGCCCACATCAGAAACAGCACCACGCTCCCCAGCGTGCCGTAGAGCTGAGCACCCTGCCAGAGGCGCGGCACCATCTCCGAGAACCCCTTGCTGACCAACAGCCAACCCATCGAAGCGCCCAACGACGCCAGTGCGGCTCGCCACGAGCCCGCTCGGGGGATCGGCGCGACCCGGTACATGAAGAACGTCGCCCCGAAGAAGATCGCTCCCATCAGAAGCACGCGTAGCGCGGCGAATGCCGAAAGGGAGAGGTCGGAGAACTCCGGGAGGCCAAGGAGGCCCCGCTCGATCGACGGGGCGATGAATAGAAGCAGCGCCGTGGCGACCAGCGCCACGACCCAGACGACAAGGAGCCCGGCAGCCCCGAGGGTGAAATGCCAGGGGGCGACGCCGGCGTCGTCTCGACCGTAGACCGCCGCCCTGATGGCTCGCAGGCAGGTCGACATGAAGCTGAAAGACGTCAGGACGGCGAAGCTGAAACTTGCAGTGAGCCAGCCCGTGCTCGCGGAGGACCTTGCCCAGCGGAAGACGTCGGTTGGGTTGATGTGCGCTTCCTCGGGCAGCACGCCGCTCAGCACCTGTTCCAGCTCGGCCGAGAGGTCGAGCGGCAGCCAGCGCCCCACGAGGGTAACCGTCACCGCCATCAGCGGGACCACCGTCAGCGCCAGGAAGAACGCCAGTTGCGCCGCGAACCCCGTGAGTAGCATGAAGCGCTGCGTCGCGCTCTTCAGTAGCCCGGTCGCCATGAGCAGACCCCTTATACCAAAGTTCTCGCTCCCGGGACGAGCGTCGTCCCGGCGCTCGCTCGTCCGGGCCGCGAGGCGCGCACGCCCAGACGCCCCTGCTCGTCGTGGCGGAGCGCCCCCGATCAAACAAGCGCCCGCCGGTGCGAATCAGAGCAACCTCTGCCGGGGGCTTCGCGTAGAATCACCACTGGGAGTCCCGATGTCCAACCGACCTTCACAACCGCGGGTGGCCTCGTTCTATGGCTCGCTCCAGGCCCGCGTAGATGCGTGGCTCGCCTCCGGGGAGGCAGCACGGTTCCCGCACGCCGACCTGTACCGTCACCTCCCGGACCTGTACCGGTTCCTGGCAGGGGTAGCCCTCGACTCGCGGGTTCCGGAGCGGGAGCGGGCCTGCACGCTCTCCGCCGTGAAGTACGTCGTCGCTCCGTACGATCTCATCCCGGAGGCCGTCGAAGGCACCTCCGGGTTCCGTGACGATCTGGTCCTAGCGGCGATGATGACGGACCGCCTTTGCGACGCCTGCACCCCCGAGGTGATCGCCGAGCACTGGCCCGGCGCCGGCCACCCGCGGAACCTCGCTCACACGGTCCTGACCGCGGCCACCGAGATGGTTGGGCCCGACATCCGCGAGCGCCTCGGCGTCTGGCTGCCGGCCTGACTCCGCCGGCCGGGAATCGAGCGCGCCGAGCAGTTGCTACTATCCCCGTGGCGATCGAGCCGCTTCTCACCTGGGAGGACGTCCATGACATTCCACGCTTTTGCGGCAACGAAAGCAAAGGCACACCTGAAGCCGTTCGAATACAAGCCGAAGCCACTCGGTGAGCACGACGTCGAGATCGCGATCACCCACTGCGGCATCTGCCACAGCGACGTGCACCTCGTGGACGGCGAGTGGGGCGACTGGTTCCCCCTCGTCCCCGGCCACGAGATTATCGGGACCATCGTCGGGGGAGAGGGTTTCAAACCGGGTGAGCGGGTGGGCGTCGGCTGGCAGTGCAACTCCTGCGGCACATGCGAGTACTGCCAGGCAGGCGAGGAGGTCCTCTGCGCCGAGCACGCCCCGACCTGTCAGGGCCGTTTCGGGGGCTTCGCCGACCGCATCCGCGTCAACGGGCGGTTCGCGTTCCGTATCCCCGAGAGGCTGCTGAGCGAGACGGCGGCACCGCTGCTCTGCGGCGGGGTCACGGTGTACAAGCCGCTGCGGACGTACGCCACCGAGGGGAGCCGCGTGGGAGTCATCGGGATCGGGGGGCTCGGCCACATCGCCTTGCAGTTCGCGAAGGCGATCGGCTGCGAGGTCACCGCCTTCAGCCGGAGCAAGGACAAGGAACGGGAAGCGCGGCAGTTCGGGGCAGACCATTTCG
The DNA here is from genome assembly GCA_020073245.1 of Terriglobia bacterium. Classification (GTDB taxonomy): domain Bacteria; phylum Acidobacteriota; class Thermoanaerobaculia; order Thermoanaerobaculales; family Thermoanaerobaculaceae; genus RBG-13-68-16. The sequence continues at coordinate 36,437 of JAIQFQ010000012.1, read as the reverse complement.
TGACCGGCAAGCCACGCCGAGGCACGCTGGACCTCATCCTCAACACGGCGCATGCAGCCCCCGACATGGACACCTACCTCGGTGCCCTGCGCCCCAAGGGCGTCTTCTGTCAGCTCGGCGCCGCTGCCGAACCTCTGTCAGTCCCGGCGTTCGCGCTCATCAGCGACTCGCTCACCGTCACCGGAAGCGCCATTGGCAGCCCTTCGGTCATCCGCGAGATGCTCGAGGTCGCGGCCCGCCACGGTGTGGCGGCCAAGACCGAGGTCGTGCCGATGAAGGACGCCGACGCCGCGCTCGACAGGACGCGCCGGAACAGGGCCCGCTACCGGATGGTGCTCGAAAATCCGTAGAAACGGGGAAGACGGAAGAGGGTAGACGGTAGGGGAAGAACGAGGGCCGAAGAGCATCGTACCTCTGACGTCTTCCCTCTTCCGTCTCCCGTCTCCCCTCTCGCGTCGTCGTCGCGACGCGCCCGCGGTTGGAGTCGCCGCCCGGCGTTCCTACGTCACACCCGCCAGAAACGCGTCCATCGCCGCATTGAACTCATCCGGCTTGTCCATCATGATCCAGTGGCTGGTTCCGGCGATCACCTTCGAGGGGAGGCTCGGGACGACCTTGTGCAGGCTCGTGGCTGTCTCGTTCTCGGGCGTAACGACGGTGAGCATCGGTCCATTGAAACCAGTGATCGCAGGGACCGGGTCGTTCGACGCCAGGCTGCGTGCGGCCGCGGCGAACACGATCCGTGGGGTCTTCCTAACCGTCGCCATGACGTGCTCGCGCACCTCCGGACGTGCGGCAGCCAGCATCCCGACGAACCACGCTTGCACGAACGAGTCGTATGTGCCCGGTTCCAGCTTCCCGAGCCACTGCTTTTCGATCTCCTCCCGGGGTAGCTTCGAGAGATCGCCGGCAGGGTCGTCGAACAGCAGGCCCCCGACCATGGCAGGGTGCCCGGCGGCGACGGCGGCGATCACGTGCCCGCCCATGCTGTGGCCCACGAGCACAACGCGTCCGAGGCGAAGCCCTCCCACGACTGCAGCCACATCGCCGGCAAACGAGCCGATCGAGTAGTCGTTCGCTGCGGAAGGAGCTGATTCGCCCATCCCGTGGAGGTCGAAGGCGACGGCGCGTCTGTTCCGCCTGAGATGTGCCAGCTGGGCGGCCCACACCGAGCGATCACCCGCCAGACCGTGGACGAACACCACCGGGACGCCGCCGGAGCCGCCGTCCTCCACCCGCACCTGCCCGCTCGGCCCCTGGATCCATACGAGGCGGGGCGCACCGGCCGGCCGCGCGCCGCCGGACCCAACCGCCGGCGCATCGCCCGCAACGGCCGCCGCGCCTGCCGTCATTCCGATGATTGCAAGTGATAGGCGTCCAATTGTGACGAAGCTGCAACCCGTCATGCGCCCTCCCATTGGCTGCATGCCCTCCCCGCATGGTTCGGGGCGCACGCCCCAGTCGAGAACAGATCGGAGGCATTCTGCCTTCAAGGGACGAGCCTCGCGCGGAATGCTAGGACCGGCGCGATCGGGCTGTCAATTTGCGATTCCGCAGCGGAAGGGCGGGTGCGGCGTCTCGTCCCCGGTTAGACGGAGCAGGGAAGAGCCGGACCCTCAGATGGCGTACCCTTCTGAGAGCGGCCTGCAGTGCGGTCGCTGGAGGAGCGGGAGCATGGCACATAGGGTCTGTCCCTGGTGGCTCGGCTACTGGCTGCTGAGCCCTCTCCGCAAGCTTCGCGAGAACCCGCGCAAGGCCCTGGGGCCCCACGTCCGCGAAGGGATGGTGGTGCTCGAGCCCGGGTGTGGCATGGGCTTCTTCACGCTCGAGCTCGCACGGATGGTGGGACCGACCGGGCGCGTCGTGGCGGTCGACCTTCAACCCAGGATGCTCGCCGGTCTCGCGCGTCGCGCCTCCCGGGCCGGCCTCGTGGGTCGAATCGAGTCCCGAAGGGCCGAGCCCGCTTCGCTCGGAATCGCCGACCTCGCGGGCAAGGTCGACGTCGCGGTCGCCCTGCACGTCGTCCACGAGCTGCCTGACGTCGCCGGCTTCTTCGGTGAGGTCCACACGTCACTCAAACCGGGCGGCTCGCTCCTGATCGCCGAACCCAGGGGACACGTTTCCGAGGCCGATTTCGGCGTTTCCCTGGAAGCGGCGCAACGCGCCGGCTTCCGCGCCTCAGGGAGCCTCCCGGGCCTCTGGGGCCGGACCGCCCTCCTCATCAAGGCGTAGGCGCCGGTCCGGGCGCCGGCGCGCCCGCAACCCCAAGGCGAGGCGTGCGTAGAATGGGCGCTGCGAAGGACTCTCTCAGGACGCGCGGAGATCCTGCAACGCCAGGAACCCTGGCGGCTCCGGCGTTGATCGAGACACGGAGGGAACGAACATGGCGCGATCTGACCTCACCTTCGGCGCTGCGGTGTGCCTGATCCTGGCGGCCATCAGTGCACCGGCTCAGAGCGCCTCGCCCACCCGACCCCCTGACGACAACTTCTACTCGAGGAGCCTCCACTTCACGAACCGCGGGATCGAGTTCATCTACTCGAAGGAGCAGGGCGGCCTCGAGCGGATCACCGGCCTCCCGGCCTCTGCGATCGGATGCGGCAAGGCCAAGTGTCATGCGACCAGCTGCGACGCCTGCCACCGCAAGGATGTCGGCAGCAGGGCGACGTACTCGGTGGACCCGGCGGTGGCGGAGGCCGCATGCGATGCGTGCCACGGCCCTGCGGAGAAGGACGATCCCGACGTGCACGCGCGAAAGGGCATGAAGTGCATGAGCTGCCACAGCGCGAGGGAGATTCATGGGGACGGCGTCGCGCACGACAGCTACATGTTTCCCGGCGTACTCGACACGCGCTGCGAGAACTGCCACTCCGACATCTCGAGGTCTCCGAGTCACACGGTCCATCGTGACACTCTCGCCTGCAGCGCCTGTCACGCCGCGAAGGTCGAGACATGCATCAACTGCCACATTGAAGCGCGTATCGAAGGCGCCAAGGACGTCAAGATCCCTCTCCAGGGGATGGTGTTTCTCGTCAACCACAACGGCCGCGTGACGACCGCCAATCTCCTCACCTACGTCTACCGAAGCAAGACGATGATCACCTTCGCACCGACGTTCTCGCACTCGATCGCCAAGCAGGGACGGGTGTGCGCAGACTGCCACGATTCCGCGATCGTCCGAGGGGTCGCCGCTGGAACGTTCGCCCCCGTAGCGTGGGCGGACGGCAAGGCTACCAATGTGCAGGGGGTGATTCCGGTGGTCGACCCCCTGGCGTGGAAGCTCCCCTTCCTCGGGCTGACGGACGGACAGTGGGCCCCGCTTCTGGACGCGGCTCCCCCGGTGCTGCACTACTCCGGCAACTGCGCACCGCTGAGCCGGGAGCAGCTCGCAAGGCTCGCGAAGCCGCAGCGTCGGAGGTGACGATGCAACGGCTCGCGAATCCAGACTGCGGCGATAGTAACGCCCGCGGTTGCGCGCCTGGACATTGTTCCCTACCTGGCCGAGAGATCCGCCGACGGTGAGAACCGCGGCGGGCGGCGGAGCTTCGTCGCCTGTTCGAACGAGTACGCGAGGCGGATGAGGGTTCCCTCGGACCACGGCCGGCCGATGAATGTGAGCCCCAGGGGGAGGCCGAACGCGTAGCCGACCGGGACCGTTATGCTGGGGTAGCCAGAGACCGCCGCGGGCGTGGAACTGGCGCCGAGGAAGTGATCGCCGTCGATGAGGTCGATCGTCCAGGGCGGTGACCCGGTCGGCGCCACGATCGCGTCGAGCCGCTGCTCGCGCATCACGACGTCGAGTCCCTGCGTCCTCGAGAGTCGCCGGCACTTCTTGAGGGCCTTGAGGTATGCCTTGTCGGCGAGCGGCCCTTTCCCCTGGGCCTTCTCCATCACGTCCTGAAGGAAGTACGGCATCTCGCGGTCGCGGTTCTTCTCGTTGAACGCGATCACGTCGGCGAGCGTCCCGACCGGGGCGCCGGGAGCCCATTCGGCGAGATAGGCGTTGAGGTTCGCCTTGAACTCGTACAGCAGCACCTCGAACTCGGCGTCGTCGAACTCCCCGGCGTGCGGGATGTTCGCGGGGTCCACGATGACCGCCCCGAGTCGCCTCAGCTCCTTGATCGCGGCCTCGGCGAGGTCGTCGGCTTCCGGACTGTAGCCGAAGAACTTCGTGCGGGCGACACCGATGCGGGCTCCCTTGAGGCCGTTCGGATCGAGAAACGTGGTGTAGTCGGCCGACGCATTGGCCCGGCTTCGCGCGGTCGCGCCGTCGCGGGGGTCCACGCCGGCAAGAACCCCGAGGAGCGCAGCCGCGTCCGCGACGTTGCGTGCCATCGGCCCGGCCGTATCCTGGGAGTGGGAGATAGGAACGATCCCCGCGCGGCTCACGAGGCCGACCGTCGGCTTGATTCCGACCAGCGAGTTGGCCGCCGACGGGCAGACGATCGAGCCGTCGGTCTCGGTTCCTACCGCGACCACCGCCAGGTTCGCGGCGACCGCCGCCCCGCTCCCTGAACTCGACCCGCACGGGCTGCGATCGAATGCGTACGGGTTGAGGCACTGGCCGCCTCGTGCGCTCCACCCGCTCGACGATTTCGAGGAACGGAAGTTGGCCCACTCCGAGAGGTTGGTCTTGCCGAGAATCACCGCGCCGGCCAGGCGTAGCCTGCCGGCGACGGAGGAATCCCGCGGTGCCTTTGCACCGATCAGGGCCAGCGACCCGGCGGTGGTCGCCATGCGGTCTGCCGTGGAGATGTTGTCCTTGATCAGCACCGGGATTCCATGAAGCGGCCCTCGCGGCCCTTTGGCCTTGCGCTCGTCGTCGAGTGAGGTCGCGATCGCAACCGCCTCGGGGTTGACCTCGATCACCGCCCTGAGCCTGGGATCCAGCGCCTCGATGCGCGCGATGTAAGCCTCGACCAGCGAGCGGGCCGTGCGCATCCCCGCGCCCATCTCCGCCTGGAGTTGGGCGACGGTTGCCTCCTCCAGCTCGAACGGCGGGATCCGGGGCGCCCCTTTGTCGTCCGACCCACGGAGCGGCGCCGGCATCGCCGCGGCGGCGGCCACGGCCATCCCGCCTGTCAGGCCGGTCTGCAGCAGTTCGCGCCGGCTCAATTCCCCTGTGTGACGGGAGCGTGGGTTCCTGACGTCCGCCATGGCAAGTTTCCCTTCCTTGGCAGTCTACCGCCGACACGGCACCATCGAGCCGGCCCTTCGAGGCATGGAGCACGGGGCTTGCGGCTGCACCGCCACCTGCCTGCGTCTGGGTGCCAAAAGTGTCAGGGATGCCCCGAAAAGCGCGTCCTCCCGCACGGCGCGCCCCGGGCAGGAGCCATTGCTACGCGACGGCGCACTGGAGGAACGAGGCAAGACGGGCGCGGGCGTTGTCGTGGAGGCCGGCGAACGCAACACCCACACCGGGGAACGGCTCCCGTCGCACGGAGGTTCGGCGCACGACACGAGCGTGGCCGCATACGGGGACCACCGAACCCGGCAGCACCATCTCGAACACGAGGACGGTCCCTGGGCGATACCCTTCCGCCAGCCTGAGCAACATGCCGGAGGAGGATACGTTCACCGTCCGGCACGCCACGGAACCCACGGGCCCCTCATTCACCGGCATGACGCGGACCGACAGTTCGACTAACACCCTGGGGGCGGCCTTGAAGAGGTCCTCCAGGACGTCAGGCAACCGCAACGGCGCTTCGTCCCACGTCAGAACCCGGTTCGCGCCGCGCCCGAGGTAAGTCTCCCCTTCCGCCCGGTACCGGTCATCGGTGATCAGCACGATGGCAGAGTTACGGCACGGGCACGTTGGCCGGCGGAGGCACGCGAGAAAGCCGGCCACGGGGGCGTCCCCCAGAGGGTAGCCGACGACCAGGCCGTCGTAGCGTCCGGCCGACGCAAGATCCAAGGCTTCCGACCAATCGTCGGCGCCGGCGGTCACCACGGCGTCGAGAGGCGCCAGCGCGTCACGGACCCTCTCCGTCGCCTCGGGGTCGAGCCCGACCGGCAGGACGGTGTACCACATGACGGCGCCCGCTGAGGCCATGGGCCCCCTTCGTGAGAATAAGGATGACGCCCCTCATTGCGCAAAAGAGGTGACGTATCTCACACGAGTTGCCTCAGCGAAAGGCCAATCTCAGATTTCTCCGTCGGCAGACCGTCCGGCGAACGAACGCCCTGCCCCGTCCCTCGAAACCCGAGAGTGGCGGTCGGCGGTTGCATCGCCGCGCAGGATCGGAAAAGATGGGGCGGCGAGGGAAGAGCGTGGACCCCAGGCAACCGTACCGCAGACACGCCGAATTCGGCGGCTTCGGGTGGCCGGGCAGCCGACCGACGCCGGACTTGGTCTTCCTCTTGGCGATCCTGTTTGGGACCTACGCTCTGCAGTTCTTCGAGGCTACCGCGGTCGTGCCGGCGTTGTTGCGCTTGACACCCGCCGTTTGGCGCCTCGGTTACCTCTGGCAGCTCGTCACCTACCCCCTGGTGGGCTTCGGGAGTCCGAGCCTGTGGATCCTCCTGGAGCTGCTGGTCGTGTTCTGGTTCGGGCAGGACGTGCGGGCCAGGCTGGGCCGCCGCCGGTTCTGGACCTTGCTCTTGGCGGCCACGGCAGGTGCGGCAGGGATCGCCGCCCTCGTCCAGCTCGTTGTCAGCAGCGGGCTTGGCGGGAGCCCGACCGCCTTCCCATTCCAGCTCATGCAGGGCCAACGGATGGTGCTCGCGGTCCTGATCGCGGCGTTCGCAACACTCGCCGGGGATGCCACGATTCTCCTCTTCTTCGTGCTGCCGATCAGGGCCCGTTGGTGCCTGTGGCTCGGGATCCTGCTGGCGTTCGTCGCCTACCTCGGGACCAAGGACCTGGCGGGCTTTGCCGGGATCTGCGGCGCAACCGGGATCACGGCCCTGGCCCTGTCGCGCCGGTCGCCTCAGCGCGGCCTGCGCGTCCGGTGGCTGGAATGGAGGGGCCGCCGTCTCGGCCGGAAGATCGACCGGCTGGCGAAACGCCGCGGGCTGCGAGTGATCAGACGCGATGATGACCGTGGCGGCCCCACGATCAACTGAGCGCGGATCTCGAGCCAGAACGACACGGCGGACCCAGACCAATGACCCGCCTGCGGATGATCACCCGCACAGGACATTTGGTATCATCTCGGAACGATGCCGCGCAAGGGCAGTCAATTCCGTGAGAGGCGCCGCAGCGAGCGCCACATCGTCCGGGGTGTAAAGGGCACACTGCACCTCTCGGCAAATGCAAGAATCGTGAACATGAGCATCACGGGAATGGCGGTCGAGACCAACGCTCAGATGCGCGTGGGCCGGAAGTACTCGATCACGTTCAGACATGCCGATGACGCGACCCTGCGTCTGGCGGGCTCGGTGGTGTGGTGCCGCATGCGCGACACGTCCCAGACCGACGGTGGGGCGGCCACCCCTGTCTATGCAGCAGGATTCAGGTTCGACCAGGCGCTGGGAAACAGGGCCGCCGACCTTGCCCGAATCCTGCAGACCGATTCGCCAACCGAGGTCAGCAAGCGGAGTTCCGGCCGCTTCAAGGTCGACGTGCCGGAACCGGTGAACCTCTATACCGCCTGCCACTTCGCCGTCAAGAACGTCAGCGCGGTCGGGATCCTGGTCGAGACGGAGGAGCCACCGCCTCTCGACACGATCGTTGACGCCGAGCTGCGGTTGCGAGAACACATCCTTCGCACCAGAGGCCGGGTCGCCCGGATCGGCGAGGTTACAGGCGCCCGGGGCGAGAAGCTCAGTCAGCTCGGAATCGAGTTCATCGAGACGTCGGAGGCAGGCCGCGAGGCCATCGAGCAGTTCGTTGGCCGTTGCATCGAGCTGGCGGCCGACGAAGCGGCGAGTTGACGGCCCCCGCGCGGCGGCCCTTCCAGGTGAGCGAAGTACGGTCGGGCCACGTCTCAGGTCTCATCCTGGGGGGGCTGAGGTCCAGGGACGATCCCCGCAATGTCCGGATCAACGTCGCTTTCAGACGCAGGCCGCTCGAGCTTTTCCGCGGCGCGCTGGGCACGCCGTTCAGCTTTCTCTTTCTGCCGCTGCTGTCGCGCGCGCTCACGCTCGCGCTTCGCAATCGAGGCCCCACGGTTATAGGCCACGTTTCCCTCCCCGCGCGTTCACGGGCCGGTGTGGACGGTGTTCCCGGCAGCCCTGCGCGTCGGTCGCCCCGGTTTCGATCAGGGCGGTGAACGCGAGAGGCTACCACACCCCGTTGGAAAGACGAAGCGCGTCCCGCTCTCAATGTCAGTCGTGCCAGGCACGTCTCTGGCGCGCCCGAGTGCGCGAAGGGGTGCCGTCGTGTTCCCGGGGAAAGCGGTCGCCCGACTCCACGGCACGCCGTGGAGGACGCGGTTGACGTTCATGCGACTCTGTCTTAACCTCCCACCGACTGGAGGACACCATGAAGAAGACACAACTTTTCGCAGTCGCGGCTCTGTTCGCCGCGACGTTGTTGGCGGCCGCGCCCGCGCTCGCGCAGCTCGACCTGCCGCGCCCGAGCCCCAAGGCCACGGTCTCGCAGACCGTCGGTCTGACCGACATCACGATCACCTATTGCCGACCGGGCGTGAAGGGGCGCGTGATCTGGGGCGGCCTCGTTCCGTACGACCAGGTGTGGCGCACCGGCGCCAACGAGGCCACCACGATCACCTTCTCTGACGAGGTCACCATCGAAGGGACCAAGCTGCCAGCCGGCACCTACGGGCTCTTCACGATCCCCGGCAAGGACGAGTGGACCGTGATCTTCAACAAGGGCGCCAAGCAGTGGGGCGCGTACGAGTACAAGCAGACCGAGGACGTCCTGCGGATCAAGCTCACGCCGCACCCCGACGAGTTCCGCGAGCTGCTGACGTTCTGGTTCCCGGCGGTCTCCACCGACTCCGCCACCGTGGCAATCTGCTGGGAGAAGCTCTCGGTGCCGATCACGGTCAAGGTCGATACCACCGCCAAGGTGCTCGCCGCCGCCCGCAAGGCGGTAGATGACTGGCGCCTCCCCTACCGCGCCGCGACCTTCTGCCTCGACAACAATGTGAACCTCGACGAAGCCAGGGGCTGGATGGACAGGTCGATCGCAATGAAGGAAACGATGTACAACCTGGCCGGGAAAGCCCGTTTCCTCGCCCTCGATGGCAAGAAGGCGGACGCCATCGCCCTCGCCAAGAAGGCGATCACGGTGGGCAAGGCCGCCGACCCCAAGGCCGACACCGTGATGGTGGACAACCTGATCAAAGAGTGGGAGAAGAAGTAGGGGGTCCGGGCTCCGGGCCCAGGACAGTCAGACCAACCTGGAGGGCGGCCCGAACGACCGGGCCGCCTTTGCCTTTGGCGGCGTCGGCACCACGTTGGAGCACGCCGGAGCGAATTCAGCTGACGGAAGCGGGAGCCGGGTGGGGTCGCGGGAGAAGGCTCTCGAACAGCGACGACAGAGCGAGCACCGCGAGACAGCCGACGACGTTGTACCAGAGGAAGGAAATGCGGGTGAGCAGGAAACACCCGACTACGAGTGCCTCGGCGATGATCGCCGCGGCGAACACCGCGGAGCCCGACACTCGCTTCAGATAGAACCCCGCCAGGAACACCCCCAGGATCGTGCCGTAGAACAGCGAGCCCAGGATGTTCACGGCTTCGATCAGTGACCCGAGCCGGCTGGCGTACTCCGCGAAGAGGATCGCGAACCCGCCCCAGCCCACCGTGGCGATCCGCGAGACGAGGACGTAGTGCCCATTCCCCGCGCCCGGCCGCAGCAGGCGTCGGTAGACGTCCACCACCGACGTGGAGGCGAGCGAGTTGAGCTCGGCAGACGATGCCGACATCGAGGCGGCGAAGACCATCGCGAGCACCAGCCCCACGAGGCCCGCCGGCAGGTTGTGCACCACGAAGCTGAGGAAGACGTAGTTGGTGTCGCTGGGGTCGGCCTTCGGGTCGGCAGCGCGGATAAGCGAGATCGCTTCCGCGCGAAGATCGCCGGATCGGGCGCTGGCGGCGCGATACGCGGCAACGGCGTCCCCCGCGCGATCATCGCCGCGCTTTATCGCGACGGCCAACTCGCGGGCCCGAACCTCCTGCGCGGCCTGGGCCGCACGGTATTGGGCCTCCACCTCGGCAAAGCGCGCGCCCTCCGCCGAAGACCGGACGTTGGCGGTCTCGACCGGGTTGAAGAACACCGGCGGAGCCTGGAACTGATAGAACGCGAACAGGGTCGCGCCGACCAGTAGGATTCCGAACTGCATCGGGACCTTGACCATCCCGTTGAAGAGCAAGCCGAGCCGGCTCTGCGTGACCGAACTGCCGCTCAGGTAGCGCTGCACCTGCGACTGGTCCGTCCCGAAGTATGAGAGCTGCAGGAACGTTCCTCCGATCAATCCAGACCACAGCGTGTAGCGGTTCGTGAGGCTGAACGAAGGGTCGATCGCCTTCAGCCTCCCGGCCTTCCCGGCCACCCTCAGGGCATCGAAGAGCGAGACATCGGCCGGCAGAAGCGTCACCATCGCGACGAACGCAGCCACCATGCCCGTCAAGATGATTGCGGCCTGTAACGTCTGCGTCCGGCTCACCGCGCGGGCCCCCCCGGACGTCGTGTAGATCACGACAGCCGTGCCAATCACGAGAACGGTGAGCCGGATGTCCCAGCCCAGGATCACCGAGAGGATGAGGGAGGGTGCGAAAATCGTGAGGCCGGCCGCGAGGCCGCGCTGGATCAGGAACAGGAACGCCGTCAGCGATCGCGTCTTGAGATCGAAGCGGGTCTCCAGGTACTCATACGCCGTGTGCACCTTCAGGCGGTAGTAGAGCGGCACTGCGACAGCCGACACCACGATCATCGCGATCGGGAGGCCGAGGTAGAACTGGACGAACCGCATACCGTCGGCGTACGCCTGACCCGGCGTCGAGAGGAACGTGATCGCGGAGGCCTGCGTCGCCATGATCGAGAGCGCCACGGTCCCCCACCGCATCTCACGACCCGCGAGCAAGAACCCCTCGGTGTCCCGGCTGCGCCCGCCCTTCCAGACCCCGTAGGCGACCATGCCCGCCAGCGCGGCCGCCAGGACGGCCCAGTCGACCTGGCTCACTCGAAGGCCCCGGTGAAGAGCGAGAACAGCGCGATCAGCACGACGAGCGTGGCGGCCACGATGCCGTAGAGTGCGCGCCACGACAGCCCGAACGGAATGGTCTCATCGGCAGAGGCGTGGTCGGTGGTCGGTGATCGGTGGTCTTGAAGGACGGGGCCAGGGGTCCGGGGTCCGGGGTCCAAGGAAAGGGGTTGTCGCGGTGAGCCGGAGGGGGGGACCTCCGGGTCATGCATGCGGCCTACCTCCGGCTAACAGGTTGGCGAACAGCCGGATCGCGCCCGGTACGCCGGCGGGGAGCTCCCTGAAGAACGAAAGCGCCGTGTGGACGTAGCTGCCCTTGCCGTAAGGGGCGAAGAGCAACGCGCTCTGCAAGGGCTTCTCGCCCGGGTCGGACATGGCAAGCAACGCCTGGTAGCGCGGATCCCAGGAACCTGGGAAATACAGGCCCCGCTCCTGCACCCACCCGTCGAAGTCCCGGGCGTTCATCGCGTTGGGCGTGGCGAGGAGAGGGTGTCCGGGGATGAGGACGGTCACCGGCGCTGTCTCATCGGTCACGCGGTCGTGGGAGAGCTTGAGCGGGAACGGCCCGAGGCGGTCGGTCACGAGGCCGCGCTCGGTGTCGTACTGCACCACGAGGGTCCCGCCGCCCCGCACGTACTCAAGAAGCCGGTCCTCGGCCCGGGCGAGACGCGGCCTGGTGTTGTAGGCGCGCACGCCGACCACGACCGCTTCGAACGTCGCCAGGTCCGCGTCCTCCAGATCGTCGTCCGAGAGCAACACGACCTGGAAGCCGAGCTGACGCAGGACCGAGGGGATCTCGTCGCCGGGGCCCATCACATAGCCGACCCTCGTTACAGGGCGCGCGATGTCCACCCTCACGAGCTTCGCGGCCGCGGGCGGCAGCAGGGTCTGGGGCGGGATGTGGGCGTGCGATATCTCGACCTCGCTTCGGCCGAGCTCTTCCCGGTCCGTCCGGACGAACGCCTCGAGCTCGCCGGTGCACTCGCCCTTCGGTGGTGTGAGCGTGAACCTCGTCGTGCGCTCGTCTCCGGCCGCTTCGAACGTGAGCGTGGCGCCTTCCGGCTCCACACCCCAGCCGGCCGGCGCCGACAGGCGCACGGTGGCGGTCGCCTTCGCCTCGTGAGCCCGCGTGGTCACGCGAATCACATGGGGACGCGCGTCCGGCAGAACGAGCACGGGTACGCCGAGGTCCACGGTGACCCGGGGGATGATCGCGAGCTCGCGGAGCCGCTCCCCTTCCACCGGATCGGTCCATCGGTGCTGCACCGGCACCGCGTATCGGAGCTCGTGTGACCCGGCTCGCAGGACGAAGGTCGTCAGGACGGCAGGCGGATTCCGGGGCTGCCCGACGAGCGTCTGATCCGCGACGTTGAACAGCCCGATGCCATGCGGCGCGGCGAGCCAGTACGGCTGCGTGTACGGCAGGTCATTCGGCAGCTGCACGGTGAGCTTCTGCGTCACGGGCTGGTTGTTCTCGAGCGGCGTCATCTGGTCGCGCGAGCCGCCGCCGATCGTTGCCGGGCTGCCCGGACCCGGCGTGTCGATGCGCATCCCCGGCGAGAACGGCGTTTCGACCCGCACGAGGGTCAGTGGCGCAGCGCTGCGGTTCACGGCCAACGCGGTGACCTCGATCGACGACCCGGGCGTGGCGGCCGGGGTGCCGGACATCGCTTCCAGCCACAGACCGGTGCACATCCTGATCGCTTCGACCAGCTCCTGTCTCTTCACGCCGACCCACGGACCGCGTTCGAGCCCGTCGACGGCCGCGAGTGCCTCGAGCAAGGCCGGAACGGAGGCAGCCGGGTCGGTGTCGCGGTACCCTGCGATCGCTCCGGCGATGATCGATCCAACCGCGGCGCCGCCCGGAACCCGCTTCCAGGTGAGGTCGACCCCGTCGAACAGATCGGCGGGGGCCGGCTGGCCGGCAACCAGCTCCAGGTAGTTGGGCAGGGATCCGCGCCGCGGCGCCGAGCCGAACCCCTGACTCTTGTGCATGCTGCGGGAGGCTGCGGCGATCTCGGCGAACGACGCGCCGAGCACCGGGTCGTAGGCCCCGAGGTCGACGGTGAGCTGCGGCTTCGCGTCGGCGGGCCGCTGTTCTCCGTCTCGTCGCCATGCGTTCCACATCAGACGCTTCGCCTGCCACGGTGCGACGAACCGGAGTTGGCCGGGGAAGCGCTTCGGGTCGGCCGCGGCCGTGAAGGCCTCGGCCGCCAGAATCGCCGAGGCGGTGTGGTGCCCGTGTCCGCCGTCGCCGTTTGCGGGGAACCTCGTCACGATCACGTCGGGCCGGAACGATCGGACCACCCACACGACGTCCGAGAGCACCTCATCGTGGCCCCAGAACCTGAGCGTCTCCTCGGGGCCCTTGGAGTAGCCGAAGTCCACCGCTCGAGTGAAGAACTGCTCGGCGCCGTCAAACCCGCGCGCCGCGAGCAACTCCTCGGTCCGAACCACGCCGAGCGAATCTCCCTGTTCGGTGCCGATGAGGTTCTGACCGCCGTCGCCGCGGGTGAGGGACAGGTAGGCCGTGCGCACCTTGCGACCCTGGGCGAGCCACGCGAGCATCGCGGTGTTCTCATCGTCCGGGTGGGCCCCGATGTACAGCGCGCTTCCCACGACCGCCAGCTTCTCGATCGCGATGCGGCGCCGTGCGGCGTCTAGCGCCGGCGGCTGCGCGATGACGCTGAGAGTGCAGAACACCGTTGCGATACACGCAAGCGGCGCGAGGCGATGGCGCGAGATCGTCATCGAGTCTCCCTATCCGTACCGTACGTTATACGCGATCCTACGGTCCCGGTTCACCCGGTGCCGAGGTCCGGACCTTCAGCAACCGCAAGCAAAACATACCCTCGTTCAATCCCTTCAGGTGAATGCCCATCAAGCGACGGTGGGACCTGCCACGCCCCCGCCCGGCCAGGAGGCCCCGCGTCCAAAGCTACGTGGTTGCACCTCGCGGCGCCGAAAGCCGGTCCTCCAGGAGACCTTTGCTCCCCCTGTCGAAGCCCGTGAACTCGACTCCGATCCCCGGGTACGGCTCCCGGCCCTGGGCGGTTTGTCGCACGATCCGGCCTTCGCCGAACACCGGCGCGGCCCCGGGCAGGAAGAGCTGGAATCGCACGTCGGTGCCGGGCGGGACCGTGTGCGGCACGCGCAGCAGCGCTCCGTGCATCGAGACGTTGACCGTCTCGCACAGGGTGCGGCGAAGGAGGGGGTGCCCGGCGACCTCCAGCCTCACCGGCAGGCGAAGAGGGGACCGCGGTGGGATCCGCAGCAGGGGCTGCAGGGTTGCGGGTAGCTCCCGCGGGAGCTGATCGAGACGCAGCACGCGGTTCGCCCCGCGCCCGATGTACGCCTCGGCGTCTCGGCGCCACCGCTCCTGCGCGACCAGCACCAGACCCGAGGCGCGGCACGGCGAATCGGGGTCGCGCACGGCTCGCAGGAACCCGGCCGTCGGGGCCGCTTCGAGTGGGTGCGAGACCACCAGGGCGTCGTACCGGCCGTGCGATGCGAACCGCAGCGCCGCCGATCCATCCTCGGCTTGGGTCACGCGGTGGCCGAACCGCGCCTCGACCTCGAGAACACGGCCCCGCATCGCCTCCTCGAAGCCGACCAGGAGCAGCTCACATCCATTTTCCACAGCTTCCCCCGCAGCTTTCCCCGCGCGAGAAGCACGCCTTGAACCAGAGTGCAGCGACCCTGCGCCGGTGCGTGTGAGCGGGGTCACATGCTCGAGCCGAGGCTCCGCACCTTCCTTCCACCGGGCGATCGCGCCTTCGAGGCTCTGCAGGCGCGGTACAATCCACGACCACGGAGGACCCCGGATGTTGGAGACGATCCGCAGGGAACTGGCCTCGGCCGTTGCCGCAGCGCTGACCGCGATGAATGTTGAGGAGGCACAGGTCTTTCTAGACGTGGCGCCTCGCCGGCAGCTGGGCGATCTCGCATGGGCGGGCGCCCTCCCGCTCGCCAAGTCGCTGCGCAAACCGCCGCGCGCCATCGCCGAGGACGTGGCGAGGCGTCTGGAGGAGGTCCGCGCCGGTCTGGCCGAAACCCACCCGCTCGCGCTGCTCGAACCCGGCTTCTCGATCGAGGGCGCGGGCTTCCTCAACTTCCGTCTCCGCCGCGGACCCACCCTCGCCCACCTCCTCCTCGCCTCGAGCTCGACCGTCACCGATCAAGGACAGAAGCGCGAGCCGGGATTCACTCCCGGAAAGCGGGGGGGATCTCCTGCGGTCGCGAGGGAGAGGGGTTCGAGCGAGGGTCCGGAGAGTCCCCCCAAGAAGAAGATGATCGTCGAACACACGAACATCAACCCGAACAAGGCGGCCCATATCGGCCACCTCCGCAACGCGGTGCTGGGCGACACGCTCGTGCGCTGCCTTAGGTTCCTCGGGAACCCTGTTGAGGTTCAGGACTACATCGACGACACCGGTGTCCAGGTGGCGGACGTCGTGGTGGGTCTCCTGTATCTGCCGGAGGTCCAGCTGTTGGCCGCGGTCGCCCCGGTGTGGCCGGAGATCGAAGGCACGCCCTCCCGCGCCCGGGTTCTCGACGCTCTCGCTGTGCGCGCCGGCGAGGGGACGCTGGTGAAAGAGACCCTCGGGTCTCCCGACTTCGACGATGTCTGCTGGGACCTCTACCCTCGGGTGACCAGGTGGTACGAGCAAGACGAGTCGGCGTTGAAGTTCCGGGCCGAGGTCCTCCACGCCGTCGAGGGCGGCTTCCCCTCCGAGATGACGCTCAACGAGGCAATCGACCGTCTCGTTTCTCCGGATGACGGACCACGGACCACTGACCACGCCTCTGTCTCGCGCCTGGCGGCCGCCGTCGCGGAGGCCAATCTGCGGTGTCACCTCGTCACCATGGGACGCCTCGGAATTGCCTACGATGTGCTCCCCCACGAGTCGGACATCCTGCACCGGGGGTTCTGGCGTCGGGCCCTCCAGTTGTTGCTCGGCGCCGGCGCGATCCGGAAGGAGACCGAGGGCAAGAACGCCGGCTGCTGGGTGATGTCGCTCGTCGATTCGCCTGAGTTCGCAGGGATGGCGGATGCCGACAAGATTCTGGTGCGGTCCAACGGCACCGTGACCTATACGGGCAAGGACATCGCCTACCAACTCTGGAAGCTGGGGTTGCTTCGGGACGACGGCGGCACGCTGCACGATTTCGGCTACCGAGCGTTTGACCGGTTCGCCCAGGAGGGATCGACCGCCCCGGTCCGATACGGGTTCGGCGAGGGCGCCCTGTATCGGACGGCGTCGGACCCCGACGAGCGGCCCGCGGGGGTATCCTTCGGTGCCGCCGCCCGCGTCTACAACGTGATCGACGCGCGCCAGTCGTACCCTCAGAAGGTGGTCAAGGAGGCCATTCGCGTGCTCGGTCATCCGGAAGCCGCGGAGAACTCGGTTCACTTCGCGTACGAGATGGTGGCTCTGACGCCGAAGGCCGTGAAGCGCCTCGAGGAGGCGCAGGGTCTCGACTTTGGTCTCTCCGAGGAGGATCTCTCGAAACCGTTCATCGAGATGTCTGGCCGGCGCGGGATCGGCGTGAAGGCCGACGCCCTGCTGGTCACCCTCATCGGTGAGGCTGAGCGCGCGATCGCCGAGCGGCGGGGCGCCGACGACAACTCGACGCCGGAGCAGCGCGCCGATCGGGCTCGGGCCATCGCCGTCGGTGCGCTTCGCTACCAGATGGCCCGTCAGGGCCGCAACCGCGTGCTTGCGTTCGACTTCGACGAGGCGCTCGCGTTCGAAGGCGACACCGGACCGTACCTGCAGTACTCCGCCGTGCGCGCGGCCAAGATCTTCGAGAAGCTCGGGGCCCAGGGCCTTGCCGGTTCGCCGGAGGTCGACGCGGAGGCCGTGGCCGCTGCGGCCGTCCCTGACGACCTCTGGGATCTGGTGTTCGCCTGCGCCCGTACAACCGAGATGGTCGAGAAGGCGGTCGGCGCGCTCGAGTTCTCGCTGCTGGCGGGGCACGCGCGCGACCTCGCCCAGGCGTTCCACAAGCTCTATCACGAGCATCCCGTCCTGCACGCCGAGGATGAGGGCGCCCGCGCGCTTCGGCGCGGCGTGTTCCGAGTCTTCGCGGCGACGATCGCCACGATCCTCGAGACACTGCTGGGAATCCCGGTCCCCGCGGAGATGTAGCGAGACGCAATCCGAGATGGACCCGACAGCCTTCGCGCGACTCGTGGTGCCGCTCGCAGCGTTGGCGATGCTGCTCGGCCCCGTGGTTACGCACAGCCTCCCCACGGCCGCCGAGGGCGCCGCCAGAGCATCCCTCAACCTGGCCGTCACCCTCGCCGTCGTGCTCCTGGGTCTCGCCAACCCTCGTCGCCGGGCGAACCTCGCTCTCCCATGGTCGCCGTTGATGGTCGGCGTCGGGTTGTATGCGGCTGCTGCCATGCTCGGCGGCGTCGTAGCTCTGGTGAGGGGCAACGAAACCCATCTGGTCGCCGGCCAACTGCTCTCGATGGGCCTCCTGCCGCTCGCCGCGCTCGGAGGCTGGATGCACGGCAGCGTCGCCGGGATGAGACGCTTTGCGGTCGTGGTGTCGGGGATGTCCAGCGCCGCCTGCCTTGTCGCCTTCGCGTTCGGCGTCGTGCGCCTCGCACACGGCCAGGACCCCAGGCGATTCTCCTTCCCAAACGGCGCGGCGCCGACCGGCGCGGCAATGTTGGCCGCCCTCCTGGGGCTCGCCCTTGGCGCCACCTCGAAGGGGTGGAGACGCCACCTGGCATTCGGCGCCGTCGGCATCGTCGCGGCCTACACGCTGATCTCGAGCGTCCGCTCGCTCTGGCTTGCAGGCACCTTCGCAGTCGTGGTCTTCGCTCTGGTCGCGTGGGGCAAGGCGGCGATTTTCCGGCCGTGGCTGCTCCGCGCGGCCGCGGTGCTCCTGGCCGTCACGGCTTCGGCAGCGGCCCTGTCCGTGCTCTGGTGGGGCCACGCCAGGCCGAATCTTCTCAGCCGGCTGGACGAGCGCGTCCCGGGTCCTGCCAGACCTGTCCTCGAGTCGGCGACTGGTCCCGAGGTGCATGCACCCGACATCGGGAGCGTGGCTCGGATCGACGCCCTGAGCACGCCGGAGATGCCTGCAGCGGCCTATCGAGTCCGGGGCGAGGTCCTGTTCCGGGGTCCCGGCCGCGTCCAGGTCGGTGTCTGGCCCGCGGGCTCCGGCTCGGACTCGGAGCCCCTGGTGGTCGCCGACATCCTCGCATCCAAGGCGGGCGCAAAGGTCTTCTCGGAGGTGGCCGTCAGCAGAAGGGCGACGATGTCGCTGGAGGTGCGCCTCCGAGACACGCGGGGGACGTCGGAGGGCCTGAAGGGCGTCACGTTCGAACGGCTGGGACCGGCGTGGCTCGGGTCCCTGATCGTGCTCCTCGACCGCGGCGTTTACCGCCCCGTGGACCCGGACGCAGGCTCCGGAGAGAGCGCATTCGCCAGCGACGCTTCTCTCGCATTCCGTTTCAAGGAGACCAGAGCAGTTCTCCGCGAGTTTCTCCGCTCGTCGTGGACCGCCCGTGTGCTCGGCCACGGCCTCGGGGCACGCTTTCAGTTCGCCGCCACCGGCTACGACCGAACAGGCAACATCGTGGGTTTCGAGAACCCCAACTACATCCACAATTTCTATGTTTTCCTCCTCTTCAAGCTCGGCTTCGCGGGCCTCGTCGCCGTCGGAGCCGCGCTCTTCCTTTGGATACTGGTACCTGCCATCTCGGCGCTACGTCTGACCGCCGGGGACCCACGCCGTGTCTTCCTGGCGGCGCACGCCGCCGTATGGTTCGGCTACTCCGTGTGGAGCCTCGCGGCCCCCGAGATCCTGGACTTCCGCCTGGCTCCGCTGTGGGGTTTCCTGCTGGCGGCGGCACCTCTGGGCGTTCCGGGCCCGGTGGAATCGCCGACCTTGGCGGAGAGCACCCATGAGAACCACGACCTTTCACGCAACGCAGGGCAGAAGGTAATGGGTGGGGGTCACCTATGAGCGACTTTCCTCTCTTCGAGCGCGATCCCTATCTCGCCGAGGTCGAAACCGAGATTGTCGAGGTGGGGAATGAGGGCGGCCGGCCGTTCGCCGTGCTCTCCCGGACGATCTTCTACCCCGAGGGAGGTGGTCAGCCTTCCGACCGTGGGCTTCTCGGCGAGGTCCCGGTGATCGACGTCCAGAGGCACGAAGGGTTCATCCGACACACCCTCGATCGCGAGGTGCCCCTCGGACCCGTGACCGCACGACTGGACTGGGAACGCCGCTTCGACCACATGCAGCAGCACACCGGACAACACCTCCTCACCGCCGTCGCGGACGACCGGTTCGGGTGGCCGACGATCGCGTTCCACCTCGGCGAACAACTGTGCGACATTGAGCTCGCCGTCGTCAATCCGGGACCCGGCGAGCTCCGGATGCTGGAGGAAACAGTGGCGGCGGAGATCCGTGTCGCGCGGCCGGTTTCCACTCGCCGCATCCCACAGGATGAGCTCGCGACGCTCGCCGTGCGGACCCGCGGCCTCCCGGCGGGGCACGTCGGCGACGTCCGCCTGGTCGAGATCGCCGGGCTCGACCTCAACACCTGCGGTGGCACGCACGTGCGCTCGACCTCGGAGATCGAGGCCATCAAGCTCCTCGGCACCGAGTCGATGCGTGGCGGCACCCGGCTCTTCTGGCTCGCCGGCGGCCGTGTTCGGGCGCGCCTCGCCGTACACGAACAGCGGAACGCGGCGCTGCGCGTGCTGCTCGGCGCTCCCGACGAGGAGCTCGCGCGCGCCGCGGAGCTGAAGCTCGGCCAGCTCCATGCCCTCGAGAAGCAGGCTAGGGGGCTCGAGGACGAGCTCGCCGAGGCGACCGCAGCCGCGCTCGCTGCGCGGCCGGGACGCGTCGTGAGCGCTCACTTCGACGGCAAGGATGTCGCATTCCTGCAACGCCTCGGGCGGCGGCTTTCGTCCTCCGCTCCGGGCGTTGCCGCCTTGCTCACCGCGTCTCTCGGCGACCAGTCGTTCTTCATGGTCGTCGTCGGGGAGGCGATGGCCCTCGAGGTTCAGACGGTGGGAAAGGAGATCGCCGGGCTGCTGGCAGGGCGGGGAGGCGGATCCGGGCGCATCTTCCAGGGAAAAGCCGGCTCTCTCGCGTCCCGGGACGCGGCCGTCGCACGCCTCGGCGAGTTGGTCGCAGGGGCCTGAAGGACCGCGCTGGCGGCGCCGCTCCACCTTGCTTTCGGTCCGGGTTGGGCTTACTTTGACCGCTCCGGCAGGGGTGGGCGCCAGATCCGCCGGTCCGTCCGCCGGTGAGTGATCGCCAGGGAGAGCCAATGGGTTACGTGGGCCAGCTGATCGAATTCGTCCTCCACATCGACGCGCATCTCGACCTGATGATCCAACAGTACGGGCTGCTCACGTACCTCATTCTGTTCGTGATCGTCTTCTGCGAGACTGGATTCGTTGTGACGCCCTTCCTTCCAGGCGACTCGCTGCTGTTCGCGGTGGGCACATTCGCAGCGCGCGGCTCGCTCGGTCTCGCGATGGCACTCCTGGTTCTGGCGGGCGCGGCGATCCTCGGCGACACGGCCAACTACTGGATCGGGGCGATCGTGGGCCCCAAGGTGTTCCACAAGGAGAACGTCCGCTTCCTCAACAAGAAGCACCTCCAGAGGACGCACGAGTTTTACGAGCGGTACGGGGGCAAGACGATCGTCATCGCCCGCTTCGTCCCGATCGTGCGAACGTTTGCGCCGTTCGTGGCCGGGATCGGCAAGATGACGTACGGGCGCTTCCTCTCCTATAACGTGGTCGGGGGCGTGGCCTGGGTGCTCGGGTTCGTCATGGCCGGGTTCTGGTTCGGGAACATCCCGGTCGTCAAGCGCAACTTCACCCTCGTGATCTTCGCGATCATCATCATCTCCGTGATGCCCGCCGTCATCGAGTTCTTCCGCCAGCGCGCCCAGGCCAAGACGACCAACTGAGGCCAGGCCAGCAGAGGCCCCTGGCGCAGTGCCCTCCTTGTTGGGGTTCGGCGGTGCGGCCTTCGCGAACGCCGGGTCGTCGACTAGCTTCCGCTGCGTCCGTACAGCCAACAGAGCCCCGCGAAGCGGTCCCTGAGGGCGTCGCCGAGCATCCAGTCCGTGAGCCGGAAACGCCAGTTGCCCTCGGCCTTCGAGGGCGTGTTCATCCGGCAGTCCGCACCCAGCCCCGCGATGTCCTGGTGCGGGACGACCGCGAGGTCCGCGACCGATGAGAGCGCCACCCTGATCATGTCCCAGTGGATCTCGCGGCCATCCGTGGCGAGATACCGGCACACGAACTCCTTCTCGGCCGGCGAGGCGTCGCCCATGAACCATCCGAGGGTGGTGTTGTTGTCGTGGGTCCCGGTGTACACCACCATGTTGCGGCGGTGCAGGTACGGCACGAACTTGCTGCGCGACGCGGGGGCGAACGCGAACTGCAGCACCGCCATTCCGGGCAGCCCTAGGGAATCGCGCAGTTCCTTGACATCATCGGTCATCACGCCGAGGTCCTCGGCTACGAGCGAGCGCTCACCCAGCGCCGCGCGGAGCGCGTCGAACAGCTTTCGCCCGGGACCCGGCACCCACCGGCCGGTCGCCGCGGTCTTTGCTCCCGCCGGCACTTCCCAGTACCCCGCGAAACCGCGAAAGTGGTCCAGCCGCACCGCGTCGACCAGCTCGAACATCGCCCGCATGCGCGCCACCCACCAGCCGTATCCAGACGCCTCGAGCGCCTCCCAGTCGTAGAGCGGGTTGCCCCAGAGCTGGCCGGTCTCGCTGAAGTAGTCCGGCGGCACGCCGGCCACCGCGACCGGCCGACCGCGCCCGTCGAGGCGGAAGAGCCCGCGGTTCGCCCACACCTCCGCGCTGTCATCGGCGACGTAGATCGGAAGGTCGCCGAGGATGCCGATCCCCAGCGCGCGAGCCCGTTCGCGAAGGACCTCCCACTGCTCGAAGAACACGAACTGGCAGAACTCCTCGAACGCCAACTCACGCTGATGCCGAGCTGCCCACGCCCCGAGCGCTCCTGGCCGGCGGAGTGCGATCTCCTCCGGCCACTCCCACCACGATGCGTCCGCGCCAGCACGCTTGAGAGCGGCGAACAGGGCCCAGTCACGCAGCCACGCCGCGTGCCGGCCTCGGAACGCCTCGAGCCGCTCCCCGATTCCGGCCGGCGGCCGAGCCGCGAACCGCTCGAAGGCGCGCTCCAGGAGCGCGCGCTTGTACGGCACGACCCGGGGGAATTCGACCTTGAACGGCGAGAAGTCAGGCGGGACCGAAAGGTCGGAAGCCTGCAGGAGACCCTGGCTCCGGAGCAGCTCGGGGCTCACGAGCGCGGTGCTGCCGGCGAACGTCGAAGTCGCAGCGTACGGGGAGGCGCCGGGTCCCGCCGGGTTGAGCGGCAGCACCTGCCACCAACGCGCGCCGGCCCGGGCCAGCCACTCCAGGTAGCGGTGGGCGGCCGGGCCGATGTCGCCGATACCGTACGGACCCGGCAGGCAGGTCGGATGAAGCAGGACGCCGCAGGCTCGCTCAAAGGCCATCGGTCGGACTCCCGTTCACCGTATGGTAGCGGATCGCGTGCCCTCTCTCAGGACCGCGAGCGGCCGTCAGATCACCCCCGGCCATCCGGCGCCGCGTGCCGAGAAGGCCTCCTGGATCCGCCGGCCGATCTCATCGGGGAGAGGGCCTCGGCAAACCGCGTCGACGTTTCGGCGCAGGTGAGCTGGGCTCGCCGTCCCGACGACGCACGCAGCCACCTCGGGCTGCCACGCCGCGAACCGGATCGCCACCTCCTCCCAGGGCAGGCCGCAGGGGCCGATGGCGAGGGCATGGAAGCGCTTCCAGTACTCCGCCACGTCGGCCGGTTCGGGCATCCGGTCGAAGCGCCACGGCGCGTTGGCCAGCGGCCGCTTCGCGATCACCCCGAGACCCCGCCGGTGGGCTTCCGCGAGCTGGCCCCTGAGCGCGTTCTGGTCGCACACGTTGACCGAGGCCTGGACGCCGCCGAAACTCCCTGAGGCGACGGCCCACGCCAGCGCCTCGTTCTCCCCCGAGTACGCCGCGACCCGCACCTTGCCCGCTTCGACCGCCCGTAGCAGCGGCTCGATCGCCTCGCCTCGCTCGAGGACCTCGAGCGGACACGAGTGCAGGTGCACGATGTCGATCCGGTCCGTGGCGAGGCGCCGCAGCGCCGCGTCGATGCCGGCTGCGACGCAGGGGCCCGTCCAGTCCTCGAATCCTTCGATCCCGTACCCGACCTTTGTGGAGAGCACGAACCGGTCACGCCGCGACGCCAGGTGTCGCCCGATGCGCTCCTCGGAGGCGCCGTAGGAGCGCGCCGTGTCTATCAGCGTGACACCCGCGTCTGCGGCGGCACCCAGAAAGACGTCGACGGTGTCCTCGGGGAGCGACGGGTCGCCGGTCGCCCCGCCGCCGATGCCGAGCGCGGAGACGGTGATGCCGGTGGCGCCGAACGGGCGTTGCGGTGGGGCCGTCATCGGCTCCTCGGCCGAGAAGAAGGCAGGCAGGTCACAAGCGCCACCGGCGCCACCACGACCGCAGCCGGCCGGACAGGCGACGCCCCTCCGTGTAGAAGAACTTGAAGTGACGGACCGCGACGGGAAACGGCACCGGCTTGGGGGCGTAGCGCTCCCGCAGGTGGTGCACGTGGTCCATGGTGAACAGGTAGAGGTCCGTCTCCGTCCTCCCCGGGAACCCCTCCATGACGCCGCAGCGCCGGATCGCCGCGATGATCGGTGTGTAGACGGTGTCGTACCACGATGCGACGGCCTCTCCCCAGCTCGAGCCCCGTCCGCTCTCGATCCCGCGGTAATAGCGATGCACGGTGATGTGCTCGAGCAGGCGTTCGTAGCCGTTCGGCTCCGAGACCCGGAACTCATCTGGCGCGGCAGGCACAAGCCCGGTCGCTTCGAGGAAGTCGGCGAACCCGCTGCTCAGGACTACCTCTTCGATCGAGGCCCCGGGGCCTATCGGGACCGGCGTGAGGAACTCCTTCACGTGGGCTTCGATGGTGGAAACCCCGAGGGAGCGCGCAACTGAGACCCGGTGGTGGCCGTCGACGACGAAGTACGTATCGCCAACCTGGTAGAGCTCCACAGCCGGGAAGCCGGCCGGCCCCTCGGCCAGCTCCTCGACCTCCTCCCACCGGTCCCGCAGTGCCTCCTCGCGTGGCAAGAACTCGCGGTTGAACTCGCGCTCCCGCCCGAGAGTTCCCACGATCAACTCGAGGGGAACGTCCCGGTGACCGCGGTCCACCGTGTGCTTGAGGCGCAGGCCGGACCGGACGCGATCGAAGGGCAGCAGGTCTACGGGCCGTCCCGTGAGGACCCCCAGCAGATCCTGCATGACCGCCGCGCGACGGGCGGCGTCGAAGCGAGTCATCGCGCTCCTCCATACCGTTGCGGGTCGCCGAAAGCGCGGTACGATTCTTCTCATGCTATACCCTAGCGAGTCACCTCACGCGGGCCACTGTTTGATGCACAGGTTTCTGATTGCCCTGATTTTGCCTTTCGCCGCGGGCGTCCCGGTCGCTGTGGCGGGCGGGCAACCCGACCAGCAGCCGCGCACGGTGCGGCGCGTGTTGCAGCGAGGGGCCCCGCTCTGGAACAACGACTGGTCGAAGGGCGCCGTCTTCTACGAGGTGTTCGTGCGCAGCTTCGCCGACTCCAACGGGGACGGAACCGGGGACCTCAAGGGGCTGATCGGAAAGCTCGACTACCTCAACACCGGCGATCCGGCCACGACAACCGACCTCAAGGTGGATGCGATCTGGCTCATGCCGATCTTCAAGTCGCCAAGCTACCACGGGTACGACACCACCGACTACGAGACCATCAATCCCGACTACGGCAGCAACGATGATTTCGCGACCCTGTGCCAGGAGGCCCACCGCCGGGGCATCAAGGTAATCGTCGACTACGTCATCAACCACACGGGCTCGGACCACCCCTGGTTCGTGGACGCCGCGTCGTCGCCGACCGCGGCCAAGCGCGATTGGTACGTCTGGAGCCCGACCGACCTCGGGTGGCGACAGCCGTGGAACCTCTACGGGGGATCCGATACCTGGCACCAGAACCTCAAGGATGGCCAGTGGTTCTACGGTGTCTTCTGGGCCGGGATGCCGGACCTCAACTTCCGCAACCCCGAGGTGCGTGCGGAGATCAAGCGGCTTGCGGGCCTCTGGTTGTCGCGGGGCGCCGACGGCTTCCGGCTCGACGCGGCCCGCCATCTCGTGGAGAACGGCCCGGGCCTGCTTCAGGTCGACCAGCCCGAAACGCACGCCTTCTGGCGGGAGTTCTCCTTTTCGGTCCGTTCGGTCAAGCCCGAAGCAACGCTCGTCGGGGAGAGCTGGACCGACACCCCGATCATCGCCACGTACTACGGGAGCACCGGGGCCGTCCCCGGCGGCGACGAGCTTCCGATGACGTTCGACTTCCCGCTCGCAGCCGCCGTTATCCAGGGCGTCAATGGGCAAGACGCGACCGTCATCGGCAGCAAGCTCGCCGAGGTCCAGTCGACCTACCCCGCTGGCGCCACCGATGCGCCGTTCCTGACCAACCACGACCAGATCCGACTCGCGACGCAACTCGGCAACGATGGGAGCAAGATGCGGAACGCCGCCGCCATCCTGCTGACCCTGCCCGGCACGCCGTTCATGTATTACGGCGAGGAGGTCGGACTCGCGAACGGGAGCTCGGACACCGACGACAGGCTCAAGCGCACGCCGATGCCGTGGGACGCCTCAGCCGGCGGCGGGTTCACGACCGGGAGCCCCTGGTTCCCGTTCTCGCCGGGCAGGGACACCGCCAACGTCGCGGCCGAGACGGGCGATCCGTCCTCGCTGCTGTCACGGTACCGGCTGTTGATCAGGGCCCGCCACTCGTCTGCGGCGCTGCGCCGCGGGGACCTCCAGATCCTCGCCAGCGGCAGCGGCCAGGTCCTGTCGTTCCTTCGGACGACGCCGGACGAGCGCGCGCTGGTCGTCCATAACATCTCCGGCTCGCTCCAGACTGCCGGACCGTTTGGGACGGCCACGACCGTGTTCGAACCGGTCTTCGCGGACCCGGGCGTGATCTTTTCACCGTTCGGCACCGCGTGGCGGGTGTCGCTTCCCGCACGGGCAAGCGCGATCTGGCGCCTCAAGTAGCGCCGCCGGCGTCGGACCTCTCGCGGCGTTGCGCTCGCGACCTCGCGTCCTCATGTAGCCTCCGGCTACACTCCGGCGCGGGCCGCTCCCGCGCCTTGCGATAGGCCCAACGGCGGCGGCGCGGCTGCACGCCGTGCTGCCGCGCCTGCCGATGGCCTTCCGGCTGTGCCATTGTCGGACCCCGGTGCCCGGATCCCTGTCTCTTCGGTGGTGCCCGCTACTTTTTCAAGCTCTTCAGGTCCGCGGGGACGACGCCCGGGAGCTTCACCGGCCTATCCACCCTCAGGTCGTAGTCCTTCAGGACGTTCTCCTGCTTGACGCCCGTCGGCACGATGATGTCGACCAGAGGCGGCTCGAGGTTGTCGTCCTCGTACCCGCCACCAAGGAAGGCCGCCCCTCGCCCCCTTCCGACGGGCACGATCATCAGCGCCGGCGCCCTCGGATCCCCTCCGAGCGCCGATCCGAGATCTACGCTCGCCTGGAGGTCCGCCACAGAGTCGGCGACCACATAGCCCCAGCTGTCCTGGGCGACTCCGCCGAGGAACGAAGCCGGCACGAAGAAGCGCACGCGGTTCCCGGTCACCCAGACCAGTGTCGGGAAGAAGATGTCCGCCGCCACATCCTTGGCCACCGTGGTGGCGATCTGCTTCTCGTCCTCGTCGGTGACCCGGCCCTGGCGGCTCTTGAGCTCCAGCTTCCTCTGCCTCTCGAGCAGCGACCGCAGGCCGCCGGCGGCAAGGGCGGGACGTGGGGTCAGGCAGATCGCCTTCTCCCATGCGAACGCGGGATCGATCGTGGCACGCCTGCCGGGCAACATCACCGTGCTGCCGGAACCCGGGATGCGGTCCGTATCGATGTAGATATCAACATTGAAGTTGTAGAACCCGAGGCGCGCCAGGGAGTCGAGCGTGTTACCGAGCTCGTCGATCGTGCGCCGGTCGGGCTTGCGGACCGGCTTCGCGAACACGACCTCGAACACCGTGCCGGCCTTGTCCGCGGAGGCCGAGAACGACAGGATGTCCAGCTCCCCTTTTTCGATGTCATCGCGCTGCGGGTAGATCAGCGAGCCGTCGCCGTGGTCGTCGCCCCGGGGATCGGCGAGCCTGAAGACCTCCGGCCCGTCGCCCGCCAGCGCGACCGCTCCGACCGCGATGAAGAGTGCGGCGGCCAACGCCGCCAGGATCAGTGCCCGCGTTGCCCCGTACCTGTGCATGTCGCCTCCGAGCTCCAACGCTAGTGCGAGCTGAAACGTACGCCACCTCGAACGCCAGACGCAACCCCCTTCAGCGCCCGGAGAGAAAGGGGCCCGGCCCCTTGCGGAGCCGGGCCCCGAGTCCAGTCGCCGCAATGCGTCAGAACCGCACCTTCAGCCACGCCTTCAGGTGCTGCTGGCTGAGGTCCTGCTTGTCCATGCGGTTCCAGCCGCCGTAGCGGCCGCTGAACCCCGGAGAGCCGACCGGGACGTGGAACTTGTGCGAGATGGAGGAATCCGCGTACTGCGTGACGAACCCGGTTCCGAAGTCGGGCTCGAACGTGCCCCACGCGTACTGGTAGTCGATCCCGCACTCGATCCCGGACAGCGGGTAGAGGAACTGGACCGTCACGATGTTCTTGCTGTGCTTGCCGGAGGCGTACTCCTCCGTGTTGTACGCCTGCCACGCGGTGTTGCCGTCCTTGAGGTCGGACTGGAAGTGCTCGTACGTCAACCGGCCGTACAGGAGCCTTCCGAGCTGGTAGCCGGCGCCGACCTGGAACATCGTGTACTTGACGTCGCGGTCATCGTCGGAGAGAGAGTCGAACGGCTTCCACTGGTAGCCGGTCACGCCGTTGACCGTGATCACCGAAGGGTTGGAGTACAGATCGGCCATGGTGTTGCCGGGGGAGTAGAAGTTGCGGTTGCCGGCGCACGGCTGGCCGCTGCCCGGGCAGTCGCCCGCCGCGTACGGCAGGAACCGCGCGTCGTTCAGCCGCTTGTCGGTCTCGTTGAGCCACTTGACCTTCGCAAAGAAATCGATCCCCTTGCCGACGTCAGCGGTGTACTTCCCCTTGATCAGGTAGATGTCCGTGTTCTTGTCCTGGAAGGGCTGGTACGCCACGAGCGGGCTGATGCCCGGACCGCCGTCGAGCTCCGCGCCGGGATACGTGTGGTTCCAGATCGAGTTCTCCGGGTGCCCCCACGCCTGCCAGTTGGTGTTGTAGTCGATCTTCGTGTACTCGGCGGACAGCTCGAGCGGTCCCGTTGAGTACGTCGGAGCGAGGGTGAACCCCTTCCATCCGATCACGGTCTCGGCCCACGGCTCGTTGAAGTCCTGGAACTGGATATCCACGTTGACCGTGGCCACCTGCTGCGCATTCCCCATGAACCCGGCGTACCCGATGATGTACCTCGAGGGGAAGTCGTTCGTGTTGGGGAACGGCTGATACCTGCTGTTGGCCGCTCCGCTGAAGACGAACGCCCCGTCGTGGCCCTCGGTGAGCAGCACGTCGGCCTCACGGCGCGCCGCCATCAACGCAACGTAGTCCTTGCCGATGTCGAACCCCTCCACCTTGAAGGAGAGCCCCACGCCGAACGGGTCGTTGACGTCGAAGTTGACCTTCCAGCTGTTGCCGTCGTGCGGGCCGAACGGCACCGGGGAGAACCCGCCGATGCCGGCGAACGGTACGCCGGAGAAGTCGTGCGGCAGGAACTTGTCGGACGTGTCCGAGCTGGAGTGGTAGTACTGGGCGTTGACGTCGAACATCTGGGTGGGGTGGAGACCGAACCGGAGGCCGAGGACCTCATCCCTGAAGCGGGTCTTGACGGTGCGGCCGTTGTTCCAGTTCTGATCGCTGGCGTCCACCTCGATGTCGTTGGTGTAACTCCCGATCCCGGCGACGTCCCATAGCGCGCCGCCCGTGTACTTGACCTGGGCCACGTAGTTTCCATCAGCAGCTGCATACGTGCCGGTAGAGAAGTTCGGCCCGGCCCAGTTGCGCGGCAAGGACTGCCGGGCGAAGTCCCAGCTCAACGCTTTCCCGAGTGCGGAGCCCTGGAACAGGAGGCCGTTCACGTTGTCGCGGTCGATGTAGCGGATGCGGCCCACAACGAACGGGTCGAACATCCCCCAGTCGTTGGCGCCGATCGTGGCCATGTCGAGCCACTTGTACCCCGGAGTCAGGAACACCGTCATGCCGCGCAGCTTGACGTACTGGTTGGAGCGCGGGTCGAACTCGCCGCAGCTGCCACCGCTGCAGTTTCCGTTGTTGATCGGATAGCTGCTGCCTCCCGGGTTGCCCCACCCCCCTGCGTTGGTCCACTCGTTCTGGGCGAAGCGGCTGTGGATACGGGCGTGCACCGCGACCGCCTTCGAGATCTTCGCGTCCACCAGCAGTTCGATCTCCGATCCCTGGCCGTTGTCGCCGAAGTACTCGGCCGGCACGTCGGTGTAGTTGTACAGCGAGCCGTCGTTGCGATCGGTGCCCCACAGCCACTTCGTGTAGACGGCCCCGGTGAGGTTCAGCTTGAACTCCTCCGCGGACGCTGCGACCGCCACCACCACGAGGGCTGCGAACAGCACCGCGATGACGAGATACTTGCCACGCATCGTTTCCCTCCTTTCCACGAAAGAGCTGCAAGTCCTCTACTTCTTCATGTGCACCATCGTCAGCGTGGCCATCGCCTTCGACGTGCCGTCGGCGTTGCACTCGTAGGCCAGCATCTTGTGCTGGAGGTCGACCTCGCTCTTGTCGCCCGTCCCGTTGCCGGCCAGGATGTCGATCACGTGCGGGTCGCAGTCGCCGTCGTTGCCCCCGCCGAACCGGTGCTGCCCCTCGTACTCGTTGACCTTGCGGGTGAGCAGATCGGTCGCCGCCGGGAAGCCCTCGTTCGACTGCATGCCCACCTGGTAGCCCCAGGCCGTGATATCGCCCTGAGGCAGGTCCTTCGCGTCGATCCACGCGGAGATGGTCCTCCCGGCGCCCTTGACGCGCACCGGGACGATGACGTCGGCCTGCAAGCCCTTGGCCATCTTCAACGCCACCTCGTCCTTGACGCGGCTCGCCGGCTGCGGCGACACGATGATCGCCTTGTTCCAGCCGGAACCTGACGCAAACTTGATGTTCAGGCCGGGGATTCCGTCGGTGTGGCCGGTAGCGGGGTCGCTCTGGACGAACACGAAGATCATCTGGACGCAGAACCCGTACTCCATCGACCAGCACTTGGCCTCGAGCGTCGCGTTGACGCCGAAGTCGAGCTGGTACTTGTCCCCCGCCTTCTTCATCTTGAACGAGGTGAGGTCAAAAGAACCCGGCTTGTAGACGGCATCGGTGGGGTAGGTATATGTCCCTGGGCCGTTGTCGTCGCCGACAGGATCCTTGAAGCTCACCTCTTGCGCCATTGCCGCCGCCCCGACCACCACGAGGGCGACGACCGCCAGGAAACCGATACGCATCGCTTGCCTCATACTTCTCCTCCTTTCGAAGAGACTATGGTCTTTCCTGCTCTTCACCAGCTTTCTCGCTGAAACGAGCTTCACCACCTCCTTTCCATGTGCCGTCACCCCTTGACCGCACCGGCCGTCAGGCCGGAGATCAGGTACTTCTGCAGGAACAGGAACAGCGCCACGATGGGAATGGCGGTGACGATCGCGCCCGCCGCGAAGTATCCCCACTGCTGCTGGAAGCCGCCGACGAAGAACTTCAGCCCGACCGGCGCGGTGTACATGTTGATCTTGTCCATGAAAGTGGCCGCCTGGATGTACTCGTTCCACGCGGTCATGAACGAGAACAGCGCCGTAACGGCAACGGCGGGTTTCGCGAGCGGCAGCACGATCCGGTAGAAGATCACCGCGGCCGAGGCTCCGTCCATCAGCGCCGACTCCTCGAGCTCCCTCGGGATCGTGTCGAAGTACCCCTTCAGCATCCAGACGCAGAACGGGATCGCCGTGATCGAGTACACGAGGATCAGTCCCAGGTAGGTGGAACCGAGCCCGAGCACCTGGACGATGATGATGTAGAGCGGGATCATCATCAGGGTTCCGGGGAACATCTGCGACACGAGGAAGGACATCAGCCCCACGCGCCTGCCGGGGAACCGGAAGCGCGAGAACGCATACGCCGAGGTGCACGCCAGGAACACGCCCAGGACGGTCGTGGCGAGCGCGATGACGACGCTGTTGAGGAGCCAGCGCGCGAAGGGCTGGTCGGTGAACACCGACGTGAAGTTGGCGACCGAAAGATGGGCGGGCCACGGCACGATCGCCCTCAGTCGATCGAGGAACGTCGCGTTGGCCGGGATGTCCACGATCATGAGGTTCTGCTGTCCCGAGAAGCCGATCGTGAAGACCCAGAGCAACGGGTACAACGTGACGACGACGTACACCAGGAGGATCAGGTGGAGGGGAAAGTGCGGGAACTCGCCGCTGCGTTGGCTCCTGCTCATATCCCCTCCGTCGCTTTCGTGACCTTGTTCTGCCAGATGCCGTACGCCAGCAGGATCGCGAAGATCACCATCGAGTACGCCGCCGCATAGCCGTAGCGGTACTGCTCGAACGCGAACTTGTACGCCTGGGTGATCATGATCTCGGTGGAGTGGTCGGGATCGCCCCCGGACACGATGTAGATGATGTTGAACATGTTGAAGGTCCAGATCACCGACAGGATGACCGCCGGGATCAGCGCCGGCTTCAACGAGGGCAGGGTGATGGAGCGGAACTGCTGCCATCGCGTGGCGCCGTCGACCCGCGCGGCTTCGTAGAGGTCGGCGGAGATCGACTGCAACGCACCGAGGCAGATCACCATCATGAACGGCACCGAGAGCCAGGCGTTGGTCGCGATGCACGCGAACAGCGACGTCGAGGGCTTCTCGAACCAGGAGACGGGAGTGCCTCCGAACATCTGGATGATCTGGTTGATCACGCCGAACTGCTGGTGGAACATCCCTTTCCAGATCAGAGCGGTGATGTAGTTTGGCATCGCCCACGGCAGGACGAAGATGACGCGATAGATCGGGCGCAGCAACAGCCCTTTGGTGTTGAGGATGAGCGCGAGGAAGAGCCCCATCCCGACGCCGTATGCGACGTTGGTCACGGTCCAGACGATCGTGACGCCCAGCGTCCAGTAGATGTTCTGGTAGTTCCAGACCAACCCTGTGACCGTGCTCTTGGCGATGTGGAAGTCGCCGAGGATGTCCACGAAGTTCTTCACGCCGACCCAGATCTCGGAGAGCGGCACCTGACTCGTGTAGAGCGACTTCCCCGTGAACGAGAGCGCGACGCCGTAGAGGAACGGGAGGAAGACGAGCAATACCATGCCGAAGATCGCCGGGAAGGTGTAGGTGTACGCCTGGTGGTGCTTGCTGATCGTAGCCCCGAGCCGGGAGGCCGCCCCGAAGCCCACGAAGAGGAGGACTGCAATCGCCACCACCGTGAACGTCCCGACGACCCGCGCGGTCTTGGACGACCCTGTTGCCAGACCCTGCTCGAACTTCGCCTCATCCACCTTTCCGTCGGCCCCGATCACCCCCAACGGCCGGCGGAAGACGTCCGCGTCCCAGTTCGCGGGGTGAACGGGCTTTGCGCCCTCGCCAGGCGCAAGCTCCGGCAGCGCCTTGGCAGCACTCACCTCATCCGCGCCGACAGCCGCCGCAACCGCGGACTCGGTCGCGCGGCGATCCCCGCTCACCGCGGTGAAGGCATGCCGCCCCATCACGACCATGGCGGCCATGAGCAAGAGGCATGCGAACAACGCGAGGAGCGCGCGCCGCTCGCCCATCACAACTGCCAGCAACCAGAAAGCGGCGCCCGCGCCCGCGACCACCACCACGGGGAAGAGCCAGTCCGTGCGTGGCGCCGTGGGGACAGCCGTCGTCTCGAGAGCCACCATCCCGACGACCGACCCGTCTTTCTCGAGGGGCGCGGCGAGCGAGAGCCCGCCGCCGGCAGACCCGGCGACCTCGATCTCGGGCTTCCGGGCGGCGCCCTCCTGGCGGTTGGTCTCGACCGCCGCGCGCAGCCGCTGCGCCTGGTCGTAGATCGGCTTCTCGTCGCGGGTGAGCCTGCGCGGGGCAGCCTTCTCGCCGCGGTCCTCCGAGGCCGTCGAGGCTTCGAGCGAGAGCCCGTCCAGCACGAGTACACGGATCGCCTTCAGCCCGGGGTTCTGGCCGGCGATCGTGGCGACGGCCCGGCGCAACGAATCGCCGGCGCCGCCCGCGCGCTCGGCGACCTCCGTGACCGCGGAGAGTGCCACCACCGCGACCCTCTCGGCGCGAGAGCGGTTTTCCTGCGTCCGAGCGCGTACCAACACCCACTCCGAGAGGCCCACGCCGACCACCAGCGCGGCCACGACGCCCGCGGCGAATCGCCGACTGTGGGATGGTTCCTTGCTCATTGGCGCTTCCGGAGCAACCCCACAGCCTCCACGACTTCCTTCTGCGCATGGTCGAGGGCATCCTTGACCGTGGCGGACTTCTGGACGATGGCGGCCATCGCAGAGCTTGCGGGGGTCCACATCATGCTCATCTCGGCAAGGTTCGGCATTGGAACCGCCACCTCGACCTGCTGCCGGAAGACGCGGAGCGTCGGATCGTTCACGACCTGGGGATCGAGGTAGACCGCCTTGTTCGCGGGCGTCTGACGCCCTTCGACCGCCATGATCTTCGCGGAGGGCGTATCCGTCACGAACTTCACGAAGTCGTAGGCCGCGTCCTTGTTCTTCGAGCCCGCCGCGATGAAGACACCTTCCACCGTCATCCAGGGCTGCATCGGCTTGCCACCTGCCTCGTCCACGGTCGGGAGGGGCGCGAGGCCGACGTCGATGCCCTTGGCGATCTCGCCCAGGAACCACGGGCCGGAGAAGACGATCGCGGCCTTGCCGTCGTTGAACAGAGCGGTCACCAGGGCGGTCGAGGGTTCGGCAGGGAGGAACTTGTCCTTGTCCACCCACTTCGTCAGGAGCTCGAGAGACTTGATGTTCCCGTCGCAGTTGAGGATCGGCTTGCCGGACGCGTCGAAGGCGCCGCCGCCGAAGGTGTTCATCAGGATGGCGTGGTAATAGAAGTTGCTGTACCAGTACGCCACGCCAAACCGGCCCGTGCCGGCGTCGGTGAGCGACTTCGCGAGCTGGACAAGCTCGCCCGTGGTCTTCGGGGGCTTCGTCACGAGCTTCTTGTTGTAGACCATGGTGATGACCTTGTAGTTGAAGGGCAGCGCGTAGATCGTGCCGTGATAGGTCATCGCCTGAACGGTGGTCGTGAGGAAGCGGTCCTTGGTGGCCTGATCCACGTAGAAGTCTATGGGCTCGATGGTCTTGCCGGCCTCCACCCAACCGCCCAGCCGGTCCTGAGCGAAGATGAACATGTCCGGTCCCTTGCCGCGCGGCACGGCCGCAGTGATCTTGTCGGCAAAGGCGTCGTACGGTACCGGAAGCGTGGTCACCTTGACTCCGGTTCCAGCTTTCGCGGCGTTGTAGGCGGCCACGACCTTCTCGAATGCGGCCGCCTCACCGCCACGATAGGAGTGCCACACAACGAGCTCGATGGGCGGAGCGGCAACTGCCGAAACGCCGCAGAGCAGGGCCAGCGCCATGCAGATCACGAGGCGAGAGTGTCTTGGGTTCATCACGGTCCTCCTCACTCAAGACGCCGTTCGGTCTCGGCGTCGAAGAGATGCAGCGAGTTCAGTTCGACCAACAGGTCCACCTTGTCGCCGAGCTTGGGGACATGGTGCGGGTCGAGCTTGGCCACCAGCAGCGCATCGCCAACCCGCGCGTGCACGACAACCTCGTTGCCCAGCGGCTCCGCGATCTCGACCTCGGCCTGGAGCGCCGCGGTTTCGCCCCGGGTCTCGGTCCCTGCCTCCAGGATGTTCTCGGGTCGGATACCGACCACGACATTGCGGCCGCTGTTCAAGGCCGTCACCCCACGCAGGGACGAGGGCACCGCAAGGTTGAACTTGGCGGTGGCAAGGGTGGCGCCGCCGTCGGTGATTGTGGCGGCGACGAAGTTCATCGGCGGCGTGCCGATGAAGCTCGCGACGAACACGTTCGCCGGCTTGTCGTACAGTTCCATCGGCGTTCCGACCTGCTTGAGGTCGCCGTCCTTCAGCACCGCGACGCGCTGACCCATGGTCATCGCCTCCACCTGATCGTGCGTGACGTAGATGGTCGTCGTCTGGAGGCGCTGCTGGAGCTTCGCGATCTCGGCCCTCATCTGCACGCGCAGCTTGGCGTCGAGGTTGGAGAGCGGCTCGTCGAAGAGGAAGACGGCGGGCTGTCGCACGATGGCCCGACCGACCGCCACGCGCTGACGTTGGCCGCCCGACAGCTCGCGCGGCTTCCGGTCGAGGAGGTGGTCGATCCCGAGCATCTGCGCGGCGTTGTCCACGAGCTTCTTGATCTCGGCCTGAGGCATCTTCCGGATCTTCAGCCCGAACTCGAGGTTCTCGCGGACCGTCATGTGAGGGTAGAGCGCGTAGCTCTGGAAGACCATCGCGATGTCGCGGTCCTTCGGCGGGAGGTCGTTGACCACCCGGTTCCCGATCGTGATGGTTCCTCCCGAGATCTCCTCGAGGCCGGCGATCATGCGCAATGCCGTGGACTTGCCGCAGCCGGACGGCCCCACGAGCACCATGAATTCGTGCTCCTTGATGTCGAGGTCGAGGTCCTTGATGACAACGGTTTTGTCGAAGCGCTTCTGCACCCCTTTGAGGGTCACACCAGCCATTCGCCAAGCCCCCCTTGTCGGGCTCCCGTGCAGCGTCAGTGCCGAGCGTCGCGAGCCAGGATTCGTGCCGCTTTTGATTCAACAGTCGTCTCGATGGTGCCGGTTGTCAAGGGTACGGCCGTGCCGTTCCAGACGTCGGTCACGCTTCGGCCGGTCCACGCCTCCGGCGCGGCGAAACGAGCCACGGCGGGCGTGCTCCCTCGGTTGATCGCCACGACGACCGCGTCGTCGGACTTCGGATCCTTCTGAAGGAAGACAAGCAGGTCACCCTCGGCGACCAGCTTCTCGTGCGCGCCGCGCCACAGGGCGGGGTGCGCCCTCCGGATCGCGATCAGCCGCTGGTAGTCCGCGCGCAGAGCCTCATCGCGTGGTTCTCCTCTGCCGGGAAGGATCTCGCGCTGGCCCCAGGGCATGTCGCTCCGGTTTTCAGGCCAGTCGCCGCCGAGCCGGCCGACCTCCTCT
>JAIQFQ010000086.1 GCA_020073245.1 Terriglobia bacterium | reverse complement strand
CCTGGCGGCCGCCGCCAGCAGCTACGCGGCGGAGCAGGTGCTCGCGCCTGCCGTCGAGCGGCAGCGCGAGGCGGTCCTCGCCGGATTGTCTGAGCGCGAGGACTTCCTCCGTCGTGGCTTCGACTACCAGGACGCCGACCTCGCCTTGCGGCGCGCGCGGCTCGGCGAGAAGGCGCGCAACGGCAACGCCGCAGCGCAGGCCGAGCTGACGCGTATCCGCGACCAGCAACGCCAACTCGGTGAGCGCAAGGACCGAGTGGTCGCCGAGCTGCGGCACGAGCCGCAGCGGATCGAGTCAGGCGGTGTCGTGTTCATCGCACACGCCCTCGTCGTCCCGTCGGTTGACCCGGAGGACAAGCAGCGCTTCGATGCGGAGGTGGAGGCGATCGCCGTCAAGGTCGCGTGGGCGTACGAAGAGGCGCAGGGCGCGAGCGTCAGCGACGTGTCGAAGCCGGCGCTTGCCCGCGCCGCGTCGCTTCCCGACTGGCCGGGGTTCGACCTGCTCGCGCGCCGGCATGACGGCGAGGAGCGGGCGATCGAGGTTAAGGGCCGCGCTCGCACCGGCGACATCGAAATGAAGGAGAACGAATGGACCAAGGCGTGCAACCTGCGCGACCGCTACTGGCTCTACGTCGTGTACGACTGCGCCACGCCGAACCCCCGGCTCCTGCGCGTGCAGGATCCGTTCGGGAAGTTGATCGTCAGGGCCAAGCGTGGGGTGTTGATCTCCGACAAGGTTGTGGTGGCCGCTGCAGACTACGAGACGGGGAACAATGGAGACCGGAGGTAGGCGATGAGTCAAGGCAAGGGTTGGGGGCTAGAACTGATGGACCGCGTGCAGAACGAGGGAGTTGTGCACCATGAGGTCGTCGAGCGCCTGCAAAAGCTGACAAAGCGCTGCACCATCGCTTATTTCACGTTCTTTGGGCACCCTGCAGGCCTGATTACCGACGACGATGCGGCTCTACTCGAGACCGTTCTCCGATCAGTCGATCTTGACCGGCACGAGGGCAAGCTCGATCTCGTGCTTCACAGTCCCGGAGGCTCACCGACAGCCGCGGAGAAGGTGATTCTGACCTGCCGCAGCTTCGCCAAGGATTTTCGCGTCGTCGTGCCCAGGAGTGCCATGAGCGCCGCAACGCTGGTTTGCATGGGCGCAGACGGCCTGCTCATGGCCGAGACTTCCGAGATCGGGCCAATTGACCCGCAGATGGTCATCAGGCTTCCAGGGCAAGATGGCGTCGAGATGCGACCAGCAGCAGCGTTTGTAGCAGCCTACCTCGACCTGATCAAGCGGGCTCAGGAAGCCATCAAGATCGGCGAGCCCCCGCATCCGTTCATCGAGCTACTACGGCGTCAGGACCCCGTCTTCGTTCAGATGTGCCTGAAGGCGCGAGACCTCGCACGGACCATCGCGGTCGAGTATCTCGGGCGCTATCAACTCCATGGGAAGTCTGCGGAGGAGATCCAGAAGATTGCCGATACTTTCCTTGAAGAGGGAGAGAAGGGCTCACACGGGCGGGTAATCCGAGGCAAGAAGGCGCAGGACTACGGTCTCAACGTAGAGCTGGCTGACAAGAACGGTTTGCAATGGCGCACGGTGTGGGAGCTATACATGCGATGCGAGCACTATGTCCAGACGCGAAAGCTCGCCAAGTACATCGTGACCAGCCACGGAGGATTGAATGTCCAGGTTCAGGCGATTCGTCTCTAGGTCAGAACTACGAGGCGCAGCGGGCGTCCACCGACCAGACCGGCTGCTGGATTACCTCGCCGCCCATGTCGGAGTCGTTCGGGCCCCCTGCGAACGAAGGGTACTCTTCGGCAATCTGCGCAAGCCACTGCTGGAGCTCCCCAAACGACTGCCGGAGCCCTCTTTCGTCAACGCTGGCGTCTCCGATCCCAGGCAACTGCTTGTTGTTCATCCTCTTCCGATCCATGCCTGCCCTCCCGAGAGCAAGACCTTGATCCCAGCCTGCAACCGCAACAGCAGCCTGGGATCCGTTAGTATTCCAATCATAAGCCCCATCGCCCGCCCGGGCAAGAGCCGGCGCCACCACACAATCGAGGCGCCTGAGGACTCGTCAAGTGGCTGAACAAAGAAGACTTATCGAAGTTGCGTTCCCGCTGAAGCAGGCGTCGATTGACTCGGTGCATGAGAAGAACGTGCGGCACGGGCATATTTCGACGCTGCACATCTGGCCGGCGCGGCGGCCGCTGGCGGCTTGCCGTGCGGCGCTGATCGCGACGCTGCTGCCGGATCCGGGCGACGCCGAGGAGCGGCGGCGCATCCTGGAGAAACTCGGCGGCACCCTGAAGACGGTCACGAAGAAGAAGAGGATGCCGAACGGAAAGGTCGAGGAGAAGGAGGTCGAGGAGACGGTCGGCGGCATCTTGCACTGGGGGCGCGAGTCGAACCCCGACCTCGAGTGGTTCCGCGCGAGGATCCGCGAGGCGTACGGCGGCCAGGCGCCGAAGGTGCTCGATCCGTTTGCCGGCGGCGGCGCGATTCCCCTGGAGGCGATGCGCCTCGGGTGCGAGGCGACCGCCATCGACATCAATCCGGTGGCGTGGTTCATCCTCAAGTGCACGCTCGAATACCCGCAGAGGCTCGCGGGGCAACGCCGACCGCTGCCCGAGTTCGTGCTTAAGAGCCGCGAGTTCATGGAGGAGTTCTTCAAGGACACGGGAAAGCTCACCAAGAAGCAGCTCGAGTCCAACCTCGCGCAGGTGCAGGAGCGGATGTTCAACCCACCGGACGTTGACCTCGCCTGGCATGTGCGCGCGTGGGGCTGGTGGGTGCTGCAGGAGGCCAAGGCCGACCTCGCGCGGTTCTACCCGACGTATGCGGAGTTCGAGCCCCGGGAGAA
>JAIQFQ010000056.1 GCA_020073245.1 Terriglobia bacterium | reverse complement strand
TACGTCCTCGAGATCATCGCGCTGCTCGCCCTGCTCTGGATCCCCTCGCGGCCCGCGCTGCTGGGCTCGCTGGTGGCCTTCGGCGCGGGCTTCGCGGCCACCGACACCATGGTCGCGAAGGCCTGCGGGCGGTACTTCTGGTAGACGCTGACGAGCGAGGCCGCCTGGGCCTTGCAGTCTCCGCACCCGTGCGCCCAGAAGAAGAGGAGCACGGGCTTGCCCTTGAGGTCAGAGAGCCGAAGCCGTGCCGACGCGGCGCTGTCGCCGTAGGAAAGCTCAGGAGCGGATTGCCCCTCGAGCGATAGGAGATTGATGTTCTTCCAGATGCGGGAACGCAACGCAACGTCCGTGGCGCGCGCGAGCTCACCCTCGAGGAACCGCAGCGCATCTCCTCGGCCCCCGCGCGCCGCTCGAAGCTTACCTTCGACCTCGATCGCCGCGCCCAGGGGCACGATCAGCTCCGGCTTCTCCCCCGGGATCTCGCGGCGCAACTCCGCCACGTACCCAGCCGCCACGTCGGGGCGCCCGAGCATCTGCGCGCCGCGCGCGAGCCACCCGACCCCGTCGAGGTATTCCGGGTCGACGCCAGTGGCGCGTCGGTAGTTCTCAACTGCCGACTCACCGCTGGCGAGGTCGCCGGCGGAGAGCTTGAATCGCACCGTCCTGACGAGATCTCCCGCCGTGGCCACCTCGGCGACGAGCGCCAGGGCCAGCCACAGGCTGGCTGCCCTTGACGAGAACTTCGGTTCGGAGCCTGGACCCCCTGTCGGTCGCATGTGGATCCTCCCGTTCCGGAGCGCGATGACACCGGGGAAGGGCGCTCCTGCCTTTCGGTGGTCGTGGAGCAAGACACGTGCCAGAGTGCTGCAGAGGGCGTGAATCCAGTGGCGAAACGAACGCAGCGCGCCGTCCGAGTGCGGCTTGGGTTGGCAGGGTGAAGATGGCGCGCCAAGGTGGCACTCTGTCGCCGGAGGTCAGACAGTTCGAACCGTCCCTACCTCACACGGTGAGGCTGGGGCGGGGAGGTAATCCTGCCCCCACTCCAGGTGTCGGAGTGTTCGCGCAGAGGCCACTGACACCCTGTCCCGTTGGAAGGAGAGGCCAGGGATCTTCAGGCACCCGCCGTGCTCCCTCTTTCTCCGGGACCCAGCGGGGCGGGGGCCCCGGGAGGCGTCGCTGGTCGCGCGGCGAATCCCCGGGACGTCACAGGAATACCAGTCCAGCCGTCGTGTTTTCTCAGTTTGTCGGCCGAACGTCGGCGACGCCTCAGGAGGTCACCATGTCCATCCGCCCCATCAGGAGACTCACCCGGTCCACGCCCACGATCGAAGGCGCGGGCGTGCGGCTTCGCCGCGCCTTCGGGTTCGGCGACACCGGTGAAACCGACCCCTTCCTTCTGTTCGACGACTTCCGCAACGACCGTCCCGAGGACTATCTCGCCGGCTTCCCCTGGCACCCGCACCGCGGGATCGAGACGATCACGTACGTGCTCTCGGGAACCGTCGAGCACGGCGACAGCCTGGGCAACCGCGGCGCGCTCGGGGCGGGCGACGTCCAGTGGATGACCGCGGGGAGCGGGATCATCCACCAGGAGATGCCCAAGGGCGACCGCGACGGGCGGATGCACGGCTTCCAGCTCTGGGCGAACCTCCCTTCCGCCCTGAAGATGACGTCGCCGCGTTACCAGGATGTGAAGGGAGCCGACGTCCCCGAGGTCACCGACGACGACGGCACCAAGGCTCGCGTGATCTGCGGCAGCTTCTGGGGGGTCACCGGGCCGGTCGACGGGATCGCCGCCGAGCCCGCCTACGTTGACGTGTGGGTCCCGCCGGGAAAGAAGAAGACCCTCCCCATCGAGACCACGCGCCACGCCTTCGCCTACGTGTTCGCGGGCTCGGGCCACTTCGCCAACGCCTCGCCCCCGCGCGGCGTGCTCACGGATCAGGTCGGAGCGTGGAAGACGCCGGCGTGGGAGCACGCCGAGGATCGGTGCCTCGTCGTGTTCGACCGCGGCGACGAGGTCACGGTGCAGGCCGGGGAGCAGGGGATACGGTTTCTCCTGGTCTCGGGGAAGCCGCTCGAGGAGCCGGTCGCCTGGTACGGTCCGATCGTGATGAACACCCAGGCCGAGCTCAAGCAGGCGTTCGCCGAGCTGCACGACGGCACGTTCCTGAAGCACCAGGGCCCGACGGGTTCCGGGGCTGTCTGAACTCGAACCGGCGGCTGGTCCTGGCGGCTCGCTGAAGCACCGGACCATCGGGTCCCCGCGGCGCCCTGCATTCCAGACGGTGAGAACGAGATACCTGGTGCCGATCGTGCCGGTGTGCCCGCAATATCGGCACCCCTTCGGCTGATCCCGTTGCCCCGCCGGACGAAAGTGGGCGGCCCCCAGGCTTCTGATCCTCCACACCGTTACCGGTCTCATCTGCAGCAAACCGAGGGCGGGCGAATCTCGTATCACGACCGGGCGCTCGTCGCACTGCCCGGGAGCGCCACAGAGGGAGGAGGCCGCATGAGCAGGAGAATCCCGGTGTTTTCGGTCGTAGGTGTCCTCATGGCGTTGGCAGTAACCGCGACCGCAGCGGAGAAGCCGCTGCCGCCCAAGATGAAGCCGGCGCTCGTGGTCATGGACATCCAAAACGCGTTCCTGCCGTACATGGACGAGCAGGACAAGAAGGTCGGCCTGGACACGATCAACTACGTCATCGCGCTCTTTCGCGACAACGGCTTCCCGGTGGTCCGCGTCTACCACACGGATCCCGGGGAGGGTCCCAAGCCCGGCACCGAGGCTTTCGAGTTCCCCAAGAGCGTCGCGGTCAAGGACGACGACCCCAAGATCGTCAAGAACTACGCCAACGCCTTCAAGAAGACCGACCTCGACAAGCTCCTGCATGAGAAGGGGGTCAACACCGTGTTCCTCGCGGGGCTGAGCAGCGTGGGGTGCGTCCTCGCCACCTACCACGGCGCCGGGGACCTCGACTACAGGGTCTTCATGGTCAAGCACGCTCTCATCAGCCACGACAGGACGCTCACCAAGGCGATCTACGACATCTGCGATAACATCAACTACGGATCACTGGAGCTCCTGCTGGAGACGGCCAGGGCGCAGTAGCTGCGGCGGCCCGGGCGCCCGTCTCGCCGCACGGGCCGCGAGCGGGAGCGCCAGGCCGCTCACGAACAAGGGAACCGCCGCGCAGTGGCGGGGCCGGAGGCATCTCGTCCGTCTGCGGGGTGGTCCGCGCGGGTTTTCGGGGTCTCCTGTCCCTTTGGCCCTCCGCCACGCTCGCCCCCGGGTCCGGACACCGAACGTTCCTGCGACCCGCCTCGCACCGGGCGCTTCTGCCCGCCAGGATCGTTTGTAAGATGAGTGTGCTTCCCCAGTGGGCTTCTGCTCGCGCTGCGGCGGAGGCGAAGGACCGAAGGAGGCGGCTTATGGGGCTCTACGTGCTGGTGGCCATGTTTGTCGGTGTCGGCGTTCTGTTCTCCTGGTTGGGTTGGAACGCGATCGTATCGACCAGGAAGAAGCTTGCGTCCTGGCTGCGCGTGGAGGGGACGGTCGTCGGGTTGGAGGAGCAGCCGGACAACAGGGGCAGGACGCTGTACGCGCCGGTGTACCGCTACACCGCCGACGGCGTGCACACGGCGACTTCATCGACGGCCTCCTCGCCGTCCCGCTACAAGGTCGGCGACCCCGTGCGCGTCGTCGTGAACCCGGTGAAGGCCGACGAGTCGGAGGTCATCGACGCCACCACCGCGATCTTCTCGTACGGGCTGATGGCGGCGGGCGTCGTCGCCCTCGCCGTCGGCCTGCTCGTGCTCTGGCTCGTCGTCTCGGGACAGGTGCACTGAGCCGATACTGAGCAGGTCTCGCGGCCTCCCCGGTCCGGACCAGCCGACGAGAGGAGGTCGGGAGCGGTTTGCCTCACTTGCCGAACAGCTCGAGCAGCGCCGCCGTCTCCGCCATCGTGGCGGTCTTGATCGTCGGACCGTAGTCCGGCGCGAACAACGGCGAATGGATGGAGGGCACCGGCACGCCGGACTTCTGCGCGGCGGCGAACTTCGCGGGTTCCACCGCGCCGACGTGCAGCAGGAGCACCGGCACGCCGGCGAGCCCGTAGGCGCCGAAGTCCTCCGCGCCCATCTCCGGCTGCATCTCGACCACCCGATCTGCTCCCATCGCCGAGCGCAGGGCGCCGGCGACACGGGCGGTCAACTGCGGGTCGTTGTACTCGGGCGCGAGGGTATCGTCCACGGTGACGAGCGGCTCGCGCGGCGCGCCGGCGGCGGCGGCCTCGCCCTTCGCGATGCGCTCGATCGCCGAGGTGAGATGGGCCATGACCTCCGGCTTGAACGCCCGGACCGTGAGCGTCATCGTGACCTCGTCGGGGATGATGTTGTTCTTCGTGCCGCCGCGGATGGTTCCCACCGTGACCACCGCCGGATCGATCGGGTTGGTCTCGCGCGAGACGATCGTCTGCAGCGAGACAACGATGCGCGCGGCGATCACGATCGGATCCACGGCGAGGTGCGGCCTCGCACCGTGGCCGCCGCGCCCGAACACGGTAATGGTCACCGAGTCGGCGCCCGCGCGGAAGTACCCGGCGTGGAAGCCGACCTGTCCGGCGGGGAGTTCGGTGTCGTCGTGGATCGCCAGTGCGAACTCCGGCCTCGGGAAACGGGTGAACAGCCCGTCCTTGAGCATCGCGGCCGCGCCCTCGCCGAGCTCCTCCGCCGGCTGGCCGATGAGGACGAGCGTGCCGTGCCAGCGCTGGCGGTTGCGCGCCATGAGCGCCGCCGTGCCGGCCCACGACGCCATGTGGATGTCGTGGCCGCACGCGTGCATCACCGGGACGAGCTCTCCGCTGTCGCCCTTGACGGTGACCGTGCTGGCGTAGGGGAGACCTGTCTTCTCTAGGACTGGCAGGGCATCCATGTCGGTGCGCAGTAGGACGGTGTGTCCGGGACCGTTGCGGAGCACCGCCACCACGCCGGTGCCGCCGACGCCCGTCGTCACCTCGTAGCCGAGCGCCTTCACACGCGCGGCGAGCTTCGCCGCGGTTTGCTGTTCGTGAAGTGAGAGCTCGGGGTTCCGGTGCAGGTCGAGGTAGAGCGCCTCTTGCTGCGGGAACGCGGCATTGACGTCGTCGGCCAAAGGGGTTTGCGCCCACGTCTGGGCGGCGACCGCCGCCGCCGCGAGCACGAACATGCACGCTGCAAATCGCTGCTGCCTCATTGCTCCTCCGGTCTCAGCAAGGCGGTCGCCATAGCATCTATTCCTCACACAGCGAGGCGGGCCTGAATCCCGACCGCAAGCCGTGGCGCGCGCAGAAGAATGTCGCACACGCTCACCGCTCGAGGAAGTAGTCGATCGTCACGACCACACGGACGCGTTTGTTCGGGTCGGTCTCGTTTCCGGAGTCGCCGCCGCCGCCTTCGCCCTGTCCGGGTGCGGTCTGGTCGCGATCCGAGATCGAGAAGAGGCCCTGGCTCGCCCGCCGGATCGCGCCCACCGCGCTGCCGCTGTCCGCCGCGAACTGCACCGCGGCAGACCGGGCGCTCCGGGTCGCCTCCGCCAGCATCGCGGGCTTGATCGTGTTCAGCTGCGTGAAGATGAACCTGGGGC
Organism: Terriglobia bacterium; assembly: GCA_020073245.1. Classification (GTDB taxonomy): domain Bacteria; phylum Acidobacteriota; class Thermoanaerobaculia; order Thermoanaerobaculales; family Thermoanaerobaculaceae; genus RBG-13-68-16. Next base: position 17,058 of record JAIQFQ010000056.1, on the reverse strand, counting down.
CGGCGCCCTGCCAGTCGTTCTTCGAGGACAGCACGACTCCCGCCCGCACCAACTCATCCGTCATCTGGCTCACCTGCTGGACCCGGTCTACGTTCTTGGAGCGCAGCAGGACCGTCGCCTCGACGACGTATCGCAGCATGTCCTTCATGTTGCCCTGGCCGTAGTCGCTGGCCTGGCGGTCCGAGACCCGAAGGTCCTGGCTCGAGAACTCTTCCGCGGCGAAGCCCTTCTCGGAGAGGAACTGCAGAACCTTCGCGCGCGTGGCTTCCAGAGACCGGCCGACCTCCGCGAGGTCGTTTCCGGCGACACGAACCTTCATCGGCCACACCGCCAGGTCGGCCCTGACGTCCCGCTCCGCGACGCCCTTGACCGTCACGTACCGTTCGCCCTTGCGGATCTCCTGGAGCGATCGGCCGAGGATAACGGCGCCTCCGATCAAGCCCACGCACAGTCCGAACGCGAGAACAACGGACGCCCCTCTGTCATCGAGCATGCTGCCCCCCCGATTCGAGTAGATTGTAATGCCTCACCTGGCCACGGTGTCTCGGCGCTCAGTTGCCCGTCGGCGTGACGCTGGCCGCCTCGACCATCAGGATCACGGTCTTCTGCGGCGCGCGCGTCCGGTGCACGACCCCCTTCGGCACGGTATACCCCAGATGGCGATCGAGCACGACCGTCTCCCGGCCCTCGAGGTCGATGAGGAGCTGGCCCTCGAGCACGATGAAGCACTCGTCTTCGTGGTCGTGCTTGTGCCAGTGGTACTCGCCCTGGACTATCCCGAGGCGCACCACGCAGTCGTTGACACGGGTGAGCGTCTGGTTGAACCAAGGTTGGTGCTCGGCGACCTCGCGCGGAATGTCGATCACCGTCAGGTGTCCGTACTTCTCGTCGAGGCGCGTGTCGTATCGGCTGAGATCCGGCTTCTCGTTTCGCATGGCGGCATATTCGCACAGGCGCAGGCTCCGATCGATGGGAAGAGATCGAGGGCACGGCAGGTTCTTTCAAGCACGGTGACGAGGTGACACCCGGTTCAGGGACCCGGGCCGAACGGCCCGCCATCGCAATCGGCGGCGGGCGGTCCGGCTCCTCGGGCCCAGCCAATCAATTGGCGGAAAGGAGACGCATATGCGCAAGGCAGCCCAGGCTTCGGCGACAGCCGCGGTAACGATCACGATTACGATGCTCGCCCTTCTCGCGGTGCTCGTGCCAGCGACCAGTCAGGCAGGCGCACCTCTCAAAGGGGTTGACGTGAAACTCGGAAAGGCTCCGGGTGGGGGTGCTGCCGTCCGCACGACGAACGAGAACGGAAAGTTCGACTTCGGAGTGGTCCCGAAAGGAACGTACTACCTGTCCGTGGCGCTCCACGAAGGGCCAAGGGCTATGTCGCCAGTCACTGCCGCGCAACGTGGGGCCGGCTCATCGAACCCGGCACCGCAGATATGCATCATCGAGCTCATCGGCGCCGATGGCGCAACGATGCAGATCGGCTGGGACCTGAAGAGCGGCAGGCGGCTCGAGTCAGCAACCCAGTCCGCCGCGAAGAGCGGTCCGGCGGGTGAGATCATCGTCAACTCCGATGGCCAGCACCCGCTGAACGGAACCATCGTGAAGTCGAAGTCGAACATCACGAACAACTGACCGCGCGTAGCCTCCGGAGAGAGTCCGAGATCGGGTGAAATGACCTTGGGGAGGGACAGGTACCCATCGGTCTGAGACCCGCAGTCCCAGGGCTCGCGCCGGCGGGTCGTCACCGTCGCGACGAGCGGTTCCTGAGCAGGGCATCGAGGCTCCAGCGCCCCGCCCCGCCGGCCGCAATGAGGAGGAACGCGAAGCAGTACAGGATCGCCAGCTCGCCGTGGTTGACGATCGGCATGAAGCTGCGCGGGGCGTGCGCCGTGAAGTACGCGACGGCCATCTCGCCGCTGGCGATGAACGCGGCGGGGGCAGCGACGAAGCCGATGGCGATGAGCGGTCCGGCGACCAGCTCGATGACCCCGGCGACGAGGGGCGTTCCGGTCGCGGGATGAGCCAGGCCGAACAGGCCGAACACCTTCTGCACCCAGTGAAACGCGAACAGCGTCCCGAAGACGAAGCGGAACAGGGCAAACGCCGGGCCAGCGAGGCTCTCCGGGATCTTCACGTGGACCTCCCGAGGCCGGCGCGGCGGTTTCGGGCGACGGGCGCCGGCGCTCCCGCGCGGCCTACAGGAAAGAAGTCGCCTGGTCCCTGCTTCATTCCGAGGCCCCGCCGATCGGCGCCTCCCGCAGCAGGGCCGGGCACCCTCCAGCCCGGGCGCCGCTCGGGCCGGCTCCCCGGCCTGGCCTTGCGGCGCGGTGAAATGGTGTCGGCCTGCGGACGGTGGCATGATGATCGCTGGTCCGGCCGGACGCGCGGCGCGGATCGAGGCCGGCACCGAAGGATTGCCCGAGGCGATGCCCGCCGAGGCTCAGCGCATGGCGGACCGCGACCTCGAGGTAAACCGCCGACCGGAGGGGAAAGGCGCCGAGCCGATCCCAGGAGGCGCGGGCATGACCGCCAGGACCGGGTTCATCACCGGAACGGGGCTGTACACGCTGCCGGGTATCGTCGGCGCACGGCCGCAGACCCTCGCGACTCCGTACGGGGAGGTGGCCATCGAGCTGGGGACGCTCGGAGGGCGCGATGTCGTGTTCATCCCGCGCCACGGCAAGGGCCACACGATCTCTCCCGGTGAGATCAACTACCGCGGCAACATCTGGGCGATGCGCGCCCTCGGCGTCGAGCGCATCCTGGCGACCAGCGTCTCGGGGTCGCTGGTGCCGGCGTGGGCGCCGGGCGCGCTGGTCCTCGTCGACCAGTTCCTCAACTTCACCTCCGGGCGCGCCGACACCTTCTACCCGACGGACGGGAAGCTCGCGCACGTGGACGTCACCGACCCCTACTGCCGGACGCTCCGCGAGCAGCTGACCGCCAGCGCGGCCAACCTGCGGATCCCGCTCGCGAGCGGCGCGACGTACGCCTGCATGAACGGACCCAGGTTCGAGACTCGCGCCGAGGTCGAGATGGTCCGCAGACTGGGCGGGCACCTGCTCGGTCAGACCAACTACCCGGAGTGCGTTCTCGCGCGGGAGCTGGCGATCTGCTACGCCACGGTCGGCGTCGTGAGCAACCTCGCGGCCGGGATGCAGTCGAGCGTGACCGCGACGGAGGTCAGAGAGAACCTCAAAAGGTGCGCGGGCGCGATTGGGGACCTCTTCGCGGCGTTCGTGCGCGAACACCCGGAGCACGGCGACTGCGCCTGCCGCCACGCGCTCGACCACGCCGAGTTGTAGTCCGGCCGTCGCGGTCACGGCACTTCCCGCGAGAAAGACTCGATTTCCAGTAACTCCTGGAGGAGTCGCCGGGACGACGCCGCGTTCGTGCGCCCGATCACAGAAGCGATGCCACAGTTTGGGCTCAAATCGGCTGGGGCAACCCGAGACACGAGTGGACGGGGCTCGACTGGGGGGGAGAGCTCGATGAGGAATTTAGGTGATGCGGCCGGTGGGACCAGCAACGCGGACCGGCACATTGCGACTGAAACGCCCGGCGCGGCCAACGCCCGGATCCTGGCATACGCGGATGCCGCAAGGCGGCGCCACTCGACTGAGAGCTCGGACGAACCTGCTCCGACCCAAGAGGCCGTCCGTGATGCGACGCGTCCCGGTCCGCGCAGCCTGCCGGCCGAGAACTCATCGGTCCTGAAGGCGAAGGCCTCGGCCGCGAGCGAGGCCGCGGCACGTGTCTCGCGGGAGATCTTGCGCTTCCGAACGTCGGAGCGGGCGCTGCACTGGTCGATCGCGGTCCCGTTCATGGTGTGCCTTGCCACCGGCATCGTCCTGAAGCTGTTCTTCAACCACCTCCACCCTCAGTTCTCCGCTCATACGGTCCTGCAGTGGGTCCACCGGGTCTCGGGGGCGTGCCTGCTCCTCCTGCCGGTGTGGACCGCGCTCAGGCACCGCAAGGACCTCGCCCTGTACCGGTACAACGTCAAGCGCGCGTGGTCTTGGACGTTGGATGACATCAAGTGGCTCGCGCTGATCGGTCCCGCCAGCGTGAGCCGCAGGGTGAAGCTCCCGGAGCAGCACAAGTTCAACGCCGGCGAGAAGCTCAACTTCATGTCGCTGACGCTGACCTACCCGCTCCTGGTGGTGACCGGCCTGCTTTTGCTGACGCCAGGGATCCACTTCATCTCGTGGATCGGCCACGTTGCCGTGGCCATCCTGTCGGCCCCGCTGATCTTCGGGCACATCTACCTGGCCGTGGTCAACCCGGACACCCGGGTGGGGCTGAGCGGGATGTTCACTGGCCACGTGGACCGCGAGTGGGCCAGGCACCACTACGCGAAATGGTACCGGGAGACCTTCGGCGAGGATCAGGAGCCCAAACCCGTGCGCCGGGAGGCGAAGGCCGCGCCGCCGGCGCGGGCCATGATTCGCTGCCTGTCCTGCGGTGCCGAGAGCCCGCTGACCTCCTGGGCCACCGTGCTCGAGAGCGTATCCGAGTTGCGACCGCTGAGGTGCCTTGCGTGCAGCGCGCCGTCCGCAGTGGTCTCGGCGGTCGTGAAGGTGGAGGATATCGGCGCAATCCTGGAGGGCCTAGAGCACGCTGGTGTGAGCGGACCCCGCCGCGACGGCCCTCGGGGGGAGTACCTTGCCCCGACCTCGGTCCCCGTCGATGAAGCCGGCGCAGGGCTCTCGCCCTACCCCGACGGCGCCTGAACTGGCGCGACCGTCCGCCACGTCCTCATCGCGAGTCCGCTCAGCGGACGCGGCGTTGTTGAATCCAGACGCGATTGCGCGTGCCGGCGTGACCCGCGCCGCCTACCAGTTCAGGTCGACGCCGCCGCCGCCGAACCCGCCGGCGCCGGGGAAGAAGAACGACGTGCCGACCGCCATGACGAAGAGGAGTGCTGCCACCTGGGCGAGCCGCAGCACGCTGTTCGTCAGGTCGAGCGTGGCGTCGGCAAGCGGCCTGATGCCGGAGCGAATCGCCACGCGCCGCCCGAGCAGCAGGGCGCAGTGGCCGATGCGAGCGAGCAACACGGCGACCAACGCGGTGAGGAAGGCGACGGCGGCCGAGATGATCAGCCGCAACTGCCGCACGCCGTCGAGCCAGGCGGCCCACACCAGGCGCGTCCGGCGCGGGATCTCCCGCGCGGCGACCAGAACGTCCGCGAACCTCCCCGACCGTTTAGGCTGCGCGCGGGGCACCGTGCGAAGCCTATCGAGCAGCGGTGGCAACAGCGCCTCGACGCCGGCCGAGAGATCGCCCGCGCGTGCCGCGGGGACGAGGGTCTCCTCGACGAGGCGGTGTACCTCGACGTCCGGGAGGGCCGGCTCGAGGCCGTACCCGACCTCGACGCGGACGTGTCGTTCCTCCGGAAAGATGAAGACGATGATCCCGTTGTCGGCGCCGGCCACCCCGGGTTGCCAGACCTCTGCCGCGTGCATGGTGAAATCGGGCGCGTCGGCCGGCAGCCGCGGCAGCGCGGCGAGCAGCACGCCGTGGCTCGTCTCCCGCTCGAAGTTGTCGAGCGTGAGGTCGACCTGTCCGGTCAGGCCGAGCAACTGACCGGGGTCGAAAATGTGGTGGAAGTAGCTGTCCGGCCCCTTGCGGACGAGATCCTCGAGCTCCCGCGCCGGAGTCCGCACCGGCGCCCGCACCGGAACCCCGAAGCTCGCGACCGCCCCCGCCGCGAGGACCGTCAGGAAGACGGGCACCCCGACCCACACCTCGATCCGGGGGCCCTTTACCCTTGCGCGCAGCTGCCGGCCCGGGGACAGGGGCTTCTGTTCCATTCGGTCCAGGATACCGCCCGATGCGCCAGGGGAGGCGGCACTCCGCACTCGCGGGGCGGTGCCTCACCCCTTCGGCAGAGCCTTGAGCGCCTTCTTCGCCTCGTCGTTGCCGGCGTCGAGGGCGATGGCCTTCTCGTACGCTTCGCGCGCCTTCGCGACCTGCGCCAGCTGCTCGTAGGCGTTGCCCAGCCGCCAATAAGCCGCCGACCTCGGCGCCAGCCCGGCCGCCTTGTCGGGGACGCGAGCGATGTAGTCGAGGAGGAACTCGACCGCTTTGTTCTGCTCGTAGCGGCCCAGAATGTGGGTGCGAGCGAGCTGGTAGGTGGCCGCGAGCGACCACTGGTCCGCCGTCACGGGAAGGAGTTTCGAGAACTCCTCCTCGGCCTCGTTGTAGCGCTTGAGCTCCTGCAGCGTTAGGCCGAGCGAGATTCGCGCCTCGTAGTCGTCGGCGACCCTGGCGAGCAAGCCGCGCAACGTCGTCACCGCGCCCTCGAGGTTCCCATCCTTGCGCAGCGCCTGGGCCTCCATCTTTGTCGCGCTGCGCCAGTCGAGGGGCTTGAGCTCCGCGATCTTGGCGCGAGCCTTCGCGACGTCGCCGCCGGCGATGCCGGGCGCGTTGAGGAGGAAGCCGATCTCCTCGAGGCGCGGCTTCACGTTCTTCGGGTCGAGGCGGATCGCGGCGGCGAGCTCGTCCTTGTAGTCGCCAAGCAGCATCATCGCCTTCAGCTTCGAGGCCCGGCCCATCTTGATGCGCAGCGCCACCGCGTACTCGTAGTGGGCGTCGGAGCTCGCAGGCACGGCCTGGAGCGCCTGCTTGCCGAACCCGAGGCCGGCCTCGTAATCCTCTTTGACGTTGGCCAGCCGTGTCAGCAGAACCAGGCTCTCGCCGCGCTGAGCGGGGTCCTTCACGGCGCGGTCGAGGACCGCCCGCGCCTCGTCGAGACGGTTGGCCTCGATGAGGGTACGCGCCTGGTCGAGGTCGGTGGCGGCGGCGACGGCGGCGAAAACGACGGCGGCAAGCGCGAGGATGGCTTTCACTGTCCCTCCGGTGCGATTCGAGTCGCGACGGATGGTATACGGATCAAGCCGCGTCAGGGTTCGCGCGGCGCGCGCCGCGCAGGGTTTCCGCCCTCCAACCCCCGAAGCGCGTCACCGGCCGCGAGAAAGGAGCTGCGCGAAGCGGGCGAGCTCCTGCCGGTCCAGATCAGAGACTGCCCAGTAGCCCATCCCGGCGCGGGTCCAGCGCACCAGGTTGTACCCGCTCTCGGTCGTCGCGACCGGCGCGTTGTCGTCGCCGTTCGCCACCGGCCAGGTGTATAGGCTGATCACGTGGAGGCGCCGGTGGTACACGAGCGCCGCCACTCGGCGCCCGTCCACCACCTCGAGCCTCCCGCCGGCAAGCGGGAACCCCTCGGCGGCGAGGTCGGTCACGGTGGGGGAGAATTCGACCTTGCCGGCGAACCAGGGCTTGACCGTGTGCTGGTCGGTGGACACGACGTCGGCCGGATGATCGCCGGCCACCGCCCTCAGGTGGCCGGACAGCACCTCGCCGGCGAGCAGTCGGGTGGGCGAAGGCGCGAGGGCAACGCGGGTGACGAGCGAGCCGGCCGCCGCGGCGATGACCAGCGACGCCGCAACCGCGAGCCACTGCCACGACCGCGCTCGAGGCGCCGGGGCGACGATGGTGCGGGAGCGGAGCAACTCCCCGACGCGCCCGGCCAGCTCGGGCGGCGCCGCAAATCGGAGGGCCGGAGTGTGGAACGCCGCACGGAAGGCGCGTTCGTTGGCGGCGATGGAGGCGCACTCGGCGCAGCTCGCAAGATGGCGCTCGATCTCGATGTTCGGCGACGGGTCCAGCTCGCCGTCGAGATACGCCGGGATCGCCGCCCGCAGCTGCTTGCAGGTCACCTCACGCCTCCCTGCCGCCGCGGCCCTCGAGCCTACGCTTGAGCAGGCCGCGGGCGCGCGCCAGGCGCGACATCACGGTGCCGATCGGGATGCCCGCCACCTCGGCGATCTCCCGATACGGCAGCCCCTCGATCTCCCGCAGCACGACGACCTCCCGGAAGACCGCCGGAAGCCCCTCGATCGCCTTGCCCAAATCGGCGACCTCGAGGCGTTGGAAAAGGACCGTTTCCGTGTCGGGCAGGCGATCGTCGCCGAGGGTTTCTTCGTCGAGGGGCACGGTGGTCACCCGGCCGCGACCTCGCTTCACGCGGGTATAGAACGCGTTACGCACGATCGCGAGAAGCCATGCCCGCCCGTCGGTTCCGCAGAAGCCGTCGAAGTACGTCAAGGCGCGCAGCATGCTCTCCTGCACCAGATCCTCCGCGTCGTGGCGATCGCGCGTTAGCCACCGCGCGAGGTTGTAGGCTGCATCCAGGTAGGGTACGACCGCACTCTCGAAGAGTTGGAGCCTCTCCTGCCCGGTCACCGGCCCAGCCATCCGCCGTTCGGTTTCACTCCCGCGTAGGAGACTCCGCGCCGCACCCGTTTATTCCCGCGACAGCGACCTCGAGCTCCCGGGAATAACGCACCCCCGTCGAGGTACAGGACGGTGACAACAGTCGCGCCGGAATCGCGAGCGATCGCGGGCAGCGGCGCGCGAAGGGGGAAACGATGAGCGACACGATCGTCCACGATCACGAACACGACGGCATCGACCGGCGCGGCTTCCTGAAGTGCATGGCGTGGGTCGGCACCGGTGTGGTCTGCGTCGTCGAGGGCGGGATCCTCAACTCGTCGGCGCTGGCCGCGCCATCGGACGCAGGCTCGCCGCCTCTAGCCAAGGCGGGCCGCGGCGGGCAGAGCGGCTTCAGCTTCGCGCAGATCAGCGACAGCCACATCGGTTTTTCCAAGGAGGCGAACAAGGACGTCGTCGCCACGCTGCAGGTGGCGGTCGACAAGCTGAACGCCCTTCCGGACCGGCCGGACTTCGTCATCCACACCGGCGACCTGTCCCACCTCTCCAAGCCCGAGGAGTTCGACACCCTCGCCCAGGTGCTCCGCGGCGTCAAGGTCGGCCGGATCTTCTACGTCCCCGGCGAGCACGACGTGATCGAGGACAACGGTAAGCTCTACCGCGAGCGCTTCGCGCCCGACTCGCTCGGCGACGGGTGGTTCTCCTTCGACCACAAGGGCGTCCACTTCGTCGGCCTCGTCAACGTGCTCAACCTCAAGGCCGGCGGACTCGGCAGCCTCGGCCGCGAGCAGCTCGAGTGGCTCGAGAACGACCTCAAGGGCAGGCCCAGCAGCACGCCGGTCGTTGTGTTCGCCCACGTACCACTGTGGACGGTTTACCCGCAGTGGGGGTGGGGCACGGAGGACAGCGCCCAGGCGCTCGCCTACCTCAAACGCTTCGGCTCGGTGACCGTGCTCAACGGGCACATCCACCAGGTGCTGCAGAAGGTCGAGGGGCACGTGGCGTTCCACACCGCCGCGTCCACAGCGTTCCCGCAACCCCAGCCCGGCATCGCGCCCGGCCCCGGGCCGATGAAGGTGCCCGAGGGCGTCCTTCGCACCCTGCTCGGCGTGCGAGACGTGACCTTCGTTCCCGGCCGCCGCGCGCTTGCCGTCGTGAACTCCTCGCTCGCAGATTCGGGGTGGCCGCGAGCCGAGAACGCCGTGCCGGCGCCGATGTCCGTTGTTGGATGAACTCGTCAGACGGGTACGCGCCGCCGGCCGAAGAACCGAAAGAAGGGAGAGACACGATAATGAGCAGACACCGAGGGAGCCACCTTGCGCTGTTCCTCGCGGTTTCGACGCTGGTCCCCGTGACCGGCCGTGCGGCCGATGAACCGGCCGCTCAGCCGGGCCGGATGGCGCAGGTGAGGATCGACAACTTCACCTTCAACCCCGCCACCATCACGGTTCCGGCGGGTACCACGATCACGTGGACCAACCGCGACGACATGCCGCACACGGTCGTCGCCCAGGACAAGAGCTTCCGCTCCAAGGCGCTCGACACCGATCAGACCTTCTCCCACACCTTCTCGGAGCCGGGGGAGTTCGTCTACTTCTGCTCCATTCACACCTCCATGGTGGGGAAGGTCGTCGTCCGGACGCCCTGAGCGGCACCGCGCACGATAGAGGCGCCGACCGGACCGACTTGGGTCCGGTGTGTCCGCGGCGGTGATTCGTCCGCTGATCCTCCACTCCCACTGCAACGCTTGGGCTGTCCCAGGCGTCTAATGGAGAGGAATGAGAAGGGGAGGGAGCCGCCCCATGGTCAAGAAACGAATCGCGCTCGTGGGTCTCCTCGTGGTAGTTGTGCTCGTCGTCGCCCTCTTCGTGCTCATGGCACCTCGGCACGTCATGATCGACGACGACATGCCGGTGGGCGAGGAGGTTGTGTTGACGAGCCGGGGCACTCCCCTCGCTGCGAGCTTCCTCAAGCCGGGGGTGGCCGCGCGCCGTGTCCCCGGGGTGGTCATGATCGTCGGCTCCGGGAGCTACTCCTACCGGAGCTCGTGGCGACCGGGCGAGTTTCCGCTCTGGAAGAGCATCAGCGAGGCGTTTCTCGCCAAGGGCTACGCAGTCCTCCTCCTGGAGAAGAAGGGCGTCAACCGATCGGGCGGCCACTGGGAGACGCAGACCTTCCATGACCGTGCCGGCGACGCCATCGCCGGGGTGAGATACCTGCGGGGGCGTCCGGAGATCGACCCTGCCCGGGTGGGCGTCTGCGGGCACAGCCAGGGCGGCTGGATCGCTCAGCTTGCGGCGGCGGAGGACCCGGGAGAGATCGCCTTCGTCGCCAACCTGGCCGGGCCGAACGTCAGCGTCAAACGCCAGGTCCTGGACGACCAGGAGTACGAATGGCGATGTGCGGGAGTCGGCGAGGACGGGATCGCTTCGAAGTCCAGATGGCTGCGGAGGAAGCTTGACGTGTACGGCACCATCTCGCGGGCTGTCAGAATCGGAGCCCTGAGCCGGATCATCAACTACGACCCTGAGGCCGAAAACGTCCCGGCCCGAATCGCATGCCCGATTCTGGCCATCTACGGCGAATACGACAGGTTGGTCCTCCCCGAGGGCAACATCCCGCTCCTGGAACAGGGGTTGCGGGCAGGCGGCAACACCCGATCCAGGATCGTCGTCGTTCCAAAGGGAAGTCACGGCTTCATCCGAAAGACCACAAGGTGTCCTGAACCGGTGGACGGGGTCCCGGCCATGGCTCCGGAGTTCTTTCAGGCGGTGGCCGGCTGGGACCCGTTCGCCTAGCCCCGGCTCTCCGGCCTCGCCGCCCCGAGCCGCTCGATTCCTCTCTGGGGCGCGCGCTCCGAGCGGGCTCGCGCCGGAATTCGGAAGCACGCCTCGAGCACGCCCGGAGGGCGTGTCCTACAGACAAACGGCACGCGCTCGAATCGGGCGGCCCCGACTCAAACACGGGTCGAGAGTGAGCCGGCGCCGGAGGTAGTCGTTCGTCGATTCTCTGCACGGCAACGGGGCGGGCCTGTCGGCTTGAACCCCCATGACGGAGTGCACGTAGACTCTGCTGCGAGCCCGGGGGGAGCGATGGTGGATCCAGGCAGCGCCGAGGGGACATCGAGGAACATCGGGACGATCGTGGGACTGGCAGTGCTGGCGCTGGGCGTCCACGTGGTGGTCAACGCGTTCGGCGGGTACGGCTACTTCCGCGACGAGCTGTACTACATCGCGTGCAGCAAGCACCTCGCGGCGGGGTACGTGGACCAGCCGCCGCTCTCGATCTTCCTGATGGCGGCGACGAGGCTCCTGCTCGGCGACTCCGTTTTTGCCATCCGGCTGGTGCCCGCGCTCGCGTCGGGCCTTTCCACCGCGGTGATCTGCCTGCTGGTCCGCCGCATGGGAGGCGGGCGAGCGGCGATGGCCCTCGCGTCCCTTTGCTTCCTCTCGTCCCCGCACCTGGTGGCGTTCCACTCCTTCTTCTCCATGAACAGCCTCGACATCCTCTTTTGGCTACTGGCAACCTACGCGCTGCTCGGCGTGATCGAGCGCGGCGACTTCGTGGCTTGGATGTGGCTCGGACTGATCCTCGGTTTGGGCATGCTCAACAAGATCAGCATCCTCTGGTTGGCAGCCGGCGTCGTCGTAGCCGTCGTCCTCACCGGGCTGCGCGGCCAGCTCAAGCGCCCCGGCCCGTACGCGGCGGGCATGCTCGCGTTCCTCATGTTCCTGCCGTTCGTCATCTGGAACGTCCAGCACTCTTTCGCGCACCTCGAGTTCATGCGCAACGCCACGGCCGAGAAGTACTCGTCGCTGACGCGCCTCCGCTTCCTCGGGGACATGTTCCGCAACATGAACCCATTCACCTTCCTGGTCTCGCTGCCTGGGCTGTGGTGGTGTCTTGTAGGCCGCGAGGGGAAGCGTTTCCGCGCGCTGGGCGTGGCCTTCCTGACCGTGTTCGCGATCCTCCTGGCCAACGCCCACACCAAGTCCGAGTACATCGCCGCCGCCTACCCTGCGATGTTCGCGTGCGGCGGCGTTGCCCTCGAGCGCGTCGCGCGCCGCTGGCGTCGGGTCGTCGTGGCAGCGGTCGGCGGGGTGCTCGCGCTCACGGTTGTGTTGCTGGCGCCGTTCGCCATGCCGGTGCTGCCGGTAGAGGACTACATCCGGTACGCGCGCGCACTCCATGTCACGCCGAGCAACCCCGAGAACAAGAAAATGGGCGAACTCAGCCAGCTGTTCGCCGACATGCACGGGTGGGAGGAACTCGCGCGCGATGTGTCCGCGGCCTATCTGACGATCCCCGAGGCGGAGAGGAAGACCACGGTCGCGCTCGTCACCAACTACGGTGAGGCTGGCGCGCTCGAGCTCTACGCGCGTCGCTATCCGTTGCCGCGCGTCGTCTGCAACCACAACTCGTACTGGCTCTGGGGGGTCGGCGCCACACCGATCACGACCTTCATCCGGCTGGGCGGCAAACGCGAGGACTACTTTGAGGTCTATGCGGACGTGACGTCCACCGGCATCCACCGGTCCCGGTACTCCATGCTCTACGAGAACGACCTTGGCATCTTTGTCGCCCGCCAGCGAAAGGTGCCGATCGAGAAGGCGTGGCCGGTGTACAAGCACTTCGAGTAGATGGAGGCATGCTCGATGAGTCGCCGAGACGAAGTACGACCGGCGTGTTCGCTCAGGAGGCCGGTGGTATAGTCCAGTCTCAAATCGGGCCGCCTTCTTCGCGACGCGAGCGACCCGGAGCACGACTGGCAGGGAGAGCGTGATGAGGAACTCCGGCGACACACCTGGCGGGACCAACGAATCGGCGGCCCGTGTCTCCCGGGAGATCCTGCGCTTCAGGACGTCGGAGCGGGAGCTGCACTGGTCGATCGCGGTTCCGTTCCTGGTGTGCCTCGTGACCGGAATCATCCTGAAGCTGTTCTTCAACCGCCTCCACCCCCAGGTGCCTGTGCACACCGTGCTACGGTGGGTTCACTGGACGTCGGGCGCGTGCCTGCTCCTCCTGCCCACGCTGAGCGCGCTCCGCCACCGAAAGGACCTCGCGCTGTACCGGTACAACATCAAGCGCGCGTGGTCCTGGTCGCTCGACGACCTCAAGTGGCTCGCGCTGATCGGTCCGGCCAGCGTGACCCGCAGGGTGAAGCTTCCCGAGCAGCACAAGTTCAACGCCGGCGAAAAGCTCAACTTCATGACGCTGATGCTGACCTATCCGCTCCTGGTCGGGACCGGCCTGTTCATGCTGACGCCCGGGATGCACTTCGTCTCCTGGGTCGCGCACGTGGCCGTGGCCATCCTGTCGGCCCCGCTGATCTTCGGGCACATCTACCTGGCCGTGGTCAACCCGGACACCCGGGTGGGGTTGAGCGGGATGTTCACCGGTCACGTGGACCGCGATTGGGCCAAGCACCACTACGCGAAGTGGTACCGCGAGCACTTCGGCGAGGACGAGGAGGCGGCACCCTCAGGCGAGGAGGCAGTCGCCGAGCCGCCCGCGCATGCCATGGTTCGCTGCCTCTCCTGCGGCGCCGAGAGCCCGCTGACTTCATGGGCCACGGTGCTCGAGAGCGTCTCCCTGCTGCACCCCCTGCAGTGCCCGGCCTGTGGCGAGCTGTCCGCAGTGGTCTCGGCGGTGGTGAAGGAGGGGAAGGCCGGGGCGACCCCGGAAGGTCCAGAGAGCGGCGGCGCTGGCAGTCCCGCTGGAATTGACGGGATTGCTTCGTCGCTTCGCTCCTCGCAATGACACTGGTTTCCGGTTCTTGGGGTTTCCCCCGATCTCACCAAGACTGTTCGCCCCGGTGTCATTGCGAGCGAAGCGAAGCAATCCCGACGTCAGCAGGGGCGCCTGATTGTGCGGTGAAGGAGGAGATCGCTTCGTCGCTTCGCTCCTCGCGATGACAGTGGTTCCTCAACGGCGAACGGTGAATGAGGGCGGGCTGAACCCTCAGCCGTCGACGTCCCAGCGGAACCGCACGACCGCCAGCGCGCCGAACGCCAGGGCGCAACCCGTGAGCAGCACGATGGGGAGGGCGGCGGCGGCGAAGCCGAGGCCGCGCCACCTCGTCGCGTCCAGACCGTCCATCCCCAGCGGGTCGGGATCACGACGGTCAGCTTCTGATGCCACCCAGGGAACACGAACGTCGGCACCCACGCGCCGCCCAGCATCACCATCAGCGGCCACTCGCGGCGGGACAGAATCCCGGCGCCTGGGAAAGGGAACCGGGCACGTACCGGCAAGAACTCCGCCTCTGCCCAGAGGGCCAACCGGTCCCGTCTTCCTCGCCGCGTCGGCATGCCAGCCATTCGCCTACCCGACACCTCTCTCGAGAGCGTCCTCCCGGCGCTATAGTCGGCCCGTGGTCACGGATCCGGTCCCCCGGGCCGCCCGCCTGCGCCGGCAGTACGAGGCGAGCGACGCGCAGCACACGCTGGAGCTCCCGCCGGCGGACCCACTGCAGCGGAACGCGGAACGGCTGCGCGCGGCGCTCGAGGCTGCGCAGGCTCCGGGGGTTCGCCGCGCGGGCCAGGAGCTGCTCGACCGCCTCGCGGAGTTCTACCGCGTGGCGGCGCCCCAACTCAAGATCTTGGGCGTGCGGCCGCACCGGGTCCGGGACGGCCACCTCGACTACGAGCTGCACGGCGACTACACGCTCGCGACCGGTGTCCTCCGGGCCTGGATGCGCACGGCGATCCTGGGCAAGGTGACGAGCTACCGCGGAATGCTCAACACGCTCCTGCACGAGTTCGCCCACCACCTCGACGTCCACCTGTTCGGCTGGGCCGACACGCCCCACACGCGCGGGTTCTACTGGAGGGTGGATGCCCTGTACCACCTGGCCCTGGGCACGCCCGCCGAGAAGCGCAAGCCCCTGGTCTGGATCAGGACCGGCACACGCTGGCGCATCGACTGGACCAAGCTACGTTAGGAAGGTGAGATGGCGATGCCAGGTACCTGTCATGCCATGACGTTGGTCCTGGCGTGCGCAATCGAAGCTGCCCACGCCGCCGTATACTTTCCCCGCAGCTGCAAGAGGAGGTTCCATGCCTGTTCATGAGCTGAGTGACTACAGGTACCGGGGGGCACGCGCCCTCGTACTCCTGCACGACGCGGCGATGCGGGAGCTTCTCCCCGTCTGGAGGAGGGCGAAGGAGAGGGGGACCACGCTGCCAGCCACGACCGACCCTGCGTACGGCTCCCTCCAGGCGCTCCTTCATCATGTGCTGCGCGCTTCCCGGGGCTACATGACGTGGCTCTGCGAGAAGCTCGGACTGCCCGATCCGGGCATCGAGCCCGCGCCGGAAGCCGATCATGTCGAACCCGAGGCCGAGCGTTACCTCGAGCACCTACTGGAGAGGTGGCGGCTTCCCCTCGCCGGGGTGGAAGAGAAACGCTTCGAGTCAATCCACAAGGCGCGGTGGGGTGAGGACATGTCGTGCGAGTCGATGCTCGAGCACGCGGTCATGCATCCGCATCGCCACAGGTTCCAGCTCGAGGAGCTGATGGAGGCGAAGCGCTGATCCAGCTCCCGAACCTCGGCGGGATGCTCGACACGCTCCTGCACGAGTTCGCCCACCACCTCGATGTCCATCTGTTCGACTGGCCGGACACGCCCCACACGCGCGGGTTCTACTGGAGGGTGGATGCCCTGTACCACCTGGCCCTGACCACGCCCGCCGAGAAGCGCAAGCCCCTGGTCTGGATCAAGAGCGGCACACGCTGGCGCATCGACTTGACGAAGCTACGCTGAGGAGGTGATGCGGCGGCAACGACACCGGTCCCCGGCTAGGCTGTCGTGCCTCTCGACATGGTGAGGTCGAACATCTTCCCGGCGGCCCGCTTGAGCGGACTCAGGCGCACGGGATAGAAGTACTCGGACCCGAACCAGCCCTTGTCGCGGTAGTACGTGTAGTCGCGATAGCTCTCGTCGAGCCTCCGGATGCTCGTTCGCGCCATGTTGAAGAACATGAGCTTGAGGAACGTGGGCGCCGGCAAGGGCGGCCGTGACAGTCCGTCGTGGAACCTCCGCCCGTGCGCGGCGACGGTGCCGTCGACCTTCCGCCGGTTCTTCTCGCTCATCGGCTCGAGGATCCTGACGCAGCTTCCCTTGACCACGTTGAAGCCGAGGCCGCCTCCCACGAAGTCCAGGTACTCCACCACCTTCGGCCCGCCGTAGATGCCTTCCACGACGAGGCTCGTGAAGGTTTTGCCGAAGAAACGCGGACGATGGAACACGAACCCGAGCCTGTCGAGGAACGTCTTCATGATCGCGGAGACCTGGAACGAGTAGGTCGGCGACGCGAGGACGACTCCGTCCGACGTCATCATCTTCTCGATGAGGAGATCCCGGTCGTCGCCCCCGGACGGGCAGAACTCCTCGCCCCTGTTGAAGCAGACGCAACACCCCCTGCACTGCTCGACCCGGTGGTCGCCCAGATGGACGACCTCGCACTCGACGCCGCCGAGGGATTGGAGGTTGCCGAGGAACTGCTGGACGGTGTCGTGCGTGTGCTTCCTGCGAGGGCTGCCGACGAACGCCGTGACCTTCTTCATTTGCGGCCTCCTGGAGGCCGACCCGTGGCCCGACCCCGCGCTCCTGCGGCACACCGGCGGATCGTCTCGGGTCCGCCCTTGCACCAACATAGGTCGAGCCGCATCGGCCGGCAACCGCACGGCACTCCCTGACTCTGAACCCGGACTCGCTTCAGAAATCAGCTCACTGCTTCGGCTTCTCCGCCGTCCTCTCCGCTGGCGGCGCCGGCTTCTTCGACAGCACGCGGGTCTCCGGCAGCTTCGCGATCT
>JAIQFQ010000085.1 GCA_020073245.1 Terriglobia bacterium | reverse complement strand
ACGTCTTCAGCGAAAGAACCTGGGCGGCCGGATCGCAGTTCTTGAGACGGTCGACAGGATGACGGACCGCCAGATCGCGGCGAAGGTCCGCAAGCACTTCGCCGAATAGCGTTCGCCAACGAGATCGGGACCTGAACCCCTATGCTGGAAGGCCGCCGGGACAAGGGCAGCCGCAAAGACTTCTCGGATGGCAGCCCCTCTCCCTGCAGGAACGAGAAGACTTAGTGCCGGCTAGATCTCGGTCTTGCGGTGTGCGATCAACCGCAGCAGCCGGGTGATGCCCGCATGGAGCAACGCATAGACGATGATCGCAATCACGATCGGCAGGACCAGCGTGTAGCCGCCTGCCGACGGGCTGCCCACGATTCCCCGAAACACGGAGTAGAAAGGATCTGTCACGGTTCGTATGAGTTGCACGAACCCGCTGCTTGACCTAGCCGCAATCAACGCCAGCACGAGCCGAATCGCCAGCAGCGTATAGACGACGTAGAAGACATAGTCGACGACTTGCGATACGCGCGCCAGGCTGCGCGCACGTCTGACTTCGCGATCCGTCCCGACGACCTCGTCGATGGCCTTACCACGAAACCGTCCGGCGACCTTGTCCATCTCTTGCGCCTCACCGCGGGTCGTGTGCTCGGCGCGCTCGGCGATATCGGCATTCACATCCCGCTCGACCTGTGACTTCATCGACTCATGCTGAGCCGCACGGCGCGCTTCGTCAGCGGTCACCTTGTTGTCTTCCATTGCACCCTCCCGTGTTGAACTTCTCGCTCAAGAGCATGTTCTGGGAGATCGAACCTTCGCGCCGTATCGGCGTACGTGAAGGCCATCGTCAGAGCGACGAAATCTCTCGTCGCTTCTCGCCCTCGACGGGCCGGTCATCTGCCGGCCGTAGATTCGGTGCTGAGTTCCTGCGGGTGCAGGGCAGCGCCCTACCAACGTCCCCGTCTTCTGTAGTAGTAGCCGCCCCCTCCACCGAAAAGCAGAATCAACAGGACGATCACGATGATCAGCGTCATGGTCTTTCCCTCCCTTCGAGGTCGCCAGCGAGCCACCTTTCAGATTTCGAACGCTTCTCGAGGGTAGCCCTCCGGTCCCGAACCCGGAAGCGCACTTCTTACCCAGGAGCGAAGCAATACCCTGGGTAGCAAATACCCCCTGCCCGGAGATGGTGATGGATAGAAAGTTTCTCGAGCTCGCGGATCCCACGGCGGCGCCGGGGTTCGTGTCGAGGACCCAAGGCGCATGGCCGCGGTGGTGATGCTCCGGTGCGGGGCGAGGGTCGCCGAGGTTGGCCGCTGTCTGGGCAACCCGGCGAACACGGTGAGCCGGTGGCTGAGCCATGCCGCGCGGCGGCGGATGATGGGACGGGCGTTTGGGCGTCGGGTGGACGGTCCCGAGGCGGAGCCGAGCAAAGAAAGAAGGATGAACCGCCAGATGCTCGGTTCATCCGCGATACGGGAACGAATTCCTATAGCGCCGGTGGTGGTTGGCCAGGAAGAGCTCGCGGCTCCTCGAGCCCCACCCCGTGTTGGCGGGCTTCGCCAGCGCTCTCAACGCACCAACATGCGTTCATCTTCATCGCGACCCGCGTCCATGACACAACCGTCATGTGGCGAGTGCCGGCTCGCTGACTAGCTCCTCAAAGAGGGTCCGGTAGTGGATCATTGCCTGGCGCAGGTCTTCCGTGCTGGCCTGCCCCTTCATTTGGCGAAGCGCGATTCCGTGGGCTGTTCGGTAGTTTTCCATAACTAGTGGATGGTCCACGGAGATATCAGCCGCGCGCTGTTCAAAGTCACTTACCGGATAGCCGCGGGTGGACATCACATCACCCAGCAATTGGTCGGCTTCCGTTACCGCACTGGCGGGACCGTCCACAAACCGCGCCTGGATTCTGCGCCAAGAGTCTTCGAAGCGGGCGCGAGCGGCGGGCGCGAGCGGCCGGACGTGGAAACCTTCGACTCGGTCAGCGCGCTTGTCGAGCCCGGCTTCCCCATGCCGCCGGCTACCGCCGTCTTTGACGGCGCGGGCATATTCAGCTTCACCGAACTTGCTGCGCAGTCCTGCGGTCCGGCGCTTTCGGAACAAGAGCAACGTCGCGATGACCGCGACTACCAGCACGACGAGAACGATGATTGCGGCTATTGCTGTTGTGCTCATGACCTGCCTACGGTTTCAGTGCTTCTCCGGCCTCTCTGGCCGCTCTGACTTTTCTGGGGGACGCTGGTGCTTCGGGATCGACGGAGTCAAGCGGGTAGTGGGTGCCGGCCGATAAACATGGGGCGCCGACTGCTGCTGTGGGCGGCGCTCGTCGTTGCGGGGCGGTGCCACCTGATAACCGTGCCCCCAGCCGCCGTAGTCGTGGCCATACGGCTCGTAGTAACCCCCGGCATAGTAGGCGCCCCCCACGCCTCGGTCGTCTCCCCTACGGGCTACCAAGCACCCATACAACACCGTGAGGAGCAGGAGCCCGAGCACACCCGCCATCCAACGCTGATGAATGATCTTCATTTCGGCTCCTTTTTGCTGTCGGTGTCCGACCACTCCATCAATCCAAAGGGTGCTCCCGTCGGATCGGCGACGACCGCCACGTTGCCGCCGTGACGATCGACGTGCGGTTCGACGATCACGCGCCCACCGAGCGCAACCACCTTGGCGGCTGCAGCGGTGGCATCCGCCACCCGTACGAAGTTGAGCCAGTGGGGATGACGGTGGGACGAATCGCCGGGGAAAGGATTCACGCTCGCGCGAGCGTAGTCGTCGCTCGAGAGGATCACGTGTTCCTTGTTGTCGGCACTCGGCACGTCGAAGACGTCATAGCCGAAGAGCGTCTGGTAGAAGGCCGCGTCCGTGTCCGGATCTTGGGTGTGAAGCGAGCTCCAGATCCATTCTCCGGGCGCCGCCAGGACGTCGGCCGGGTCACCGCTGCTGGAGGCGAGGACCGCAAAAACAGCTCCCTGGGGATCAGCCAACACCGCTTGGCGGCCGCGTTGCGGGAAGCTTCTGGGCTCGAACACGACCT
>JAIQFQ010000011.1 GCA_020073245.1 Terriglobia bacterium | reverse complement strand
ACTCGATGACTTCGCTGATGGTGCCGGCGCCGACGGTGCGACCGCCCTCACGAATCGCGAACCGCAACCCCTTCTCCATCGCGATCGGCGTGATCAGCTCCACCTCCACCGCAATGTTGTCCCCCGGCATCACCATCTCCACCCCTGCCGGCAGGAACACCGACCCCGTCACGTCCGTCGTCCGGAAGTAAAACTGCGGCCGATACCCCTTGAAAAACGGCGTGTGCCGGCCACCTTCCTCCTTCGTCAAGACGTACACCTCCGCCTTGAACTTCGTGTGCGGCGTGATCGAGCCTGGCTTCGCCACCACCTGCCCACGCTCCACCTCGCTCTTCTCCGTCCCCCTCAAGAGCAAACCGATGTTGTCCCCCGCCTGCCCCTGGTCCAACAACTTCCGGAACATCTCCACACCCGTCACCACCCGCTTGATCGTCGGGTTGAACCCCACGATCTCCATCTCGTCCCCAACCTTCACGATCCCCCGCTCCACCCGCCCCGTCACCACCGTCCCTCGCCCCGAAATCGTGAACACGTCCTCGATCGGCATCAAAAACGGCTTGTCAATGTCCCGCACCGGCTGCGGCACGTACTTGTCCAGCGCATCCATCAACTCCAAAATGCACTTCGCCTCCGGCGCGTCCGCTCCCGCCACCGTCCCCGCCTTCAACGCACTCCCTCGAATCACCGGCACCTCGTCCCCGGGAAACTCGTACTGCGACAGCAACTCCCTCACCTCGAGCTCCACCAGGTCCAACAGCTCCGGGTCCTCGACCTTGTCCACCTTGTTCAAAAACACCACGATGCACGGCACCCCAACCTGCCGCGCCAGCAAAATGTGCTCCCGCGTCTGCGGCATCGGCCCGTCCTCCGCCGACACCACCAGAATCGCCCCGTCCATCTGCGCCGCCCCCGTGATCATGTTCTTCACGTAGTCGGCATGCCCCGGACAGTCCACGTGCGCGTAGTGCCGCACCTTCGTCTGGTACTCCACGTGCGACGTCGCAATCGTCAGAATCTTCATCTCGTTCCGACGACCGTGCGCAATCGACGCCTTCGCCACCTCCTCGTACGACTTGTAGTCCGACAACCCCAACAACGACTGCACCTTCGTAATCGCCGACGTCAACGCCGTCTTGCCGTGGTCCACGTGCCCAATCGTCCCCACGTTCACGTGCGGCTTCGTCCTGTCAAACTTCTGCTTGGCCATGGTTCCTTCGCCTCCCTCTCCCCTGATCTGTTACGGCCGCCGAGACGGCCCCGGCCCGCGAGGTGACGGGCCCCTTTTGTCACTGCTCGTTCAGTTGCTCGTCACTCCCTCACAGGTACTGCCAGTGGAGCCCAGGACCAGATTTGAACTGGTGACCCCGTCCTTACCAAGGACGTGCTCTACCGCCTGAGCTACCTGGGCCCACGAGAATGCCTGCAAAGCTATGGAGCGGGAGACGGGATTCGAACCCGCGACCAACAGCTTGGAAGGCTGTGACTCTACCCCTGAGTTACTCCCGCGGGAAAGCAAGACAAGTGGTGCGGGCGGATGGATTTGAACCACCGTAGGGCATTGCCCGGCAGATTTACAGTCTGCTGCCATTGACCGCTCGGCCACACCCGCACGCATGACATCGCCGTCGAGGCACTCTGGACCGTGCAAGGGCCGCCGTTGCTCACTGGAGCTGGCGATGGGACTCGAACCCGTAACCTGCGGATTACAAATCCGCTGCTCTACCAGTTGAGCTACGCCAGCCTGCGCGGGAACGAGCACCCGTCTATCCCCTCTGCCAAAGATCTCCCCTCGAGGCACACCTACCCCGGAGGGGGACGGAGATAATATCACGGTCCGGCGAAAATGCAAGCCGCAAAGACAGGGGACCGGGGTCCGGGCTCCGGGACCCGGATCGCTGTTCTTGCCACGATAGGCGCCTTCCCCACGGAAGAAGAGATCGCGAGATGGCCCGCCGAACCTCCCAGGCCTCTGCAGTTTAGTCCTGTCGATGTTCGGTCCCCGGCGCCCGGGGCCCGGTGCCCGGGCCGGGTGGGAGGGGGAAACGGCGGCGCCACTCCCATGCAAGCACCCCCGCGGCGACCGAGAGGTTCAGCGATTCGACGCCCGCGGCGAGCGGGATCGCCACGGCGCCGTCAAGGGCGCGGCGCGTCTTGGCGCGCAGCCCTCCCGCCTCACCCCCCAGACAGAGCAGCAACCGCTCCGGAAGCTCCACACGGTCAAGAGGAGTTCCGCCCGCGTCAGCCCCGTACACCCAAAACCCGGCTTCCTTCGCGGCGAGAGCGAAATCGCCAAGCGAGCCCACGTGTGCGATCCGCACCAGTGGTAGTGTTCCTGCAGCGACCTTGGCGGCCGCGCCACCGAGGGGCGGCGGATGCGGGCCGGCCACGATCACCCCTCCCAGTGCAAAGGCCGCGGCACTGCGGACCACGGCCCCGAGGTTGTGACCGTCTTCGAGCCCGTCCAGGCCGAGCAGGCAGACCTGCCCCACCGGATCCAGAAGTGACTCCGCCTCAGCCAGCGGAGCCGGCGCAAGTCGCACGGCGAATCCGTTGTGCGCGGTTCCGGCAGCCACCTCGTCAAGCTTGCGCCGCGGCACCGAAGCGTATCGGACCCCCGCCGTCCGGACCGCCTCGAGCACCTGCCTGGCCCTCGGGCCGCCGAGTCCCTCGGCTATCCACACCACCTCGGTGCGAGCCGCCTCACGATCGAGGACAGCGAGCACGGCGTGAAAGCCGGCAACCCACTCCGCCCGCCCAACCGCGGCCCGTGGTCCGTGGTTCGTGGTCCTGGAAGAGTCGTGCCTTTGCATCAAGGGTTTGCGGAGGGCTCCAGCGTGACCAACGCGAAGGCCACGACGCCTTCCTTCCTTCCGACGAAGCCCATCCCCTCGCACGTCGTCGCCTTGATGTTCACGTCGTCCGGTGCGAGGCCCAGCAACTCGGCCACACGAGCCCGCATCGCTCCTCGGTGCGGCGCGATTCTCGGGAAATCGGCAATCAACGTCAGATCGCACCCCGCGACCCGCCACCCCCGCCCAGCCGCGAGCGAGAGGGCGTGCCGCACGAACAGCTCGGAGGGCGCGTCACGCCAACGGTCCTCGCTGGGAGGGAAGTGTTCACCGATGTCTCCGCACCCGCAGGCGCCGAGGATGGCATCGGTGACCGCGTGCAGCCCGGCGTCTGCATCCGAGTGCCCGGCCAGTCCCGTCTCACCGGGCAACTGGATCCCGCAGAGCCAGAGAGGGCGGTCCGCCGCGAAGGGGTGCACGTCGATGCCCTGCCCGACCCGGGTCCGCTTCGGAATGACGCCGGCGACGAGGGCCAGGTCGTCAGGGTGCGTCACCTTCACGTTCCGGCTGTCTCCCGGCACCGCCACCACTGTGCCTCCCTGCCGCTCCACGAGCGCGGCCTCGTCGGTCCAAAAGGTGTCGCCTGCGGCCTCCCACGCGCTGCGAAGCACCCCGGCGCGGAACGCCTGAGGGGTGAGTGCGCGGGCCAGCTTCTCGCGCGGCACCGTGGATTCGACCGTACCGTCCGCGCGGAGGCGTTTGACCGTCTCCACGACCGGTGCCACCAGGAGAGCAGCCCCTGTCTCGGCGGCTGCCGCCGTCACGCGGACCACATCCTCCCGAGGAACGAACGGTCGTGCTCCGTCGTGAATCAGCACCACCGTGTCGTCCCCGGGGTTGAGCGCCGTGAAGCCGTGCTTCACCGAGTCCTGACGGTGTTCTCCTCCGGCCGTCACCAGGACGCCAAGCCCCTCCCATCGTGCGCGGGCCTGCTCGACCTGGTCGCCACGAACGACCAACACGAGCGGCGCATCCGGGAATGGAGCGCGAACCGCCGTCACCGCCCGCTCCAGGACCGAGCGTCCTGCGATCTGGACCCCGAGCTTGTCCGTCCCGAATCGGGTCGAGGAGCCCGCAGCCACCACGATGAGGGCGACGTCGGGGTCGGTCATAGCTATCCTCTGGCATCCCTCGCTGCCCGCGATGTGTGATCTGCGCCCGCCTTGGCGCGCCGTCTGGGTGCTGTGAGGGGTTCTCCGATCACCTTGAGATCCCTCGCTGCGCTCGGGATATGACGTGCGCTCGCCGATGCGGGCGCAAGTCACACTTCCAGGATCTCCTTCTCCTTCGCACCAATTATCTCGCCGATGTGCTTGATGTGCTCGTCGGTGTGCTTCTGGATCTCGTCGAGCCCGCGGTGCAGGTCGTCCTCCGAGATCTTCTTGTCCTTCTCGAGCTTCTTCAACTCATCGTTGCCGTCACGGCGCACGTTGCGCACCGCAGTGCGGGCCCGTTCCGCGTAGTCGTGGGCCACCTTTACGAGCTCCTTGCGTCGCTCCTGCGTCGGCGTCGGGACCGGCAGCTTGATCACCTTGCCGTCGTTCATCGGGTTGAGGCCGAGGTTGGCCTTCTGAATCGCGTGCTCGATCGCCGAGACGAGCGTCGGATCCCAAGGCTGGATCACGATCAGGGTCGGATCCGGCACTGACAGGTTCGCCACCTGGCTAAGCGGCGTCGGGTTGCCGTAGTAGTCCACCCGCACCGCATCCAGTATGCCCAGCGAGGCCCGCCCTGTGCGCAGGGTCTTCAACTCGTCGCGCAGTACCTCCAACGCCTTGTCCATGTGCGCCTTCGTCGTCTTGACCGTCTCGCGCATCGTCGCTCCCTCTCACGGTCCCGTCGCAGTCGGGTCCGCATTGAGATGTTGCTGTGCTCCATTGTATCCGCTCGCAGGACAGTTGAAAGCCTTCCCCCACCCACCCTCCCAGTTGACAGTTGACAGGTCCGCCACCCACCCAAGACCGACTGGTTGGTGGAGGAGGCTGTCAATTGTGAGCCGTGAGTTCTGAGCTTCTGACCGCGGACTGTCGACCGTCAACTGCTGCCGGCGTTAGGAGACCGTCGAGCCGACATCCTCGCCCAGCACGACGCGCTTGATGTTCCCGGGCACGCGGATATTGAAAATCCGGATCGGGATCTTGGAATTCTGGCAGAGCGAGACCGCGGCAGCGTCCATGATCTTCAAGCTGTTCTCGAGCAGGTACTGGTAGCTCGCCTTCTTGAGCAGCTTGGCGCCTGCATCCCGAACCGGATCGGCGGTGTACAGACCGTCCACCTTGGTGCCTTTGAGGAGAACATCGGCGCGGATCTCACTGGCACGCAGCGCGGCAGCCGAATCGGTCGTGAAGAACGGGTTGCCGGTCCCGGCCGCGAAGATAACGACGCGGTTCTTCTCGAGGTGCCGGATCGCTCGCCGGCGGATGAACGGCTCGGCCACTTCCCGGATTTCAATGGCCGTGAGCACGCGGGTGAAGCAGCCGCGACGCTCGAGCGCGTCCTGGAGGGCAAGGGCGTTGATCACCGTGGCGAGCATCCCCATGTTGTCGCCCGTCACGCGGTCCAGGCCTTGCTCCGTGGCGGCGATCCCCCGGATGATGTTGCCGCCGCCGATCACTACCGCCACCTCGACCCCGAGATCGCGGACCTCGGCGATCTCGGCAGCCAGTTGCGGCAGCACCTCGGACGCTATCCCGAAGGGCTGGTTGCCCATCAGCACTTCACCCGAGAGCTTGAGGACGATGCGCCGGTACGAGATCGGCCCGTTCACTTTTCGGCCGCTCCGGCCCCTTCGCCGAGTTTGAAGCGCAGGAAGCCCTTCACGAGCGGGCCGCCGCGCTCGGCGAGCACCGCCGAAACCTTCTTGGCGGGGTCTTTGACGAACGGCTGTTCGAGCAGGCACACCTGCTCGTAGAACTTCCCAACCTTGCCCTCGGCGATCTTCTCGATGACCTGGGCCGGCTTGCCGGATGCGGCCGCCTGGGCCTTGGCGATCTCGCGCTCCTCGTTCACCGTCTCGGCCGGCACGTCCTTCGGCGCGACCCAGCGCGGCTCGGCTGCTGCGATCTGCATCGCGACGTCCTTGACGGTTTCCTCGTCGGCGGAGGCCGAGGCCTCGACCAGCACGCCGATCTTGCCGCCCATGTGGAGGTACGAGCCGAGCCGCATCCCTTCCCGAGCGGCGATGAACCCGACGCGCGAGAGGAGGATGTTCTCCCCGATGGTCGCGATCTGCGAGGCGATCACCTCCCCGACCGTGTGCCCAGGGTCTCCCACATAGCGGGTGGCCTTGACCTTCTCGACGTCGCTGATGCCGTCGGCGGCGACCTGGTCGGCGAGCGCCTGGGCAAACGCCTGATACTGCTCGGTGCGGGCGACGAAGTCCGTCTCACAGTTCAGCTCGACCATCCCGCCTCGGCGACCGTCCTCGATCACGGCGATCGTCACCAGGCCGTCCTTCGCGGCGCGCCCCGACTTCTTGGCGGCAGCGGACAGCCCCTTCTTGCGGAGGATCTTGACCGCTTCCTCCATGTCGCCGTTCGCCTCCTGCAGGGCGCGCTGGCAGTCCATCATCCCGGCACCCGTCTTCTCGCGCAGTTCCTTCACCATCGCGGCGGAAATTGCCATTTCGTTCCTCCATGACAACGGCCAGGAAGCAAATCCCCCTGGCCGTTTGGTACCTTGATCCGGAGCCAGGGGTCAGGGGTCCGGAGCCCGAACCCCGGGGCCCGGGCCCCCGCCGTTCTAACGCTTCTCGTAGTCGTCGGTTTCTTCGTCGTACTCCTCGAACGTTTCCTCCAGCGAGGGCAGCACGGCCTCTTCGGCGACTTCAGGCTCCTTCTCCACGGGTGCTTCGGGGGCGACGGGTGGCGCGGGGGCGGCGGAAGCGGCACGCACGAGCGCGGCCTCGGACTCGGAGCGCCCCTCGATCATCGCCAGCCCCTCAAGGACAGAGTCGGCGACGCGTGAAGTGAAGAGCTTGATCGCGCGGATGGCATCGTCGTTGCCCGGGATGGGGTAGTCCACGACGTCGGGGTCGCAGTTGGTGTCGACGACCGCCACGACCGGGATCCCGAGGCGGTTTGCCTCGTGCACCGCGTTGTGCTCGTGGTTGGTGTCGATCACGTACAGAGCGTCCGGCAGCGACTCCATGTCGCGAATTCCGCCGAGGTTCTTCTCCATCTTGATGCGTTCCCGTTCCAGGTGGACGCGCTCTTTCTTTGTGATCTGAGCCTCGGGGGCGGCGAGCTGACGCTCGACATCTTTGAACCTCTCCACCGAGCGGCGCAGGGTTACGAAGTTCGTGAGCGTGCCGCCCAGCCAGCGGTTGGCGACGTAGAACATCCCGCAGCGAGTGGCCTCTTCCTTGACCACGTCCTGGGCCTGGCGCTTGGTGCCGACGTACAGCACCGTGCCGCCCGAGGACACGAGGTCTCGGATGAAATTGGAGGCTTCTTCAAAGAGCTGCAGCGTCCTCTGGAGGTCAACAATGTAGATCCCGTTGCGCTTGCCGAAGATGTACGGACGCATCTTCGGGTTCCAGCGCCGGGTCTGGTGACCGAAGTGGACGCCAGCCTCGAGCAGCTCTTTCATTGAGATGGAAGCCAAGAGCGTTTCTCCTTTCAAGTCTTCCTAGCGCTTCGAGAACTGGAACCGGCGACGGGCCTTGGGCTGGCCGTACTTCTTGCGCTCGACCTCGCGTGCGTCGCGGGTCAGGAAGCCGGCGCCCTTCAGCTTCGGCCGCAGCTCGGGGTTGAACTCGAGCAGGGCACGGGAGAGGCCGTGCCGGATCGCCCCCGCCTGGCCCGTCATGCCGCCGCCCGCGACGGTGACCACGATGTCGAACTTGTCCGCCGTCTCGGTGATCGCAAGTGGCTGACGGATGATCATCTTGAGCACACGGTTCGGGAAATAGGCCTCGAATTCCCGCCTGTTGACCTTGATCGTCCCGGTGCCCGGACGCAGATAGACACGGGCCACCGCAGTCTTGCGCCGGCCCGTCCCGTAGTACTGGATGCTCGCCACGGCTCTTCTCCTTACTCTTCCGCCCTGATCGCCTGCGGCTGCTGTGCCTGGTGCGGATGCTCAGGGCCGGCGTAGACCTTCAGCTTTCGCAGGAGCTGACGGCCCAGACGGTTCTTCGGCAACATCCCCCACACCGCGAAACGGACCAGCCGCTCGGGGGACTTGTCGCGCAGCTCCCGGGCCGTTTCCTTGTGCAGATGCCCCGGATCCCCCGAGTGACGGTAGTAGGCCTTGTCGTCCCACTTGTTGCCGGTCATCTTCACCTTTTCGGCGTTGACCACGATCACGAAGTCACCGGTGTCGAGGCCCGGCGTGAAGCTGGCCTTGTGTTTGCCACGCAGCAGCGTTGCCACCTTGGTGGACAACCGCCCCAGCACGACATCGGCCGCGTCGATCACGTACCAGTCGCGGCGGATCTCACCCTGTTTCGGAACGTACGTCTTCATCATCGCTCTCCACTCGCTCGACGAAAGCCCCACGAGGCAAACCCCGACTCGCAAGGGGACGGAGATGCTACCGCGGGGGTCCCAGATCTGTCAAGCGCATCAGGGCTTGGCGCGCGGGCCCGTGGGATGTCCGCCTCATCACTGCGCGCGGTGCGACAGGACGCTCTCGGGGCGGCCGCGGGCAGGCTGATCAGGGTCTGCAGACGGCCTGGTCACCTCGGGTCCGGTCGCAGCGTGGGCTTCTTGTCGTCCTATCTCGACAGCTTCGGCTCGCCGGGTGCGGTCGTCGGCATGACATCCGGTTGGAAGAACTTGAAGACGCCTTCCTGCAGCCTTCCTTCCATCTTGGGGTACTGTTGCCCCAGGCCGCCGGCCACCTTGGCCAGATCCTCGTCCGACAGCTCGTTGGGCACGACCGGCAGCACCAGGTAGAAGCACGATCCGGTCTCCTCGACTGCCTTGACCTCCACACCGGCTGGAAGGTCAAGGCCGAGAACGTCCTTGAACGCCTTCCGCGTGTCTTTGAGGAGTTGTTTCCGAAACTCCGGGTCAGCGTTGGCTCGGGCGATGACGAGCCTCTCGAAATCTGCCCTGGATGCTATCCCCTTCTCTGTGACCTGTGCCATCCCAGACCTCCTTCTTCCCTCGCACATCACCCACCCACGACCCGGGCGCGCACGGCGGCACGCTCCCGCCCGAGGCGGGCATTCCAGTCCTTGAGCCTCCTGCAGTACGCCGACAGGGCCGCCCGACCCTCTCGGTGTTTCTGAGTTCGGTCCGCCTCGACGGCGCAGCCCAAGGCGTTTCGCATCTCTTCCTCCAGCGCCGCCAGATCCCCGTTCCTGTGGATGCGCGCATCCCACTCCAGCAACCCCCGGATGGCGGCCTCGTTGAGGTCGTCCATGGGTCGGCCCGCGAGGTCTTCGCGGCGAACCACCCCCTCGTCGACCAGCACCAGCAGCACGAACGCCGCCAGGCAGAGGAACCTCCGACAAACGGTGAACCCGGGCGGTGCACCGAGGTCGTGAACGAGGCAGCCGAGCTCACCGAGCAGCCGGCACGCGGTCGCGTGCGGTTGGTCCCACGCGAGATCCGTGAAGGTCCTGCTCTTGGGGCGTGCCGCTCTTGGCAGTGCGCCGCGCACGCGTTCATCCCGCCGGGGGAAGTACACGAGCCGTTGGCCGGCCTCCTCCACGACGTAGGGCCCAATCTGTTCGCCGGACAGGAACGAGCACTCGGTTGCAGGCACGCTCCCGAGGCAGGTTGACGCTTCCATGCGACGTCCCGCGAGGAAGCCCCCGAGATCAGACAGCTTCGCGGCGTCGATCAACACGCCGTAGACCCAGGGGTCCTCCGCGAAGTAGCAGCACAGTGACGGACACGGAAGTTCGCACGCGGGTCGAGCCAGGAGCTCGCGTCGGCGGAGCAAACGGGCACGACGATCCGCCAGGACCCGCCGCAGCGCGCCGTCAACCAGGGGGACCGACCACCACGCCTGGTCAGCCACGGCGTCCGTCTGGAAGCGCTCCCACAACGTCTGGGCCGCCGTCCTGACCCGATCGCCGTCGTCCAAATGCGGATCCAGCGCCGCCGCACGTGTGCGGTCCTGCGCGGCGCGCACGTAATCGCCCAGCGCCAGCCAGATCCGGCTCCGGAGGGCGAACGTGTCCGATGTCTCGAATCCGAGCGCCCCGTCCAGCGCGATGGCGTCGTCAACCGCCGCAAGCGCCGCCGAGAGGTCACGGACGGCGATCGCGGAAAAGCACGCGCGAATTGCGATGCGTCTGCGAGCGCTGAACGCCGAGGGCTGCCCCGCCCGGGCCGCCGCACCGATCTCCATTGAGGGTCCCAATTTGCTATAGCACTGTTGCCCTGTGGCGTCAATTTGCTCGCGGAAGGCGTCTCAGGTTCTCGGGTGGCTCGACGGCCAGTCTGCCTCGTGGCCGCACCGGCTGCGGCACACCCCCACGGACAACCGTGCGTTTCTCGTCACGTCGCCCGGCCCGCCGACGCCGCGGTGTCGATGCCAGTCGGAACCGACGCAGGGCAGGGTCCCGCCTCCCCCATCGTTTCGTTGCTCCGTCTGGCTTCTTTCCGTCTTCCCTCTGCCCTCTTCCGTTCCCCCTCTTACTGCTTCTTGAGCCACTGATCCAACCACCCAAGCACCGTCTCGTGCCACAGAATCGAGTTGGCCGGCTTGAGCACCCAGTGGTTCTCGTCCGGGAAGACCAGCAATTTCGACGGGATCCCTTTGCGCTGCAACGCCGTGAACGTCGCCAGGCCCTCGCTGTACGGGATCCGGAAGTCCTTCATCCCGTGGACTACCAGGGTGGGAGTGTTCCAGTTCTTGACGAAATCGATCGGGTTGACCTTGGCGTACCCCTGGGGGTTGTCCCACGGCGTGCCTCGGTGCTCCCACTCGGGGAACCAGAGTTCCTCCGTGTCGAAGTAGGCGAAGCGCTCGTCGAGGTTGCCGTCGTGGCACACCAGGCACCTGAAGCGGTCGGTGTGGCCCGCAACCCAGTTGATCATGTAGCCGCCGTAGGAGGCGCCGAGGGCGCCCATCCGGGCCTTGTCGAGGAACGGGTACTTCGCGAGCGCGAAATCGAGTCCCTTCATGAGGTCCTCGAACGGCGCGCCGCCCCAGTCGTCGTTGATGGCGTCCGTGAACGCCTGGCCGTACCCGGTGGAGCCGTGGAAGTCCACCATCACTGCGGCGTAGCCGGCGCCGGCGTACGCCTGCGGGTTCCAGCGGTAGTGGAAGTCGTTTCCGAACATCCCCTGGGGGCCGCCGTGGATGAGGAACGCGACCGGGTACTTCTTCACCGGGTCGAAGTCCACCGGGTAGACGATGTAGCCGTGCACGGTGTCGCCCTTGGCGCCGGTGAACGAGAACTGTTCCGGCTTCCCGAACCGCGCCGATGCCACCTTGACGTCGTTGATATGGGTGACGCGTCTCGGGTCCTTGCCATCGAAGCCGACCGTGTACAGCTCAGTCGGGCCGAGAAGCGAGTTCATCGCGTACAGGATCCGGTTGCCGGCGGCCTGCTGCGGGTCGCTGCACGTCCCGGCTCCGACCAGGGCCCTCGCCTTTCCGGTCGCGACTTCCGCCGCGAACACCGCACCCTGCCCGATGTGGTCGGCCGTGACGAGGAGCGTACCGTTGCCGACCCACGCGACGCTGCCCGGCGAGCGGTCGCCGCGAGGTGAGTCGTCGGCCCGCAGCGTGAACTTGCGCTCCGCGCCAGTCGCCCGATCCCGGAGGGCGATCTCGAACCTGTCCGCCTCGTACCCCGGGCGGCTCATCGCCAGGTATGCCAGCGTCTTCCCGTCCGGCGAGAACCTGGGCTGCGCATCCCAGGCTTGGCTCGTGGTGATTCGCCTGGGCACGGCCGACCCGCCGATCGGAACCTCGAACAGGTCGAAGTTGGTGGACCACGCCTCGGCGGACCTGTTGGCGCCCATCTCCTTGGCGGAGAACACCACGGTCTTGCCGTCCGGCGAGACCGTGAAGTCCTCGCTGCCGCCGAACGGTTTGGTGGGGCAGTCGGCGTCCATCGCGGCCATCAGATCGGTCGCCTTGCCGGTGGCGAGGTCGTACGCGAACACGTGGTTGCGGGTGCCGTCGTCCCAGGTGTCCCAGTGGCGGACGAACAGGCGGTCGAAGAGCATCCCTGTCGCCTTCGACTTCTCCTTCTTCTCCAGGACCTGTGCCGTCTCCTCGGGCGTCTCACCTGGAAACACGGCCATCCCGAACAGCAGCGTGCCGCCGCCAGGCGCGACCGCGAGCGCGTCGACGTCGAGGGGGAGCTGCGTCACCTGCTGCGCCTCACCGCCGTCGACGGCGATCTTCCACACCTGCGCCGATCCCGACCGTGACGAGACGAAATAGATCGTCCTGCCGTCGGGACTCCAGCGCGGCTGGCCGTCGCCCGCCGCATGGGTCGTCAGCTGCTTGACCCACGAGCCGTCGGTCGCGGCGAGGTAGAGGTCGCTGTCCCGTTTGTTCTTCTCGAGATTGGTGACGCTCACCTGGAACGCAACGAGCGTCCCGTCCGGGGAGACGCTCGGACCGGAGATCCGTGCCATCGCCAGCATGTCGCTCACCGAGAACGGGTGCGTCTCGGCGGCGGCGGCGCCGGCCACGAGTCCGCACAAGAGTGCGAGGGAAAGCAACCGCAGCATGTCGTCCTCCCGCCCGCAGGCGCGGGCCGGAGCGTATCGTACAACCGAACCCATCCGTCGGCGAAAGTAGGGTAGAAGGCAGAAGGTAGAAGGTAGAAGCTAGACGGGAGAGGAAAGACACGGTGCGTCTCACCTTCTGTGCCACGTCTTCCGTCTCCCCTCTTCCTTCTCCCGTCTACCCTTTTCCGGCCCGGGAACCGGGCCGCTCGCGATCGCGTACGATTACGGGATGCGGGACGCTGGGAGGATCGCCGTGTTCCTCATCGTCGTGCTGGGCACGTGGACCCTGATGCACATCTACCTCGTCTGGCGCGCGTCGTCCGTGCCAGCCATCTCGGCACACGTCCCCCGCTGGGCGATAGTCGCTGCCGCGGCGCTTCTGTGGCTCGCGTACCCGCTCTCGCGCATCCTCGACCGCAGCGGGCTCGGCCTGATCGCCCGGCCGATGGAGTTCGTGGGCTCGGCGTGGCTCGGCGTGCTGTTCCTGGCGTGCGTGGCGCTCCTGGCCGTGGACGTGGTCACGCTCGGCGGGCTGGGCCTCCGCTCCGTCGCGCCCTCGCTGCGGGGGTGGGGGCTGGTCGCTGCGTGCGCGCTCTCGGTGGCCGCCTTGGTCCAGGGGCTGCGCCCGCCGGTCGTGACCGACTACGAGGTCAGGCTTGCCGACCTGCCGGCCGAGCGCGACGGTCTGGTCCTCGTCGAGATCTCCGACCTCCACCTCGGCACCCTCATCGGCGACCGTTGGATGGCCCGCCTCGTGGACCGCGTCGATGCCATGAGACCGGACCTCGTCGTCGTCGATGGCGACCTCATCGACGGCAACGTCGGCCGCGTCGAACCGTTTCTCCCGGAGCTCAAGCGCGTGCACGCGCCGCTGGGGGTGTTCGCGGTCACCGGGAACCACGAGTTCTACGCCGGCCTCGACCGCAGCGTGAAGCTTCTCGAGGATGCCGGATACACCGTGCTGCGCGACCGCTGGGTTGAGCCCGTCCCGGGGCTGACCGTCGCCGGCGTCGACGACCTCACCGCCCGCCGGCAGTTCGGCCTCGGCGACCACCCGGTAGAGAAGGCGCTCGCGGGCCGCCCGCCCGGCGCCGTGGTACTGCTCTCGCACACCCCGTGGCAGGCGGACAAGGCGGCGGACCTCGGTGCGGGGCTGATGCTCTCGGGCCATACCCACGACGGTCAGATCTGGCCGTTCGGCTACCTGGTGCAGTTCACCTACCCGCTGATGGGCGGGCGCTACCTGGTGAGTGGCATGACCGCGGTCGTTTGCCGGGGGACCGGCACCTGGGGCCCGCGCATGCGCCTATGGCGGCCGAGTGAGATCGTGCGGATCACGCTCCGCGCGGTGAAAGGCTGAGGCGTTCGAAAGTGCGAACGTTCGAAGGTTCGTCGAGGAGAGCCAAGAGGTTAAACGTGAAGGTCAAAGGGAAGACGCAACACGCCAAGACAAGGGGCATTGCAGGATCTTGCTCTTCGTTTGACCTTTGACCTTTCACCTTCGACCTCGTCCTCGTCCGCCTCGGTGGGACCTGTCGAACCTGTGAACGTATGAGCCTTCGAACAGTCGTCTGCTGCCGCTGTGCTACTTCGTGCCGTCCCACTGTTTGAGGAACGCAAGCAGCTTGGCGAGGTTGTGGCCGGGTGTGTCATGGTCGGGATTCTCGAACGAGCCAGTGTCCTGCGTGTGCAGGACCCTCAGCGTCGGCGAAAGAATGACGAACGACGGGAACCCGAGCTCCTCCGGGTGTCCGAGACGCGCCATCGCCTTTGCGTTCTTGTTCTCCTTGGACCAGTTGAGGTGCACCAGCTCGTAGTGCGCCACGAGCTCTCCCGTGAGTTCGGCGCTCTCGTCCATGAGCCGGTCGAGCGCGCGGCACCACTTGCACCAGTTGCCCCCGACGACGACCAGGACACGCCTGCCGTCGGTCGAGGCCCGCTGCGTCGCCGCCTGGACCTGCTTCCACCCGTCGAGCGATGGGTCGTACGGACCGGCCTGTTTAGGGGCGTCGCTCGCCAGGGTAGACGTCGCCACGACCAGCAAGAACACAACCCACAGAGCGATCTTCCGTCTCACCGGATCCCCCCGCCGCGCGGACGCGCGGCGCGCGGATTGTACCCCTCCGGCGACGGCCAGGAGCCGCTCGGAGGTCCGAAGGTTCCAAAACCCGATGGAGATAGGCAAAGGGTCAAACGTCAAAGGTCAACGGAAAGACACGACACACCGAGCCAAGGGTCGTTGCAGGTTCCTGCCTTTCGCTTGCCCTTCGACCTCTTCCCTTTGTCCTCGCCCACGTCCGTCGAAACGGGTGAACGTTCGAACGTGTGAACCTGCGAACGCCTACCTGCCCCGCCGTCCCCTACTCTTTCTGACCAAGGTAGCGCACGACGAGCAGGGTGACGTCGTCGTCGGCCTCCCGGCCCGCTCGGTGCGCGGCGGCGGCCTCCAGCAGAGCCTGCCCGACCCTCTCGGCGGTCGCGCCCGTGAGCCCGCCGAGGAGGCGCTGCACGCCCTCAACGCCGAACTCCTCGCCGGTCGGCGAGAACGACTCGGAGATCCCGTCGCTGTAAAAGACGATCGTGTCGCCCGGGGCCATTTGCAGCGACTCCACACCCCAGGTCGCGGCCGGTAGCAGCCCGAGGATCGGTCCGCGAGGCGTCACGAGATGCACGCTCGAGTCGCCGCGCAGAACCGCAATCGGACAGTGCCCCGCGTTGGTCACCGCCAACGTGCCGTCCGGCGAGAGCACGCCTATCCCGAGGGTCAGGAACCGGTTGCCGGGGTTGTGCTCGAGCAGGCTCCGGTTGAGCGCCGGCAAGACGAGGTCGATCGGTTGCCCGAGCTCGTGCAGCAGGCCCAACAACCCCTGCACCATGGCCATGATGAGCGCCGCCGCCACGCCTTTCCCAGAGACGTCGCCGAGCGCCACGCCGAGCGCACCGTTCTCCCGGATCGCTGCCTGATAGAGGTCGCCGCCCACGCTGCGCGCCGGCTGTGACACCGCGAACACCTCCGCGAAAGGGACCTGCGGGGGCGTGCGCAGGAGCGCGCTCTGGATCGTCCTCGCCAGCGCCATCTCGTGGTCGATCTTGGCCTTCTCGCGCGCCTCCCGGTACAGCTTGGCACTATCGACGGCGATCGCGGCGTCCGCGGCGAGCGACTCCAGCACCGCCAGCTCCGCGCTCCCGAACGACCTGCCGGCCTTGGTCCGCTCGACCAGGATCCCCCCGATGACTTCAACGGTTGCGATGAAGGAGGCCTCCTCGGCGCGGCCGAACGGTCTCCGCGCCACCAGCAGCGGAGCGGCGACAGCCAGCGCCGTCCCTCGCGCGACCATCGTCGTGGAAGGCGAAACCTCCATGCCGGCGTGCACGGCCCGACGCTCGCTGAGCGCCCGCTCGAACAGCGAGCTGCGGTGCGCCCATGCCGTCTCGGTGAGGTCGCGGGGGTGGGAGGCCACCGTTCGCCGCTCACCGTTCTCGATCAGGATCAGGCAGCCGCGGTCCGCGTGCAGCAGCCTCACTGCGGCCTGAAGGACGATGTGCACGACGTCATCGAGCACCGTGGCGGCGTTGAGCGCGCGCGCCACCTCGAGCAGCGTCTGCAGCTGCCGGACCCCGCCCCCCTCACCGCTGCTCTGCTCTGCCATCATCTCGAGCGCGCTCGACGACTCGTCGGCTTGGGCCAGGTACTCGGTCCTCGGCCCGATCCGCAACACGTCGCCGGGTTTGAGCACGGCACGCTGCACCTGGACGTCGTTGACGAAGGTGCCCCCCGAGGAGCCCAGGTCCTCGACCACCAATTCGTGCCCGTCCCAGCTCACCTTGGCATGCCGGCGCGACACGGTGGGTTCCGCGATGACGATGTCACACCCGGGGTCGCGTCCGAGGCGCAGCACAGGCTGCTGCACCCGCACCCGCGGTGCCGGTCCACCAGTCTCCCGCGGCATCAACGCCGGCGTCGAGCTCCACTCGCTCCGTTCGGTCTGGGTCATGGACGAAGTGTAGCAAACCGAGGGGCTTTGGGCACGCCCCAGCGGGCACTTGCGCCGCCGGTGTATACTCCGCCCCGCGCCGTTGGCGCGGGTCATGCGGGCCATCACCTACCTCACTCGCAGGAGCATGCTCAAGAAGGGCGCCATGGCGTTCGCGGGCGGAGGCGTCCTCGCCCGCTCGGGCTGGCTCGAGGCCACCGAACTGCCGATGGTTCGGCGGGTCACGCTGCACCACCCTCTCCTCCCGCCCGCCTTCGACGGCCTCCGGATCGCCCAGGTCGCCGACGTCCACGCCGGCATCTTCATGCCGCCCGAGCGGCTCGCTCGCGTCCGGTCTCTGGTCGAAGGCCTCGTTCCGGACCTCATCGTGTTCACGGGGGACCAACTCGACCGCAGACAGGTGGACGCAGACCTGTTCGTCCACGGCTTTGCCGGCGTCGACGCACCCCTCGGGGTGTTCGGCGTCCTCGGCAACCACGATCACCTGGCGAGCCCGCGCCTCGCGATCGCTGCGATGGAAGCGGTTGGGATCACACCGCTCGTCAACCAGGCCGCCACCCTGCAACGCAACGGCGCCAGGATCCTCCTTGCCGGCGTGGACGATCTCGACGCCATTCCCGGCTGGGGACCCGATTTCGGCGTCGTCGAGCGATCCGACGCCGAGTTCCGTCTGCTGCTCTGCCACCAGCCGGGTGGTTGGCGTGCGGCGCGCGCCGCCGGCGCCGACGTCACGCTCGCCGGCCACACCCATGGCGGCCAGATCGCGCTGCCGTCCCGGGGCGTCAACCTCGCGCGTCTGTCGACTCCCTACGTCGCCGGCCCCTACCAGCGCGGCGACCAGCTCTTGTACGTCTCTCGCGGGATCGGAGTCGGCGCGATCCCGCTTCGCTTCGGCGTACCGCCCGAGGTCGATCTGGTCACGCTGCGTCGCGGACCCGCTTTCGCCGTCTGAAGACCGGGGCCCGGAATCCGGGATCCGCCAGGACACCAGTCGGCACCTCCCCACCTGACAACTGCCATTCCCGCCTCGTGCCCTCACGCGCCCAGGCTCCTCGCCACCTGTGGGCACGCCCGTTTCCTGGTCCCGCCCCGCCTGTGGAAGGTTTATGCTGAGTTTTTAGTCCCCGGTTTCTCGGCGGCCCACAGTAGACCCAACGAAGCGGAGAGTGATATCCTGCAACGATTTCGGAGGTCTTCATGACCCTATCACCATCGAGCAAACCGAGCCTCCGAGTTCCGGTTTGCCCTTTTCCATTAGTCCATCTAATCCGCGTCAGGCCGCAGAAGAAATGTTCCTCTCACCACCACCACGCATCGGAGGTCACATGAGACGAGTCACTGGCATCGGCGGCATATTCTTCAAGGCCAAAGACGCTCCATCACTGCAGGCGTGGTACAAGCGGTACCTGGGAATCGATGTCCAAGCCTGGGGCGGAGCTGCCTTCACTTGGACCGACGCCGACGGCAAGCCGGTTGCAGGCACAACTGCCTGGTTAATCGATCCGCAAGAGAGTGATCACTTTGCTCCGAGCTCTGCTCCCTTCATGGTCAACTACCGAGTGGAAGACCTCCACGCCTTGGTCAAGGTCTTGAAGGAAGAAGGCTGCAATGTGCTCGAGAAGATTGACGAATCCGAGTACGGGAAGTTTGCCTGGGTCATTGATCCAGAGGGAAACAAGGTCGAGCTATGGCAGCCGCCTCAAGGCCAATGAGCAGGCTCGTTAGTCGCGGCTGCGAAGTGCGGCCTAACCTGCCGTTGCAGCCGCCTTGACTTCGCACTGGATCAAGCGAGAATACCCGGGACTTGTCAATAACCGCCGAATCGGAGAAACGGGTGACTACGTTCAGTACATCTCGTGAAATCCCGGCAACCATAGAGCAAGTCTTTGCCGCGTTCAGTCATCCGGAACGCTTGGCGCGCTGGTGGGGTCCAGCCGGGTTCACCAACACCTTCAGTATCTGCGAGTTCGAGAATGGCGGGCGTTGGTCTTTCATCATGCATGGACCAGATGGCCGCAACTACCCAAATGAGAATGTCTTTGCAGAAATAGAATCACCGACGAAGGTTGTTGTTCAACACGTCTCGGAGCCAAAGTATCGCTTGACCATTGGCTTGGCTTCGGCGGCGGCGGGAACTGTCGTGTCGTGGTCGCAGACATTCGAGAGTTCAGAAGTTGCCGGCCGCATTGAACACATTGTTGTCCCCGCCAATGAACAGAACCTCGAGCGCCTGTCTGTTGAAGTCTCACGTAAACTGGGTGGCGGCTAAGAAGTCGTTGCAGCCGACGCCCACTGCCCGCTTCGCGGTCGGCAGGCGGCTGAACCGCAACGTTAGGCGTCTGCGCGAAACCTCAGGGGAGACCTGAAATGCCCGCCACTCGTGATCTCGCCGAGACCATCTTGGCGGCCTGGCGGACCAATCACCAGGTCACTGTCTTTCTCGTCAGCCACGTCCCCGCCGCGGTCTGGGGGGCTCCGGTTCCCGGAGCCCCGCGCAAGACGATTAGCATGCTGGCCGGCCACCTCCACAACAGCCGGTGCATGTGGCTCAAGACCCTGGGCCGGCCCCATGGCATCCCGGTTCCGTCCGCCGTGGACCGCCGGAAGGTGAGCCGCCGCCAGTTGGTCGCCGCACTGAACAGGAGTAGTCGGGGCATCGAGGCGCTCTTACGGCTTGGGTGTCGCTGCGGCGGCGAGGTTCCCGCCAGCCCGGCTTACGTGTGGCGGAATCTGCCGCTGGACGTCGGTCACCTACTAACTTACTTCGTGGCCCACGAGGGCCATCACCGAGGACAGATCGTGTTGGTGGCGAGGCAGATCGGCTCCCGCTTGCCAGCCGCAGTAACCGCCGGCCTGTGGCAGTGGACGAAACGTGCCGTGGAGTAGCAGGGCTTGCTCCGCGCTAACGCCTAACATGCGCGTGCAGCGGATCCGGACGTTGCCCCGATAAAGAGGACGCCGCGACCTGGCACTGGGAGGGGGGTCCTCAATCCGCCGGTGCTGCGGTGGCCGTCTGCGGCCGCAGGCTGCTGGAGCCACCAAGCCCGCAAGGGCAAGAGAAGAGAAGGCCCCACGCGGTGGAACAGATCTGTGTGCCTTGCGGAACCCGATCAGATCGATCGGCGCTCCGCATCGCGCTACTCGATTGGGATGCGGCCCTTGTTCTTCGCGAGCCAGGCATCGAACGTCTGCAGCGAGGGGTTGAGGGCACGGGAGAGCCCGACGTCACGGGCGCCGCAGTACAACTGCTGGAAATCGCACTTGAATTGGAACATATTGCCGAGGTCCTCGGCGCCGGGGAAACCGAAGCCGCGGTAGACCTCGGGTGGCACGGCGTTGTAGCTCACCTCCCGCCCCAGAGCCCTCGTGAGAGCAGCCGCCATCTGCGCGCCGGTCAGGTGCTCACCTGCGATGCCGACTGTCTTACCGATGTACTCTTTCCCCCGCTTGAAGATCCCGTAGGCGCAGGCGCCGATGTCCTCGGCGGCGATCGCTGGGAGCTTCTTGTCACCCATCGGCATCGTGATCGCAAGCTTCCCGTCGGGACCCCTCTTGGGGCCCATGCCGAAGAAGATCATGTTGTCCCAGTAGAACGAGGTCAGCAGGAACGTCGTCGGCACACCGAGGTCGGTGAAGTACCTGTTCGCCTCGGCCTTGGCGTCGAAGTGCGGGACCTTGTACCGGCCCATCAGGGTCGGCATGCGGGTGTCGCTCAGCGGTACCGACGCGCGCGTGTCCTCGAACGTGGACCAGATCACGTGCTGAACCCCGGCCCGCTTCGCCGCCTCCGCCATCGCCCGGGCGTTGGCGTTCTCCTTCTCGGGCGAGAGGTGCGCCCAGTAGAACGTGACACAGTACGCGCCGTACGCGCCCTTGAACGCTCTCTCGAGGCTCTTGACGTCGTCGACGTCCCCAGCCACCACCTCCGCGCCAAGCCTCGCCAGCTCCCTTGCCTTTTCGGAGCCCACGTCCCTCGTGATCGCACGAGCCGCGAACGGCCCGCCCCTGTCGCTGAAGATCGCGCGCACCAGCCCGCCGCCCTGCGCCCCGGTCGCGCCGACCACCGCGATGATCTTCCTCTCAGCCATCTGCACCCTCCCTCTTGGATCGCCAACGCCGGCACGCGCAACCGCATTTCTCAGCCGAACCGGATACGAGAGGCCCACGCCGCCGCGAACGCAGGCTCCGAGGTCGGTTGCGCCAAGCCACGGGCGGGGGTCTACCACCCGCCGGTGCTGCGGGTGACCCATTTGCCCGGAACCCGAAGGCACTGGACGGGCGGTGAGGACAAGCAGGGCTTCCGCACACCGGGCGGGTGGGGGCGATCAGCCCGGCGGGCCTAGGAGAAATCTCGCCGGAGCGTACGGGCACCGAGCGGCCAGACCGGAGGGTGGATACGCTGGTCCCGACCGAGCGCCTCATGCGCGGGAGGGGC
The DNA here is from genome assembly GCA_020073245.1 of Terriglobia bacterium. Taxonomy (GTDB): domain Bacteria; phylum Acidobacteriota; class Thermoanaerobaculia; order Thermoanaerobaculales; family Thermoanaerobaculaceae; genus RBG-13-68-16. Next base: position 75,594 of record JAIQFQ010000011.1, on the reverse strand, counting down.
ACGGCGAGGGTCCGCACGCCGATCTGTGCCTGCTCGGTCGCATGCGGAGGCGGAGAGGGCGAGACGCGGCTCTGCCGCGGCTCGCCGGGGGGCACGGGGGGTCTGGAGCGGCCGGGTGGGGGCGGAGCGGACGCGGGACCCCCCGCCAGGATTGCGGCTGCGCTCGATGCGCAGCCCGAGCGACCCCTCCAAGCCCGCGGGGCAGGAAAGAAGAGCCTCCACGGAGTGGAAAAGAACCGCTACCGCTTGCGGAACTCGATGAGCTCGATGGGGGCTCCGTCGTGCACGATCATCGCGACCCTGACACCGTCCGAGGGCGAGTTCGGCGGCGTGAGGATCTCCTTGCCGATGACGGCCTCGTCGAGGTCGTCCACCTCGAACGCGACGTGGGGCACGCTGCGGATGACGTCGGGCACATCACAGTCGGGCTCGAACCGCATCCACTGGATCCCGTAGGGGCTCGTCTCGAAACCCGAGACGTAGATCTTCAGGTGCTCGATGTGGTGCTCCCCTGGGCGCGGATTCTGGTACGGCACACCGAGGTGGTGGTACCTCCAACCTCTCTCCGCGACCGCCGCCGGCGGCTCGTCCTCGCGACGTGTCCGGGTCAACCGGTCTCCGCTGATCTTCCTTGTCTTCGTGGCCACGCGTGTCGCTCCAGATCGTCGGCCCTGTCCCGAGCCGCGGGGGTGAGCTTACCAACTCGCGCGCGACCGCGGCGACGAGTTGGCCCCCGGTTTCCCTGTCAGTCCCTGAGCAGGGAGATCTCCGGCGTTCCTATGACTCCGGACGCCTCCGCAGCCTCGCTCGCGCCGGGGGCCTCCGTGAACGCCCTGGCCTTTGCAGGATCATCCGCCCTGAACAGGATGACAACGAGGTTCGGATCCGCTGCGCCCCGCAGGAGGTGGAGCACGTGCAGGCCCGCCTGGCGTTGTGCCCCGGCGTGACTCCGAAAGACCACGCTCCATTTGTCGAAGTCCGCGACCCTGTGTCTCGCCATGAGATAGTGCATCGCCCAAGGCCCTCCAACAAGGTTGCCAGCTAGCTTTGGTTCATCACCGCGAAGAGCGCGTCGCGCTTGCTGCGCAGTTTCTCGGCGTCGCCGAGCGCCACCTCGAGAACGTCTCCCTCGAGTGCCTCGACGATGCCGGCCGCAGCGGTCTCCGCCGGCATTGCGGAGCTGTTGACCTCTGACGGTCGGTGGCCGGCGCCGAGCTCGCTCGCGACGGTCGGGGGGATGATCTCGAACACCTTGACGTGGGTCTCGCGGAGCTGGTGGCGCAGCGACATCGTCAATGAGTGGAGCGCGGCCTTCGTGGCGCAGTACACCGGCATGCCGGCAAGGGGAGCGAACCCCAGACCCGACGAGACGTTCACGATCGCCGCAGCCGGCTGGCTCGCGAGCAGCGGCAGCATCATCGAGGTGAGGTGGATGGGGGCAGCCAGGTTCGTGGCGATCTCCTCGTCGACCTTGGCGAGCTCCGAAGGGCCTCCGCGAAAGTCGATGAGGTGCTGGATGCCCGCGTTGTTCACGAGGACGTTGGTTCGCGGGAAAGCGTCTCGGACCCACGCAACCAGATCCGCGCGCGAGGCGCGGTCGGACACATCGGCGACCCGGATTCGCAACCCCGGACTGGCTGATCTTGCGGCCGAGAGACGGTCGGCGCGCCGGCCGCAGATGATCACCTCGTTCCCACGTTCGAGCAACGCCCTGGCGAGTGCGAGGCCGATGCCGGTTGCCCCTCCCGTGATGAGCACCGTGTTGCCGGTAACCTTCATGGCTGCTCCCTCCCGATCGCACGGCCACGACGACGGCGATCGCCACCTTCGAAACCTACCACGAGTAGATCGATGCGGCGAATGGACTGAGGCCAGAAAGACCGTGGTCCGTGGACAGTGGTCCGCAGGAACCAGCAGAGGAGCAGAGGAGCCAGACACCGAGGATCCGTCGTTCTCTCCTCGGCTCCCCTGCATTTCTGCCGTCAACCGACGTGTAGCCGCGCTGCAGGAAAGGCCGTGGTCCGTGGATAGTGGTCCGCAGGAACCAGCAGAGGAGCGGAGGAGCCAGACACCGAGGATCCGTCGTTCTCTCCTCAGCTCCCCTGCACCTCTGCCCTTTGCCGTCAACCGGCGTGTAGCCACGCCGCCGGAAAGACCGTGGTCCGTGGACAGTGGTCCGCAGGAACCAGCAGAGGAGCGGAGGAGCCAGACACCGAGGATCCGTCGTTCTCTCCTCAGCTCCCCTGCATTTCTGCCGTCAACCGGCGTGTAGCCGCGCTGCCGGAAAGGCCGTGGTCCGTGGATAGTGGTCCGCAGGAACCAGCAGAGGAGCAGAGGAGCCAGACACCGAGGATCCGTCGTTCTCTCCTCAGCTCCCCTGCACCTCTGCCGTCAACCGGCGTGCAGCCGCGCTGCGAGAATCGGGCCAGCTCTAGGCGCGCGAGCCGGTCGCACCGGAGGCGTACCCGGAGGCTGCGTGAGGACGCGTGCTGACGAGCGCAACGACGCAGGCGAGACGCGGCTCTGCCGCGGCGAGCGGGGGGATCGGGGGGTCAAGAGCGGCCGGGCGGGTGGTGGAGCGGCCGCGGGACCCCCCGCCCGGATAGATGGTCCGATACTCGCGACGCCCCTATTGGATCTGGATTGGCGGCATCCAGACTGGGCCTGGAGTGATTACCTTCCCCGCCATCGCCTCCTTCACCATCGCGCCCCATCGAGCCTCGGCGTCGTCCTTCTCCATGATCCGCTGAATGAGCGTCTTGCTCTCCGGGTAGAAGGTGAGGGCGACCCGCGCATTCGGCTTGAGGCCGGCATACTCCCTGGCCGCGGCGAGCGCGTCATCGAAGGTACCCAACTCGTCCACCAGTCGGCGCTCCTTGGCCTGCTCGCCCGTGAAGACGCGCCCGCGCCCGACGTCATCAACCTGACCGCGCGTGAGCTTGCGCGAGCCGGAGACCCGTTCCAGGAATGCGTCGTAGATCCTGTCGAGAAACGCCTGCACGACCTTGCGTTGCTCCGGCGTCCAGGAGTCCACACTGCTATAGAGGCCCCCGTTGGGCGTCGTGTTGATTCGCCCAAAGGTGACACCGATCTTGTCGTCCCAGAACTTGGTCATGTCGAAGTGCCCGGAGAAAACGCCGATGGACGCGGTGATGGTGCCGGGATCGGCCACGATCTTCCTCGCGCCGCAGGTGATCCAGTAGCCGCCGGAGGCCGCGACGTCGCCCATCGAGACGACCACCGGGATCATCTTTGCCGTCTTCGCCATCTCGGCCCGGATGATCTCCGAGGCCACCGCGCTGCCGCCGGGCGAGTTGATGCGAAAGATCGCCGCCTTCGCGTTCGAGTCGCGCACCTCCCGCCACGCCCGCGCGATCGTCTCGGAGCCCATCACATCCCCGCCCAACAACGGCACCGGCGAGTAGCCGTTCTCTCCGCGCATGATCTGGCCCTCGGCCACCACCACGGCAATCGGGGCGCCGCTCCGGTCGGGCCGGTCCGCCTTGAGATACCGGCGAATCGGTACCTCGTCCAGCTTGTTCCCGTCCTGGGTACCGACCGAGTCGACGAACGTTTCCCAGTCCGCGAGCTCATCGACGAGCCTCTCCTTGAGAGCGGCGGGGCCGAGGAAGGGTCCGCGCCTCAGCAGCTCACCGACCCGGGCTGGCGACATCCCGCGGCCGGCGGCGATCCGCTGGACCAGTTGCCTGGTCACCGAATCCAGCAACCACGTCGTCATCTCCCGGGCGGCAGGGGTGAAGTCCTTCTCGGTGTAAAGGAAACGGGCGCTCTTGTAGTCGCCGATGCCGGGGAATTCGGGCACGATGCCGAGCTTGTCGAGCGTGCCCCGGATGAACGGGGTGCGCGACGCGAAGCCGACGAGGTTCACGTCGCCGAGCGGGTTGAGCACGACCCGCTTGCAGCCGGTCGCCAGCAGGTATTGCCCGTTGCCGGGCGCGAACTCCCCGGCGGTCTCGAGGTATGCGGAGGTGCCCTTCCCCGCCTGACCCACCTTCCGCAGGAGCTCGTGGAGCTCCTCGACCGTGGCAAACCCGGCGCTGAACTCCTGGATCTTCAGCCTGACGGCTCGGATCTTCGGATCGGATGCCGCCTGCACCAACGCGTCGCGGTAGTCCTGACGGGTCAAGGTCCTCGGGCCGAAGAGGTCCCCGAACGGGGAGCCCTGCACGACCTCGGGAATCGGCCCGGATATCTCCATCGTCAAAACGGAATTTCCCGGGACGTGACGGGTCGCGTAGCGGGTCCCCAGAACGATCGCCAGGAGGCCGCCACCCAGGACGACAATGACGCATCCCACCGCCACCAGTGCCTTCGTCCGCGTCTTCATGTGAACCTCCAGAAGCCCCGCAGGCGATGATACGCGACCGGGAGCGCGAGGTTCTCAGTCCTTCCGAGATGCAAAACGGGGAAGAGGGGAGAGAGCAGAGGTACGACGAAAGACAAACCCCAGATCTCGTCGTCTTCCCTCTTCCGTCTACCCTCTTCCCTCTTCCTTTCTCGGTGCGCTACTTCGTCGCCCGGCGGGCCACGATCTTCTCGATCTCGTCCATCGCCCAGTTCATCTGAGCCTCGAGCGCACGGTACGGCGCCGGAGTCGCGAGGTCGACGCCGGCCTCCTTGAGCAGGTCATACGGGTAGCGGGAGCCGCCGGCCTTCAGGAGGCCCAGATAGCGCTCCTTCGCGCCCGGCATGCCGTCCAGCACCTGTCGTGAGAGCTGTGTCGAGGCGGCGAGCGACGTAGCGTATTGGTATACGTAGAAGTTGTAGTAGAAGTGCGGGATGTAGGCCCATTCGACGGTGTACTCGTCCGGGATGCGGACCACGCCCTCAGCGCTGCCGTGGTAGCGCCGCAACAGCTCGCCGTACATCTTGGTGAGCCTGGCGCCGGTGAGCGCCTCACCCCTCTCGACGGCCTCGTGAATGGCGAGCTCGAACTCGGCGAACATCGCCTGCCTGAAGAAGGTGCCCCGCAGGTTCTCGAGGTAGTTGCCCAGCAGGAAGAGCCGCTCGTCGTCACCGGCGGCCTGCGAGAGCATGCGACGGAGCAGCAGCGCCTCGTTGAAGGTTGAGGCTACCTCGGCCACGAAGATCGGGTAGTCGGCGGTCGGGAACGGCTGCACCTGATTGGCGAGGTACGAGTGCATCGCGTGGCCCCACTCGTGGGCGACAGTCGAAACGCTCTCGTAGTCGTCGTTGTAGTTGAGCAGGACGTACGGGTGGACGTCGTACGCGGACCCGTTGGAGTAGGCGCCCGAGCGTTTCCCCTGCTGCGGATAGACGTCCATCCAGCGCGACGCGAACCCCTTGCGGACGGTCTCGACGTAGTCCTTCCCGAGCGGGGCGACAGCGTCCAGCACCATCGCCTCGCCCTTGTCGATCGGGAAGTTCATGTCTACGTGCTTCACCAGGGGCGGGTAGATGTCGTGGTAGGCGAGGTCCGGGATGCCCAGCAGCTTCGCACGCAACCTGAACGCGCGATGCAGCGTCGGAAGCGCATGGTTCGTCTCGGCCACGAGCGTGCGGTAGACGGCCTCCGGCACGTTGCCGGCGTCCAGCGCGGCCGCCAGACATGAGGGGTAGTTGCGGGCCCGCGCGTAGAAGAGGTCACGCTTGGCCTGGGCGTCAAGCGTCGTCCCGAAGGTGCGCTCGAGCGCCTTGAACGTCTTCCAGAACTCCTGGAACACAAGGATGCGGTCGGCGCGCTCGGGAAGCGCGCGGTACCTCGCGTACCCGGCCTGGTCGAGCCGTACCTTTTGCCCGTTCGACAGCGTCACTTCGGGGAACGGTGCGTCCGCGTTGGCGAGAACCCCGTAAACGGTCGAAGGCGCGGGGGTCACGAGGCCCGCCTCGGCAAGCAGCTTCTCCTCCGCCTGCGACAGGGTGTGCGCGCGCTGCCGTTCGATGTCCTGGAGGAAGAAGCCGTACGGCGCGAGACCCGACTCCTCCTTCAGGAAATTGTCGACCGTGCCCGCGGGGAGTGCCAGCACCTCGGGTGCGATCCAGGACGAGTGGGACGCGAACTCCGCCCCCAGCTGCATCACCTCCTGGCGCGCGCCGAGCGCCTCGGGGACGCGCGTGTCCTCGTCCGAGCGCATCGAGGCGTACGAACCTATCCGGCCCAGGTCCTTGACGAGGCCGAAGTAGAGCTCCAGCGCAGACTTCATCGCAGCCGGCGATTTGCCGAGCGTGCCGCGGTGCGCGTCCAGCGCCGAGAGCCGACCCGCGAACTGCTGCCGCGCTTCGTTGAACGCCTGCGGCGTCGTATAGAGATCAGCCAGGTTCCACCGGTACGCGTCCGGTGCCTTCTCCGACGCCGCCACGGCGATGCCGCCGCTCATGATCCCGGCCAACACGAGCTGTACCACCCAAATTCTCGTCATCGAACCCTCCAGTGTGAGACCCACAGCCGCGGAAGTGTACCGCGTGCCGGTCGCGAGATGGGAGCCACCTGGACCAACAACCGGACGCCGGCCACGGGGAGGCTACACGATCAGCATCGCGTCGCCGAACGAGTAAAACGCGAAGCGCTCGCGCACGGCGGACGCGTATGCGGCCAGGACGCGCTCCCGACCGGCGAAAGCCGCGACGAGCATCAGCAACGTCGACCGGGGAAGGTGGAAGTTGGTCAGGAGGGCGCCGGTGCCCCGAAACCGGTGGCCCGGCCGGATGAACAGATCGGCGCGGGCGGGGCCCGGACGCACGCTCCCCCCGCCGATCTCGAGGGCGTGCTCGAGCGCGCGGCACGCCGTCGTCCCGACGCACACCACCCGTCGGCCTGCCGCCAGGGCCCGGTTCAGCGCTGATGCGGCGTCGCACGGGATCTCGTAGTCCTCGGGCTCGAGGTGGTGCTGCCGTGGATCCTCGACCTGCACGGGCCTGAACGTCCCCGGCCCGACGTGCAACGTCACGCGCGCGATCTCCACGCCGCGGTCGCAGACGGCGGCCAGCAGCTCCGGCGTGAAGTGAAGGCCGGCCGTGGGCGCGGCGACCGCGCGCCCCGACCGCGCGTACACGGTCTGATAGCGCCCTCGGTCCTCCTCGGACGGCCCATCGGGACGGCGGATGTACGGCGGGAGCGGGACCTCGCCCACCACGGCGAGCACGGCGTCGTCGAGAGGAGGGACGAACTCAACACGCCAGGTGCCCTCGGCCAGACGCTCGCATGGGATCGCGGTGCCACTGGCGAGCGCCAGCGGGGCGCCCGCGCGCAGGCGCTTGGCGGGCCGCGCCATTACCTCCCACTCGGCGCCCCCGAGGGGCCGCACCAGCAGGAGCTCGGCGCCGCCACCGCCTGGGCGCACGCTGCGGATGCGCGCGGGGATCACCTTTACGTCGTTGAGGAGCAGGAGGTCCCCAGGGGCGAGGAGCGCGGGGAGCGAGGAAACCCGGTCGAGCGAGACGGCGCCCGTCTCTCGCCGCAGCACGAGGAGGCGCGACGTCCCTCGCGGACGCGCCGCTTGCGCGATGAGCCCCTGCGGGAGGTGATACTCGAAGTCCGACGTCCGCACAAGGGCATGCTACATGTTCCAACGTTCGGACGTTCCCAGGTTTGCACGTTCGAACGCCCAGGGGGCACGAGCCATGCGGAAGAAGGTAGAGGGAAGAAGGTAGAGGGGAGAGGAACGGCAGGAATGCGTCCCGCCGTTCGGTCCTTCCTTTTCCCTCTTCCTTTTGCCGGCCTCAGAGAAGATAGTGGTCTCCCGTGCCGGGCTGCGGGCGCGGAAGGGAGGCACGGCCGCCCAGGAGCGCGGACGTCTCGCTCAGGAAGGCGAGCAGGCGTTCGGGTTTCACGGCGCTCCGTGCCGAGCGGCGGGCGGCGCGCAGTACTTCGCGGCGATGGAGGTCTGCGGCCTCGGATCGCATCGCATCTCGCTCCTCAGGGGAGAGCATTTTCCAGTCCCTTCAGCAGCTCATCGAACTCGTGCTCCTCGTTGAAGATGGCGAAGTACTCCCGCACCCTGCGCCGGTCGAGCCGCGACTCTCGCGCCGCGGCGGCTTCCAGCAGCGCACGGATGTCCACCAGCTCGCCGCGCCGCCGGTCCGGGTCGTTGATCATCGCCTGCACCTTGAGGCCGATCAGGTCCTCCACCTGGACCACGGGGACAAGCAGCCCCGGTCCCCCCAGCTCGACGCGCTCGGCTCGGGCCAACATCGCCAGCGTGTGCGGCCGCCGGGCGTGGAGAAAGTCCAGCGGGCAGCGGTCCGGGCGGCTTGACGCGAAATGTGAGCTTTCCTCCCAGCGGAAGGTCACCGAGTACCCGAGATCGGCGAGCGTCACGTCGAGGCGCGAGGCGAACGCCCCGTCGATGAGCGCGTCGACGTCCACGGTTGTGCGGGGGACGCCGTGGATTCCCGCCGCCAGGGCCCCGATGACCGCCCAACGGCATTTGAGGGCCTCGAAACACGCCCCGAGGTCCCGCAGCGTGCTGACGAAGTTCAACCCACCCCGCTCCCTTGCGTATTGTACGCGCCTCTCGGCGCCGGTAAACTCGGACCTGCCCGTGGCGAGCTGGTGGCACAATCGCACCGTCCGGCGTTGCGGCGATGAGGTGTCGCTCCCGGGTCGGGTCCTGTACCTGGTGGACGATCCAGAGGCGGTGCACGCTCAGCTCTCCGGACGCGACCTCGCCCCGGATCATGGCTTGCCTCTGCGCCACGACATCTCCACGGACGAGATCACGCCGGCCCGTATCTGCTATCACTTCGACGACACCCTCGGCGAGTTCCCCTACCTCGGCCTCGCATGTCAGGGGAAGCGACCGGTCGGCCGCGGCGCGGTGAAGGCCGGCGGTTTCGTGGCTTCCGTTTCCGGGCGCAGGCGCGGGAAGGGTTCCTCGAGGGAAGCCGCGCCGTTCGCCGAAATGTCGGCCGGGATCCGACTCGCGGTAGCCGAGAGCTTCGAGCGGATCTACGAGGCAAACTGCACCAACCTAGGGATGTTCACGACCACCGACTTCGCCGTGCTGGACCGGTTGCGTGCCGGAATCGGCGTATCGCTCGACGCCCTCACCGACGGCAAAGACCCCATCACCGCCGAGATCGTGCGCCTCGGCGGGCTCTTTCACTACAACGTGGCGCGCCTGCAGGGCCACGTCGCACCGCCGGAGGTCACGACGCCGCCGAGGCCGATGACCCTGGCCGAGAAGATCATCGCCTCCCACGCCCGTCAGCGCCGGCGGGGTGGCGTTGCCGCCGTCGCGCCGGGTGACGCGACGTTCGTTACCGCCGACCTGCGTTTCTCTCACGAGTACGTGACGCCGATGGCGTCGGCGATGTGGGACAACACGGTCGGTCCAAGCGTCCCGCTCACCGAAGCGGCGAGCGTGCTCTTCTTCCGCGACCACCTCACCCTGCTCCGTCGGGCCATGACCCCCGACGAGATCGCCGGCGGTTCCCTGGCGCTCGCAGACGCCCTCGCCGCGCACCAGCGCGAATTCGCCGCCAGGATGGGCGTGCGCCTGCACGACGAGACCCCGGACGGAGGCAGTGAGGGCATCTGCCACACGATCGTGCTCGAGCGCTACGCCCTGCCCGGCCAGGTGCTCCTCGGCACCGACTCCCACACCTGTCAGGCCGGCGCCCTCGGGGCGCTCGCGATCGGGTGCGGCACGACCGAGATGTTCAACGCCTGGTTCACCCGCGACGTGCGGGTGTGCGTTCCGGGCACCCTGCTCGTCGAGGTGGTCGGGCGCCCCTCCGACGAGATCGCCGCCAAGGACATCATGCTCCTGCTGCTCGCGCACCCCCTGGTGCGCTCCGGGGGAGCGCTCGGGCTGGTGCTCGAATATGCCGGCGACGCGGTGCGCGCCATGGGCGTCGAGGAGCGCGCCACCCTCACCAACATGGCCTCGGAGGCCGGCGGGTTCACGGGGCTCGTCGCCCCCGACGACAAGGTTGTCGAGTACCTCGTCTCGCGTCGCGAGATGCACGCCACCGAGGCCGAACGCCTCGTTGCCGACCTCGCCCCGGACCCGGGCTGCCAGTACGCCGCGACCATCCGGCTCAACGTCTCCGATCTCGAGCCGATGATTGCGACGCCCGGGGACCCCGGCAACGGTCGCCCGGCGCGCGAACTGGAGGGCACGCGCATCCGGATCGCCTACGGCGGATCGTGCACCGCGGGGAAGCGCACCGACATGGACATGATGGCCGCGGTGCTGCGATGGGGCCTCGGGCACGGCCTGCGTGCCGCCGACGGCGTGCGCTTCCTCGTTCAGTGCGGTAGCCAGGATGTGCAACGCTACTGCGAGGAGGTCGGCCACATCGATCTCTTCAGGCGGGCGGGGGCCGAGATCGTGCCGCCATCGTGCGGCGCTTGCATCAACGCCGGGCCCGGCGTCTCGCGTTCCGCCGACGACGTCACGATGGCTTCGATCAACCGAAACTTCCCGGGCCGCTCAGGGCCCGGACAGGTCTACCTCGCGTCGCCGGCCACCGTGGCCGCCTCCGCCCTGGCAGGTGTGATCACGACGTGGCCGGCGCTTCGCCGGCGCATCGAGGGTGACTAGGCCCACCGCTTCGGAAGGTCCCTGGAAAATGTGAAAGGGAAAAGGGCAAAGGTCAAACGGAAGACAAGACTGTGCGATGCACCTCGGCTTGACACTTCGTGTCTTCCCTTTGGCCTTTTACGTTTCCCGTCCTCCCTGTCACTGCTTGACCCGCTCGACGAAGCGCCCGTCGCGCGTGTCGACCTTGATCGTCTCGCCGGTCGTGAGGTACGGCGGGACCAGCACCTCGATCCCGGTCTCGAGTTTTGCAGGCTTGAGCTGCGCCTGAGCGGCAGCGCCCTTGATCGCCGGCGCCGTGTCGATCACCCGCAGCTCCACCGTCACAGGCAGCTCCACCGTCAGCACCTCGCCGTTGTAGAGCAGCGAGCGGAGCTCGAGCCCGTCCGTGAGGTACCCGACGTTGTCCCCCAGCGTCTCGGCCCGGAGGGTGAACTGCTCGTAGTTGGCCTGGTCCATGAACACGAACTCGTCGTCCTGCCGGTAGAGAAACTGAACCGCGCGCTTCTCGCAGTCGGCGACATCCACGGTCTCGTTCCCGCGATACGTGCGGGCGAGCGACTGCCCGGTCCGGAGGCTACGGGTCTTGACCTTCACCAGCAGGCTTGCCCCCCGCGCGCTCGGCGTCTGCATCGCGACGTCGGTGACCTCCCACGGCGCGCCGTCGATGTCCAGGATGTCGCCCCGCTTGATCTCGGTGGCGCCAATCACTGCTTCCTCCCGAGCGGAACCCGCCTCCCGCCGCGGCTCGACCGGCCCCCAAGCTCCGCGTGACGGTGGCAATCCAAGAGGTGGTCGTTCACGAGGCCGCACGCCTGCATGTGCGAGTAGACAATCGTAGGCCCGACGAAGGTGAAGCCGCGCCTGACGAGCTCCTTCGACAGCGCCTCCGACTCGGGGGTCAGCGCCGGGATGTCCTTGAGCGTCCTCCGCGCGTTGATGATCGGCGAACCCCCCACGAACCTCCAGATCAGCGCGTCGAACGATCCGAACTCGTCCTGCACCCTCAGAAATGCGCGAGCGTTCGCTATGGCCGAGCCGATCTTCTGACGGTTTCTGATGATCCCCGGGTCGGCCAGGAGCTTGCCGATCCGGGCCGGGTTGAAGCGCGCGACCCTCTCGGGGTCGAAGCCGGCGAACGCGCGCCGATACCCCTCCCGCCGCAACAGGACGGTGCGCCACGACAACCCGGCTTGCGCGCCCTCCAGGACCAGAAATTCGAAGTGCCGCCGGTCGTCGTGCACCGGTACGCCCCACTCGGTGTCGTGGTAAGCCTCCATGAGCGGATCGGGCTTCCCGAGCCAGCAACGCCTCTGCATGGCGCGACAATACCAAAGCGCGGCGGGCGGCCCAAGCGGGCCCCGGAACCATCCGACCGGGACGCGGATGATTTGCACCGCCGGGCGGGTTACGGCTGAGGCGCGGCGAACCCCCGTGCGGAGGGAAGGCATGGAGCAGCTCCTCGAACTCATCAGCCGGTACGGCGTCCTGTTCGTGTTCGTCAACGTCCTCATCGAGCAGGCCGGCCTCCCGGTGCCCGCGCTGCCGACGCTGGTGCTCGCCGGGGCGCTGGCGGCGGACGGGAAGCTCTCGGCGCCCTGGGCGCTGGTGGCGGCCCTGCTCGCCTCGACGATCGCGGACTCCGCTTGGTACCTCATCGGCCGGCGCCTGGGGCACCGCGTGCTGCGGACGGTCTGCCGGCTGTCGATCTCGCCGGAGTCGTGCGTCCGCCAGACCGAGGGCGTCTTCGAGCGCTACGGACTCGTGTCCCTCGTCCTCGCCAAGTTCATCCCGGGGTACTCCACGCTGGCCCCGCCCCTCGCCGGGATCGTCGGCACACGGGCAGCAGCGTTTCTCGCGTACAACACGGCCGGATCGCTGCTCTGGGCCGGGCTGCCGCTCCTTGGAGGCATGCTCCTGCACCACATGGTGGACCGTGTGATCGGCGTCCTCGAGGGGCTCGGCACCTGGGGGCTCGCAGTCCTTGCCGGAGGGCTTGTCGTCTACCTGCTCGCCCGCTGGGCCCGGTTGAGCCGGTTCAGGAGGGCCCTTCGCATCGCCCGCATCTCGGCCGAGGAGCTGCAGCGCATGATGGACGCGGGCCACCAGCCGCTCATACTCGACGTCCGAACGAACCTCGTGTTCGCCCTCGACCCGCGCACGATTCCGGGGGCCGTCCGGTTCCACATCGACGAGCTCGACTCGAAGCTCGCGGACGTCCCGCGCGAAAAGGAGATCGTCCTCTTCTGCACGTGACCCAACGAGGCCACGGCGGCCCGGGTGGCTGCCAAGCTCAAGGAACGGGGGTTTCACAGGATCCGGCCCCTCAAGGGCGGGTTCGAGGCCTGGGTATCCGCGGGTTTCGCGGTCGAGAGCGAAGGGAGCGCTGCATGACGACAACGCCTTTGCCGCCGGGAACCCGATGGCGGCTGCGCGCGGCGTCACGGCCGGCCCCCCAGGGGACCGGTGCCGGAGAGGGGGCCGAGGCGCTCCGCGGCTGCTTGCAGCGGCTGACGAGGTGCGAGCACTCGAGCCGGGCACGCCGGCGCCTGGCAGCCCTCGGGTGCGTCATGTGGATCTCGGCGTGCCGCGATCCGGCCGTGCCGGTGGGCCGCCTCCAGTTAGGGCCGGGTGAGCTGCATCTCGCGCACGGCCGATGCGCCACCGTTCGGCTCGCCTGGCAGCCCACCGCGCAACTCGACCGGCGGCACGGCCGCGAGCGTGCCTTCCTTCACCTCCTGGAGGACGAGCACCGCCTCGTCCGGACCTTCGACCACCCGCTGCCGCGCCCATGGTCGCCGGGGGAGCCGCAGGCGTACGAGTTGGAGATCTGCCAATCCGTTCTGGCCGCCGCACTCCCGCCCGGCCGCTACGCTCTCTCGGGCGGCCTCTACGACGATGCCTGGGGGTACCGCTGGCCGCTCATCGTGGAGGGGCCCGAGATTGGTCCCCGCGAGTATCGCCTCGCGACAGTGAACGTGGCCGCGAGCGAAGGACCCGAGTTCACGCTCACCGGCAGTTGGGGACCGGCTGAGGCCGTGGGGGACAGCCAAGTCGTTACACGACGATGGCTCGCTGGCGACGGAGGCCTGGTCGTCTCGGGCATCACGGGGCGCGGGGAGGTCCTGTTCACGGCGGTCGTTCCGCAGCCGGGTCCGGCCGAAGTGCTGCTCGGGAGCACCTGCGGGCTGGTACCGACCGGGTCGCTCCTGCCGGGTCGCCACGCCGTCGCGCTCGGGGTTCCCGTTGCGCCGCCCGGACCTTGCACGGTGGCGTTCCGGACCGCTTCCGCGGGAGGCAGGACCGGCGAGACCGCTCGCGGCCTCTGTCTCGAGAGTCTCGCCTGGAAGCCGGCCACGCAGTGAATCCCTCGGCCCGCTAGCGCGAGCCGAAGGACACCGTCACGTGGAGGATCGTCCAGTACCTGAAGTTGTCGCCGTTAAGCAGCACCCAGAGCGGCGTCAGTGACGGGTCGTTCCGGAAGCCGTAGGCCCACACGGCGCCCGCCGCGATGAGCAGCAGCACGGAACCCACGTGGAGCAGGTTGAACCCCGTCGGGGTATCGCGCACCCAGCGCCAGCCGCGGGGTGGCCGGGCGGCGGGCGGCCTCCTGGCGAACTGCGTCATGATGAACACGTACCAGGTGACCACGTGCATGATCACGATTCCGTGAGCTCCCCAACCCAGGAACGCCCCGAGGAGGAGGTTGAGGGCCGTTGCAGCGAACACAAGGAGGATCGGACGGTTGGCGCGCACGAATCCGGAGACCGTGCCGAACCCTCCTCGCCGCCAGACGCGCGAGAGACGCATCGCGACGATGGTCACCAGGGGAGCGGGCAGAACCGCGAGCGGCCAAAGAAACCAGGCAGGGAAGCTCGAAACCTGGGGCCGGAGTGGCCCGCCGACCGGCAACCCCAGGAGGACCGCCGGGATGGCAACCGCCGCGAGGGCGCCCGTAACCAGGAAGGGACACCACCCGAGAACCCTCGCGAGCCCAGGCGGGTCGCCGGCTTCCGGTGCATCGCCATTGCTGAAGTAGAAGAACACCTGGTCGCGCAGGTCGTGAACGAGGAAGTAGGTGAAGAAGCAGATCCCCGCGGCGAGTGCGCTTGCGGCGTAGAGCCTGGCGTATCCAACGCAGAGGAGCGCGCCGACGCCCAACATGAGCCCGAAACGGGCCCAGGAGCGCACGCTTCGCATCCGCTTCGAGGTCACACTGTAGAGGACGGCCACCAGGAAGTGCGAGATGCCGAGGAAGTGCATCGAGGCTTGCGCGGGGTCCCGCACGAGCCTGATGTCGCGGTTCCAGCGGCCGAGGTCCATCTCGATCGCGTAGATCGCCCCGAAAACTGCCAGGCTCCCGAGGAAGATCGCTGCGGCGCGGGCCCAGTTTCGTTCCGTCGCGGTCACCGGGCGATACTTCCCCGCGGCGGGGGTGGATGACCTCCCATCCGGGGACTGCCGCGAAGCGAAATCGCTTGCCATCGCTCTCCCCTCAGGATCCGGCGCCGGCGCAGGCCGCCGAAAGCACTCACGCCGGCCCCCGGAGGGCCACCTCGGCCCCCCAACGAACCCGAGTCCACGGTTGAACGTCCCGTAAGGATATCAGGACTTTGTTTCAATACGAACGACCCGCACCTTGGCGGCGATCCCCGGTCCGGGCCGGCCGCGCCAGGGGTACGGCACCGTGGTACCGTGAACTGGCCGTTGCTTGGAGGTGCCTCCATGCGTCGAGTCTCCCCCCAGGAATTGCTCGTCAAGCCTTTCTCCATCTTCGACCGGCAGTGGGCGCTCCTCGTGGCCGGGAGCGAACGCCCCAACCCGATGACGGTGTCGTGGGGCGGGCTCGGAACGCTGTGGAACCGTCCCGTCGCGACGGTCTACGTGCGCCCGACGCGCTTCACGTTCACCCTTCTCGGCGAGGAGCCCGCGTTCACGCTCAACTTCCTTCCAGAGGCTCACCGCGCCGGCCTGGATCTGTGCGGGGGGATCTCCGGGCGCGACGCCGATAAGTGGGAGGCGACGGGTCTGCACCGCCTGCCGGGCGAGACCGTGGGAGCCGCGCGCGTGGCCGAGGCCGAACTAGCCCTCGAGTGCCGCGTGCTCGCCACCGTCGACCTCGATCCCGCGCGTTTCCTCGACCCCGCAATCGGCGATCTCTACCCGCGCAAGGACTACCACCGCGTCTTCATCGGCGAGATCCTCGGCGCATGGGCCGAGGACCGGTTCACGGCGAAGGTCGCCTAGCACCCTGACCGACGAGTCGCGGGCGGACCGGGCTTCGTCCCACCCGTTGCGCGCCAGGGGCGGACGGGTTACGGTACGACTCAGAACTCCGGAGGGCGCGCGATGGAATCCCAACCCGCGAGGCGTCTTCTCAACGAGGCAGCCCACCCGACCAAGACGCACTTCTTCATCCTCGGGATGTCGTGGGCGGGATGGCTCTTCGACTTCTACGACCTGATGCTGTTCTCGTTCCTGGTCATCCCGATCAAGAAGTCTCTCGCCCTCCCCGACTCATCGCTCTCGCTGCTCGTCGGCACCACGCTCGCGGCGACCGCGCTGGGCGGCATCGTGTTCGGTTGGCTCGCCGACAGGTTCGGGCGCAAGACCGTCCTGTCCTGGACGATCCTCGTCTACTCGCTCGGCACGTTCCTGTGCGGGTTCGCGCAGGGCGCCGCGTGGCTCGCGGCCTGCCGCGTCATCACCGGCCTCGGCGTTGGAGGTGAGTGGGCCACGGGGCAGACCCTCGTGGGCGAGACCTTCCCGGCCAGGATGCGCGGCCGTTTCGCGGCGGTGATGCAGACGGGCGCCCCGCTTGGAATCGCGATCGCTTCGGTGGTCGGAGGGTTCGTCCAGCCGGCCCTTGCGAACGCCTTCGGACCCGACTGGGGGTGGCGCGGCTGCTTCTTCATCTCCGTCGTTCCCGCCCTGCTGGTGGTGCTCATCCGGCGCCATATGCCCGAGTCGGACGTATGGCTGGAGCGCAAGCGGACGGCCGCCCCGAAGGAGACCGGCCAACTCAGCTACCTTCTGACCACGCCTGACCTGCGACGGCTCTTCCTCCTGGGCCTAGTCCTGGCGACTACCGACATGTCGGCCTACTGGTTCACATACTCCTGGATGCCGAGGTACCTGTACGAACACCTGGGGTCGTCGCTCGGCAAGGCCGGGATCTGGATGCTCGTGACCCAGACAGGTGGCACGCTCGGCTACCTCTCGTTCGGGATCGTGGCTGACTGGAAAGGGCGCCGGGTCGCGTACACGATCTACTCGTTCGTCTGGGCGATCGGGCTGTTCGCGGTCACCTGGTTCTGGGGCGCGCTCGCGGTGTACCCCGCGATGACCGTCCTGTTCATGTTCCTCGTCGGTCTGGGCACCGGCAACTACTCGGGGTACGGCCCGATCTTCTCGGAGATCTTCCCCACCAGGGTCCGCAACACGGCAATGGGGACCGCGTTCAACCTCGCCCGCGGCGTGCAGTTCTTCACGCCGCTCGTGATCACGACGGTCGCGGCCCGCTACGGCCTCGGCGGCGGAATCTCGTTGGCCGGCTTCTTCGCGCTGATCACGGGCCTGTGGGTGTGGACGCTGCCGGAGACGCGGGGAACCACGATCGGCGTCGAAGGTAGGTGAGCGCCACGACGGCGACCGGAGGGCCGGTCTTCTAGCCGCGAGCCGGACGGCCGACATGGGCGCGAGCAACAGCCACGAGCTGCCGCTCGCCCCCCGAGAGGCGGTTCGCAAGCGCCACCGCCCTGACGCCGAGGCCTACCTGAGAGATCGCGTCCTCCACCAGCTCGCGAACGGCCCGCCGGGACAGACCTCGTCCCGAAAGCGGGACGGCCACGTTCTCCGCGGCGGTCAGGTGCGGGAACAGGTGATGGAGCTGGAACACGATCCCGACGTTCTCCGCACGCCACCCCTCCGGCGACCGGATCTAGGCGCTGGGTCGCCCATCGATGCGAAGCTCGCCGCAGTCAGGCTGTTCAAGCAACGCCAGCAACGATAGCAACGTGGTCTTGCCGCAACCGGTCGGCCCGGTCACCGCGATCCTTTCGCCGGGTTGGGTCATAGTTGTCAAGGCTTGTCTCAACAAGTCCCGCGGCCTCACACCCCGTCGGAACGCCCCGAGCGGTCGATGTCACGGTTGGTCCTACCGCCTTCAGCGGCGGCCGTCGCGACCTGCAGGGGAACCCGGGGTTGGGGAGCCGGCGCAGACGCGGTTGCGCCCACTGCGCTTGGCACGGTAAAGACCGTCGTCCGACACGGTGACGAGCGATGCGGGGGACACACCCGACGTGGGCTGCACGCTCGCAATTCCGACACTGACGGTCACAGAGCGCGCGACAGGCGACGCAGGGTGCGGGACGCCAAGGGTCTCGATCGCCGTTCGGATCTTCTCCGCCACGATCCGCGCCCCTTCCTCGTCGGTCCTGGCCAGGATGACGGCGAACTCCTCGCCACCATAGCGAGCCGCCAGGTCCCCGGGGCGCGCCGCGTACTCGGCGACCACCTGCGCCACTCGCCGCAGACACGAGTCCCCCGCCTGGTGGCCGAGCGCATCGTTGTAGGCCTTGAATGCGTCGATGTCGATCATCAGGAGAGACAGATCGGTGCCGTCGCGCCCGGCGCGGGACCACTCGCGGGCGAGTTGCTCCTGGAACACCCGGTGGTTGGCGATCCCGGTGAGGCCGTCCATGGTCGCGAGCCGCTCCAGCGCCTGATTGGCTTCGGCCAACTGGCGTGTGCGCTCCCGCACCACCGCTTCGAGCTCCTCGTTGCGGCGACGGATCCGCATGGTCCTCAAGACGGCGATACCGTATGCGAGGAGACCAACCGCCAGCAAGAACCCCAGGAGAGCCGGTACCGTTTGCCACCACGGGGCGGCGACCGCGAACGCGAAGCTGGCCGGTGTGGGCGAGGTCGCGCCGCCGCGGCCGACGGCCCGCACCTCGAAGGCGTACCTTCCGGCCGGCAGGTTTGTGTAGCGTTGGTTCAGGTAGGGGTGGGGTTCCGACCACGCCGGATCGTACCCGACCAGCCGCTCCTGGAAGAAGGTGTTCTGCTCGGCGAGGAAGCTGGGAGACGCGTACGCGAAGGTGAGCGTGTTGAGCCGGTACTGGAGGGTCGCCCCCTCCGGCACCTGGTGCCCCGCGCGGTCCTCGACACCTAGGAGCAGAATGTCGGGCTCCCGCCGCGGGCGCCTGTCCAAGTCCTGCGGCACCTCGGTGAAGCCCCCGACGGTCCCGACCAGCAGCGGCTCGCCGGCGCTCGCGGCGAGGCAGTTCTCCGCGCTCGTGGACGCGCCGACCAGTCCGAGCGCCTGGTCGATCCGGGCGACCACTTCGCCGCCCACGACCTTCACGACCTCGTATGGGGTCGCGACCCAAATCGAGTCGTCTCCCCCCGCGGCCATTGCCACCACATAGCGGTCGCTCAGAGCCCTATTGACAGGCTCGACCGCGGTCGCACGCCCTCCCGACAGCACCCACAGCCCCAGGTCGGTGCCGACCCAGACACCTTCGGGGCGAGAGAGCACTGCCCGGCACACCATGCTCGGCAGGCCGGCTTCCCGGCCGAACCGGTGCATCACCGACCCGTCCCACGCCACGACGCCTGCGCCGTCGGTTCCGAACCACACCTTCCCGTCCGCGCCCGGCGAGATCCCTCGAACCTCGCCCAGGGGTGACCCTCCCATGAGTGCGAACGCCTGTGCTTCGAAGGCTCGCTCGCGAACGTCGTCCCAGCGGAACCGGACTGCCCCCAGGGTCGTGCCGGCCCACACCCAGCCATCGCGGTCGCGGGCGAGGCTGAAGATGCGGGCCCTGCCGGCGAGGGGAAGGCCCGGCAGGTCCACCACCCGCCGATCCCGGAGGAGGACCACCCCGTGCCTCGTGCCCGCGAGCACACCGCCGCCGGGGACGGCCAGCAGGGCCCACACACCGGCCTCCTCCGAACGCCGCCGCCTCGCGTCGTGGGTTTCCATCGTGCCGTCTCGGATCAGGGTGGCGCCCTCCGAGTGCCCGACCCAGAGCCCTCTCCGAGCGTCCCGTGCGAATGCGAGGACCATCGCACCGAGCTCACCGGCACGGCTCGGGTACGACCGCAACGCGAGGTCGAAGACCTTGACGAGGCCGTTCGACGTCGCAAGCCACAGCAGGCCCTCGCGGTCGCCAGCCGCGCCGTAGACGGCGTCGGACGGGAGTCCCTCCCCCACCGTCAGCGCTCGCGCCGGCCTGCCCCTTTCAAGGAGGAGGGCGCCGCGGGCCGGCGTCAGCACCACCAGCACCGAGCCGAGCGCGGCCCCTCCCGTCGGGTTCGCGTCGGCCGGGAGTCCCCAGTCGGGCTCCGGCTCGATGCGCACGGGGCCGAGGCGCGCGATCCCACCCTTTTGGATCAGCAACAGTCCGTCACCGACCCGGACGACACCGACGGCCGGGCCGAGCTCTGGCGGACAGGCAAAGGCCTGCGGTGCCTGGCGGTCCTGCATCCTGATGACGTGACCGGTCGTGCACACCCACACGCCGTCGGTGTCTGCGGGCCCGATGGACGCGGTTGCTTCCCCGGCCGCCGTCTCCGGCATGGAGACCTGCTCGAGCCTCCCGTTCTGGAACCGCAGGACGTCGCGCTCTCCGAGAAGCCATAGCGCGCCAGCGTGCGCGGCCATGCCTTTGAGGAGGCGCTCCTTGAGCGGCTCGAGCGCGTGCGGCAGCGGAAGCACCTTAGGAGCACCCAGCGGCCCACCCAGCGCCGCGATCCCGGCGACCCCCTGCTTGGTCAGGACCCAGATCGTGCCGGCACCGTCCTCGGTGAGCGCGCGCACCGAGTCGTGCGGCAGGCCGTCCATCTTGGTCAGGCTCCTGAACTCCCGTCCGTCGTACCGCCCTACGCCATAAGATGTGCCAACCCACAGCAGCCCACGGCTGTCCTGCATCACAGCGAACACCTGCGAAAACTTGAGGCCGTCTTGGATGCCGTACACCCGCAGCGCCGGCTGCTGAGCGAATGCGGCCCCCGCCAGCAGAGCTGAAACGACACCGAGAGTACGGCGCCGGCGTCGTGAGCGCCCCATCGCTGGCGTCTCGGATCGAAGGATGGCCACGGCCGTGTCTCATGATATCGGAACGGGCGGTGCCGCGGGGGGATCGTGCGCCAAGGGCGATCCCCACCTCCTGACGTACGGAGGGCGGCCGCTCGGCCGTCCTCCGCAGTCCGGCCGGCGCAAGGTTCCGTCTACGCCGACAGGCCGAGCATCTGCTCGAGCTTCGCCTTGGAGGCCTTCTCGACCTCGGCGTGGAGCGAGCTCCCGTGAGAGTCCATCGTGACAACCACAGGGAAGTCCTTCACCTGGATCACCCAGAGCGCCTCGGGGACGCCGAACTCCTTGAGCTGGAACACCTGCTCCACCTTCACCACCGCCTGCGCCAGCACCTGCGCGGTGCCACCGACGGCGTGCAGGTAGACGGCGCCGTGCTCCTGCAGGCCCTTGAGGGTCTTCGGCCCCATGCCGCCCTTTCCGATCACCCCGCGCAGGCCGTACTTGCCGATCACGTCGGCTTGGAAAGGCTCCTCGCGGGCGCTCGTCGTAGGCCCGGCCGCCACGAAGGTGTAGTGCCCGTCCTCGTGCTTCTTGACCACCGGTCCGACGTGGTAGATGACCGAATCCTTGAGGAACGACGCCACCTCCTCGCGGAAGCCGTGGAGCAGCCAGTGGTGCGCGGCGTCGCGGCCGGTGATCATGCGCCCCGACAGTTCCAGGAAGTCCCCGACCTTGAGGCCGCGGATCTGAGCTTCGTCACAGGGCAAACTCAGCTTGGCCATACGTCCTCCAAATGCGGAATGAGCGAGCGTGAATTCACTTCACGCGAGCGCGGGGGGCTCGGGGGGGCGTCTGCGACGGGTCGGTGGCGGGGCCTGTCGCAGGGCCCCCCCGCAACGGATGGAAGCGTCAGTTGAGCCATTGGACCGCTCCCTTCTCGCTGATGCGCGCGCCCGCCCGGCGGTTCGCCCAGCACATGTAGCTCACGCTCACGAAGTACGAAGCGGGAAGGCGGGCGAGGTTCCCGATCTTGACGCCCAGGATCGTCGTCTTGCCACCGAACCCCATCGGGCCGATGCCGAGCTGGTTCCCCTGCTCGAGCAGTTGCTGCTCCATCGCGTCGATCTCGGGGATCGGGTTGCGGTCATCGAGTCGTCGCAGGAGCTGCCGCTTGGACTCCACATACCCGGAGCCGCGGTCCCCTCCGAAGCAGGCGCCGATGATGCCGGGAGCGCACCCCTTGCCCTGCGCCTGCGCGACCGCATCCAGGATGCAGCGCCGCACGCCGTCGAGGTCGCGATCCGCCTTCAGCTTGATGCTCGGCAGGGAGTACTGCGCCCCACAATTCTCGCACCCGCCGCCTTTCAAGACGATGCGGACCTCGACATCGGGCTCGTCCCACTCTTCGCAGTGCACGGTCGGGATGCCCGGGCCCTGGCCGTGACCGGTGTTCTTGTCGGTGAGCGTGTCCACCGCGTTGGGACGCAGCATCTGGCGTCCGGTCGCCTGGCGAACCGCCTCCTCGAATGCCCCGGTGAGCATCCGCGTGGACATCCCGACGGGGTGGTGGATCCACACGAGCGGTGTGCCGGTGTCCTGGCAGATCGGTTGCCAGTTCCCCTTGGCCATCTCGACGTTGGTGAGGATGGAGTCGAGCGCCTTCGCCGCCAGCGAGCCCGGCTCCTCCGCATCACGCCCGCGCTTGAGCGCCGCGAGCACGTCGGGAGGCAGTTGCGACGAGGCGTGCGCAATCACGTCCACGAATTTCTCGGTCCACTGCTCTCGCGTCAACACAGTGGGGACCTCCTTTGCACGGTTCTCACGGCACGACGCTGCGCTGCGGTTCTTTCATGACCGGCGTCCGGGAGCGCGCCGCCACCGGCGGGGGCACCCGGTTCCCTCGCATAGTAGCGCGCGACGAGCGGCCACGCATCCCCTGCCAGGACGGATCGGCGGTCCCAGGTATTGAGACCGGATTTTATTTACAACATCGGTATTGGCTCGCCCGTCTTGCAACCCTCCGCCGCCATAGCGTAGGATCACTGGGTTTTGAGGGGGCTCCGCTCATGAGCGACGGCGAACCGGTCAAGAAGGGCAAGGGGACGGTCTTCGTGAAGCCCGAGGTCTGCAAGGGCTGTTCGTACTGCATCGACTTCTGCCCCGCCCACTGCCTCGAGTTCTCGCGCGAGTTCAACCGCAAGGGGTACCACTTCCCAGTGCTGGGACGCCCCGAGGACTGCACCGGCTGCGACCTGTGCGGGCTGTACTGCCCCGACTTCGCAATCTTCGGGATGCGTTTCAAGGACATCGAGCAGCGGCGGCAGGCCGCTGCGCTCGCGCCGCAGGTCCCGGCCGGGAGCTGACCCCGAATTCGAGGCTGGAGAGCAACGGAGGACGTCTTGCACGCCGATCCCAAGGGAGTTCTGACAGGCATTCACTTCATCGACGGCGACCACGCCGCCTGCGAAGGGGCGATCGCCGCCGGGTGCAGGTTCGTGGCGGGGTACCCGATCACACCGTCGACTGAGGTGGTCGAGCGATTCGCCGCACGCATCCCGCTCGTGGGAGGGATGTTCATCCAGATGGAGGACGAGATCGCTTCCTCGATCGCGATCCAGGGAGCGGCTTGGGCCGGCAAGAAGGTCATGACCGTTACGTCGGGCCCCGGCCTCTCGCTCATGATGGAGCACATCGGCCTGGCCGCGATCACCGAGGTGCCCTGCGTCTTCGTGGACGTGCAGCGCGGCGGTCCGTCCACCGGCCTGCCGACGCTTCCGGCGCAGGCGGACATGATGCAGGTGAAGTGGGGCTCGCACGGAGACTACGAGCCGATCGCGCTCTCCCCAAACTCTCCGCAGGAGTGCTTCGACCTGATGATCAAGGCGTTCAACCTGGCCGAGTCCTACCGGGTGCCGGTTTTCTTCATGATGGACGAGGTGGTCGGTCACATGACGGAGCGCGTCGTCATCCCCGAGGCGTCGGAGATCGACGTCGTCGAGCGCAAGTGGACGGCGAAGAAGCCGGGCGAGTACCGCCCGTACGAGACCGACGGGTCGATGGTCCCCGAGATGGTCAAGGCCGGGGACGGGTACCGCATCCACATCACCGGCCTCACCCACGACGACCGCGGCTACCCGGCGATGAACCCCCAGGCGCAGGACAAGCTCGTCAAGAGGCTGGTCAACAAGATCCGCGACAACCGAGACAAGCTGGTGGACGTGCGTGCAGATGGTGTCGAGGGCGCCGACGTGGTGGTGGTCTCGTTCGGGATCACATCGCGCGTTGCCGCCGCGGCGGTCGAGGCGGCGCGGCGCAAGGGTGTCAAGGTCGGCCACCTGCGCCTGATCATCTCGTGGCCGTTCCCCGCCAAGGTCATCCGTGACCTGGCACTCACGGCCAAGGCCTTCGTCGTGCCCGAGCTGAACATGGGCCAGATGGTGCTCGAGGTGGAGCGCGCCGTCGCCGGCAAGGCGGCCGTGATCTCGGTCCCGCACGCCGGAGGCACTGTTCACGAACCCAGCACGATCCTCGAGAAGATCATGGAGGCTGCGCAATGACCGAGACCGAGGTTTGCGACGTCGAGCTCGAAAACCCGGTGATGCCGTACCTGCGGCAGGAACGCCTGCCTCACATCTGGTGCCCAGGCTGCGGCATCGGCACAACGGTCAACTGCTTCACCCGCGCCCTCACTGACTCCGGGATGGACCTGGACAAGGTCGCGATCGTATCGGGAATCGGATGCACCGGGCGCGTCGCCGGCTATATGAACCTCGACTCGTTTCACACCACGCACGGGCGGGCGATCCCGTTCGCGACCGGGCTGAAGCTCGCGAACCCCGACCTCAAGGTGGTGGTCTACTCCGGAGACGGCGACCTTTCGGCCATCGGAGGCAACCACCTCGTCCACGCGGCGCGCCGCAACATGGACCTCATGATCGTTTGCGTCAACAACTTCACCTACGGCATGACCGGCGGCCAGGTAGCACCTACGACACCGCTCGGCGCCACCCAGACCACGATGCCGTACGGGAACTTCGAGAATCCGTTCAACCTGCCGTTTCTCGCGGACGCCTGCGGGGCGGTGTACGTCGCCCGCTGGACTGTCTATCACGTCAAGCAGCTTGCCAAGGCGATGCTCGAGGGGCTGCGGAAGAAGGGGTTCGTGTTCATCGAGGCGATGGCGCCGTGCCCGACGCTGTACTCCCGCCGTAACCGTCTCGGCGACGGCGTGGACCAGCTCAAGTACTACAAGGAGAAGAGCAAGGTGGTCAACGGCGCCGATACCAAGGACGTCGGGCTCACCTTCCAGGGCGAAATCACCGTCGGGAAGTTCGTCGATCGCGATCGTCCGACCTGGCTCGACGCGATGAACGAGCACTACACGCAGCATTTCGGCGAGAAGTACGTGCCGTACGGGGTGTCCCATGGACAAGACTGAGATTCGGGTCGGCGGCCTGGGCGGCCAGGGGGTCATCCTGTGCGGGATGATCATCGGCAAGGCCGCCTCGATCTTCGACGGGAAGCACGCGACCCTCATCCAGGCGTTCGGCCCCGAGGCGCGAGGGAGCGCCTGCAGCGCCCAGGTCACCGTGGCGGACGAGGCGATCGGGTACCCCTACGTCAAGAACCCCGACGTGCTGATCGTGATGTCGCCCGACGCGTACACGCAATTCGCGCCGCAGCTCAAGGCGGGCGGTACCCTGCTCTACGAGAAGGAACTGATCACGCTGGACGACAAGCTCCCGGCCGGGGTGAAGGCGCTCGGCATCCCCGCTACCCGCTTCGCCGAGGAACTCGGCCGCCGACTGGTGCTCAACATCGTGATGACCGGGTTCTTCGCCGGCGTGACCGGGGTCGTCTCGTTCGACGCGGTGGAGAAAGCGGTCAAGAGCTCGGTGCCCAAGGGGACCGAGGACCTCAACCTGCGCGCCTTCCGTAAGGGCTACGAGTACGGCCGCGACCAGGTCGCGGGCGGGAACTAGGGAGCACGCCGTGAAGCTCGAAGGACTCCCCCAGAACGTCACGCTCCACGACGGGACCGCCGTCGTCATCAAGCCGCTGGACGTCGAGGAAGCGTCGGCGGTGCTCAAGTTCTACCGCTCCCTGCCCGAGGAGGACCGCCTCTTTCTCCGCGACGACGTGACCAAGCCCGAGTGGCTCCGGCGCTTCGTGGCGCGCATCGACTCGGGGGAGATCGTGAGCCTGGTCGCCGAGAGCGCCGGCAAGATCGTGGGCGAGGCGACGCTCTATCGCGCACTGCACGGCTGGACGAAGCACGTCGCCGAGCTGCGCCTCGCCGTCGCGCCGACCATGCGGCGCAGCGGCCTCGGCACCTCCATGGCACGAGAGCTGGTCAGGCTCGCGACCCGCATGGGCGTCGAGAAGATGATCATCCAGGTCGTGGAGAACCAGGTCGGCGCCCGAAAGATGTTCCGCAAACTCGGGTTCCGGCAGGAGGCCGTGCTGCGCGGCCACGTCAAGGACATCCACGGCATGAAGCGCGACCTGATCGTGGGGGCCAACGATATCTCCCACATCTGGGACGCCATGGAGAGCCTCGTCGCCGACTTCTCGCCCTCGCTGGAGTGACGTTCGAAGGTTCGAAAGTTCGGAGGTTCACAGGTTCGAGCGTCCCCCGGTGGCGCTGAAGGTCAAAGGTCAAAGGGGAAACGTCAAAGGGAAGACACCGATCTGTGTCTTCCCTTTGCCTCTTTACGTTTACCCTTTTCCCTCCTCGCGAACCTTCGAACGTTCAAACCTGTGAACCTCGAACCGGTTACTTGGCGGAGCGCTCGTTCGACAGAAGCGCGAGACCTTCGCCCTCCCAGAGCAGGCGCGCGCGGGTGATGCCGTCCTGCGCCAGGCGGCGCGACCAGGCCCGCGTCTCCCCGACGGCGAACACGCGGCGATCCGACTCCCAGAGCTCTCGGAACTTCTCCGCGGTCGGGAAGCGTTCCTTCCTCTCCGCCGCGCTCAGGTGCGAGATCCCGAACGCCAACTCGCCCTCGTATGCGGCCGTGCCAACCGTCCGCTCCAGGTAGACCGGCAGGCTCTCCGGGAAGCAGCGGTACGTGAACACGAGGTCGCCGGGGCGGAGCTCCGGGCGGAGGCGCTCCGCGAGCATCTTGCTGCTCCGCTCACGAGCGATCAGCGGAGCGACGCCCTGGACCGCGGCCCCGACGCAGCAGCCGGCCGCGAACAGCGCGAGAACGCGCCTCTCCCACCTCCAGCCGAACCCGCTCCACGCCGCGAGCAGGGCGACGACGAGGACGAGCGCGCCCGGGCCGAGCAGGCCGGGCGACACCACGCCGCCGAGACCGAGCCGGTCGACCCTGCCGAGGCCGGCCCAGACGAGCGTCGCTCCGAAGAGGCTGGCGAGGATGCCGCCGGCGACGAGCCCCCCGCGCTCCCATCGCGAGGCAGCGAGGTTCCCGCTCCACAGCCGGTCCACGAGCAACCCGACGAGCACCGCGAGCGGCGGCAGCGCAGGCAGCACGTACGGGATCAACTTCGATTGCGACGACGAGAAGAACGCGACCACGAAGATGGCCCAGATCGAGAGGAACACCTCGGCGCGGCGCTGGGCGAGACCGTCACGCCAGTGCCGCCACGGCAGCAGTCGAGCGGCGGACGGGAGCAGGCCGGACCACGGCGCGCACCCCACCAGCACCACCGCCAGGAAGTACCACATCGGCTCCTGCCGCTCGGCGAGCGGAGTCGCGTAGCGCAGCAGATGCTCATGGACGAAGTAGAACCACAGGAAGTCGGGGGTGCGGGAGGCCGCCAGGACGTGCCACGGCACGGCGATCGCAAGGAACAACGCCACACCCGTTACCCACGGAACCATGGTCAGCACTCGCCACCGACGGGTCGCGAGCAAGTATAGAAAGACAACCGCTCCCGGGATCACGACTCCAATCAGCCCCTTGGTCAGAACGGCAAGGGCTGCCGCGGCGAACATTCCGTGCCATGCCAGTCGCGCGCGGCGTGGTTCGGTGCCATCATGGGCGACCCAGAAGCACGCCAGCGTCGCGGTGAGGAAGAACGTCAGCGTCATGTCGAGCGTGGCCAGGCGCCCGATCACGACCCAGAGCGGCGAGGTGCCGAGCACAAGCGCCGCCATGAAGCCGGCGCGCGGTCCTCCCATGACACGCCCCAGGCTCCACGCGAGCGCGACGCCGGCAAGGGCGAACAGCGCGCTCCACAAGCGAGCGGCGAACTCACGGAGGCCGAAGAGCCTGATGGCGACTGCGTTGAGCCAGTAGTGAAGGGGGGGCTTCTCGAAGTAAAGCACGCCGTTGAGGTGCGGAGTGATGAAATCGCCGCGGGCCAGCATCTCGCGCGGAATCTCGGTGTACCGTCCCTCATCGGGTTCGAGCAGCGGTGCACCGCCCAGGTTCCAGACGAGGAGCAGGATCAGGCACGCGGCAGCGAGCACCGGCGCCAGCCGTGCCGCACTGCTCCCGAACCGCGTGGCTTCGTCCGCCATGACTGCGCCCTTGTAGCACGGGCAGGCCCGGCAGGGCCAGACTGTAAGGGTTCGAAGGTTCAAAGGTTCGACGAAGAAAAGAATGAGGAAAGGAGAGGGTAGAGGAAAGGCAAGACGCGACGACCGACGCCGTCCCGGGTCCGTCGTCTTCCCTCTCCCCTCTTCCGTCTACCCTCTGCCCCCGAACTCTTAACTCTTCGCTTCCAACTCTTAACTGCTTCTCGCCGTGGTATCATCCGCGTTGTTTCCGCCTGGTTTCTTCGAGCTTCCAGTGAGCCTTTCGGGGACCGCGCGAGCGAGAGACCGGGCGGCGCCGGTGTAGCCTGCAGCCGGCACGGAGGCGACATCGCGATGAGTTCGGCGTTCGGCAAGCGCCCCGACTTCCTCCCCTTCTCCCGTCCGACCATCCGTCAGGTGGAAATCGACGAAGTCGTGGACACCCTGAGGTCCGGCTGGATCACCACCGGCCCCAAGGCCGAGCGGTTCGAGAAGGAGTTCGCGACGTTCACCGGGTTTCCGCATGCCCTGGCGCTCTCGTCAGCCACGGCGGGCCAGCACATCGGCCTCATCGCGCTCGGCCTGAAGCCCGGCGACGAGGTGATCACGACGCCGATGACCTGGGCCTCGACCGTCAACATGATCGAGGTCGCCGGGGCGACGCCGGTCTTCGTGGACATCCACCGTGACACGCTGCAGATCGACGAGCGTCAACTGGAGGCCGCCGTCACGTCGCGCACGGTCGGCATCATCCCGGTTCACTATGCGGGCGCGCCTGCCGACGTGGACGCGATCATGGCGGTCGCCGCCAGGCACGGCCTGTGGATGTTCGAGGACGCGGCGCACGGCGTCGGCTGTTTCTACAAGGGCGTCCACGTCGGGTGTTTCGACCGTCTCGGCGTTTTCTCCTTCCACCCGATCAAGAACATCACGACCGCTGAAGGCGGCGTCCTGGTCACCAGAGACGGCGAACTCGCGAAGAAGCTGCGTGCGCTCCGCTTCCACGGGCTCGAGAAGCAGGCCTGGAACCGTTACGCAGAGGGCGGCTCTCCGCAGGTCGAAATCGTGCTGCCGGGGTTCAAGTACAACTTCATGGACATGCAGGCGGCGCTCGGGATCCACCAGCTTGCCTCGGTCGGCGAGTTCAACGCCCGTCGGCGCGAGCTCTCGGCGCTCTACGACGAGCTGCTCGCGGATGTGGCGGAGGTCGAGCCGCTCGCAGTGCCCGCATACGACCACTTTCACACCCGCCACCTCTACGTCCTCAAGGTCCTCGAGAGCGCCCGCCTAACGAGGGACGAGTTCATCGCCGAGCTCAAGGCGCGAAACGTCGGGACCGGGATCCACTTCCGGGCCGTGCATACCCAGCCGTACTACGCCGGCAAGTACCCGAACTGGATCGGGAACCTCCCGGTGGCGGAGTGGGTCTCCGAGCGCCTGTGCTCGATCCCGCTCTTCCCGCTCCTGAGTGAGGACGACGTGCGCTACGTCGTGGCCGCCGTCAAAGACGTCCTCGCGCACGCCCGGAGCGCTGGCGCCCCCGCCCGCAACTGAGAGCCCAAATGCCTGATCCCTCCCTCTCCGTGGTGGTCCCGGTCTTCAACGAGGAGGAGAACCTCCCCGAGCTTCTGCCGCGTCTCAGTGCTGCCCTGGATGCGCTCGGGAGGGGCTACGAGGTGGTCCTGATCAATGACGGGAGCCGCGACCGCTCGCTCGAGATCCTCCGCGAGGCCGCCTCCCGCGACTCGCACTTTGTGGTGATCGACTTCAACCGCAACTACGGCCAGCACTCGGCGGTGTTCGCCGGATTCGAGGAGTCCCGCGGGGAGATCATAGTCACCCTCGACGCGGATCTCCAAAACCCGCCCGAGGAGATCGGCAAACTGGTCGCGAAGATGGACGAGGGGTACGACGTCGTCGGGTCGGTGCGGGTGAAGCGCCGGGACTCCTTCTTCCGACGGATGGCGTCGCGCCTGGTCAACCGCGTGACCTCCATGGCAACCGGGGTCCACCTCTCGGACTACGGCTGCATGCTGCGCGCGTACCGCCGCGGCGTCGTCAAGACCCTGTGCCAGTCCAAGGAGATCTCCACGTTCATCCCGGTGCTGGCCGACATGTTCGCCGGCCGCGTCACCGAGGTGCCCGTTGCACACGCGGAACGCCTGAAGGGGCAGAGCAAGTACAGCCTCTGGAAGCTGGTGCGCCTGCAGTTCGACCTCATGACGAGCTTCTCGCTGTGGCCGCTGCGCTCGACGCTCGCGGTCGGCATGACGATGGCGACGGCCTCGATGCTTGTCGCGGCCGTGCTGATCGTCGGGCGGATCGTCAAGGGACACGAGTGGGCTGTCAGCGGGGTGTTCACGCTGTTCGCGGTGCTCTTCTTCTTCATCGGAGTGCTGCTGTTCGCCATCGGTCTGCTCGGCGAGTACGTGGGCCGGATCTACATGGAGGTCCGCCATCGCCCCCGCTACGTCATCCGCCACGTCTTCCGCTCCGGCGGGGAGAACCGGTGAGCGTTTCTCCCGGACCCCGGACCCCGGGCCCCGGACCCCGGGCTCTGGTCTTCGGGTACCACACGATGGGGTGCGTAGGCTTCGACGCGCTCACCCGCCACGACTTCGAGATCGCCGCCGTCTTCACCCATGCGGACGACCCGCACGAGGAGGTGTGGTGGGGGTCGCTCGCCGACCGCGCGGGCGCTCGGGGCATCCCCGTCCACCGCCCCGAGAAGGTAGACCTCAAGAGCGACACCGTCACCGAACTCATCGCCTCGTACCGACCCGACTTCATATTCTCGTTCTACTTCCGGTGGATGATCCCGACCCGCGTGCTCGCGCTCGCCCCCCGAGGCGCCTTCAACCTGCACGGGTCGCTCCTGCCCCGCTACCGGGGGCGGGCGCCGGTCAACTGGGTGCTGGTCAACGGGGAGACCGAGACCGGCGTGTCGCTCCACACCATGGTCGCGAAGGCGGACGCGGGCGACCTCGTGGACCAGGAGCGCGTGATGATCGCCGTCGAGGACACCGCGCTGACGCTGTACGGGAAGCTCGAGACCGCGGCCCGGACGATGCTCGATCGCGCCCTGCCCCCCCTGCGCGACGGTCAAGCACACTCGCGTCCGATGAATCTGTCCGAGGGCTCGTACTTCGGCGGGCGCACGCCCGAGGACGGCCGGTTCGAGTGGAGCTGGAACGCGGGACGGATCTACAACCTGGTGCGTGCGGTCACGCACCCTTATCCGGGCGCCTTCACGACCTGGTGCGACGGGAAGCTCCTCGTGTGGTGGGCAGTCCCCTCCCGCTCGTCCGCCGTCGCTCCTCCCGGCACCGTGCTCGCCGTGGACCTGGACGGCATCACGGTCGCCGTCGGCGACGGCGCCCTTCGGCTGGTCACGGTCCAGCTCGCCGGTCGGCCCGAGCTCCCGGCGTGCGCGTTCGCGCTCAGCCACGAGATTGCACCGGGAACCACCCTGCAGGGGCGGAGCTCTTCCGCCCCGGACAACGGACCCCGGACCACGGACCCCGGACACTCGATCCCTGCCCGCGCCTCCTCACGGAAGCCTGGAAACGGAGAAAACCCGTGAACATCCTCATCCTCGGCGTCAACGGCTTCATCGGCAACGCCCTCACGCGGCGCATCCTTGAGACCACCGACTGGGAGGTCCACGGCATGGACCTCTCGGCCTCCAAGCTCGAGCACTCGCTGCATCACGAGCGCTTCCACTTCCTCGAAGGCGACATCACGATCAACAAGGAGTGGATCGAGTACCACGTCAAGACCAGCGACGTCGTGCTCCCGCTCGTGGCCATAGCTACGCCCGCAACCTACGTCAAGGAGCCGCTGCGGGTGTTCGAGCTCGACTTCGAGGAGAACCTGCGGGTGATCCGCCAGTGTGTCAAGTACCGCCGCCGGGTGGTGTTCCCTTCGACCTCCGAAGTCTATGGGATGTCCACCGACCCGGAGTTCGACGAGGACAAGAGCCCCTTGGTGCTCGGGCCGATCAACAAGCCGCGCTGGATCTATTCCTGTTCGAAGCAACTCCTCGACCGCGTGATCGCCGCCTACGGGCAGCAGGAGGAACTCCGCTACACGCTGTTCCGGCCCTTCAACTGGATCGGGCCCAAGCTGGACGACATCGACGCGGCGAAGGAAGGCTCCTCCCGCGTGGTCACGCAGTTCGTGATCAACCTGTTCCGCGGCGAACCGATCCGCCTCGTGGACGGCGGCGAGCAGAAGCGCTGCTTCACCTGGGTCGAGGACGGCATCGAGGGGTTGATGGCAATCATCGCCGACGCGCGCGGCACCGCCAACGGCCAGATCTTCAACCTCGGCAACCCGGCCAACGAGTGCTCCGTCAAGGAGCTCGCCGAGAGGCTGGTGCGTCTCTACGAGGCGCGGCGCAGCGAGATCCCGAACTACACCCCGCCGCGCATCGAGGCGGTCAACTCGGCCGCCTACTACGGCAAGGGGTACCAGGACATCCTTACCCGCAAGCCTTCCATCGCGAAGGCGAAGAAACTGCTCGGCTGGTCGCCGAAGGTTTCCATGGACGAGGCGCTCGAGAGGACCTTCGATGCGTTCCTGAAGGATTGGCTAGCGCAGTGATGAAAACCGTGGTTCGTTGTTCGTGGTTCGTGGTTCGTGAGAGCCTCCGGATCGCGCCGGGACCCGGTCGGTTGGCATCTCGACCCACGATCCACGATCCACGATCCACGTCACGATCCGCCACCTCAAGCCCTCGGACCCGGGCCCTCGAGCCATGACCGCACCGACCAGCGCGAAGCTGCTCGGGCTGCGGATCGACGTGGACACGCATGACGGCATGAAGAACGGCGTGCCGGTGCTGCTCGACGCCTTCCGCGAGGCGGGCGTCAAGGGCACGTTCTACCTCTCGATGGGTCCGGACAACTCCGGCAAGGCGATCCTTAACGTCCTCCGCCGCCCCGGCTTCCTCGGCAAGATGCGGCGAACCGGCGCCGCGCGCGTCTACGGCCTCCGGACGGTGCTCTCCGGGACCTTGCTGCCCGCGAGGATGATCGCCGTGGCGTTCCCCGGCATCGCCCGGCGCATCGTCGCCGAAGGGCACGAGGCAGGTGTCCACGCGTGGGACCACAGGCGGTGGCAGGACAAGTTGCCGCGCCTCTCGGAGAACGAGGTCGCCGCGCAGCTCGGGCGCGCTCGGCAGGCGTTCCTTGACATCTTCGGCGAGACGCCGCGGACGTTCGCCGCGCCGGCCTGGTTCGGCGACGAGCGCGCGCTCAAGATCGAGGAATGGTACGAACTCGGGTACGCGAGCGACTGCCGGGGGACCGAGCCGTTCCTGCCAATTGTCGACGGCGCGGCGCTCTCGACGCCGCAGGTCCCGGCGACCCTTCCGACCCTCGACGAGGCGCTGGGCGACACTCACACCGAACCGCGTGATTTCTTCGCCTCGATGCTCGACGCGGCCGCCTCCGCCGCCTGGCCCGTGCTGACCGTGCACGCCGAGCTCGAGGGTGGTCCCTACGCCGCCGACCTGCGCTGGTTCCTAGAGCGGGCGCGCGAGCGCGGCATCGAGCCGGTGCCCCTCCGCGAGCTGCTCGCCGCCCGGCGCACCTCGGGCGTCCCGCTCCCCGAGCACACGATGGAGTACGGGACCGTCCCCGGCCGCCACGGCACCGTGTTCATGCCACGGAAGATCTGAGCCGACGGTCCTGGGTCGGGAGTTCCATCCGACCGCCGCAATCACGGATGGGAATCCCGCTTGGGTCCCATCGCACCCCTGCCTGACTTTGCGCCCGTCAACGCGGCAATCTTCGACACCTCGTCTGCCACAGGAAAGCACAGAGGTTGGAACCGCCGCCGTAGCAGGATCTGAACTCGCCTTCACCGCGCCGGGGCCATTGCGGCGAGCGTTCCGGCCAGGACGCCCGACCGCCGGAAGTCGGAGAACTCGCTCAGCGAACGCCCCACAATCCAACCCGGCTGACGAGCCAGAGCGTCGAGAGCGGCCCGATCCGGTTCCACTCCTCCGTGGAGGTGAATCTCGTACCAGCCGTGTGTGGCTGCAAAGACCGTGCGGAGCAGGCCGCGCCGTCTCTCGGGCGCCCGGAACGTGAGCGTAGCGCTCGAGCCGGCAGCGGGAAAGTCCAGCGTGACTCCCTCGTCAGCAGCAAGGAGCGCAGTCACGTCGCGATCTTCGGCATCCCGAGCGGACCTAGCGGTCAGCACGGTCGTTCGGACCTCCGCTTCGTCCCACGCCAAAACGAAGCTGTCGAAGCTCCAGAAACCGATCGGAGGCCGCACCCGCACACGGACGGTTGCTCCATCCTGATCCGACAGCTCCAGTCTCATGGCGCGGCGCTCAGCGATGAACGGCCCGCCGCCCATCAGCCGCCCCTGCTCCCGCCAACCGTCCGGTTCCAGCGTCTCGACCGCCAGGAGGAACACCTCCTCCCGCATGTGCCAGCCCTGAACCGCCGCGCGGAAGTTCGCATCGGTGTCGAGCGCTTGGTAGTAGTCGTTCACCTCGCGGCCCCGCAGATCCAGCGTGCGGCGGAGCATGTGGGACGCCCACGGGGTGTTGGCTGAGCGCACAACGAGCCAGGCATGCGCGGCCGCCCGAGGACGCTCGAACTCGAGCTCAAGCGTGTCCCGCGTCTCACCCATTGGTCTTCCCTCGGCGAGCGCCGTGAGGTTGTCCTGCCATGCCATGCCGTCATCGTCGCGCAGCCAGCGAGAGAGATCACGCCCGTATCTGTCGCGCGCGAGCCGCGGCGGAACAACCGAGCGGAACGCCCGGATCACACCCCGCGAATCGGCCACAGCCAGCGTGCCCGCCGGGTGATCTGCCACGACCAGGTGGAGGCTGTCGGTGTGCTGGGTCTCATCGACCTCGTTGGTGAGCAGGAGCCGATACACGCCTCCCTTTTCGCGAAGGTGCTCGAGTTCCGAGAGATCGGTCCGGGCAAGCCCGCGACTGATCGCTGCCCCATAGGGCTCGCCGTCGAACACCCACTGGGTGCCATCGAACGAGTAGATGAACGGGCACGACTCCTTCGTCAGGGCGACCACCGCCGCCAGGACGGCGAGCGCTGCGACAACCCCCCCGGCGATCGCGAAAGTGGTCTTTACAGGGCTGATCCGTTTGATGTAGAGCGAAGCGATCTGGTCCTGCTTGAGGGTGAAGGCTTCCTTCGGCTTCTCTCGCGCCTTGTCATCGGCGTCCGGCACGATGAGGAGCGAACCGTCCGCGGCCAGAGACACGTGGGCGTTGACGTCCACCCGTGTGCCTTCCGGCGTGACGTACCCGGTAATCGCCACTCCCTCCTTCTGTCGGATTCTGTGGTCTTCAGCCACGACCCTTCCGACCGGCTCGTTGCGCACGGAGGTGCAGGCGGTGACCTGCACAAGGAATGCAGCCAGAGTCAGTACGACGGCGATCCGCTTCAGAGGAGTGCCCTCGCGCGGCGCCGTGGTGCCGATCCACGCCCACCTGGTTTCATCTCTGACCATCGGCGTCTTCCTTTCAAGAGCACCTCAGGCGAAGCAAGCCAACGCTCAACAACCTCGCAGACTCACCACCCGAAGGCCTCAATACACACCGACGACGATTCGGTTTGCACGCGCCCGCCGGGGTCTCGGCGATCGTCCTCACTTGCGCGGTCCTCCGCTTAGGCCGCGCAGGATCTCGAAGATGATGCCGTAGGTGACCGCGGTCTCCGCGATTCGCCCGATCTTCTCCCCCGTCGAGAGCTCCTGCCAGTCCGCCGCGAACGGCCCGGCCAGGACGAGGCGGGGGTCGGGACCCGGGACCCCGATCAAGAGCCTGCTCGCCGTCAACGGCACGGGCTGGCCCACCATGCCGCCCCGCCTGGCTGCGGCTTCCTCGCGTTCGAGCGCGAAGCCGAGCCGAGCCGTTGGATCCTCCCAGATCGCGCGGCGCGCCGACAGGTTGAACTCGGCGTGTCCGGCCGCCCGATCGTCGAGGAGGTGGCCCAGCTTCAGCGACAGCGGCCGCTTCGCCGCGTCGGCCGCCGGCACGGGGTCCGATGTGGAGGCTTGCTCCGCGCCAGGCGCCTGGCGCGCGGCCACCGCCGTTCCCAGCACGAGGACCGGAACGAGGACTGAGGCGAAAGCCCGGCGCCGCGGCGGCCGTTTCCGGCTGCCGATTTGGCTCCAACTGACGAATGCGTTCGACATCGTTGGCCTCCCTTCCCGGCGGGCATCGACTCCGTGTGCCGCCCGCAGTCCAACGGTGGGTCCCGGCCCGCCATCCTGCATGACGGTTCGATCACGGCGCGACAACGGTTTCGTTTGACCGCGCTAGTGGATCCCGGCGCCGTGCACAGCAGCTCGCGCCGGCAGCCCCTTACAAGCGTTGAGCCGCGACGGTGGTCGGGTCGTTGGTGATGTTGTCGGTCACGGAGGCGAACGGGGCCACACCGGTCCCCGAGGTGACGATCACCTTCGCGTACCCGCGGTCCATCGCCCGCTGCCCCGCCTTGTTCCTGAACGGCTGCGTCTCCTGCTTCCACTCTCCCGGCCCCAGGCTCACCGCGTAGCTCGTCAGCCGCGTCCCCGCACCGTCGTACAGCTCGACCGTCGCCTCGGCAGCACTCGAACCCGTGTTGACCAGACCGATGTTGGCCCGGTACGCGGCGCTCTCGCTCAGCCCTGCCAGCACCGCGCTCTGCCCTGCCGAGAGACCGTCGCTCGGCGTCAGCGCCGGGTAGTCCTGCCCCTGCGTCCCGTTGGGGTAACAGCTCTGCGTTGGCGCGACCTGGTTGTAGGTGCGGGCGGTGAGCTGCAACGGCTGGTCCGAGACGACCTCGAGCGCGCCCTGACCGCTCACCCCGAGCTGCCCAACCACGTCCACGACGATCGACTGCGATCCGGCCGGCACAGAGGTGGTGTTCATGACGACGCCGCCGGTGCCGTGAAAGGTGAGCTGTACGTTGGCAGCCGAGGTGCCGGTGTTGAGCAGGCCGAGATCGCTGCGCCACTGGCTCTCATTCTTGCCGGGGTTGTGCGCCACCACCGGAACCCAGAGATCGTTGCCGGGGCGCGTGAACACCCAGGCGGCGCCGGTTTGGCTGTCATCCCAGGGTCCTCCCAAGATGGCGGTGTCGCCATCGGCGGACAGTGCGACACCATGACCTTGGTAGGCGCCCCCCACAGCGCCGGTACCGATCAGCTTGTCCCCCTGCTGCGTCCACACGCCGTTTGAGCGGGTGAATACCCAGGCCGCACCTACGGCGCCGTTGTCCCACGGTCGACTGACTATCGCGGTGTTGCCGTCGCCGGAAACTCCGACCGAGAACCCCTGTTGACTCGAGCCCACCATCCCCGTGCCTACGAGCGGTTCACCCTGCTGCGTCCAGAGACCGCCTGAACGTGCGAACACCAGAGTTTTGTTGGAGCAACCTACGACGGCGGTGGCGGCATCGGCGGAGAGAGCGACCGAAAGTCCATTCCAGATAGCCTCACCCACGAGCTTCCCACCCTGCTGCGTCCAAACCCCGCCCGAACGGGTGAACACCCAGACCGCGCCCGCGCCACCGTCACCGTAGGGTCCTCCCACAATGGCGGTGTTGCCGTCGGCGGAGACATCAACGGAATGACCCTGACCGATTCCCGTGCCGAGGGGTCCGGCCACGGCGCCGGTGCCAACGAGCTTGCCTCCCTGCTGCGTCCACACCCCATCCGAGCGGGTGAACACCCAGGCCGCGCCCGTGTTGCTGTCATCGCTGGGTCCTCCCACGATCGCGGTGTTGCCATCGGCGGAAAGGGCGACCGAAAAACCCTGCCAGGCATCCCCGACCGACCCGGTGCCGACGAGCTTCTCTCCCTGCTGCGTCCACACCCCGCCCGATCTCGTGAACACATACGCCGCGCCGGTTACGAAATCATCGGAGGGCCCCCCCACGATTGCGGTGTTGCCGTCGGCGGAGAGAGCGACGGACCAGCCCTTGAACCCCCCGCTGTTGCCAACCAGCTTCTCCCCTTGCTGCGTCCACGCCCCGCCGGAGCGCGTGAACACCCAGGCCGCGCCGCCCCAGTTGGGGCCTCCCACGATGGCGGTGGTGCCATCGGCGGACAGGGCGACCGACGAACCCTGCCTGTAATGCGTGTCCGCATGGGTGCCGACCAGCTTGGTGCCCTGCTGGCGGAACCCTTGGCTCGCCATCGTGACGGTCGTCGGGTCGTTGGTGATGTTGTCGGTCACCGAGGCGAACGCGAACACGCCGGACCCCGCCTGCACCGTGACCTTTGCGTACCCGCGGTCCATCGCCCGCTGCCCGGCCTTGTTCCTGAACGGCTGCGTCTCCTGCTTCCACTCTCCCGGCCCCAGGCTCACCGCGTAGCTCGTCAGCCGCGTCCCCGCACCGTCGTACAGCTCGACCGTCGCCTCGGCAGCACTCGAACCCGTGTTGACCAGACCGATGTTGGCCCGGTAGGCGGCGCTCTCGCTCAGCCCTGCCAGCACCGCGCTCTGCCCTGCCGAGAGACCGTCGCTCGGGGTCAGCGCCGGGTAGTCCTGCCCCTGCGTGCCGTTCGGGTAGCAGCTCTGGCTCGCCGCCACCTGGTTGTAGGTGCGGGCGGTGAGCTGCAACGGTTGGTCCGAGACGACCTCGAGCGCGCCCTGACCGCTCACCCCGAGCTGCCCAACCACGTCCGCGAGGATCGACTGCGATCCGGCCGGCACGTAGGAGGTGCTCGTGACGACGCCCCCCGGGCCGTGGAAGCTGAGCTGGACGTTGGCGGTGGTAGCACCCATGTTGAGCAGGCCGAGATCGCTGCGCCACTGGCTCTCATTCTTGCCGGGGTTGTGCGCCACCACCGGAACCCACACGACGAGGCCGGAGGCCGAGACCACCGTGACCGTAGCGGTCGCGGAGTCGGCAGAGCCGCACGTGTTGCTCACCCGCACCCAGTAGCTCGTCGTGGTCGTCAGCGCCGGGGTGGTGAAGCTGCTCGCGTTGTTCCCGACCGGATGCGAGGTGTCGCCGGACGTCCCCTGGTACCACTGGTACGACAACGGCCCATCCCCTGCGGCCGAGACGCTCAGCACGGCGGTCTGCCCGCTCTGGACGGTCTGGCTCTGCGGCTGAGTGGTGATCGAGGGCGACGTGCAGCCGACCGTCACCGTCGCGGTCGCCGAGTCGGCATGCCCGCACGGGTTGCTCACCCGCACCCAGTAGCTCGTCGTGCTCGTCAGCGCCGGAGTGGTGAAGCTGCTCGCGCCGACGCCGACGGCGTGCGAGGTGTCGCCGGACGAGCCTTCGTACCATTGGTAGGAGAGCGGCGGCGTCCCCACCGCGCTCACCGAAAGGGTTGCGGTCTGTCCGCTCTGAATGATCTGGCCCTGCGGCTGGGCGGTCACTTCCGGGGCCTGGCAGCCGCCGGTAACGTAGACCCAAGCGGCCCCGGCCCCGTCATCGTCGCCCGATCCGCCCACGATGGCAGTCCGGCCGTCCCCGGCGAACGCCACCGACCAGCCCTGCTGGGAGGCTCCCACCGCGCCGGTCCCGACCAGCTTCGCGCCCTCCTGCGACCAGACTCCTCCGGCGGAGGTAAACACCCACGCGGCCCCGGCGTCGGAGTTGTCGTCGTAACCGCCTATGACCGCCGTGGTTCCGTCCGCAGCGAGCGACACGGAAATGCCCTGCGCGGCTCCCCCGACGGCATCGGTGCCGGCCAGCTTGTCGCCCTGCTGCGACCACACCGCGCCGCTGCGCGTGAACACCCAAACGGCGCCATTCCAGGCCTCGGCGCCCACCTGGTTGTCACCGGGTCCGCCGACGAGGACGGTGTTCCCGTCCGCCGACAGCGACACCGACATGCCCTGGTTGGCCAGCCCCGTGGCACCGCTTCCGACGAGCCTGGCGCCCTGCTGCGACCACACTGCGCCGCTGCGCGTGAACACCCACGCCGCTCCGGCCCCGTCGTCGGCGCCGGGCCCCCCGACGACGGCTGTGTTGCCGTCCGCCGACAACGACACCGAGACGCCCAGGGCGGAGGCCCCGACGGCGCCTGCGCCGATCAGCCTGCTTCCCTGCTGCGACCACACGCTCCCCCTGCGTGTGAACACCCATGCGGCGCCAGGATCTGAGGCGCTCTCGGCGATGGCAGAGGGACCGCCGACGAGAGCGGTGTTCCCGTCCGCCGACAGGGCCACCGACCACCCCTGGTTGGGGGTGCCGGCGACGCCGGTGCCGGCAAGCTTGCCGCCCTGCTGACTCCACACACCGCCGCTGCGCGTGAACACCCACGCGGCGCCCACGAAAGCGTTGTCTGTCCACCCGCCCACGATCGCGGTGTTCCCGTCCGCGGAGATCGCCACCGAGAATCCCTGCCCGGCTGGTCCGATCGCGCCCGTGCCGACGAGCTTCGGGCCCTGCTGCGACCACTGGGTCCCGCTGCGCGTGTACACCCATGCACCGCCGGTGAGGTCGTTGTCGGTCCAACCTCCGACAATGGCCGTGTTGCCGTCCGCGGAGAGTGCTATGGAGACTCCCTGAGCCGCGGTTCCGACGGCGCCGGTGCCGACGAGTTTCTCACCCTGCTGAACGAACTGTGCGCTCGCCCACGAGCTCGCGAACACCACACCCAAAAGGCCGATCATCAGTCTCTTCATCGACGGACTCCGTTTCGGTTCGGAAGCTCACCCATGAGGTCTGCCCTTTGCGCCCAATTTCGGTCTCGAGGTGGCCGCTGTCATGACGGTTCGCTCATGCTCCGGTAACGGTTCGGTAACGAGCGGGCATGGTGCCTCGTGAACGCGCTTCAGCCCGGCCCCGACAGGAGCGGCCCGGGGTCCGGCGGGGGACGGCAACCGGATCGGCACAGCGTGCCGAGTCCCTCGCCGCGTCACGACACCAACCTGCCTCTGTTCCTCAGCGTCCTCGGGCTCCATCTCACCACCTCCTGTTTCCGCTCAGCGGCCCTTCCCGAGCGTCGTGCTGATGCCGAGCGAGATCTTGCAGTGGAGGAGGTCGAGGCCGGCCTTCCCGGCGCGGTCGGTCGGGAAGATGCGGCCGTCGAGCCGCAGGGCGGCCGCGGCAGGCATCAACCCGAGCACGATTATCGATGTCCTGCGCATGACGATCCTCTCTTGCGGCGGCCCTGCGCGGTGGCACGCCTGCGGCCTCGCTGAGGAGGATCGGCTCCGCAGCCGGGCCTGCCCTGACGTGCTGGCAACGCGGCGATCACGTCTCGCCAACGGCTCTCTGCGGTGTGCTCTCGAGGGGCCGGCAGGAACGCCGGCCGGCCCTACCAGGCGCGGCTCGACCCCCCGCCGGCCACGCACGAACTCCCGACTGAGGCGAACGCGCCCCGGCCGCGCCACGGGATCTGGGCTTCCGTCCACGCTCGCCGTTCGGGCCTGTCGTCTACCGCGGGCCGGTCGGGAACGGATCCAGTTCGTCGGGGGCGAGCAGGAGGGCGGCGCCCACCGCGGCGGCCGGATCATGGAGACCGGGCGGGAGGTCCGCACCGAAGAGAACGGCCGGCTGGCTGAGGAGGTCAACGGCCGCCACAGGCCGGTTGCTCACCGCCAGTACGACGCCGATGAGGCGACCGGGCGCCCGACCCCACTTGGCCTGGCGCTCCGTCCCCGTGATGGAGATCTCGTCGCCGGCGTGACGCGCCCAACCCAGAGCGGTCTTCACGGGGAGAAGGCCGGGCTTGAGGTCCACGCCCAGCTCCAGCTTCCACTCGACCGGGTCGTCCGGAGGCTGCAGCACGCAGGCCAGACGGCTCTGGCCGTGGCCGGGGATACCGACCCCCATGTGCTCGCCGCTGAAGAAGGTGCCGCGCGTGCTCGAGGCGGACGCGCAGGAGCAGGCCCATCGGCGCTCTCCGGCGTCGATGAAGTCGAAGCTGTAGTCGTACGTGTGCCCATCCGCCGCCCACTGGAACGTCCAGCCACCCCCGAACACGAGCGACGACGCGGACGATCGTCCCGTCGTCCACCCACGCCGGAACTCCACGACTCGATATGGGTCGAGTCGCAGCATCTCGGCGACCGGCTTGTTCGGCCAGACGAAGACCTTCCGGTGCGTCACCTTCGCCTCGGTGGCCCCGGCCTGGAGCTCGGGCGGTAGCTCCATCCCCTTGCGGGCTTTCGGCTTCGCGTCCGGCCCGGCGGCCAGGGCCAGCGTCGCAAGCGCTGAGAGGGCAACGGCCGTCAACATCCTGGCCGCGACCCCGATCCCACTCCGGTTCACGCGATCGCGTTTCATCGTCTGCCTCCTCTTCGGGCGGGCGGATGGCCCAAGCGCCCCGCCCCGCAACCTAACGATGCGCCTTGCACCGACTGTTCGCATGACGGTTCACTCACGGATCGGCAACGTTTCGCTTGGGCGGCGCGGGTCGGCGAAAGTACTTGACACGGTGACCTTCAGGTCGGGGGTACGCAGAGCGGTGAGTTCAGCGTGCCGGCTTGAGCCTGTGACCTCGGCCCCTCCCTTCCGGTCGAACGGCTGGAGGCTGCCGCCTCGGGTCGGCGGTTCACCTCTCCGTTCGGCCGGGGCGCAACTGCACCCGCGGAACGTCGCCCCCAAGGGAGGGTGGCACAGAGGAATGGCGCTTCCCCGTGACGTTTGCATGGCGTGCGATCCCGCCACCCGACGCTGCGTCTCAGCGGCACGCCGAGTGAGCAGGAGGGGCTCGGCACACGACGATGGTCAACGCACCACGTCTGACGTCGCCGCGGAGCCGTAGGCGAGCGC
Source organism: Terriglobia bacterium (assembly GCA_020073245.1). Lineage (GTDB taxonomy): Bacteria > Acidobacteriota > Thermoanaerobaculia > Thermoanaerobaculales > Thermoanaerobaculaceae > RBG-13-68-16. The sequence goes on along the minus strand of JAIQFQ010000011.1, from coordinate 32,826 downwards.
ACGCCCGGTGCCGTTTGGCCGCGTGGCGGCGCTCGTCGAACCCGGCTCAACGACAGGACCCGGGTTCACGGGACCAGGAGCATCTGGAGCTCGATCTCGTCACGGAGGGGGATGCCGTTCGCGCCGACCAGGGGAATCGACGGTTTGATCCGGCGGGCGCGGGCGAGCGCGTCACGGTGAACGGCGATGATGTGCAGGCCGCGCTTCTGATAGAACGCCAGCCCATTGAGGTTGTCGTTCGTGGTCACCAGCCAGAGGCGCGTGCACCCGGCGTTCGTGGCTGCGGCCACGACCGCCCGCAGGAGCGCTGAACCGATACCCGTACCCTCGGGCACAGCATTCAGAGTGACGAGCTCGCAGGACTGCCGTTCGAGCACGTAGGTGGCAAGGCCAACGACTGCTCCGCTCTGGTTCTCGGCGACGAAGCCGGGAAGCCGGTGTGGGACGTAGATCACTCCATGAGCGACCACGTACTCGGCGCCCCAGTGCTCGCGAGTGAAGGCCGGTATCCACTCCCGGTCCGCGTCGTTGGACGGGCGAACGTGATAGTCCGACAACACGCCGTCTCCTTCCTCACTCCGCCGAACCCCGCGCTTCAGCCGCTGGCGAGCGAGTGACAGGGACTCGGCGTGGCACGATGATGAATGGAGGCGCCCGCGCCGCGCAAGCGCTCCCAACGGTGTGCCGGCTACAAGCTCGGGTCTGGAGCCGTGACATTTCGGTCCGGCTGGTCCCGAGAAGGTACCGAGGATCTGGTCTTGAGCGCCTGCAGACTCCGGATGAGCCAGAGCAGGGACAGCGCGGCAATCGCGTTGACTCCTATGGACAGTGGAGAGTCGGCAGGAAGCTCTGCACCAAGAGCGAACCTGATGTCGCTCTTCCCGCCCGGAGCGTACGGTGCGAACGTGTAGGTGAGGAAGGTGCCGCAGGTGAATACGTACGCAACGTACGGCGAGGTAAACCTGAGGAGCTGACAGGCCTGAACGGCGAGAGACAGCCGGTAGCCTCGCGGGTCGTTGCGCAAGAGAGCATAGCCGGCACAAACGGCAACCCCGTAGAGGAAGATCTCACAGGCCCACAACACGAGGGCGGGGAGGCTTTCGGTAGCTGACCGGCCGAAGAGGATGCCATACAGGAAGAGCGCGATCCCGACGACCCCGCCGACAAGTTGGTTCGCAGCGATCAGCTTTCGCACCATGGCTGCCTCCCCCCTGGAGATCCGGGACCACACTCTCCCAAGACTTCTTCCACTGCCGACCCGTCGGCTGCCTGCCGGCTGAATCCGGCGCTCGCCCGGGGGATCGCGAGCGTCCCGGGCGCGACGCGGAATTCCAGTCTCGTCATGGAGGAATTCCTTTCCTGAAAGCAGCTTCGCGCATCCGGTTCCTTTTTTTGGTTTCACGGTAGGTCTCGACCGGGCCGCTGTCATGACGCTTCCATCATGGAACGCCAACGGTTCGGCTGGACCGGCCCCGTCAGCGCCGGGTCCGGACGGGGTTCAGGTCCCGATGCACGGGACTCGGAGCCGCGACACCGCACCGCACGTCGGACGCTGCAGCGTCGGGTCATCCCCTCGGGTCGTGCCGCAGGAGGCTACCGCTTCAGGTCGGCCATCCAGAGCTCGCTGCGGCCGGGGCGGAGCTGCACCCACGCCACCATGCCGTTGCTCGAGACGCCGTGCGGGAACCCCGTCAGGAAGACGGACCCGGGCAGGGCGGCAACTGGCCGGTCGCTCGAGCCATCCCGTCTGACGGCGACGAGCCTGTAGTTGCCCCCGAGCCAGCCGGCATCTGTCACGAACACCTCGGAGTCGTCCTGCGACCAGAACGGCATGAGCGCCGGCCCGGTTCCCCAGTCCGTGCACGGCTCGCCCGTGGGAGGGCAGATGAAGATCTTGAGCGGTGCACCGTACACGTTGCCGATCAGGAATCGACCGTCGTGCGACCACTGCGGGTTTCCCAGGGGCACCGGGAGCTTCGTCATCGAGCCGGTCGCCAGGTCGCGCACGTACGCGGCTCGTGGCTTGTCCTTCCATTGACAGCCGAAGGCGATCCGCCGCCCATCCGGCGAAAGGTCGATCGCACCAAGCTCACCGTGCTCCGTTTCCTTGACGGCCACCCAAAGCTCGGTGCTCGACCCGCCAAGCACGACCTTCTGAAGACCAACCGCAGCTGATCCGGTTCCCATGTAGAGGAAATACACGGACTGTCCGTCGGCCGACCACCCGGGTACAATCTCGACCTCGCTGGTTCCGGACGTGACGCGCTGGAGCCTGGTGCCGTCGCTCGCGACCAGGAACACGCGGGTTCCTTCCTGGTGCCGCGCGAGGTCCGTGGAGAAGAAGGCAACCCAGTCTCCTTTGGGGGAGAAGATCGGCAAGAGGATCGGCGTGCGCTGCTCGAGGATCTGGCGGCTCTGGCCCGTCGCCACGTCGAGCGCCATCAAGGCGTACGTGTTGCGCACGTTGGTGTAGACGAGCTTGCTGCCGTCGCGAGAGACCGCCGGCTGGTCGTCGTCGCCGGCGCCCGTGGTGATCGGCTCCGGCGGTTCACCCGCGTGCACGATCCGCCAGAGGTTGCGGCTGCCCTTCCGAGCCGAGGAGAAGATGATCGACGGGCCATCCGGCGACCACGCCGGATGCCCTCCCGCGCAGTCGTCGGTAGTTAGCGCTGCAGGCGGGCCACCGGCCACCGGCACAAGGCGCAGATCCCCAGTTCCTAGTACGGCCGGGAACATCGCGAGAAGCTTGCCGTCAGGCGAGAAGACCGGACCGTCGTCGGACGAGCATTGCCCGGCGGCGAAGGCGTTCTCGAGGAGTTTCTCTCCGGTCCCGTCGGCGTTGCAGACGAAGACCCCCTTGCCGTCTCGGTGGTACGCGAGCTTCGACCCGTCCGCGGAGAAGCTGGGCGCAAAGGCGAGTTCGGTGACGCGTCGCGTCGGACCTCCGAGCGGGGCAACGGTCCACAGGCCCTGCGGTTCGGAGCCTCCCTCGCCACTCTGAAAGACGATCTGGTCGTTCCTCGGGGACCAAGAGGGGTGCGAAGGGTTGAGGTTGCCCGAGGTGATCCGGATCGGGTCGCCGCCCGCGAGGTTCTTGACCCAGATCTGCGGCGAGCCGTCCGCGTCCGACACGAAGGCGATCATGCTGCCGTCCGGCGAGAACGTCGGCCACTGATGCGAGCCCGGGAACGTCGAAAGGAGCCGCAGATTGGTCGCTCTGAGCGGTCGCTCCATCCGGCGCAGGTACCAGGTCCCGGCAACCACCCCAACGACTACCACCGCGATCGCCGCCGAGAGCGCCCTGCGCGTGCGCCGCGCTCGTGCGGCGGGTGCGGTCTTCCCGCTCGTCGTATCCGCCACGATCGCCTTCAGCTCAAACGCCAGGTCGCGCGCCGTCTGGAAGCGCTCCTCGGGCCGCTTCTCCAGGCAGTGGGCGATGGCGCGCGAGAGCGCTGGCGGCACCACCGCGCTCACACTCGTCGGGTCGGGCGGGTCCTCCTTGAGGATCGCGGCCATCGTCTCCGTGGTGCTGTCGCGCGCGAACGCCTGCTTCCCCGTCACCATCTCGTACAGGACGACGCCCAGGGAGAAGATGTCCGAGCGGTGGTCCACCGGGACTCCCCTCACCTGTTCCGGAGACATGTATGCCGCCGTGCCCATCACCTTGCCGGCGTCCGTCATCTCCTCGAGCGTCGCGACATTCGCCCGCTCCTCGCGGGTCGCCGGTGGCACCGCCTTGGCGAGGCCGAAGTCGAGGATCTTGACGTGACCGTCCTCGGTGATGAAGACGTTGCCCGGCTTGAGGTCGCGGTGGACGATGCCCTTCTCATGCGCGGTGGCGAGCCCCTGGGCGATCTGGACCGCAAGTTCCATCGCGACGCGCGGTTTCATCGCCCCGCGCTGGAGGGCGGCACGTACCGTCTCGCCCTCGAGAAGCTCAGTCACGAAGTACGGCGCGCCCTCGTGCACCCCGATGTCATGGATGGCGAGGATGTTGGGGTGGTTCAACGTGGCGACCGCCCGTGCCTCGTGCTCGAAGCGCCTCAGGCGGTCGGCGTCGGAGGCGAACTCCGCGGGCAGCACCTTGATTGCGACGTCCCGGCCGAGCCGGGTATCGGTGGCGCGGTACACCTCGCCCATCCCGCCGGCAGCGATCAGGGACGCGATCTCGTACGGGCCCAGCCGGCTCCCCACAGCGAGCCCCTGACTCTGGCTGCCTCGTCCGGCCGGCGTCATGGCGAGTCCGTGAGCGTCGTGCCCATCCGATCGCGCACGGAGAACACGAGGACCTCGGGCCCGATACCGATCTTGTCCCCGTCGGAGAGCTCCGTCGGACCCGTGATGGGGGTGCCGTTCAGCTGCGTGCCGTTCTTGCTTCCGAGGTCCTCAAGCGTCGCACGACCTCCCGAGATCGCAATCCGCGCGTGGCGCCGCGAGATCCGGAGCGAGTCGATGGACACGCCGGCCTCCGTGTCCCTCCCGATGACGGTTTCGCCCTCGGGCAGCGCGATGAGGCGGTCGCCGTGCAGAACGACGAACCGGCTCGCCTCCTCGCACGATGGTCTCTCCGTCGCCGGCACGCGGCGGACCGGTGCCACGATCCGGTACCCCCACCGTGGGACTGACGCGATGTACTGCGGCTTCTTCGGATCATCGCCCAGCGCCCTTCGCAGCAGGAGCACCCGCTGGGTCAGGGCCTCGTCGTTGACGATCTCGTTGGGCCAGACGCCGTCCACGAGCTCCTGCCGGCGCACAGCGCCGGGCGCCCGGCGCACCAGTTCGGCGAACAGTTCGAAGGTCTTGGGCGGGAGAGGAACGACCTCGCCCGCACGAGTCAGGAGGTGCAGACCGATGTCGAGCGTGAGCTCGCCGACCCCGTACACCTCCCGAGAAGGCTTTGTGTCCATGGGAACCCTTTGTTGAATGATAGACCCGTCGCAACCCGGGAGAAGCTTCTCGCGACCACGTCGCAAATTCGCAAGCTTCGACCAGCCATGCTATGGAAGCGGACACCTCGGCCCTGGGCCCCGCCTTTGGACAATCGACTTTCGAGTTTCGACGGTTGACCGTCAGGCTTCTTCTTCGGCGGCCTTCTCGAGCTCAGCGATCCGCCGGCGCACCATCATCTCGGCCATGTCCGGGATGACCTCCCACGCGATGCGCTCGAGCTGGGGCGCCGAGAGCTCGATCACCTTCTTCGCGATCTTCTCGATCTGCTCTTCGGAGAGCTCTGCAGACACGGTGGCGGCCGCCGGCCGTTGGGGCACCAGCTCTGCCGCCCGTTTCGCGATTCGTTCCACGTGCTCGTCCGTGAGCGATTCTGCAATGGTCGGCGGTGGCGGGGCCGAGAGCGCTTGGGGGATCATCTCCTTAACGCGCCGCGCGATGTGCTCCACGACCTCGGCCGAGACCGCACCCCCTACTAGAGGCGCGGCGACGGCCAAGAGGGGCTCGGCGGGCGACGGGGCCGGAGATACGGGCTGCGCTACAGGCTCAGGTGCCGGCTCCACCGGAAAACGCTGCGTGGGCCCCTCGTCGAACCCGCGGCCCGACGGCAGCGGGGCCGAAGTGGATTCCGCTTCGACGACCGGCGGGGGCGCCGGCTCGGCGGCGAACAGTTCCTGGGCGGACTCGACGCGCTCCTCGGTAAGGAACGGCTCAGCTGCGGACGGTGCCACTTCGAGCGCGGGAGGCTCGGGCGCGAATGCCGGCGGCTCGGGCGCGAATGCCGGCGGCTCGGGCGCGAATGCCGGCGGCTCGGGCGGGAATGCCGGGGGCTCGGGCGCAGGGAGCGGCATTCCCGGGGTCGGTACCCTCATGGTCGCGAAGGATTGGTCCTCCCCAACGACCGGGGCCTCCTCCTGGGCGAACGCTTCGCCTGTCGGGGCCGGCTCGGCGTGGGGCGGCTCGATGTGGGGCGGCTCGGCCACGACCTCGGGCTCCTCGCCGCCGAAGGCGAACGACTGGGAGATTGCCGAGGCCGCCGTCGAAACCTCGGGTCCCGCCAGCTCGGGAGGCGCTTGCATCGGCGCGGAAGGGTGCGAGTTGCCAAGCGAGCTCGCGGTGAGCTCGATGCCCTCCTCCGGCATCGGAGGAGGTGGCGGGATCTTCGCTGCAAGGTTCTCAAACCCCGTGGTGCTGAATTCCAGCGCAGGAACGCCCTCCGGGATGCCCTGGTCCTCCAGGCCGCCGCCCTCGCCGGGCATCGGCAGCGCCGCGAGGGACTGTGCACGCTTCAGGAGATCCTCGACGATGTTAATCAGCTCGCGGGCCTCAAACGGCTTGGTGACGATAGCGTCGCAGCCGGCGGCCACTGCGCGGTCGCGGTCGAAGGGCTCGAAGGTGCCGGTGAGCAGCACGACCGGCAGATGCAATGTGTTCGGATCGCTCTTGAGCGTCTGGCACACCTCGTAGCCGTTCATGTCTGGCATCACGACATCGCACAGCACCACGTCCGGCTTGACCTCCGCCAGTCGCCCGAACAGATCGCGCCCGCTGCCGACGGTGACCACCTTGTGCTCGGTCTCGGCGAAGGTCAGCTCCACGACCTTCTGGATCGTGATGCTGTCGTCAGCAAGCAGCAGGGTTCCACCCATATTCACCTCGCGTCAGGCATGCCCTCGTGTCCTTGGTACCACGAACAGGAAGAACTGTCAACGATTTGGGCGGTTTCCGCGGCCTCGATGACGGGGTTGCCGTCGTCGCCGATCCACACCACCGTACCCGTCTCGAGCCACCCCGGCACCACGTGGGCCTCCCGGTCGCCCCGCTTCAGCATCCACGACCGGTGAAAGTGACCCCAGAGAACGACGTCCACGCCCGCGGCGAAGTGCATCTGCGCTGCGGCAGTCAGGTCCGCAATCGGCAACTCGCGCCGGTAGGTGAAGTTGGTCTCCCGCAAGCGCGACTCGGTTCCGAGCACGATGCGCTGCGCTAGACGCCTCGGCAGCAGCCGAGCCCACAACCGTGCGGGCCCGCTCTTGGACACCGTCCGCCAGAACCGGTACCAGCGGTCGGCATGGTTGATCAAGTCGCCGTGCTCGAGCAGGAACCGCCTCCCGCCCGCGACGAACGAGTGCACCGTCCCGGCCGCATCGCGAAACGGGTTGAGATCCGGGGCGTCGAGGAAGAAATCGCGGTTCCCCTCGACCAGCACGACCCGCGTGCCGTCGCGGCGCAGCGAGGCCAGCTCGCCGAGCCCACGTCGCACGGTGTCGTCCCAAAAACGAGGGAAACCCACCAGAGCACGGAACAGGTCCCCGAGGATTACGACCTCGTTCGCACCGCGTTGCCGCAGTCCGGCGACCGAGGAGACGAACCGTTCGATGTCGCCTGGGCCTTGCCCGACATGGAGATCCGCAAGGACGGCGCGCAGCACGGGCCATGCTAGCATTCGCAGGTTCAGAGGTGGAAGGTGCAGACGGCAAGGCCTCCCCATCAGAGCCCTCCCAACCACACGGCGCCGCAGCCGCGGCGAAGGGTGCTGCTGACCGGTGCGCGGGGGTTCGTGGGACGCGAGCTGCGCCGCGAACTCCTCCACCAAGGCTGGGAGGTCGTAGCCCTCTCGAGAAACCTCCGTTCCGACGATGCCGACTCCGGTGTGATCCAGGTGGCGACCGATGTGGCCGACGATGGGTGGCAGCGCTGGTGCGGCGGGTGCACCGCCGCGATCCACCTCGTGGGGATCCTCAAGGAGGATCCGGGCGCCGGCGCGACGTTCGAGCGTGCGCACCGATGTGCGACCGAGCGCGTGCTCGCGGCGTGCCACGAGATCGGGATCCGGCGGTTGGTGCACATGTCGGCGCTGGGGGCCCGCGAGGGAGCCACTACCCCGTACCACCGGACCAAGTGGGAGGCCGAGCAGACCGTGCGCGCCTCGGGCCTCGACTGGACGATCTTCCGCCCCGCGCCCATCTTCGGACCGGGCGACGGCTTCACCGGTGCCCTGGCGCCCCTGGTCAAGCGTCTCCCGCTGTTCCCCGTTTTCGGCGACGGGACCTACCGGTTGCAGCCGATCTCGCTCGCGGAGGTCGTCCACTGCTTCCTGGCGGCGCTCGACGATCCGACCACGATCAAGCAAACCTACGAACTCGGCGGCCCGGAGGCCCTCACCTTCGATGAGGTGGTCCACCGCGTCGCCCGCGCGCTCGGCGTGCGGCGGACGCTTGTCCACATTCCGCTCGGGATAGCCCGCGCGCTGGTCTCCGCCATTCAGCACTTCCCCGGCGCGCCCATTACCCGCGACCAGCTCACGATGCTGCTCGAGGGCTCGACCTGCGACACCCGGACAGCCGTCCTCGTCTTTGACGTCCCCCGCGCCCGCTTCGAGGGGCCGACGTGGCTGCGCAAGGCATAGCGCCCGTTCCCAGGTTCGCAGGTTCACAGGTTCGTTCAGAGTCGGCAACTGCGTGAAACGTAAAAGGGGAAACGCAAAAGGGACGACCACGATGGCGGTCGGCCTTGAGTGCTTTGTCTTCCCTTTGACCTTTCCCCTTTGACGTTTCACCTTGCTGGCGAACTTTCGAACCTCGCCGTCAGGTTCTTCGGGCGCTCTCCGCGGGGAGCTCACCGACCTCGATCCGGATCGTGCGGTAGGCCCTCATCACGTCGGTCCCCTCGAACACAACGCCGGCGAACAGCACACCCATCCCCACCACGAACACCGGCAGCGGGTGGATGACGATCGTCCACTCCGGGCCCGAGACCCTCAGGCCGAGAAGGAGCGAAGTCAGGACGAAGCAGCCGACAGCCCCGACCTGGCACATCACCGCGTTGCGCAGGAGGCGGACCCGGTCCAACAGGTCCGTGAGCTGTCGGAGCACGCTCGCGAGCCTCGCAACCTCCACGGGTTCCGCCTCCGCCGGCGGCGTCGTGGCGTGCAGCAGCCGGCGGCGCTCCTCGCTGAGCGCCCGGATCCGGGACATGATCACCGTGTACCGGTTCAGCAGTCCCAGAAGCAGCAGGCCGCACGCCGAGACCATGATGGCCGGCGCGAGGATGGCCTGGATCGCCTGCACCGCGAAGCCGTACCTGGTGTCCATGCTCAGCCCCCCTGCGGCGCGCCGATGCGCGGCCCGGCGACGCGGGCCGCGTCGCTCACAGTCGCCACGCTCACGCCCGCCTTCCGTGCGGCCGCCACGCATTCGTCGTGTTCGGGCTTGGCCGACACGACACACCCGGAGAAGATCGCGACCTTGACGTGGATCGGGCCGTAGGGCGTGGCGACCTCGACCGTCCGGCGATCCAACTCGGGCCGGGTGCACTCCACGAGCCGGACCCCCAGCGTGATCCCCTCCGCGAACATCGCCGCGGTGACCGCGCCGACGCCAGAAGCCTCCACCAGGGCGCGCACCTCGGCCACGGGCCGCCCCTTGCGGCCGGTCCCGGTCAGGCACCACGCGTCGAACGCGCCCGCCTCGCGCAGGCGCTCCAGATGGGTGCCGAGCGCCTCTCCCGTCACGTCGTCCACAGTTGCCTCGACCAGCACAAGTGCCCGCGCCGCCGGGCGCTCCTCCCGCACCTCGAGGAGGAACGCCCGTAGGATGTTGGGGAATCCATCGAACACGCGCGTGCCGAGCCCGACACCAACCCCGAGGATGGTGCCGCCCGGAAGGGGCCCGAACGACTCTGCGAGGGTGGTCAGCAGGGTGGCGCCCGTCGGCGTCGTCATTTCACCATCCGCCGTGTGGGCGGCCAGTGGCACGCCCTTGAGAAGGCGGGCCACCGCCGGCGGAGGCACGGGGAGCAGCCCGTGCGCCGTCTCGACGGTCCCGGAGCCAACCGGAACCGGTCCGCACACGACGCGGTCGACCTCCAACAATTCCACGGCCGAGCAGGTGCCGACGATGTCGATCACGGCGTCGACCGCCGCCAACTCATGGAGGTGCGCCTGCTCCAGCGGTACGCCGTGAACCTCCGCCTCGGCCTCGAAGAGCCGGCGGAACGCAGCGACCGCCCGAGACCGAACGTTCTCGGGCAGCTCGGCACGGCCGAGGAGCTCTTCCACGTCGCGGAGAAGCCGGGCCGGTTGCGTCTCGGCCAACACCTGCACGGTCGCGCGCGTGCCGGCGAACCCCTTCTGCCGGCTCCGACTGGTTTCGAGGCTCCACCCCTCGAGGTGGAGCCCGGCCAGCACGGCGTCGAAGCGATCCCGTGGGGCACCCAGATCGAGCAGCGCACCCAGTAGCATGTCGCCAGCGGCGCCGCCGAACGGGTCGATGTACAGCACCTTGGTCATCTAGAGCCTCCCACCACAACCATTCGAAGGTCCACACGTTCGAATGTTCGCAGGTTCTCAAGAATGTCTCAAAGGTCAAACGTGAAACGGGAAATGTAAGAGGGACGAACACTACCACGACGGCGTTCAGCCTCGGTTGCTTCGTCTTCCCTTTGACTTTTGACCTTTCCCCTTTTACCCGTTCAGAAGAACCTTCGAACGCCTCCCCAGGACTCTGCGCCCGATAGTTTAGACCCTGCAGTACGCGAAGCGATGCACCGCGCGCGCCTCTCGCGCGTACTTGATCTCGAAGTTGGACGCGGGGATCTCCTCGAACGCCTCCGCGACCGCGATCGGCGCCAACCGCGGCTCGGCGGCGAGCACCTCGGCGATCACGGCCGCGTAGCCCGCATGGTCGGTCTTGATCCTCAGGACCCCGCTGGGCGCGAGCACCGCCGCCAGGCGCGCGACGTTCTCCGGGTGGAAGAAGCGCCGCTTGTGGTGTCGTCTCTTCGGCCACGGGTCGGGGAAATAGATGTGCAGCGCGGCCAGAGTCCCGGGACGCACGCAACGGAAAACGAGATCCTCGGCGGTCGAGTGCACGAGCCGCACGTTTGTGAGGCCGGCTCTGGCAGAGCGGATCGCAGTCAACTCCAGATACTTGCGGGCCCGCTCCACGCCGATGAACCCGACCTCAGGGTGCCTGGCAGCCCAGGCCAACAGGAACCGGCCCTTTCCAACACCGAGCTCGGCCTCAACCGGGCGGGAACCGCCGAAGAGCCGTGTCGCATCGAGGGGCAGCTCCACACTGCCGAGATCCAACAACGTCGCGCCGACGTCCACTGGCCGGCTCAGCCCTCGGAGCGGTCGACGGTCTCCGGATCCTCGTCACCGAAGACGATGCCGATCGAGCGGGCCGACTGGACGATCTGGCAGTTCGGATCCACCCGCTTGAGGTGGCCGATCGCGTCCGCGAGCGGCACCGAGACGATCCTGTCCCCCCGCAGGGCGACCATGTGCCCGAACTTGCCGCTCACGGCGAGGCGCACCGCCTCCACGCCGAAGCGGGTCGCGAGGATCCGATCCCACGGGACCGGTGTGCCGCCGCGCTGGATGTGGCCGAGCACCGTGGCGCGCACCTCGTAGCCGCCTCGGTTCTCGATCTCGCGGGCGATCTGGTACGAGACGCCGCCAAGGCGCTTCCACCCCGTCACCGCGTCCTCACCCGCGAAGACCTGTGCGCCGCCTTCCGGGGCCGCGCCCTCCGCGACGACCACGAGGGAGAAAGGCCGTCCCCGCCGCTCGCGCGCGCGGAACTTGGCCATCAGCGGCTCGAACTTGAACGGGATCTCCGGGATCAGGACCACGTCGCCTCCGCCGGCGAGGCCGGCGTGGAGGGCGATCCACCCGGCCTCGCGGCCCATCACCTCCAGGAGCATGACGCGGTGGTGGCTCTCGGCGGTCGTGTGCAGGCAGTCGAGGGCCCAGGTGGCGGACTCGAGGGCGGTCGCGAAACCGAACGTGAACTCCGTGGCGAACAGGTCGTTGTCGATGGTCTTGGGCACGCCCACCACGGGGATGCCGAGCTCACGCCAGAACCGCTCGCCGATCGAAAGTGAGCCGTCCCCTCCGATGACGATCAGGCAGTCGAGGCCGAGCTTCTCGATGTTCTTCTTGGCGGTGCCGGAAGCGTCCACCAGCTCCTCAACGCCGTCCGGCCGCCGGTACGCGTAGCGGAACGGATTGCCTCGGTTGGTCGTCCCCAGGATCGTTCCGCCTCGAACAAGGAGGCCGGACGCGTCCGCCATGGTGAGCTCGCGGACCTTCATCTCGACGAGACCGATGAACCCCTCCGATATGCCCATGACGTTCACGTTGTGGGCAACCTTGCACGAGCGGACCACAGCACGGATGACGGCGTTCAGCCCGGGAGCGTCGCCCCCGCCGGTGAGGACTCCGACACGTCGAACGGCAGTCATTGCTCCTCCTCCAGACCCAGGTGTACGAACTCGATCCCGGCCTTCAGGGCGAACTCCCCGATGCGCTCGTCCCGGTAGAACTCGCCGTACAGCACCCGGGCGATCCCCGCGTTGGCGATGAGCTTGAAACAGTCCCAGCACGGTGATGCGGTGACATAGATGTCGGCGCCGTCGATGCTCACGCCGTGCCGCGCCGCCTGCAGGAGCGCGTTCGCCTCAGCGTGCACCGTCCGCACGCAGTGGCCGTTGTCCATCAGACAGCCGACCTCGGTGCAGTGCTCGAGGCCCCGGATCGAGCCGTTGTACCCCGTGGCGAGGATGGCCTTGTCCCGCACGACGAGGGCCCCGACGCTCTTCCTGGGGCAGGTCGAGCGCGTGGCGGCCTCGACGGCCAGGTTCATGAAGTAGCGGTCCCACGACACCCTGCTCATTGCGTAAGTGTACCCGGACTCGCAGGTGTGCGGGATGGGGGGGCGCAGAGGGTCCCGTGAAAATGTAAATGGGGAAAGGTAAGACGTCAAACGGACAACGAAGCAACCGGGATCGACCGCGTTCGCGGTAGTGGCCGTCCCTTTTACGTTTGCCCTTTTACGTTTGACCCGTCACCGGTTCTGGCCGAACTTGCGAACTTTCGAGCGTGCGAACCTTCGAACGGTCCTTGCTCCCCTGCTTTTCCGCCCCTCTGCTCCTCCGCTGCTCCCACGCGTCGGAACAGGGCCGCTCAGTGCATCCCGTTGGCGGCGGCGATCTCCTTGACCAGGCTCCCGACCACGGCCTTGGCGTCGCCGAACACCATGAGGGTGCGGTCGAGGTAGTAGAGCTCGTTGTCGATCCCGGCAAAGCCGGGGCTCATCCCGCGCTTGATCACCATGACGGTGCGCGCCCTGTCCACGTCGAGGATCGGCATGCCGTAGATCGGGCTCGACTTGTCGTGACGGGCACCCGGGTTGGTGACGTCGTTGGCGCCGATGACCAGCGCGACGTCCGCCTGCGCGAAGTCCGAGTTGATCTCGTCCATCGCGAACATACGGTCGTACGGGATGTCCGCCTCGGCGAGCAGTACGTTCATGTGGCCCGGCATGCGTCCGGCAACCGGGTGGATGGCGAACCTCACCTCGACCCCGAGCTTGGTCAGGGTGTCGAAAAGTTCCCTCACCTTGTGCTGCGCCTGCGCGACCGCCATGCCGTAGCCGGGCACCACGATCACCAGGCCCGCGTTGGCGAGGATCGGCGCGGCCTCCTCAGGGGTCGCGCTGCGCACGATTCGGTCTTCCGCCCCTGCAGCTGAGGCATGGACCTGCCCGAATGCGCCGAACAGGACGTTGGCGAACGACCGGTTCATCGCCCGGCACATGATGATCGACAGGATCAGGCCGGAGGACCCGTCGAGCGCGCCGGCGATGATCAGCAGGTGGTTGTCGAGCACGAAGCCCATCGCGCAGGCTGAGAGACCCGCGTACGAGTTCAGCAGCGAGATCACCGTGGGCATGTCGGCGCCCCCGATCGGGATGATGAACAGGACACCGAAGACGAGTGACAGAGCGCCGAACACCGGGAACAACCACGTTCTCTCCGGCGCCGCCACCAGCACCACGCCTGAGACCGCGGCGAGGCCCAGCAGCGTGAGGTTCACGAAGTTCTGGCCGCGGTACGTGATCGGCCGCGTCGGGAGGATCTCCTGCAGCTTCCCGAATGCCATCAGCGACGCAGTGAAAGTCAGAAAGCCGAGGAGCACCTCCACCGCCAGGCCCGCCATCGTCAAGACATCGATCTTCGGCGTGCGCAGGTAGTACTCGGCCGTGCCGACCAGCGCCGCGGCCAGGGCCCCGAACGCGTGCGAGAGCGCGGTCCGCTGCGGCACTGCGGTCATGGGCATCATCGCCATCGGCACGCCGACGATGGCTCCGAGCACGAACGCCACCGCGATCCAGTGGTAGCTCACGATCTCGGGCTTGAGCAGCGTGCCCCCGACCGCCAGCGCCATCCCGAGCACGCCGCCGATCACGCCCCGCCTCGCGGTCTGCACGGCCGAGAGCCACTTCAGCGCGAGGATGAACGAGGCCGCGGCGGCGACGTAGACCAGAGGAATGATCGTGTTGATCATTTCGCGCCCTTGCCGCTCTTCTTGAACATCTTCAGCATCCTGTAGGTGATCAGGTAACCGCCGACGATGTTGATCATCGAGCAGGTCACAGCGGCGGTGCCGAGGACCGTGGAGAGCGTGGACTCCTGGCGCCCGGTAACCAGGATCGAGCCCACCACCGCGATGGCGGAGATCGCGTTCGTCAGGGACATCAGCGGCGTGTGGAGGAGCGGGGAAACCTTCCGGATTACCTCCAGCCCGAGGAACGTCGCCAGCACGAAAACGAAGAGTGACAGTTCGAAGTCAGACGCCATGCGGTGACCCTTCCGTCCCGGAGTGCGCGCGCAGACCGCTCCCGTCGCCTTGGCGCAGGCTTCCCGGTTCCGGCACCGGGTGTCCTTGCCGGGTCCCCGCCTGGCAGCCAGGGGTCTGACGTAGGGGCGGGGCTTGCCCCCACCACCGGGTATCTCTCAGTGGGAGCGGCTTCCAGCCGCAACCGGAAAGAGGTCGCACCTGGAAGGTGCTCCCATAGAGGGAAAATGGCTTCAGGACGGCTTTCCCCCGCCCTGCCTTTGCGCGGCCGCGGGGAGCGCGTTCGCCGCTCATCCCTTCGCCCCCGGCCTGCCGAAGAGCAACTCGCCGGCGTGACTGACCATGCAACCCCGGATGATCTCGTCGTCGGGGTCGAGCTTGAAGGAGCCGTCCTTCCAGAACGCCAGCACGAACGCGGTGAGGTTGCGCGAGTAGAGCGTGCTGCCGTGCCACGGCATCTCGGCCGGGAGGTTCTCCGGACCGCAGATCGTGACCCCGTGGACCACCACCGTGCGGCCGGGCTGCGTGAGCTCGCAGTTGCCTCCCGCCTCGGCGGCGAGGTCCACGATGACGGACCCCGGCTTCATCGACTTGACCATGTCGGCGGTGATCAGCTTGGGCGCCTTCACCCCGCCGATCAGCGCGGTGGTGATCACCGCGTCGGCCGCCGCGCAGCGCTCCGCGATCAGTTCCGCCTGCTTCCGGTAGAAGTCCGCGGAGAGCTCCTTCGCGTACCCGGAGACGTCCTGGGCCTCCTCTGCGACCACGCCGACGAACTTCGCGCCGATGCTCTCGACCTGCTCCTTCACGACCGGCCGGGTGTCCGTCGCCTCGACGGCCGCGCCGAGCCGGTGGGCCGTGGCGACCGCCTGCAGCCCGGCCACTCCCGCCCCGATTACGAACACCTTCGCCGGCAACACGGTGCCGGCCGCGGTCATCAGCATGGGAAAGTACCTGGGCAGGTGGTTCGCCGCGATCAACACCGCCTTGTAACCGCCGATGTTGGCCATCGAGGAGAGGGTGTCCATCGTCTGCGCTCGCGTGATGCGCGGGATCAGGTCGATGGCAAATGCGGTAACGCCACGAACCGCGAGCTTCTCGACCACGTCCCGGTGGCGCGCCGGGATCAGCGTCGCGAGAAGCATGCCGCCCGCGCGCATCAAGTCCGTCTCGTGCGTGGCCAAGGTCTCGTTGAGCGCGGGAGCCTGGACCTTCAGGACCAGGTCGGCCCCGCCGTACAGCTTGGCGACGTCGCCCTCGACCTCGGCGCCCTCTTCGCGGTACAGCGAATCGGTGAAGAATGCAGCCTCCCCCGCCCCTCGCTCCACCGTCACGCCGATGCCGGCCTTTACGAGCTTCTTGACCGACTCGGGGACCAGCGCGACACGACGCTCCCCCGACCGGATCTCCCTCGGAACCGCGATCTTCATCGCTCCCCCGCGATCTCGGCATTTGGCCGATCGCACATTGAGTACTCGAAGCCGAGCCTCGGTGGAGTTATTCCCGTCAGGAGCACCCTTGGAGGAGGAGGTCATTCTCGGCCCGGACAGATCCGCTTCAATCACTTCCGGGCCGTGTGAAGCGGTGGGTTCAGCCCCGTGCCTGCAGGAGGCGGGCTGTCTCCTCCATTGTGGCGGGCTGCTTGAGCTCCGCGAGGCGATCGGGCGCCTCCTGGAAGCCCTCGAGGGCGTTGAAGAAGCGATCGAGGACGTCGCCGCCGAGGCTCGGGACAAGGAAGATGTGCGTGTGCGGGATTCGGCGCCCACGCGCGTACATGCACACGAAGTCGGGTCGGAGGCTCCTCATGATCCGCCGGGCGACCTCGCGGGCGGCCTCGAACAGGCTTGCGCTCTCGTCGGCTTCGAGCTCGTGCCAGAAACCGACGTGCCGCCTGGACAGCACCAGCGTGTGGCCTCGGGTAAACGGCTGGATGTCGAGGATCGCAACCGAACGGTCGTTCTCGTAGATCCGATACGCGGGGGACCTCCCCTCAACGATCTCGCAGAAGACGCACGGTCCCTTTTCTCCGACCATCGCGAGCTCCTCTCGTTCCGGGCTCGACGCGCAGTTCACCCATCGTCCGGACCGCCTCGGCCGGAGGAACGCGCTGCGTGCCCAAACTCTTCCGCGATCGCCGCGAGAGCGCCACGGTGGCCGACCGGGTCGCTGCCGTGAGCACTCGCCGTCGCCTCCAGCCGACCTCGGGGACAGCCCTGGGATGGCGAGATCGAGGCGCCGAGCCTAGAATTCGACCCTAATGGTCAGGCGGAAGACAACTGGAACGGACCCCACGGACAGACTTGCCACTGTAAGGGAGGCGCTCGACCGCACCGACCGCAAGCTGCTCGAGACGCTGCTCGAGCGCCTCGCCAAGGTCCGCGACGTCGCGCGGCTCAAGAAGGAGGGCGTCCCCTTCCTGCGCGACCACGAGCGGGAGGCCGAGCTGCTCTCTCGGGTCGAGGGGTGGGCCCGCGAGCTGGGGCTCGACCCGTTCCGCGTCCGCGAGATCTACCGAGAGGTCATCGCGATGTCGGTCAAGGTCCAGGAGGAGGCGTTGCTCCGCCGCGAATCGGCGGCGCGCTCCGTGCGCCACGCGCGGAGGGTCGCGTACCAGGGCGGCGAGGGCTCGTACAGCCACATCGCGGCACGCAAGTACTTCGCCGAGCGGGCCGGCGAGATGGAGTTCCACGGGTTTCCGACGTTCTCCCAGGCACTGCGCGAGGCCGAGGGCGGCGAGGCCGGCTACGCGTTCCTCCCGATCGAGAACACCACCGCCGGCTCGATCAACGAGACGTACGACCTGCTGCGGTCCACCGACCTCGCGATCGTCGGCGAGGAGGTGCTCGAGGTGCGGCACTGCCTGCTCGCGGCCGCCCCGACCGACCCGGCGAGCCTCCGCCGCATCCTCTCCCACCCGCAGGCTCTGACCCAGTGCGCGGCGTTCCTGCGCGGGCTACCCGGCGCGGAGCCCGTGGCGTACGAGGACACCGCCGAGGCCGCGCGCAAGGTCCGCGAGGACAGCGATCCGGCGCAGGCGGCAATCGCGAGCGAGGAGGCGGCGGCGCTCCACGGCCTGGTCGTGATCGCTCGGGACATCGCCGACCAGCCCGAGAACTGGACCCGCTTCGTCCTCGTCTCGTCGCTCGAGTTGCGCTCCGACCCGCGCATCCCCTCGAAGACCTCGCTGGTGCTCACGACGCCGCACCGCCACGGCGCGCTGGCACACTGCCTCGCCGTGCTTGCGGAGCACGGCCTCAACCTCACCAAGCTGGAGTCGCGGCCGGTCCCCCGGCGCCCGTGGGAGTACCTCTTCTACATCGACTTCGAGGGGTCACTCGCGGAGGAGGCGGCCGCGCACGCGGTCGCGGCGCTCCGGCGCGAGTGCCCCTACCTCAAGGTGCTGGGCTCGTACCCTGCGCGAACCACCGCTCGCGGCCGGGTGGACTAGG
This sequence comes from Terriglobia bacterium, assembly GCA_020073245.1. GTDB lineage: Bacteria > Acidobacteriota > Thermoanaerobaculia > Thermoanaerobaculales > Thermoanaerobaculaceae > RBG-13-68-16. The sequence continues at coordinate 14,787 of JAIQFQ010000011.1, read as the reverse complement.
CAGGCGGCGCGTAGGGCGTTCGAAGGTTCGAATGTTCAAAGGTTCGACTCGAACAGGTGAAACGTAAAAGGGGAAACGTAAAAGGGACGACCACTGCCACGAGTGCGGTCGGTCTGGATTGCTTCGTCTTCCCTTTGACCTTTCCCCTTTTCCCTTTTACCTCTTCAAAGAAACCCTCGAACCTTCTCAAACCCGGGCGTCCTCGAGGCGGCCGGCCGCCGTCCAGCGCACCTGACCTGCGGGCCAGGGCTCGCCCAGGAGAAGCGGCACGACCTCCGAGAACCGCACGGGGTCGCCGCTCGTAACGAGGCGGACAGGCGCGCTGTTGCCGGCCGAGGCCGCCGCAACGACGTCCGGTGCGGCCTCCGCGAGCACGCGCCTCACCTGACGGGCGACGGCCGGGGCGGGGTCGATGACCCTCACGCCCGGACCGACGATCTGTTGAATGAGGGGGATCACGAACGGGTAGTGCGTGCACCCGAGAACGACCGTGTCGATCCCCTCGGCGAGCATCGGGTGGAGCGCACCTTCGAGGATCGCCCGGGCCTTGGGCCCCTCCAGGTTCCCCTCTTCGATCTGCGCGACGAGCCCCGGGCAGGTGTGCGTGAACAGCTCGACGCCGTTCGCGAAGCGCTCGACCACCGAAGCGAACAGGGCCCCCTGGAAGGTGGCCGGGGTGGCGAGGACGCCCACCTTTCCGCTCCGGGTGCTCTCCGCCGCCGGCTTCACAGCCGGCTCCATCCCGACGAACGGGACCGCGGGGAAGACCTCGCGCAGGTGATGCAGCGCGCCCGCCGAGGCGGCGTTGCAGGCCACCACGATCAGGCGCGCCCCGCGCGTCAGAAGGTACCGGACGATCTCCTCGGAGAACGCGCGCACCTCGGCCAGGGGGCGGGGTCCGTACGGGACGTGCGCCTGGTCGGCAACGTAGAGGTACACGACACCCGGCAGCTCGCGACGGATTTCCCGCAGCACGGACAGCCCGCCGACGCCGGAGTCGAAGACCCCGACCGGAGCGCTCACTTCGGTCAAGCCCGCCATGGCGCTGAGCGGATTCTAGCCCGCCCACGGCAGAGGAGGAGAAGACCGTTCCCAGGTTCACACGCTCTACGGTTCCCAAGTTTCCAGGAATGCGCAGGAGGTCAAAGGGAAAAGGGGAAATGTCAGAGGGACGACAACTTCAACGGCGGCGACCGAACTCCCTTTCTATCGTCTTCCCTTTGACCTTTTTCGTTTGACCTCTTACCGATCCTTGGAGAGATCACGAACCATCGGACCTGCGAACAGGCTCTTGGCCCGTCCCGTCTCGCAAAAGCCCCGTGCATGCGATAGAGTTGAAGAAATCCGACCGGCATCTCTGCCCGAGACGCTCGCAGAGCTGGCCGGCTGAGACTCGGCTGATGAGCCCTCTCGAACCGAGCAACGCGCGCGCTCTCAAGGCGTCTGCGGACCTGCGGGCGTTCCGCATCTTTCAGCACGTCCCCGACGCCAAGCTGGCAAAGCTCGCGGAACACGCCAGGGAGCAGCTCCTCACCGGGGGCCAGGTCGTATACGACCAGGGCAGCACCGGCGACGACTTCTACGTCGTGCTCGCCGGCGCCGTGGACGGTCACAGGAGCACGGCCGCCGGGCGCCAGACGGTGACTCGAGTTCGCGTCGGCCAGATCTTCGGCGAGGTCTCCTTCCTCGACTCCAACCCCCGAGACACGACCACCATCGCCTCAGGCAGCACCGCCCTGCTGAGCTTCAACGGCGTCAGGGTCCGTCGGGCGATCGCCGGTGACCACGAGCTCGGCGCCGCGCTGATGCGAGCGTTCTGGCACTCGCTCGCGGCGAAGATCCGGCAGGCCAACCTGTTCCTGGGCGAGCTGATGCCGCCGTCGCCGAGCGAGGACGAGCAGCCGACCGCAGTGCAGGGGCGGTCCGTCGACCTGAAGCCGCGCGCCAAGCTCGACCTCTTCGCGGAGACCGGGCTGTCGGCCGCAGAGTTGCGGCTGCTCGCCACGACGCTCCGCGCAGAGAGCTTCGAGGATGGAGCGACGGTCTTCGTCGAAGGCTCGGCCGGCGACTGCCTCTACATCGTCGTCGAGGGGAGCGTCCGGATCTCGCGACGCGTTGCGGGACGGGGCGAGAGCGTCCTCGCGAGCCTCGGTCGGGGGGAGGTCTTCGGCGAGATGGCCCTGGTGGACGACCAGCTCCGCAGCGCCGACGTCCACGCGGGACCCGAAGGGGCGACCGTGCTCCCGCTAAGTCGGCGCGACCTGGACGAGGTCCTCCAACGGCCTTCGGAAGCCGCATCGCAGCTGCTCACGCTGGTGTGCCACGTGCTCTGCCATCGCTTTCGGGAGATGAGCTCCCTGCTCACCACCAACCGCTAGCGAACCGGGTCGAAGGTGTGAGCAAGACAAGAAAAGGGTAGACGGTAAAGGTCAAAGGGAAGACCAAGCGTCTGCGCCGCGTCTTGTCTTCCCTTTGACGTTTCCCCTTTTCCCTTTGACCTCCCGCCTATGGCCCTCCGCTTTCCTATCCGGGTGTGCTCCCCGCCCCGGCGGGGTGGCGGAGCAGCCACCACGCGCTCACCGCGAGCGCGACGACCAGCAGCGCCCATCCCTGGAACGCGTAGAACCTCCCGGGCTGGGCGATCAAAGGCGCCGAGAACGTGCACACGGCGAGCCACGCAACGCCCAGCACGTACGCCGCCGGGTTGGAGCCCAGCACGAAGCGCACCAGGAGAATGGACAGGCCCAACAGCACGCCCGCCTGCACGACCCCGGTCGCGACCTCGAGGCCGGTCGCCCCGGAGCTCGCGGGAAGGACCGTCAGCAGCAGGCCGAGCGCGACGAGCGCCTTGAGCCAGGGTTTGCCCAACCCGAGCCAGAAATGGATCGTGATCCCGATCAGCGCGAGGAAGAGAAGCACGAGCATCACGCCGTCCTCCAGCGTCGCGAGCGCGGGGATCGCCGTCGCCAGCGCGCCGGGGATCCCGACCGGGGCGTCGGAAAACGCCTTCGGCGCAGCAGCGCGAATGAATGCAAACGCTCCCTTCACGGTGAGCGCCGCGCCGACCACGGCGAGAGCCGCGGCGACCGTGGGCCCGGCCACCGGCCGGCGGGCCGAGGGATCCGCAACGGCGCGCGCAGCCGGGAAACACGCCGCCAGTGCCCCCATCACAAGGACCGCGAGCGTCCCCACGAGCAGCGAGACGATCGCGATCCCGATCATGGTCTGAATGCGGAAGAGCGCCTCCGGATCCGAGGTGACGTACCTCGCCCACGCGAGCGGCGAGCTGACCGCGATCCCCGCCACGAACAGCACGGTCAGCCCGGCGCTCGCTCCCAGGACGCTCTTCCACGGGACGAGGCCGCCGCGGACGCCGCGGTAGAACACGAGCAGACCGTGCGTGACCAGCAGCGCGATGAACGCGAACGCGACCGCCATGCGGGCGTAGAACAGCGCGGTGGACTTCTCTCGCGATCTCTCCCAGGCTTCCGGGAGCTTGAGCCGGCGGGAGACGGCATCCACCGTGTTGCCGTCCACCCGCACGTCGAGCAGGTACTCCGCGTCGGCGACTGTGTGCGCGGGATCCTTCCAAGTGAACGTATGGTCGGTCCGGGCGGGTCGCTTCTCCGCCTTCGCCTCCTTGAACGTCAGCTTGCCGACGTCGAACCCGCCTACCGCGAGCGCGGCCTCCGCCATCCGGCGCGCGTCCTCCACCGGCAGGGTCGTGCCGGGCGCCTCCTCCCGGAGCGTGTGGTCGAAGCGAACGACCTTCGCGGTGCCGTCGTCCACCGCGAGCTGCCACTCCTCGCGGTCCTCCACCCGGTAGGCGCGCACCTGCCACTGCGGCACCTCACCGGCAAAGCGGGCTACCTGGCCGACGCCACCGTGCTCGAGCAGGTAGCGGCGCGCGTTCTTCCCGAGCACGTCGCCGTTCGTGGTCACCACGAAGCGCCACGTCGACGGGTCCGCCCCGCTCCGCCTCATGAACTCCTGGGCGGCCTGCCTCACCGCCGCCGGGCGGAGCCTTACGCCGACATCGCGTCCCGGGTCGGGGGCACGCCAAGCCAGAACGATCCCGACCACGGCCAGGGCCAGCCCTACGGGGAGCGCCACACGGAGCGGGGGTGCCACGATCGGCGGGGGCGGCGCGACCACCGCTGCCGGCGGCTCCGGCGGCGCCGGATCGGCACTGTTGAGCACCTGCGGGTCTTCGACAAACCCGCCTCGTCGCCACGCCGCCACGAGCGTCGCGGCAAGCGGGATCAAGAGCGCGCCGACGCCGGCGAGCGCCGTGACGATGAAGTAGAGGTTCCCCGAGCGGACCAGCAGCATCGAGGTGTACCCGGCGTCAACGACGTAGTGCCACACCAGGCACGGCAGCACACCGAAGCGGTAGAGGATGATCCCCACGAACAAGCCCGCGATCGAGACCTCGACGCCGCGGATGTAGAACGGCTGGGCAGGGTAGTTGGCGTGTGCGAACCCCCAGATCAGCGCCGGAATCACGACCGACGCGACGCGGGAGTGGGTGAGCTTGTCCACCAGCGGGATCGAGAACACCCGCGACATGAACTCCTCGTTCACCGCCGGGTAGAACCCGATGAACAGCACGGCGAGCCAGGGGAACCAGGTGTTGAGCATGTTGTCGAACGGCACGTCGGCGGGGTTCCACGCGCCGAACTTCGACCCGACGAGGTAGAACGCCACCTGGTACGCGAGGAAGACCGCCGCCAGGCAGTAGCCCAGGATCAAGCCGAAAGCAAAGCGCTTGCTGCGCCAGCCGGTCTTCTCGAACAGCGCCGTGATGCGCATGTGGCCGGGGAAGCGCGCGCGGAACAGCGGCTCGCCCGCCGCGACGACCAGAAAGATCATGAGCGCCTGCACGCCGGCCTCGGCCAGGCCACCGAGGACCTGCCGTGCCAGGAACGCCCCGTACGTGCCGGTCGTGTCGAAGCCGTACGACGCCACCGGAAGGTCGTTGAGCGCGAGCAGGAAGAACAGCCCGAACGCGACCGCCGTCAGCGTCAGCGTGACGCGCCAGCGCACGTTGCCGCGCCGCCCCTCGCGGAAGATCACCACCAGCGCGGCGAGCAGCGTGAGGACGATCCCGAAGGCGGCAACCAGCGCCGTCGTGTTGTTCGCCGAACGCAGCCGCTGGTACCCCTGCGACCACGCGTCGGGCACCTTCAGAAACTCACGGTAGGCGGCGGGCTCGTCGCCGTGCACCTCGACCTGCATCCGGTACGTGGCCTCCTTCGCCTTCCAGTCCGCGCGCTCGAAGGTGAACGTCCAGTCGCGCCGGTTCTTCCTGTCCTCGCGCTTCGATTCGATGAAGGTCAACGTGCCTGCGTCCAGGCCGAAGGCACCCTTGAGGAAGCGTTCCCCGATCGCCCTGGCGGCGCCCTCTTCAAGCGTCGCGCCCGGAGCCTCCTCCTTGATGAGGTGGGCGAAGCCCATCACCTCGCCCTCGGGCGTCACCTCGACCTTGACCTCCTCCTTGTCGACAGGCCTGTACCACCGGTGCGCCCAGTCCCACAACCGGACCTGCTTGCCGCGGGTCAGCTCACCGAGCCGGTCGAGCCCCAGCTCGCGCTCGAGGTAGGTCTTGGCGTGGTCGTCCGTCCGGAAGATCGCGGCGTGGTACCGCCCCGCCGTCACCACCGACGCGGCCGGCGCGTGATCGCGCAGGAACGCCTCCGCCACCGGTTGCGACGTCGCCCGGTTGACGGCGAACGAGAGGTGCGCCTCGGGGAACGCGCGCGTGAAGTTGGTCCAGGCGAAGATCCCGGCGGCCGCCGCCACCACGATCGCCGTCACCAGAGTCAGCCGCTCGCCACGGGTGAACCGGTCCATCTCTCGTCCTCCTGTCCGTGCGTTCTACGTTCCGAAGATTCGCAGGTTCGCATCTTCTCACGATCGTGGCAGAAACAGGAGACGGGTCGAAGGCCTGGGAAACGCAGTTAAGAGTTGAGAGTGAAGAGTTAAGAGTTGACAACCATAGAATTCACTCTTGCGCTTGCATCCCGGCGAAACTGTGCCCGGCACTTGTCTTTCAACTTTTCACTCTTAACTCTGAACTCTTAACTTCGGCCCCGACCGGATTACACTTGCATAGTGACGAGGCCTCAATCGCGGTCGGTCTTCCTCGCGGAGCAGCTGCGCCGGCGGATCCTGGTGCTGGACGGGGCCACCGGCACGGCGCTGGCGGCGCGCGGGCTCGGCGCGGAGGACTACGGCGGCGAGGCTCTCGTCGGCTGCCACGAGGCGCTCGTCCTGCACCGGCCCGACACGGTGCTCGACCTCCATCGGGGCTACCTGGCCGCCGGCGCGGACATCGTCGAGACCGACACCTTCGGCGCGACGCCTGTCGTGCTCGCCGAGTATGGCCTCGCCGACCGCTGCCGCGAGATCAACCGCAGGGCGGCCGAGCTCGCTCGCGAGGCGTGCGCCGAGTCGGAGGCCGCCGACCCCTCGCGGCCTCGCTTCGTCGCCGGCTCCATGGGACCGACCACGAAGGCGCTCACGCTCACCGGCGGGATCACGTTCCCGGACCTCGTGAAGGCGTATACGGTTCAGGCCGAGGGGCTCGCCGAGGGCGGCGCCGACGTGCTCCTGATCGAGACGTGCCAAGACGCCCTCAACATCAAGGCCGCGCTGATCGCCTGCACCGAAGCCGCGCCACACCTTCCGGTGGCAGTCTCGGCGACCATCGAACCCACGGGCACGACGCTCGGCGGCCAGAGTCTCGAGGCCGTGGCCGTGATGGTCGAGCCCTGGCAGCCGCTCTGGGTCGGGATCAACTGCTCGACCGGCCCCGCGCCCATGACCGAGCACGTGCGCGCCCTCGCCGCCCTCACGTCAAGCTTCGTTTCGGTCGTCCCCAACGCCGGCATCCCCGACGGCGAGGGGCGCTACCACGAGTCGCCGGAGGAGCTCGCACGCGTGCTCGCCCGCTTCGCGGCCTCGGGTTGGGTCAACCTCCTCGGGGGGTGCTGCGGTACGACCGAGGAGCACATCCGCCGCCTGCGGGCCGTCGCGGACGCGAACGCCCCGCGCACCGCGCCGGCCTACGACCCGGCGCGCCTGGCCGGCGGCGAGGTCGTCGAGCTCGTCCAGGAACCGCCGCCGCTGCTGATCGGCGAGCGCACCAACGTCCTCGGGTCGCGCAAGTTCAAGGAGTTGGTCCGCGAGGGGCGGTGGGCCGAGGCGGCGGAGGTCGGGCGGCGGCAGGTGCGCGGTCGCGCCGGCGTGCTCGACGTCTGCCTCGCCGATCCGGAGGGCGACGAGAAGGCGGCCATGGCCGCCGCCGTGACCGCGCTGCGCAGGGCGGTGCGCGTTCCCCTCATGGTGGACACGACCGACGCGGACGTCATGGCGACGGCGCTCGAGCTCATCCCAGGGCGGCCGGTGCTCAACTCGGTCAACCTCGAGGACGGCGGCGCGCGCCTCGACCGCGTGGCGGCGCTCGCGCGGCGCTTCGGTGCGGCGGTCGTCGCGGGGTGCATCGACGAGCACCCGACCGACGGCATGGCTCGCACCGCCGGGCGCAAGCTCGAGGTCGCGCAGCGTCTCCTCGAGCGGCTCGAAGCTCACGGCCTGCGGCGGCGCGAGGTCCTGCTCGACGCCCTGGTCTTCCCGGCCGCGACCGGCGACCCGAAGTTCAGGGGCTCCGCCGGGGAGACCGTCCGCGGCGTCAAGCTCATCAAGGAGTCGGTGCCGGGTGCGCTCACCCTCCTCGGCATCTCGAACGTGTCGTTCGGCGTCCCGCCGGCCGGGCGCGAGGTCCTCAACGCGGTCTTCCTCCACCACTGCGTCCAGGCGGGGCTCGACGCCGCCATCGTCAACGCGGAGCAGCTCGTCCGCTTCCCCACCCTGCCCGCGGAGGAGGTGACGCTGGCGGAGGACGTTCTCTTCGACGGCGGCAAGGCGGCGGTGGACGCGTTCGTGGCGCGCTACCGGAAGGCGAAGCCACGGGCGGCAACCGCGGACGAGCACCTGCCGCCCGAGCAGCGGCTCGCCCGAATGGTGGTCGAGGGCGCCCGCACCGGCCTCGAGGCGACCCTGGACGAGCTGCTCGCTCGGATGGAGCCGCTCGCGATCATCAACGGACCGCTCATGGCGGGGATGGACGAGGTCGGCCGCCTGTTCGGCTCGGGCCAGCTCATCGTCGCGGAGGTGCTGGTCTCCGCGGAGGTAATGCAGGCGGCGGTGGACCGGCTCAAGCCCCACCTCAAGGGCGACCAGAGCGCCTCGCGCGGTTCGCTCCTGCTCGCGACCGTGCGCGGCGATGTCCACGACATCGGCAAGAACCTCGTTGGGATCATCCTCGGGACGAACGGGTACGACGTGTTCGACCTCGGCGTCCAGTGCTCCTCCGACAAGCTCATTGCCGCGTGGCAGCAGCGCCGCACCGACCTCATCGGCCTCTCGGGGCTCCTCGTCCGCTCGGCGCACCAGATGGTCGCGACCGCCGAGGACCTGCGGGCGGCCGGGATCGGCGTGCCACTGCTGGTCGGCGGCGCTGCGCTCTCCGCCTCGTTCACCCGCGATCGCATCGCGCCCGCGTTTGGCGCCACCGTGCGCTACGCGTCAGACGCCATGGCCGGGTTGGCGATCGCGAATGAACTCATGAAGGGCACCGCGACCGCACCTGCCGAGCCAGGGCCTGCTCCCGCCCGCGTGCTTCACCCTCTCCCGCGTGCGGGAGAGGGCCGGGGTGAGGGCCCGGCTCGCCCCCACCTGCCCTCCCCCGCAAGCGGGGGAGGAATCGAAGAAGGGCGACCGCAAGGGCCGCCTGTACACCAGGCCTCGCATCGGACCGACCCCGGACCACGGACCACGGACCACGATCTTCCCAGGCCTCCGGACCTGGCGCGCCACGTCCTGCGCGAGCTGCCGCTCGACGATGTCTTTGCCCACCTCAACCCGCAGATGCTGTTCGGCAAGCACCTAGGGGTGCGCGGGTCGGTGCGACGCCTCCTCGAGGGGGGAGATGTGCGGATCGGGGAGCTCAAGCGGCGCGTCGAGGCGCTCCAGGACGCGGCGGCCACGCGGGGGTGGCTCGCGCCCGCAGCGGTCTACGGCTTCTTCCGCGCCTGCAGCCGCGGCGACGCCGTGGTGGTCCTGGACCCCGATGGCCGCGAGCTCGCCGTGCTGCCGTTCATGCGCCAGCAGCGAGTGCCGCGCGCGTGCGCCGCCGACTGGCTTCGGGAGGACCCGGATGCGTTCGACGCTGTTGCACTGTTCGTGGTCACGGCCGGGATCGGCGTCCGCGCCCGGGCCGCCGACCTGCGCGCCGCGGGCAAGCTGCTCGACAGCATCGCGCTGCAGGCGCTCGCGCTCGAGACCGCCGAGGCTGCCGCCGAGTGGCTCCACCGCCGCCTGCGCGAGCTGTGGGGTTTCCCGGACCCGCCGCAGATGACGATGGAGGAACGCTTCCGGGCGCGCTACCGCGGTATCCGGCTGTCGTTCGGCTACCCCGCCTGCCCTGACATCGAGCCGCAGGCAGATCTGTTCCGCCTCCTGAGCCCCGAGGAGATCGACGTCCACCTGACCGAGGGGTACATGATGGAGCCCGAGGCCAGCGTCTCCGCGGTCGTGTTCCATCATCCGGACGCGAGGTACCTCGCATGATCCCGACCTGTCGAGGATGCGCAGAAACCGAGCAACGACTTGTTGTCATCCCGAGGGAGCGCAGCGAGCGAGGGATCCGGGCGGGGGCATGAAGCGACCCGGTGATCAAAGGCCCTCGCCCTGACGGGATGACTCCGCTCCAGGCCCTGACAAGTCCTCCCATTGAGGGTTGGCGGTCTCGATGAGAGCGACCTTCTTTTCACGGCGCCAGGCCTTGATCTGCTTTTCCCGCGCGATCGCTGCGGATACGTTCGGCGTCGTCTCGTAGTAGACCAAGCGGGTCACCCGATACCTCGCCGTGAAGCCGGGAATTTGCCCAAGCCTGTGCTCATTGACGCGGCGCTCCAGGTCGTTGGTAACGCCTGTGTACAGTGTCCGCGATCTGCTCGACATGATGTAGACGCAGCAGACCGCCATCTACTCAAGCTTACTGCTGTCGCGCCCCGGTTTGTCGCCGACGACCCAGCATTTCCCGACATTCCGGAGAGGGCCACTGGGACGGCAGATCCGCCAATCTGTCATCCCGAGGAGGACCGCCAACGGCCTCAGACCCGTTGTCATCCCGAGGGCGCGCAGCGACCGAGGGATCTGGGCGGGGGCATGAAGCGACCCCTCGGCCGCCCCCCACCCAGATCCCTCGCTTCGCTCGGGATGACACCGATGGGACGAAGATCGCTGCCGTGAGGGCCTGAGGATCGTGAACCCCTCGCTCCGGCCTCAATGAACCGCTCGAGCTCCACAGAAGCTAATACAATGCGTGCATGAAGCATGAGCGCGTCACGAAGCGCTTCGCGGACCACGTGGTGGTGGCGGACGGGGCGATGGGGTCGGAGCTGCTCGCCCGCGTGCCGCCCGGGTCCCACCTCGACCTCGCACCGCTCGAGCACCCGAGCGAGGTGCTGGACATCCACATCTCGTACATCGCGGCCGGCGCCGAGCTGATCGAGACCGCGACCTTCGCGGCCTCGCGCCCGCGCCTCGAGCGGCTCCAGGCGGGCGACCGGGTGGAGGCCGTCAACTCCACCGGCGTCAAGCTCGCCCGTGAGGCGCGCGAGATCTCGGGCCGCGACTGCCTCGTGGCCGGCTCCATCGGGCCGCTCGCCGGCGTCATCGACCTCGACGAGCCCGAGGGCCCCGGGGCGATCGCCAAGGCGCACGCGGAGCAGGCCTCGATCCTCGCCGGTCGTGGCGCCGACCTGCTCATCCTCGAGACCTTCTTCCGCCTCGACGAGCTCCTGCTCGCGATCGGGGCGGTCCGCGACGTCACCGACCTCCCGCTGGTCGCGATGCTGACGTTCCCATTTGAGAAGCTCCCCGAAAGCCATCCCGAGATCGCCGGGGAGGTGCGCGAGCTTTTCGGATGCGATCTCCTAGCGGCCGGCATCAACTGCGCGCCGGGTCCGCAGGGCACTCTCGACGTCCTCGAGTACCTCAAGGAGCCGCCCGGGCCGCTGGCGGTCATGCCCAACGCGGGCTCGATCGTGCGCCGCGACGGTCGCATCCTGCTGCCTCCCGCGACGCCGGCATACCTCGGCCGCTTCGCCCACCGCGCGGTCGAGCTCGGCGCCGCGCTCATTGGGGGCTGCTGCGGCACCGGCCCGGAGCACATCCGAGCCATCGCGGATGCGGTCAAGGGGCTGCGACCGGTCCACGCGCGTCACGCCGTCTCGGTCGAGCATTTCCCTGTAGCTGCGCCGTCGCACCCTCGCCCCACATCGAGCCTGGCGGCGAAGCTCGCTGCGGGAGAGTTCGTCCGGGTCGTGCAGCTCGACCCACCGCGGGGCACCAACTCCGAGCGGATCATCGAGGCCACGCGGGCGATCGCGGCCTCCGGTCGGGTGGACGCCGTTGACGTCAACTCGAACCCCCTCGCGCGTCTACGCATGGACTCCCTGTGGCTGGCCTCCGAGATCCAGCGCGAAAACGGCATCGAGGCCATCCCGCACATCACCCCGCGCGATGCGAGCCTGATGGGTCTTCAGTCCCAGCTCCTCGGGGCCTGGCACGCGGGGATCCGAAATCTCCTCGCGATCTCGGGCGATCCCTCCCAACTCGGCGACTACCCGGGGGCGCACGATGTCTACCACGTGGACATCTTCGAATTGGTGCGCTCGGTATCGCGGATGGCGGAGGGGTTCGACTGCGCGGGCAACCCCATCGGCGAACCACCCACGTTCTGCCTCGGCGTCGCGGTCAACCCCGCCGCCGACGACCTCGATCACGAGGTGGACCGCTTGCGGCGCAAGGCGGACGCCGGCGCGCACTTCGCGATGAGCCAGGTGTTCTTCTCGTGGGAGCCGTGGGAGCGGCTGCTCGACCTTTGCGGCGGGCGTCTCCCGCTGCCGGCGCTCGTGGCGGTGTGGCCTCTGCCCTCCTTCAAGCTCGCCCTGCGCCTGAACAACGAAGTGCCCGGCATCGTCGTGCCCGACGAGCTGCTCGCGAAGCTCGAGGGAGCCGGCGCCGACGCCGGGAGGATCGGCACCGAGCGCGCGCTCGAGATGCTCCGCAACGCGCCGCGCCACGCCGCCGGCGTCTACCTCGTCGCGCCGTTCAAGAACCCGGCCGAGGTGCTCCACCTGCTGGAGGAGTAGGCGCGGTTGTGAAGGTTTGCCAAGAACAGGTCAAACATCAAAGGGAAGAGGTCAAAGGGAGGACGGCAAGCATATATGTAGCGGCCGGCCGACGTGCAGGTGTCATTGCGAGGTTCTCGAGCGTTGCGAGGGAACCGTGGCAATCCCGCCGAATTCGCCGGGATTGCTTCGTCGCTTCGCTCCTCGCAATGAGCGGCGATCACGGCCGCCCGACGGGCGGCCGCTACATTTGCAGGACGTCGATGTCTCGTCGTCCCTTTCACCTCTTCCCTTTCACCTTTAACCTCTTCCACCTTCATGCGAACCTTCGAACCTCTGAACCTGCGAACGGTTCCTTCCCCTCTGCCCCTCTGCTCCTCCGCCGTCACTCGCTTCCGGGGGTTCGCATCTGCGCGTGCCAGGACGCGGCGTACTTGCCGCCACGGGCGAGAAGCTCGGCGTGGGTGCCAGATTCGATCACGCGCCCTTCCTCCATCACGTGGATGACGTCGGCCCGCATCGCCGTCGTGAAGCGATGCGAGATGATCAGCGACGTGCGTCCGGCGACCAGCGTCCGGAAGCGGTCGAGCCAGGCGTTCTCCGCCCAGGAGTCCATGGCGCTCGTCGGCTCGTCGAGCAGGACGATCGGCGCGTTGCGGAAGTACGCCCGCGCCAGCGCGACGCGCTGCCACTCCCCGACCGACAGCTCCGTGCCGCCCGCGAACCAGGTCCCGAGCAGCGCGTCGTAGCCCTGCTTCAGCCTGGCCGCAGCCTCGTCGGCGCCAGCCGCGCGGGCCGCGGAGGCGACCGGAAAGTAGTCCGCCGGCAACGAGACATCCCCGAGCGCGATGTTCTCGCGCAGCGTCGCGCTGTAGTGCGCGGGCTGCTGGAAGAGCACCGTTACGAGCCTGCGCAGCTCCTCGGGCCGGAAGCGCCGGAGGTCTACCCCATCCAGCTCGATCGTTCCATCCTGCGGATCGTAGAAGCGGCAGAGCAGCTTCACGAGCGTGCTCTTGCCCGCGCCGTTGGGTCCGACGACCGCGACCATCCGTCCGGCGGGGATCTCGAGGTCGAACCCGCGCAGCGCCGGCCGGTCGCTCGACGGGTAGCGGAACGTGACGCTGCGGAAGCGGATCGCCAGGCCGGCCTTGGCCGGCACGGCGACCGGTTCTGGCGGGCTCACGACCTTCGCTTCGAGCGCGAGGAAGCCGAAGAGATTCCCGAGGAACAGGCTGTTCGTATAGATCTGGCCGACGTTTTCGAGGAGCGACCGCAGGAGCCGCTGGCCCTGGCTGAACGCCTGGTAGAACATTGCCAGATCGCCGAGGGTCACCGAGCCGCGCACCGTCCGCCACACCATCCAGGCGAGCGCGCCGCCGGCGATCGCGAGTGCTCCCGCGCCCGCCGCCAGCCCCGAGAGACCCTCTTTCCGCGCGAGTTGCAGGCGCTCGCCGCGGAGGCGGCGCCGCAAGTCGGCGAACCGTCGCTGCAGCAGGTCACCCAGGTGAAACAGGCGCACCTCTTCCGCGTGCTCCCGGCTCGTCATTTGCCAGTCGTAATAGAAGGCGCGCCGCTCGTCGGCGGTCGTTCGCACCCGCCACTCGTGCTGCCGGATCGCGTAGCGCACCACGACCCAGAGCGCCGGGAGCGTGCTGACGACCAGGGCCAGCGGGACCCACACGCCGAAGCGCACGAGCACCACCAGCATCGCCACCAGCGTGATCGAGTTCTGGAGCAGCGAGCCGACGTTCTCCATCAGCGCGACCGGACGCTGGTAGATGTCGTAGCGGATCAGGTGCAGCTGGTCGAAGTACGTCGCAGATTCGTAGTAGGCGAGATCCACCGCAAGTGCCTGCTCGTGCACCTGCGCGCTGAGGTGATCCTTGACGACCTCCGCCTGCGCCGCGCGAAGCCAGCGAGCCGCCGCCTGCAGCACCTCGCTCAGCACCAGCACGCCCGCAAGTGCGGCCGCCAGCAGCAGCGGCCTCTGCGCCTGTTCCCAGCCGCCCGGTCCACGCACGGCGCCGGCAACATCGTCCACCAGCATCTTCGTGAGGAAGACGACCAGCACCGGGAGCAGCGCCTGAACGACGAGCAGCAGACTCCACCACGCCGTCAGCCTTGGAGCCGCGCGCCACACGAGCCTCAACGCGCGGCCGAGGTGCGGCGCCTCGGTCAGCCACGTGCGCAGCTTCACCCTCGCGTCTCGAAGCACATGCGGCACGCCGCTAGCCTAGCAAACCGCAGGCCGCTCCTACCGGTCGCTCGACGGGTTGAAGCCTCCGGTGTCATTGCGAGGTTGCCGAGCACTGCGAGGGAACCGTGGCAATCCCGCCCCTTCCCGTTGTCATTGCGAGGTTCCCGAGCACCGCGAGGGAACCGTGGCAATCTCGCCCCTTCCCGTTGTCATTGCGAGGTTCCCGAGCACTGCGAGGGAACCGTGGCAATCCCGCCCCTTCCCGTTGTCATTGCGAGGTTGCCGAGCACTGCGAGGGAACCGTGGCAATCCCGCCCCTTCCCGTTGTCATTGCGAGGTTCCCGAGCACCGCGAGGGAACCGTGGCAATCTCGCCCCTTCCCGTTGT
>JAIQFQ010000055.1 GCA_020073245.1 Terriglobia bacterium | reverse complement strand
CCCGAGAGCTCGGCTTCGAGGGCGTAGTCCCCGATCGGCAGCGCGGGCAGGCGGTACACGCCGCGTTCGTCGCTGTGCGTCGTCATCTTTCCCGCGACCAGAGCGGTTGAATAGGCGGTCACCGCGACACCCGGCAGCACGGCCCCCTTCGCGTCCTTGACCGTGCCCCTGATTCCGCCCGAGGTGCTGCTCTGCGCGGCCACCGGCACCGCCAAGGCCAGCAGCAGCAGAGCAAGAACGGTTCCTTTCAACAACACTCGCATGGTCTCTCCTCCCCGGGCGCCGCGCCTCTCCGGTAACGGCGCCTCGATCCGGGACCGGAGGCCCTGTCGGGGGGTCGCTCCGGTCTGCCAAAGGTCAGGCGCGCACGCCACCACGGCGGTGGTGTGTCGTGCCAATGCGAACTCATGACTGCGCCCTCATCGCCGCCACCAGCGTGCTCCCGGCGGCCTCGATGTGACGCCGTACCGCACGCTCCGCGGCGTCGGGATCGTGGGCCCGCAGCGCCGCGACGATGGCGCTGTGCTCCTCGACGTCCGGCTCGTCGCGCTCGGGCGCCGATTCCGTCGCGACCTGGGGTACGTTGCTCCAGAGCATCGTCGGGAACGCGGACCAGAGCTGGGCGAGCGTCCTCACCAGGAACGAGCGCCGGCTGGCTTTGAAGATCGCGGAGTGGAAACGGCGGTTCAGCTCGCGGTACTCCACGAGGTCCTCCGGCGTCTTGCACCGGCACATCCGCTCGAAAAGCTCACTCATCTCCTCCAGCTCGCCGCTCGTGATGTGCACCGCCGCGAAGCGTGCCGCCATCCCCTCGAGCAGGGCGCGGCAGCCGTAAAGGTCCTCCACGTCCTCGATGGAGAACTCCACAACGCGAATCCCTCGGTACGGGACGTGCTCGAGGAGCCCCTCGGCAGCGAGCTGCCGGAGCGCTTCGCGCACGGGCGTTTGACTCACACCCTGCTCGAATGCGAGGCGCTCCTGCCGCAGCCACTCGCCCGGTTTGAGCCGCCCCTGCAAGATCTCGCCACGGAGACGATCCGCAACCCGGGATCGCAGCTGCTTGTGGGATCGGGGTGCGGTCTGGGTGGCCATTGCGGCTCCTGTGTATTAGATATAATGTATCCGATATGAAGTTTATGGGGGCTTCGATCACAAGTCAAGAGGCTCCGGCCCCACACCGTTCTCACGGAGCCGGAACCACGTCCAGCGCATCGCGAGGAGCCGTTGCAGGCCACAGCCACGACGGTGAAACAGGTCGCCGTGGATTGGTGGCGCCGACTCGTTGGCTCGGCAAGGCCGTCCTCAAGCCGTTCGGACGGCGCGACGAGCCCCTACCGCCGCCACGGCCGGGGTCGCCGGAGACGCGCGAGCGGAAATCCACCGCGGCTACACTCTCGGAACGGAGGTAGACGTGCCGCAGACACACGAAGTCGTGCCGCGCGAGATCCTCGCGAAGACAACGCAGCTTCTCGTTGAGCTGTGTGCGATCTCGTCGGCGAGCGGCGACTCGGAAGGGCTCCGGGCAATGGCTGCTCGAGTGGCCGCCGAGCTGTCGGCACGAGGCCTCTCGGCTGAGATCCTCCCGGAAGACGACGGCGACGGCGGGTCCATGCCGCTGCTGGTCGCCCGTGGGCCACGTGTGGGCGAGCACCCACTGGTCCTTGTCGGGCACCTGGACACGGTGCTCGATGCGGTGGCCCCGCGATTGGAAGGCGACCGCCTCTGGGCGACCGGCGCCCTCGACATGAAGGGCGGCCTCGCCATGCTGATCGGCGCTCTCGACCTGCTGGTGCACCGCGGACAGCAGTCGCCGGGCGACCTCATGCTCGTCGCCGTGCCCGACGAGGAGGTGAGCGGCTTCATCTCCGAGCGGGCCGTCCGGCGCTGGAGCGAAGGCGCCCGAGTTCTTCTGGTGATCGAACCGGGTGAGGCCCGTGGGGACGCCGAGACACTGGTGGCCGGCCGGCGCGGCCTCACGGAGTGGAAGCTTGACGTCACCGGGCGTGCATCGCACTCCGGCCTCGCCTACTGGTACGGCCGCTCCGCCCTCGCGGCCGTAGCCGACTGGGCGGCGCAGGCGCAGGCGATGTCCGAGAGCGGGCCGGGGGCCACGGTGAACGTCGCGCGCATGGTCGCTGGTGACTCCGACTTCGTCAACGGACTGGCGATGCACCACGCACTGCTCGGCACGTCCAGGCGCCGCAACGTCGTTTCCGACCGTGCGCTGGCCGAGGGCGAAGCCCGCTACCTGACGCCGCCGGACGGCGTCCGGATCATGGCGCAGCTCGCGCGCCTCACCGAGAGGATCGCCGAGGAGCACGAGGTCACCATGGCGCTCTCGCACGGCATCAGCGTTCCGCCGGTTGACCCGAAAGGGCCGGGCGCGCCTATCGCGGCTCGCGTGACACGCCTCGCCGCCGAGCGAGGCTGGACACTCGAGGTCGAGGAGGACCGGGGCGGCATCTCGTTCCCGAACTACATCGCCGACCCCTCGAAGGTCCCGATCGTGGATGGCCTGGCCCCGGTGGGTGACGGCATGCACACGCGCGAGGAGTATCTCGACCTACGATCGCTCGAGCGCCGCATCGCGCTTCTCGCGGATCTCCTCGCCGAGCTCGCCGACCCGGCTTGAGGCCGGGTTCGTAGGAACGAGGGAAGAAGGGAGAGGGTAGAGGGTAAAGGGGAAATCACGACGGAGCATTCGCCTCGCGTCGTGTGCCTTCCGTCTATCGTTTACCCTCTGCCGTCTCCCCTCTTCCCTCTTCAACCACATGTGGCGGCCGGCTGAGAAACAGCTCCTCGAACGCCGAGTCTGTCTCCCGTTCGAGCTGGGCGGGATCGACCTCGCGGACGCGTGCCACCTCCGCGAGAACGAGCTTGACGAACGCCGGTTCGTTGCGCTTTCCCCGGTGCGGGACCGGCGCGAGGTACGGGCTGTCCGTCTCGAGCAGCAGCCGGCCCGCCGGAACGGCACGCGCCGCTTCGCGGATGTTGTCCCCCTTGGGGAACGTGACCATTCCGGAGATCCCGACGAAGAGCCCCCGCCGCGTCATCTCATCGACGCCGTCCGCGCCCTCGGTGAACGAGTGCGCCACGCCGCGCACCCCGGGCACGGCGTCGAGCGCCGCGAGGAAGTCCTGCCACGCCTCCCGGTGATGGAGAATCACCGGCATCCCGCGCTCACGGGCAAGGCCTAGGTGCCAGGCGAGGACGCGGCGCTGGTCCTCCCGGGGCGAGAGATCGTAGTGGTAGTCGAGCCCGATTTCCCCGATCGCCACCACCCCTGGCGATTCGATCAGCCTCTCCACGCACCGCTTCCAGACGGTGTCGCACGCGCTCGCCTCGTGGGGGTGGAAGCCGACCGCTGCCGGCGTCCGGCCCTCGCCGAGCCCTGCGATCTCGACGACGGCATCGATGTCGTCCCGGCCGGTGGCCGGGACCAGGACCGCCCGCACTCCGGCCTCGCCGGCCCTGTCCAGGACGGCCCGGCGTTCATCCGCCGGAAACATCGCCAGGTGTGCGTGCGAGTCGATCAAGAACTTCCTTCCCGCGTGAGTGTAGCCTGCCCGGAAAGAGCTCAACGCTCGTTCGCGAGCGTCTGCGCGCCGATGCCGGATCGCCCCCGATGCCCCTCGACAGCCCGGGAGCGGCCACTTGCCCATGCCGGAGCGTCCGCGTAAGCTCCTCCCCGATGAGCGAGCAGGCCCCCCTGGCAGTTACAGTGGTGGGCGTCGGCCACCTTGGCCGCCACCACGTCCGTCTGGCGCGCACTCTCCCCGGTTGGCGCTGCGTGGGCGCGTTCGACCCGGACCGGACACGCCTGGAAGCGGTATGCGCCGAGTTCGGGGCACGGCCCCTCACAAGCCTCGACGAGGCCGTCGCGCTCGCAGAGGCCGCCGTGATCGCGTCACCCACCGTGACGCACCGAGAGGTGGCCGAACGGTTCCTCGCAGCCGGACGTCACGTCCTGGTCGAGAAGCCGATCGCCGCCTCGGTTGCGGAGGCCCACGAGATGGTGCGGATCGCTCGTCGGAACGGGGTGGCCCTGGGCGTCGGACACACCGAGTTCTTCAACCCGGCGGTGCAGGCCGTGCTGGCACGCGCCCCACGCCCCCGCTACCTCGAGGCGCAGAGGCTGTCGCCGTTCACCCGGCGCTCGCTGGACATCGACGTGGTGCTCGACCTGATGGTCCACGACCTCCAGCTCGCCCAGGCGCTCAACGGGGGATCGCCGGTCCGGGAGGTCAGGGCAGTCGGGGTGCCCGTCCTGTCCCCCAGGGTCGACCTAGCCAACGTCCGGCTCGAGTTCGCGAACGGGTGCGTGGCCAACCTCACGGCCAGCCGCGTCTCCTCGGAGCGCGTCCGCAAGCTGCGCCTGTTCGAGCCCGACGCCTACCACTCCATCGACTACGCCGATCAGAGCGTTTCGGCCTACCGTCTGGTACGAACCGGGGCCGAGACGACCATCTCGCCCGTCGATGTCCCGGTCGAAAAAGGAGAACCTCTTGCGGCCGAACACCTTGCATTTCAACGCGCGTGTCGTGGCGATGTGAGAGCCTGGGTGGACGGTGAATCGGGCACCGCAGCGCTGGCGACCGCGGTCGCCGTCGTCGAGGCGATCGGCGGAGTTTCGCTCCCTTGACACCGGGTGGGGTCCGGTCGATATTGGTACTGCCAAATCGGCCGCGGGCGTTGAACGGACGTAGCAGCCGCGATACCCACTGCAAATGTCCGGGCGGAGATCCCGCCAAGCCGAAACCCCGCCTCGCGGGGTTTCGCTGTGTCGCCCCGGCCGCATTGACCCACCTGGCCGCTCTCGCTACGCTTGCCTGACTGGATGCCGGGAGGCCGCCATGGAGCAACTGGTGGAGCGCCACACCAAACGTCTCCAACTCGTGTGCGCCGGCATGCTGGCGAGCCTCGCCGTTTACGGCACGTTGGTGTTTGGGCTCCCCGTCCCCGTGCGGCCGGCTTTACCCCAGGGCGAGGCGCTCCTGTGGGGGTTCGCGTTCATTGCCGCCGTCAACCTGGTGACAATCATGCCGGTCTACCGGGTCATGCTGGCCGCGCCGCGCCGAGTCTATGCCGTCGGCCACCAACCGGAGCGCTTGCTCGCGGCCCACTTCTCCGCTCACGTCGTCGCGTTCGCCCGGCTCGAGGCCCTCGCGATCCTTGGCCTCGTGTTGTTCTTCCTGTCGGGGCGCCGGAACTGGTTCATGATCTTCACCGCTGTGGCGGCGCTCGGCATGCTGGTGCTCTGGCCGAGGCGCGCCAAAGCGGCGGCACTGCTCGAGATCCCGGGCCGGGCGGAGCCGGTGATCACAACCCCTGACTGAACCCGATCATCCCAGTGACCCTCTGCTGCCCGAGTGGATCGTGCCGGCCCCGTTCAGGGCCCATCTGGCGGTGCCGCTGGCGGGTCTTCACTCCCGCTGACCCGCCTCCGCGCGCGGTGGAGGTGCGGTCGCAACAGTGGGAAGTGCTCCTCGACCCATCTCAGGAGACGGCCAAACAGCGGCACATCTGGTGACAACAGCAGCGCTCCGATCGCGATGAACAGCCAGCCCTGAAGGATCGGCAAGACGAGTCCCGCAACGCCCAGGACGAGAAACCCCCAGCCAAGCACATGCCTCGCTACGCGCCGAATCCCCGCTCCCATCAGGGAGGACCAGACCTCGATCTTCCGGCGGGAAGCGCTACACGACGCACATGCTTACCCCGGATTGCTTGGCGCTTCTGAGGGCATTGTCGGCGATGGCGAACAGTTCGGCCGTAGTCTGGATACCCTCTGCCATGCAACCGATCCCCACGGAAAGCCCCACGGGCGGCGGCACCGACCGGATCAGGTCCCGGGCGACCCGGCGTGCCGCGTCGCCGGGAGTGTTCGGCAAGACGACCACGAACTCGTCTCCCCCGTAGCGCGCCACGACATCGGTTGTGCGTACGGCATCCCGCAGGCTCTCGGCCACCGTGGCGAGCACCTTGTCGCCTGCAAGGTGTCCGTGCTCGTCGTTGAATACCTTGAACCCGTCCAGGTCCAGCATGAGCACCGAAAGCGGCTGGCGCGACCGCCGGCTTCGCGTGATCTCCCGGTGGAGGAACTCCTCGAGAAAGCGTCGGTTGTAGACGCCGGTGAGGGGGTCGGTGCGCGCCTCGGCACGGTCGCCGGCCACCAGGCCAACGTCGTAGTTGATGACGATCGTGACTACCGCAAGGATTATCAGGCGCGCGGCTTGGAGGTCCCACCGGAAGCTGCCGTAGACCGGATCGGGCTGCGCCGGCAACTGCACGTGGCGCCACGCAACCGCCCCAAAAACGACCACGGCATACGAGGTCGGCACCAGGAACGCCACGGTGCGGGAGACCGGTAACTCGCCTCGCAAACCAGCCGACACGACGATGAAGAAATAGAAGAAGAACGCGGCCTGGGAGTTGGTTGCCACGATGGCGCGGTCCACCGCCACGCAACCCAGGAGAAGGCCGGTCAGGGCGACCAGGTCGAACATCACGACCCAGAGCGGCACCCGATGGTCCCAGGGCGCCCAGGCCAGGTAGAACTGAAACGCGAGACCGACCACCAGCATGGCGCCGAGGGCAACCTCGATGACGGCGTCCTCCGGCAGGACGAGGCCACGACCTATGCGTCCGAGGACCAGCACAATCGTGACAGCGCCGATCAGCGTGAGCTTCCAGAGGTTCAAGAAACGCTCGAGGTCTTTTCCACGCCGGCGGAGGTGCTGTCCCACCGGAAGCAGGCGCGGGCTGGATTCGCTGTCCGCCATCGCTGTCCCTGGCCTCCTTGCTCGTCGGCAAGGGGCGATTCTTCATGTTCATACTAGACCCCTCAGTCGTCGACTGGCAAGTTCTTGCGCAAATGAGCCAAACGAACCGGCGCCCTGGTGCCGCGGTGGCCCCAGGAGGACCCCACGGCTCGACTCAAGGGTGAACGTCGACCTCACGGCAATAGGAGCGGACCACGTCCAGCAGCTCTCGGTGAACGCCGGGGGCTGCCGCGATGACGTTGCCATGCTCGAAGATGCCGCTAGCGCCGTCGAGGTTCGTCACCATGCCGCCGGCCTCACGGACCAGAAGGGCGCCCGCCGCGATGTCCCACTCGGAGAGGCAGAACTCGAAGAACCCGTCGAAGATGCCCGCCGCGGTGTGCGCAAGGTCGAGGGCCGCCGCCCCGGGGCGCCGGATGGCCGCCGCCCGAAGGAAGACGTCGTGGAAGATGCGCAGGTAGAGGTCGAGCATTCGGTGTACTCGGAAGGGAAAGCCGGTGGTCAGGAACGCCCCGGCGAGGCCGGCCCTCCCGGTCACGCCCAGGCGCCGGCCGTTGCACCACGCACCGGCACCGCGCGCGGCGGAGAACATCTCGTCCCTCATCGGGTCGTGAACGGCCCCGACCAGCACCTCCCCCTCCTCCACGAGAGCGACGGAGACGGCAAAGTGCGGGAACGAATGGACGAAGTTGGCGGTGCCGTCGAGAGGGTCCACGACCCACCGCGCTCCGACGGCGCCCCTCGCTCCGGTCTCCTCGGCGAGCAGGCCGAATTCGGGCGTCTCACGCTGCAGGAAGTCGGCGATCACCTCCTCACTCGCCAGGTCCGCGGCGGACACGTAGTCGTTCCTGGCCTTCTCACTCACCTGGTCCGGAGTGAGGGCGCGGAAGTGCCGTCGCAGCACGCCGCCCCCCAGTTGGGCAGCCGACATCGCCACGCCGAGAAGCGCCGGCCCCGTCACCCTGGGGCCGCCCGTGCTACGGTATTGGTGATGACGTGGTTCAGCCGTGAAGGTTCCACCGGAAATGTCACAGGCCGATATCCGGTTGCAGAGCCTGGATGATGGAAGAGGCCGCCCTGCACGAGGAGCAACGGCGCATTCGGCGGATGCGGTTGCTGGTGGACGTCACGGCTCAAGTCCTTTCGGAGGACGAAAAGCTGACGTTTTGCGAGGCGCTGCGCCTCATCGAGGCGGCGCGCACTGCCGTGCTCAGGCTCTTTCCCGATAAGGACGACACCTTCAACCTGGTGATCCGCCCTCGCCTGGAGAGGATCATCCACGAGCGGTTTCAGATCTCCTCCGTGAGCCCGGTCAACTGACACCGCGATACTCGGGGTACTTGGCCATCTCCTCCTTCGAAGGCTGGCCCTGCATTTCGAGGGTGATTTCTTCGCCGGGCTTCACTTCGACCCCGGGCACACCGACGACGAGGTGACCTGGCGGCCCAGGCTTGGCCTCTGACCTCGGCGGTTTCCCCGACTCCCGGGGGTGGATCTGGAGGGTGCCCGGCTTGATCCGCGACACGTCCAGGGTGACGGGCACGACCAGGCGGTCCTTGCCGTCCTCCGCTGAGAGGTGCAGGCGCATGGTGACCTCGTTGAGGCTCTCGCTGCCGTCGTTGGTTATCGTCAAGTCCAGGACGAGCACCGGTCTCCCGTCCCGTTCCTTCTTCACCTCGTACCAGTTGGCTGAGACCCGGTGCAGCAAACGGAGCCGCGTAATCCTGTCACGGGGCGTCTCGCGGCGCGGCTGGTCGCACCCCGCGAGCAGCGCCAGGGCCGGCACGAAGAGAAGGGCTGCGGCGCGCCCGCCGGCGTTCAATGCCCCACCCCCAGGCCCACGAACACGCAAGTGTTCGCGCCGCGTCGGACCTCCCCGACGAGGTGGAGGAACGGCAGGAGGCTCAGCTGGGCTCCGACGGTGCCCGTGACCCCGGTACGCGTCGAGGAATGGGCGAGCGGCAGCGGATCGCCGAACGTGGCGTGCCCCTCGACGCGGCGGTATCCGGCCGCGCCGTACAGCGACACGATCGGGAAACCCTTGGACATCACGAGTTGAGCCTCCTCGACCTCAAGGCTGGCGAGGACCGAGCTGTCGACGTGCGAGTAGGCGACGCGCAGCGCGACCGCCGGCTGGAGCGTGCCGGCCTCCACGAACGCCCAGCGGAGGTCGGCGCCCCAGAACTGGTCCCCGAGCGCCTTGCCGACTTGCACGCCCACGTCGAGGCGGAGCGGCAGCCCCTTCCGGACGATCACCCGCTGGCCGACGAGCAGGTCCCCCACGACGTTCGTGTGCGGGACGGAACCCCACCAGCGGCTGCTCGTGTCGATCTGTGGGCCGCCGGCGGCGCCCAGGATCTGGAACCCCGCCAACCCTCCCGGGGCGGCGGTCCCGAGGTTCGGGAAGCTCGCGACGTCGCCGAGCGCGTCGGTGAGCGCGTCGAGATCCGCCTGGCCGAACTCCAGGCCGAAGCCGCCGCCGGCGACCGCCAACCCGGCCGAGAGCGCAACCACCACGAGCGCCACGCCGAAACGCCTCATCGCGTCCTCCACGCCGAGA
This sequence comes from Terriglobia bacterium, assembly GCA_020073245.1. Lineage (GTDB taxonomy): Bacteria > Acidobacteriota > Thermoanaerobaculia > Thermoanaerobaculales > Thermoanaerobaculaceae > RBG-13-68-16. The sequence continues at coordinate 7,677 of JAIQFQ010000055.1, read as the reverse complement.
GTTTACTCCGGAACCTCCGAGGTTCCGGTCGGAGCCTCACCACAGAGCCGCGAAGAGCTCGTTGGACACCAGCCACCCCCGCGGAGCCAGTCGCACGCGCCCGTCCACGCGTCGAGCTAACCCGAGCGCGAGGAAGTCTTCGATCCTCTCGCCGAATGCCGGGGCCAGCTCCGAACACCGGGCCATCTCCCCTTCCCCCACCCCGTCTGCGAGCCGGAGCCCGAGCATGACGCGCTCCTTTGCAACCTCGTCGTCGGCGAGGCGGCGGGTCCACGCGCGGGGCGCGCGGCCGGCCTCGACCGTCTCAAGGTAGGCGGACAGGACGTCGAGGTTCGCCCAACGTCGTCGCCCGCTGTGGCCGTGCGCGGCGAGCCCTGCGGCGAGCACTGGCCGCCGCCGCCAGTAGCGGACGTTGTGGCGGGCCCGGCGGCCCGGCAACGCGAAGTTGGAGATCTCGTAGTGCCGATAACCGGCCGCCACCAGCTCACGGCCGACTGCGAGGTACTGCGCGGCGGCCGCATCGGCATCCGGGAAGAGATCCGGGCGGCGTTCAGCCAGCCGCGCGAGTGCGTGCGGTTTGTCCATCTCCAACAGGTAGACGGAGACGTGGCCAGGGCGAAGGTGGAGCAGCTCGGCGAGGGTCGCCCGGAGGTCCTCGTCGGCGGCGCCGGGGAGGCCCAGCATCAGGTCGACCGAAACGGCGAGGCCTGTCCGCTGAAGTGTCTTCACCGCCGCGCTCGCCTGAGCCGCATCGTGCCTCCGGTTCAACATCGCGAGCACCCGGTCGGAGAACGCCTGCACGCCCACCGAGACGCGGTTGATGCCCAGCCGTGACCACAGGGCGGCCTTTTCTGCCGTCACGTCGTCCGGGTTCGCCTCCAGGGTCACCTCGGCGCCTTCGCAAAGGGGAAAATGCCGGTCGAGATCGGCAAGGAGACGTTCGAGCTCACTTGCGGGGACGAGAGACGGCGTGCCGCCGCCAAGGTACAACGTCGCCAGCGGGCGTCCTCCCCGTTGACCCAGCCCCGCGATCTCCTGCCGCACGGCCGCCAGGGTCCGCTCGAGGAGACCCAGCTCCGTGGACGTGGCAAAGGTGCAGTACGCGCATCGGCTGGCGCAGAACGGCAGGTGCACGTACAAACCGACCGCACCCCGAGCCGTGGTTCGTGGATCGTGGCTTGTGGATCGACGACCGGAGTCCCTCGCCTCACCCATCAACGATCCACGAACCACCAACCACGATCCACGGTCTTCACTCGGCGACCCAGCGGGCCAGCACCTCGTCGAACGGTTCCCCGCTCCCGCTCCAAGCCGACCGGGAGAACGCCTCCACCCAGGGGGTGAAACCGGGGATCACCCGGAGGTTGTCCTCGGCGATCAACGCATCCGGATCGCGACGCGACGCGAGCAGCGCCTGGGCCGCCCGTCGCAGCTGCCACCCTGACGAGTTCACACCTTCGAGCAAATCGAGGCGCCGGGCCCACAGGAGGAGTTGCGCGCTCGCGGCGAACGTGCGCCGCGGCGTGAGGGAAGTGGCCGGACCCGGGAGACTCTCGGCCAGACCGAGCCGCCTGCAGGCCCGCGAAGCCTCGCGTTCCAGCTCCATCGCGAGCTGGGCAAGATCGGTGTGGAACAGGAGGTTCTCCAGAGCCTCATCGCCCTTCTCGCCCGCCTTCCCGTCGTACACGCTGTGGCGGTCCTCCGGCGGAACCGAGAGCGGACTCGCGACCACGAACTCGGCGCCGGCGGCGTTGGCCTCCTCGACCCCGCGGTTCACCTGTTCGAGCGGCTCCGGCGCCGGACCGAGGCAGAGCAGGACGCCCGCGGCCAGCCGGCGCTCCCGGAACTCGACGAGAGGCGCGATCGGGCCACCTCCCCAGAACGCGGGCAGCCACGGCGAGAGAAGGACCACCTGGCCGTCGAAGGCCGGTTCGGGCAGACGGCTAGCGGCGAGCGGCGCATCGAGCAGAACGATGAGGCCGTTCCCGCTCGCGACCAGCCGTTCCAGGAACGCCCTTTCGCGATGCGCCGGCTCGGCGTGGACCAGCACTCGCACGGGCCGCCGAGGAATGCTGCGATCGGACGCCGCAGGTTGCCGCACGGGCACGTCCCGGACGAGACGCATGTCCACGGGATCCAGCACTGCGACCCCGTCCTCGGCCGCAGACGGGAGCGGTCCGAGACGATGGGAGACCGGCAGCAGGTCGGGGAAGGCCGGCTCAATCCTCCGCATCGCCGAGCCCCTCCAGCATCGACGCGATCCCCGGCCCCTCGCCGGTCAGCGCCCTGCGCGCGTACTTCGCGAGCACGTCTGTTTCCAGGTTGACGAGGTCACCGGGGTGCAGGCTCGCGAGCGTCGTCCCTGAGAGCGTCGTCGGGATCAGCGAAACCTCGAACCAACCTTCGCCGAGGCGGGATACCGTCAGCGAGACACCATCGACGGCGATCGAGCCTTTCTCCGCGACCTCGGGCGCGAGGGCGGCCGGCAACCCGAACCGGACGGTGCCGAACTCCCTGCCGATCTGCGCCGAGACGACGTGCGCCGTGGCGTCCACGTGACCCATGACCAGATGACCCCCGACGCGATCGGACAGCCGGAGCGCTCTCTCGAGGTTGACCCGGGCGCCGACGCGCAGGGCTCCCAGCGTTGTCCGCGAGAGCGTCTCGGCCGAGAGGTCGGCCTCGAACCCACTCGTCACCGACTGTGCAACCGTGAGGCAGGCGCCCTGGACCGCCACGCTCTCGCCGTGCACGAGCGGTTCGCCCGGCAGGGCGCAGCCCACAGCGAGGCGCGCACCCCCGCCGCGCCGGCTCAGCCCGCGCACCTCTCCGATGCCGAGCACGAGCCCGCTAAACACCCTCCACCTCCGCGCTCAGGACGAGGTCGCCCTCGAGGCACCGCACCTCGACGAACCGCAGCTTCACCGCCTCCTGTGGGGAGGGAAATCCCGGCCCGCCCACCGACGGCGTGGCCTCGCGCCCGCCCAGGACGAGCGGTGCCACGAACGCCTGCACCCTATGGGCGAGCCCCTCCTTCAGGAACGACCAGTGCACCTCGCCGCCGCCTTCCACCAGGACCGAGCTCACCTCGTGCGTCCCGAGCCAGCGCAGGACCTGGCGCAGGTCGCACCGGTCACGGCCGTCGTCCCCGACCTCGACGATCGTCACACCGCGCCTCTCCAGTTCGCGGCGCCGCTCGACCGGGGCCCCTTCGAGGCAGAACACCACCACGTCTTCCGGGTCGGTCTCGAGCAGCGCACCGTTGTCGGGCGTCCGCAAAGAGGTGTCGAGCACAACCCTCGTGAGGTGAGGGTCCGGGTTGAGGCCGAGATGGCGAACCAGGCGAGGATCGTCGGTCAGCACCGTGTTGATGCCGACGAGCAGGGCGTCGTGCTCCTCGCGCATGGCGTACCCCTCCCTGCGTGAGGCTTCCGACGTGATCCACCGCGAGCGGCCGCCGCGTGCAGCGAGTTTCCCATCCATCGTCATCGCCATCTTCAGCGTCACGTACGGCCGGCCGGTCGCGATCCAGTGGAAGAAGCGCCGGTTGAGCGCCCGGCAGGCCTCCTCCTCAACACCCTCGATGACCTCAACGCCCGCCGACCTCAAAGCCTCCACGCCGCGCCCGTTCATCGCCGGGTTGGGATCCCGCGTCCCGATCACGACGCAGGAGACCCCCGCCGCGAGGATCGCGTCCACGCAAGGCGGCGTCCTCTTGTTCGGCGAGGGCACGCACGGTTCGAGCGTGACCACCACCGTGCCGCCGACGGCCCGTTCCGCACCCTGGGCCAGAGCGGCGACCTCGGCATGGGGTCCGCCGCAGCGCAGATGCGCGCCGACCGAGACGACCTCCCCCTCCCGCGACAAGAGCACCGCTCCCACCATCGGGTTAGGGCTCGCCCCGTAGCGGCCTCCCTCGGCGGCCTCCAGCGCCTGTCGCATCAGCGGCGCCCAGCGCGCGCTCACCTCAGCTCCTCCAGGAGAGCCGTGGCGAACAACCCGGGGTCGAAGGGGAGGAGATCCTCGGGGGCCTCGCCGACCCCTACCCAACGCACCGGCACCCCCAATTCCCGCGCCACTGCCAGCACGACACCGCCCTTGGCGGTGCCGTCGAGCTTGGTGAGCACAACGCCGGTTACCCCCACGTGCGCGCGAAACTCCCGCGCCTGCACCAGTCCGTTGGTGCCCGTGGGGGCGTCCAGTACCAAGAGAACCTCGTGCGGAGCGTCGGGCACCGCCCGCCCGCAAACCTTGCGAACCTTCTCGAGCTCCGCCATCAGGTTGTGCCTGGTGTGGAGACGGCCGGCGGTGTCGATGATCACGTCGTCGGTTCCCCGGGCGAGCGCCGCCTGGAGCGAGTCGAAGACGACGGCGCCGGGGTCGGCGCCCGGGCCCCGAGTCAGGACTGGCACAGACATCCTTTGGCCCCAGGCCTGGAGTTGCTCGATGGCGGCCGCCCTGAACGTGTCCGCCGCGACCAACATCGCCGACCGGCCACCCTCCCGCGCCTTCCCGGCGAGCTTGGCGGCAGTCGTCGTCTTTCCTGTCCCGTTCACGCCCACCACCAATGTGACGTGCGGCTTACCCCGCCGCACGCCGCCGTCGTCGATCGTCAGCATCGCTTGAACGCGCGCCAGCAACCACGCCTGTTCACCGCCCGGCGTCACCTGGCCGCGCCGCCGGGCGACATCGAAATCGCGCGCCACGGTCTCTGCCGCTTCGATGCCTACGTCGGAAGCGAGCAACGCCTCCTCCAGCGTTTCGGGCGTCACGGTCCACCCGACTGCGGTGAACTTCTCGCCCAGCAGCGAGCGCGTCGCCTTGAGGCCGCTACGCAACCGTTGCAACAAATCCAAGACCCACCCCCCGGGACCAGCTAGGGCCTGACGGCGTCAGGGAATCTCACGGTTGAAGGCGTCGCTCGCCCTTGCCAGCGCCGCGCTGGCGATTGCCAGCGACGAGCCCGGCTCCATCACGAGGACGACGTAGTAGCCATCCTTCAGCGCGTGGCTTATCACCTGCATCTTGGTCCCGCCGATCGAGAGGCGTTCCAGTCCCCCCGCCTTCATGAGTCCTGCCAGCCGAGTCGCCTGGCGCAGGAAGATGCCATGGTACGCACCCTCGAGCTTGAGCTCGTACGGCGTTGCGCTCCGGGACACGTGTTCCACGGATTCGCCCTCCGGGTCCAGGAAGATCGCGCCCTGTGCTCCGGGGACGTCGACCAAGAGGTTGTTCAGGAGGTACTGAAATGCCACGGAATCACTCCAAGAGGGAACGCGCCTCACGCGCTTCCGGGGAATCAGGAGCGACCGACAGGATGCGGCGGAACACCTCGCGAGCCTCGTCTTTACGCCCGGTTGAGTCGAGGAGCTTGCCGAGAGCAAGCGCAAGGTCCGGGCGCTCTGGCGCCTTCGCCATCCCTTGACGATAGGCGGTCTCTGCGAGCTCCTGCTTTCCGAGCCTCTCCTCCACCTGGCCGAGCAGGAGGAACGCCTCGATCGGCCCCGAGGGTACGGCCGCCCGGCGCAGGTTTTCCTCCGCCGCCGAGGGGTCTCCGCGAGACAGGTACAACGACCCGAGGTTGAAAAAGACGCTGGCCCGGTTGGCGTGGGTCGAGTCGCCCAACACGGCAAGGAAGTCCGCCTCGGCCAGCGCGAACTGCCCGAGCTGGACGTACGCCGCACCCCGGTTGTTGCGCGCATCCGAGTACTCGGGCGCGAGCGCGAGGGCGCGGTTGAAGGATTCGACCGCCTGGGCTGCGCCCCTCCGTTGCAGCTCCGCGACTCCGATGAGGTTGTGGATTGTGGGGTTCTTCGGCTGCAGCGCGAGCGCCACCTGATACCTCTCCAGCCCCTCCGCGATCTTCCCCTCGTTGACGAGCGCCTGCCCCTGCTGCATCAGGCGCGTGCCCGCGAGTGGGTCCTTGGGATCGATCTCAGGTGCGAAAGCCGCAGACTTGGACTTACTTGACGCGCACGCCACCAGCACTGAAACGACGGTCAGGCACAGGAAAGCACGGACGGCGGCTTGCATCGCTACGCTACCTCCACCTGGCCCAAGGGTATCAGGTCTCCGTCCTTGACGGCTTCGAGGAACGCACGGACCACGTTGGGATCGAGGCGCGTGCCTGCCATGCCTCGCATGCGGGAGAAGACATAGTCCAGTCGCATGGCGGCCTGGTAGGGCCTCTGGGTCGTCATGGCGTCGAACACGTCGGCAGCCGCGATGATGCGCGCGACGACAGGGATCTGCTCCCCGACCAACCCATCGGGGTAGCCGCCCCCGCTCCAGTTCTCATGGTGCGAGCGGATGCCCGGAAGCATCTCGCGCAACCGCTTGATCGGGCTCACGATCGCGGCGCCTTTCACGGTGTGGACGCGCATCTGCGCGAATTCGGCGTCGGTGAGCGCGTCCGGCTTTGTGAGGATCGCGTCGTCGATGCCGATTTTGCCGACGTCGTGGAGCAGCGCCGCGATCTCCACCTTCTGCAGCTCGCTGCCCGTGATCCCGCAATGTCGGGCGATCGCCACGGCGTACTGGCCCACCCGCTCCGAGTGACCGCTCGTGTACGGGTTCTTGGCGTCGATCGCGGCAGCCAGCGCTCGGATGGAATCGACCAGCAGTTCCTTGTTCTCGGTGAGGGCCTCCTGCAGTGATGACACCGTTCGTTCGATCTCGACCGCCATCACGTTGAAATTGTCGGCAAGCTGGCCAAGCTCGTTGCGCGAGGTGACCGGCACCTGCCGGCTGAAATCTCCCTGGGCCACCGCGGTGCTCACCGCGGCGAGATGGCGCAGGGGGGACGTGATGCGCCGGGCGACGATGATTCCGGCCAGCATTGCCACCAGGCCTGTGGCTACCGCCAGCAGCGCCGTCTTCTCGGCCATGGCGCGCACGGCGGCGAACGCCACGCCAACGTCGCGCGCGGTCACCACGGCCCAAGGTGGATCCTCGACGGGACAGAGCGAGCCGAGGACTTCGACCTGCGCGGGCCGGAGCGGATCCCGATAGGTCTTGGTCAGACGCACCGGCGCCTCGAGGAACTGCGCCACCAGAGGGTGCCTCTCGGCCGACTTGCCCACGCGCGTCTGCTCGCTCGAGAACAGGACGTTGCCGCTCCGGTCCACGACGTCGACGGTCATGCCTCGACCGCCCTCCTCGGCCAGCCTCGAGACGAGCCCTTCGAGCGAGACAACGCCCTGCATCGCACCGGAGACGGCGCCGGCGGTATCGCGCAGCGGGAGGGAGATGACGACCATCGGGTCCTCGTTCGTGAGCCGCACGAGGTCCCGCCGGACGGGCCGGCCGCCCATGTTCGTCGTGAACGCTTCGCCGAGTACGGACTCCAGCTCATGCTCGGCGGCGGCGGACATCGTCCGGTTCTGCACGAACGACCCCTTGCCCGAGGCATCCAGGAGGCGCAGCACCACGATGTGCCGGTTCTCGCTGACCAGCTCGTTGAGAGTCTCGGTGGCCGAGTCGCTGCGCTGCTGCTGGCCCGCGATCCTCAGCGCCTTGGTCGTCGCCCACCGTGCCGGTGGCGATTTCGCTGCCGACCACGCGCGTGCCTCTGAGATTGAAGATCGGGCGCGCGGCGACTGCGGTCTTGCCGGTGATCATGATGTCGAATGGCGCGCGCAGCATGAACTGCGAGGTCTGCAGTTTTTCGCAGACGAT
>JAIQFQ010000010.1 GCA_020073245.1 Terriglobia bacterium | reverse complement strand
GCTGAGGCGCTCTTCGACCGCGTCATCGAGCTCAAGCCCGATTTCGCGGAAGGATGGAACAAGCGGGCAACGGTTCGTTACCTGCGGCGCAACTTTATCGGTTCTATCGCGGATTGCCAGCAGACGTTGGAGCACATCAGGTTCGGCTAGAATCCCGCGTGCGCTCTTGGCCGGGCGATGGGCGAGGGGAGATCATCATGGTGCGGACGGCAGGTGCGGTGCTGGGGGCGGTCGTGCTCGCGCAGGCCGCAGGGGCACAGTTCGCTCAGCAGGGGAGCAAGCTTGTCGGCTCGGGCGCCGTCGGGGCCGCGGAGCAGGGCAAATCGGTGGCGATCTCGGCCGATGGGAACACCGCGGCGGTGGGCGGCTGGTTCGACGACTCATTGATCGGGGCGGTGTGGTTGTTCGCGCGCTCCTTTGGAGCGTGGACGCAACAGGGCGGCAAGCTCGTCGGTTCGGGGGCAGTTGGCGGAGCCTCTCAGGGTTCGGCGGTGGCGCTCTCGGCCGACGGCAACACCTTGATCGTCGGAGGATTCTCCGACGACGGCAACCTCGGCGCCGCGTGGGTGTTCACCCGCAGCGGCGGAGTGTGGTCGCAGCAGGGTTCCAAGCTTGTCGGCGAGGACGCGGTGGGGCTTGCCTATCAGGGCGCCTCGGTTGCGCTCTCGGCGGACGGCAACACGGCGATCGTCGGTGGGTGGGGCGACAGCTCCAGCATCGGCGCCGCCTGGGTGTTCACCCGCACCGGGGGGGTGTGGTCGCAACAGGGAGGGAAGCTCGTCGCGACCGACTCGGTCGGACCCGCTCAGCAGGGCTACTCGGTGGCGATCTCGGCGGACGGCGACACCGCCGTCGCCGGCGGGTGGGGCGACAGCTCCGGGCTCGGCGCCACCTGGGTGTACACGCGCAGCGAGGGTGTGTGGCTGCAACAGGGGAGGAAGCTGGTCGGCAATAGCGCCATCGGGCGTTCCGCCCAGGGCACCTCCGTGGCGGTGTCGGCCGACGGGAACACCGTCCTCGTCGGCGGGTGGGGCGACAGCTCCAGCATCGGCGCCGCCTGGGTGTTCACTCGGAGCGATGGCGTCTGGTCGCAGCGCGGCGCGAAGCTGGTGGGTGCCGGCGCAACCGACCCCGACAACCACATCCAGTTCGGAAGTGCGGCCGCACTCTCCGCGGACGGGAAGACCGGAATGGTCGGTGGCGCCCATGACAGCGGTTATTTGGGCGCCGTCTGGGTGTTCGCGCCGGGCGCGTTGACGTGGGTCCAGCAGGGGAGCAAGCTCGTCGGCACCGGCAACGTGGGGATGGCCCACCAGGGCATCTCGGCCGCGCTCTCGGCGAACGGGAGCGCCGCCATCGTCGGCGGGTCCAACGACAACTCACTCGCCGGTGCGGCGTGGGTGTTCGTGGCGACCGGCTGCGCGCGACCCTGGGTCACCGGGCAGCCGCAGGATCGCAGCGTCCCGAGCGGGCAGGAAGCCGTGCTCTCCGTCACCGCCATCGGCACGGCGCCGCTTTCCTACCAGTGGTACCAGGGAGAGGCCGGCGACACGTCGACACCGGTCGGCAGCGACGCGAGCACGCTCACGACGACGCCGCTCACGCCCTCGGCCAGCTTCTGGGTGCGGGTCACGAACGCCTGTGGCACCGCCGATTCTGCCGCGGCGACGATCTCGATCGGCCGCCCCGTCCGGCGGCACGTCCGCCGCTCGGGGTAGCCCTCGGTGTGTCCTCGGCGCTCGCGACGTCCGGTCGCGCGGCGAGCACCGTCTGTTTTCCGTCGCCTCAGGGCTTCAGGTACTTGAGCATCTCGCGCGCGGAGTCGGCTTCCTTGTCGTTGGGCGCGAGCTGCACGAAGCGCTCGAGGTTCGTCTTGGCCTCGGCGGTGAGCCCCTTCCCGACATCGATGAGCCCGGTCCAGTAGTAGGCGATTGCGTAGTTGGGATCGATCTGCAAGGCCTTGGCGAACATTGCCTTGGAGAGGTCCATGTTGTTGGCGTCGTATGCGTCGAACGCCATCGTCAGAAGGCCATCGCGTGCGATCTTGGGCTCGTAGGGTGCGAGGCCGAGGAGTGCGTCGGTGAGCTTCGTCTTGTCCTTGAGCGCGAGGCACGCGTTGTACCGCAGCCGAGCCGCGGCCTCGTTATGCGGTTCGTTCTTCAGGATGGCCTCTGCGGCAGCCACCGCTTCCTCGTTGCGGCCGACCTTGAATGCGGTCGTCGCGACACCGAGCTGAGCCACCGCGAGGTTGGGGTCGATTTTGACGGCCTCCTGGAACTTGGCAAGGGCGCCCACATTGTCACCCGCCTTCTGAAGGGCGACGGCCTCGTTGTGGATCTTCTTTGCCTCTTCCGTCCTGCGGCCGATCCTGTCGAGATCTTGGAGCGCCTGGGCGGCTTTGGTCTCGTCCTTGAGGTTGTGGTACGCCTGCCACCGCGCGGTCAGGACGACCGGGTCGGTCGAGCCGAGCGCCATCGCCTTCTCTGCGGCCTCAGCAGCGTCCTTGTCATGGCCCAGCGCGACCTGGACCGAAGCCAGCTGTCCCCACCCCAGGCGCAGGTTCGGGTCGTGTGCAACCGCTTCCTTGAACTGCGTCTCGGCCGTCGCGAGGTCCTTGGCCTTCACGGCGGTGACGCCGGCGTTGTAGGCCGTGATCGCCTCCGGGACGGTCGATACCGGAGCCGCGCCGGAGCCTGTCAGCGTCGCGGCCGACTCGCCCGGCTGCATCGTCCACTGGAAGCTCCCGGTGCCTTCCAAGCTCCACTTCTGCTCAGTCTGAAGGGTCTGGAATCCCGACTTGTCGAAGCGGTATTGATACGTAACGTCGATCTTGGTGAAATCCACCTCGAAGACGCCCTTCCTGTCGGTGGTCTCCACGTCCCTGAAGCCGGGGAGTTCCTTCGACGTGACGGTTACGGCGACTCCAAAGATCCCCTTGTCGTCCGGGCCAACGACCTTGCCGATGAGCTTCCCCCTCACCTCGCCGAACGCCAACACCGGGACGATCCAGATCAGGACCAGGAGCCACGCCAGGGTGCGCCGTTTGATGGGCATCGTGATGACCTCTCTTTCTCTTCGAGCCCGATTAGTGGTGGCGCCCGAGGAAGTGCCGCGTGCCCGCGACACACTCGGTACAGGAGTCTCGGGAGCCACCGGTGGGCCCGCCACGCGCGGGATTATAGCGCACGAGGAGGGCGCCGGCAGGTCAAACCGGCAGGGCGTGTCACGATCATCTCAACCCTGGCCACACCACGGCCCCCCCGCCGGCCCATGCTGTTGTGCGAGGCGCGCCGGAGGAATGATGAGGTGCCCGGATCTCTTCTCAGTACGTGATGGTCAGGGGCACCGTGGCTCTCGCTCTGATGTTCGCCGAGCCTGGCCTCGCCCGGGCGGGAAACTCGCCGAGGATCGTGCAGACGGTCCTGCGGGGCCCCAATGCACCCGGGGGCGTCCAGACCGAAGTGGTGCTGCCGGCGGGGTGGAAGCCGGGACAGCAGGCACTCCTCATGGTGTTCCTTCACGACGGGTGGGGAAACGAGAGGTCGTTCAGGAAGCACGGCCTGGCCGACCTCGCAACCAGGATGGTGCAGGACGGGGCGCTGCCGAGCGTGATCATCGCGTGCCCCAGGCACAAGGGCACGTTCATCGTGGACAGCCCGCGCGCCGCGATGGAGAGCTTCATCGCCGACGACCTCGTGCCTGACCTGGAGGACGAGTTTCCTGGCGCCGGGGGCAGCCCTGAGCGGAGATCGGTCTGGGGGATCTCCATGGGCGGGTACGGCGCTCTCAAGATGGCGTTGCGCCACCCGGGTGTGTTCGGCCGCGCTGCGGCGCTGGCGCCGTGGGTTCAGCCCCTCTCGTGGGACAGCTACGAGCGCAACCGCACGCTTCGGTCGCGCTGGCTGCTCGAGCCCGTCTTCGGACACTCCCGTGAGCAGAGCCGCTTCGAGGTCAACGACCTTGACTCGATCGCGGCCTCGGCCGATCCGGCACTGGTCCCGCCGCTCTTGATTTGGACAGGGTCCCGCGACAAGTGGGAGAAGGGCGCCAGCGACCTCACGGCGATCCTGCGGCAGCGGGGGATTCCGGTGGACGCGGCCTCGATCCCGGGCGCGAAGCACCGGTGGCGCGACTGGCAGCGCGCGACGCCTGAAGTGCTCGCGTTCCTGACGCGGTCTGCGGGCAACGACCGGACACGATGACGCGGAAGGGTGGGTGCCGCGGCGATCCGCTCACCGGTCGCGCGCCACCGTTAGCCGGTGATTTGCGAATCTGGCCGCCGACTGCGAAACTTCGCGGAGTCCTCTCGCGTATCGGCACACTCGAAGGGTTTGGGGATCGAAGGAGGAAAGGAACCATGAGCGGCAACCAGGGCGCGGGACGTCCGGACCTCTCGGCACTGAGGATCGACGACGGGGCGCGGAGCCAGACCGGCGGCGGGAAGGTGCTGCGCGTCTTCGCGGTCGCGGTGGGCGTGTTGGTGATCGTCCTCGGTGCTGCGTTTGCGGTCATCGGCAGGAGACCGGTCGTGGAGGTTGCGAGCGCTCGCCCTCCAGGTGAAGGCGCCGGAGCCGCGCTCCTCAACGCCAGCGGATACGTCACGCCCCGCCGGCGCGCCACGATTGCCGCCAAGATCACGGCGCGGGTCGTCGAGGTGCTGATCGACGAGGGGGTGACCGTCACCGAGGGTCAGGTGCTCGCGCGCCTCGACGAGTCCGACGCCCAGCGTCGCCTCATCGCCGCGCGCACCTCCCGGGACGCCACGGCGGCGGCGATCGCGAACCTGGAGGTGAATCTCGCCAACGCCGAGCGTGAGCTGAAGCGCCAGCAGGACCTCGAGCGGGAGGGGGTGGCGAGCGTGCAGGCTCTCGACCTGGCCCGCACGGCGGCGGACAGCCTGGGTGCTCAGATCGCCGCGGCGAGGGAGCAGGTCCGCGCCGCCGACGCCCAGATTGCCGTGGCGCAGCAGGACGTGGACAACTGCACGGTTCGGGCGCCGTTCGCGGGCGTCGTGGTCTCGAAGGACGCCCAGGTCGGGGAGATGGTCTCGCCGGTCTCCGCTGGCGGAGGCTTCACGCGCACGGGGATCGCGACCATCGTGGACATGGACTCCATCGAAACCGAGGTGGACGTCAACGAGTCGTACATCGCGAGGGTCGTGCCCGGTCAGCGGGTCGAGGCGGTGCTCGACGCCTACCCAGAGTGGCGGATCCCGTCCAAGGTGCGGACGGTGATCCCGACCGCCGACCGGCAGAAGGCCACCGTCAAGGTCCGGATCTCGTTCGACAAGCTGGACCCCCGCATCCTCCCGGACATGGGCGTGAAGGTCTCGTTCCTGGCGGACGATAAGCCGGGCGCTCAGGCCACGCCAAGGGCCCTGATCCTGGCGTCAGCGCTCAGGCAGTCCGGCGGGAAGCAGATCGTCTTCCTCGTTCGCGATGGCTCCGTCGAACGGCGCGCCGTCAGCGTCGGCGCGACGCGAGGGAACGACGTCGAGATTTTGGCAGGCCTTTCGGCCGGAGATCAGGTGGTTGTTGCGGGTCCCGAGGATCTGCACGATGGGCAGAAGGTCAAGGTGAAATGACCGGGTCCCGGGGCCAGGGCTCCGGGGTCCGAGAGAGATGACCCGAGGCGATCGGATCGAAGCGCTGGCAGTTGAACTGGAGGAAGTCATGGTGAAAGTGGATGGCAAGGGGAACGGGACCAGCCTCGTGCAGGTGCGCGAGCTGGACAAGAAGTACCAGCGCGGAAGCGAGGAGATCCACGTGCTGCAGGGGTTGAACCTCGACGTCGGCAGCGGCGAGTTCGTCGCGTTCATGGGGCCGTCAGGGTCCGGCAAGACGACGCTCCTGAACCTGCTGGGCGGCCTCGACCTCCCGACCTCCGGCAGCATCAAGGTCGCGGGCGACGAGATCACCCGCATGTCTGCCAACAAGCTGACGGCGTGGCGGGCTCGGCACGTCGGCTTCATCTTCCAGATGTACAACCTGATCCCGGTGCTGACGGCGTTCCAAAACGTCGAGCTTCCGTTGCTGCTGACCAAGCTCTCGAAGGCCGACCGCAAGAAGCACGTCGAGACCGCCCTCGCGATGGTTGGGCTTGCGGACCGCATGAACCACTACCCCCGCCAGCTCTCCGGAGGGCAGGAGCAGCGCGTCGCGATCGCGCGGGCGATCGTGGCCGACGCGACCTTTCTGCTCGCCGACGAGCCTACGGGCGACCTGGACCGCAGGAGCGCCGGCGAGATCATGGAGCTCCTCGACCGCCTCGTGCACGAGCACGGCAAGACGCTCCTGATGGTGACGCACGACCCCCGGGCGGCCGAGCGGGCGCACGTCGTCCTGCACCTCGACAAGGGCGTGCTGGTGGAGGGGGGCGCCGGCGGCGGAGGTGAGGCATGAAGTTCTTCCGCCTGATCTGGGTCAACCTGCTGCGCAAGAAGATCCGCACCACCCTGACGATCGGCTCGTTCATGGTGGCACTGTTCCTCTACGGCCTGCTGGTTGCGATCCGGGCGGCGTTCGGGGGCGGCGCGGACGTGGCCGGCGTGGACCGGCTCAACGTCATCAACAAGACGTCGCTGATCATGCCGCTGCCGTTCTCGTACGGCGAGCGCCTCGCCGGGATGCCGGGCATCACCGGCGTCACGTTCGCCACCTGGTTCGGTGGGGTCTACCAGGACGAGAAGAACTTCTTCCCCCAGTTCGCTGTCGAGCAGGACACGTGGCTCAAGGTCTATTCGGAGTTCGTGGTGCCCGAGGCGGAGCGCAAGGCGTTCTTGGCAGACCGACAGGGTTGCCTGGTCGGCCGCAAGCTTGCGAAGCGCTTCGGCTTCAAGGTGGGCGACCGCATTCCGCTGCGGGGCACGATCTGGACCGGAACGTGGGAGTTCAACGTTCGCGGGATCTACGAGGGCAACCGCCCCGAGGTGGACACGACCCCGTTGCTCTTTCGTTACGACTACCTGGAGGAGCGCCGCAACTTCGGCAAGGGCACGGTCGGCTGGTACGTCGTGAAGCTCGCCAGCCCGGACGATGCCGTGAAGGTCACCAAGGCCATCGACGACGCCTTCGCCAACTCTCCGTACGAGACGCTCACGCAAACCGAGAAGGCTTTCGCGGCCTCGTTCGCGAAGCAGATGGGGAACATCGAGTTCCTGGTCCTGGTGATCGGTTCGGTCGTGTTCTTCACGCTGCTGCTCGTCGCCGGCAACACCATGGCGATCGCCGTGCGCGAGCGAACGCCCGAGCTGGCGGTGCTCAAGACGGTCGGCTTCACGGACCTCGGGGTGCTCGGACTCGTGATGGCGGAGACACTCATCATCGCAGGCCAGGGCGGCGTGATCGGCCTGTTGCTAGCCAAGTTCTTCACGTTGGGCGGAGACCCCACCGGGGGCTTCCTCGGCAACTTCTATCTCGGTTGGGGCTCGCTGGGGCTCGGTCTGGTGCTGGCTGTCGCCGTGGGAATCGTTTCGGGGATCCTGCCGGCCGTTTCCGCGATGCGCCTCAGGGTGGTCGATGCGCTGAGGAGGGTGTGAGCATGGCGATTCCGCTCGTCTACAACGTGCGCAGCGTCCGCCAGCGGTGGAATTCCTCGGTGGTGGCGGTGCTCGGGATCGCCGGCACCGTCGGGGTCTTTGTCGCGATGCTGGCGATGGCGCGAGGCTTCAAGGCCACCCTGGTCTCGTCGGGATCGCCCCGCAACGCGATCGTCCGGAGGGCCGGCTCCGACTCGGAGATGGTGAGCGCCGTGAGCTTGGATCAGCTTCACGTGATCGAGGGCGCGCCCGCCGTCGCACGAAACGGCAGCGCCCCGCTGGTGAGCGGCGAGGTCGTGGTGATCGCCGGCTTCAACCTCAAGGCGACGGGCACCGTCGCGAACGCGCAGGTTCGCGGCGTCTCCAGCAAGGCGATAGACATCCGCGACAACGTGCGGGTCGTTCAAGGCCGCTTCTTCAACCCCGGCCTCGCGGAGTTGGTCGTGGGCCGGTACGCCTTGAAGACCTATGCCGGTTTCGACCTCGGCTCCACGGTCAAGTTCGGCGGCGGGACCTGGACCGTCGTGGGGATCTTCGACGCGGGCGGCAGCGCGTTCGACTCCGAGATCTGGTGCGACGCGAACGTCCTGAGCCAGGTCTACAAGCGCCCGCAGAACGTCTTCCAGTCCGTCACCGCCCGCCTGGAGTCGCCTGCAGGGTTGACCGCCTTCAAGGACGCGCTCACCTCGGACCCCAGGCTGTCGGTTCAGGTCGACCGCGAGACCGAGTACTACGAGAAGCAGTCGCGGGGCCTCACCACGGTGATCCGCGTGCTCGGTTTCCTGGTGGCGTTCGTGATGGGCATCGGGGCGGTCTTCGGAGCGCTCAACACGATGTACTCGGCGGTCGCCGAACGGGCCCGTGAGATCGCCACGATCCGGGCGCTCGGTTTCGGGCGGTCGAGCGTCATCGTGTCGTTCGTCTTCGAGGCCCTCTTCATCGCCCTGCTCGGGGGCGTCGTGGGATGCCTGGCGGTGCTGCCCATGAACGGCTTCACGACCGGCACGATGAACTGGCAGACGTTCTCGCACGTCGCGTTCGCGTTCAAGGTCACGCCCGGGCTGCTCGGCCTCGGGATCGGCTTCGCCCTCCTCATGGGCGTGATCGGCGGGGTGCCACCGGCGGTCCGCGCCGTGCGGAGGCCGATCGCGTTCGCGCTGCGCGAGCTCTAGCGTCGTCCTGGGCCGAGTGCGGGGATGCGGGCCGAGCAGCGGCTCTCAGAACCTCGTGCCGATGCCGATCCAGATGTTCGGGCCGGTGAAATCCGTGTCGGCGGTCACCTGCGGGGCGGGCGCCAGCTCGCCGGTCGCGGGGACCGTGTTCGTCATCCGGGCCCAGACGTAGGCGGCGCCGAGCTCCATGTACCACCGGTTCTGCGAGGAAAACGGCACGTCGATCCCGACGCCGGCCGAGAAGGTCGGGAAGGAGCCATCGTTCTCCACCAGCAGTCCCTGGCTGAAGAACTCGTTGCCGAGAGACAGCGTGGTCTTGTCCTTCTCGTACCCGTACCCGCCGCCGAGGTAGACGAACGGGACCACCCGGGTGCATGAAAGGCAGGGAAGGTAGTGCGCGACGACGTAGAGGTCGACGTAGGTGCTGTAGCGCTGCTCGAATGAGAGCCGAGCGTCCCCGGCCTCGGTGGGAACAGTACTGCTGCCCTTGATCGCGCCCTGGCTGTAGTCGAGCTGGAGCCCGACCTTCCAGTGCGGCGACACCCGCTTGAACAGCTGCAGCCCGAGGCTCAGGTTGGCTACGTCGCTCCAGTCGTCGAAGTTCGCGCCGAACATCTGGTTGATCTGCTGAATCTGCGCGTTGGTAGCGGTCTGCTTCGGCCAGCTCTGCTGAAGATAGACGGTGAAATAGTAGGGGTGCGCGTCATCGCCGGCTCGGGCCACTGTGCCGATGCTCGCGATCGACCCGACAAGGACGAACGCCCACAGCATCGGTTTCAGGGACCCGGCCCTTCGGAGCGACACGGTTTGCATGGACACGATCCACCTCCATGTTGAGATTCGCCTCGTGGTCACACTCCCATGGTAGGACGGCGGGCGGCAGGAGGCAACCGCTGGCCGCAACCTCTCCCTCGGTTGCCGGGCTTGACCGGGGCTGGTAGCATGGCGCGGGCCGCGTGGCGGCCCGGGTATGGCCCACCAAACTCTGCTCATCCTGGACTTCGGCGGCCAGTACACCCAGCTCATCGCGCGACGGGTGCGCGAGCTGGGCGTGTTCAGCGAAGTCCGGCGCGGCGATCTCACGGGAAGCGACGCGAAGGCGCTCGCCCCCATCGGGGTCGTGCTCTCGGGCGGCCCGGCCTCCATCTACGAGGGGGGCGCGATCCGGCCCGACCCGGGTGTGTTCGAGCTCGGAGTGCCTGCTCTGGGCCTGTGCTACGGCCAGCAGGCGATGGCGCACCTGCTGGGTGGTCAGGTCGAGCCGGCAGGCAGCCGCGAGTACGGCGCCGCCGAGCTCGAGGCCGACCTCTCGTGTGCGCTCTTTGCCGGGACGAAGACTACGCAGCGGGTGTGGATGTCCCACGGCGACCGCGTTGCCAGGCTGCCCGGCGGCTTCGTCGCGGTCGGCCACACACCAAACGCCCCGGTCGCCGCGATGGCCGACGAGACCCGGCGGTTCTACGGGATCCAGTTCCACCCCGAAGTCCGCCACACCGAGATGGGCCGCCGAATCCTCGAGAACTTCCTCGCCATCTGCGGAGCGCGCCGGGACTGGACGGCGGCATCGATTCGGAAAGACGCCGTCGAGCGGATCCGACAGCAGGTGCCGGAGGGGCGGATCATCGTGGCACTCTCCGGCGGCGTGGACTCCTCGGTGACGGCGCTCCTGTGCCGGGAGGCGGTGGGGGAGCGCACCGCGCCGATCTTCGTGGATACCGGGCTGCTGCGGCTCGACGAGGGCGACAAGGTGCAGGCCCGCTTCGCGACCTTCGGTCTGGCGATTGACCGCGTCAACGCCGCCGATCGCTTCTTCGCCCGCTTGGCGGGGATCGACGATCCCGAGGAGAAGCGTCGCCGCATCGGTCACGAGTTCATCGCGGTGTTCGAGGAGGAGGCGAAGCGCTTCCCGGACGCGAGGTTCCTGGCGCAGGGAACGCTTTACCCGGACGTGATCGAGTCGACGTCGGTACGCGGGCCTTCGGCGACGATCAAGACCCACCACAACGTCGGCGGCCTGCCGGAGAGGCTGGGGCTGTCGCTGGTCGAGCCGTTGCGCTGGCTCTTCAAGGACGAGGTGCGGCGCCTGGGAGAGGAGCTGGGGCTGCCGGAGGAGTTCGTCTGGCGCCACCCGTTCCCGGGTCCGGGCCTGGGGGTTCGCATCCTGGGTGAGGTGACTCCGGAGCGGGTGTCGCTCCTTCAACGCGCAGATGCGATCTTCATGGAGGAGATCCGAGCGGCTGGGTTGTACCGCGAGATTGCGCAGGCGCTCGCGGTGCTTCTCCCGGTCCGCAGTGTCGGCGTCATGGGCGACCAACGAACGTACGAGAACGTCGCGGCGCTGCGCGCCGTGACGACAGAGGACTTCATGACTGCCGACTGGTTCCGGTTGCCGCCCGACCTGCTGGACCGAGTCGCGCGGCGGATCGTCAACGAAGTGCGGGGAATCAACCGGGTGGTGTACGACGTCACGTCGAAGCCCCCCGGCACGATCGAGTGGGAGTAGCACGGCAGTGAAGAGTGAAGAGTTGAGAGTGAAGAGTTGACGACAACGTGCGCCTCGCTGGGCGCCTCGGGCGCGGCTGTCTTTCAACTCTTAACTCTTCACTCTTCACTCTTAACTCTGAACTGGGACACAAGCCGCCGGTTCAGCCATACCCGGCGGAGCTGCTCGGTACGCCATGCCGGGCCCCCTGCCTTTGGCAGGGCACACCGTGGGAGGTGAGAAATGGCGAAGCGGAAAGTCGTGATCATGGGAGCCGCGGGACGGGACTTCCACAACTTCAACTGCCTCTTCCGGAACAACCCGGAGGTGGAAGTGGTGGCGTTCACTGCCACCCAGATCCCCGACATCGAGGGTCGTGTCTATCCTCCGTCGCTGGCGGGAAAGCTGTACCCGAAGGGAATCCCGATCCACCCCGAGAGCGACCTCGAAAAGCTGGTCAAGGAGAACAAGATCGACGACGTGTGGTTCTCCTACTCGGACGTGCCTCATCAGTACGTCATGGACAAGGGCAGCCACGTGATCGCGTGGGGGGCCAACTTCGGCGTCTGCTCGGTGCAGCGCACGATGATCAAGTCCACCAAGCCGGTCATCGCCATCTGCGCCGTTCGCACCGGTGTCGGCAAGTCGCAGACCACGCGCTACGTGTCGAACCTTCTCAAGGCGATGGGGAAGAAGGTCGTCGCGATCCGCCACCCGATGCCATACGGCGACCTGGCCAAGCAGGCGTGTCAGCGCTTCGAGACGTACGCCGACCTCGACAAGCACGAGTGCACGATCGAGGAGCGCGAGGAGTACGAGCCGCACATCGACAACGGTTTCATCGTCTACGCGGGGGTTGACTACGAGATGATCCTCCGCGAGGCGGAGAAGGAGGCGGACGTGATCCTGTGGGACGGCGGAAATAACGACACGCCGTTCTACAAGGCCGACCTCCATATCACCCTCGTCGACCCTCACCGGCCGGGCCACGAGCTCACCTACTACCCCGGCGAGTCGAACTTCCTGATGGCCGACCTGCTCATCGTGAACAAGGTGCAGACGGCCGACCCGATCAAGGTCGAAGAAGTCATCGAGAACTGCAGGAAGTTCAACCCGAAGGCGCGCACGATCAAGTGCGCCTCCAAGATCACGGTCGACAGGCCTGAGTTGATCAAGGGCAAGCGTGCGCTGGTCGTCGAGGACGGCCCGACGCTCACCCACGGCGGGATGACGTACGGCGCCGGCTGGTTCGCCGCGAAGAGTGCGGGCGCTTCCGAGATCGTGGACGCCAAGCCGTACGCCGTCGGCACCATTGCGGCGACGTACAAGAAGTACCCCAACTCGGGCCAGATCCTCCCTGCGATGGGGTACTCGGATCAGCAGATCGCCGACCTCGAGGCGACGATCAACGCTACGCCGTGCGACGTCGTCGTCGAGGGCACTCCGATCGACCTCACCCGCGTGCTCAAGACCAACAAGCCGATCGCAGAGGTAACGTACGAGCTCGAGGAGCTCGAGCCCGGTGTCATCGAGGCGATGTTGAAGAAGGTGGTGAAGTAGCGTCCGCACGCCGGGCGGCCGGCTTCGGCCCGCCGCCCAGCGTTGTCCGCGCTCCGACGGAGCAGGGTGCGCGTCGTCGGGCGTGACTGGTGGTTCGAAACACCCGTCAGAGGGGGGCGGAGCGAATCTCCGCCCCCTTGTTCTTTCCGCCCTGCCATCCTCCGTCGCGCCGCCCGTGTCACGGAGGTTGCCTTCGGCGTCCTACGGATCTCCCAACAACTCGCGGGCCGGAGGATTTCCGCCGGCCGGAGAAAGGCTCTCCTCAGGGCCCGCTGATCCAGGAGTTCGTCGGCTTGACCGGCGGGGCATACCGCTTGAGAATGGCGAGGGACGGTCGTGGCGTACTCTTCCCGTCGTCCGAGGGACGATGCGTTGGAAGATTCACCCATCGCCTGGCGAGAGGCAACTGGTCCCTGGGGCCGGGTGCTTTGAGCAAGGACACCAAACCATGAGCGTCCCGGGCTGATCATGCGCCAAATCAATTACGACAGCGTGGCTGAGTTCTACGATATCTACGCGCTCGCGGACTACGACGTCCAGTTCTTCGTCTCCGAGATCCGGAAGGTCAAAGGGCCGGTGCTCGAGCTGATGGCCGGAACGGGGCGGATGTCGATCCCGCTGCTCGAGGCGGGGGCAAAGCTCACTTGCGTGGACGGCGCGCGGGGAATGCTCGACGTCCTGGCGAGGAAGATCGCCGCAAAGGGGCTGCATGCGGAACTTCTTTGCAGGGACGTCCGTACGCTGAAACTGCCCCCTAGGTTCGAGCTCGTGGTCGTGCCGTTCCAATCCTTCATGGAGCTCGTGTCGGAGGCCGATCAGCGGGCGGCGTTGAAGGCCGTGTTCCGCTGCCTCGCCTCCGACGGTCGCCTGATCTGCACACTTCACAACCCTGCCGTCCGACGGGCACACGTGGACGGGGCGTTGCGCGTGGTCGGAGGGTTTCCGGCTGGCGACGGTACGCTCGTCGTCTCAGGGGTCGAGCAGGGCGGTGACCCTCTCGTGGTGCGGCACCAGTTCTACGAGCTCTTTGGAGCCGATGGACAGCTGGCCTGGAAGCGGGTGCTCCGCATGGAGTTCAGCCTGATCGGGAGAGACGCGTTCGAGGCGATGGCGGTGAGCGAGGGCTTCCGCCCCGTCGACCTGTTCGGCAGCTACGAGCGGGCGCCGTTCGAGCCGATGACGAGCCCGTTCATGATCTGGGTGCTGGAGAAGCGCCGCGATGCCCGGCGGCGGCCGCATTGCGAGGCGCCCGAAAGGGAGGCCGGAAAGGGGTCGGACCGCCCGAGGCCCCGGCGGACGGTGCGGTAGCATTAGACAATGGCGTCGCTCGAGGGTTCTATTCAAGTTGTCCCCATGCTCACCGAAAGGGAGGCGACGAAGGCGTGCGGAATCGTCCACGAGCTGCGCGACCACTGGATTCACCGCCACGCCGTGCTGCCCTTCTACACGCTCGGCGCGGCCAGCTACCTGGATGCGACCGGAGGCCGTTTCGCCGCCTATCAAGAGCTCGCTCGCCGATCCAACCCGGTCCTGGCTGAGCACTTCGGGTGGCTGTTCAATCGCGTCAGGCAGGGATTCGAGAGTCTGGTCGGCAAGCCGGTCTCTTTCGGGGATCGCCTGGCCTTGCCGGGGTTCCATGTGTTCCTGGCGCACCCCGCCTTTGGCGAGGCGCCGGCGAGCATCCACTACGATCTTCAATACCAGGGCATCGACTGGAGCGAGGTCGGCGCCGTGGACACGGCCGACCAGCGATCGCTGACGTTGTCTGTGAGTCTGCCGGCGGCGGGCGCCGGCCTCCGCATCTGGGACATCGACGCCCGAGAAATGGCCAGGCTCACGGTGGAGGAGCAACGGGCACGGCGTGCCGCCAACCGACAGCCGACCTACGTCCCCTACACGGTGGGATCGCTCGTCATCCATACGGGCCACCACTTGCACCAGATCGCGCCCCTGAGGGACCAACGCCCGGAGGACGAGCGCATCACGCTGCAGGCCCATGCAGTGCCGACAGGCGACCGCTGGGTGATGTACTGGTAGGGCGCCTGCCGGTGCGTCGTTGGTTCTCCGGAGAGCAGGCGGCAACAAGGTGGGCGGAGCGCTGCTACCCTCTGGCGGGAGAGGATCACACCTATGGAAGCGATTGGTCAGCCCGAAGCAAGTGAGTACGACCCGTACTTCGAACGGTACGTCACGCTGGTGCGGGGCGGCCAGATCTTGAAGGTCCTGGAGGAGCAGGCGGGGAGCGTGCGGCGCGCGCTCTCCTCCCTGCCGGGAGCAATCGCCAGCTTCCGGTATGCGCCCGGGAAGTGGAGCGTCCGGGAGGTTGTCGGGCATTGGACGGACGGTGAACGCGTCTTCGGCTACCGGGCCCTGGCGTTCGCCCGGGGAGAGCAGGCGCCGCTGCCGTCATTCGACGAAAACGAGTACGCCCGCACCTCCGGCCACGACTCGATCCCGCTGGGGGAATTGGTCGAGGAGTTCAGTGCGGTCCGCGCGGCCACGCTGCACCTCCTGCGGCACCTGCAGCCCGAAGCTTGGACCCGGGTCGGCGTGGCGAGCGGAAGACCGGTTTCGGTCCGCGCGCTGGCATTCATCATGGCCGGGCATGTCGCGCACCACATGGCGTTGCTCCACGAGCGGTACGGCGTGCCCAGCGGGAAGTAGGCCTCGCCTTCGGCTGCGCCGTCGGAGCCCCGCTCGCCGGCTGCTGACCGCGCCGCCGCGACTGCGGTGCTACGCTGCCGGCCATGAAGAGCCTCGTAATCGCATCGGCGCTGGCTGGCGGCCTCGTGTGCGCTCCGGTCGCGGCCCAGGGGTTGGTGGAGTGGCAGGAACACGTGATCTCCGGGGTGTGCACGCTTAGGTTCGCGGTGCCGGAGGGATGGAACGCCGACACGCACACGCCCGCACCGGGTGCGGTACAGATCCGGATCGTTCCCAGGGCGGGATCGCGCGCCGAGGTGCTCGTGACGGGTCTCGCGCCGCGGAACGACTCCACGCTGAAGAGCACCGGCGACATCAAGAACACGGTCAGGACGATGGGCGAGGCACTTCTTTCCGGGGCGGTGGAAACGACGATCAACCTCCAGCGACTGCATGGGGTGGACGGGAGCGGGTTCTTCTACTCCGTCGCTGACAAGCGCCCGGATCTCCCGGAGGGGGAGTACCGGTTCATGACCCAGGGCGTGATGGCAGTGGGCCCGTTGCGACTCGGCGTCACGGTCCTGGCGGACCAGAAGAGTTCGCCGGCCGGCGCGATGGCTTTCGAACTCCTTCGAACGATGGAGTGCGCGACCACGAAGCGGTGACTCGGGGGCCACCGAAGGGCGTCCGCTCCGCCCGGCCGGGCCGGGGGTCGCCCGAGAGCCGGCAGATTGGCACGGCAGTCCAGGCTAGAGCCCGAGCGTCAACCCGACGTACGCGTTGCGCGACGCGGCCGGAATGAACACGGGCGCGCCGTCGTCTCCAACGTAGCCGAACGCGGTGTACCTCCTGTTGAACAGGTTGTTGAGCCTCACCTCCACCTCGGCCGTCCCGATGCCGAGCCCACGAGTCGCGCTCCTCGGCAGCTTCATGCGGGCGGTCACGTCGGCGACCACGAGCGAAGGGTTGACGAGCGGGACGTACCCGGGCTGCTGCGTGGCCGAAGGGTCGCGCCGGTTGTCCTCGGAGTTGTCGAGGTAGAACCTTCCGACCCACCTTCCGGTCATCGCCAGCCGCACCGGCCCTGCCTGGGTTCGGGCGGTGAGCGAGGCGAGCACATCGGGGTAGCCCGCGAGGACGCTGCCGTCGTAGACGTTCGTGTGCTCGGGGTCCAGAAGCTCGCGATAACGAACGAACGTGTTGCGGGAGAGCGAAAGATCAGCGTCGAGGCCGAGGAGCAGGGACGGCTCGTACGTCGCATCCAGCTCGAGCCCGGTGTGGTGCGAGTGCGCCCCGTTGCCGTAGATCGGGACGCCGCTCGAATCCAGCGCGCCGCTGTAGACGATCTCGTTCGGGAAGTTCATGAAGAAGAGGTTGGCCCGCACGCGCCATCGTTCGTGGCGAGTCGAGACGCCGCCTTCCCAGTCCCAGACGTCCTCGGGCTTCAGCGACACGCGCTCGCCGTAGAAGTCCTCGGGGTCGTAGATCTCCCTGAACGCGGGCTCGTGCATGCCGCGTGCGACGTTGAAGTAAAGATCGGTGTCCTTGCCGGCCCGGTAGAGCGCGCCGAACCGGGGCATGAGGAAGTTGTAGGTGCTCGTGAACGCCATCCCCTTCAGCCTGTCGCGTGAGAGCTCATACCGGTGCTGGGCGCCCTCAAGTCCCGCCGTCAGCGTCAGCCTGTCGCTGGCCTTCCATGCTGCCGTGGCGGAGAGCGCTGCGCTGTGCTTCCCGGCCTGGTAGTCGTAGTAGACACGATTCGGCGGGACACCCGTCGGGTACGTCTGCGCCCACCGCACCTCGCCGAAATGATGGCCGCTGTGGAGCCGCAGCTCGCCCTTCATCGTCAAGGTCCAATCGCCCTCCGAGGTCGTGAGCGTCGGCACCCAGCCCGCGTCCCATTCCTCGACCTGCCTGCGACGCACGAGGTCGGAGGTGGTCACCACGGTGCCGTCCGGGAGGGTGACGCTGGGGAGGTTGTACTCGGCCAGAGTCCTGTCCGTTTTGTACTCGTCGTAGTAGCCGCTGCCCGTGAACACGAAGAACGTTTCGGCGAGCTGGGTGCTCGGGGAGAGGGCAAGCTCGTGGACGAGCTGGACGTGGGGCTGGGTGAAGTTGTCCTGCTCTCCCGGGTACGTCAGCGGGTTGGTCCGGCGGTCGCGGTCCGCGCTGCCGGTGAGACCGCCGTCGAGGACGCTCTTCGGGACGCCGTCGTAGGCCAGGTGGGTCTGTTCGGGCCCTCCGAAAAGGACGAGGCGCCAGCGCGAGCTCTGCCCGAAGTGCGCCAGGGAGAGGTAGTAGTTCCACATGTCAACCCACGACTGGTCGCGATAGCCGTCGGTGGTGATCTTCGAGTACCGGGCCGAGACCGTCCAGGTGCCGTCGATCAGGCCGGAGTCCCAACGCGTGGACAGACGCTGCGTGTTGTAGGAACCGAACCCGCCCGTGATCGTGAAGGAGGGCGTCATCGCGGGTGGGGCGGTAGTGATATCGACCGCGCCGCCGATCCCGGACAGCCCGAACACGCCGCGCTGCACCTGGACGTCGCCCGCAGTCGCCAGGAAGTCGGCGAGGTCGATGAAGAACAGCTCGCCGCTCTCGGCGTCGTTGAGCGGGGCGCCGTTGAGGGTCATCCGGGTCTGCGCCTGGTTGAAGCCGCGGATCCAGTAGTACGAGTACCCGATCCCGTTGCCGCTGTCGTTGTAGGAGAAGTACCCCGGAACGATCTCCGACAGCATGATCGCGGGGTCCTGCCCCCAGTAGCTCTCGGCGACACGCTCCTGGCTGATGTTGGTGAAGCTGACCGGGTCGGTCCCCTCGCGGGCCCGAGCGGCCGTGACCTCCACGCGATCGGCGATCGAGATCACCGGCTCCAGGCGCACGGCAAGAGGCTGAACCAGCGGTGCGGCGAGACTTAAACGAGCAACGCGGTAACCCGGGTGGGAAATCGCCAGCTCGAGCAGCCCCCCCGCGACCTCGAGCGTGAACACACCTGCCGAATCCGTCGAGGTGGCGATGTGCGTTGAGAGCTCTTCGACGCGGGCGTTGGGCAGGGGCTTGCCGCTCGAAGAGTCGAAGACTTTGCCCTGCAAAATCGCCGCTACCGCGACACTGGTGGCGGCAAGAAACACGAACGGCGCCAGAGTGAACCTACGCACTGTCTGACCTCCTTCCGGGAGTCGCGGAAGGACGGTCGCGTGGTGAGCCTGGCGCCTACGTGCCCGTTCCCTCCGCCGGCATGACCCGGATCAGGTTCGAGGGGTGTGATCTCAGCCCCGCCGCTGGCGGGGCACCCCCACGGAAAGCCAATCGAGCGACTCAAAGAGCGGTACTGCCGCTGACAATGTCGCGCACCAGAGGGTGCCCGTCAAGGGGCGGCCGTCGGGAGGGCGCGCCGCGGCACCTGTCACCCCGGAACGCCATCTCTCCCTCAAACGCGGGAATCCGGCCGCGGCCGCGAACCGTGGCCACCACCTCTCTCATGCCGGTCCCCATGGACCCTCCAGGCAGGCATGCTTTCCATCGATGTCCAGCAGAATGAGGGCATCGCCCAAGGAAGGGGAGAGCGAGTCTTGAGGTCGGGGCGGGGCAGGGAGGTCTCCCGGTCGTCGAGGCCCCCGATCCTCCCGCCGTAGGATCCGGGATGACAGCGATCCCCCAACGAGCGCAAGTATGCCAGAGAGCGTGCCTCCGTTCTCTCAATTCCGACCCCATAGCCTTGACACTAAATTCAAGATACACTCCAGCGTGGAGGACGGAGCCATGACGAAGAGCCTGGCAGGGGTGGATTGTACGTTGCGTGGATCACGCGCGGTGGTCTCGCCGGTGCTCATGCCGCTGATCGTGCTCGGGCTCCTCGCGGCCGGCGGGTCGAGGGCGTGGGGACAGTGCCAGGCGGTTCAGAGCCCTCCCACGCCGATCCCCTGGACGTGCTTCACGACCATCCGTTCGATCAACTTGAACGGCTCTCCCGTCCGCGATCCCGAGGGTGGGAAGAGCAACGACTCGAGCAACGGTGGCAAGTCATTCAGCGCGGAGTCGGATCTTTCATCGGGATGGCCACAGACGACCGCCGCGTGCAACCCGGTCGGGCCCGGGGATACGCAGTGCGGCACCGGGGCCACGATGTTCTTCGACTACAACAACGGCGGGACGGTGTGGACCCCGGCCGGGGATCCGAAGGTCCCCGACCCGGTTGACAGCAACCTGCTCGACGACACGCTGTTCCTCCGCATGCGCGTCAACGGCGACCCCACCGCGCCCAGTAACCATAACCTCTTCAGCAACAGCCACTGGAACTTCCTCCACGACTACGACGAGGACAGCTACAAGGAGTTCTGGTTCGACGTCTACGGCAACCTGAACATCCTCCGCATCCTCTTTGAGAACAACAACAGCCAGTCCGTGACCAACGACAATGCCTGCTCGGTCGCAGGCGGTACTCTCGTGACGACGTTGCCGTCGTGCACCACCAACATCGGAAACACTCCCTCGGGCGCCCCGTGCACGCAGAGCTTCACCCGGGCGCTGCCGGTGTCCGACGTCATTCCCGGCGACACGAGCGGGGAATGGTACGTGGACGTGCAGATCCCGCTCTACGTCTTCAAGGACTGCACGGGCGCGCAGAGGGTGAGCCCATACTCGGCCCTCAAGTTCCTGTTCTCGACCAGCGACTCCTCGCAGGACCCGATCCAGAAGGACTTTACGCCGGGATGCAGCAGCGGGACGCTGCCCCTGGTGCCGTGCAACTTCTCCGACACGACGCCGGTGACGCTCGCCTCCTTCCGCGCCCAGCAGCAGGGGCCGGACCTCCGGATCGACTGGTCGACGGGCAGCGAGTTGGGCAACGTCGGGTTCAACCTCTACGGGAAGACGGCGAGCGGCTGGGAGCGGCTCAACGAGCGGTTGATCGGCTCGAAGGTGGTGGATTCGCTCGCCCCGGTGGACTACGCGTTCAGCACCGGCCGGGTCGACGCGACCGAGTTCGCGGTCGAGGACGTCGACGTGCAGGGCCGCACCCGCTGGCACGGCGGCCTCGCCCCCGGCCTCGAGAACGGCGCGAAGACCGCGTTCGTCAAGCTCGACTGGCCGGCGATCGCCCGCGAACATCAGGTGAAGGGCGAGCAGAGACTCACGACGCGGCGCCACCTCTCCGCGGCCGGCGTCAAGCAGGCCAGAGCCGCCGGCGCAGGCACGACCTCGTGGCCGGTCTTTGACCTGCGCGTCAGCGCCGACGGTATCTACCGGGTGACGTACGAGGCGCTCGCCGCGGCCGGCCTCGACCTCGCCGGCGTAAGGGCGAGTACGATCGGCCTGACCAATCGCGGGTCCGCGGTGCCGACCCGGGTCGAAGGCAATGGTGCCAAGGGCACCGAGTTCGGGCCCGGCGGCTTCATCGAGTTCTTCGGCCAGGGGCTCGACACGCTCTACGCCAAGACGAACGTCTACCGTGTCGTGGTTGACGCCAAGCTCGCGCGGCGCGTCGGCGAGGACAAGGCCGCACCCACGGCGAAGGGCGCCACGGTCGTGTCGTACGCCGAGAAGGTTACTGTCGAGAACGAAAACGGATGGAGCTTCGCGGCACCCAACGGCGACCCGTGGTACGACCAATGGATCCTCGCGTACGACAAGGCGCCGGAGACCCGGGACCTCCCGCTCAACGTCGACAACCTGGTGGCCGGACAGGCGCGCATCTCGCTCGGGCTGTGGGGCGTGACCAACTGGCCGGATGCTGCACCCGACCACCACGTGCTCGTCGCCCTCAACGGCAGCCCGCTCGGGGACGCGCGGTTCGACGGCCTGATCAACCAGCCCTTGAGCTTCGACGTCCCGGCGGGCGTGCTCCACGAAGGAGCGAACACCGCCACGCTCACGGTCGCCGGTGACACGGGCTACGACTGGGACATCGTGGCGCTGGATTCCTACACGGTGACCTACCCGCGGGCGCTGGTCGCCCGGGGCGGCTCCCTGCGATTCACGGCGGCCGGCGACACGCTGCGCGTCGCGGGACTACCGTCGTCCGACGTGGTCGTCTATCGACTGTCGGATCGGGGCGGCCCGGTTCGCATCACGGGCGCGAAGACCCAGCCCAGCGGCGCGTCGTTCACCGTCACCGTGCGGGGCGAGCGAGACGCGGCGGAGTACATCGCCGCCGCGGTGGGCTCGCTGCCGGCGCCGGCGATCACACCGGCTCCTGTCGTGGGGGACCTCACGAGCGGGCGCGCGGACTACCTCATCATCACGCACCCGAACTTTGCCGGGGATCTCGCGGCGCTGGTAGCGGCGCGCCAGGCCCAGGGCCTCTCCGTCAAGGTGGCCGAGACCGACGATATCTACTCGTCGTACGGGTACGGGATCTTCGGCCCGGAGGCGATCCGCAGCTATGTGACGTGGGCGGTCGCCAACCTCGGCACGAAGTACGTGCTCCTCGTCGGCGGGGACACGTACGACTACCTGAACCGCCTCGGGGCGGGCTCGATGAGCTTCGTCCCGACCTTCTACACGCAGACCGGGCCGCTCGTCAGCTTCGAGCCGTCCGACGGCATGCTGGGAGACGTTGACGGCGACAGGCTTCCCGACGTCGCGATCGGCCGCCTGCCGGTGAGAACGTCGGCCGAGCTGCAGGCGATGATCGCCAAGACGCTGGCGTACCCGGTCCAGAGCGCGGCGGGCACGGCAGTGTTCGCGGCGGACCGCAGTTCCGTCGGCGCGCAATTCACGACGATCAGCGACCAGTTGATCGCCACGGTGCCGGCCGGCTGGCAGGTGCAGCGGGCGTTCATCGACGACCTCGGTGTGAGCGGCGCCAAGACCACGCTGGTCGGCGCCATCGACACCGGCGTGGCGCTGACGCACTACATCGGTCACTCGGACTTCTCCCGCTGGAGCTTCGAGGCGCTGTTCAGCAACTCCGACGCGGCGGCG
This sequence comes from Terriglobia bacterium, assembly GCA_020073245.1. GTDB lineage: Bacteria > Acidobacteriota > Thermoanaerobaculia > Thermoanaerobaculales > Thermoanaerobaculaceae > RBG-13-68-16. The sequence continues at coordinate 75,311 of JAIQFQ010000010.1, read as the reverse complement.
CTGACGAACGCGGGGCGGCCGACGCTCCTCGTCCAGTGGGGGTGCTGGAACTCGTTCTTCGTGTTGCCGAGCGGTTCGTCCCTGGCCGAGCAGTTCCTCGTCAGGGGGGACCGCGGCGCGGCCGCGGTGATCGGACCGGCCGGTCTGACCTCCGTCGACGCCGATCGCGAGATGGGCCTGCGCCTGATCCCCCTGCTTCTGCAACCGGGCATGACGGTGGGCCAGGCGCTTACGCAGGTGAAGCACGAGGTTGCCGCGCTCAACCCGATCTTGACCGACGTCACCCTGGGCGTGAACCTCCTCGGAGACCCCGCCCTGGTCGTCGTCCCCTGAGCTTGGGATGCCCGGGAGCGCCGTGTCACGGTGCGCCCGGGCCGGTTCTCTTGCTCGTCCAGTTCGTCAGGCCGGTAAACGAACCCGCCGCTCGGCGCCGGTCTACGGCCCTCCCCGTCGAGGGTGGATCCGAATGAGCGGGATCGCTGCGGTCGTCAGCCGCGATCGGGAGCCGGTCGACCCGGCGGCGGTCGAGCCTGTGGTGCGCGCGCTCGGGCACCGCGCGATCGACGGGGAGCGGCGGATCGAGTTGGGCTGGGCGGTCGTGAGTCACGCGCACTTCCGGACCACGCCCGAGGAAGCCGAAGAGTCCCAGCCGATCGCGCACCGCTCCGGGCGTTACCACCTCGCCTTCGACGGGCGGCTCGACAACCGCGGGGAGATCACGTCGGCGCTCGGCCTCTCCGGCCCGGAAGCCGTTGCGATGTCCGACGCGGCGCTGGCCCTCGAGGCGCTGGAACGCTTCCAGACCGGCGCGTTGGAGCGCTTCGTCGGCCCCTTCGCGCTGATCTTCGTCGACGCGGTGCAGCGGCGCGTGCTGCTCGCGCGCGACACGCTCGGCGACCGCGGTCTGGTCTACGCGCTCACCGAGCGGGTGTTCGTCGCGGCGTCCGAGGAATCGGCGGTGCTCCGGTACCCGGGAATCCCCTCGGAGCTCGACGACTCGCGCCTGGCGGTCCACTTCGGTGTGTGCGAGCCGGTCGACGACGCGACGTTTTTCCGGGCCGTCAAGCAGGTCCTGCCCGGCCACGTCGTTACCGTCGAGGACGGGAGGGTGGGCACGGCGAGGTTCCGCGCTGCGCGCCCGGATCGGTCCGTGCGCTCGCTGCGTCCCCCGGAGCACGTCCACCGTTTCCGCGAGCTGCTCGCCGAGGCCGTCTCATGCCGCCTGCGGACGGTCGGGAGAGGCGGCGTGCTGCTGTCGGGCGGACTCGACTCCGGCCCGATCGCGGCTCTGGCCGCCGAGTCGTCGATGGCCCGCGGCCTTCCAGTGCCGGTGGCGATCTCGTGGGTCTTCTCCGCCTTCCCGGAGTGCGACGAGCGGGAGTTCATCGCGCCGATCGCCGCCCAGCACGGCCTCGAGAGCGAGACCGTGCCGTGCGACGACGCCCTGCCGTTGTCAAAGCTGGCGGGATGGCCGTTCAACCCAAACGGCCCGCTCGAGACCCCGTACCGGTGGCTCTCAATGCGCGGCTACCTTCGCGGGCGGGAGCGCGGATTGAGGACGCTCCTCTCCGGGGTCTACGGGGACGACCTCTACCTCGGCCCACGCGACTGGCTGTGGTCGCTGCTCCGGTCGGGAAAGTTCCTGGCGGCCCTGCGCGGCGCGCGCGGGTTCAGCCGCGCGCACGGGCTTCGGTCCCTGGTGCGCGGCAGCCTTATCGCGCCGGTGCTGCCGAGGGGGATGATGCGCCGGCTGCGTCCACGGGGGCGGCCGGCCTGGCTCACGCCACACGCCCTGTCGGCGTGGCCCACGGAGGGCGGTTGGCCGCCCGGAGCCGACCACGCCCCGCGCGAGGGCCAACTGCGGGCCGCCGCCGGGCTTGGCAACGCCGAGGGCATGGCAAGCGAGGCGCACCAAACCCATCGGTGCGGGGTCGATCTGCGGTTCCCGTTCCGGGACCTGCGCCTGGTCGAGTTCATGCTCGCCGTGCCGTCGCACCTGCTCTTCGCCGGGACGCAGACGCGCCCGATCCTGCGGGAGGCGCTGCGCGGCTCGCTGCCTCCCGCCGTGCTGGCCCGGGAGGACAAGGCGGACTTCTCACCCCTCTACCGCGCCGCGCTTGCATCGCCGGTCGAGGCCGGAGCCTTCCACGCGGCGTTGAACGACGGGGTGGCCCTCTGGCGCCGCTTCGTGCGTCCTGAGTGGGCGGCCGAAGCGGCCCCCGGTGCGCGGGCCACAGGGGTTGAGGAACTCGTGCTGTGGCATTGCATCTGGCTTGAACTCTGGCGCCAGCGTCTGCTATTCTGAAACCGGGAGCGAGGGGTGTCGATGACCGAGACGAGACCAACCAAGCGGACACCGATCGAAGGCGGAGCTTCCCCGAGCCGCGCGACTCGGCTGCCCTACACGCCACCACAGCTCACGCCGCTCGGCGCCCTGCGGACGGCAACCCTCGGGGGTTCGCCGGGGATCGGCGAGACCGCGAACCCCGAAACGAGAGCCCCTTTGCCCTGAGTGTTGCCCGCTACGCCGCCGACCACGCTCATCCAGATCATCACATCGTCGGCGTCGCGTCGGCAGTCCGGGGTCCGTCTCGACCTGGCCGGCGTGACCGTCGTCTCCGACACGAGCACTGCGTGGCTCGAGCCGTTTACCCGCGGGACCGCCTCGCTTACACCCGTGCTTCTGGAACGATCCGAGAAGCTGCGGGTCCCCGCAATCTCGCGAACGACCTTCGAGGGCCCGGCGTGGCTCGCCCGGGCGGTGCGAGACGTGACGTGTCGGGACGATGGCGACACCCACCGGCTGGAGTGTGGCGTAGGCCGGACCTTCGTGGTCGGACCCGGTGGTGCGTGGATCGTCGCCGAGCCGCTCTCTGCCGGCCCGCTCGACCAGGTGGAACTGGAGATCCTTTTCGGAGCGGCGCTCCTGGTTGCCCTGGCGGCGCGCGGGAGCTTCTCGCTGCACGCCTCGGCTGTCCTGACCGGGGGTGGAATGGCGGCGTTCGTGGGGGTGTCGGGGGCCGGCAAGTCGACGGTCGCTGCTCCTGCAGCAGCGGGCTGGCAACGTCTGGGAGACGACATCCTGCCGATTGCCGACCGCGCGTCGAGAGTCGTAGCGCTGCCGCGGTTCCCGCAACTTAAGCTGCCCCGCGACGAGCAGTACCCGGCCGGGCTGCCCGAAGCGATTCCGCTGCGCGCCGTCTACGAGATCGACGCGGGTCGTGAACGGCGGGAGGTCAGCATCGAGCCGCTCTCGCCCCGCGACGGCGCGCTGGTGCTCCTGGCCCACACGGTGGCGGCCCGGCTGTTCGGCGCGCGCCTGCTCGAGCAGCATCTGGGGTTCTGCGCCGCGGCCGCTGCTCGGCTGCGAGTCTGTCGGCTCGGCTACCCGCGTTTGCTTTCGGCCCTGCCGGCAGTGCGGGCTGCCGTGACAGCGGACCTCGCCGCTTCATTGGGAGAGCGCCGGGGCGCCGACGCGCTATCCTGACTTGGTGTCCGCAGACTTGATCCCGACCCTCGGCCCCCAGACGCGGCTGAAGACCGCGCCGCAGGTGCGCAGCCGCGAGATCGGCGGGGAGGCCGTGCTCCTCGACCTGGAAGCGGGGACCTACTTCGGTCTCAACGCCGCCGGGGCCGTGGTCTGGAAGTGCCTGGAGCGGAGCAAAAGCCTCGGCGAGGTTCATGCAGCGTTGACCGGCCACTTCGAGGTCGATGCGGAGCGGGCCTGGGCCGACCTCGTCGAGCTCATAGGGAACCTGCTCGATCGAGGCCTAGTGACGGTGGAGCCGGCTGGCGGCGCCAGCTGAACCCGCCCTGCGGTGTGCCTCGTCGGATGTCCACAAGCGAGCCCCGGCCTGACTCCGCGGTCATCGCGGGGAGCGCAGCAGCGGGGGGCGCCGGCCGCGGGTCTCTCGCGCCACCCCACGACGAGGCGCCCACGGCCGGCTCGCTCGCTGCAGAAGGGACAGCGTGGGCGGCGCAGGTCAAAAGACGAACGCCTCGACCGAGCCGGCCGCGTCGCCTGCCGCGATGGAGACGCCGCCGCGCATCGCGGTGAGCCAGGCGTGGCCCTGAAGGCTGCTGCAGGTGGGTCCCTGGATCCCGAGGTGGAGGCGCGGCTCGAGGCCGCAGCGCGACCACAGGTGGAGGAGGAGCAGCGACCGCTTCAGGCAGCGCCCCATTCCTCGCGGGGGGAGCCAGTTAAGCAGGCGGTTGACGACCCGGAGGTGGATTGCCGGGTCGGCCAGCCTCGGCGGGAACGCCCGCCCGCGCCGCAGGCGCTCGACGGTCTGATCGAAGGCGTTGCGGCGTTCGAGACGGTCGAGCCACACCGCTGTCCCTACCGCCGCGGCCGTGGCGCCGAGGTAGGTCAGCGGCCGGCAGGCGATCGCACGCCCTGCGTCCAGACGCCTTCTCCATCGTTCTCGCACGCTCGCAGGCTACACCCGATGGGCCCGGGTGCCGCCGTCCTCGAGCAAGGCCTCGGCGTGGCACCGTCCGCAGGCGGAGAACCGGCGACACCAGTTGCAGACCGGCAAATCCCTGCGGCGAAGGCTCTGCGATCGGTGAAACATGGCGGAGTTCATGCACACGGGGCGGAAGTTGTGCTCGAGGGGTTCCTCGCGACGAACGGCAGCATAGCGCAGGGGAATACGTCGCCGTTTGCGGTGATCACGGCGTGGCGTGTGTCGGCCGCTCAGAGCGGGTGATTGTCGGGAGCGGCGCCGCCGGCGGCGACACGGCCCACCTCCGGTCCGCCCAACAGGTGGCCGAGACCTGGTTTCATTGCCGTGTCCTTCCCCGAGTAACGTCCGTCGCCAACACGGGCCCACTCGAAGGGGGGACGGAGCGGTCAACCTGATCGCGGCGGGACGGGCGCCGCGGCAGGGGTCACGGGAGACGGTACACTGGCGCCGGATTGGGCTGGAGGGGACGATGCGGGTCGAGTTGGAGGACGTGGCGCTCGAGGTGGAGGACCACGGCGAAGGCGTGCCGTTCGTCCTCCTGCATGGCTTTCCGCTCTCGTCGGCGATGTGGACGCCGATACGGACCGCGGTGGAACAGGCTGCCCGTCTCATCACGCCGGACCTGCGGGGGTTCGGCGCATCGGACAAGCCCGCGAAAGGCTACGCGATGGAGGAGTTGGCGGAAGACGTCGTCGGTCTCGCCGACGCGCTGGAAATCGACCGGTTCGTCCTCGGCGGCCACTCAATGGGTGGCTACGTCGCGCTCCGGATTGCCGCCACGTACCCTGAACGCCTGGCAGGTCTGATCCTGGTGGACAGCAGGGCCGAGGCTGATACCCCGGAGGGAAGGCAACGCCGGGACGCGGGTATCGCCCTGATCGAAGATGGCAAGGCCGCTGGATTTCTCGATGAGTTCGTTGGAAACCTCCTTGGCCCTTCGAGCAAGGCGCGGGCGCCAAGGCTGTTCGCGGAGCTTCGGGGGATCGCAGCCGAGGCTGGTCCGCACGCCCTCACCGGTTGCCTCGCCGGGATGCGCGACCGACCTGACAGCGGCGCGCTGCTCCCCACTCTGGATGTGCCCGCGCTCGTGGTCGTCGGCCAGGAGGACTTTCTCACCCCTCCGGCGCTGTCGCGGGCGATGGCCGCGGCCCTCCCCAAGGCCCGGCTTGTCGAGGTCCCGTCGGCCGGCCATACCCCCAGCATGGAGAGGCCGATTCCGACCGCCGAGGCGATCCTGGCGTTTCTGAGGGAGAACTTCCTGCAGCCCACGGACAAGGCCAGGAAGCGCCCCAGGTGACGGAGTCAAGAGTTCGGAGTGAAGAGTTGAGAGACAACGGTCCGGCAGACCAGGGCAAGGACGTAAGAGCAAGGAATACCCATTCTTGTCGTTAATTCTCAACTCTTCACTCTTGACTCTCAACTGCTTTTGGGGACCCTTCGAACCTTGGAACGTTCGCGCCTTCGAACGCTTGAACCTCAGGCCTATCATTGGCATATGTGCGGACGGTTCACCCAAGCCGCGCCCGGCGAGGTCATCGCCGAGCTCTTTGATCTCCCGGAGGTCCCGAAGCTGGCGCCGAGGCACAACATCGCCCCTACCCAGGCGGTTGCCGCGGTACGGACAGTGGCCGGCGGAGGCCGCGAGCTGGCCTGGCTGCACTGGGGGTTGATCCCATCGTGGGCCAAGGAGCGCGCGATCGGCTCGCGTCTGATCAACGCACGCGCCGAGACCGTCGCGGAGAAGCCCGCTTTCAGGGCCGCTCTCCGGAGCCGGCGATGTCTCGTCCTCGCCGACGGATTCTTCGAGTGGCAGCGGCTTGGCACGCGCAAGCAGCCGTACTTCATCTCGTTCCGTGACCGGCGTCCGTTCGCCTTTGCCGGTCTCTGGGAGCTGTGGCAAGGGGAGGGTGGCGATCCGATCGAGTCGTGCACGATCATCACCACGACGGCGAACGACGTGGTCGCTCCGGTGCACGACCGCATGCCGGTGATCCTCGATCCGGACGATCACAAGGTCTGGATAGACGCTGCCGTGCTGGACCCGGGGAGCGTCGTCCGGCTGCTGCGCCCGCATCCGGCAGGAGGGATGCAGGCCTATCCCGTGAGTCCGAGGGTCAACAGCCCCGGCAACGACGACGAGTCGTGCACCGTGGCGCTGGGCTAGACGGCGCGGCAACGGGACGCGCGGTGGGTCGTGGAGGGGTTCCTCCCCTCGGCCTGGATGGCTAAGATGCGGCGGTGACCCGGCTCCGTCACGACCGGACCCCTCGGCTCCTGGTGGCCGCTCTTGCGCTCGGAGCGTTTGCGGCGGCGTGCTGGTTCGATCTGGGGATGCAGAGAGGCCTCCTGCTCTCGAGCGACATCAAGTCCAGGTGCTGGCCGTGGGCGCCTTCGTCGGGGTCGCCGGCGCTGCAGGCGCCTCTGCTTTCCGATCCGGTATGGCAGTTCGTGCCGTGGCTGCAGTTCGCGCGTCGCGAGCTGATTTCGGGGAGGCTGCCGCTCTGGAACCCTCATCAGGACGGCGGCGTCCCGTTGCTCGGGAACGCGCAGTCGGCGCTCCTTTCTCCGCTGATCGTTCCGACGCTGCTCCTCGGCGTCGCGAGCGGCTGGAACATCACGCTGCTGCTGAAGCTGATCGTGGCCACGCTGGGCGTGTTCCTCTGGCTCCGGGATATCGGCCGGAGTCGGATGGCCGCATCGCTGGGCGGGTTCATGTTCGGAATGTCCGGGCCGTACATCGCCTGGCTCGAGCATCCCCACACCCTGGCGGCCGCTCCGCTCCCGTTTCTCCTCCTGTTTGGCGGGCGCCTTGTGCGACGCGGTCGGCCGGCGGATTTCGTGGGGGTGGTGGCGGCCACGGCGGCGGTGCTGCTGGGAGGGCACCCCGAGACGGCGGTCATGGCGGGAGCGGTCGCCGCCGTATTGATTCTTTCTGGAACGCGGACCGCTCGGGATGCCTCGTGGCTTGTGGTGGCCGGTGCTCTCGGGCTGCTCGTGGCGGCAATCGCGATCGTTCCGTCCCTCGAGTACTTCGCGCTCAGCTCGGCGCGATCCGGCACGGACAGGTTCCCCTTCACGCTCCCGGTGTCGGCGCTCGTCCGATTCGTCGCGCCGCACGCCGCGATCGGTCATCCGATCGAGGCCGCTTCGACCGTGTCCGTTGTCGGGATCGCCCTCGCCGGGGTCGGTGCGCTGCGGCGCGGACGCGGGAGAGGGGAAGTGGTGGCGTCAGGCCTGGCCGCGGCGCTCCTCGCTCTCGCCTACGCGAACCCGCTGTCGAACGCGCTTGCGCATGCCACCCTGATCTACTGGTCGAGAGGGCTGATCCTGTTGCCGATCCCGTTGGCCGTGCTGGCTTCGGGCGGCCTGGACTCGCTGCGGGCGAGGCTGGAGAAGGCGTTCGGAATGTGCGCGAGCGTGGCCACGGCGGCCGTGGTCACGGCCGTGGCATGTGCCGAACTGTTCGCGGCTGCCCGAGGTGTTCACGCAGTCACACCGCGGGCGGATGTCGATCGCTCGACGCCTTTGCTCGCGTCGCTCGCTCGCGACCCGGAGCCGTTCCGGATACTGCCGCTGCACACGTTTCTGCCGCCCAATTCCGCAACCGCGGTCGCTCTGGACGAGGTTCGCGGCTACGACGCGCTGGCCCCTCGCGAGTGGCGCGTCGAGAGGGCCGCGATCGGCCGCTTCACCAGGACGGCCTACGTGAGCGATGTGCTGGAGCCGTGGGACATCGCGCCCGGAGGCGAGGCCCTCGACCGGTGGAATGTCAAGTACCTCCTCGTCCACCCTCAGCTGGCCTACGACGCGGACCGTCTCAACCGGGAGTTTGGGCTCGACCTCGAGGAGGTCTATCTCGGGGTCGACGGACGGCTGCTGCGGAACCGCCGCGTGCTTCCGCGCGCGAGGGTGACCGGGAGCGGGACCGCCACGGTCCTTCACCACACTCCGACGCGGTGGGATCTCGGGGTTGACGCCCGCGCGCCAGCGACGCTGGTCCTAGCCAACCCCATGTTCCCTGGCTGGGTCGCCAGCGTCGACGGCCAGCGCGCCGAGATCGCGTCGCCCGTCGGGAGGCCGATCGAGGTGGCGCTGCCGACAGGCTCTCACACCGTTGTGCTCCTGTACCGACCGCTCTCCCTCCGGATCGGGGTGGTTCTGTGTGGAGTCGGCATCGTCGGAACCTGCGCTTTGGCGGCCTGCTGCGGCAGGCGGCGTCGGCGTGGCGAGGCTCCATTGGACGAGGTTCAACGGGATTGGATTCCGGGAGCGTGAGCAGCCGTCGTCACCGACCCCTCCGGGACGCCGTGCCAGCGGCGGTGGTACCAGAAGTACTGCTCCGGACAGGCTCGGATCACTTTCCCGAGCGCATCATTGATCGCCGCGGTGACCGCCGTCCGGTACGCCTCTTCGTCGCCCTGGAGGTCCGGGAGGGCAAGCCGGCTGATGGCGACCAGGTGCCGGCTGTCCGGTAGCCGGTGTCCGGACATCACGAGCGTCGGAGTCCCGTAGCGCGCCGCGATGGTGCCGGGCAAAGGGAGGGTGGACGCCACGCGCCCAAGGAACGGCGCCAGCACACCGGTCCGTCCCGCCCTGTGGTCAGCGACCATTACGATGGCTCGGCCTTCCCTGAGGCAGTGCAGGATCTCTCGCGGGGCGCCCTTGCTCTTGGCCACGAAGCGCACCGCGTCACCCGGAATCCCGAGGATGAACCGCTGCACCTTCGGGTTGTGCTGCCGCCCGACGAGAAGGGCGCACGGGATCCCGGCAGCCGCGAGGGCCGTCACGTAGAGCGCCCAGGCCCCGACGTGGGCGGTCACCACGATTGCGCCCCCTCCGTCCGCCATCGCGGTCCGCAACGTCTCTGTCCCACTGAGGGTCACGAAGTCGGTGACCCGAGCCCGGTCGGAGCCTGCGAACCGGACAAACTCCGCCACGGTGCGGCCGAAGTTCCGGGCGGCGCGGGCGGCAATGCGACGGTGCGCGGGGACGTCGAGCTCGGGGAGCGCTTGGCCCAGGTTGGCGAGGACGACCTCGCGTCTGAGCCGGATCCACCATCCCAACTGGCCAAGTGCAGCGCCCACCACGAGCGCCAGGGTCCGCGGGAGCGCGCGCAGCAGCGCCGACAGAGCCAGTACGGCGGCGTACTCGACGTGGTGGCGAGCTCTCAACTCTCCCTCGTGAGGGATCGCCGGGCACCCGCGAGGGTCGAACGGAAACCCTCCACGTTCCCCGAACCGACCAGGGCGACCAGCTCCTCGAAAGCCTCACGCGTGGCCCGGTAGACCTCTTCCCGGTGCGGGTTCAGGCGTTGGATATCGAGGTAGAGGGCCGGGTCCTCGGCGAGGACCGACAGCGCCGTCGCCGCCTGGCGGGTGAAGGTCGTGGAGGCGCAGGCCGTCAGCTCGGCCGGATCGAGTCCGGACCGTGTCAGGGCGGAACCGAACAGCATGCCGGTGAGGTGGGCGAGGCCGAGCAGCCATCCCATCAGGCGATCGTGGTGGGCGAACGGGATCGTGATGAGGTTGGTGTACGGGTGCCGGAGCAGGGATTCCAGGCGTCGTCGCTCGATATCCGGTTCGTCCAGGCAGGCAAGCACGAAGGTGAGCGGCTCGTATGCCGACTTGCCGGGACCGAACATCGGGTGGAGGCACGCGACCGCGAGACCCCCGTCGCGGGCCCGGGCGAGTACTGGCTCGATGTGCGCCTTGATCGACGCGATCTCCACGATCACGCCGCGGGGGCGGCGCCTGGCAAGCGTGTCGATAACCGTCGGTGTCAGGGCCAGAGGCACCGCCACCACGATGAACTCGTAGACATCGAGTTCAGGAACGTCCTCGATCGAACCCCACCGCCCTTCATCCGGAGGAAGCGGGGCCCAGGCGGGGTCGAGAGCATCGACGCGGTGGCCCACCAAGCGCAGGAACTGGCCCAGCCAGATGCCCATCGCCCCCGCGCCACCTACGACGAGGACCCGGCCGCCGCGCTGCGCTCTGACCTCCACTCCGACGCGGTGCTGGCGCTCCACAGAGCCTCGGATAATCGCCTGGAATATCTGCTCCATCACATCCTCGGAGACGCCGCATGCCTCGGCGTGCTGGCGTGCGCGCAACAGCACCCTGTCCTCGGCATCCCTGACAACGACGGGCTCGGCGGCCGCTGCTTTGATGCGTCCGATCTCAGCGGCGAGGACCATGCGCCGCCGGAGCATCTCGAGCAAGGCTCGGTCTACATCGGCGATCGAATCGCGCAGGCCCGAAAGTCGCTCCGCGTCAGCCATAGTGCCTCCCCTACGTCAAACCCGGGCGGAAGGTGCACGGATGAATCTAGCAGAGTCGGGGAGGGCAGCGCCGTGGCCCACGCGGAGGCGCGGCGCGATCCGCTCGCGGCCGGAGGAATTTGCGAGCCGGCGCCACGTTGTCCCAGATAGAGGTGTTGGAATCCGCTCCCCCCTGGGAGTTCGCCATGACGGGATACGTCAACCCCGGGGTGCTGGCCGAAACGACCTGGGTGGAGGAACACTCCGCTGATCCGGACATTCGCCTGGTCGAGTGCGACGAGGACGCGGATCTCTACGACAGGAGCCATATCCCCGGCGCGGTGAGGATCGACTGGCAGGCCGACCTCAACGATCAGAGGGTGCGCGACCACGTGGACGCGAGAACGTTCGAGCGGCTGATGGGCCGCCTAGGGATCACGCGCGACACGACCGTGGTCTTCTACGGCGATCAAGCCAACTGGTGGGCCGCGTACGCTTACTGGGTCTTCCGGATCATGGGCCACCCCAAGCTGTGCCTGGTAAACGGTGGCAGGAAGAAGTGGCTCGCAGAGCTGCGCGCAATGACGTCCGCACCGACGCTGCCACCGGAGACTCGCTACGTGGTGGCCGAGAGGAACCCCGGGCTGCGCGCGTTCAGGACCGACGTCATGCGCCACATCGGCAACCCGAGCCCACGGCAGCTCGTGGTCCGCCTCCCGGCGGCCCATTCGCTGGTCGACGTGAGAACCCCAGCCGAGTACTCCGGCCAGCTCGTGCAGATGGCCGGCTACCCACAGGAGGGCGCGCTGAGGGGCGGCCACATACCTGCCGCGGTCAACATCCCCTGGGGGAGGGCGGTGAACACCGACTGGACGTTCAGAAGCGCAGGGGAGATCCGCCGACTCTACGAGGGCGCGGGGATCACGCCGGACAAGGACATCATTGTCTACTGTAGGATCGGCGAACGTTCTTCGCTGACCTGGTTCGTCCTCCACGAGCTGATGGGATATCGCCGGGTGCGGAACTACGACGGGTCCTGGACGGAGTGGGGCAACTCCGTCGGCGTGCCGGTCGCGAACCCTTCGCTCGTCCTGGGCACCCGCGATCGCGCAGCAACGGGTGTGTTCCCCAGAGCTGTCGCCCACTGATCGGAAGGTTCTCAGGGAAGACCAGCGGCCCGCTCACCCTCGCTCGTTGGGCGCAACAGCTGGAGCTCGTAGAGCGCGCGGTACAGCCCACCGCGGGCGAGAAGCTCCTCGTGGTGTCCCTGCTCGACGAGACGCCCTGAGTGCATCACAAGGACCCTGTCGCATCCCACGACCGTGGCGAGACGGTGGGCGATGATGAGCGCGGTGCGCCCGGCGAGGAGTCTCTCGAGAGCCCGCTGGATGACCGCTTCGGTGAGCGGGTCGACGGACGACGTCGCCTCGTCCAGCAGGAGGAACTCAGGGTCGCCAACGAGCGCCCGGGCGAACGAGACGAGTTGACGCTCGCCGACTGAAAGCCCGGTCCCACGCTCACCGAGAACCGTGTCCAGGCCCTGCGGAAGCCTGTCGAGGAGAGTTGCGGCGCCGACCTGCTCGAGCGCCCAACGCATTCGCCTGTCGTCGACCCCTCTACGGCCGAGCGAAACGTTCTCCCGAAGGGTGCCGGCGAAGCAATCGATCTCCTGCAGCACGGCCGCGAAACGCCGTCGGAGCTGCGCGAGATCCCAGCGACGCACGTCCGCTCCCGCCACGAGCACGCCACCACGTTGTACGTCGTAGAAACGCAGCAGGAGGTTGACGAGGGTGCTCTTTCCGGCGCCGGTGTGGCCCACAACGGCGAGACGCTCGCCGGAGCGGGCGGCAAAACCGATGTCCCGCAGGACCCAGTTCTCCTCCTCGTAGGCGAACCAGACCGCGTCGAATTCGAACGTACCCACACGACCCGGCGGTGCGAGGGGGGTCACCGGCTGGACGATGCCGGGCTCGGTGCCAAGGAGTCCCTTCAGGCGTTCCGCGGCGGCGAACGATGTTTGAAGGATGTTGTAGTTCTCGGCAAGGTCAGCGATCGGTCTGAAGAAGCGCTGCACGTACTGCAGGAAGGCGTAGAGCACGCCGATCGACAGAGTACCCGCGTACTTCCAGACCCCACCGAACACCAGCAACAGCGCCATGCCGGCCGCGATGAGGAGCTCCACCATTGGGTAGAACACCGCGTAGTAGAAGACGCCGCGGATGTTGACGTCGCGGTGCTTGGCGTCCAGCTCTTTGAAAGCAGCCGAGGTGCGGCCCTCGGCACGGGCCAGTTGGACTACCGACATCCCGGCGAGATGCTCCTGCAGGTGCGTGTTGATTGCGGCAATGCGCGTTCGAACCTCGCGGTAGATCGTACGAGCTCGTCCGCGGAACCACCCGGACAACAGGATCATGAAAGGCAGCACGGCAAACGCGACGAGGGCGAGACGCCAGTCCAGGGCGAACAGAATGGCGGCGATTCCGCCCAGCACGGACAGGTCGGCAAGGATGTCGACCAGGCCGGAGGTGAAGAGCTCGTTGAGCGCCTCGACGTCGCTTGTTAGCCGGGTGATGACTCGTCCGGCCGGTGTCCGGCTGAACCAGGCGACCTCGAGGCGCTGGAGGTGCGCGAAGAGCGCGTCGCGCAGGTCACGCATCACGAGTTGGCCGGTGATCAGCATCGTGCGCGCCTGGAGGATCAGGAGGACCGCGGATCCGAGCAGACTCGCGAAGTAGAGCCCTACCACCGTCATGAGGCCGGCGCCGCCCGAACTCGGCAGATGCAGCGCCTGAATGAAATGGAGCACGTGCTGAGCACCGGTGGCGGCCTGGGGCTTCATGTAGAGATCGATTGCAGCTGCGGTCAGGAGCGGGCCCGCGACTTGAAACGCTGAGCCCGCCAGGACGAGGACGATCGCCGCAACGATCCGTCGCCGGTGCGGGAGAGCCCATTTGAGGAGCCAGCGCAGGAGGGTCCGCTCGTCTGGGGCTTCGGTGGTCCCGGCCGCGACGTCGGAAATGGCGTTCATCGCAGGTTCCCGGTACTCATGTGACGCTCGTTGGCCCGACCGTCAGGGGCTCCACGATTGGGTGGCCGAGGCGTGCGGCCATCTGCTGGAGACGGGCAAGGCCCTGCAGCGCACGGAACCGAGCGGTCCGCCTCCAGCGCCCGGGTCGCACCACATCGGCCGCCAGCAGCGAGACGGTTGCAGCCTGCAGCTGGAAGGCGTTGCTCGGGTTGAAGAAGAACGACAGGAAGTTCGCATCGTAGTAGGACCTGATGAGCGAGAAAAACAACCGATGGAGGCTCCGGGTGAGGGAGATGGTCGGCCCGAAGTCGCTGGTATCCATCCGAGCGTGCCGGGCCAGAGCGTCGATGATGTCTCCGGCTGCCGAGGCTGCCGTTGTGGTGGCGAGGAATACGCCGGTCGAGAAGATCGGATCCAGGAAACCCGCCGCGTCGCCGACCAAGCAGTAGCCATCGCCACCTATCTGCATCACCCGGTAAGAGAAATTTTGGATCGCCCTGAACGGAATCAACCGCTCGGCGTTTGCGAGCCTTCGCTGGAGTTCAGGAGTCGCCTCGACGGCTGCCCCGAACAGGGTTTCCGGCGTTCCTGCCGAGGCTTGCCACCTCTCGACGTCGAGGACGGCCCCGACCGACACGGTGTCGTCCGCAAATGGGATCAGCCAGAACCAGCCGCCAGCGGCCAGGGCGATCGTGATGTTGCCGGCCTCCCTGCCGGCGGGCAGGCTGACCCCCTTGAAGTGCGAGACAGCGGCCACCTTGCGGTGTTGCGGGTACGGGAAGCGCCAGCCCATGCGGCTCGCGAGGAATGACGACTGCCCGCTCGCGTCCAGAAAAGCGCGGAACCGGAGAACCTGCTCCCCGCCGGCAGGGTCACGCACGAGGAGCCCCGTGAGGCGCCTGGAGTCCCACCGAGGCGCTATGGCGTGCCACCCTTCCAGGAGCTCGGCCCCCTTCCCGACCGCATTGGCGAGCAGGGCCGCGTCGAACTCGTCACGTCGCACCTGGTACGCGTGGGGGATGGCCGGCTGGACGGCCTCATCGAACCAATAGACGACGTGTTTGCTGCCGTCATGCGTGACGAAACTGGCACCGTCCTTCTGGCGGGTGTGCGGCAAGGACCGTACCGTCTCGTGGACCCCGAGCCGTTCGAGCAGCGGCAGGGTGTGAGGCAACAACGACTCGCCGACATGAAAGCGCGGGAATGGTTCACCTTCGACGATCGCGGTGTGGATGCCTGCTTCCGCGAGGAGCGCTCCGACCGTGCTGCCGGCAGGACCTCCGCCGAGGATCAGCACGTCCATGGTGCGTTCCTTCGCCATCGCTAAATTGTACCTCGTCTCGTTATAGTTTACCGAGGATCACTCCGAGGGCTTCGAGTTCGCCGGCCGTGGCGTAGAAGTGGGGCGAGAATCGGACCCATCCCTGCCGCGCCGTCACCTCGATGTGGCGCTCGCGCAGCCGACGCGCGACGTCGTCTACCGGCAGAAGCGGGTGTCGCGCGGCAACGATCCCGGCGATCGGGTGGCCCGAGCCGGGGGACCCGACGCGCCAGGCCGCTTTGAGGAGCAGCTGGGTCAGGGTGCGCGCGTGGCTCACAACGCGAGAATGGACCTCGTCGAGGCCGGCTTCGAGAAGGAGGTCGAGCGCGGCCGCGAGCCCGGCAACGAGGATGTTGGGAGTGGCACCCGGCTCGAACTTCCGGCCGTCCTCGTGAAATTCGAGCTCGTGCAAGAACAGCTGGCGGTCCGGGCGGCGCACGTTGAGCCATCCCGCCAGGACGGGGTGGAGCGCGGTCCGGAGCGCCGGCGTGGTGACCATCACGCCCACGCCTTCGGGGCCGAGCAGCCACTTGTGGCCATCGGCCACGAGCGCGTCAACGCCGAGGTCGTTGAACCGGTCGGGCAATACCCCGAGTCCCTGGATCGCGTCGAGGACGACCAGAATCCCGCGCTCGTGCGCAGCCCGGGTGAGATCGGCAACGGGGGCCACCCACCCGGTGTGGAAGGCGACCCAGGAGAGGGCGAGCAGCCGGACCGGCGGCTTCAGAAACGGCAGCACCAAGTCGGGCTGGATCCGGCCGCCGGGGGTCGCAAAACGTCGCACGCCGACTCCTCGCCGCTGCAGTGCGAGATACGGAGCGACGTTGGCGGCGAACTCCTCCTCGCCAACCAGCACCGCATCGCCCTTCTTCCACGTCAGGCCCTGGGCCACCAGGGAGAGCCCCTCGGACGTACTCCGAACGAGCGAGACATCCTCGGGGCGGCAACCGACGAGTTCGGCGGCCAGGACCCGCGCGGACAGCTCGGTCTCCCGCCAGCGCTCCCAGAGATGGGAGCCCGTGCTCTCCTGCTCGCCGATGCGCGCCCGCATTGCGTCGGCCACTCGTTGGGGAAGCGGGGCCACGGCGGCGTGATTGAGATAGAAACAGTGCTGGCGCACGGGGAATTCGGGAAGCCAGCGAGCCAGGTCCAGCGGCACCGCCCGAGTATACCCGCCGTCGGCTCCGCCCTCCCGACGCCGCGATCTCAGCCAGGGCAGTTCGAACACCAAAGGCGGATCAGAGCCGGACCAAGGCACGCATCGAATGCGGATGGCCCAGGGCCCGGGGGCTCAGGAGCGGCGGTTGCCGGAGCCGTGGGCATACCTCTGCTCGCCGTTGGTCTTCTCCGGCATGAAGAGACGGCCGAAGTCCATCGGCGCCAGAACCACGGTGCAGCGCTGAAGCGCGGTACCGCATGTCGTGAGCACGGCGTCCAACAACCGCTGCGGCGGGGGCACCACGTCGAGGAGCCTCCGGGCTCGGGCCGGTTGGGTGGCCGGGAGCCCCCACATCAGCTCGGTGTACGGCGACACCGAGAGCTGCTTCCTTGTCGTGTCGAGCGTCCAGAACCCGACAGCCTTTCCGCACCGCTCGGCCTGGAGCGTCAGCTGCCAGTCGATGGCTCGCCCCTCCAGTGCGCTTGAAGGCAGGGGAGGGCCGCCTCGCCACCCGGGGTTGAGGAAGAGCGCCAGGCGGGGTTCCCACGGTGCGCGCCAGGCGATTTCGCCTGCGAGCGCCCGCAGGGAGGTCGTTCGGCCGTCGAGCGAGATGGGTGCGTCCCGGAGCTCGGCCACTCCCGCCCCGCCAAGGTCTGAGGATCTGGCAAGCGCCAGGGTCCACGCGACGTGAGCGTCGACGAGGTAGGCGAGTACATCGTCGCCGGAAGGAAACAGTTCGGGGCGTGAGAACGGTCCGTTGCGGCTAAGCGTCGCGAGATAGTCCCGAAAGACATCGTCGCATCGCCGGTGCCATGCGGATTCCGTACCGGAATCGGCGATGGCGGCAAGCGCAGCCGAGAGAGGCTCGTGGGTGGCCGCCAGCGCCGGGGCCCACGCTTGCGCCGCGACCGGGAGCGATACCAGCGGGCGAGGCGATTGCGGCGAGCAACCCGCGACGGCGCCGAAGGCCGCGGCGCACAGGGTGAGGCGCCGCCCGAAGTGACTTCCGGGGCGGCGTCCAGTTCCGTCCGGCGTTCTCATGCCGGGATTCTAGCGAGCCGACGGGCTATGGTCGATGGCCGTGGCCCGAACTCGCGCTGGAGCGTGACGTCGAATGTGAGACCGACACGGCGCGGGGGCTGGCATTCGTTGGCACGCTCCTCACGGTTGCGCTGCTGACATGGGCGATGGTACCGCGATCCGCTCCGGTCGGACGGGAGGACGCCACCGACCTCAACTGTGACGGGTAGCCAGATGCGTATTGCCCGCTCACGGTCGCCCTGCCGACGTCACGGCGCGTCACCGGCGAGGACCACCTATCCCGATACGAGGCAATCTCTCGCGCCGAGCCTGAGGAGTCCCGCTGCCGGCTCCAGCTGACGGACTGGGTCGGTGGGCGTTGCGAAGGCGGCGATACGTGGCGCTCGACCGTTGGCCCGCTTCCGCTGTGCGAGCCGGTCCCCTGCGCCGGCGGTGACTGAACATTCGGAGGCGCCGGGCGGGAGGTGACGTCCCTCCGAACCACCTCGCGACGCGTGACAGGGGAGGTTGAAACTCCGGAGGCCGTTCCTCCCGGCTGGATGCTGCTCGGGCTCCCAGGCTGACGCGGCGAGTCGGTTGTGAGAGGGCGTCCGGGGACGGCACGGCCACTCCAGCGACCGGCCTCGAGCCCGCCCTGGGCGGTTCGCTGCGTGCGATCAGACACGGCTCGGGAACCCGCAGCGACCTCGGTCGTAAGCCTCGCGCGCAGGTCAGGGAGCGCTGTCGCTGAGCGCACACCGGTTGGTGTCTCGCGGCGCATGATCGAGGATAGGTCGGGGAGTGTGCCGGTCGTGGGGCCGGGCCGGAAGAAAGAATCGACGGTACTGTCGGAAGGTGCGCGACCAGGGAAGGGCGTCACGAGCGGCCCGGATCGCACGATGCCCTCGCGGTCCGGCTGCCCGTCCCGCAGGAAGCGCGTTGCGTCAAGACGAACCCGGTCGATGTGAGACGAAGAGAAGTGGGCGCTCGGTACGACCGTCCACGGCCTCGGGTCGATCTGGCCGAGCCTCACGCGACCCGAGAAGTTGAAGCTGACCTCGCTCCAGCGGGGCGGCCGCCCCCACCTTCCACCCCAGGCGTGATTGCCGTTGTGGTAGTACCACCAGTCGTAGTAGCCGCGGGGGCACCAGCCGACGTAGCCCGGAGTGGAGAACCAATCCACCCACGCTGGCCCCCAGACCGAATCCCACCCCCAGAGCCACCCGAAGCTCGCGTCGAAGTACCAGGAGCCGTAATGGAATGGGTACCAGCCCCAGGGCTCGTACGAGATCCACGACCATCCGACCGGCGTCCAGTACCACCTGCCGTGCGAATACGGCACCCAGCCGATGTTGACGTGCGGTTGCCACATCCAGTTCGAATAGGTTGGAACGTAGATCCAGTCGCCGTAGCTGTCGAGCACGGCGGCGTGGCTCGCGCTGCGGGCATCGACGTACTGTGCGGTGGGGCCTGTGGAAACGTGGCGGCGCTCCTGCACCCAGGTCCAGAAATCATCGCTGGTGTCCGATATCGCGGCCCTCTGCAGCTCGCTCTGTGTTCCGACGACGGCCTCCTCGCCGCCGCGCAGGATCTCCGAGCCAATGCCCGCCGGCAGCTCTGCAAACCCGCTGTGGGCCTGAACCCGGATCTCGTTGCCCCGCAGCTCGAGGCGGTAGAGGCCGGGTCGGTTGAGGAACACGGCGCCGGCGGGGGAGTCAACGCGCAGAGAACCGTCGCCTGCCGCAGTGGAGGGGATTTCGATCGCCGCGGTTCCCTCGGCGAGGAAGAGCGCTGTTCGCGACGAAGTGTCGTCGCGGGAAAGAGCGATGGCATCGAAGTCGACGGTGGCGAACTCGTCGAGCCACAGCGTGCTCCCGTCGGCGAGCTGGACCTCGACTCGAGCGCCACGCGAGGTATCGAGTCGGTCTCCGGCCAGCACGGGCATGTTGACGACCACGTCGAGGGTTTCGTCGCCGTGCGCCGTGCGGATGGTGGCGTAGCGCTCGAGGTAGGAAATGTAGCTCAGCGAGGTCATGTCGTCCCCGGCAAGGGCCACCGGGGCCAGAAGCATCCCGGCCAGGATCGCGGTGATTGCCGAAAGAGAGCGTTTCATGGTCGACCTCCCAAACTCCTCGATCCACCGACGTGCAAACGCCGTGCCACTATTTCTGGAGCCGCCCGTTGAGAACGACCTGCTGTTGCACCTGGCGGAGCTTGACCAGGGTCCCGGCCGGATAGTAGCCGGAGCGGAGGCACACGCCGGGGTAGGTGACACACCCCGGACCCATCAGGACTCCAGGGTTGAGCACCGTGTTGCAGCCGGTCCGACACTCGTCCCCGAGAACGGCGCCGAACTTGCGGAGGCCGGTCTTGATGAGTTCCTCCTGGTGATGAAAGGTGACCTCGTGCCCGACGTTCTTGACGTTGGACAGGATGGTTCCTGCGCCCAGGTTGACGTTCCTGCCCAGGATGCTGTCACCGACGTAGTTCTGATGGGGCGCGTGCGCGCCGTCGAGGAGGATGGCGCTCTTGACCTCGGAGTGGGCTCCGACCACGCAGTGCCTCCCCATGATGACCCGGCCGCGAAGGTAAGCTCCAGTGCGGATCTCGCACTCTTCACCCACGATCAGGGGGCCACGCAGGACCGCGCCGGGGTCGATTCGGCAGTGATCGCCGATGAACACCGGACCCCCGAGGAGATGGACGCCTTCCGGAATGGGGGACAACACCTCCCAGCGATTCCAACCGGCCAAGTAGGCGTCGAGGGCATCACCCAGGGCTTCCCAAACCGGTCGCTCCGGGGCGAACAGCGCGGCGTGATCGAAGTCAGAGAGAGTGAAGAAGTTGTCCGCCGCGAATGGTTTCATGGCGAGGAGTATAGCGCGGCCGATGCCTTCCGCTCAGCGCAGGCGCAGCGGCTACTCGCCGCCGTTCTCCCGAAACGGACGTTTCACGAGGACCAGGGTCTGGTCGTCCTCGGGAATAGGGGTGGCGGCATAGCGAGAAACGGCCTGGAACACGGTCTGGACGATCTCGGCGGCGGACTTGTCGGCATGCCGTGCCACCAACCGCTGGAGTCGGGCGACCCCGAACTCCTCATCGGAGCGGTGGTGGTGGCACTCCGTGATGCCGTCGGTGTAGAGCACCAGGATATCGCCCGGTTGGAGCTGCGCAAAGCCGCGGAGGTACGTCGCGTCGGGGGACGGGCCGAGGACCATCCCACCCTCACGGAGGTACTCGATCCCCCCGGCACGGTGGATTATGAACGGCAGCACGTGGCCGGCGTTCACATAGATCATGTTTCCGGTGGTCTCGAGTTCGGCAATGAAGAGCGAGACGAACTTCGACGCAAGCTGCGACCGGTTGATGATCGCGTTGAGCCTCTCAATTGTGCGGGTGAGCTTGAAATCGCGCGTCAGGCCCATGCGGAGGCCCATGTACACGTCCCGAACCTGCAGGGCTGCCGGCAGGCCGTGACCCGATGCGTCCGCGATGGCAAGGTCGAAGATCTCGGGGGTGACCCGCATGTAGTCGAAGAAGTCTCCCCCGACGGTCTCGGCCGGGCGGGAATCCCCGGCGATATCGAAGTCCCCGTAGCGGGGGGTACGTTTCGGAAGGATCGAACGCTGGATCAGACGTGCATCCTGGAGGATCTCCTCGAACCGGTCCTGGCGTAGCTTCTGATTGACGGCCAGCCGGACGATGTTGAGCGACGACTGGAGGTCTTCCGTCGATCCCCTCGCTGGGTCCACATCGAACGAGATCAAGTAGTTGCCGTCAGCGACAGCGACTGCCGCGAAGCGCTCGCGCGTACCGAGCTGGGCTTCCAGAGCCGGATCCAGCTCGGGCGCGTTGCGGGTCATCACGACGAGCCCGGATTCGAGGACCGCCTCGATCGCCGCGTAGTCGCGGGGAACGTGTGTACCGATGGCGGCCGAATCGGCCGTGCCGAACACCTGAACGAGCTCGTACTCATTGCCCTCGAGCCGGTAGATTCGACCACCGAGGATTCCGAGATCATCGCGGAAGTTGACGGTCATGTACGAGGTGACGTTGCGGATCGTCCCCAGGGTGTCGCCGGCGTGCTCGATCGCATCGAGGGTGCGCTCGACCCGGCGGAAGAGGGACTTGGGGGTGCTGACAGTAGTTTGGACCTGGCGCCTGCGGCGGCTCATTGTACGTTCCTCACACTATTCTCATTGGGTCCTCGGCCAGAAGCGGTCGGAACCGGCCGGCAGAGCTTACCACCACTGGGCCCGGAGGAACTTAGCGCCGGCTGTCCGGGACTGGGGTCGCTTCGAGCTGGCGCAGCAAATCGGCGGCATCTTTGTTGCCCGGCTCGAGCTCGAGCGCCCGACCGAGATCCTTACGAGCACGGTCGGGTCTGGACCGCGCCAGCTCCGCCCGAGCGAGCGCCATCCACGGGTCGGCGAGCCGGGGCCCAAGGTGTCGGGCCCTCTTGTACAACCGGATCGCGCTGCTCGTGCGGCCCATGGCAAGGTCAAGATCCCCGCGCACGATCAGCGCGTTCGGCGTGGCGTTCCCGACCTTGATCGCCAGCGTGACCTCCCGAGCCTCCTGCTCCTTTCCGAGCGACTTATAGAGTGACGCAAGGTTTCCCAGGATCGTCGGGTCGGCGGCGGAGACCGTTAGCGCATGGGAATAGGCGTCGAGGGCACCCTGGGTGTCTCCCAGGCGACGCCGCGCGACGCCCACGTTGCCCCAGGTGGGTGCGAAGGTCGGCGCCAGCTTGGTCGCGTAGTCGAAGAAACGAAGCGCGATATCGGGGTGACCGACGCGCAACTCGTCGGCGCCGCGGTTGTTGAGGTACAGAGCCGTGATCCAGAGATCGTCGAGCGGCTGAATCTGCGTCGGTCTCTCGTGACTGCGCTGGTCGAAATCGTAGTACTGCCATACGGTTCCATCCTGCAGGGCCGCCACGACGTGGTTGTTGACGATCATCAGGTCGCCTTCCTTCTCGGTTGCCTGAACGCGCCTGACGAGAGCCGTGGTGACCGGGAGGCCCAGGGATCGGCCCATGGCAACGAAGAGGTTCGTGAACGACAGGCAGTTCCCCTCACGCCGGGCAAATGCCTCGATCGCCGTGAATGTCTCGCGATGTTCGTAGTGGAAGGGGAAGCTGCTCGCGTCGAAGAGAGCGAGCTGCAGCCGTTGGAGGCGTTCCTGCGCCGAACCCAGGCCGGCGAACGCACCAGCGGTTTCTCCGATCTCGGGGCTGACCGCGAGTGGGTTTGGTACCTCCCTCAGGCCGACGCCGCGCCGGGCCATCTCCTGGCTCCACCGCTCGGGCGAGAGGAACATGTAACTCACCTTCGTGCTGGCACAGCCGGCGGTCAAGCCTGTGAGAATCAGCACGATCGCATATGGTTTCATCAACCGAGTATACGAGATCGGACTCCGGCGGTTTGAGGACCTCAGAGTGGGCCGCGCGCTGCTCTCACGGGCCTGCGGCCGAGCCGGTTGCGGCTCCGAAGCGTTGCCATTCTTGACTCCAAGAATGATAGGCTCTCCGTCCGGCAGGGGGATTGACGATGCCATACGAGAACGTACTCATCGAGGACGGCAACGGCGTGCGATGGATCACGCTCAACCGCCCCGCCAAGCTGAACGCCCTCAATCGGGCCGTTTTGGCGGAGCTCGGCTCGGCGGTGAACGCCGCGGGGTCGGACGGCGCCGTGCGGGCGGTGGTGGTCACCGGATACGGGGACAAGGCATTCGCCGCAGGCGCAGACATCGCCGAGTTCGTGGGGCTGGACCCTCGTGACGCGCAGCAGTTCGCCCGGGCTGGCCAGGCTGTGTTCGACACCATCGCTGCGTTGCCGAAGCCGGTGATAGCGGCCGTCAACGGCTTCGCCCTCGGTGGGGGCTGCGAACTGGCGCTCGCGTGTCACATGCGGGTGGCGTCCGCGGCGGCCCGTTTCGGCCAACCGGAGGCCAAGCTCGGGTTGATCCCCGGCTACGGCGGCACGCAACGGCTCGCGCGCCTCGTCGGGCAGGGGAGAGCGCTCGAGCTGCTCCTCACCGGACGCATGGTCGATGCCTCCACCGCGCTGGCGTGGGGCCTGGTGAACCGAGTGGTCGAGCCGGCGGAGCTGCGATCCACCGCGCAGGGGCTCGCCGAGGAGACGGCCGCCGTGTCGCCGCTGGCCGCGGGGCGGTGCCTTGAGTCCGTCCGAATCGGGCTCAACCTTCCGCTCGACCAGGCCCAGGAAGTGGAGGCTGCGCTGTTTGCGCTCTGCTTCGCGAGCGACGACATGCGCGAGGGCACGACGGCGTTCCTGGAGAAGCGCCCACCGAAGTTCGTCGGCCGCTGACGCACCGGGAATTGCGGCGGCACTCCATCGCCTTCCAGCGGGTGAGGGCCCGGTCGATTCCCCTTTCGGTGAATCGCAAACCGGTCTCAGTCGTTGTGCTAGAGTGCCCCGCACAACGACGGAGGTGTCGAGGATGGGCGAGTCCCGCAGAAGCGCGAACCTCGGGATCGTGGGATGGGACGCGTACGAGTACGTCGTCTCCGACCTCGAACGCGCTCGGCAGTTCTACACGGCCGCCATGAAGGTCCCGGAGGTGGCCCACCTGGATCCGAACGTCGCGGCGGAGCGGGGCGAGGACGGCGTCCTTTTTGCCGCCGGGAAGGCGCGGGTCGTGTGCGTGATTCCGCGTGGTGCGGGTTCCCGGGCCGAGCGCTGGCTCAAGCGACACCCCGAAGGCGTGGCAGTCCTCTCCCTGAGGGTCAAGGAGATCGAGGAGACGAGGAAGGCCCTGGAGGCGCGCGGCGCCACGTTCGTGACCGGCATCGCCAGCGAGCCGGACGCGACGGGCGCGCCGTATCGCTGGTTCGAGATCGCGACGCCACTCGGCGACGTGCGGTTCCGCTTCATCGAGCGAGCCAACGGAGCCCTTCCGCCCGGGTTCATGCCGCTCGGTGAGGCCGAGCCGGAGAACCCCTACGAGTTTCAGGTCATCGACCACGTCACGTCGAATTTCCTCACCCTCGAACCCCACGTCACGTGGCTGCGGGACGTGATGGGGTTCGAGGAGTACTGGCGGGTGCACTTCCATACCGCCGACGTCCGGGGTGGCGATGGCGGCTCCGGGCTGGCCTCCATCGTCATGTGGGATCCGGAGTCCGGGGTCAAGCTCGCCAACAACGAGCCCGCCGCCCCCAATTACGAAGCCAGCCAGATCTATCAGTTCGTCGAAGCCAACCACGGACCGGGGGTTCAGCACGTGGCGTTCCACGTCCCGAAGATCGTGCCGGCGGTCGAGGGCCTCAAGCGCGGCGGCATCGATTTCCTCGCCACCCCGGTGACCTACTACGACATGCTCCCGTCGCGCCTCGCGGAGCGGAAGGTCCGCAACTTCAAGGACAACATCGACGAGCTGCGACAGCTGGGGATCCTGGTCGACGGAGAAGACGACCGCTACCTTCTGCAGATCTTCATGGTCGAGGGCGGCGTCATGTACCGCAACGAGATCGCCGGGCCTTTCTTCTACGAACTGATCCAGCGCCGCGGTGCGCGCGGCTTCGGCGAGGGCAACTTCCGGGCCTTGTTCGAGGCGATCGAGCGCGACCAGACCGCCCGCACAGGAGCGAATAACCCGTACGTCGGGCGGACGGGCACCTGATGAAACTGGCGACCGTCCGGGACGGCGACGGGTTGCACGTGGCTGTGCTGACCCGCCGCACGGGCGGGGCTGTTTGGGTCTCGGTGGCGGATGCCGCCCTCGAGGTGCTTCGGGACGAGCGCTGCCCGGGTTCGTTGGCCGGTCTTCTGGGGCGGGATGGTCCACGGCTGGAGACGCCGAGGCTGGTTGCCGAGGCCGCTGCGTCAGGACCGATGCCGCGGACCGTCAGGCGTTGGCGGCCCAACGAGGTCCGCTTCGCGCCACCGGTTCCTCAGCCGGGGTCGTTCCTGGACTTCTACGCGTTCGAGGAGCACGTCCGGGCCGCCCGCTCCAAGCGCGGGCTCGATGTCCCGGCCGAGTGGTACCGCCATCCGGTCTACTACCGTTCCAACCACCGGTCGTTCATCGGCGACGGTGAGGAGGCCTTGTTCCCCGCGGGGGAGTCCCAGATGGACTTCGAGCTCGAGGTGGCGGCGGTGCTCGCCGCACCGCTGGCAGGGCCTTCCGCAGCCGAGGCCGAGGCGGCGATCGGGGGGTACTGCCTTCTCAACGACTGGAGCGCCCGGTCGATCCAACGCGAGGTAATGGCCGTAGGACTCGGGCCCTCAAAGGGGAAGGACTTCGCGACCTCGCTCGGCCCGTGGCTCGTAACGCCCGATGAGCTTGGCGACCTCGGCGACTTGAAGCTCTCCGTCAGCGTGAACGGCCAGGAGTGGTCGAGAGCGACCCTCGCCGGCATGCAGTGGCGCTGGGGGGAGATGATCTCGTTCGCGGGCGAGGGCGTCCGCTTCGAACCGGGTGACATTTTCGGCTCGGGCACGGTCGGCGGGGGCTGCGGGCTCGAGCTCGGCCGGTTCCTCTCGCCGGGCGATGTCGTGGAGTTGGACGGCGGGGCGCCTCTCGGAAAGCTGGTCGGGACGGTCCGTCGGCGGGAGGTCTGAGATGATCCACAGGCTGCAGCGCGGTCTCGTGCCTGCCAAGCCCCACACGGTGCTGCGTGTCGACGGGGAGCTGGCGTTCGAGCACTGTTTCACCCGGCGGGGGTTCGAAGCGGCGTACACGATCATGTACCACCGGCGAGCGCCGCACTGGGTCCAAGAGGAGGAGGACCTCGGGCCGCACCCGGGGTGGGCCGAGCCGGAGTGGGACGGCGCGTTGCGGCGGCGCCACTTCCTGTCGGCGAACCTGCCCCAGGGGGGCGAGCCGTTCACCTCACGGTGCCTCGTCCTTGCGAACAGCGATCTGGGCGTTTGGGTGGCTCGGCCCGACCGCGATGACGCCACCCTGGCATCCAACGCCGACGGCGACGAGCTGGTGTTCATCCAGGAAGGGTCGGGCAGGGTCCAGACGCCCCTCGGTGTGGTGCCGTTCACGGCCGGAGACTATGTCTTCGTCCCCCGTGCAATGGCTCAACGCTGGCGGCTGGACGGGCCAGGCCTGTTCCTGGTGCTGGAGGCGCGGTCGGGGCTGGATGTCCCGCACCAGTTCCGCACCCCTTCGGGGCAGCTCCGGATGGACGCCCCGTACACGCACCGCGACTTCGTGGAGCCGGCCTGGCCGGAAGGCGGGCCGTCAGCGCTGGGCGCGCCCCGCGATCAGCTGGTCATGCGCCACGGGCGCCTGTCGCGCCTCCGTTGGGCAAACGACCCGTTCGACCTGGTCGGCTGGGACGGCCAGGTCTGGCCGTTCGCCTTCCCGATCCGCGCCTACCAGCCCAAGACCGGGATGGTGCACCTTCCCCCGACAACCCACATCACCTTTGCGGGCGGCGGCTTCGTGGTGTGCTCGTTCGTTCCGCGTCTCGTGGACTGGCACCCGGCGGCGATCCCGTGCCCGTACCCACACTCGTCCGTAGACTGCGACGAGGCGATCTTCTACGTCGGCGGCAACTTCACGAGCCGAAGAGGGGTTGGACCCGCGTCAGTGACGCTGCACCCGGTCGGCGTTCCGCACGGGCCTCACCCCGGGCGCTACGAAGGGTCGATAGGGACCACGCGCACGGAAGAGCTCGCGGTCATGTTCGACACGTTCTCGCCGCTCCTCCCCACCAGACACGCTCGCTCGGTGGAGGACCCCGCCTACAGCCAGAGCTGGATCGGCGGTTCGGATGGCGGGGTCATCGAATGAGCGCAAGGGCGAGAAGGGGAGCGACCGTGTCTGAGAACTCGGTGGCTGGGGAAAGCCAAACGACCACGAGCCAGGGAACGATCGAAATCGACTCGGCCGCGACCCCTTGGCAGGAGATCTACCGCCGGCTGGTGGAAGTCGTCGTGCCGCGCCCGATCGCGCTCGTCTCGACAGTGGACGAGGAGGGGAGGTCCAACCTCGCGCCCTTTTCGTTCTTCACGGTGGTCTCTTCCAACCCGCCCTGCCTCGCGTTCGCGCCTCAGCGGTCCGGCCGGACTGGTGAGTTGAAAGACACCCTCCTCAACGCCCGGGCCACGGGCGAGTTCGTGGTCGCGGTGGTGACCGAGGAGCTTGCCGCGCGGGTCAACTCGGCGTCGGCTAGCCTTCCTCGCGGGACGAGCGAGTTCGAGCATGCGGGCCTTACGCCGGCGCGGGCGAAGCACGTGAAGGCGCCGCTGGTGGCCGAGTCTCCCGTCAACATCGAGTGCAGGGTCGTCGAGGTCCGGACCTACGGGGACGGGCCAGGCGCCGGCAGTCTCGTGGTGGGCGAGGTGATGGCCGTGCACCTTCTACGCGAACTGCTGGACGAAGGCGGCCACGTCACTGCCGAGCACCTGCGCGCGGTCGGCCGCATGGGTGGTGATCTGTGGGTCCGGACACGCGAGACCTTCGGCCTGCCCCGGCCGGGTTGACCGCCATGCGCGCAGGTCCGAGCGTCGTCCATTTCGAGCGCCGCGGCCAGGTGAGATGACCGTGAATTCGAAGGGCTATCTCTGGTATCCGCGCGCGGACGACCTCGAGCATTCCAATGTGGCACGTCTCATGCGTCGCCACGGGATCAGGACGACGGAGGAGCTGAGGGCGAAGGCGGCGAGGGACGCCGAGTGGTTCTACCCGGCAATCATCCAGGACATGGGCATCGAGTGGTTTCAGAGCTACGACCGGGTCGCCGACTCCTCCAAGGGCCTCCCGTGGACCGAGTGGTTCCTCGGCGGCGAGCTCAACATCGTCCACAACGTGCTGGACCGCCACCTGCGGGACGGGCGTGGCGGCGACCCTGCGGTGATCGCCGAACACGAGGAAGGCCGGGTCGCCGCGCTCTCGTACTCCGAGCTCGGCGCCCGCGTGAGCCGCCTCGGCGGAGCGCTCTGCGGAATCGGTGTCGGCACGGGCGACGCGGTCGGGTTCTACCTGCCCATGACGGCCGATGTCGTCGTCGCACTGCTCGCGTGCCTGAAGGTCGGAGCCGTGCCGGTGCCGGTTTTCGGCGGGTTCGGTCCCGACGCCCTGGCGGCGCGCCTGGTGGATGCCGACTGTCGGGTGCTGCTGACCGCGGACGGCACGATGCGTCGGGGCAAGCCGATTCGTTTCAAGGAGACAGTGGACGCCGCGTGCGAGCTCGCCCCGCGGGTCCGGACCGTCGTCGTGCGGCGGCGGCTCGGCGGGACGCTGCCGTGGCACGAAGGGCGCGACCTCTGGTGGGACGAGTTCGAGGAGGGCGGAGGCACGTCGACCACGACGAAGCACATGTCTTCGGATGCACGCTCCCTGATCCTGTACACGTCCGGCACGACGGGCCGCCCCAAAGGCGTGGTGCACACGCATGGGGGCGTCCAGATCGTCACGGCCAAGGAGGTGGGCTATCACCTGGACGTTCGGCCCGGGGATGTGGTCTTCTGGCTCACCGACATCGGTTGGATGATGGGGCCGTGGGAGATCCTCGGCACCTTGTTCCACCGGGGGACCGTGGTCTTGCTCGACGGCGTTCCCGACTTCCCGGACCCAAGCAGGCTGTGGTCGATGGTGGAACGGCACCGGGTCACCCACCTCGGGGTCGCTCCGACCGTGATCCGCTTGCTCGCCTCGGGCGGGCTCGACCCGGTCCGGCGCCACGACCTCGCGAGCCTCCGCGTCCTCGGTTCCACCGGCGAACCGTGGGACGAGACGTCGTACCGCTGGTTCTCGAATGCCGCGGGGGGCGACCGTTGCCCCGTGATCAACATCTCCGGAGGAACGGAGCTGATGGGGTGTCTCCTGGCGCCTCTGCCGACGGCGCCGATCAAGGCATGCTCCCTCCAGGGGCCTGCGCTGGGGATGGACGTCGACGTGCTGGACGAGGCCGGGCGGTCGATTCGCGGCGAGGTTGGGTACCTCGTCTGCAGGAACGCCGCGCCCAACATGACGAGGGGGTTCCTCGGAGATCCGCAGCGCTACCTCGACACGTACTTCGCGCGATTCGGGCAGGGGATCTGGAACCACGGAGACTGGGCGGAGATCGACGCCGACGGCGCCTGGTTCCTTACCGGTCGGGCCGACGACACGCTCAAAGTCGCGGGCAAGCGGGTCGGGCCCGGCGAGGTCGAGGCCGCGGCCATCTCGCACCCGGCTGTGAGGGAAGCGGCGGCCGTCGGGCTGCCCGACCCCTTGAAGGGTACGGCATTGGTACTGGTCGCCGTGACGCTTCCGGGAATCGAGGCCGACGAGGCCCTCGCGGAGGAGGTGTCACGCCACATCGGCTCGCGTCTCGGCCCCACCCTCAGGCCCGCGAAGGTCGTGTGGGTTGATGCTTTGCCAGTGACCAGATCCGGGAAGATCCTCCGGAGACTCATAGGAAGGGCGCTCGCGGGCGAGGCCATCGGCGAGGTCGCGACGCTCGCGAACCCGGAGGCGCTCGCCGCCCTCACGCGCGTCGCCGGGAGCGGGAGAGCTTGACGTGGCGGCAAGTTGCGCAATGATGGCTGCCGAATGACGAATCCCCTCGACCAGCTCGTCTTCGACTGGAACAGCTCGGAGCCCGTGGCGTTGCCTTTCCCCGGCGGCGTGACGTTCGACGACGAGACGCTGAGGGATGGGCTTCAGAGCCCTTCGGCCCGCCACCCCGCTGTCGAGGAAAAGCTCGCAATGCTCGAGTTCGCCGCCGCCGTAGGCGTCACGTCCGCGGACGTCGGCCTTCCTGGTGCTGGCGCCTCAGCGGCGAGCGATGTCGAGGCTCTCTGCAGGGGCGTCACGGCCGCCGGCCTTCCGATCGCGCCCAACTGCGCGGCCCGGGCGACCGCCGACGACATCACGCCGGTCCTCGAGATTGCGCAGCGGCTGGGCAGGCCGGTCGAGATCGCGCTCTTCCTGGCCTCGTCCCCGATACGCTGTCACGTCGAAGGTTGGTCCCTCGACGAGCTCGCGCAACGCGCGGAACGCTGGGTCGCGTTCGCGGTGGCGAACGGCGCGCCGGTGACGTTCGTCGCCGAGGACTCCACCCGCTCGCACCCGGACGACCTGCGGCGGATTTTCGCGGCGGCCGTCGGCGCCGGTGCCACCCGTATCTGCATCGCCGACACCGCGGGCCAGGCCACTCCGCTAGGGGCCTATCGAGTGGCGCGGTTCGTGAGGCAGGCGCTGACCGAGCTCGGCGCCGCCGGTGTGGGCCTCGACTGGCACGGCCACAACGATAGGGGCCTTGCCGTCGCCAACGCCCTCGCCGCGGCGTGGGGGGGAGCGGATCGCCTCCACGCGACCGCGCTCGGCGTCGGCGAGCGGGTTGGGAACCCGCCGATGGAGCAGCTCTTGGTGAACGCGCGCCTCCTCGGGTGGGCCAGGCCCGACCTCTCGCGGCTGATGGAGTACACCGAGCATGCCAGCCGGATGGTGGGAGTCCCGATCCCCGCCGGTGCTCCCGTGGTCGGGCGTGACGCGTTCCGGACGACGACGGGCGTGCACGCCTCGGCGATCATCAAGGCCGGGCTCACGGGCGACGAGGAGCTCGTTGACCTGGTCTATTCGGCGGTGCCGGCGAGGTGGGTCGGGCGACGCCAGGAGATCGAGGTCGGGCCGATGTCGGGCTCGTCCAACGTGCGATCGTGGCTCGCCAGCCATGGCCGAGCCGAGGACCGCGCTGCGCTGAGCCGCATCCTCTCGGCCGCGAAGAGATCCGACCACACGCTCTCCGACGAGGAACTCCAGAGGATCGCTGTTGCTCCGACGGAAGGCGACGAGGACTGATCAGTTGTCGGTCCCAGACCCTCGGGCATTCGACTGGAACTCCGACGAGAGCTGGCTCTGGCGTCCGAGGCCGGAGGTCACGTTCCTCGACGAGACGCTGCGGGACGGCCTCCAGTCACCGTCCGTGCGCCACCCGGCTCCGGCCGAGAAGATCGCCATGCTGCACCTCCTGGACCGGGTCGGTATCGCGACCGCCAACGTGGGCTACCCGGGAGCCGGCGGCGCCGCGGCCCGCGATGTCGAACTGCTGTGCCGCGAGATCGAGAGCGCCGGGCTGAGGGTTACCCCCAAGTGCGCGGGCCGGACCTGCGCCGACGATGTCATCCCGGCCGTGGAGATCGCCCAGCGCGTCGGTAGACCTCTCGAGATCGGCCTGTTCCTGGGCTCCTCCCCGATCCGCCAGCGGGCGGAGGGCTGGGATTGGGAGCACCTCCTTCGCCTGACCGAGCAGTGGGTGGGGTTCGCCACCCGCTGGGGGCTGTCTGTCCTCTTCGTCACCGAGGACACCACCCGCTCGCGGCCGGAGGACGTCGCGCGCCTCTACCAGGCGGCGGTCCGTTCGGGGGCGCGCCGTGTGGGCCTCGCGGACACGGTGGGCTGTGCGACCCCCGTCGGTGCGCACGCGCTCGTTCGCTTCGTCAGGGCCAGCCTCGACGCCGCCGGCGGCACCGACGTCGGGCTCGACTGGCACGGCCACAACGACCGCGGGTTGGCTGTGGCGAACGCCCTCTCGGCCGCCCTCGCGGGGGCCGACCGGCTGCACGGCACGGCGCTCGGGGTCGGCGAGCGGGTGGGCAACGCAGGCATCGAGCACCTCCTTGCCAACGCCCTGATCCTCGGTTGGGCCCGCCCGGACCTCGATGCTCTCTGCAGGTACCTTCGCGTGGCCGGCGCGGCACTGAGCGTGTCGGTCGACGAGCAGGTTCTCGCCACGCTCGGCGGCCTCGCCCGGCTAACGTTATCCCCACCTGATTACCCGGCACTGGTCCGCGCGGTTTGCTGAACGGTAATCGACGTGGTGTTGCAGAGAACCGGGGGCCTGTGCACAATGCACCGGTTGTCTGTAGCTCGGAGGCACGGATGAAGGTGCACGAGTACCAGGCCAAGGAGATCCTCGCCCGCTTCGGCGTGGCGATCCCGCGGGGCGAGGTCGTCACGACTCCCGAAGGAGCGCGGGCCGTGGCGGCCAACCTCGGTGGCAAGGTCGTGGTCAAGGCCCAGGTGCACGCCGGCGGCCGCGGCAAGGCCGGGGGCGTGAAGCTGGCGAACGGGCCGGACGAGGCATCCGACGTGGCAAGCCGCATCCTCGGCATGAGGCTGGTGTCGAAGCAGACCGGCCCGGAAGGGAAGATCGTCCACAAGGTGCTCGTCGAGGAGGCTCTCGGCATCGCCCGGGAGCTCTACCTCGGCGTGGTGCTGGACCGCGCGACGGGGCTTCCGGTGCTGATGGCGTCCAAGTTCGGCGGGATGGAGATCGAGGAGGTCGCCGCCGAGCACCCCGAGGCGATCCTCAAGGAGCACTTCGGACCCCTGGCAGGGCTGCAGGCGTACCAGGCGCGCAAGCTCGGCTTCGCGCTCGATCTTTCGGGCGACACCTTCAAGAAGTTCGTCAAGTTCGTGACCGCGCTGGCGCGCGCCTACAACGAGAGTGACGCCACGCTCGCTGAGATCAACCCCCTGCTCATCACGACCGACGGCGACGTGCTGGCGCTCGACGCCAAGATGAACTTCGACGACAACGCCATCGCGCGCCACCCGGACATCGGGGCGATGCGGGACCTCGACGAGGAGGATCCTCTCGAGGTCGAGGCGTCGAAGTTCGACCTCAACTACATCAAGCTCGACGGCACCATCGGGTGCATGGTGAACGGCGCCGGGCTCGCGATGGCCACGATGGACATCATCAAGCACGCTGGCGGCGCGCCCGCCAACTTCCTCGACGTCGGCGGTGGGGCGAGCCAGGAGAGGGTCGAGAACGCGTTCCGGATCCTCCTCTCCGACAAGTCCGTGAAGGCTGTGCTGATCAACATCTTCGGCGGCATCGTGCGGTGCGACATGATCGCCTCCGGCGTGGTCGCGGCCGCACGGAACCTGGCCGTGAAGGTCCCGATCGTCGTGCGGCTCGAGGGCACGAACGTGGAGGAAGGGCGGCGCATCCTGGCGGAATCGGGATTGAAGCTCCAGCCCGCCGACGGGATGGCGGACGCGGCGGCCAAGGTCGTCGCCGCCAGCGAGCCGGGATTCACTCCAGGCGAGCGTGGGGGCGCGGGGGGCAGAGGCGGCGGACGTGTGGTTGGGGGGCCGCCGGCTCCCCGGAAAGAAAAGTAAGGTAGGGGGGCCCATGGCTATCTGGCTCGACTCCTCGACGCGCGTCGTCGTGCAGGGCCTCACCGGCAAGGAAGGGCAGTTCCACGCCGCGAAGTGCCGCGAGTACGGCACCAAGATCGTGGCCGGAATGACCCCGGGGAAGGGCGGCACCTCGGTTGACGGCGTGCCCGTGTTCAACACGGTGGCGGACGCGAGGGCGGCAACCGGGTGCACCGCGTCGCTGATCTTCGTGCCGCCGCTCGCCGCCGCGGACGCGATCCTCGAAGCGGCGGACGCGGGGATCGAGCTGATCGTCTGCATCACCGAGGGGATCCCCGCGCGGGACGAGGTGATCGTCCAGCACGCCCGCGCCAAGGGGGCACGCCTGATCGGCCCGAACTGCCCGGGGATCATCTCGCCGGGCAAGGCCAAGCTCGGGATCATGCCGGCCCACATCCACAAGGAGGGCAGCGTCGGCGTCGTGTCCCGCTCAGGAACGCTGACCTACGAGGCCGTGGACCAGCTCACCAAGCTCGGGCTCGGACAGTCGACCTGCGTGGGGATTGGTGGCGACCCCGTGCCGGGCACCAGCTTCGTCGATGTGCTCACAGCGTTCAGCGTCGATCCCCAGACCGAGGCGGTCGTCATGATCGGCGAGATCGGCGGCAGCGCCGAGGAGGAGGCCGCGGCGTACGTCAAGGCCAACATGAAGAAGCCGGTGGTCGCGTTCATCGCCGGGCAGACGGCACCGCCCGGCCGGCGGATGGGCCACGCGGGCGCGATCATCTCGGGGGGGAAGGGAACCGCGGCGGAGAAGATCGGCGCCCTCGAGGCGGCCGGCATCGCCGTCGCGGTGAGCCCGGCCGAGATCGGCATCACGATGGCGCGGGCCCTCGGGAGGGCGTGAGAAAATGGGCGTGCTCCGCGCGCCACGGCCGCGGCCGCCGCGCGGCGAAGCTCCCTCGCTGTCGCATAAAAAGGAGAATGCGAACATGAAGCAGAGGACATTGACGATTCTCAAGCCGGACACCGTTTCTCGCCGCAACTGCGGCGCGGTCATCGCCCGGCTCGAGGAAGAGGGGTTCCAGATCCTGGGCGCGCGCATGCTGCGCCTCTCCGAGGACCAGGCGATGGCGTTCTACGCGGTCCACAAGGACAAGCCGTTCTACCGGCCGCTGGTCGAGTTCATGACGTCCGGCCCGGTGTGGGTGATGGCGCTGGAGCGGGAGGACGCGATCGAGTACCTCCGCAAGGTGATGGGCGCCACCGATTCAAGCAAGGCCGCGCCCGGCACGATCCGCCAGAAGTTCGGCACCAACATCGAGCGGAACGCGATCCACGGCTCCGACTCGCCCGAGAACGCGCGTATCGAGCTCTCGTTCTTCTTCTCCGCCGCCGAGCTGGCCTGAGGATCGCCGCTGAGCCCCGGAAGCGCGGGGCGCTCCGGCCGGCTCCCTCGCTGCCGGAGCCTCGCAACGCAGGCTACTTCCGTCTGACCGCGGGCAGGATCTTCTTGCGCAGGCGCAGGGCCGTCGGCGTGACCTCGAGCAGCTCGTCCTCGGCGAGGAACTCGAGCGACTGCTCGAGGCTCATGATGCGGGGCGGCACGAGGTGGACGGCCTCGTCCGAGGTGGATGCCCGCATGTTGGTGAGCTTCTTCTCCTTCGTGATGTTGACGTCGATGTCCTTCTCGCGGGCGTTCTCGCCGACGACCATCCCCTCGTAGACCTCGTCGCCCGGGTTGATGAACAGCTCGCCGCGCGGCTGCAGGTGCTCGATGGCGTAGCCGGTGGTGCGCCCGGTGCGGTCCGCCACCATGGCGCCCGTGCTGCGGTGCGCGATCTCGCCCTGCCACGGCTCGTAGCCGTCGAAGAGGTGGTTGGCGATCCCGGTCCCCTTGGTGTCGGTGAGGAACTCGCTGCGGAACCCGATCAGGCCGCGGGACGGGAGGCGGAACTCCATCCGGACGCGGCCGGTTCCGTGGTTGACCATCTTGGTCATGCGGCCCCGGCGCGAGCCCACCTTCTGGGTGACGACGCCGATGAACTCCTCGGGGCAGTCCACCACGAGCGCTTCCATCGGCTCGTGACGGGCGCCGTCGACCTCCCTCGTGAGCACCTCGGGCTTGCCCACCGACATCTCGAACCCCTCGCGGCGCATCATCTCGATCAGGATCGCGAGCTGGAGCTCGCCGCGGCCGGAGACCTTGAAGCTGTCCGGCGTCTCGGTCGGCTCGACCCGGATCGAGACGTTGGTGAGGGTCTCCTTCTCGAGGCGCTCCTTGATCTTCCGCGAGGTCACGTGCTGGCCGTCCCGGCCCGCCATCGGGGAGGAGTTGACACCGATGACCATCGCGATCGTCGGCTCGTCGACCTTGATGTGCGGGAGCGCCCGGGGATCGTCGCCGGTGGAGATCGTCTCCCCGATCCAGACGTCGTCGAGCCCGGCGACCGCCACGATGTCGCCCGGACCTGCGTCGGCGATCTCGACACGCTTGAGCCCCTGGTAGCCGTACAGGCCCGTGACCTTTGCCTTCGAGACCGTGCCGTCGTGGCGGCAGAGGCTGACCTCCTGGCCCTTCGCGACCGCGCCGTTGAAGACGCGCCCGATCGCGAGGCGGCCGACGTAGTCGTCCCAATCGAGGTTCGTCACGAGCGCCTGCAGCGGCACCTCGGGGTCGAAGCGGGGAGCGGGCACCGACTTCAGGATCGCCTCGAAGAGCGGCTCCAGGAGGGTTTCGGGGCCGTCGGGCGAGGGCCGGCAGGTGCCGCGGCGCGCGTTGCAGTAGAGCACCGGGAAGTCGAGCTGGTCCTCGTCGGCGTCGAGGTCGATGAAGAGGTCGTACACCTCGTTGAGGACCTCCTGCGGGCGCGCGTCCGGCCGGTCGATCTTGTTGATCACCACGATCGGAGGCAGCTTCGACTCGAGCGCCTTGCGGAGGACGAAGCGCGTTTGCGGCAGCGGCCCTTCGCTGGCGTCCACCAGCAGCATGACGCCGTCCACCATCTTGAGGGTGCGCTCCACCTCGCCGCCGAAGTCCGCATGCCCCGGCGTGTCGACGATGTTGATCCGGGTCCCCCGGTAGGTGATGGCGGTGTTCTTCGCCATGATGGTGATGCCCTTCTCCCGCTCGAGGTCGATGGAGTCCATCACCCTCTCCATGACCGCCTCATTCTCGCGGAAGATCCCGCTCTGCCAGAGCATCGCGTCCACGAGCGTGGTCTTGCCGTGGTCCACGTGCGCGATGATCGCCACGTTCCTGATCGTGTCGCGTGTCTCGATAGCCATTACCCGGCCTCTCCGCCCGGTCTCCGGCGCCGCTGCTACGCGCCGGGACCGAAAAACAAATCACCGGCTCGTCGCCGGTGCCGTGCGAGGATAGCAGCTTCCTGATCGGTCCTCAAGGTGTCGTCAGAGCAGCGTCCCATGCCATGCTTCGGCGGCTTACTCCGCTCACCCCTGGCCGGCCATGAGCCGCCACGCCACCAGGCGGTCGGTCATGGTCCGGATCCGTCGGCAGAGGATCTGGCAGAGCAGCGCGAGGAATTGGTGCGCGGCATCCGGGTCCATCTCGAGCACCTCCTCGAGGCGATGGCTGTCCACGGTGAAGACCGTGCAGCCGGAGGTGTGGGCGCGAGCGTCGGCGCTGCGCGCCTTGTCGTCGATCAGGGCCATCTCGCCGAACACCTCTCCACGCCCCAGGATCGTCAACGCCTCCTCGCCCATGCCCTGGAGACGGCGTGAGATCCGCACCTGGCCGTCGACGACGATGTAGATCTTGTCGCCGTGCTCGCCCTCGGAGAAGATCAGGGCGTTGGGCTGGAACCGCTCCTCCTGGGAGTAGGTGGCGAGGAGCCGCAGCTCGGCCGCCGAGAGGCCCTGCTCGCGCAGCACGTCCACCTTTGTCGCATGGTCGAGGTACACCCGTTCGCCGGGTTGGCCGGGGGCCTTGCGACCGGGACCCAGCCCGGGTGTGATCAGTTCCGTCATCGCGGTGTTGGCGGCGCGCACCTTGGCCGCCAGCGAGTGCCAGAACGACCACAGCAGGGCGACGCCCAGTTCGCGGTTGGCGCTGACGAGCTGGTCGAGCTCTGCCGCACCGAAGCGGAGCACGCTCCCGGCGTCGACACCGACCACGGTCGAGTAGCGTGGTTTGCGGTCGAGGTAGGAGATCTCGCCGATGACGTCGCCCAGACTGGGCTGGGCGAGGGATTGTGTGCCGATCGGCGTCTTCCTGCTCTCCTGCAGACGGCCCGTCATGACGATGTAGATGTCACGGTCTTCGTGCCCTTCACGCGTGAGCACGTTGGCGTGGCCGAATGTCTCCCTGCGCCCGACCTGCGCCAGGAGGACGAGGTGCGCATCCGAGAAGTGCCTGAAGGCACGGAAACGCCGGAGCTCCATAGCCACGCGCAGGAGTTCCTCCCGCTTCGGCGGCGCTGCGGGCCGGTGCGTGTACGTCTCGCTCAACGTGAGGCTCGAGAAGAGGCGGGCGCGTGTGAGAGCGACCTGCTCGCTGGCGCGCTGGAGCCCGGTGGCCCGCTGGCGGTGGAGCTCGGCAAGCTCGTCCTTCGAGAGACGGCAAAGGGCCGCCAGCGTCTCGACGCGACGTCTCGCCGCTGCAACCTCGCCCTCCCCCAAGCCCTGGCTGAGCAGCAAGGCGTCACTCGCGTGGCGCAGCGCCTCCGCATAGTCCTCGAGCTCGAGCGCGATCCGGGCCGCCTCGACCGCGAGCTTGCGGTCGAGCGGGTTGAGACGTCGGGCCTGGACGAACTCCTCGAGAGCCGCCCGCAGATCACGGCGTCGCAAGTGCAGGTAGCCGGCCCCGGCGTACGCCAGGTAATGGAAGGGCGCCCGCAGCTTGGCGAGATCGAACATCTCCTGGGCGCGCGCCAGCTCGCCGTGCGCCTCCAGGACTCGGCCCATGCCTACGGCGTGAGATGCCTCGAGGTTGTGCCGCTTGTGCTCGCGCTCCGAGTCGTCGGCCGCCGGGGCGACCTTCCGCAGCGCCGCCGCCCGTTGCCGGTACGCCTCGCCCTTCGGTGTGAGGCTTGCCGCGAGCTCGAACAGCTCGGCTGCAAACGCGGGCTGGCCCGCGCTCTCGAGCTGCTCGGCGAGCGCTGTCAGGCGCTGTGCAAAGACGGGGTGAGGCTGAACCTCGCTGTTCTTCATCGGGCATCAAAACCCTTTTATTCATCCTAAGATGGGCACGTCATGGTGTCAAACCCGTTTCTCGGCCCGACCACGACCGAGCCCCGCCAGGCTCTGGTGGATTGCCGCGCCTGCCCGCGGCTCGTGGCATGGCGGGAGGCCCAGGCCCACCGTGTCCCGCCGCGGTATCACGAGTGGGTCGAGGCGCACGGTTTCTGGGCGCGACCGGTGCCCGCGTTCGGCGACCCCTCCGCATGGCTCGTCATCGTCGGCCTCGCGCCCGCAGCGCAGGGCGCCAACCGCACGGGGAGGATGTTCACCGGGGACCGCTCCGGAGACTTCCTCTATGCGGCGCTGCACCGTGCCGGCATGGCCGACGGACCCACCAGCCGGGATCGGGGCGACGGACTGACGCTTCGGGGCGTGCTGATCACTGCACCCGTGCGCTGCGCGCCGCCCGCGAACCGGCCGACACGACAGGAGCTGGCGCGGTGCCGACCATACCTGCGCGCCGACCTGGCCTCTTGCGGCGGCCTGCGAGTCGTACTGGCCCTCGGGCACATCGCTCACGAGAACATCGGGCAGCTGGTTCGTGACAAGGAACCTTCAAAGCCGCGCCGATCTCCATTCGCCCACGGCGCCAAGTGGCAGCTCGCGGGCGGGGTATGGCTCGTCGACTCGTATCATGTCTCGCAGCAGAACACGTTCACGGGGCGGCTCACGGCTACCATGTTCGATGAGGTCCTGCGACTCTGCCGTCGGCTCGCAGGGAAAGGGGAATAGCGGTGAGCGCCTTGTCACCCATCCGGCTCCGGCTGGCGTTGAGGCTGGCCCGGGCGCACTACACGCCCATCGTGGTTGGAGCCACGCTGTCCGGAGGGCTGTACGAGTTCTGGCGAGGCTCATCCGTCCGGTGGATGAACCTCGGCCTCGCGATGGTAGGTGCTTTCTTCGCCCACCTGGCGGCCAACGTCGTCAACGACGTGTACGACTTCCGGTCCGGGGTCGACACTCTGGCCCCCACCAAGAACTCCCCGGACTTCGGCGGTTCGGACGTCTTGACCAAGGGATTGATGACGCCAAGGGAGGCCACCGCCTGGGGCGTCGGCTTCGCCGCCGTTGCGCTCAGCCTGGGGGCCGCGATCGCACTGACGGCCGGGTGGGGGGTTTTGGTGCCGGCACTCCTCGGGGCGCTCATCGCCTTCGAATACGTGGCGCCGCCGCTGCGGTTCGGGTACTTCGGGCGCGGTCTCGGAGAGGTCGGGATCCTGGTCGCATTCGGTCCGTTGACCGTGGCCGGTGCGGCGTGGGCCGTCTCCGGGCGGTGGAGCTGGGGCGCGGCGGCGGCGGGTTTGCCCATCGGCATCAACATCGTAGGGATCCTCTACTGCCACCACTTCACACACCCGGAGGCCGACCGCGCCGTGGGCAAGATGAGCCCCGTCGCGGCTCTCGGGGTGGCGACCGGGCTTCGGCTCGCCTGGCTCCTGCCGGCGCTCTCGGCAGCGTCGCTGATCGGACTGGTGATGGTGCACCTCCTTCCCTGGCTGGCGCTGGTCGCCCTCGCGGCCCCGGCGATGCTGGCAGGCGCCCTCTCGAAGGTGTCGCCCTCCTCCGGCCTTGAAGGGTTTGCTAACCTCACGCGCGCTGCTGCAGGTGCGGCGACGGTCGGGGGAGGGGCGCTCGCGGCGGCGCTCGCCGTCGCTCACTGGTTGGCGCGCTGAACCGAGCAGCGGAGGTGGCAGGTGGTCAAGGCGGAAGGCAGGACGTTCCCGTTCGACGGTGTTGAGAAGGCCGACCCGGGTCTTCTCGAGACGTTCCCTTACGAGTTCCCCGAACGCGAGGCGGAGGTCGTCATCGCGACGGACGAGTGGACGTGCGTGTGTCCCTTCTCGGGGCTGCCCGACTTCGGGACCCTCACGGTCTCCTACGTGCCGGACCGCCACTGCGTCGAACTCAAGTCATTCAAGTACTACTTGACCACGTTTCGCAGCGTCGGTGTGTACCAGGAGCACGTGGCGAACCTCCTACTCGAGCATCTTGCCGCGGCGTGTCGGCCACGGCGGATGGAGGTCACCCTCGACTACCGCCTGCGCGGGGGCATCCACACCGTGGTCACCGTCCGCCACCCCTAGAAGCCGGGGTCCGGGCTCCGGGCCCGGGCGAGACATCCAGGAAGCATCAAGGCTGGAGTGAACGTTTCTGCTACTGCGGACCCCAGAGCCCGGTACCGTATCTCAGCGGCCGCGGTGGCGCAGGATGAGGAGCCAGGCTCCGTCGTCCCGAAGCTCGAAGACGTCGCTTGACCAGCCCTGCTCCCGGTGACGGACGCCCGCCTCGTTCCAGCTCTTGGTGTACCGGTAGGTCGCGACCGCGCTGCCGCCGTAGACCCGCACGAGTGTCTGGTCGAATCGGAGCTCCTTGACCTCGCCGCCCCGCTCCCGCAGGCGCCGGATCGGCTCCAGATACGCGAACGACCCCGAGATGCGTGACCCTTCCTCGATCAGCGTGAACGAGGCCGCCAGGCTCTGCTCGAGCGCGCTCGCATCCAGGAAGAGCTCGCCCTTGCGGAGCTCCTCAAGGGTCGACATCACGACCGCCTCCGGTCCGGGCGTGCCCGCAGGCGTGGGAGGGACTCCGTCTTGGAAGAGCGCGAGCGCGGCCGCAGCGGAGCAGATCAGAAGGGACATGGGGGCATTCTACAGCCCGGGCCCGCCGCGGGTTCGCTGGTTGAGAGAAGGGGGCTACACCCGGAGCGCCTCGAGGTGGCGGCGGAGTTCGCCGTCGATCGGCACGGGCCGGCTCGCCGCGTAGTCGAAACACACCTGCACCGTCTCGGCCTCTGCCGCCGGTTGGCCCGCCGCCTCGATGCGGTATCGGAAGGTGAAGCTCGTGCGGCCGATGGCCGAAACGCCGATCCCGATCTCGACTGGCTGTTCGAGGCTGATGGGAGAGCGGTAGTCGACGGCCACCCTCGCGAGGATGATGGGGATCTCTCGAGCGGACCCGGTGAACCCGAAGCGGGTCTGCCAGAGCCGCACCCGGGCGGTCTCGAGGTAGGTGAGGTAGACCGCATTGTTGACGTGGTTCATGGCGTCGACGTCGCTGTAGCGCACCTCGACCGGGCACGAGAAAACAAAGCCGTCCATCAGGCCTCCTCGGAACCGCCCGCCTTCCGGCTGCTTCGCAGGGCGAGCGCCCGCATCCGGTGAACCGCTCGCTCGGCGGCGGCCCTTCCCGCTGCGCGCAGCTCCTCGAAGCGACCGAACTCGGACCAGTGCGCGCCGCGCACGTCGGGGCTCACGACGAGGTCGGCATCGCGCAGCAGGCGCTCGCGCAGCGCCCGGTGGGTCATGTTCGCACCTCGCAGCATCGCACGCGGAAGGGTGATCGTCGCAGGCCCATCGGCGGGCCAACCCTCTCCTACCTCGACCGCGACGACGGGGCGCTTTGCCAAGAGCCGCGCCTGTGCCACCGGGACGTCGGCCACCGTCCCGCCGTCGATCAGGTTCCTGATTCCGATCGTGTAGGGGGTCACGACGGCCGGGATGGCGCACGAAGCGGCCAGCGCAACCAGGAGCGGCCCGCGACGGAGTGCCACCGGGTCCCCGGTGTCGAAGTCCGTGGCGACGGCCGCGAACGGAAGCGGCAGCGACTCGATTGGGACGTCGGGGAGCAGAAACGCGAGGGCGCCCTCGAGCTGCTCGTGGCTGACCAGACTGGTACGCTCGAGGGCGAGCGCCACCACGGCGCCGTTTCTGATCCGCCGCGCGAACTGGAAGATCGGGTTGTCCCGGGACGAGACGGTCTCGGTGAGTCGGATGTCCGGCAGTGCAGGCGCTATGCGGGCCTCGAGAAACCTCCGCCACCGTTCGACGACGGGTGCGGTGCCGCCCATCGTGAGCCGCATCGCCGCGACAACGGCACCGGCGCTGGTACCCGCTATCCCTGCCAGCGGGATCCCGGCTTCCTCGATCACCTCGAGGACGCCCACGTGGGCGAGGCCGCGAGCGCCCCCTCCGCCGAGAGCGAGGACGATCCCTTCGGGTCGGCGCAGCGACCCGGTCAGAAAGTCGAGCAGGCCCATCCCGAACGATCTTAGCCCTGAACCGTGTCTTCGCTCCGGAAGCGATCGGCAAGAAAGGAGGCCGGGGCGGGTGCCCCGGCCTCAAGGTCCCGGCAGTCGGGCGTCTACGGCTTCGCCCCACCTGAAGCGGCCTTGGCAGCCACGAACTGGGCCGAGAACGCCTTTGCGGAGAGAGGCTCTCCCGTCGATTCGACGACGAACTCCTGCCACGTCAAGCTGGCGCCCGGCGCGAACACCTTCTCTTTCAGATAGGAGCCGACCTTGGGGTTGCCGACGTAGACGACCAGAGACGGGTCCTGTCCCGGGTAGAGATCGCGGCAGATGGCGGCGTGCAGCTGCGCCGCGTAGATCGCGCCGAGCTGGTAGTTGTGGTAGTAGACCGGGACCGTCACGATGTGGATCTTGCTCGCCCAGGCTCCCCGTGGGGCCTCGGCCGGTCGCTTGAGACCCTGGTAGCGTTCGACCAGTTTCCACCACAGGGCGTCGAGGTCCTGCCCGGGGTTGGCGTAGAGTTCCTTCTCAAAACGCAGCATGACCTGGCTCCAGCGGGAGAAGATGAGGCCCTGCATGCGCTCCTTCTCCGCCATGGGGGCTGCCAGCTTCGCTGCGGCCCCCTCGTCGGTGAGGGCCATCGCGCGGTAGAACGCCGCGTTCTCCGCCAGGCCCTCCATCATCATCGCGACACCCTCTGTGGCGAACGTGCTGTTCTCCGAGCGCAGCAGGTAGGGGAGCGAGCGGCTGACGTTGTACGCGTACACGCCGTGTCCGATCTCGTGCAGCGTGGTACCCAGCCAGGTCTGGTTCGGCTTGATGTTGAGCAGGGCCCGCACGTCGCCGTTTCGGTCGATGTCCTGCGAAAATGCGTGCGGGTTCTTGCCCTTGTGCTCGTACAGGTCAGACTTGGCCAGGATCGGCTCGGCGTCGAGGCCGATGCCGCGGTAGAACGATGCCACGAGCTTGCCGATGTCCTTTCCTGCGACCGGCGCGTCCATGTCGACGTCCGAGAGGTTCGGCCCCTCCTGGAAGAACCGGTCTGTGTAGTCCCACGGCATCAGCTCCGCGACGGGCACGCCGAGACGTCCGGCCTGCACACCGTCGATCCGCGCCTTGGCCTCGGTGAACGAAGCG
The DNA here is from genome assembly GCA_020073245.1 of Terriglobia bacterium. Taxonomy (GTDB): domain Bacteria; phylum Acidobacteriota; class Thermoanaerobaculia; order Thermoanaerobaculales; family Thermoanaerobaculaceae; genus RBG-13-68-16. Next base: position 31,612 of record JAIQFQ010000010.1, on the reverse strand, counting down.
GCGGTCAGTGCGGCAAGTTGGTCGAACAGGCCGAGGAGCCACGCCTCGTCCTGCTCCCCAAGGGTAAGCTGGAGCGCGTAGAAGTCGCGGGACCCGAGCTTGACCGCAGCCTCGTTGCGGAGCTTGACGAGCCCGACCACGTCCGCGGCGAGTGCAGCCCCAACCTGCTTGGAGGCGAGCCAATACGTCTTGCGCTCATCCCGGATTCTCGAGGACGTGAGCACCTCCTCGATCTGGTTGTCTGTGACTTCCTTCAAGCCGACCCTACCGCGGAAGGTCGAGAACTTCTGTTCGATGGCGGAGGAGGCGGCTATCACCTTCGCGAGCAGCCCGGGCTCGATCTGATGACCGAGGTAGGCGAGGTACAGGTGCTCGAGCAGGCGCTTCTCGAGCGGGTCGGTTACGACGCCTGACGCCTTGATCTCTTTGAGGAAGGCGAAGGCCGTGGGGTCAGTGTAGACCGTTTCCAGCTTGGTCCGGAATTCGCTCTCGCGCTTGTACGCGTCGTCGTTGCCGGTGGTGGCCGCCTCCCACCAGGCGAGGTTGGCCGCGCGCTCCATAGGGGCGATCCGGGCCTGGTGGTCTCGGACAAACGCGCGGAACTTGTCGAGCATCGTTGGTGTCTCCGTCGTGGCGCCTGCAAACAGCGGCGCCGCCGCCAGGATCACGGCGGCCATCAGCGTCATTCGCATCGTCGCCTCCCTAACGGGAGGGGAGTATAGACCGTCTCCCGTGAAGCCTACTGGCGGGAGTAGAGCCAACGCTGGGTATGTTCCACATACCGGGGATCATGGAAGAGTCAAAGGGAAAAGGTGAAAGGTCAAAGGAAATACAACGCCCGCGGATGGGTTTCGGCCTGGTGCGGCGTGTCTTCCCTTTCACGTTCGATGTTTCACCTCCTACCTGCTCCTCTTGAACCTTTGATAGTCGTCGATTCCGGCGTGCGGGTTGACGGGCCGCCCCGCGGCGTGATACACGGCAAACCTGTTGCGAAAGGAGTTTGACTATGACGAGACGGTACCTCGGGACTGCGCTTGTGCTCCTCCTGATCGCGGGAACGGCGGGTGCACAGCAGGTCCGGGTTCGCGAGGAGGTGCTCCCGAACGGGTTGAAGCTGCTGATGGTGGAGCGACACGATTCGCCCACCGTTGCGTGCGGGTGGGTGGCGAGGGTCGGCTCGGTCAACGAGGCCCCGGGGATCACCGGCATCTCGCACCTGTTCGAGCACATGATGTTCAAGGGCACGAAGACCATCGGTACGAGCGACTTCGCCAAGGACGCCGGGATCCTGGCCCAGCAGGATGCGATCCGAGCCGAGATGGAAAAGGAATACACGCTCCTGCGGGAGAAGGCCAGGCGCGGTGAGATCTCCGGAAACATCTACGATCCGGCCAACATGACGCCCCGTCTCAAGGACCTGAAGGCCGAGATCGAGAAACTCTTCGCGGCCGAGAAGGAGGTCATCGTCAAGGACGAACTCGACCAGATCTACACCAGGGAAGGCGGCTCGAGCTTGAACGCCTTCACCACCGAGGACCAGACGGTGTACTTCATCACGGTCCCTTCCAACAAGCTCGAACTCTGGTTCTGGATGGAGTCGGACCGCCTCGCGAATCCGGTGTTCCGTGAATTTTACTCGGAGCGGGACGTCGTCAGGGAAGAGCGCAGGCTCCGCACCGAGTCCACCCCAACCGGCAAGTTCGAAGAGGCGTTCGAGGCCATGTTCTGGGAGTCGTCGCCGTACTCGCATCCTGTCGTGGGCTGGCCCTCGGACGTCGAGTCCATCAGCCGGAGCGAGGCAGAGTCGTACTTCGCCACGTACTACGCGCCAAACAACCTCACGGCCGCGATCGTCGGCGACTTCGACAGCGGTAAGGCGTTGGAGCTCGCGAGGGAGTACTTCGGCCGGATCCCGACCGGGAAGACCGCACCGCCCGAGATGATCACCGACGAGACGCCGCAGCTGGCCGAGAAGCGCCTCCTCGCGGAAGCCGACACGAACCCCGAGGTGCGCGTCCGCTTCCATGCCGTTCCTTTCAACCACGCCGAAATGTTCGCGTTCGAGCTGATCGCCGACCTGTTGAACAAACGGACGGGGAGGCTCTACAAGGCGCTCGTAGAGGACCAGAAGGTCGCGGCGGGGGAGCCCTCGTGCGATTTCCGGCCCATGAAATACCAGGGGTACCTCGAGGCGGACGCCGAGGTCAAGGATGGTAGGCGTCCGGAGGAGGTCGAGGCCAGCCTCGTCGCCGAGCTCGACAAGCTCGCGAAGGAGCCGGTCGGAGAACACGAGCTGCAGAAGGTCAAGAACCAGGAACTCGCGAACTCGTTCCGGCGCCTGCAGTCCAACTTCTATCTCATGCTTCAGCTCCTGCTCTACGACTCGTACGACACGTGGACGTTCCTCAACGAGGGTCCGAAGAGGGTGCAGGCCGTCACCGCTGCCGACATCCAGCGCGTTGCCCAGAAGTACCTCACGAAGGAGAACCGCAACGTCGCGACCTACCTGCGCAAGGCGGGCAGCGCGGCTGAGGATCCGGAGCTCGCCGCCCTTCCGGCCGAGGTCAAGGGGATGATCAAGCAGCAGCTTGCCCAGATCATCCAGATGACCGACCGTGGCAAGCTCGAGCAGGCCGTCACGCGCATGCGCCAGATGTCGGCGAAGGTGCCGGAAGAGATGAAGCCCGCGTTCGACTATCTCGTCAAGAAAGCCCAGGGGCACCTGGATTCTCTGCCCGCTGCCCCGGAGAAGGGGAACGCCGAGCAGAAGACCCCGCCGACAGGCGAGAAGCCCAAGGCGTAGGGCGGGAGGAGAAGACCCCAATGCGACGCTTGAACGGAACCTTGGCGGCCGCGATCACCTTGGCCTCTGCCGCGTCGGCGGTGGCCACCGAGATACCGGCCAGACCAGAACGGCTCAACTTCCCGCCACTCAACTTCAACGTGCCCAACGCTGCCGCCATGAGAGTCAAGCTGGCGAACGGCGTGCCGTGCTACATCGCCGAGGACAGGATGCTCCCCCTTGTGACGGTTCAGGTCCTCCTGCGCGGGGGGCAGTACCTGGAACCGGCCGGTAAGGAGGGCCTCGCGGAGCTGACCGGCACGGTCTGGCGGACCGGTGGCGCGGGAAAGCTCGAGGCCAAGGCCCTCGACGAGGAGCTGGATTTCCTCGCGGCCTCGCTCACGGCTTCCGTGCGAGGCGTTTCCGGGACGGTCAGTCTCAACCTGTTGTCGAAGGACATCGACCGTGGCCTTTCCCTCCTGATGGACGTTCTCAGGGAACCCCGGTTCGATGAGGTCCGCCTGGCCAAGGCCAAGGAGGACATGCTCTCGGAGATGAAGCGCCGGAACGACGAGACCGAAGCGATCGAGGGCCGGGAGCTGGACCGCCTCATCTACGGCACGGGTTACTGGCTCAACCGGCTTGCCACGAAGGCCTCGGTGGACGGTATCACCCGTGACGACCTGATCGCGTTTCACAAGCGCCTGGCCAACCCTGCCAATTTCGTCCTCGCGGTCGCCGGCGACTTCGACAGGGCGGCGATGATCGCCAAGCTCAACGCGACCCTGGGCGCGTGGAAGGCGAGCGGACCTGCCGTGCCCCAGGTGCCCCAACCCTCCGAGTCAGCGAAGCCGGGGGTCTACCTCGTCAACAAGCCGGACGTCAACCAGGGCCGCGTGTCCATCGGTCATATCGGCGTCAAGCGCCCGCTCGCCGACGAGTTCGCCCTCTCGGTCGCCAACGACATTCTCGGCGGCGGCGGTTTCACGGCCTGGATGATGTCTCGGGTGCGCTCGGACGAAGGCCTCGCCTACTCGGCGTACTCCCGGTACTCGATCGGCGACGTCTACCCCGGCGTCTTCCGCGCATTCTTCCAGTCAAAATCGTCGACCTGCGCGCAGGCGGCCAAGCTCACGACCGACCTCATCGCCAAGATTCGCACGGGAACGGTGACCGAGAAGGAACTGGTGACCAGCAAGAACTCGTTTACCGAGACGCTCCCGCGCACCTTCGAGAGCAAGCTCAAGACAGTCGGTCGCTTTGCACAGGACGAACTCGTTGGCCTGTCCCACGATTACTGGAAGAACTACCGTGAGCGTGTCGGAGCGGTCACGGCGGCCGATGTCGCGAAGGCGGCCACAGCGCACATCAAACCGGACCAGCTGATCATCCTCGTGGTGGGGAACATCGAAGAGATCCTCAAAGGGCATCCCGACCACCCCGAGGCGAGATTCGAGAAGCTCGGCCCGATCGTCCGGCTGCCGCTGCTGGACCCAATGACGCTGCGACCGATCGAGAAGTAGGGAACGGAACGCCCTCGGGCAGGGCGCCCGGACCTCGGCAAGGGGCCTTCGCCATTTCGCCCGAGGCCGGTAGGGTGGACGCGGAGCGGCGCCGAGGGGCAGAGGAGCAGGGGAGGGATCGGCAGTGGGCGAGGTGATCCTGCACCGACTGACGGGGAGCAAGAAGGCGCTCGAGGCGTGCCGTTTGGCCGAGATGCTCTACCAGCGTGGCCAACGAGTGGTCGTCTGGTTGTCCGACCGGGGCCGAGCGGCGGTTCTCGACGAGTACCTGTGGACCTTCGCCCAGAACTCCTTCGTGCCCCACGCCGTGTGGGATGGCATCGGGGATGCCGACGATCCGGTCGTCATCGTCACCGGGGTCCTGGGAAACCCGAACAGGGCCGAGGTGCTGGTGGTCGGCGACCGCCTCCAGGACACAGTCGCCGCGCGTGAATGGCCGGAAGTACACGACTTCGTGACCGGCGCGGCCGAGGACGAGGGAAAGAAGGAAGCGTGGGAGGCCGCGGGCTTCAGGGCCCGTGAGGTTTCAGGCGTAGGGCCGGACCGACCTCGCAGGTGACTTCTCGGCGCGCTCATCCCCGGTACTGTTGAACGAGCGTGTGGCGGCTCCGGTTGGAGCGTGCGAGCGCCGACAGCGCCGCCTTCCACTCGTCACGGCTGACCGTTCGGCGGAGGCCTGGGTAACCCGCGAGCTGCGTGGCCCTGTGGTGCGGGCGGTACTGGCACATCAGGCTCACCGCGATGTCCGGGGAAAGCTCCTCGGCCAGCCAGAGCAGGCTCTCGCTGGTTCCGGAAAGCTCGTCGGGGAGCACGAGCTGCCGCACCAGCAACCCCCGCCGCAGGGTTCCGTCCGGGGCGATCTCCCAGGCCGCGCCGACCTGGCGGAACATCTCGGCGATGGCGGCCCGGGCGGCGGCCGGGTAGTCCGGGACACCCGAGAGCGCCGAGCCGGTCCGGGCGGCCGCATACTTCAGATCCGGCATGTAGATGTCGATCACGCCGTCGAGCAGCCGCAGGGCCTCGGGCGCGTCGTAGCCGTTGCTGTTGTAGACGACGGGCAATACGAGTCCGTCCCCCGCCGCCAGGGTCAGGGCCCTGACGAGCGCCGGAACCTGGTGTGTGGGGGACACCCAGTTCACGTTGTGGCACCCGCACGCCTGCAACTCGAGCATGATTCGAGCCACGTCCATCGCGGTCGTCGCGTCCCCGGCCCACGCACCCGGGGACTGCGAGACGTCGGCGTTCTGACAGTAGGCGCAGGTCAGGTTGCAGTTGGCGAGGAAGATCGTCCCGGACCCCCGCGAGCCGGAGAGGGGCGGCTCCTCTCCCATGTGCGGGCCCCAGGAAGCCACCACCGGAACAGCGGGCGTCCGGCATGCGCCGAGGTCGCTGCGCCGATCGATGCGGCACTTGCGCGGGCAGAGCTCGCAGCAGGCGTACAGCGCCTCGAGTCTCTCAGCACGGTAGGCCAGCTCACCGGTCGCCAGCATCGTCCGATAGCGCGGCTCGAAGGCCGCCGACCCCGTGCGTTCTCTTCGCCTCACCGTGGGCATAGGACGAGGGCGCCGGTGACGTCCGAACGCTTCACCCGCTGGAGAGCCTCGTTGGCGTCCTCCAGCGGCAGCACTTCGACGCTCGTTGCGATGGGGATCCGAGCCGCCAGCGCGAGCAGGTCCTGCGCGTCGGCGCGCGTGGCATTGGCGACGGAACGGACCGCGCGCTCGTGGTAGAGGAGAGCGTACGGGAAACCCGGCAGGTCGCTCATGGTCACGCCGGCGCACGCGATGGTGCCGCCTCGGGCAAGGTTGCGCAGCCCCAGAGGCACCTGCTCACCGGCAGGGGAGAAGATCACCGCGTGGTCGATCTCCGCCGGCGGAGAATCATCGGGAGACCCGACCCATGCGGCGCCGAGCGAGTATGCGTGCGTGTGGTGGCGCGCGGCGCGCGTGAAGATGAACACCTCGCACCCTGCGTGGCGGGCGATCTGGATCGCCACGTGGGCCGAGGCGCCAAAACCGAATATCCCAAGCTTCCCGCCGCCCAGCGCACCCGCCAGCTTGAGGGCACGGTACCCGATCACACCCGCGCAAAGCAGCGGGGCAGCCTGAACGTCGTTGAACCCTTCCGGCAGCTGGTATGTGAAGTCCGCGCGGACGACGGCCCGCTCCGCATAGCCGCCGTCACGGTGCAACCCGGTGAACCGCGCCTCCGGACAGAGGTTCTCCCGGCCGCTCACGCACCAGGCGCAACGTCCACAGACGCCGCCCATCCATGCGACGCCCACTCGCCGTCCGAGCAGCTCGCTCGGTGCGCCCGGACCAAGCTCGTCGACGATCCCAACGATCTGGTGGCCGGGGGTGAGCGGGAGGCGAGGCAGTGCGATCTCGCCCTCAACCGTATGGAGGTCGGTTCTGCAGACTCCGCAGGCGCGAACCCGCAAGCGGACCTCTCCAACGGCAAGCGGGCCTTCTGCCATCTCCCTGGCCGCGAGCGGGCGGGTTTCGATGGCAGCGGGCCTCTCCAGCACCATCGCTTTCACGTTGCGCGATCTCCCTTGGCAATTCTAGCCTGGGCAGTCCATGAGGGATCTGTGGCGAGCCGCGTGCTAGAATCTCCCGCCGCAGAATGCGGCTGGAGGTTCTTATGGTTGGCACGAGGCTTGGTGGAGCGGTCCTGGCAGGGGTGCTGCTGGCTTCGGGTTCCCTGGCGCAACAGCTGGCGCCGACGCAGGCCCCGCAGGCGGGGTCCTCCCAGACCAAGATCGCTTTTGTCATCGTGCAACGGGCGCTGGCAAGCACCGACGAGGGCAAGGCCCGCTTGAAGGAACTCGACGCTTGGGCCGGGCCCCGCCAAGATGAGCTCGGGAAGCTCGACAAGGAAATCAACGACCTCAAAGGTGAGATGATCACGAAGCAGGGAGTCGCTTCTCAGGATGCGCTTGCCGAACTGAACAAGCGCCTTGTCGCCAAGCAACGCGAGTTCGAGGACAAGACGCGGAACGTGAAGCGGGACTTCGAAGCCAAGCGGCAGGGCCTGCTGAAGGAGCTCGGCGGCAAACTGCAGGAGATCATCAGCAAGTACGCCGACGAGAACCGCTTGACGGCGGTCTTCATCTTCAACCCGGATCAGTTGGCATACATGGCTACCTCGGCGGATATCACGGACACCGTGATCAAGCTCTACAACGAGCGCTACCCGCTGAGCGCCTCCGCCAGCGCGGCACCGGCGAAGTAGAGACACACCAGGGAGTGCCATCGTGGGACGCCGACTGACACGCAAGCAGATCAAGCAAGACGAGTTCATTTCGCTCGTGGACCGGAGCTTCCACTGGATGGGCCAGAACTGGCGGCAGGCGGCCGTCGGGCTCGGCTGCGTGCTTTCCCTGGCCCTGATCTATTGGGGCGTCACAACCTTCCTTGGCAGCCGCAACGATGCTGCCGGGCGGGCGATCGCCGAGGCCGTCGCCACGTATCAGGCCCCGGTTGGCGGTGCCGCGTCCGCCGGAGAGAAGTTCCGTTTCGCCACCGACGTCCAGCGCCTGGACGCGGCGGAGAAGGCCTTCCAGGCCGTGAGCTCGAAATACTGGCTGACTCCCCAGACCCGCGTCGCGGCCATCTTCCTGGCGCGGATCGCCGCCGATCGGGGTGACCAAGCTCTCGCCATCCGGAAGCTGAGCGAGGTCACGAGCCGGCACTCAGACGACCCGCTGGTCCGGCTCGCCATGCTCGATCTGATCCGACTCAGAATCGCGAAGGGGGAGGGCACGCAACTCGTCAGCGATCTGGAGGCCATGGTCGCGGGCAAGGACCCCCGGTTGCCGCGGGACGCCGCACTTTTCGAACTCGCCAGGGTTTGGGAGCACGAGGGCAAGCCGGAGGAGGCCAACCGGCTCTACCGCAAGCTCGTCGAGGACTTCCCGGACTCGCCATACCGTTCCGACGCGCAGCAGCGTCTCTCCTCCGCGAGCTGATTCCAGGCCGGGGCCTGCCCCGTTCGGCAGCGTCCCCGCCCCGATGACCACTCGCACCGGCGGGGCGTGGGTCCCAGGAGGTGGCAGGGTGAACTTCGTCGAGGTGATTGCGAGGAAGCGCGACGGGTTCGAGCTCACCCCAGACGAGGTCCAGGCCTTCGTGCGGGGCGCCAGCAACGGCCATATTCCGGACGAGCAGCTGGCTGCGATGTTGATGGCGATCTGCATCCGCGGCGCCAGCGCGCGGGAGATTCAGGACCTCGTCGAGGCGATGCGGGACTCTGGCGCGTGCTGGAGGCTCGGGGAGAGCGTTCCCGAGGCCGTCGACAAGCACTCCACCGGAGGTGTCGGCGACTCGGTGTCGCTGGTGTTTGCGCCGCTCGTGGCTGCCTGCGGCGTTCCAGTCGTGATGATGGCGGGCGCCGGCCTCGGCCACACGCAGGGGACACTCGACAAGCTCTCCGCGGTTCATGGATTTCGGGTGTGTGTGAGCCGGTCAGAGGCACTCGATCGGCTGTCGAGGTGCGGGGTGGGGATCGCGGCTCAGAGTGACGAGGTCGCCCCGGCCGATCGCAGGCTGTACCTCCTTCGCGACGTGACGGGCACGGTGCCTTCTCTGCCGTTGATCGTGGCGTCGATCATGTCGAAGAAACTCGCGGTCGGTGCACGGCGGCTGGTCTTGGACGTGAAATGCGGATCCGGAGCGTTCTGCAGGACACCGGAAGCGGCCAGGGAGCTTGCGGAGGCGCTGGTGGGAGTGGGGCACCGCGCCGGCGTCTCGGTCCACTCCCTCATAACGGACATGACCCAGCCCCTCGGCGACCGGCTGGGGTGCGCCTCCGAGGTGAGAGCTGCGCTCGAGGTGCTGGGCGGCCGTGGTGACGGACGCCTGCGCGGGCTCACCGTGGAGCTGGCAGTCGAGGCGCTCGTCCTCGCCGGGCGGGACCGCGGGGTCGCGAGAGCGGAGCTGGAACGCAGACTCGCGGACGGGAGTGCTCTGGCGCGATGGGCCGAGGTCGTGCGGGCACACGGCGGCGATCCTGACGAGTCGAGGCTCGCAAGACCCTCTCGGACAGTTCCGGTTCCTGCACACCGCGGAGGTTTTGTCGCCGCGGTCGATGGCGAGGGTCTTGGTTGGATTGCAGTCTCCTTAGGTGCTGGCCGAAGACGCCAGGGTGACCGGATCGACCTTGCTGCCGGGCTCAGGGTTCATGCGAGGGTCGGGGACCCCATCGAGCCGGGACAGCCGCTGGTCACGCTCGAGGTGGGCGACAGGACCGTCGAGGTCGGACCCCTCGCATCGCGGGCGGCGGCAGCTTTCCGCATCGAGGACGAAGCCCCTCCGAAGACGCCAATGATCCTTGCCCGGCTCGGGGGCGCCGACTAACTTGCTCTATCGGCTGGAGGACGTGTGCGTATCCTTCGCAGGCCGGCCGGTTCTCCGTGGGACCTCGCTCCAGCACAACCCCGGCGAGAAGCTCATCCTGCTCGGCCGCAACGGCTGCGGGAAGACCACCCTTCTGAGAGTGATCGCCGGGGAGCTCGAACCCGAGGCCGGCGCGGTGGAACGTGCGCGCGGCCTGGAGATCGCCCGGCTGGAGCAGCGTGTCGAGAGCGCGAACGGGGTCTCCGTTCTGGACTACTGCCTCTCGGCGCTTCCCCGTGTTGTCGAGATCGAACTCGCGCTTGCCGAGCTCGGGTCACGGCTGGGGAGCGGGGATGAGGCTCTCCTCGCGGAGCACCACCGGTTGCACGAGGAGTTCGAGCGCCTCGACGGCTACCGTGCCCGGGCGCACGCAGAGGCGGCGCTCGACGGTCTGGGCATTCCGAAGGCCATGCATTCGAGAACGGTGGAGACACTGTCGGGGGGCGAGCGCACACGAGCGGCACTGGCCCGCGCACTGCTGTCGACCGCCGGGTTGCTCCTGCTGGACGAGCCGACGAACCACCTGGATCTGGTCGGTGTCGAGTTTCTCGCCGATGAGCTTGCGCACCGTGACGGTGCGCTTCTTCTGGTGACCCACGACCGCGAGTTGGTCGATCGCGTCGGAGGCGAAGTGCTCGAGCTGCACGGGGGCAGGCTGGAACGGTTCCCGGCCGGGTATGCCCGCTACCGCCGTGAGCGCGAGAGGCGGCGGGACCAGGCGCAGCGGGCGTTCTACCTGCAACGGGCTGAGATCGAGCGGCAGGAGGAGTTCATCCGGCGCAACATCGCCGGCCAGAACACGCGGCAGGCACAGGCGCGCCAGAAGCTCCTGGATCGGATGGAACGCCTGGAAGCCCCGGAGCCGGACCTGGCAGCCGTCAGACTGCGGTGGCCAGAGACCGGCCGTTCGGGTCAGATGGTCATGGAGGTGGAGGATCTCGAGGCAGGCTGGGTGCGACCGATACTGCAGCAGGTGAGCCTCACGCTGCGCCGTGGTGAACGAGTGGCGATCGTCGGGCGCAACGGTGCGGGCAAGACAACTCTGCTGCACACGCTGGCCGGGCGCTTGCCGGCGCTGGCGGGCAGGCTGCGGCTCGGAGCAGGCGTCGTCCCAGCGTGGTACGACCAGGAGCAGGTGGAGATCCCAGGCGGTGTGTCCGTGCTCGACGTCCTGCTCGAAGTCCGCCCTGAATGGAGTCCAGCGGAGGCACGGGCCTGGGCGGCCCGCTTCGCCTTTTCGGGCGAGGCGGCGGACGCCATCACCGATTCGCTTTCCGGCGGGGAGCGCGCCCGGCTCTCGCTGGCCCGGCTGATCGCCCTGGCTCCGAACCTGATGCTCCTCGACGAGCCCACGAACCACCTGGACCTGGTGACGTGCGAGGTCCTCGAGCAGGCTCTCTCGGAGTTCCCGGGCGCGCTGCTGCTCGTCAGCCACGACCGCCGTCTGCTCGAACGGGTGGCGACCCACGTGCTGCTGCTCGACGGCGGCCGCGCAGTGGCCATGAACCGGGTGGACGACGCGTTCGTCCGACTCGGGCTGGAGCGGCCCGGGAAGCGCCCGAGCGACGGTGACGCTCCGACACCGCGGCGGAGCGCCGCCGAGGAGGAGCGCCGTCGCCTTCGACGGGACGCCGCACGTGCAAGAACGACGGCCGATTCGCTGGCCGGCGAGTTGGAGGCGGCCGAGCAGCGGCTCCGAGAAGTCGAGGCCCTTCTGTGCGAGCCGGCGGTGTTCGCCGACCGACGGCGGGCCCTCGAACTCGCGCGCGAGGCGGACGAGCTGAGGGCCGGTCTCGAGACGCTGCTCGACTCGTGGGGCGAGGCCGAGGAGGACGCGGAGGCCCTGGCGCAGCGCCTGGCGGAGCTCGAAGACTAGAGCAACGAGGACACGTTGAAGTGCACGGAAGAGCAAACCCCGCCTTTTGTCCCGGCGGGGTTCTGTTCTTGTTCGAAGCCCAGTGCCCGGACCCCTGACCCTGTCTCTACAGGATCGCTTCCACCGGGCCTGCCTCTCCTGCGCGAATCGCGACCGCACGCGCCGTGACGTTCGGCAGCACGCGATAGGCGAAGTGGATCGCGACCTGGATCTTGTTGTGATAGAAGGCAGCCTCGGGCTTGCCCAGGGCGAACTGTCGGACGGCGTCCTTGTCCGAAGGGCTCACGCCCTCCTTTGCGAGAATCGCCTGCAACCTGGTGCGGGCGATGACCGCCTGATCGAGGAGGAAGTGCGCACCGAGGACGTCGCCGATCATGTCCAGGAAGGGAACGGAGTTGAGCAGCACCACGATCGGCGCGTCCGGCCGCTTGGCGAGGCCTTTGGAGATGTCCTCGATCTGCTTCAGCGCTGCGCCGAGCATCCAGCCGGGCTCCATGAACTGAGGGTCGTTCCGGAGCCTCTTGAAGGTGCCCTCGGCCAGCCCCAGTAGCTCGCGTATCGCCTTGCCGCCTTTGGCGGGCAGCTTGCGGGCGACCAGGTCGAGGGCCTGGATGCCGTTGGTTCCCTCGTAGATCGAGGCGATCTTCGCGTCTCGCAGGTACTGCTCCGCCGGGTAGTCGGAGGTGTAGCCGTACCCGCCGTACACCTGCAGGCACCACTCGGTGACCCGGAAGCCCCAGTCGGACGCCCAGGCCTTGCAGATCGGCGTCAGGACCTCGACGTAGGATTGATACCTCTCCTGCTCGTCGCCGTTGGTGACATGGGTCATGTCCATGAAGTACGAGGTCTGCATGAGCAGGGCGCGCATCGCTTGAACGTAGGCGTTCGAGGTGAACAGCATCCGGCGCACGTCCGGGTGCTCGATGATCGGGACCTGGGGTGCGCCGTGCTCCTTCATCCGCGTCCAGTGACGGCTCTGCAGTCGTGTGCGCGCGTAGTCGAGGGCCGCCTGATACGCGGCCGCGGCCATGGCGGCGCCCTGGAGTCCGACTTCGATGCGGGCCGGGTTCATCATGTGGAACATCAGCTTCATGCCGGACTTCTCTTCGCCCAGCAGGAACCCCTCGCACCGGTCGTTGCCGCCGAAGACCAGCGAGCAGGTGGGCGACCCGTGAATGCCGAGCTTCTCCTCGAGACGCGAGCAGACCACGTCGTTCGGCTCTCCGAGCGAACCGTCGGGGTTGACCCGTACCTTCGGGACGATGAAGAGGGACAGCCCCGAAGTCCCATCCGGGGCGCCCGGGGTGCGCGCCAGCACGGCGTGGACGATGTTCTCGGTGAGATCGTGGTCGCCCGAGGTGATGAAGATCTTCTCGCCCTGGATGAGGTAGCGGCCGGTGGGCTGCTTGACCGCCCGGGCCTTGGATGCCCCCACGTCGGAGCCGGCCTGCGGCTCGGTGAGGCACATCGTACCGGCCCACTGGCCGGAGTACATCCGCTCGCAGAAGAGGGCGCGCATCTCGTCGGTCCCGAACTTCTCGACCAGGTACGAAGCACCACGGGTGAGGAGAGCCGTCAGGGACAGGGCCATGTTCGCGCCGAAGAAGAGCTCATTCACGGCGGTGCCGACGGCGTCCGGCAGGCCCATCCCGCCGTACGCGGGGGAGTTGATACAACCGATCCAGCCTCCCTCCTTGATCTTCTGGTACACGGAATGGAACGACGCAGGCATGAGCACGCGCCCGTTCTCGAAACGGGCTCCGACCTTGTCGCCATCGCGGTTCGCGGGATCGAGCTGCTCCTGGGCGAGCTTGAGCGCCTCGTCGAGGACCATCTCGACGTCCGCACGTTCCCACTGGGAGAACAGCTCGTTCTTGAGCAGCTGCTCCATGGGCAGCCACTCAAAGAGCTGGAACCTGATGTCTCGCATGTCCGCCTGGTATCCCACGGGGGCCCCCTTCTTTGGCCACGCATCCGGCCGACGAGCGTGAACTCCGGTTCATTCTCCTCACGCCTCCGGCCGATTGCAAGTGGCGTAGCTCCGCCTCCGTCGGCATCGGAGGAAGGGGTCAAACGTCCGGCGACCAGTGCATAATGCGCGCTGGAGGCGATGCATGGAGCGAGCTCGGGCGGTGGTCACGGGTGGCGCGGGTTTCTTGGGGTCCCACCTCTGCGAGCGGTTGCTCGGGGAGGGCATGGAGGTGGTCTGCATCGACAACCTCCTCACCGGGAACGTTTCGAACATCGAGCATCTCTTCGGCGTTGACGGGTTCACGTTCGAGAAGTACGACGTGACCAACTACATCCACGTGCCCGGGAAGGTGGGTTTCGTACTCCACTTTGCCTCGCCGGCCTCGCCGATCGACTACCTCGAATTGCCGATACAGACGTTGAAGGTCGGCTCGCTCGGGACGCACAAGGCGCTCGGGCTCGCCAAGGCCAAGGGCGCGAGGTTCCTGCTCGCGTCGACCTCCGAGGTCTACGGCGATCCTCTCGTCCACCCGCAGCCCGAGAGCTACTGGGGGAACGTGAACCCCGTCGGTCCCCGCGGCGTGTACGACGAGGCCAAGCGTTTCGCCGAGGCGATGACGATGGCCTATCAGCGCTTCCACGGCGTCTCCACCAGGATCGTGCGCATCTTCAACACGTTCGGTCCGCGGATGCGCGCCCACGATGGCCGTGTCGTGCCTGCCTTCGTATCGCAGTCGCTGGCGGGGGAGCCGTTGACCGTCTTCGGAGATGGCAGCCAGACCCGGTCGTTCTGCTACGTCGACGACGAGATCGAGGGGATCATCCGGGTGCTCTTCTCCGAGATCGACGAGCCGGTCAACATCGGCAACCCCGCAGAGATGACGGTCCTGCAGTTCGCCGAGACGATCCAGCGCCTCGTCGGCAGCCAGGCACCGATCGAGTTCAAGCCGCTCCCGGTGGACGATCCCAAGGTCCGCCAGCCCGACATCTCGCAGGCCCGCGCCTATCTCGGATGGGAGCCCAAGGTTTCGCTCGAGGAAGGGCTCCGGAGAACCATCGACTACTTTCGCGCCCGGCTGTAGGCGGGCAGCAACCGCATCGTTCCGACACCCAGAGGAGCATGGGAGCGGAGGGGCGGAGGCGCTGAGGACAGAGAGCGTCGCGTTACTCGTCTCGGCTCTCGCTCCTCCGCTCCTTGGCCCATCTGCTCCTCTGCATCCGAGCCCACTCGGACGCCGCAGCCTCACGGCCGGGCAGGGTCACTCCACCGGGGTGTCCAGGTGGTGAGGGTGGCGCCGCCGGTGGAGGACGATCAGCCGACTCAGGGCGAAGTACGTGATCGCGCCGCCGATCATCGCCAGGACCGCGGCGCCTACGCCCCACGTGACCAGCACCGATCGCAGCCATGGAGCACGCTGGCGCCACATCGCTGCGTGCAGAACCTCCTCGGGGTGGGGGATGAGGAAGTGAGGGACGTGCACTCCGGTGATCTTCTCTCCCACGAGGATGGCCGCGGGAAAGTAGAGCGTGACGGTCCACGGGTTGATGATCAGAGTGCCGAGGATCACATCCACCTTGTTGAGCCTGAAGGCGAGCGCGAGCAGGAGCGCGATCACGGTGTGCAGGCCGATGACGGGGGACAGCCCGACGGCGATCCCGAGCGCCCATGCGGCGGCAAGGCGCTCCGGCCTTTCGTGGACCCCCACTACCGTTTGGAAGCGAGATCGCGCTCTCTCGAGGAGGGCCTTCACGTCGTCACGGCCGGAGGTTTCACCGGCGGCTGGACGAGAGCGAGCCGAAGCACGTCCTCCGCACGCCAGAGGAGGTGAAAGTGCGCCTTCGCCTTGGCGGACGCGGGCAGCTCGGCGAGGTCCCGTTGGTTCTCCCGCGGGAGGCAGATCTCGTGGATGCCTGCCCTCAAAGCCGCCAGCGCCTTCTCCTTGATCCCACCGACCGGGAGGACTTCGCCCCGCAAGGTGATCTCCCCGGTCATCGCCAGGTCCCGTCGCACGGGTCTAGCGACAGCCGTGGAGGCCAGCGCGCACAGCATCGTGACCCCGGCGGACGGGCCGTCCTTGGGGATCGCGCCGGCCGGGACATGGACGTGGAAGGAGTGCTCATCGAAGAAGGCGGGGGCGATACCGTACTGGCTCGCGTTGGCCCGCAGGTACGAGAGCGCCGCCTGGGCCGACTCCTTCATCACCTCTCCGAGGTGGCCCGTGAGGCGCAGTTCACCTTTCCCTGGCAGCGCGAGAGCCTCGACGTGGAGGATGTCGCCACCCACCGGTGTCCAGGCCAACCCGGTCGCCACTCCGATCCGGTCGTGGGCGAGGCGCTCCTCCGGGAGGAACTTGACCGCGCCCAGGAAGCGCTCGACGGCCTTCGGGGTCACCGTCACGCGGGCCGAGAGGCCTTCGGCCCGGCGCACGGCGACCTTGCGGCACACCGCACCGATCTCCCGTTCGAGGTTGCGCAAGCCGGCCTCCCGCGTGTAACGGTCGATCAGAAACGTGAGCCCGCTGTCAACGAACCGCACCTCGCTCCCCTTGAGGCCATTCTCCCGGACCTGCTTCGGTATCAGGTGCCTCCTGGCTATCTGGACCTTCTCCTCTTCCGTGTAGCCCGAGAGCTCGATCACCTCCATGCGGTCGAGGAATGCCGGGTGGACCGTCTCCGTCACATTCCCTGTGGCGATGAACAACACCTTCGAGAGGTCGTACGCGACGTCGAGGTAGTGGTCCCGGAACGAGAAGTTCTGCTCAGGGTCGAGGACCTCGAGAAGCGCAGCCGACGGATCCCCCCGGAAATCGGCGCCGATCTTGTCGATCTCGTCCAGCATGAACACCGGGTTGGAGGTGCCGGCCTGGTTGATCCCCTGAAGGATGCGCCCCGGCAGCGCGCCGACGTAGGTCCGTCGGTGGCCACGGACCTCCGCCTCGTCGTGGACGCCGCCAAGGGAGATGCGGATGAACTTGCGCTCGAGAGCCCGCGCGACCGACCGGCCGAGTGAGGTCTTGCCGACCCCGGGAGGTCCGACGAAGCAGAGGATGGGGCCCTTGCTGTCGTCCTTGAGCCTCCGGACCGCGAGGAACTCGATGATTCTCTGCTTGATCTTCTCGAGATCATAGTGATCCTCGTCCAGAACGGCGCGGGCGTGGGCGAGGTCGAGGTTGTCCTTCGAGAACGTGCTCCACGGTAGGCCGGTGAGCCAGTCCAGGTACGTGCGGATGACCGAGGCTTCGGCCGAGTCGGGGTGGGTGGTCCGCAGGCGCTTGAGCTGCTTCTCGCCCTCCGCCGAGGCTTCGTCCGGGAGCGCTTTCTTCACGATGAGGTCCCGGTAGCGTTCGATCTCCTGGTCGATGTCGTCGGTTTCTCCCAGCTCCTTCTGGATCTGCTTGAGCTGCTGACGCAGGAGGTAGTCGCGCTGGGACTTGTCCAACTCTCCCTGAACCTGGGTGCTGATCTGTCTCTGGACCTCGAGCAGTGCCGTTTCGTGCTCGAGGAACTCGTTGACCGCCCGCAGACGGTCCTTGACGTCCATCGCTTCGAGGACCTTCTGCGCCTCCTCCGGCTTGAGGTTCAGGTTCGAGGCCACGAGATCGGCCAGTCGTGCCCCATCCTGCAGCGACGTTGCAATGAGCATGACCTCGGGCGAGACCGACTTGCCGAGCTCGACGACCTTCTCCAGGTTGGCGCGGACGGTCCGCATGAACGCCTCGAGCTCCAGATTGCCCTCTTCCGTCGCGGGCTCTTCGAGGCGGGTGATCTTGGCACGCAGGTACGGCTCTTCTTGCAGGAAGTACTCGACGCGGGCGCGAGCGAGCCCCTGCACGAGGATCCGGATGCGGTTGTCTGGGAGCTTGATCATCCGCATGATCCCGGCCACGGTGCCCACCTGATAGAGATCCTTGCCCGTCGGGTTGTCCTCGTTGGGGTTGTGCTGAGCCAGCAGGAGAAGCAGCCGGCTTTCGGCAAGCGCCTGGTCCACCGCGGCGACCGAACGTTCGCGGCCGATGGAAAGCGGCACCATCACGAACGGGAACAGCACCGCATCCTTCAAGGCCATTGCCGGTAGCACGTCCGGGATCGCGACCGAGTCCTCGCGGCCCTCCTGCAGGTTCAGGTTCGTCTCGCTCATGGCTCCTCGTCGCTCACGACTATGGTGTGGACCCTGTCGCGCCGTTCTGAGAGCTTGGGCAGGGTGATCTCCAGCACGCCAGCGCTGAGAGTGGCCCGCGTCGTCGTGGGCTGGACCGGGCCCGGGAGGAGGATCTCGACGGCAAACGGTCCAAACCCTCGTTCCATGTGGTGGCAGTGACGGCGATCCGGTTGATCGCGGTCGGGCAGCTTGCGACCGGCAACTCGCAGCTCGCGTCCCCGGAGTCTGATGACGATCTCGGAGGCCGGCACTCCCGGGACGTTGACCGACACGACGTAGTAATCGTCAGCCTCCCGAAGGTCGACCGCAGGCAGCGGACCCGTCTCCGAGATCTTGGTCGGCGCCGCGAGCAGGCCGAGGAGATCGTCAAGGTGTCGCCGCACAAGCTCGAGCTCCAGCCCGGACGAGACCCGCCGCCTCATACTTCGACCTCCCCTGAGTCAACCACCCGGTCCTCCGCATGGCCGCAGTGGGGACAGCGCATCCTAGGGGTGCTCCAGCCCCGGGTCTGGCCGAACCTCGAGTGCGCGGACCTTTCCGATTGAGAAGCCGACAGCGCCGAGGTAGCAGAGGCCCAGCACCGTTATCGGGAAGAAGCAGATCGCATGGTGGACGAGGGCGTAGGCGGTCGCCGTCGAGACGTCCACGCTCATGAGCTGGGTGAGCCCGAAGCGGATGGCCCAGTGAAATCCTCCGACGCCTGCCGGAGCCGGCACCGCAAGCCCGATCACGCTTACCGCCACGACGACGAAGGCCTGGCCGAGGCTCAACTCGAAGCCGAAAGCCCAGGCGAGGAAGACAAGTTGCCACCCGATCACGATCCAGAGACCCAAGCTCCAGATCCCGATCTCGAGGAGCCTGCGCGGACTTCGGAGTACCTCGAGTCCATCGAGGAGGTGATGGAGAAAGCTGGCCATCCGAGACCGGAAGCGCTCCGGCGCCCAGGACGAGACGCGCCGCACCGTCGCTTCTCTGCGGCGAAGGAGAAACCACACCATCATCACCGCGGCCGCCAGACCCGCCGTTGTCAGCAGAGCCGTCTCACGGAGGAAGGTGAGGTTCGCGGGGTTGAGCCCGCGTTTGGCCAAGAGCACGCTGCCGCCAAAGAGCAACAGGACGGCCGCACCATCGAGCAGCCGCTCCGTGAGGATCGACGCGAGGGTCGCCGCCGCGGGCATTCCGGTCCGGGCGGTCAACAGCAGGGGCCGCACGATCTCGCCGGCGCGCGCAGGCAGGACCGCGGAGGTCGCGAACCCCGCCGCGGTGCAACCGATCACGTTGGCTGTTCCGGCACGCCCCACGGGGCGCAAGATGAGTCCCCATCGGAGCGCTCGCAGCACGTACGTCGCAAGCGCCACCGCCACCGATGCCAGAACCCACCCGAGTTTCACCTGGACGAGGGTCTTACCGACCTCGCGCAGCGGGGCGGTCCAGAGGAAGACGGCGAAGAGCACGACGGCGAGCACCACGCTCGCCAGCACTTTCCAGAAGTGGCTGCCGCCGGCTCTTCCCACGCGGCACAGGTTAGTATTACCCGAGCATGAGAGCAACTTTACCCGTGGCGATCGCGACGCATCGGGACTGCGCCCTGCACAGACCTTTTCCCGGGCACCCGGAGCGGCCCGAACGGTTGGGTGCGGCAAACTCCGGCATGGACGGCTTCGAGGTCGGACTCGTTCCCGTGACGGTCGAAGACGACGCGGTGCTGCGAGCGATCGCCACCGTCCACGCCGGAGAGCTCCCGAGTCGGCTGCGAGCCGCCTGCAGATCCGCGCCGGCGGTCTTCGACACGGACGACAATCCGATCTCCGAGGGGACGTACCCGGCGGCGCTGGCCGCCGTGGCGGCGTCGCTTGCGGCTGCGGGTGCGGCGGCTTCGGGACTCGCGACGAGGGTCTGGGTCCCGGTGCGGCCGCCCGGCCATCACGCGCTGCGCAACCGCGCAATGGGATTCTGCTTCTTCAACAACGCAGCGATCGCGGCGGAGGATCTGCTGGCGAGGGGAGTCGGGCCCGTTGCGATCGTCGACTTCGACGTGCACCACGGCAACGGCACGCAGGCCCACTTCTGGGAGCGCAACGACGTGTACTTCCTGTCCGTCCACCGCTACCCGTTCTATCCGGGGTCGGGGGCGGGAGACGAAGTCGGGGCCGGTCCGGGCCGTGGCTTCACGCGCAACTATCCGCTAGCCGCTGGGGCCGATGACGCTACGTACCGAGACGCTGTCGCGGCCGGGCTGGAGGATCTGTTGTCGACCATTCAACCCGCGGCGTGGTTGGTCTCCGCCGGGTTCGATGCGCATCGCGACGACCCGCTCGGCGGCATGAACGTGACCGAGGCGTGCTTCGGCGCGATCGGAGAGATGCTTTGTCAGGCTGCGGCGAAAGACCCGATCGTGGCTGTCTTAGAGGGAGGCTATGACCTGAAAGCACTGTCCCGATCGGTGCGAAACTTCGTCGCAACCCTCGGCGGAGGCGTTTCCCCTTGACTTTCCCATGAGCCGTCTCTATGTTTAGACATAAAGGTGCGACGTGAGAAGCCCACAGGAGGCCTGGCGATGCGCAAAACACTAGGGAGATTGGTGGTCCTCGCAGTGTGCGTTCTCGTGGCCGGCGTTGCGGTTGCGGGTGGCATCACCCTGCGCGGCATCGGGCAACCTTCTCTTCAGACGGTTTTCAGCATCGACACCCCAGCCGCCAACGCGACGGTCTTCGGGATCGTCGAGGTACGGGGCTACGTGATCGATGCGCGCGGTGTGTCCAGCGTCACACTTCTCGTCGACGGCAGCCCGGTCCACAACGCCGACATCAACCAGCCTCGGTACGACGTCAGGAGAAGGTACCCGCGTTTCCTCGGCGGGAACTTCCCCTACGATCCAGGCTTCGTCACATCGTTTCTGGCGTCCAACTACGCCGCCGGACCTCATACGGTGGCGGTCCGGGTGACGTACTCGAATAGCGAGGTCGAGGACCTCGGGACACGCACGGTAACCGTCGACGCGACCACGGGCCAGGCGCCGATCGGGGGCATCGACAGCCCCCGCGACCCCAGCGTGTACGGATTTCAAGACTACATCGCGGGCGTGTTTCCGGTGGTCGGTTGGGTCCTCGACGCGAACGGGATCCGCCAGAGCGTGAGCCCGCTCGGGTGCAACCCGGCGGTCGATCAGACCTGTCATGTGCTGGCCGACATCGAGGTCACGCTCGACGGCGCGGTTGTCGGACAGGCCGTTTATCCGCTGCCGCGGCCCGATGTGGCGAACGCTCACCCCGACATCGCGACCGCGTTCCAGTCGGGGTTCCAGCTCGCCCTCGACAGCAGCAAGTTCACCGACGGAAAGCACACGATCTCGGTCCGGGTGTGGAACACCGAAGGGCTCTCCACCGTGATCGGCTCGCGCGACGTCTGGTTTGAGAACGGCTATGCCACGCTCGCGCCGTTCGGGATGATCAACTGGCCGATGAACGACGCGCACTTCTACTCGACCGCCTGCTACTCGTCGAGCCCCCCTTCGGGGATCAACGAGTACACCCCGGGCGACCACGTGGACTGGGTCTCCGGTTGGGTCATCGACCAGAACGACCAGGCGAACCTCGAAGGGATCGTCTCGGTGCAGCTGCTCGTCAACGGCGTGCAGATCAAGGACACCGCGACGGACTGCAAGCCGTTCAACCTCTCCACCTCGGTCATCGTCACATCCAACTGCTACGGCTTGGAGCGGCCCGACATCCTGTACCAGTACCCGATGTTCGGGATGGACGGGAAGGACTCGGGGTACTTCTTCGCGGTGGACACCAACTTCTGGCTCGACCAGGGCCAGCTGCACCTCGGGCTCAACATCCTCACGGTCCAGGCGCGGACCAAGGACCCGCTGCGCCCGGCCGTCACCGTCGACCAGATCCCGGTGATCGTCGACTGCCCGAATTCCATCGTCTATCCGAACAAGACATTTCCGACGTTCGGCGACCTCGAGCAGCCTGGGCCGCTGGAGCCGATGCAGGGAACCGAGCTGCTCAAGGGCTGGGTGGTCGAGGCTCCGTGGGGTGTCTATCAGCTCAACTTCTACGTCGACGGCGTGCTCGACGGCAGCCTGACCGTCGCGCCTGGGGTCACCATCAACATGCCGCGGCCCGACCTCCTGCTCACGTACCCGTGGCTGCCGTACCCGTATCCGTGCTACGCCGGGTTCGAGTACGACCTCGACACCACGAAGTACGTGGACGGCGTTCATCAGCTGGTCATCGAAGCGGTCGATTACGGGCACGGCCACAACTACTGGATCCAGCGGCCCCTGGTTTTCGACAACCCGAACCGCCCGTAGACGTGGGACCCAGGAAACTCGCCGCCCCGACGCTCGCCGGGGCGGTTTTCTTTTGGAGCGGGTTCACGTTACGATCACGCACCCGGGAGGTGTGCTGGATGCGTGCGCTGTTCTTCACGGGACATGGGGACCCGGAGAACCTCGTCTTCGGCGAGCGACTTGAGCCGCAGCCGGGACGGGACGAGGTCGTGGTCCGTCTCCGCGCGTCGGCCCTGAACCACCTCGACCTCTTTGTCCTTCGCGGCCTGCCGGGCGTTCCGATCGAGCTGCCCCACACGGGTGGCGCCGACGGGGCAGGCACCGTGGCAGTGGTTGGCGACGGGGTGACGGGGTGGAAGATCGGCGACGAGGTCGTGCTCAATCCGGGCCTCTGGTGCGGAGCGTGTGAGGCCTGCCTCCGGGGGGAGGAGTCGCTCTGCCCGGGGTTCCGGCTCCTCGGAGAGCACGTCGACGGGACGTTCGCGGAGTACGTGAAGGTTCCCGCGGCCTCGCTCGCCCCGAAACCGGCTCACCTTTCCTGGCATGAGAGCGCCGCGTTCGGCCTGACATTTCTCACGGCGTGGCGGATGCTGATGACCCGGGCCCGCCTCGTGAGCGGGGAGTCGGTGCTCATCCACGGGATAGGCGGGGGAGTCGCCCTTGCCGCGCTCGCGTTCGCGAAGCTTGCGGGCGCCACCGTGTTCGCGACCTCGTCGAGGGAGGACAAGCTGGCTCGTGCCCGCGAGATGGGCGCCGACCACACGATCAACTACACTTCCGCAGACGTGGTCGCCGAGATCCGGCGCCTGACCGGCCGCCGCGGCGTGGATGTGGTCGTGGAGACGGTCGGCCAGGCAACGTGGATGGCTTCGCTGCGCTGCGCCGCCAAGGGGGGACGAATCGTGACGTGCGGGGCCACGTCCGGCCCGAACCCGACCGAGGAGGTCAGGCTGATCTTCTGGAACCAGCTTTCGATCCTCGGGTCCACGATGGGCAGCCAGAGTGACTGGGAGGCGATGGTGCGGGCTGTTGAGGCTGGACAAGTCAGACCTGTGTTGGACCGGGTCATTCCGCTCGACCGCGGCCGGGAGGCGTACGAACGCCTCGCTGGAGCGGCGCAGTTCGGCAAGATCGTACTCGATGTCGCAGGCGGCCCAGAAGCCGCCCGGGAGAGCGCGGGCGCGTGAGCGAGCCGGAAGAGAAAAGGGGCGGGCCGCAGGTACTCGCGCGAGCCGAGCACACCATCTCGCGGGCGGCGATGTCGCCGAACGCACTCAAGGTCCTCTACCGCCTGCACGGGGCAGGCTTTCTCGCGTACCTCGTGGGCGGGGCCGTTCGAGACCTTTTGCTGGGGCGCAGGCCCAAGGATTTCGACATCGGGACGAACGCCCGCCCGCAACAGGTCCGGCAGCTCTTCCGCAACGCGCGCGTGATCGGGCGGCGCTTCCGGTTGGTCATGGTGCGGTTCGCATCGGAAGTCGTCGAGGTGGCGACCTTCCGCCGCTCTCCGGAACCTCCCGAGATCGAAGAGGGGGAGACCGCCGATGTGCTGGCTCCCACCCCCGACGTGGACGAGTACGGCACGCCGGAGGAAGACGCCTGGCGCCGGGACTTCACGGTCAACGCCCTCTTCTACAACATCGCGGACTTCTCGGTGATCGACCACGTCGGTGGGCTCGCTGATCTCGACGCCGGCGTCATAAGAACGGTCGGGCCGCCTCGGCTACGCTTCGCGGAGGACCCGGTACGGATGATGAGGGCCGTCGAGTACGCGGCGCGATTGGGCTTCCGCCTGGAGGACGAGCTCGCGGACGCGACGGCGTCGATGCACCCAGAGATCCGTCGCGCCGCACCGGCCCGCATCGCCTACGAGCTGCTCGAAAGCCTGAAGGGTGGCAGCGCGCTCCGGATCTTCCGTGGTCTCGAGGACGCCTCTCTCCTCGGTCACATCGTCCCGGAGGCGCATGCGGCCACGGTGAGCGGAAACGGCGCCGTTCTGTGGTCGCTGCTGGCCTCGGCCGACGAGCGGTATCGCAAGGACGAGAGGGTCGGGGAGGAGACGCTGCTGGCACTCCTCTTCCTCCCGCAATTCCTGGCAGCCCTGCAGAAGGCCGGAGAGAGGCTCCCGCCGGCTGGCGACATCGAGAGGTTGGCTCGCGAGCAACTCGAACCGGCGATGCTCAGATTGGCCATCTCGCACTACCGCGGGCACGTCGTCAGGTCGAGCCTCCTGCTGCTGACGCGAATGATGGCTCCCGCAAAGTCCGGCAAGCACGTTCTCCGGACGGTGCGGCACGAGGCGTTCTCGACGGCCTGGCAGGTCATGCACCTCCTGGCAGAGGTGGACGGTCGCTACCGGAGTGCGCTCGCCGCATGGGAGCATCCCGTGAGCCAGGCGCTCGCGGGACGCGCGCCTGCGGTCGAGGCGACGAAGCTGGGCCGCGAGGAAGCAGCGCGGGGGCGCCGACGCGGCCGCCGTGGCGGCCGACGGCACAACCGTCCGAAACCGGCAGGTGCACCATGACCCGGACCGGCGCACGGGCGAGGATCGAGGAGCTTCGGCAGGAGATCCGCCGCCACGAGCACCTCTACTACGTGGCCGCGAAGCCGGAGATCAGCGACTATGCCTTCGACCAGCTGATGGCGGAGCTGCGCCGCCTCGAGGAAGCACACCCGGCGCTGGTGAGCCCCGACTCGCCGACCCAGCGTGTCGGTGGCGCGCCCCTGGATGCGCTTCGGCAGGTGCGGCACACGACGCCGATGCTGTCCCTCGACAACTCGTACAACGAAGGAGAGCTCGAGGAATGGCTCGGCAGGGTGAGGCGCGTGCTCGGGCGCGATCCGGCGGGCATGGTGGCCGAATTGAAGATTGACGGGGTGTCGCTGAGCCTCACGTACGAGAGCGGGGTGTTGGTGCGGGCAGTCACGCGCGGCAACGGAGAGATCGGCGACGAGGTGACGGAGAACGCACGCACCATCCGGTCGCTTCCACTGGCGCTGCCGGAGCGCCCGCCGAGCGTGGAGGTGCGCGGCGAGGCCTACCTCCCCCACGCGGTCTTTCGGGAGCTCAACCGGGCCAGGCGTGAAGAGGGGGAGGAAGCGTTCGCCAACCCCCGCAACGCGGCGGCGGGCTCGATCCGCCTCCTGGATCCGCGCGAGTGCGGGAGACGCCGCCTCGCTTTCTTCGCGTACCAGGTGCCGCGGTGGGAGGGAACGGGTTTCGCCTGTCACTCGGAGATCCTCGAGCGCCTCGCGGCCTGGGGCTTCGCGGTCAATCCCGGTTGGCGTCGGTGCCGCAGCCTGAGCGAAGTTCGGACCTTCATCGGCGAGTGGGGAGGGCGGCGCGCTCGCCTCGGATTCGACATCGACGGCGTCGTTGTCAAGGTCGACGACTTGGAGGAGCAGCGCGCGCTCGGGACGACGTCGAAGTTTCCACGCTGGGCCGTGGCGTACAAGTACCCCCCTGAGGGGGAGAGGACGCGGGTGCGTGGCATCGTGGTGCAGGTTGGCCGAACGGGCGCGCTCACGCCGGTCGCGGAGCTCGAGCCGGTGTTCCTGGCGGGCAGCACGGTCTCCCGAGCCACGCTGCACAATGCCGACGAGGTCACCCGCCTCGACGTCCGGGTCGGCGACCGGGTCTGGATCGCGAAAGGCGGTGACGTGATCCCGAAGGTGGTCGCGGTCGATCCCTCGGCCCGATCCGCGGACTTCGAGGCGTTCCGAATGCCGGATCGTTGCCCGGTGTGCTCAACGCCGGTGGTGCGCGAGCCCGGGGAGGTCGTTGTTCGCTGCCCGAACCGGCGCTGCCCCGCGGTCCAAAAGCAGCGGCTGTTCCACTTCGTGTCCCGGGCCGGGATGGATATCGAAGGGCTGGGCAGGCGCTTCGTCGAGCAACTTCTGCTGGAGGGCCTGCTCGAAGATCCGGCGTCGCTGTGGGACCTTGACGTCGAGCGGCTCGCGGCGCTCCCCCAGTGGGGGGAGAAGTCCGCCGTCAACCTGATCGAGCAGGTCTCGGCGGCTCGAACGCGACCCCTGTGGCGGCTGCTGGTTGCGCTCGGGATCCGGCACGTCGGCGAGAAGGCGGCGAAGGTCCTGGCAGCGAGGTTTGGCTCGCTGGAGGCGCTGGAAATGGCGACCGCGGAGGAGCTGGAACAGGCGGAGGGGATCGGCCCCACGATTTCGGCGAGCGTCGTGGCGTTCTTCGCGGAGGATGAGGGTCGGGAACTCGTCCGCCGCTTGCGCCACAGGGGGGTGGACCCGCGTCAGGAGCCGCAGGCACCGGACCCGGCGCAACGTCCGTTGTCGGGACTCACCTTTGTGCTGACAGGCGCGCTCTCTCGCCCGCGGGAGAAGGTGGCGGGGCTGCTCGAGGAGGCCGGGGCGCACGCCGCTGAGAGCGTTTCGCGTCGGACCACGTTCTTGGTGGCCGGAGCGGACGCAGGGTCCAAACTCAACAAGGCGAGAGAGCTCGGCGTCGAGGTCCTGGACGAAGAAGAGTTGAAGGCGCTGTTGGCGAAGAAGGGAGTTGCATGGTGACGAACGCGCGGATCGTACTGGTGGACGATGACGACGGCTCGCGCGCCGCGATGGCCACCGGATTGCGGCGGGTCGGCTACGAGGTCGTCGAGTTCGATGGGGGAGAGGCCGCGCTCTCGACCCTCGAAAGCGGCGAGCCCGCCGACGTGCTGATTACAGACGTCCGCATGCCCGGCATCGATGGGTATGAGGTCGTCCGGCGCGTTCGGGCACTCCGTCCGACGATGCCGGTCCTCATGGTCACTGCATTCGGTGACGTGAATGGCGCCGTCCAGGCGCTCCAAGGGGGAGCGGACGACTACCTGACCAAGCCCGTGAACCTGCTGGAGCTGCGCAAACGCGTGGAGCTCCAGCTCGATCGCAGCTCCCTCTCCCGTGACAAGCGCGAGCTGCAGGACCGGCTCGAGAAACTCGTCGGGTTCGAGAACATCATTGGCCGGTCGGAGGCCATGCAGCGGGTGTTCGAGCGGGTGCGCGTCGTGGCACCCGCCCCGAGCACCGTGCTGATCGTGGGCGAGTCGGGGAGCGGCAAAGAGCTCATCGCCAACGCGATCCATGAGCACTCGCAGCGCTCCGCAGGGCGTTTCGTCGCCCTCAACTGCGGCGCCATCCCGGGCGAGATCCTCGAAGCGGAGCTCTTCGGGCACGAGAGGGGGGCGTTTACCGGCGCGCACCAGCGGCGAATCGGGAAGCTCGAGGCCGCGAACGGCGGAACCTTGTTCCTGGACGAGATCTCGGAGCTGTCGGCCGACCTCCAGGTCAAGCTCCTTCGCGTGCTCGAGGAGCGCGCGATCGTTCGCGTCGGCGGCAACGATGAGATACCCGTCGACTTCCGGCTTCTCGCAGCGACGAATCGCGACCTCGACGACGAGGTCGGAGGAGGCCGGTTTCGCAGGGACCTCTACTACCGTCTCAAGGTGGTGACGATCGCTCTGCCCCCCCTACGGCAGAGGGTCGAGGACATCCCCTTGCTCGTGGCGCACTTCGTGGACCGGTTCAACGGAGAGCTCGGAAGGCAGATCACGCGGGTTGCGCCGCCGCTGCTGGCGGTTCTTCGGAGTCACCCCTGGCCGGGGAACGTTCGGGAACTCCGAAACGTCGTTGAGAACATGGTGCTTTTTTGCCGCGGCGACGAGTTGACCGTCGCGGACCTGCCGCCGGAGTATTCCGATTCGCGGCCAGTGGCTATGCAGCATCAGGCTGCGGAGTGGATCCCGCGGCAGATGGCTGAGATCGAGAAGGAAGCGATCTTAAGGACGCTCGAGCTCACGAAGGGGCACCGTGCGAAAGCGGCACAGATCCTGGACATCGGCCTTCGTACCCTGCAGCGCAAGCTGAAGGAGTACGGCGTGATATCGGACGGCGAGGACACCAGGGACTAGTAGAATCGCAATCGAAGGAGCGCACATGGAACTCCCGAGCAAGGTTTTGGTCTATAGCCAGATTTTAGGTCTTTCAGGCACATCCGGGACGCTGATCGACATCCGACCTGAGGGGTGCTTTGAGCTTCGCCTGACCAGCCAGGGCAAGTTGCATTCGGTGCTGCTGCCGGTTGCACAGACGGGCCTTGTCTTCGCGGAGCCGGAGCCCGAGGTGGTCCCGGTCGACGACATCGAGCGCTGACATCCACCGTCGAGGTCCTGAGGCCGGGATCCCGTGGAAGTCAAGGGACGTAGGCCCTCAGGCCCAACCGTGCGCGGAGGGCGGAGAGACCCGCTCAACCCTGCGACTGGGACCGCGGGAGCAGACAAGCGTCGGCCAGAACCGTTGCATGGTCGAAGGCCAACTCGATCCCGGTGAGGTCGTCAAACCAACGCGCCTCGCTCGCGTCATCACCGCCGGACAGGCGTCCCCCGAGAACGCGGCACAGATACACGGTCGAGACGGTGTGGCCCCGAGGGTCTCGATCCGGCCTTGAGTAGACACCGAGGAGCGCGACCGGCTCGACCTCTAGCCCGGTCTCCTCGCGGGCCTCTCGGACGCAGGCATCCGCGCACGACTCGCCGACCTCCACGAAGCCGCCCGGCAGCGCCCAGCAGCCTTCGAATGGAGGATGACCACGCCGGATCAGGACGACCCCTTTTTCGGGGTCCAGGATCACGGCGTCGGCCGTCAGGACTGGTGTGGTCGGCATGGGCACGATCATTCCTCCCGTTCCGCCGGAAGCCGGGGCGCTTTGTGGCCGGCACAGGCCCGGGCGAGCTTGGCCAAGAGCGACGAAACCCCGACGGCGGGCGTGAGCGGCTGTTGCCAGCTCGATCCTTCCCGAGCCTCGCCGACGCGCGTGTCGGGAGTCGCTCCGACAAAGGGAAGGACGCGGATGTCACGGTGCGTGATGCTGTGCTTCACCGTGGCGGCCTGCGTGAGGGGAGGGTCGAAACCGCTCTGACGCGCCAGATCTCGGGCCGCATCCCGGGCCGAAGCACCCTCCGCCAGAACGGCGAACGGCGGCAGCCAGAGCCCTGCAAGGAGAGGGCCGTGGTCCACCCTCCGAAGGAGGACGGAGCCATCGGGCCGTTCGAGCCACAACACCGCCCAGCGCTGCCGTTCCCGTGCTCGCTGGGTGCGCGCAAGGGGAAACGCGGTGGGTGTGCCGGCCCTCAACCCGGCGCAATCCGACGCGAGAGGGCACAACCCGCAGCGGGGGCGGGAAGGCGTGCACACCGTGGCTCCGAGCTCCATCAGCGCCTCCCACACCTGCGGGGTCCCGGCGTCGGCGAAGAGGGCGTCCGCCAGGAGGCGTCCCTGCTGGAGCAGCGGTCCGCTCCCCAGCTTCAGGGGAAGCGCGCCGAGCCGTGCGGTCACACGTGCGACGTTGCCGTCTACGGGGGGCTCGCTCCCGCCGAAGGCGAAGGCAGTCACGGCGGCGGCCGTGTACGGGCCGAAGCCGGGGAGAGCTTGCAGCCCCTCGAACGTCGTGGGCCACGCTCCGCGCTCGGTGATCCCGCACGCGGCCCGGTGCAGGAGTCGGGCCCGTCTGTAGTACCCGAGGCCGGAGAAGGCGCGGAGCACGTCGGCCACCTCTGCCGCGGCAAGGACCTGCACCGATGGGAAGCGCTCCAGGAAGCCCCGGAATGCCGGGACGACCCGCTCCAGCTGGGTCTGTTGCGCCATGACCTCGGAGACCAGGACCGCGTAGGGGTCGCGCGGGAACGGCGTCCGCCAGGGCAGCTCCCTGGCCGTGGATCGGAACCAACCGAGCAAGCGCTGGGCCGAGTCATCGGACACGTCGGGAGTGTAGCGCGCTAGAATTGCGCGATGGCCCAGACCGCCCCGCTATGTCCCGTGTGTCGCGGCACCGGGTTCGTGATCGAGAAGCACGGCGCCGTCGAGGTGGCGGTGCGCTGCGCCTGCCACCACGCGAGATCGCCCGAGTCCCTTCTCGCGGCTGCTCGGATTCCGTCTCGCTATGCCCATTGCTCGATCGAAGGCTTCGAAGTCTGGAGCGGCGACCACGGGAGCCGCAACCTCCAGGCCCAGGCCAGGCGAAGGACGCGGGAGTTCGTGGATTGCTACCCCGGCGTGGAGCGCGGCCTGCTGTTCATGGGTAGCGTCGGGACAGGGAAGACGCATCTTGCCGTGGCGGCCCTGAAGGAGCTCGTCGCGACCAAAGGGGTCCACGGTCTGTACGTCAACGCGGTCCAGCTCGTGCAGGAGCTCCAGATGTCGTTCGACGGCGGAGGAGCGAGCCGCGAGGAGATCCTCGGCCCGGTGACCGAGACGGAGCTCCTGGTCCTCGACGAGATCGGGGCTGGGCGTCTGACGGACTGGGTCAGGGACCTCCTGTACTACGTCATCAACGCCCGCTACATGACGCGGAGGGTGACCATCCTCACCACGAACTACCTCGACACGCCTCGGCTGCCTGCGGACCACGGCGCGTTCCCGGGTTCCGTCACTCCGGACGCGGCATTCGCTTCCCCTCAGGCGCGGCCCGCGCCGTACGTCGAGAGCCTGGCCGACCGAATCACGGAGCGGCTGCGCTCCCGGCTCTACGAGATGGCCGATGTCATCGAACTCCGCGAGCATCTAAACTTAGTGAACAGAATCACTAGCTCCGCAACCGTGCGATCGAGCAGGCCGAATCGGGAAAGTTCGTTTCGCACGTAGGATCGTGGTGAGCCGCTGGGGCGCTGGGGGCACTGTCAACGTCCCCCGCGATAGCCAGATCCCTCTCATACATGAGAAGGGGTTGAACACTAAACTTTCTTTGCTCATCAACTGGTGAGGCGGGGCACTAGGTCTGTCAGGTGAGAGGTTAGACCCTCCCCTGCTACAACACGCGGGGCGGATTCTTTCTTGACTCAACAACTGGCGAGTGTATAGCCGGTGGGCATCCTTGCGTCTGTCTCACAATTTCCGGGGTGTTACTAAACTCGATGGCGCCTAAGTCCGCCTAGATGCTGTAGTTGTCGCGCGGGCTCACGCAAGGAACCCTTTCGACTTGGGGTGCGATTTCATTGACGTTTTCCCCTACCGCTGACGCGCCTGTCTCGCAATTCCCGCTCACAACCTGAATTGACTGCATCGGCCGGCCCTGCGCCAGATACACGGCGAGCCCTTGGCGCTGGGCCTCACGGCCCTTCGCGACTTCGCCTGGCACGAGGTGGTCGTAGCGGGCGAGCGTCTTGAGCGAGCGGTGATTGAGCATCGCGGCGCGTGTCAGCGGATCGACGCCGCTGAGTCGCGCGATCACGTTCGCGGTATGGCGCAGCTTGTGCGGACTGGTACTCACGCGCGTGATGCCGGCGCGCTGCCCCAGCCGGATCATTGCCGTCGTCATCTGCGACCGACTAAAGCGCCGGCCGTGGCGGTCGGTGAAAAGAGGCGCGCCAGGATCGAGCGGGCCACGCGCCGCGATGGCTGCCTTGACCGACGCCGCACACGTGGCGCTGAGGGGCACGGAGACGGGCTGAGAGCCCGCCTGGCGGCGTCCCTTGACTCGGAGGGTCAGGTAGACCGCCCCGGCCACGTCCTTGAGGTCGCCCACGTTCGCCTCGCAGAGTTCGCCGCAGCGGAGGCCCGTGTCCACGAGCACCAGGCGGGGGAGGACTAGCTCGGCCGGCACC
>JAIQFQ010000084.1 GCA_020073245.1 Terriglobia bacterium | reverse complement strand
GAGGTAGACGTCGCACGAGTTGCCGCTCGGCAGCGTCCAGGAGCCGAGGTAGCGACGGCGGGGACGGCGGCTCATGCCGAACCCTTCCGCGAATCCTTCCCGTACCCTTCCTTCCCTATACGGGAAGGGAGGAAGGGTTCCTCGCTTCCGAACCCTTCCCGCACGGTGGGAAGGATTCGAAATGCGTGGATTCTCAGGCTAATCATTCTTCGCCCCGCTCGAATCCTTCCCGGAGCCTGGGAAGGGTTCGCTTCCGGCCACGAAGTACCGCCAGCTCCCCGCCTTCCGGCCTGGGGCGGCGTCCACCTTTCCCTCCTTCGACAGGACGTCCAGGGCGGCCTCGATCGTCTCCCAGCGGCCCAGCCGGGCCTTCTGCATGCCCGACTTCGTGGCCGGCCCGTTGGTCCGGAGCCAGTCGAAAACGCGCCCCCGGATGCCGGCCTGGTCGGCCAGCTCGGTGCTGGTGTCGGTGCCGATGAGCCGGGTCACGAGCTGATCCTCGACGTCGTAGGTGAACGTGAAGGGGGCGGGGTCGTTCGAGAACTTGTAGTCCTCGGGGAACACGAGCGACTCCCGCCGGCTCAGGCGCTCGACGTGCACCGGGCACTCGCAGGCGGCGAACCAGTCGGCTCCGGAGGCCCGCTGGCTCCGGCGACGGCTGTCCTGCCCGTTCGCGGGCGGCTTGGTGTCGTGGTGGACGATCACGATGGTGACGCCGGCCGTGGCTGCGATGCGACGAAGGACCGCGGTGATCTGCTGCACCTTGGCCGGGCCCTCGTCCGTCTTCGCGGAGAGGCGCCGGGCGGCGTCCAGCACGAGCAGCTTGACGCCGCGGCGCTGCAGGTCGCTGATGAGGCGCTTGACCCAGCTGGGGTCGTCCAGGTCGATGCCCCGCCGCACGGACACGTCGAGGGTCACGAGCGGCGTGCCGCATCGGGCCCGCACGAGCCTTCGCAGGCGCTTCCTGGTGAGCTCGCGCGGGTCCTCCTCCATGACGTACAGCACGCGGATCGCCTCGCCGGGCGGCTTGAAGCGGACGAGCCCGAAGGGGGCGGTGCCGGTGGCCGCGGAGAGGGCGAGCTCGAAGGCCGCCAGACTCTTGCGCGCGCGCGGCTCGCCGTGGAGGAGGAGAATCACGCCGCACGGGAGCAGCTCCGGGAACACGTACTCCGTCGGCGCGTCTTCCTCGGCGAGGAACTGCTCGACGGGCTCGATGTAATCGACGACCGGCACCTCGTCGTCGTTCATCGCGCTGGTGGCGTCGTCGAGGTCCATCACCCCCGCTCCATCACCGCGCGGAAGTCCCGCCACCCGCGGCGCGCGCAGTGGGCATGCAGGCATCGAAAGTCGTAGGCGCCGGAGGCGTGGATCATCACGGCCGCCCCGCCCACGCCGGCGGTGTGCTCGTCGGCCCACGGACACCGCGTGAGCTCGACGAGGTAGCCGTCGGACCACGCCTTGAGGTGCTCAACCACCGTGCCCCAGCCCTGCAGGCGCGCAAGCAGCGCGCCCGCGAGATCATCGGGCGGTGGCGCGGCCGGGCCCGTGTACGAGGGACGGCGCGGTGCATCCGCCGCGTCGAGCCGCACGAGGTGGTCAAGATAGGGCTGCTGCGGGCGCAGACTCGCCGGCGTCCCGGGCCACTGGTGGCCGGTGATGCAGATGTAGCGGTCAATGGTGTAGACCTCGATCTGGTTCCCCTTCACGGCGCGAGGCACGCTCCCCAGCACGAAGATGTGCAGGCCCGTGCCGCTCGGGCTGATCTCCGTCCAGGAATCGCAGCGCTCGACGATCGTCTCGGCGCGGGTATCGAGGCGCCCGTCCGCGTCGATCACGCGGTCGAGGTCGATGCAGGTGAGACGCGCCGCCGCCGTCAGGACCACGCCGACGCCAGCGACCGGGCCGCGGGCCGGGTCGGGCGAAAGATCCACGAGGGAGAGGTAGGCCTCGACCGCATCGGCGAAGCTGCCCCACGTCGCCGGGTCGGTGCTCGAGGCTCGGCGGCTCGGCTCGGCGATGCGATACGGCACCTTCGCGGGTTTATCGAGGCCGCGCGGCTCCGCCCGCCACAGGACCGACGGCTGCGCGCGCAGCTCGGCGGGGATCGTCTCGGACTGGACTGGGAGCCACGCGTTCACGCCGCGCGCTCCTCCTCGACCAGGGCGCGGTCGAGCAGAAGCGAGAGGCCCGCGTCCCACGGCCAGCCGAGGGCGTCGAGCATGCGCTCTACCTCCGCGCGGCTCATCCCGCCCGCTCCTTCGACGCCTCGATGAAGGCGTCCAAGTCGCGCACGTCGAAGAGGAGCTTCCGCAACTCGCGGTCGCCGGCGAGCGGCAGCCGCACGGGCCGGAGGTGGCCGGCAGCGCGCAGCTCGTGAACCACTCGGACGCTGACGTCGCCGAGGTACCGCGCCGACGCGTGGACGTCGAGCAGCCGGCGGGGCTCGGTGGACATGGCCACGGCCTGCTCGGCCAGCGGGGCCCGGCGCGGCCGGCCCGGCTTGCCGAGGCGCTCCTGGGCGGCGGTCAGGTCCATTTACAGGGCTTCGCGAGCGAGGCGATCGAGCGCGGCGAGATAGGCCGTGAGCCGTTCGCCCGATGGCACACGCTCGCCGGATTCCCACCGAGACACCGTCGCGGGATCGACCTCGAGCACCCGCGCCAGCGCCGCCTGAGTGATACCGGAACGCTCACGCACGGCCTGGCGGGCGGTGGGGGTGGGCAGCTTCTTGCGCGCTCGGACCTGGGCCAATTCTTGATTCAGGCGTTCTTCGAGCATGACAACAGTTAGTCACGCTGTTGGCCGGCCGTCAAGAATTGCCTTATCGCCGAGATGCAGGTGGACGGCAATAGCTGGACGTGCTCTTGCTGCGCTGTCACGTTGCTGGTATAGTCCGGGCAATGCTCAAGACGCGCTTCAGCCACACGCCGAATCACGTCGTCCCGATCTGGTTCGCCCGGCGGCTCGGGTTCTCCATCAAGGAGCTCCGCTGGCAGGGCGAGTGTGTCTACACGGACCAGACGTGGCTCGAGGTGGAGGAGGGACGGCCGGCCGGAAAGCACCCGCCGAACCGCAAGCTGCAGGATTGGGCCGAAAAGGTGCTGGGCGTGCAGCCAGGA
>JAIQFQ010000083.1 GCA_020073245.1 Terriglobia bacterium | reverse complement strand
CCTGCTTAGCTTCCAGGAAAACACCGCCGGAAGCATGGGGCACTTCCAACTGCCTTGACGGAGATACATCTCCATTCGCCTCCAAAGGGTATACCTCCAAACTCTCCCCGTCCCCGCTGACCGTATACATCTCCTTGTACTCCGGGGATATGGCCACTCCACAGGGAAGTTGCAAATGGGTCTCAGGCCCGGCCAGCCGGCGGCGAGGTTCCATAATCCCATTCGTGGGTTGGAACTCCGTAGGGAAAACGACAACGCTGGGGTCGGCAGACTCCTTGTCGTTGGTCATGAACACCTCCCCGCGCTCCTGGTCGATCGCAATTCCACTAAAGACCGGATTGGGGTCCGAAATCATGCGGACCGGTGCCCGGTCTAAAATCAGCGGGCGTTTCTCTACGGTCTTCCCGGCTTCCTGAGCAACCACCACACCCAGCCAATCGCCTCTTCCAACCCACAATGCCGCCGTGAGAAATATACCCACCCGTACCATCGAGAACCGTCCTCCGGATTGATGGCTCATCGCAATCCTCCTTGTGTTACGCACCTGCCGGTCTGCAAAAACTCGAATTAACTTTTTGGCCTCACGCGGTTGCGAATATACACCCGTTTGCCTCCAGTCGAGCCCACCGACCGCAATTGTTTCTCCGATCCCCGGAAGGACGTTTTGGAGCCGGGGCAATCCTAACAAGCAACCACGAGCCGATTCTCTTCTCGAGACCCGCCTGCCGAGGGGCGTAGGTCCCGCTAAACGGCAAAGTGTAGAGTTTCGCGGGAAGCCTTGAAAGTAAATCTAAGGCGACTAGGCAGGACTTAACCCAGAAAAGTGATTTTGATCCTCATTGAAACCAAGTGATTGCGAGTGGTTCTCACTGCTGCGTCAAGCTAATTCATTTGCTCTGGCATTTTCGCTCTACAGTTCGGCTATTGTTGTGAATCTCCCCCGGGATACTGGCAGCGAATCTGTCTCGGCTTGGAGCAAGCCTCGGCTGCCGAGTTCCTGCGCCGGAAACACATTCGGTTCGGTGAGCTTTCCTTCAAGACCAAGGATGCAAGTCCTGGCTTGGCTTTTACGTGAGAACAAAAAACGGCCCCGGCAAGCCGGGGCCGTTCTGATTAGCCGTTCGAGACGGACTAAAAGGTGTACTTCAAGCCCAATTGCATGGTCCGAGGCCGCAAGTCCGTCGCCGTGATCTGGCCTCCGATTGTTGGGGTGGGGTTCCAGAAATTGGTATTTGGAGCCGAACTACTGCAGCGTCTCGCCGGAGGGGACCGCCGCCAGTCGGGAAGCCAGCCAGTCGGCGATCCTGGCCTCGTGGCCCGTCTCGCTGGGGATGTTCACCAGCGTCTCCAGCAATCCGGCAAGGGCTTCGGCGTTCATGGCGAGCGGTCGGGCAGCGGGAGGCACTCTAGCATCGCCGCCGCCGGCGGAGCCAACCCGGGGGCGGGCGCGCCTGCGGAATCTCGCGCGCCGGACGCGGTCGGAGCCGGCGCGGGGTGAGGGATCGCGGCGGGACCGGCCCTCACGCCGCCGGCGGCTGCTGTTCCTCCTCGTCGGCGTCCGGCGAGTCGACGACGATCACGTCGGCCGTGAGCAGGAGTGCGCCGATGCTCGCCGCGTTCTGGAGCGCGCAGCGCGTGACCCGGGTGGGATCGAGGATGCCTCGCCGAGCCAGGTCGCGGAGCGACCCGGTGATGGCGTCGAAGCCCACCGCCCCTCTTCGAGCGCGGATGGCCTCGACCACCGCGGCGCCGTTCTCGCCGGCGTTCTCGGCGATCTGCAGCGCCGGCTGCTCGATCGCGCGATGCACGATGGCGACGCCCACGCCCTCGTCGCCCGTCGTGGCGAGGGAATCGAGCGCGGGCTGCGCGCGCAGCAGGGCCACGCCGCCCCCCGGCACCACGCCCTCCTCCACGGCCGAGCGCGTGGCCGCCAGGGCGTTCTCGACCCGGCTGCGGCGCTCGAGTCGCTGGGGATTCGTCGCGGCTCCGACGCGCACGACGGCCACGCCGCCGCTCAGCCGCCCGAGCCGTTGCTCGAGCCAGTCGCGTTCCGGGCTCCACTCGCACGCCCGCGCGGCCCGTCTCAGCTCGGCCGCGCGCTCGCGGATCGCCGGAGCCTGCCCGCCTCCTTCGGTGAGCGTGGTCGCTCCCGAGTCCACGATCACGCGCCGCACCCGACCGAAGTCCCCTACGACGAACTCCTCGAGGCGCGTTCCGCGTTCGGGCGCGTACAGCCTCGCCCCGGTGAAGATCGCGAGATCCTCCAGCAGCTCGCGCCGGCGCTCGCCGGCGAACGGGACGCGCACCGCCGCCGACGGCAGGGTCCCGCGCAGGCGGTTGACCACCAGCGTGGCGAGCGCCTCGCCCTCTACGTCCTCGGCCACGACCAGCAGCGGGCGCCCCGCGCGGGCCGCCAGCTCGAGGGCCGGCAGCAGCTCGCCCGCAGCGGACACGCGCAGGTCGGCGACCAGCACGAACGCATCCTCCAGGCAGGCTTCCATGCTGTCGGCGTCGGTCACGAAGTAGGGCGATAGGTAGCCGGCCTCGAGGCGCATCCCCTCGACGACCTCGAGCGTGGTCTCCAGGCCCTGGCCTTCGCCGACGGTGATCACGCCCTGCCGACCGACCCGCTCCATGGCGTCGGCGACGAGCCGGCCGACGGCGGCGTCGTCCTGGGCGGTGACGGCGGCCAGTCGGGCGATCTCGTCACGGTCGCGCACCGAACGGGACTGCCGCTTCAGCTCCTCGACCACCGTCCCGATCGCGCGCTCGATGCCCCGCCGCACCGCCGCCGGGTTGTGCCCGGCGGCGACCGCGCCCAGACCATGCTCCACCAGACTGCTCGCGAGGACGGTGGCCGTGGTCGTGCCGTCGCCGGCCGCCTCGCCGGTCCGCACGGCCACTTCGCGCAGCAGCTGCACCCCCAGGTTCTCGAATGGGTTCGCGAGCTGGATCTCGCGCGCGATGGCCAGGCCGTCGTTGGTGATGGTCGGCGCGCCGTCGCCTCGATCGATCACCACGTTGCGACCGCGGGGGCCGAGGGTCACGCGCACGGCCGCCGCCAGCTGCTCGACCCCGCGGCGTAGGGACTCCCGGGCCTCGTTGTCGAATCGGATCTGCTTTCCCAAGCCGTGGACCTCCCCGGGGGCGTCCGGGCCTC
>JAIQFQ010000054.1 GCA_020073245.1 Terriglobia bacterium | reverse complement strand
GAACAGCCGCTCCGCGCTTTTGACTAGGAGGATCGAGCCGGACGGGATCACTGTGCTTTCGCCCCACGGCACGATGCGGAACCCCGTGAGGCCGCGCTGCTGATAGACCTCGGGCGAGAGCCGGCCGCAGAACAGGAAGAAGACATACGGCTGGTTGATCCACGCGCCATCGTCCATGAAGACCGCGGGCGAGTAAGCCAGAGCCGCGCGTTCCGCAGGGCCGCGAATCGCAAGCGCCGCCTCGACCGCCTTTGGCAGCCCCGCGTTGAACCACGGCGCGGAACGGACCGGGTACCGGATGAAATAGTCCCCGACAAACCCAATGGTCTCCAGCCCCGCCAGCACGGCCAGCGCCGCAAGCACCCACCGCCGGTCGTGGAGCAGCGAGAAGAACTCGCGCAGCCCGATCGCGGCGACCCCGACGACGAAAGGCACCGCGTTGATCGTCCTGATCGCGTTGGGGCTGCCGGAGGTCAGGGCCGCAGCCGCCGGGAAGAGCACGAGCCCCGCGAGCGCGAACCGGAAACCCGGATCCCTGCGGGCCTTTACCGCCACGGCTACCCCGGCGACCAGCGCCGGAAGCATGAAGAGGTACAGCTCGCCCCCAACCCCGGTGTGGTGGCGGAGGTTCGGATCGCCACGCAGGAACAGAAAGTCGAGCGAGAAACAGCGAACGTAGTTACCCACCACCCTCGCCGCCGCCTCCCCGAGCCCCGGACCGTCACGAAAAATGCTGACCTCGTCGAAGCGCGCGCTGAGCGCCCCGGGGTGTGCCGCCGCCCAGGCCCCGTACAGCAGCGCCAATGCCACCCCCGGGAGCGTCCCCGCCGCGCACCGCGCGGCACGCGGTAGCAGCGCGCGCGCGTGGGCAGCCACGAGGGCGACGACCAGCACAGGCGTGAGGAGCCGCGCCGTTCCGTACGAGAACAGGCTCAGCCCCCACCCCGTCCAGCTCGCAGCAAACCACGCCGTTGAGCCCGTGCGGACCGCCCGCAGCCACGTCCACCACGCCAACGCGATCAGGAAGGCAAACGAGACGGACTCGGTGGCGAAACGCCCGAGCGTGAACGTCCAGGGCACCGCAAGCCCCAGCAGCAGCGTCGGGAGCATCATCGCCCGACGGCGTGTCGTCTCCACGACTGCCAGCGCGGTGAACACCGCGGCGCCGGCCGCGAACAACGCCGCGCAGAGGCGCACCGTTGCGACGGACGGCCCGAGCAGTTTGACCAGTGCCGCGAGAGCGTAGATGAAGACAGGGCTCTTGTACTCGCCGAACGCCTCGAAGAACACGGGAAATCGCACCCCGTGCTCGTCACGCCCCGACTCGGCGATGGCCAGGGCGTTGTACCCGTAGGAGGCTTCGTCCACGTACACGCCGGGCGGCGTGCGCCCGAGTGCCAGAAAGCGAACGGCGAGCAGCGCCACAACGGCCGCGAACCCGGCCGCCCGCAGCACACGCGGACTCAGAACGACGGCGCCGCCACTCTGGACGAGCGCCGCCATGATGCCGTGAGACCCGTGGCCGGCACTCTGCCCCGATTGCCCGCCGTTGTGGTCCATCGCCATCTGGACGCGCCTCCCATTGTCTGGCAGCCGACGACCATGATTCTACCGCCGGGCGCGGCGCCCCCTGTCCCCTTGGCTCACGCCGCTTGACGCCAATTCCGGACGTTGGTATGTTTTGCCCCCGCCCGGGAGACCGGGCGCCGAGCGGGAATAACTCAGTGGTAGAGTGCGACCTTGCCAAGGTCGAAGTCGCGGGTTCAAATCCCGTTTCCCGCTCCAACCGTTCAGACAATTCGGGGGGCCGCCAGGCCCCCCGGTGCTCTTAACCAACCTAATAGTACCGCTGTTCTTCCTCGAAGCCGACCTCAAGCGCCCTACGGGCCGGAGCACAACGGCGGGCACGGGAACGGGCTCCGCGGGGCTCCCTCAACTGACCCCGAGATCACTGACACGAATTCGGGGTCGTTGAGCGGCGAGTAGACGATGGAGGCGTACGCGAAGTACGGAGCCTGCAGGTCGTCCGGTTCCACCTCCATGAAATGGGGACCGTTGTACCCGCCGGCGCCGGCACTGAAGCACCCATCTGGATAGGTGCAGATCACCAGTTTCGAGAATACGTCGTCGACCTGTCGCCAGCCCCATGGCGGCAGCGCAATGACCATCGGCTGCAGGGCATTCGCATCGAGCCAGTACCGCCAGTCGAGTTCATCTGGGTAGGCGAAGGCCAGGTATAGCTGCGACGGGTAGATGCGCAGCGTAAGCGGTACCGGACCAGGGTTGACGAGCCCGAGGCTCATTCGGAAACTCCCGGCCCCGGCGGTCGCCCAGGGAATGGTCGCAGGTCCGACGAACGGTGCGGAAGCGCCGGGCGTGAGCTGCCCGCTCCCGAGCAGCGCTCCGCCCAGTGTCCCCTGGCTGTTGACGTTGTGGAGGAACACGGCAACGTTCCCCTGGATCTCCAGGCCGACGGACGCGTGCGTCGCATCGACGCCCTGCAGCAGGTCGCTTCCCTTGAGGACGATCATCCGCGCGGTCAGCTGAGACGGCATCGCGGGGAACGCCCAGACCGGAGCGGTCGCTGGGTCGTCCACGAAGCCCCCTCGCGCCAGCGCGACCCACTTCCGCCGAACGACGAGATCCTGCTGCAGGGTCAGGCGCAGAATCCTGACCTCGCTGTCCCAGAAACTTCCGTTTAGACCCGGCGTTCCCTTGACCACGACTGGGACAACAAAGTCGACCGCAGCCGCCGACGCCAACTGGGCGAGAAACAGGAAGACCGCTAGGAAGCTAGGCTTGGTCAGCCGAGCGAGAGTCATAGTCACCCCCTACTGCGCGTTGTAGACATAGACCGCGAAATCCTGATTGGGGCCGTTGCCGTCGAGCCCCGGCACGGCATTTCCGTTGATCACATCCGGGTAGACTTGGACGGTGAAGGTGCTGCTCGTCAGGTCAGCCGGCCTGATCCGGATCATCTCAACGTTGTTGTCCATGTCCGGCAGGTCGCCTTGGTCACGAAGGGTGTAGCCCTGCGAATCGAGGACGTTGCCCTGGAAGTAGTGGGGTCCATTGAATACGAACAGATCGAGGTTGTTGACGTAGTACCGGCTGGCGTTCGTGAGCGCAAACCGGTCGGTGAATGCCATGACCACAATCACGTCTAAGGTCGGATTTGAGCGGGTGAGATTCACCGACCACGCGCTCTTTCCCGGTGTGAACCGAGCGGTACCCTGGGTCGTGTGGTCCTCGTCGTAGAACTTCACCGGCACGGTCGTCTGGAATAGCGCGTCGAGGTTTGGGCGACCCCACCCGTAGAAGTAGTTTGGCTTGTAGCCGCTCATCGTCGCACCAGTCATATCGTCTATGCCCCCAGCGAGAGAATCGGCGTTCGCGACCAGCAGCGCTTTGAGGAGCGCCGGGCTCGGAAGGGTCTGGCCGTTTCTCCAGTAGCACCAGGTTTCGGCGAGTGCAGCGGCCCCAGTTACCACGGGCGCAGAGAAACTCGTCCCGCTCGTGCGGAGGTAGTAGCCCCTGTTCGGATCGTTGGGGTCATTCGGAGTGGGCTTCGCCCAGCATCCGGACGCAGACACACCTCCTCGAGACACAGCTGATCCAATGCGATTCCCTGCTGCGACAAAGTCGGGCTTTCGCCTATTCGAGTCGTTCTGCGGTGACCGGCGCGAGAAACACGCGAGGTTGTTGAGGCTGCTGTAGCCAGCACAGGCAATGTCGCCCCATGGGTAGTAGGGGTAATCCGAGGGCCGCCACTCCTCGGTGGCGCCAACCGAGATGACATTCTTGGCATTGCCGGGCGCCGTGACGTGGGATTCACGCGGCTGGGGGATACCATCGCACGCCCGGTCGCCCGGGGTCTGGTCTTCATCGTTGCCTGCCGATACCACCAGGGTGATCGGGCGGTCCCACTGATTGTAGCCGCCATCGGAGTCGCGGACGAGTTGATCGAACTTCTGCGTCATCGCGGTGTACGCAATGTCAGTCAGGTTGTTCCAACTGTGATTTGCAAATCTCATGACCCTCGGCGCACCCCCAGCGTTGTAGACCTCGGCATGCCACCGTTCCATATCAGTCGCCCCGAAGTCCAGGATCGCTTTGCCGGCTGAATTCCAGATTCTGTAGGTAACGAGGGTCGCCTTGGGAGCGCTGCCCGTTCCCAGAAAGTACCCTTGCTGGTCGAGTGAGGCGGGGGCGGGTGTCGGCGTCGGCGTTGCCGCAACCCCAGCGACCGGGTCTCCCGCTATTGCCGCAGCGACCGCCGTCCCATGACCGAACCCATCGGAGTAGTCGTACTTCGTCGGGTAGCCTGGGTCGAGGCCGAGACACTGTGGGACCGATCTCGAGTTCGTGGCGCAGAGGAAGCGATACTGCCGGCTGCCAAAATCAGGATGCGGTGTGGGGACATCGCCAGCACCGTGACAGGTGGCGGGCGGCGCACCGCAAACGTTACGGTCGAGTCCTGAGTCGAAAACCGCGATCTTGGTTGCGAAAGCGGTGCAATTTGTGATCTTGGTTGAGGTGCAGAAGCCCATTGCCTCAAGCCACCTCTGGTATGCGCCGGGCCAGGCCGCGGGTGGCGTGGGGCGCACCGCTCCACCTTCGTTGTAGACTTTGCCCGCGGTCGCCAGCGCCTGCCGTTCGTCGCTCGGTCCCGACGGCAACTTCTGCTCGATCCACAGGACCTCCGGGAGCGCAGCAAGCAAACGCGCTTCGCTTGGAGTAAGCCAAAGGCTGGCGTTGCGAATCGGCCCTGACGGCTCGAAGCTCACCTTCTCTCCGGCAATCCCCTCTAAGATGGCGATGGCATCCGCCAGGTCCTGCCCACCGTCCAGCTGGACGGTGGCGAGAACAGGACCTTCCGCGTCTCGCACATCCGCCCGGAGCTTGTAGGCCGGTTGGTAGACGCTCAGGTGCTGGACGAAGTTTGCCTTTGCGAGCGCAGACAGCTGCCCCGGCTTGGCCCGCACCAGGAAGGTGTTGTCCGGAAAATACCCGATTGGTTCCCCCACGCTCCGTAGAGCCTCGTACCACTCGGCCCGATTGGGTCCGACGGACTGCATTATGTAGAGCCCTTTCGATCCAGTATAGTCGGAGATCACAAGGTCTGACGGGAGTTGCGGCAGCGTGCCCTTCGAGGGAAAGGTGTAGCCGTTGACCGAGACCACGTCGTACGAGTCCATGACCGACAAGCGATACTCGGCTGCAGCAATATCCTGGGTGTAGCGGTCAAGATTGGTCTGGGGGATCTCGACCAGGTAGTAGGCGCCGTAATCTGCAAGGACCGAGGCCCCTTGCGCCTTCAGGTGGGTGTTGTCAACAGCCGCATAGGTCACTTGTCGTCCAGGTGCCGGCTCGACCGCCGTCTTTCGAACCAGGACCTTCGTTGCCCCGAGTGTGGCTGGCCAAATCGAAACCGCAAGAACCACGATGAGAAAGCCGATTCGGTGTTGTCCTCTCATGTTTGACCTCCGAAATCGAGTGCACGCCCTTTGCCTGCTCGGCGGTTACCCGCTCTTGCTGACTCTCATCACCTCGGCGCATGTTTGCTTCTTCATTCAATGTGCGACTCGTCCCTGCAGCGGGATCGTGAACCGGTGCTCTCACTTGGCGCGAAGCAGCCTCCTTTCCGTTGTCGTCTCTGAGAAGACAACTACCGCCGCCGGCTGCTTCTGTCAATCCCTTCAAGGTGACCGCACGCACCGGCTCCGTCGGCCCCCGGGAGGAGACCCCACACGACCGAGCCGGCGTATCATCGGAACGCGGACACCGGTTGGCGCGCATCGCGCCGGGGAGACCGGGGCCGAGGACGGAGTACGGCTCGTGCGCATTCTCGTCGTCGAGGACGACCCGGGGGTCCGAAGCACCGCGACACGGATGCTCGAGTTCCTGGGTCACACCGTCGTTTCGACCGGCGGGGGCGACGAGGCCGAGCGGCTCCCCGAAAATCCCCCGTTCGATGTCGTGCTCACCGATCTGCGACTTCCCGGCGTGCGCGGCCCTCTGCTCATCGAACGGCTCCGCAGGCGCTGGCCGGGTCTCGAGGCCATCATCATGTCCGGGGACCTCGACACCGACGAGGTCCGCGCCGGCGCCCTGGACGGACGGTGGCGGCTGCTCCCGAAGCCGTTCAACTTCGACCAGCTCATCGCCCAGCTGCAAGGCAAGGACAGCCCGACCAACGGCAGCCCCCTGGGCTAGCGCACCGCAGAATGGCGGGGTTCGGCGCTCGTGAGAGACGTGGCCGGTGGCCAGTGGCCCGTAAAGAGAAGAAAAGCAGATCGACGGCAGCAGCCGTGTAGCCGCGCCGCCGCCGTTGGGCCTATGGCAAGGCGCGCGAGCCGATCGCACCGGAGCCTACCCGGAGGCTATGTGAGGATCCGAGCTGGCGAGCGCAACGCTGGGCGAGACGCGGCTCTGCCGCGGCTCGCCGGGGGGCCCGGGGGGCAAGAGCGGCCGGGTGGGCGGACGGAGCGGCCGCGGGCCCCCCGCCCGCACGGAGGTCCGACGCCGGCGGCGCCTATCGACTGGACTTTGCCGATCGGAGCATTCGCTCCATGCCCAGCGCGGCATACACCATCAGGAGCTCCAGCGTATCGGTCGGCCCGATCGGCGCGTTTGCGGGAAGGTTGTCGCCGTAGAAGATCGAGACCACGGTCCCGTGCAGGACCATCGGCACGGCGATCACCTCGCTCG
This sequence comes from Terriglobia bacterium, assembly GCA_020073245.1. Classification (GTDB taxonomy): domain Bacteria; phylum Acidobacteriota; class Thermoanaerobaculia; order Thermoanaerobaculales; family Thermoanaerobaculaceae; genus RBG-13-68-16. The sequence goes on along the minus strand of JAIQFQ010000054.1, from coordinate 10,970 downwards.
GCTGCTCGCCGCCAAGCTGCCTTGCCAGGTACTCGTCCCAGAACGTCTTTGCGAGCCTCCCACGGAAGGTCCGGCCGCTCTCGACCACGCCGCGGAAGACCGACGGGTCCCCAAGGGGGATCCGCATCTTCCGCACGCTCTCGTACGACCTCGGCCCCAACGCCTCCAGGCCGAACTCGCCGATTCCCCGGACCTGGCCCTGGCTCACCGAGAAGAGCACGCCTCTTCGGACCGACCTTGCACCGCACCGCATGATCATCAGGCCGATCTCGCCGACGAAGTCCGATGACTGCGTCTCGTCGATGATCGACTTGAGGAATGTCACGTCGGATGTTGCCGTGGAGGAACTCTCGGAGGCGGGAGCCTCCTCGGCCTCGTTCTCAGTAAGCGCCGCGATGATCTGGTTGGCCGTCAGGGTGTCGCCCATGTCCATGCCGGACCGCTTCGACGTGCCGGCTACAGGACCCTTCGGCCGACCGGGGAAGGAAAGGATCGGAGGCGGCTGGCTGGCCTCCTGGGGACCTTCCTCGTCCCTGCGTTGGGCCGCGCTCAGCATCACCTGGTCGGCCCGCATCCCTGATTTCAGCAGCATCTCGCTGTCGGTGACTCCCGCGTCCAGGTACTCGGGATGCTCGAGGCGCTCGAATCTAAAGGCGCCATCGGTCCAGCTGATGACCTCGTTGATGACGGTCTGAACCTGCTTGCGGACAACGTCCTCCACGGTGTCGGGGGAGACCGCGTTCATCTCGACGAGAATCGCACCCAGCAGGCGTGTCGGCACGGTCCGGTGCTGTACCTCCAGCGCCAGCGCCAGGGCGGATTCGGTGACCTCGTTACGGGCGAGCAACACCTGGCCCAGCGACTCGCCCGCCGAATCACATGACGCTCCGATGATCTCGCCCTGCTTGAGGAGAATCACCGCTTTCGCGGGGCCATGAGTCAGCGTCAGCCTTCCCGTGCGCTGGGACATCGAGAGCATCTGGACGATGTCCTCGAACGGCATGTCGCCGAGGCGGCCCATGAACCCCATGATCAGGTCGCCTTTTTCTCGGTTCCGGACGGCGCACTCGGCCGCTTCGACCCCATCGCACCCCCTTCGAGAACCGTGACCAGCAGCGGCTTGGAGTTGGACTCGAAGAGAACCTGGGCCGCGATCTTCGTCCCGGGAACGATGACTCTGTAGTCGATCCCCTCCACCACGGCGGGGAGGGAGAGCTGGCACGGCCGCGGGAGGACGATCTTGAGGTTTCCCGCGACCATGTTCGTGAGCTCCCCGAGCGCGTCCTCGACATCGCCGTTGCGCAGGGTTTCCGGGCTGGTGCCGAACATCGTGGCGGCAACCTCGCCGGCGAGCGCCTCGGAACAGTACAGGAACACGCTGCCCTCCCAGGCCCCGGCGAGCTGGACGCAGCCAGTGAGGCTGCGCTCCCGCGTCGCCTGCGTGAGCGGTGCGACATCGCGGGCGCGCCGCACCTCAAGACCCAGGATCGACTCCCAGATGTTCTGGGTGATGTTGATGATTGCCTTCTCGATATCGTTCATGCAGCCTCTCCAACGCGCGCTCGCAGCTTGTAGACCACCGCCGACCCGAAGTAGGTAGGCTGAAAGTCGTTGTCCAGGTTGATCGTCGACTCCGCGCCACCGAGAAAGAGGAACCCATCCGGGTGCAGCTGCTGCCGCACCCTCGCAAGGATCTCACGCTTCTTCTCCACATCGAAGTAGACAAGAACGTTTCGAAGGAAGATCACGTCCATCTTCGGGAGGGCACACCACGTCCCGGCAAGGTTCATCTGCAGGAACTCGACCATGGCACGCAGCTCCAGCCTGATTTGCCACTCGAGACCATGCTGCTCGAAGTACTTCACCAGCGCGGCGGCGGGCAGGCCACGGTTGATCTCGAGCTCGGTGTAACGGCCCTTCGCGGCTTTCTCCAGCATCGTCGAAGAGACATCGGTTCCAACCAGCTGGAGCGACCAGTCGAGGAGCGACGGGAAGTGCTCACGGATCAGCATCGCGACGCTGTAGATCTCCTGGCCGGAGGCGCAGCCGGCGGACCAGACTGCGAGGCGACGCTGCGCCTGCCGTTGTGCGATCAGATCCGGAAAGATGAACTGCCGCAGGGCCTCGAAGGGATGCAGGTCGCGGAAGAAGGACGTCTCGGTTGTCAACAGCGACTCCACGACGCGTGTGGACAGAGGCCCCCTCGGGCGGGCGCGAAGATGCCGCAGGAGGTCGTCCACGCTCGCCAGTTTCTCATCCCTGGCAATCGCGGCGAGGCGCGTTTCAACCAGGTTCGTCTTCCAGGTGTCGAGCAGGATGCCGACGTGGTCCCGCACGACCTGACGCACGAAGTCGAAGTCTTCGAACTTTACAGGCATAGCTCACCCACCTGAGACGGCTCCCCTTCGACCGCCAGAAGCCGCGGCCAGTGCCCGACTGCGCCTGACCCACGCACGTCGCTCGGTCTCCGCAGCGATCTGGTCGAGCGGCAACACCGCCTGGGCCAGGCCGGCGTTGGCCACGAAGCCCGGCATGCCCCACACCACGCTCGTCGCCTCGTCCTGCACCAGGACCTGCCCCCCGGCATCTCGAACCTCCTGGCAGCCCCGCAGCCCGTCCTTGCCCATACCCGTGAGGACCACGGCCAGAGCGCGGGCGCCGAACACCTCCGCCAACGACCGGAACAGGACGTCGACGGAGGGGCGGCACGAGTTCTCGCGGGGTTCCTGGTTGAGGCTCACGCTCAAACGTCTGCCCTGCCGCTCGACGGTCATGTGATAGTCGCCGCGCGCAAGCCACACGACCCCGGGTTCGAGCGTGCCGCCGGGGATGGCCTCGCGCACCCGCAGGGGCGTGCTGTCGCACAACCGCTCCGCGAGCAGGCGGGTGAACACCGGTGGCATGTGCTGGACCACAACACACGGCACCGGGAAGTCGGCCGAAAGGCCTGACAGGATAGTCGCGAGAGCGTTCGGGCCGCCCGTCGAAACCCCGATGCCCACTACGTCGATCCGCTCGGGGCGGGGCCGCACCTCGATGGGCTCCGCGTCCGGAAGCACCGGCCGGGCCACCAGAGGAGAAACCCCGTGACCGACCCTGCTGACGCACAGCGCCTTGACCTTCGGGACGAGATGCTCGTGGAGGTACCCGAGCGCCTCCTCCGAACTCGAGAGCCCCGTGGGCTTCGCGAGGTAGTCGCTCGCTCCGAGGGACAGCGCCTCGAGTGTGACTATGGCCCCTTGCTCCGTGTGGGCGCTGAACATGATCACCGGCAGATCGGGGTAGTAGGTACGGATCTCCGCCAAGGTCTCCAGCCCGCTCATCCCGGGCATCTCGACGTCGAGTGTTACGAGGTCGGGGCTCAGCTGCGGCAGCTTGGCGAGCGCGAGCCTTCCCGTCGGCGCCACCCCGACCACCTCGATCGCCGGGTCGCTCGCCAGCGCATCGGACACCACGCGCCGCACTGCGGCCGCGTCGTCCACGACAAGAACTCGGATCTTACGCATGCTCGCTTTGCGAGATCTTGAAACCGAGGAGCGCCAGCTTCTCAGCGACCGCCTGCTTCGAGAAAGGCTTCATGATGTACTCGTTGGCACCGGCACGGATCGCGTTGGCGACCTGGCCCGCCTCCGTCTCGGTGGTCACCATCATGAGCTTGACGAGGTCGTACTTCCGCTGCGCCCGAACCTGCCGGACGAATTCGATCCCCTCAACGTCCGGAAGGTTCCAGTCGACAAGGGCGAGATCGAAGTCGGGTCCCTGCCCGAGAACCGCGATCGCGTCCCGCACCGAGGCGGCTTCCAGCACCTCGAACCCAACCTCGGTCAGGATGCCCCTGAGGATCGTCCGCATCGCCCGCGAGTCGTCGAGTATCAGCGCACGCATTCTTGCCTCCCTCACACCCGGAACTGCGCGACGAGCCGCAGGAGCCTGTCGGCCATCTCCGCCAGCTCTCGCGCCGCCTCCTGCGTCGCAGCCGCACCCGACGAGGTCCCGTGGGCCGCGTGCGCCACGCCGGTGATGTTCTGCGCGATGTCGCTGCTGCCTCGCGCCGCTTCCGCGACGTTGCGGGCGATCTCGTTGGTCGTGGCGGTCTGTTCCTCGACCGCGCTGGCGATCGTGTTCTGGATGTCGTAGATCTGCTTGATGATGGTTCCGATCCTGGCGATCGCCTCGACCGACCCGGTCGTGTCCGCCTGGATGGTCGCGATCTTCCGGCTGATGTCCTCGGTCGCGCTCGCCGTGGCCTTGGCCAGCTCCTTCACCTCGTTCGCCACCACCGCAAAGCCTTTTCCCGCCTCCCCTGCGCGAGCTGCTTCGATGGTCGCGTTCAGCGCCAGAAGGTTGGTCTGTTCGGCGATCGATGTGATGACCTTGATCACGTTGCTGATCTGCGAGCTGCTTTCGCCGAGCTTCGTGATCGTCGTGTTCGTGCTGTCGGCGACCCGGACGGCCTCGGTCGCAACCTTGGCGGCTTCGTGCGCGTTGCGGGCGATTTCCCTGATGCTGGCCGTCATCTCCTCCACCGCCGTGGCCACCGTGTGCACGTTCTTGCTGACCTGATCGGCGGCTGCCGACACCGCGTTGGCCTGCGTCGCGGTCTGGTCGGCGCTGCCGGTCATCTCCTGGCTGACGGCGGTCAGCTCCTCGGAGGCCGTGCCCAGCCCGTTTGCGTTCTCGGCGATGGTCCTGATCGCGCCGGCGACCTTGTCGAGGGCACCGTTAAGCGCCGTACCCATCGCCCCCACCTCGTCGGTTGAGTTCACCTGCACGCGCTTGGTCAGCTCGCCCTGCGTCAACCCAGCCGCGATCTCGGTCACCTCGGAGAGCGGCCGTGTGATCGAGCGGACGACGGAGAGCGTGATCGTGAGGAACACGATGCCGCTCAGAACGATCACGACCAGCACGATTTGAGTGATTCTGCGCTGCCCCTGCAACATCTCCTCGAAACCTCGCGTCATCTCCTCCTTCGAGTGGGTCCGCAAGGCGTTGACCCGACCGCTGAGCGCGAGATACTCACTTCTCATCCGCTCGAGGGCGGCGGTCAAGGCCTCGCCGCTCTCGTGGGCGATCATCCGAACGCTGACGTCGCGCGCTCCGGCGTAGTAGGTTCGGAATGCCTCGCCGAGGCTCTGGAGCTCGCGGCTGTCGAGCGTCTCGTTCTTGCTGCCCTCCGCCACGCGAGAGAGGAATAGGTCGCGCGCCTTGTCCGGCTCACGCAGGAGCCCTACCTCGGACGCGGAGGCCGCGTCCTGCAGGCCTCGCTGAACCGAGCGCAGCGCCTCGTCGAGATCTCGCGCCAGCTCGAGTGCCGGGACATACCCGCTTTCGGTGCGGTGGATCGACCGGCCGTTCGCGGCCATCCCGAACTGGAAAGCGATGAGCACGACCCCGGTTCCGACCGCCGCGATCACCGGCATGGCCCAGATCTTGTAGAGGAAACGCAGGTTTTTCAGCATCCTCGCCCCCACCTCGGCCGGCAGCTTAACCCACCGGCCCCGTCCGAAAATCAGTCAGTGAGTCGAACGACCTTGACACCTGAAGGCAGCCTCACCACGGCCTTGCCCGAGGACAGGGCCATTACCACCCCGACATAGCCCACCGCTCCGCGAAACGTGCTGACGTACGTCGCGACGTCGTCGCTCGATGCCTTCTCGACGGGCGGAACCGCGGAGCCCGAGAAGATCTGCTTCTGCCAGTAGCTCTTCACGGCGGCGACGGGTCTCTTGAGGATGACCCGCGAGAACTCGGCCCGCACCGGAGCGTCCTCCGCCTGGTCCACAGGCAGGATCACCTGGCCGTCGGGCCATGCGGTCTCCTGCTTGAGAAAGATATTCGCGAGCTCGAACCGCGATAGCGATGTCACGGGGTTCGAGGCATTGACGATCACCGCGAACCCCGAGTCGTCGCCGAAGGCAGATCCTCCGAGCGTCAATACAACGGCGAGAACCGCAAGAAAACCCCCGAACGTACGCATGAGTCCCCCTAAATTTACACGTTGGACCGCACTCCGACCCACCCCTGGGTCAACGGGCCCGATGCCTTCACAGCAGGCTCCGTCGAAACCCTTCCGATTGCAGAAACCGGCCGCAGACTTATCTTTCACGCCTGCACCTCGGTTCCGATCTCGAGCGTCTTCTTCAGGTCGAGCAGGAGCAGCAACCGATCCGGTAGCTTGTACGCGCCGAGAATCAGCTCGCGTGCCATCCCCTGGACGGTCTCCGGAGGCGCCTCGAAGCTCTCGTCCTCAACATCCACCACCTCACCGATCGCGTCGACGAGCAGGCTCGCCCCGACGGTACTGCTCCTCAGCACGACGTTCGTGGGGAGGAGGTCGTGCGGCCGCTCCGGCAGCTCCAGGCGCCGCCGTAGATCCAGCGCCGTCACGATCTGTCCCCGGAGGTTGATCAGCCCGGTGATCACCGCGGGCGCGAGCGGGACCGGCGTCATGGCCTGGTAGCGCAGGACCTCTTGAACGGCATCCACGTCAATGCCGAACAGCAGCTCGTCGAGATAGAAGGTGCAGAGCCGTCGCATCGGCGCCTCGCCTACCTTCCGTCCCCGCTGCCACGGCGCTGCGTGGGAACCTGCGCCGCGCCTATGATCCGCCGGACATCGAGGAGCTCGGTGACGCGTCCCTTGACGATCGCGCTCCCCAACACACCCTCGCGCACTCCGACTCCTTCGACCGCGAAGTGCTCTTCGACGATGTCGAGGATCTCGTCGACCACCAGACCCAGCTGGCGCCCCTCTTCGGTGAAGACCACCACGTGGAGGCGATCCTGGATTTCGCCACCTCCGCCGAGACGCGCACGGTCGCGGTCGGCCACGAAAGGCGATGGCACCCGCAGAAGAGGCAGGATTCCACCGCGGTATTGGACCACCTCACGCCCTCCCACCCTTTCAACGGCGGAGATCGGGAACGTCTCCAGGCGCGCGACCTTCTCGAGGGGTATGACCATTCGTCCGCTCTCGGGTCCGCGGAAGAGCAGCACCTGCTGGCGCTCCGCTTCCTCCGTTGTGCGGGCCCTTGCGGCCACCACCCGTTGATCCGCGTCCGCCAGCACGTGCGCCCGTTGAGCCAGGCCGACGATGTCGAGGATGAGGGCGACGCTTCCGTCCCCGAGGATCGTTGCGCCGGCGTACAGGGGGGCGCCTTTGAGCAACTGGCCCAGGGGTTTGACGACGATGTCCTCGGTGACGTCCACACCATCCACGATGAGCCCGAACTGCCGTCGATCGGCCTGGAGAACGATGATGTTGGTCACGGAATCGCGTGCCAGCGTCCGTACCTCGAAATCACCGGCCCGGCGGCCGCTCAGCTCGTGCTTGAGGTTTACAACGGGCAGGAGCTTGCCCCGCAGGCGGAAGACCGGCGCACCCTTGAAGCGCTCGATTCCCCCCCGCGCCTGCTTTCCCTCCAGTCGTACCAGCTCGAGCAGGTTGTTCTGCGGAATCGCGTACCTCTCATCGCCGTTGCGCACGATGAGCGCCGGGATGATTGCAAGCGTCAGCGGGATCTTGATCCGCGTGGTAGTTCCCCGCCCGAGCTCGCTCAAGAGCTCGACCGTCCCGCCGATGCTCTCGACGTTGTTCTTGACAACGTCCATCCCTACGCCACGACCGGAGAAGCTCGTCACCTTCCGCGCCGTCGAAAAACCGCGCAGGAAGACGAGCCGCAACGCTTCGCGGTCGGAGAGAGCTGCCACATCGTCGGCACCGAGGTGACCCTGCTCCACGGCGCGCCGCCTGAGGAGCGCGGGGTCGATCCCACCGCCGTCGTCGCGAAGCTCGATCACGACCTGGCCGCCCTCGTTGTAGGCCTTCAGGCTGATCTGGCCCTGGGCAGGCTTCCCGGCCGTGACCCGAGTGTCCGGCGCCTCGACGCCGTGGTCCACGGCGTTCCTGATGAGGTGCACCAGCGGATCCTTGACGGCCTCGATGATGCTGCGGTCCAGTTCGGTCTCACCGCCGCTCATTTCGATCGCAGCCTGCTTCCCGCACGCTGCGGCGAGGTCGCGCACCAGGCGGGGAAAACGGTTGAAAAGCGTGTTGAGGGGCTGCAGCCGGGTGCGGGTGACGTCGTCCTGAAGCTGGTTGCTGATGCGATTCAGGAACTGCGCGGCGCTTGCCAGTTCGGCGGACGCGCGCCCGCCGCCGAGCTGGACGATCCGGTTGCGCACCAGGACCAGCTCGCCCACGAGGTCCATGAGCCGATCCAGGAGGCGGACATCGACCCGGACAGCGCTCTCCGTGACGGTGGCCGCTTGAACGGCCTGTCTTACGTCGCCGGGCACGGCCAGCTCTGCGACCGTTGCAGGCTGGGTCGCGGCGGCCTTCGGTTTCGCCGCCCTTCGGCCCGGCCCGGAGCGCCGGCCGGTGCGGGGTCCCGCGGAACGCGCCGTCGCCTTTCGGCGTGGCGCTTTTCCTTCAGTGCCGGCCGGTGGCGCCGGCGGTTTCGGCCCGCCCCCCTGTGCCAGAGAGATCAGCCGCGCGATGAGAGCGGCGTTGTCGTTCGTGCCCTCGTCGCCCCCCGTCTCGACGGCCACCAGTTTCTCCTCGATGGCGTCGACGAGCGCGAGGAGAGCGTCGGCGATTTCTGCGGTGACTTTGATGTCACCGCTGCGCAGACGGCTCAGCAGGCTCTCACCAGCGTGACTGAGCGCCTCGAGCCGGGAGAATGCGAAGAAACCGCAGGTGCCCTTGATCGTGTGGACGGTCCGAAAGATGCTAGCGATCAGCTCGCGGTCCTCGGGCCGTTTTTCGAGCAGCACGAGCTCCTTCTCCATCTGCTGGAGGTTCTCGTGGCTTTCGAGCAGAAAGGCCTGAAGTGCTTCGTCCATCGACCGGACCCATCCTCCTGCATCATTTCTACCGGTCCGGAGTGCGGTCCGAAATCAGCGCGTGCCTTGGAGAGGTGTGGGCGCGTCTGCACCACCTCTGTCGAGAAAACAACCAACGGAGGCATGGGAAGGAGTCCTACAAGCTCCCCGCGTGAGCGCTCACCCTGTGGGGACGACCGACCGGATAGGTCCGGAGGCATCCTTGATTCCCACAGCTTCCGTGGCTACCATCGTTCGCAAGCGCAACATCGAGCGCTCGACTGAGGACGCATGGTGCGAGCCCACAGGGTTCTGGCAGTGGATGATTCGGTTGGGGTGCTTACGCTCATCGGCACCTACCTCCAGGGCTCGGAGTTCGTCTTTGCCGGCTCCGCCCGCGACGGGAAGAGCGCCGTGGACAAGTACTCGAAGCTCAAGCCCGACATCGTGCTGCTCGACATCGTGATGCCCGAACAGGGGGGCCCGGAGACGCTCCAGCAGATCCTGGCGATCGACCCGACCGCGACCGTTGCAATGATCAGCTCGCTCGCGGGCGACGACGTCGTCAACGAATGCGCCCGCCTCGGTGCCAGGTCGTACCTCAAGAAGCCGTTCACCAAAGACGGCCTGCTCGCGCTGCTGCGGAAGCTCGTCGGCGCGCAGTAACCACGGCAGAAACGGTAAAAGGTAAGAGGGAAAAGGGAAAACGGAAGAAAAGGATGCGTGAGAGTCTTGTTCCCCCTTTGACCTTTCCCGTCTTACCTTTTACCTCTTGCCTCACGCCACGCGAACGAACTGCATCAAGGCGCGCCTCGCCCGGACCTCGTCCAGCGCCATCGTATGCAGGTCGGCCCGAAGGTTGACGAGACCGAGGATGGTCTGGATGAAGACCCGGAAGCAATCGAAGTTGCTGGCGATGTCCTCGCACCTCAGCGGATCGACAAAACGCTCATCGCGGAGGGCTCGCATCTCGCGGCAGAAATGCTCGAACGGCTCCCGGTCCCAGTAGCGCACGAACTGCATGCTCAGGTTCTCGAAGAACGTGAGGAAGTCGAGGAGCCCCTTGTAGGCGAGTATTTTGCGCTCGGGTGAGGCGGGCGACATCAGGAACTCGGTCACGTGCCCCAGGACCTCCCCGAAGAGCCAGAGATCCTCGCGCAACCGCAACGACTGCTGCCGCCGCATCAGGCAGCTCGGGAAGATGTCCTTGTCGGCCGTCCCCGGGAGCGTGACCCCGACCACGGTCGTCACCGCCTGTTCCAGCAGCGAGGAGAGCAGCCCGTGCGCGGCCTCGAGCGAGCCCCGCATCTTCTTCACGCTGGTGGTCTGCGTGAAGTCGAGCAGGAACGCCTCGAACGCTTTCCGAGCCTCAACCTGAAGCTCGAAGCAGAAGCTGTCGATCCGGGCCCGCAGGTCCTCCTCGACGTGCGTCGTCGCGCCCTGCGTGAAAAACCGCTTGGGGAAGGCCTTCTCAAGGAACGGCCGGAGAATCACGAAGTCGCTGCGGAGCAGAGTCAAAAGAGGCAAAGCGTCGAGCAGCTCTTCGCGCTGCTCACTGTGGAACTCGACCCAGCTGAGCACCCTCAGATGCCTGCTGAAGATGGACAGAACGAGGGCCATCGCCCGGCGGAGGTGTCCGGTGGGGCACTCAACCACGGCCCGACGCAAGACCGGATGGGTGAGACGCTCGGCAAAGAGGAAGACGGGACGCGCACGGACCGGGCTGAAGAAGCGATTGTGCGCCATGAGTGACCGGAACTGCTGACCGAGCGCCCGGAACGTGGCCAGGCCAACCGAGTTCGAGGTGCGAAGGCCGTACGCCAGCGTGGCCAGGCTCTGGAGTCCTTCGAGCAACAGGAATAGGCTGTCCCGCCATGTCTTCTGGCTCGAGTACTCGGCCAGCAGGGCGTCCCTGGCCGCGTCCCCGACCCATTCGCTCTCCACGTAGCTCCGGAACGCCAGCGCGTTGGCATCGCTCTCGTCCATGATGCCGCGGCCCAACTGCACGAGATGCCGGAACTGACGCTCCGCGAGGGCCACCTCGGTCGCCAGATTCTCCTGGAACCCTACGGGTCCGCTCGAGCGCGCCGGATGGTTTTCCAGGTTGAAGAAGCGTTCGATCGCCTTGAGGTGGGTTTCGAACTGGAC
>JAIQFQ010000053.1 GCA_020073245.1 Terriglobia bacterium | reverse complement strand
GACGGTAAGAAGGTAGAGGGTAGAAGGTAGAGGAAAGACGGAAGACCTCGGCTCTTCGTCTCCCCTCTTCCCTCTTCCGTCTACCCTCTTCTCTCGGCGCCCGCTACGGCTCGATCTTCGGTGCCGGGGCGACCCTCGGCAGTTTCGCCTCCTCCGCCGCTCGCGAGAACTCCGCGACGTCGCCCGCAAGCAGCGCGTCGAACCTCCCGCGAATCGCGTCGAGCGCTCCCTTCAGCTCGCTGAACACCTGCACCGAGCCGGCCGTCGGTTTGCGGTCGGCGTTCGCAACGATCGCCGCGAGGTACGTGAAGTCGTGGTCGAGCTTGGGCTCGTAGTTCAGGCCGTCCTCGTCCGACCTGATCTCCGGGTTGGTGAGCTGCACCTCGATTGCCGTCAGCTTCTCGGAGAGCGTCGCGGCCCGCTTCTCGAGCGCGTCACCCTTTCCCAACCGCTTCGCCCGCGCGGCCAGGTCGGTGACCTGGTCGCGGACATCGCGGACCTCCATCAGCGTCACGTGTGAGGCTGAGAGCGCATCACGAATCGCTTCCAGAAGTTCGAACTGAGCCTTCAAGTCCTCTCTCGTCGCCGGGCTCGTGGGGTTCGGCGTGACGTCGAACGCCTGCTCGAGCATCTGCCCGGCAGCCTTGAGACGAACGCGGTAGGTGCCCGGAGCCACCTTGGGCGGCGCCTTGTCGCCCTCGTTGAAGACCGTCTTCGGCGCGAGTGTCGGCTTGAGGACGCGCATGTCCCAGACGACCCGGTTCAACCCCTCCTGAATCTCGAGAGGCTTCTCCGCCGGGCCCTCCAGCGCCTCCTCGTAGGTGAGCTCACCCTGGGCGCCGCCCGTCTCCTTCTTCTCGCTTGACAGCGTCCTGATGACCTTGTTGCCCGAGAGAACCTCGACCGTCACGACCTCGCCCTTCTTGAGCACGTCCTTCAGCCAGAAGTCGAGGATCACGCCTCCTGGCATGTTCGTACCGACGTTCTTCGGCATCACGATCTCCATCGGGGTCTCCGCCATGAAGCGCGGCGTCGGCCGCGGCGGGAACAGGTGCACCGCGCTCGCGGCGAGGCGATCGTCCCAGAGACGGAGCGGCGTCAGGTCGTCGAGGATCCAGAACGAACGGCCCTGCGTGGCCAGCACCAGGTCCCCGTTCTTGACCGCGAGGTCCGTGATCGGCACCACGGGCAGGTTGCGCTGGAACGGCCGCCACGACGCACCGTCGTCGAGCGACACGTACAACCCGATCTCGGTGCCGGCGAACAGCAGCCCGCGGCGCGCCGGGTCCTCCCGGACGACGCGCGTGAACGCACCGTCGGGGATCCCGGCCGAGATCGTCGTCCACGTCCTCCCGTAGTCGTTGGTCTTGTAGAGGTAGGGGCGGAAGTCGTCGAACTTGTACCGCGTCGCCGCGACGTAGGCAGTGGCCTTGTCGTGCGGCGACGGCTCGATCGAGTTGACCTGGATCCATTCGGGGAGCCCCTTCGGCGTGACGTTCTGCCACGTCTTGCCGTCATCGCGCGTGATATGGATCAGGCCGTCGTCAGTGCCCGCCCAGATCACACCCTTCTCGTGCGGCGACTCGGCGAGCGCGAAGATCGTGTCGTACAGCTCGACACCCGTGATGTCGTTCGAGATCGGGCCGCCCGAGCGACCCTGCTTCGATGGGTCGTTGCGGGTCAGGTCCGGGCTGATCACCTCCCATGTTTCGCCCTCGTTCCGGCTGCGGAGAAGCACCTGCGCGGCGTGGTAGATCGTCTTGGGGTCGTGCCGCGAGATCAGGATCGGCGCGTTCCACTGGAAACGGTACTTCAGCAGGCTGCCCGCCCGCCCATCCGCGAGCTGGGGCCACGCCATGATCTGTCGGGTTTCCTGAGTGCGGTGGTCGTATCGCGTGATCTGGCCGCCGTACTCGCCGGCGTAGACCACCTCAGGATCGGTCGGGTCGGGAGCGATCCAGCCGCTTTCGCCACCGCCCACCGGGTGCCAATCGGTAAAGTCGATACCCGAGCCAGGCACGCCGCTCGGAATGCCCACACTCGAATTGTCCTGCTGGGAACCGTAGACCCAGTAGGGGAAGCGGTTGTCGGTCGCGACCCGGTAGAACTGCGCGGTCGGCTGGTTGTTGAGCGTGGACCACGACCTCCCGCCGTTGAACGTCACGGTCGCCCCGCCGTCGTTGCCCAGGATCATCCGCTGCGGATCATCGGGGGCGATCCACAGGTCGTGGTTGTCGCCGTGCGGATCCAGGACAACGCCGAACGTCTTGCCGCCGTCGATGGACTTGTGCAGGAGCACGCTGATGACGTACACCGTCTCCGCGTTCTTGGGATCGGGATAGACCCACGAGTAGTACCAGGCGCGCTCCCGCAGCCGGTGATCGCCGTTGACGAGCCGCCACTTCTCCCCGAAGTCGTCGGAAACGTAGAGCCCGCCTTTCTTCTTGGCCTCGACGATCGCCCACACGCGTCCCGGGCGCGCCGCCGAGGCGGCGACGCCGATCCTCCCGAGCAACTCGTCCGGGAGCCCCTCGCTGAGCTTCTTCCAGGTGTCGCCTCCGTCGGTGGACTTCCACAGGCTGCTTCCGGGACCGCCGCTGACCAATTCCCATGGGTGACGGACAACCTGCCAGAACGCTGCGTAGAGGATGCGCGGGTTGTTCGGGTCCATCGACAGGTCTGCGGCGCCCGTCGCGTCGTCGACGAAGAGCACCTTCTGCCACGTCTTGCCTCCGTCCCTCGAACGGAAGATGCCGCGCTCGGCGTTCGGCCCCCAGGCGTGCCCCTGCGCCGCCACGTAGACGAGGTCGGGGTTGCCCGGGTGCACCCGCACGCGGGCGATCTGGCGCGTGTCGCGCAGCCCAGCGTTGACCCACGAGCGGCCGGCATCCGTGGACTTCCACACGCCATCGCCGTGCGAGAGGTTTCCGCGGATCGGTGACTCGCCCATCCCGACGTAGACCACGTTCGGGTCGGACTCCGACACGGCGATCGCGCCGACGGACCCCGTGGTCAACTCCTTGTCAGACACGGGCTCCCAGTTCGCGCCAGCGTCAGTCGTCTTCCACACCCCACCGCCCGTCCCCCCGAAGTAGTACGTCAGCGGGTCGTGCCCTACGCCAGCGACCGCGGTGACGCGGCCGCCACGGTACGGCCCGATGCATCGTAACGTCATGCCGGCGAATCGGTCCGAGAACGTCTTCGCCTTCTCCGCCGTACGCGGTGAGTCTCCAGCAGCCGCGATCAGGGTCCACCCGACGGCAGCCGCTGCAAGCAGCAGCGTTGAGGCATTCTTCATGCTCTCCTCCCGGCTCATCATCGGTTCACCGGCCGACAAGGATACTCCCTGCCGGAACCGGTCACCACGACACCCGTGTGGCGCCGATCGCGGCACGACGGCGCCGCGCGCGGCCGGCCCCTGACTGTCTCATCGGCAAGAAACCCAAGGCCCCCGAGCCGACCGTTGCGCCGGACCCCCGGCCATCGCTCACTCCACCCGTTTCGGCTACGATGCGAGGCATGAGCGAGACATCGCCTGCCCTCGCACGCGAGGCGGATCGCCTCTTCGCGGAGTACCTCGACAAGATCGAGCGGTCGGTCGGCTTGCTGTCGCCCGAACAGCTCTGGTGGCGCCCCAACCCGCACTGCAACAGCGTCGGAAACCTCCTCCTCCACCTGTGCGGGAACCTCTCGCAGTGGGTGCTCGCGGGTCTCGGCGGCGAGGCGTTCGAGCGCCACCGGCGCGAGGAGTTCGCGGCGGTCGCAGGCGATGACGTCGCTGCGCTCCTTCACAGCCTCCACGAGGTCGTGACCGCCTGCCGCGGCGTTGCCGGCAACCTAACCGAGGACGATCTCCGAAGGACACTCAGGATTCAAAGCTACACAGGCACGGGGTTCGGCGTCCTCCTCCACGCGGTCGAACACATGTCGTACCACACCGGCCAGATCGTCGCGATCGTCAAACAGGTCCTCGGCGACCGCACCGGGATCGAGTTCTACCCCCACCTCAAGTAGCGCGGACTCAGCTAGATAGAGTATCCCCGCTATGGGGCGATGGCGCAGACTTGCGATTCGAACTGCGGTGGACTAGATTGAGTCGGCATCGTCGACGCAAGATGCGCCTCGGGGGGAGGACGATCATGGTGAACATGAGGGGTTTCATTCTGATATTAGGCTGCGCAGCCGGGCTCGCGGCTCAACCGGTCTTTGCCCAGCGCTTCAACATCGACTTCAGCGGTCAATACAGCTCGCCTTCCAGTTCCTACGGTGCGGCCGCGGGGCAAGCAGGGGTCTGGAACGCCATCAACCCCGGCGGCGCCGTTGCGCTGAACGATCTTTCAGGGGGGCTCACAGCCGTCACGATCACGGTCTCGGGTGCTGTCGAGGGCTGGGCCGGCACCTCGTGCGGCGGGGACCTGGGCGCCCTGATCTCGGACGACTTCTACAACAGCGGGCCGACTTGGAGCGTCGTCGTGAACGGCCTTTCGAACGGCTCCTACACCGTATACCTCTACTCTCCGATGCACCCGTCCGAGTCGACCGGGACGATGACCGTCAACGGCACTCCAGCCGCCTCCATCAAGGGCCTCACGTGCGGGCTCACGCTCGGTGAGAACTACGAGACGGTGCAGGCCACGGTGACCAGTGGCACGCTCACGATCGACGGCACGCTGGACGTGGGCGGCCCGTACAACATCGCCGGTCTCTCCGGGCTCCAGATCGCAACTACGCAGGCAGCCATACCCGTCGGTTCCCCCGTGGGTTACAGCGTGGCGGCCCTCCTCGTCGTATTGATCGGTTGCGGCTTCCTGCTGCGACGGCGGGCATGAGATCGCTCATTTGGGACGCAGGCTCCAGTTCAGACGTCGGGCGACAGATCGCTTGAGACCCCTCTCGGCTGTGGTTGGGCTCCCGCGCTTCCCGCCGCCGAGCCCGAGGGAGAGCGAGAGCGCTCTCTCCATGAATCAAAGGGTTGCGACCGGCTGCCCGGAGAGGGTGACCTCGAAGCGCGTCCCGCCGCCCTCGCGCGCGAGGCACGTGGCCGTTCCCCCGTACCACGCGGCGATCCGCCGGACAATGTAGAGGCCGAGGCCCACCCCACCGTCCCGCCCCTCCGCGTGGCCGGGCGGTCGGTAGAACGGCTCGAAGATCCGCTCGCGCTCGGATTCCGGAACGCCCGGGCCGCGGTCGGCGACCCACACGAGCAGGCCCGGAGGTGAGCCGGAGCGCGACTCGACACCAGCTTCGACCGGGCTGCCGAGGCCGTGGCGGCGTGCATTCTCGAGCAGGTTCCGGAGCATCACCCGGATCAGTCGTGGATCGCCGCAAAACGACGCACTCCCGGCGACGGCCGACGCTCCGGTGCGCGCGGCCTCGGCAGCCAGCAGCTCGCCGACGTCCACCGGCTCGATGGTGCCGGGCTGCTGCAGCTCGAGCCTCCCGGCGATCAACAACTCCTCGACGAGGGAGTCGAGCTCCTCCACCTCGGCCACGGCCTCTGCGAGGCGCGGCCCCGCGGTGCCCGGGTCCTCCCGCGCCAACTCGAGTCCCATGCGCAACCGGGTGAGCGGCGAGCGCAGCTCGTGCGACGCGGAGGCGAGCACGCGGCGCTGCCCTTCCACCAGGGCCTGCAGGCGCTCCGCCGCGTGGTTGAAGCTCGTCGCGACGCTGGCGAGTTCGTCGTGGCCCTCGACCTCCACGCGCGTGGACAGGTCGCCCGCGCCCAGCCGCCTCACGCCGGCCTCCAGCTTCTCCAGCCGGCGGGTCACGAACCGGGCCGCCGGGTAGCTTGCGAACGCGAGAAGCGCCGCCACCGCAAGCACCGCCAGCAGGAACCTTCCGGGCCGAGGGAGATGGTGCGGTTGCAACACGAGGCGACGCCCGTCGGGCAGGACGACGGCAAGCGCCGGTCCCGACGGCGACGCGAGCCACTGGTTTCCAAGGATACCGGGCCGGGGGGCGGGTATGTCGATGTCAGTGAACGCGAGCCGACGGCCGTCGGGACCCCACAGCGCCGCGTGCACACCGCGCGACCGCGAAAGCCTCTCGAGCGCGGCCTGCTGCTCGGCATCCGGGCGGCCGGCGTCGGGGAGCCTGCCGGCGAGGGCGAGCGCGTGGGCGGCCAGGGTATCGCCGACGTGCGTCCGCACGACCTGCGACAGCAGGAGGTGGCCCGCGATCGCCGAGAGCGCCAGCGCGACCGCGATGAAGAAAAGCAGGAAGAGGAAGATCCGGCGGTAGAGGCGGCCCCTCACGGCGCGTCCTCCGGCAGGCGCGCGAACTGATAGCCGACGCCACGAACGGTCCGAAGCCGGCGCGGCTTCCCCGGGTCGTCTTCGATCGCCGCCCTGATCCGCGAGACGTGAACGTCGATGCTGCGGTCGAACGCTTCGAGCTCACGGCCGCGCAGCCGATCGAGGATCGCGTCGCGCGAGAGCACGCGCCCGGGGTGACGGGCCAACAGCACGAGGATGTCGAACTGGTATCCGGTGAGCGGGCAGATGGCGCCGTCGCGCCGGACCTCCCTTGCGTCGGGGTCTATCTCCAACCGGCCGAACCGCAACACCGTGGAGCGTTCCTGCCTCCCTCCGGCTCGCCGCCGCATGATCGCCTTGAGGCGCGCGAGCAGCTCGCGCGGGTCGAACGGTTTGGGGAGGTAGTCGTCGGCGCCCAACTCGAGCCCGACGACCCGGTCCTCCGGATCGCCGCGGGCCGTAAGCATCAGTACCGGCACGTCCGACGCCGCCCGGAGCCGTCGGCACACCTCGAACCCGTCGAGGTCCGGCAGCATCACGTCGAGGACCACCGCTTCGTACGCGCCGCGGGCGAGCATCTCGAGGCCGCGGGTCGCGTCGGCGGCCGTGGCGGCCACGATCCCGCGCGGGCGCAGATACTCCACCAGCATCGCGGTCAGCTTGCGGTCGTCGTCGATGATCAGTACTTGCTCGCTCACGGTCCGGCTCCCGGGCGGCCGGCCGGCGGCGGCCCGAAGGACGCCGCCGCCGCCTGACGCCTCGATGCTACTGCTGCATGTGCTCTTTGGCGAGCGCGGCGAGCTGCTGCCGCTGGGCCGGCGTGAGCACATCGGCGATGTCGCCAACCGCCTTGGCGAGATCCTTGGAGCCCTGATCGATGAGGGTGATCGCTCCGGCCCGGACCGTCTCGATCGCGGCGCGGTCGACGGTCGCTCCCGTGAGGGCGGCGAGGATCTGCTGGTGCATCTGCTGGTGTACGGCGGCCATCGCCTGGTGCTTCGCGAACAGGGAATCGACGATCGCGGAGATCTGCTGCTCCTGCGCGTCCGAGGCGTTGACTTTCGTGAGCGCCTTGTGGATCCGGAACTCAACGAAGTCGCGCCCCATCCCTTGCCTGCAGAAGCCGTGGCCGACCATCGCGGGCCCGACGCCCGTCGCCCAGGCGATTCCGACCGCCGCGCCCAGCGCCGCGACCAGGCCGATCCCGATGAGGCCGCGCCTCTTTCCCTTGCTCGTCGACTGCGTGGGGCCTTCCAGTGTGTCCATGGCTCGTCTCCTTTCGGGCGCGGCGTCCGACCGCGCCGACACTCCGAATATCGGACGCCTGGGTTGCCGGCGGATTTCGGGAATGTGAAGAGATGTAAAGCGGATCCCGACACCTCGTCGCGCACGCCCCCACAGGTGAGTGCGGAGGGAACGGGCATCGGGCACGGCGTGCACGCCGTCGAACGGGCCCAGCCGTCTCGCGGTGACGGCGCAGGCTGCCGGGACCGGCCGGATTGACATCGTTCCGGCCGCGCGCCAGACTCATCCCACACAGCCAGGGGGGGACGAAGATGGCCGGACCGCTCAACGTGTTCTGCGCCTCAGGCGGGGGCTCGAAAGGCGCCTTCGAAGGAGGCGTTCTGCAGGCGCTCTGCGAGGCCGGGATCGAGCTCGACGGTTTCGTGGGTGTGTCCACCGGCTCGATTCAGGCCGGCTTCATGTCCCAGGCGGCGCCGGGCATCGAGCGGCAGTGCGAGCAGCTCGAAAAGCTCAGGGACCTCTGGTTCGGCCTCGATGGGGATTCCGCCATCTACACCAAGCCGGCGTTCGGCATCTTCGGCACGCTCGTGAGGGTCGCCCTCGGGAAACCGAGCATCTACACGTTCGCACCGTTCCAGAAGCTTCTCGAGCGGAGCATCACCTCTCCTCCCAGACGCGCGGTCCGCATCGGAATTGTCGAGCTCCAGAGCAGCAGGTACGTTGCGTGCAGCCCGAAGACGACCACGGAGCTCAGTGGCGCGATCCTGGCGAGCTGCTCCATCCCCGCGTTCTTCCCCCCGGTGGCGCCGGACTTCGTGGACGGTGGCGTGCGCAACATCGCGCCGCTGGCGACGGCGTTCAAACTCGCAGCACAGATGACGGCGGAGCATGGCGAATGGGATCGCATCAACCTCTACGTCGCGCTGGCGTCCCCGCGAGCCGTCGCGGCTGACCCGCGAGCGTGGACGAGCCAGTCGGTCGCGCAGGTCGCCCTGCGCTCACTCGAGATCCTCGAGGGTGAGAACTACGAGTGGGACATCAACGGGGCCCTCGAAATGAACAGCATCGTCGAGTTCTTCGCCAACCATCCGATGTACGAACGCCCAGCGGTGCTGAAGGGGAAGGTGCGGGCCGACATCCGACTGTTCGAACCCGATTCGTTGCCGTATTCGGCCCTCGAGTTCGATCCGGCCAAGATCCGGGCCTTCTGGGAGGCCGGCTATCAGAAGGCCCGCGTCGTGCTCGCGCGCGGCGCGGACGGGATCCTGGCGCGCGCGCTCTAGCGGGAAGGCAGGCGCGCGTGATGCGGTTGCGACGGAGAGAGGTGTTCGGATGAACAAGCGCGACACGGTCCTGGGCCTTCTCGAACCGGGCAAGCGTCAGCCGTACATTCCGGCCGCCTTCTTCCTTCACTTCGACCCCTCCTGCCATTTCGGACAGGCGGCCGTCGCCCGCCATCTGGAGTACTTCCGAGCCACCGGCATGGACCTCGTCAAGATCCAGTACGAGGGGAGGTTTCCGAGCCTGCCCGAGATCAGACGAGCCGGCGACTGGCCCGCGATGCCGCTCTACGGCGAGGGCTTCTTCGGGCCGCAGGTCGAGGCCGTCGAGGGCATCGTCAAGGCCGCCAGGCGCGACGCGGTCGTGATCGTCACCCTGTACTCGCCGTTCATGTGCGCCGGCCACGCGCTCGGCGAGGAGACCGTGCAGCGCCACCTTCACGACGACCCGGGAGCCGTGGCGAAGGGAATGGAGATCATCACCGAGAGCCTGATGGTCTTCGTCAAGGCCTGCATCCGCGCGGGCGTCGACGGCTTCTACCACTCGACCCAGGGCGGCGAGCGCCGCCGGCTGGCGGATCGCGCCCTCTTCGACACCTTGGTTCGCCCCTACGATATGGCCGTGATGAAAGAGGCCGAGCGCTCCTGCGGCTTCAACGTCCTGCACATCTGCGACTACCTCGGGGAGTACGACGACCTGTCACGATTCCAGGACTACCCCGGGCACGTGGTGAGCTGCCCGCTCAAGGTGGGCGGCCGCCCCCTGCCACTCGCCGACGCCTACAAGATGTTCAATCGCCCCGTCATGGGCGGGCTCGACCGTCTCGGCGCGGTCGCGACCGGGACCGAAGGGGAGATCCGCGCCGAGGTCGAGACCGTGCTCCGGCACGCCCCCGAGCGCCTCATCCTCGGGGCGGACTGCACCGTGCCCTCCGAGACGCCCTGGCACAACCTCCGCATCGCGATTCAGACGGCGCATGCCTGGCGGCGCGGATAGCTCGTTGCAGGCACAGGCTGAGGGTGTGTTCCACCAACGCAAACCGGCTTCCTTTTGCCAAGGGCCGGCACCGGAATCCGCCGGCCGGGTCCCATGTCGCCGGCCCACCCGGCGCCGTCCAGCGCGTGATTCCCGCCACCCCCTGACGAACGAGGATGTGAGAAGATCGTCGCGTCTGATCAAAGGAGGATCGAATGCGCGCAACGCTCGCCGCCGTCGCGGTCGCACTGGTTTCCGCCGCTTTCGCCGCCGCCGAGGCGCCGCTCACCAACTCCGACATCGTCAAGCTCGTCAAGGCCGGAGTCTCCGCCGAAACGATCATTGCGAAGATCCAGACGTCCGAGACCGCCTTCGCGACGGACACCGACTCGCTTGTCGCTCTCGCCGGCGAGAAGGTCCCGAACTCGGTCATCCAGGCGATGATGGCTCGGAGCGCCGCGCCGACGGCAGTGTCAACGGCCGTTCCGGCCCCGGCGCCGGCGGCCGCGCCGGAGATGCCCAGGGCGGAGGTCACCCAGGTCGTGGTGAAAGGGATCTACCGTACCCGCGGGATCTGCACCGCCCGCGGCGAACTGACCATGACCCCGCAGAAGTTCGCATTCAAGGCCGTCGAGAAGTCGCCGCTGTGCTCCGAGGATGCGTTCGGGAAGAGCTCTACCGAGTTCGCGTGGGACGACCTCAGCCGGATCTGCTTCGAGTACGCCGCGACGGGCGCCGTCCAGATCTGGCTGAAGGACGGGCAGGACATGTCGTTCAAGGCCACTCGAGCGGAGATCGAAGACCTTGCCGCCCGCATGAAGTCCTTGCGCCCCGACCTGCCGATCCGCTGCGACGACTAGGGCCCTCCCCAAGGAGCACGCCTGAAGGGCGCCCCGCTTGGAACCGCCAACGCGCAGCCGGGCGGCCTGGACCTTATCCGTTCGGGTGGCCGGACGAAACTAGCCGCCCTGCACCGTCGGCCTCGGGTCGGTGACGGGCTCGCGAAGCGACGCGATGGTCTCGTGGAGGTGGATGAGCGCCTCGTCCTGCGCGGCCAGGTGTTCGAGGATCGCCCGGATCTCCTCCTCTGCCTTCTGGTTGATGAGGAAATCGTTGTGCGCTTCGATGCGGTCCTGCATGGCCTGCCGGTTCTGGCTCATCATGATCACGGGGGCTGTATACGCAGCCTGCAGCGAGAGGAAGAGGTTCATGAGGATGAAGGGGTACGGGTCCCAATGCCTCACCCAAGCCGTGACGTTCACCGCGGCCCACGCCATGAGCAGCACGCTCTGTACGATGATGAACGGCCACGAGCCCACGACGGTCGCGACCCTGTCGGACGCCCTCTGGCCGAGGGTGAGTCTCTCCTCGACCATCTCGTTGACGTTCCGGACGGGCGGGTGATCGTGCCGGAACGGGACCGGGAAGCGAAAGTGGTTCACCATGGCGACTCCTCCAAAAGTTGGCGCGATTGTGGCACAGGATCCTGGCCCATGAGCTCAGCCGTTCACCCTCGACTCGATGCGCCGGTCCGGCACGAGCCAGATGAGCGCGACCACGACGTAGAGCCCGTCCGAGAGCCACTGATTGACGAACGCCAGTACGATCGCCAGCACGTACAACCCTATCGAGACCTTGCCCTTCACATCCGCGCCCACCGCCGCTGCGAGCCTCGACCCCGCGCCCTGCTCCGCGATGATCGCGTTCTCGAGGATCGTGTAGGCGATGGCGGCCATGAGCAGCACCGCGCCGTACGCGGCGGCGGGCACCGACGCGAAGTGGTTCTCCCCCATCCACCCGGTAACGAACGGCACGAGCGACAGCCAGAACAGGAGGTGCAGGTTCGCCCACAGGATCTTGCCGTTGATCCGGTCGGCCAGGTGCAGCATGTGGTGGTGGTTGTTCCAGTAGATCCCGAGGAAGATGAAGCTCAGCACGTACGTCAAGAAGACCGGCAGGAGGGGGCGAAGGGCCTCCCAGTCCCCACCTTGCGGCACCCGCAGCTCCAGCACCAGGATGGTGATCAGGATCGCGACCACGCCGTCGCTGAATGCCTCGAGACGTCCCTTGCTCATCGCGCTCCTCCGCCTGCCGACACTGGACAGGAACCTCCCGACGCGTGTCGGCATTCTCCCGACCTGACGGGGCTCGGCCGCAAGGGATTACGAACGGAACGGTGAACGTGACGTCGCCGGAGTTTCTCGTCCCGATCTCCCGCCACGTGCGCTCCCCCGGCATCCCCTCGGAAAGGGCGGCCGCACGGGCCGCCCCTGGACAGCAAACTGGAGACCGGACCCAACCGCGCGGCCGCTGCGACCGGTGGAGGCGGCGAATGTGCAGCACGAGGCGCACGCTCGCTACCACAAGTATCAGCATCGCCAGATCCCGCGGCCAGCCAGGCCTCGGCTCTGAGGCGATCTGCGACGAATCACTCGGCAGCACTTCGGTTTCGATCGTCAAGCCGGGAATGTATCGCCACCTGTGCGGTTTGACCCAGTAGTCTCATGGCGACGGACCCCCAATCGGCCACCCTGACTGCAGGGCAACACCTCGGACCGTACGAAGTGCTCGCGCCGATCGGGGCGGGTGGCATGGGTGAGGTGTATCGCGCGCGGGACACGCGCCTCGGGCGCGACGTCGCGATCAAGGTGCTCCCAGGCGACCTATCGCGCGACCGCGACCGGCTCCGCCGCTTCGAGCAGGAAGCCCGGGCCGCGAGCAGCATCAACCACGCCAACATCCTCACCGTCTACGACGTCGGTGCCCACGACTGCGGCCCGTACATCGTGTTCGAGCTGCTCGAGGGAAAGACGCTGAGGGAGTTGCTGGCGGGCGGCGGGCTGCCTCTTCCCAAGGCCGTCGACTACGCCGCGCAGATCGCCCGCGGTCTCGCTGCCGCTCACGAGAAAGGAATCGTCCACCGAGATCTCAAGCCGGAAAACCTTTTCATCACCGACGACGAGGTGGCGAAGATCCTCGATTTCGGCTTGGCGAAGCTCGTGAGGCACGAAGCCCTGCTTGCCGAGAACCCCGAAGCGGCGACTCTCACCCATGCAACCGAGGCGGGGACGATGCTGGGGACGGTGGGCTACATGTCGCCCGAGCAGGTGCGAGGACAACGGGCCGACCACCGGTCCGACATCTTCTCCTTCGGCGCGATCCTCTATGAGATGCTCAGCGGACATCGGGCGTTCGGAGGGGGCCCTGCGGTCGAGGTGCTGAGCGCGATCATCAGAGACGAGGCACCGGACCTGCCCGCCGCGTTGGGGAGCATCCCCCCGGCTCTCAACCGCATCGTCCGACAATGCCTGGAAAAGAACCCGGACAAGCGCTTTCAATCCGCCCGAGACCTGGCGTTCCAGCTCCGGTCGCTTGCGGAGCCGTCGGCGCCGGCCGCGGGGACGGGCTACGGCGGCGCGGCGCAGAAGCGCGTCATGATCGTCGTCCTGCCGTTCGAGAACCTCAGCGACGACCCTGAGCAGGAGTACTTCAGCGCGGGTCTCACCGAGGAGACGATCTCGGACCTCGGGGGCCTTGCCTCGGATCGGCTGGGCGTGATCGCGCGGACCTCGGCGATGAGCTACAGAGGGACCCGCAAGAGTATCGCCGAGATCGGCCGCGACTTGGGCGTGGACTTCGCGGTCGAGGGCAGCGTCCGCCGGCAGGCCGATCGCGTCCGCATCAGCGTCCAGCTCATCCGCACCAACGATCAGACGCAGGTCTGGGCCCGCCAGTACGACCGCGATCTGAAGGACGTGCTCTCGGTGCAGGACGAGCTCGGCCGGGCCATTGCCGAGCAGGTGCAGGTGAAGCTGACAGCGGACGACGCGGGACGTCGCGCGGCCGTGCAGCCTCTCGATCAGGCCGCCTACGACGCCTACCTCCACGGACGCTTCCACCTGTGGAGGGTGACCCGGCCGGACCTCGAGCGCGCCCTCGAATACTTTCGCCGAGCGACCGAGCTCGACCCGCGAATGGCCGCCGCCTACGCCGGTCTCGCCCAGACGTACGTCGTCATGCCGATCGCCGCCGGCGCCGCGCCGCGGGACGCGTTCCCTCGGGCCGAGCAGGCCGCGGGGCAGGCGCTGGGAATCGACCCGGACTCCGTCGAGGCCCACGCCGCGATGGTCAGTCTGCGTCACTGGCACAACTGGGATTGGGCCGCCGCCGAGAGGCACGCTCGGCGAGCGATCGGACGCAACGCGAACCACGCGCGGGCGCACCAGGTGCTCGGCCGGCTCCTGACCAACGTCGGCCGCCACGACGAAGCGATCGCCGAGATCGACATCGCTGCACGACTCGACCCGCTCGCGCCATTGATCATCGCGCTCTCCGCCGACTTCCGGCTCGAGGCCCGGCGCTACGGCGAGGTGGAACCGTTGATCCGCAGGGCGCTGGAGCTCGACCCGAACTTCTGGGTCGCCCACGTTTCCGCCGCCAAGCTGTACCTGCACCAGGGCCGCCACGACGAGGCGCTTGCCGCGGCCGAGAGGGCGCGGACCTTCTCGGGAGGGCACAGCGAAGCCCTCGCCCTGCTAGGCCTCGGCCACGGCGCCGCGGGCCGCACCGACAGGGCCAGGGAGGTCCTTTCGGAGCTCGAACGCCGAGGCGCCGCCGGCTACGTCCCGGCAACGCACCTCGCCGCGGTCCAGCTCGGCACGGGCGACGCCGGCCAGGCGATGCGATGGCTGGAGAGGGCGTTCGATGAGCGCGACGTCTGGCTGACCGAGCTGGGCGTCGAACCGAGGTGGGACGCGCTGCGTGCTCACCCCGGGTTCCAGGATCTCATCCGCCGGATCGGCTTCCCCGCGGCGCCGGCGGTAACGATCACACCCGCGGCGACGTCGGTAGCGGATGACGCTCCGCGGCTCGCGAGCGGGTCGCCGGCCCTGCCGGGGAGACCACGGAGGCGACCGGGCGCAGTCGCCGTCACGGGGGTTGCCGTCGCCCTCGCCGCTGTGGCCGCCCTCGTGTGGTCGCGGGTGCACGAATCGCGCGTGCGGTGGGCGCGCGAGACCGCGGTTGCCGAGGTCGCCCGCTTGCAGGCCGGCGACGATCTCGTCGGCGCCTATCGCGTGGCACGGCGGGCCCTCGCTGCCGCGCCCGATGACTCCGCCGTCAAGCAGGCACTGGCCAACCTGGTGCACGTCGGTGCCTTGACCAGCGACCCTCCGGGCGCCGAGGTCGAGATCCGTAGCTACCTTGGGACCGACAACAGGTGGGTGTCGCTCGGCGTCACGCCCTTCAAGGAGGTCGCCGTCCCTGTAGGCTTTCTGCGCTGGCGTCTCACGAAACCCGGCTACGAACCCCTCGAAGTCGGGCAGGGCCTCGACACCCTCGAGTTCAAGCTGGTACCGACCGGGTCGTCGCGGCCGGGTATGGTCGTCGTCCCGAAGGGATCGTTCCAGCTCGAGAGCAGCAACGAGGACGTACAGCTCCCCGACTACTGGCTCGACAGGTACGAGGTGACCAACCGCGAGTACAAGGCGTTCGTAGACGGTGGGGGGTACCGGCGGCGCGAGTTCTGGAAGGAACCATTCGTCAAGGACGGGCGTCCCCTGACATGGGAGGACGCGATGGCTGCGTTCCGGGACACGACCGGCAGGCCGGGCCCGGCCACCTGGGAGCTTGGCACCTACCCCGAGGGGCAGGACGGCTTCCCGGTCGGCGGCGTGAGCTGGTACGAGGCCGCCGCCTACGCGGCGTTCGCGGGGAAACAGCTCCCCACCGCCTACCACTGGTACAGGGCCTCGGGCGCGTTCGGGGTGTTCTCGGAGATCGTCGCCGCCAGCAACTTCTCTGGCAAGGGGCCGGTGAAGGTGGGGAGCACCGGCGGACTCGGTCCGTACGGCACCTACGACATGGCGGGCAACGTCAAGGAGTGGTGCTGGAACGCGACGTCCGGCGGCCGCAGGTACCTGCTCGGCGGAGCGTGGAACGAGGCGACGTACACGTTCCGCGATGAGGACGCCCAGTCTCCGTTCGAACGCAAGGCTACGTTCGGGTTCCGCTGCATGCTTGAGCAGGAACCGATCGCGCAGCGGCTCGCCGCGGAGATCAAGACGTTCGAACGCGACCCTGCTTCATTGAAGCCGGTCGGAGACGAGGTGTTCCGCGCCTACCTCCGCCTCTATGACTACGATCGGACGCCGCTCGACGCCAAGTCCGGGGGGGTTGACGACTCGGACCCCGCGTGGCGCAAGGAACTCGTCTCGGTACGAGCTGCGTACGGAGACGAGCGATTGCCGATCTACGTCTTTGTTCCGAAGTCGGCGACGCCTCCGTATCAGCCGATCGTGTACAGCCCGGCGAGCGACGCCACCCACACCGCCTCGAGCCAGCACCTTTGGCTCCAGCTCGCGGACTACCTCGTTCGTAGCGGACGCGTTCTCGTCTACCCGGTCTACAAGGGAACGTACGAGCGCCGCGTTCCCGGACCAAAGGGGCCGAACGTCATTCGCGACCTCTACATCGAGTGGGGGAAGGACCTCCGCCGCACCGTCGACTACCTGGAGACCCGGTCCGACATCGACGCATCCAAGGTCTCGTTCTACGGTCTGAGCCTGGGCGCGCAGCTCGGACCGCTGTTCCTCGCCATCGAGCCCCGGTTCCGGACGGGCGTCTTCTTTTCCGGCGGGTTCGAGACCTGGGACATGCCGCCCGAGGTCGACCCCGTCAACTTCGCGCCGCGCGTGAAGGCCCCCGTGCTGATGGTCAACGGGCGCGAGGACTTCGACCTGCCATACGCCACCGCGCAGGTGCCGATGTTCCGCATGCTCGGCACGCCGGAGGCCGACAAGCGTCACGTGGTCTTGGAGGGAGGGCACATCCCGCCCCATCCGCAGGAGGCGATCAAGGTGGTCCTCAACTGGCTCGATGATCGCCTCGGGCCGGTGAAGTGAAGCCCGCATTCTCTCCGTCACAGATACCCCGACCACACCATCAACAGCCCGAGCATCACGGCGGCCACTCAAACCCGAGCCACTCCTACGGCAGCGCGCTGTTCGACAAAACCATCGATTCCCCCACCGGCGCGATCAAGCTCGGATCCCCGACCGAGCCGCGGGGAAGGTCGGAAACTCGTTGCCCTGCACGCCCGGCGCACGATGCTGAGCGAGAGACGCCAAGAACCCGTGGAGCGCGCACGGTCCCCAGAGCGATTCGTATCGGCTCCTGCCTGCCGGACCGCGTCGGGGAGTTCGTCGCGTCCGACCGCCTTTCCTTGAGCAACTGGTAGCAACCCATTGGGGACGAAGGAGATACGTTGCCGATGGGGGGCTCCCCCGGCTGCCCTCTGGATATCATATCCAGGC
Source organism: Terriglobia bacterium (assembly GCA_020073245.1). Classification (GTDB taxonomy): domain Bacteria; phylum Acidobacteriota; class Thermoanaerobaculia; order Thermoanaerobaculales; family Thermoanaerobaculaceae; genus RBG-13-68-16. The sequence goes on along the minus strand of JAIQFQ010000053.1, from coordinate 712 downwards.
ACAGAACGTTGCCAGGCAGCCATGGGACCGTGACGGCGCCCAGGTCGACGGCCAAGCTGGCGCCCACCCGCCTGAACAAAACCCCGCGATTCTGCGTCTAATCAGGTGTCGGATGGTGTTCGGCACGGGGACCGGCATCGACGGCCGAAAAGGGGGGGCCATGGCGTCAGCAACGCGTGACACGCGGCGGCTCGACGCGCGTCGCGCCACGAGAGCGCATACGAGCGTTCCGATGATCCTTGACAGCGGTGCTGCGGCCCGGGTCGCCGCGATCGACCTTCAGTGCGAACCATACGTAGGCATGCGCTTCGTGCACGACGGGACGGTGTGGGAGATCACGCGCGCCAACGACCACGCCCGCGGATGGGTGGCCCAGCCCGCGCCGCTCCCCTGGTCCGCGTCGTAGGCGGGAAGCGGTCCGTCAAGCCCCCCGAAACCTGTCCGGAATTACCGCGGACCTCGATCCCTTCGAAGGAGAAGGAGCCGTCTGAGCTTTCGTTCAGATGGAAGGTGATGGGAGGTCCTCATGGTGATGACGGTCCTCGAGGCTCGTGTCCCGAATGAGCGCCTTGCCGAGGTCGAACCGCTCTTCTCCCTGGGCACGGCCCAGCTCCCCCCTGAGATCCTCGCGACCTACCTGGTGCGGGACGCCGACGAACCGACTCTGTTCCGGCTGAACACGGTGTGGCGAACCCGGGAGGCGCTCGAGGCG
>JAIQFQ010000009.1 GCA_020073245.1 Terriglobia bacterium | reverse complement strand
GGTCAGCGACGTCATGCCGCGAGTCGCTCCAGAGTCCTCTCGCGGACAGCCGTGCCGACCTCGGCGGTCGTGCTGGTGCCGCCGAGGTCTGGCGTCACCGTCCCCGCACGCACGACATCCCCGATGGCCGCCTCCAGCACGCCCGCAAGGTCGCCGCGATGGACGTGGCGTAGGAGAAGGGCGAATGCACCGAAAGCCGCGAGCGGGCAAGCCCTCCCGCGCCCGGCGATGTCGGGGGCAGAGCCGTGCACCGGCTCGAACATCGAAACCTGCCCAGGGTTGATGTTGCCAGACGCGGCGAGACCGAGACCACCGCCGAGCATGGCCGCGAGATCCGACAAGAGATCGCCTAGGAGGTTCTCCGTGACGATGACGTCGAAGCGCGCCGGGTCCCGCACCATCTCCATCGCCGCGACGTCCGCGTAAAGATGCTCCGTCATCACCTCGGGGAACTCAACCGCCACCTGCCGGAACGTGTTCTGCCACACCTCGCCCGCGAAGCGGAGCGCGTTGCCCTTGTCGACCAGCGTCACCTTTCGCCGGGGCCTCGTGCTCGCGACCTCGAACGCTGCTCGGACGATACGTTCCACGCAGCGCCGGGTCACGACCATCTCCTGCAAAGCCATTTCGTGGACCGAGTTCGGCCGCACCAACCCACCCGCGCCGCAGTACAGCCCCTCGGTGTTCTCACGCACGATCACCAGGTCGATATCGCTCGCCCGAACGTGCTTCAGCGGGTTGAGGCGCTCGTCGATGCATCGGACCGGCCTCAGGTTGATGTAGAGGTCGAGTTCAACCCGCATCCCGAACAGGATCTCCCGCATGTACTCCGCGTCCGGCACGCGCGGGTCGCCGAATGCTCCCGCGAGGATCGCGTCGAAAGCGCGCAGGCGTTGGAAGCCGTCGGGAGGCAATGCGCGCCCGGTCGCGAGAAAGCGATCGGCGCCCCAGTCCAACTCATCCCAGCTCGCGAGCAGGCTGCCGGCCGAGCGCAGCGCTTCTGCGAGGCGAATCACCTCAGCGACAACCTCACGCCCGATCCCGTCGCCAGGCACCACCGCCATCCGGACCGGCCGTGCGGTCATCCCGACCTCGGAATCGACCCAAACAGACTGAGCCTCTCGACGCTCTGCATGGTGATCGATCAGCCGCGACCGGCCCATACAACGTCGGCGACCCCCGCCCGACTGTTGAGCCACCGCGCGAGAACGAATAGCGCGTCAGATAGACGGTTGAGCAGCGGAATGACCGCCCCCACCTTATCCCCGCGCTCCGTAAGAGCGACAACGTTCCGTTCGGCCCGCCGGCATACCGTCCGGGCCATGTGTGAAAGGGCTGCGGCGCGTGTCCCCGCAGGCAGCACGAAGTTCCGCAGCGGCGGAACCTCCTCTTCCATCCTGTCGATCCAACGCTCCGCCCAGTCTGGATGGACGACGTCCTCCGGGAGGGCAAACCGACCGCGCGGATCTGCCAGAAACGCCCCGACCTCGAACAGGAGCGGTTGAATCCTCTCCAACTCGGTGGCCGCCTCCGACGGCAGCTGCTCGCACCGCAGGACGCCCACGGCCGAGTTCAACTCGTCGACATCACCGTAGGCGGCGACACGCAGATTGGCCTTCGAGACCCTCGAACCGTCGCCTAGACCAGTGGACCCGTCGTCGCCGGCCCGCGTGTAGACCTTCACTGCCTCATGCTACCACCGTTTCAGGTATCGACGGGGTGCTGCCCAGTGAATTCGGACACCTTGTCCAGCAGTTCGGCGATGCTGAAAGGCTTGATGAGGAGGCCGGCGGCGGCAAGCACGCCGTCTCCGGTCGGGTCGTAACCGGTGCAGACGACGACCGGTAGGGCCGGGGCGCACTCGCGCAAACGGCGAAGTGCCTCGCGCCCATCCATCACAGGCATAACGAGATCGAGAACAACGAGGGCAAAACGGTCCGGTGCGACCAGGACCTTCTCCACGACTTCCAGCCCGTTCCTGGCTTCGACGACCTCGTATCCGGCGCTGCGAAGTGCCGTCGCCAGCGTGATGCGCACCATCTCTTCGTCGTCGGCGAGGAGTAACGCGCCGCGCCGGATGGCGCTCGGAGCGCTCTCCCCCCGGGCCGTATCCGAGCGGACACACGGCAGCTCGATCCAGAACCGACTGCGCAGACCCGACCCGGTTGTCCCGCCGGTGCGTCCCCCGAGTCGGGCCGCCACCAGCTCGGCCAGGGCCTGGGCGGTCTGGCGCGACGAGAAGCGCCGGCGGTCCCCAGGGGGCATGGCGGCCTCGCCGGTTGACCCTGTGTCCGAGAACGCCACCCTCACGGTCCCCTGCTCTCCACCGTCGTGGAGTTCCACCTCTACGGCCCCGCCGAGATCCATAGCGGCGAGAGCCGCAGACAGGCTCACGTCGAGCCAGAGGAGGATTTGCTCGGCGTCGGCGATCACCCTGTCATCGTGCGCCTCCTGGCGCAGCGTGACCCGGACATTCCCTGGAACGCCCGTCGTCACCTTCTCGAGCCAGCGGTTCAGGAGTGGTCCAAGCCGAACCGGGCGCAACGCGCTGTCCTCGCCCTTCGAGACCGCGACGAAGAACCGACGGAGGTCCTCGGCCGAGTCCGTAACAAGGCCCCGCGCGAGAGAAAGAGCGTGTTCCGCCGCCTCGCCGGTGCGGAGCCGATCCAGGAGGCCCAGCAGCGCCTGGAAGTCGTTCCGCACCCTGTGTGCAAGCGACGTGCTGAGCTGCGCCAGAGCCCTCTCGCGGGTTACCGCAGACGACTCCCGTCCACCGTCGGGTGGAGTCTCGATCTCCGACAACACGAACAGCACCCCGGTCGGAGTGCCGTCCGTGCGCACGGGGATCGCCTTGAATTCGGCGGCAAGTGCCGTCCCGCCGTTTCCCAAAACCCGCACGTGTCCACCCGCCGGCGTTCCGCGCCGAGCACGAGCCAGCGCGGAGATGGCCACCCGCAAATGCGAGCGCTCGACGAGGGACCGCAACGACCGCCCTTGCAGCCGGCGGAGTTCGGCGCCGGCCAGGTCGAAGGCGGCGCCGTTCGCCCACAAGAGGTTCCCGGACAGATCCGTCAGCACCAGCGCGAGCGGCACCACACCGGCAACCGCTGCCAGGACCGCCTCGCCGCGCCGTCGTGCCCCCACCTCCTCCCAGGCGACGTAGACCAGCTCCTCGTCGAGCTCCCGCACCGCCGTCACGGCGATCTCGGCCACGAACGTCCTGCCGCGGGCCGTCGTGAGCCTGACAGCGGTCACTCGCCGCGTCGCTCCCGCCTTCCCTTGATCCCCGAGGTGTCGCTGGAGGAGCTCACGATCCTCATTGGCCGCGAAGCCGAGGAAGTCGGTGCCCACGAGTTGCTGCGGATTCCCATTCCCGAGGCTCTCCATCGCCGAGAGGTTGGCCGCCACGACGGTGGAGCCGGACAGACAGACAACGGGGGTCGGGCACCGGTCGGCCAGTCCCCTCCACCGTCCCTCTCGCTGTCGTTGCTGGGCGAGGTCGCGCCAGCGGTTGGCATCGAGCAGGGCCGAAGCCTGCCCCTTGATCGCGCGCTTCGAAACGGCCAGCGCAGCCACGATGCCCGCCAACGTGACCACCACGAGCACCGCCCCTCCGAACAAGATCGGCCGAACGCCCCGGACCAGCGATCCGGCGGGCACCAGTGCTCCGAGCATCCACCTGCCGCCCGGGACGTTGACCGGCTCCACGACGCCGAGCATCCGTCCGTGCCCCGTTGGGGTTGCGAGCCTCAACACACCGTGCTCGGAGCCCGATGCCGCCTCCGACCTTCGAAGCACCTCCGCCCATTCAGCGCCGAGGAGGTCTCCGAGAGATGCCACGGAACGCCACTGCTCCCCACCGACGGTGCCGATCAACCGACCGTCCTGCAGGGCGAGAAAAGCCAGGCCCTCAGGGTTGGGAATCGCGCGTTCGAGGAGGATGATCGCCACCTGGTTCAGGTCGATCGCGACGCCGACGGCACCGACCGAGGTTGGCGCGTCACTCGGGATCGCTGCGACGGCGAAGAGGGTCTTTCCACCCCGGGGTGCGCTTGCCGAGACGCGGATCGATTGCCCTGCTCCCCGTCCCGCCTCGCGACGGGCCTCTTGAATCGCGGCGAGCTCGTCCGCACGCCATTGGCGCGGCGGGGCCGAGCTGAGGATCGCACCCTCACGGTCAAGGAGAATCGTCGCAGCGAAGAGCGCCGGAAGCCCGTGGCGCAGGCGATCGAGATCGGCAGCGCACTCTCCTTCGGGTCCCACGCCCCGCGATGCGCAACGGGTCGCGATCTCGCTGAGCGCCGCGACAACCTCGGCGGACTGACCATGGATCCGGCTCGCGAGGACCCCGACAGATCCCGCCATCTGTTCGATGCATGTACTCTCGAGCATGCGTTCTGCCGCGTCCACGAACACAAGGTAGCCCGCGCTGATCGCAAGAACGATCGCGGCCACGCTCATGACAACCCAGGTGGAGCGGCGGGGGGCCTGGCTGGTCATCGACCTGGTCTATTCTAGCTCCGGGGGACTTACCAATGCGACCACTCGTGGTTGTGGCACTCGTAGCGATCGCGGCGGCCGGCCCGGGTGGCGCCGCAGACCGTCCGGAAGGACGTTCGTTCGCGACCCGCTCCGTCACCGTGGCACGTCACGGGATGGTGGCCGCCGCCCACCCGCTCGCCGTTCAGATCGGGCTCGAGGTGCTCAGGAGCGGCGGCAGCGCCGTGGACGCCGCCATCGCGGTGGACGCGGCTCTCGGGCTGATGGAGCCGGTCTCGTGCGGCCTCGGCGGCGACCTGTTCGCCATGGTTTGGGACCCTGCAACGGGGAAGCTATACGGGCTCAACGGCTCCGGCCGCGCACCTCTCGCCCTGACCCCCGACAAGGTGCCCCCGGAAAAGGACGGAACGATTCCTATCTACTCCCCCTACGCCTGGACCGTCCCCGGCTGCGCCGACGCCTGGTTTGAGCTGCACAAGCGCTTCGGGCGGACCCCCATGAAGGAGCTCCTCGCTCCCACCGTCGCCTATGCCCGGGAAGGCGTTCCCGTGCCCCAGATCATTGCCGGCTCGTGGGCCCGCAGCGTCGCTCGCTTCAAGGACAAACCGGGATTCGCCGAGGTCTTCCTGCCGGGAGGCAGGGCCCCCGCGGAGGGCGAGCCGTTTGCAAACCCGGCGCTCGCCCACACCCTGGAGCTGCTGGCGGCGGGCGGGCGCGATGTCTACTACCGGGGAGAGATCGCCGAGAAGATCGTGGCGTACTCGAAGAAGGTCGGCGGTTTCTTCGCCATGGAGGACTTCGCCCGGCACACCAGCGAGTGGCAGGAGCCGATCTCCACCACCTACCGCGGAACCACGGTATGGGAACTGCCACCCAACGGCCAGGGCCTCGCGGCACTCGAACTGCTCAACATCCTCGAGCGCTTCGACCTCAAAGGCATGGGACGCGACAACCCGGACTTCTGGCACGTGCTGGTGGAGGCCAAGAAGCTCGCGTTCGCGGACAGGGCCAGGTACTACGCCGACCCGGCGTTCTTCCCGGCGCCGGTTGCCGCGCTGCTCGACAAGGGGTACGCGGCGAAGCAGGCGGCTCGGATCGACATGGCGCGCGCCGCCAGGTCGGTGGAGCCCGGAAACCCCGCGCTGCAGCGAGGCGACACGACGTTCCTCGTCACGGCGGACGAACGCGGGATGCTGGTCGCCCTGATTCAGTCCAACTACACGGGGTTCGGCTCCGGCTATGTCATCCCTGAGCTGGGGTTCGGGATCCACGACCGTGGGGCCCTGTTCTCGCTCAAGGCCGGGAGCCCGAACGTGCTCGCCCCCGGTAAGCGACCGTTCCACACGATCATCCCCGCCTTCCTCGGGAAGGACGGAAGGCCGATGATGGCGTTCGGCGTCATGGGTGGCGACATGCAACCGCAGGGCCACGCCCAGGTCGTTGTCAACCTGGTCGACCTCGCGATGAACTTGCAGGAGGCCGGCGACGCCCCGCGCTTCTACCACACCGAGGACAGCGAGCCCACCGGCACTGCGATGACGAGCGGAGGCGTCCTCAGCCTGGAATCGGGCGTCCGGCAGGAAGTCCGCCAGGCGCTGCTGAAGCGCGGCCACAAGCTCGTCGAGTCCAACGGCATCGTCTTCGGCGGCTACCAGGCGATCTGGCGGGACCCCGTCACCGGCGTCTATTTCGGCGCCAGCGAGTCGCGGAAGGATGGCTTTGCGGCGGGGTACTGAGCGGCGGATCGACCCTCTGTCCAAGTCTGTGCCGACCGGACAGCATCGGTACCCGGATGCCTGACGCCCGCCCTTCCCGGATGCGCGAGATCTTCATCCTGAGACCCGGCGTGACGTACCTGAACCACGGTTCGTTTGGGGCGTGCCCGCGCCCGGTCTTCGAGCGCTATCAGGCTTGGCAGCGCACGCTGGAGGAACAGCCGGTCGAGTTCCTGGGGCGCCGGTTCCCGGATCTCATGCGCGCCGCCCGCGAGTCGCTCGGCGCCTTCGTCGGCGCGGATCCCGACGACCTCGTGTTCGTGCCCAACGCCACGACCGGGCTCAACGCGGTCGCCCGCTCCCTCCGGTTGGCGCCCGGCGACGAGATCCTGTCCACCGACCACGAGTACGGCGCCCTCGACCGCACATGGACCTTCATCTGCGACAAGCAGGGCGCCCGATACGTCCGACAGCCTGTGCCGCTCCCCGTTGAATCGGCGGAGCAGGTCGCCGAGACCGTTTGGGCCGGCGTCACCCCTCGGACCAGAGTCCTCTTCATGAGCCATCTCACCTCGACCACCGCGCTGGTGTTCCCCGTGGCCCCACTGGTGCGCCGCGCCCGCGAGCGCGGGATTCTCACGGTGATCGACGGGGCGCACGCTCCCGGTCAGCTCCCTCTGGATCTCGCCGCCCTCGGCGCCGACTTCTACGCCGGCAACTGCCACAAATGGATGAACGCTCCAAAAGGCTCTGCGTTTCTCCACGCTCGCCGGGAGGTGCAGCCCCTCATGGAACCGCTCGTCGTGAGCTGGGGGTGGCACAGCGAGCGCCCCGGGCCCTCGAGATTCGTGGACGAGCACGAGTGGCAGGGCACCCGCGACGTCGCGGCCTATCTCTCGGTTCCGGCCGCCATCGAGTTCCTGCACGAGCACGACTGGCCGACCGTCCGCCGCGCCTGCCACGATCTGGCCCGCGCCGCCCGCCGCGACGTGGACAAGATCACCGGCCAGGCCCCGGTTTCGCCCGACTGCCAGGAATGGTTCGTCCAGATGGTCACCATGGCGCTCCCCCCCTGTGACCACGAGGCGCTCCAACGCCGCCTTTGGGACGAGTTCTCGATCGAGGTCCCGACGTTCGCATGGAACGGAGGCTCCTACATCCGCGTCTCGATCCAGGCCTACAACACGGAGGCCGACGTGGATGCTCTCGTGCATGCGCTTTCGCACCTGCTCCCCGAGGTGGTCCGAAGAGACTGAATCGGGGCCAGGGGTCGGGGCACCGGAAGACCGTGGTCCGTGGTCCGTGGTCCGAGAATGACCCCGTCCGCGGCGAGGATCAGCGCGCATCGCCGCGCCGAGCGGCGTCGATCGACCACCGGCCCGCCCCCGAGCACAGCAGAAACAGCAGGGAGCACAGCATCGCGAAGTCCGTTCGGGCGTCGCTGACCATGAACCAAAAGCCCTGGCCCGGGCGGACCAACTCGGGGATCTTCGTGGTCCCGATCGCGGTCAAGATGACGGCGAGCAGCGGAATGGTGGCGAGCCTCGTGAACAACCCGAGCAACACCAGCAGACCACAGACGATCTCGAAGCCGCCAACAAGATGCGCGGTGAATCCCGGGTACGGAAACCCAATGTGTGTGAACCGGATCACCCCCATTTTTGGATCGGTGTACTTCAGCACGCCCTGCGTCAGGAAGATCAGCCCGGCTGCGAGTCTAATGAACAGCACATACCCCGCCTCAAGTCCACCCGGATCGACAGGAAGCCCAATCAGTCGCCTCACGCTTTACCTCTCCTGGCGCCACTCGGCTGACCGTTGCAACCACCCTCCCGCCGCTCTCATTTCGTGCCCCCCCTCTGGCAATACCTGTGCTCCGCGGACCGTGGCTCGCGGTCCGAGAACGGACACGGCACAGCACCAAAAGCAGGGCCAGGGCCTACGGCACGTAGCCGCGCTGCCGAGAGTGGGCCAGATGCAAGGCGCCCGAGGCGGCCGCAGCGGAGCGTAGCCGGAGGCTACGTGAGCATGCGAGCCGCCGAAGCGCAACGCCGCGAGAGGTCCGACGCCGGCGTCGCCTTCTACTTGGCGAGGCGGCAGCCGAGGGCGATCGAGTAAAACTTCGAATCCTCCGAATCCGCGCGGCTTGTGAGAATGCACGGTGCCGAGGTGCCGACCACGACCGCCGCCAGGCTCGCGCCGCCGAGAAGCGTGGCGCCCTTGTAGAAGACGTTGCCGGTCTCGATGTTAGGGAAGATCAGCACGTCCGCGTCGCCTTCCACGATCGAGGCAAGCCCCTTGATCTCGCAGGCTTCGCGTGAGAGCGCCACGTCGAGGGCCAGCGGCCCGTCCACGATCGCGCCCTTGATCTGCCCGCGCTCGGCCATCTTGGAGATGATCGCGGCGTCCGTGGTCGCCGGCATCTTGTCGGACACCTTCTCGTTGGCGGCAAGGAGCGCGACCTTTGGCCGCTCAATCCCGAACGAGTGGGCTGCGTCCACGGCGTACCCCACGATCTTGACCTTGGTCGGCAGGTCCGGCGCCGGGATGACCGCGACGTCGGAGACGATCAGCAGCTTGCCGTGGGTCTTCTGGTACGCCGGGATGTCGAGGACCGTGATGTGTGTCAGGACGGCCCCTGCGGGCAGCAATCCCCTTTCCTTGTCCAGGATCAGGTGCATGTACTTGTCGGTGCCGATGAGCCCTTTCATCAGGACGTCGGCCTCGCCCTCCCGCACCATGTCGCGCGCCTTTGCCCCTGCCTTCGCCTCGTCGCGCTCGTCGATGACCGAGAAGACACCGATGTCGAGCTTGAGCTCCTTGCAGAGCGCCTCGATGCGGGGGGCGTCCCCCACCAGGATCACCTTCGCGATCCCCTCGCTCGCCGCGCGGGCCGCGGCCTCGATCGTGTTCTCATCGTGCCCGGCGGCGACCGCGACACGGCGGGCCGGTGCGCCCTTGACCCCTTCCGCGAGCTGCTCGAGCGTCCGAATCGGCCTCATCATCCCTCCTGATTCCCTGTGCCCTACGCCCTGTCTTCAAGCCTCCGGCCTGTAGTCGCGCGCGGCCTCCTTGTGGTCGAGCACCCGGAGCGCCCCCTTCGCGAGGGCCAGCATCTCGTTCTCGCCAGGATAGACCGTCACGCCGCAACCCACCGCGGCGACGAACTGCGTGATCGCAGCCACCAGCTTCTGCGAGCGCGCCATACCGCCTGTCAGAAGGATGCGGTCAACCGGCTCGCCGTCGAACGCCGGCACGAGGGCCGAGATGTTCTTGGCGATCTGGTAGGCCATCGCCTCGAACACGTCCGCGGCCTCCCTCTCACCGGCACCGATCCGACGCTCCACCTCGCGCAGATCGGCCGTGCCCAGCAGGTCGATGAGGCCTCCGCGTCCCTTGTTGAGCTTCTTCAACTCCTCCTTGGCATACTTGCCGGAGAAGCAGAGGTCGATGAGCTGGCCGACCGGAAGGGTACCCGAGCGCTGAGGCGTGAAGGGGCCCTCGCCGTCGAGGGCGTTGTTGACGTCGATGTAGCGGCCCTTCTTGTGAGCGCCGATCGAGATACCGCCCCCCATGTGGGCGACGATCACGTTGACCTTCTCGTAGAACGTCTCGTTCTCCTCCGCGTAGCGGTGGGCCGTGGCGATCTGGTTCAGCGCGTGGCTTATCACCTTGCGCCGGATCGCCTTGATCCCCGCGATCTTCACCCGCTCGGGTGCCTCGTCCACGACGACTGGGTCGACGATGTAGGCGGGCTTGCCGGTCCCGGCCACCAGCTCGTTGGCGATCAGCGCTCCGAGGTTCGAGGCGTGCTCGCCCAGCACCCCGGCCCTGAGCTCCGCGGTCATGGCTTCGCTGACCCGGTAGGTGCCGTGCGAGATAGGCCTCAGGAGACCGCCTCGCGCCGCGACGGCGTCGATCTCCCCCATCGAGAGCCCGTGACCGGCGAGTTCCTTCCCGATCACCTCCTTACGGAACGCAAACTGCTCCGTGATCGGCTTTCCCTCGAACGGCGCGAGCTCGGCCGCAGGGTGTTGCAGCTCGACGGTGAAGCTCTCCTGCTCGCCCTCGTAGACGCTGATCTTGGTGGAGGTCGAGCCGGGGTTGATGGCGAGCACCCGATGCCTGCGGAAAAGGGTGTCTTTCGGTGTCTGCTTCCATGCGCCGAATCGATGCAGTCGCAGGACGGAGGCCTTCACCGCCAGCCGTACGTCCTCCGGCGTGCAGTCCATTGCAAGGTCCACGCCCCGGAACTGAAGACCGAACATCACCGCGAACTTCTTCGCGGTCGGGTAGCGCGTGGCGTAGAGGTGGTAGAGCAGGTTCCCCATGTCGAGGTTTGGGCAGATGATGACGTTGGTGCCGCCCGTCCACCCCGCCTGCGCGCCCGCCTTGTAGTAGGTCGCGGACCGCTGCGACAGCGCGACGCTCACCTTGACCTCGGCCTCGATCTTGATGGACGCGTAGCGCCTACCACGCCGAACGCGCTCCGCCAGGACTCCAGGGATCAACTCCGCGGCCCGCCGCACCAGCTCCGCGGACGGTCCTTCGTCGGAGCCGCGGTGGGAGTACGACACGATGGCGCCGTGAATCTCCGGCAGCACGTCGTCGGGGATGAGGTCCCGTGCGATGGCGCACGTCCCTACTGCGACGTTTGCCAGCGCCTCGGGCGTCATGGTCGCGGTTACCCCGACATCCCCGAAGACCACGATGTTGTGCGGGAAGATCGTGTCCGGGTGGTCGTCCGGGAGGACGAACACTCCCGCCTCGCACGGCATGTACCGGTGGGTCAGCGCCCGCACCATCGGCCGGAAGAAGTCCTTCGGCTCGTGCGTGGCGCCGCCGACGACCATGTCCGCGTGGCCCAGCCGGACCGCACAGATCCCGAAGTGTGCCGAGGTCGAGACGAACCGGCGCGCCTCTGCCGGTGTCCTCCCTTGGCCTCCCTCGCGGCAGCTCTCGAGGTAGTCGTTCATGAACTCTTCGACGAGTGCTTCCTGGGCCGCGAGGTCGAGGAAGGCACTTTCCGAGAAGGCAAATTCGAGCCGGTTGGGGTCCACATGGCCGAGGTCGCGCGCAGCGACCTGGCGAACGGCGTCCTCCTTCGCCAGGAAGACGGGCCGGATGAAGCGCGTCAGGTAGCACGCCGCTTCGAGCACACGCGGGTCCAGCGGCTCGATGAAGATGACGGTCGGCCGGTTGCGCGGGACCGCCAGGATCTGTCGGTCCAGCGACGCCTCGATGTCGAACATTCGAACCTCCCGTTCCGGCCTGGGAGCACAGGAGCAGACTGCTCCACCCAATAATTCTACCAAGAGAATGTGACGAACACGAACAAGCGCACTTCGGCGTTAGAAGGCGCTCACGTTTCAGAGCCTAACGGCCGAAGTTAAGAGTCCAGAGTGAAGAGTGAAGAGTTGGAAGACACCGGCCCGGCTCAGTGCCGTGACGAAACGAGTGCACCCTTGGACGTCATTGTCGTTAACTCTCAACTCTCAACTCTCAACTCTTGACTCTTCACTCTCAGTTGGCGTCAGGATCAGGCGGCCGTCACGGTGGCGAGCCAGGACTCGCGGAGGAACCTCCGGACCAACTCCGTCACCTTGCCCAGCCCCTCCTGCTCCAGGACAACGTACGGCTGGATTCCTGTCGCGAGAGCCTCGGTCCGCGCGTCCACCCCGCCGTCGTCTTCCACCACGACGCAGCGCATTGAGGGGTTCGCCCTCACGTACGCCGCCAGCGTGCTCCAGAACGCGGCGCCGGTGTGGCACGACGTGGCCGCGAGAAGGATGTCGGTTGGGGGTGTCGGGAGCTCCGCGGCATAGGCGACCGACCGCGCCCACTCCCCGACCACGAGGTACCTCAGATAGGGGTGGTCGGCGGCGACCGCTGGTCTTACGAGCGCGGCGCCGACGACCCGCTCCAGCGCCTGTCTGTCGGGATCGAAGGCGTAGTCGGCGCCGGCGCGCACCGCGTCTTGCTTCTCGGTGAGAAAAGCCCCGCCGGCCAGGATCTTGCCCGTGAACCCGTTGCGGCGCAAGCCCGCCACGCCCTCCAGCCTCGCCTCGTGCGCCGCGATCGGTCCCTTGAGGAGCAGCGCGACGTCGTAGCTTCCCGACATCGCTCGCTCGACCATCTCCCACGGCCGCGCCACGCTGTCAAGGTGCAGCCCGGGTTGATGTTCGGCGAGCAGCCGCTCGGCCTCGTACCGGTCGGGCAGATCACCGCAGACGATGACCCGGCCGGGCACGGTCAGTTATCCCCGGAGATGAAGCGGTCGTGCTCCCTCTCGAGCAGGTCGAAGTGCTTCCCCTCCTCGCGCGCCAGGAACTCGAACATCTTCTTGACGCCAGGGTCCGTGACGATCCCGGCGCAGGTGAGGTAGAACTCCCGCGCCTTCTTCTCCCGCTCCATGGCGATCCTGACCGCTTCTTCGGGACGGGTATGCTCGTTGACGCCGAATTCGCTGGTGCCGCTCATGCCAACCCCCTGGCGAACCTCGCAAGGACCTTTATAGCAGATGCGTCGTGCCCCTGGTATAGCCCGTCTCGACGCGGGAGGGAGGCCGCCCCTGGCTCCGGGCGGGAGCGGCGAGCCTCGGAATCCCGGTGCTGCGCCGCGGTGCGCTACTCTGCTTGAAGGAGGTCGTGATGACGCCGCAGGAACTCGAAAGGGTCGTCGGAGGTTTCCAGCCTTCGATCGTCATCCTCGCCGCCAACCATGCCGGTGTCTTCACCACGCTAGTCGGGAGCCCGATGGCCCCGGACGCCCTGGCCGCCCGGTTGGGGTTGGACGCCCGCGCGCTCGCGACCCTCGCCGACGCCCTGGTGTGCCTGGGGGCACTCGAGCGGAGGGACGGCCTGCTCGCGGTCCCAGAGGCGCTACGGGCAACCTTCGACCCCGCTTCCTCAACCTCGATGGACAGCGCCTTCACCCACCAGTGGCACGTTCTCCAGCGTTGGGCGAGGCTCGACGCGGTCCTGGAAACGGGTAGACCGCTCCCCCGGGGCCGCCAAGACGACGAGCAGCTGCGCGCCTTCATCCTCGCAATGGCCGACATGGCCCGCCGCGGCGCATGGACCCTCTGGGACAACGTGGATCTGGGCGCCTTCGGGCACCTCGTGGATGTCGGCGGCGGACCGGGAGAGCTCACGTTGGCGGCGCTGGAGCGCTTCCCAAACCTGACGGCCACCGTTTTCGACCTGCCCGACGTGCTCCCCATCGCGCGCGGGTATGCGGCCGGGCGTGCCGTCGGTAGGCGGCTCGACTTCAAGGTCGGAGACGCCCTCAAGAGCCGGATCCCACCCTGCGACGTCGCGCTCGTTTCGTCGCTCCTCCATTCCTACGGCCCGGATGGCGTCGCCAAGATCGCCCGCAACGTGGCGGCCGGGGTACGGCCCGGAGGTCTGGTCTTGATCCGTGAGTTCATGTGGGACGACGAGGCCCACTCGGGGCCTCCGACCACCGCGCTCTTCGCCGTCAACATGCTCTCCGGCACGCCCGATGGTCAGTGCTGGGCGCCGAGCGAGCTCGAGAGGATCTTCGGCGGCGCCGGGTTCGGGGACTGGGGGTCGCACCGCCTCGACGCACGGACCTCACTGCTCGTCGGAGTGCGGGCCGGCCGCTGAGTGGGCCTGGGCTAGCGAGCGCCGGGAGATCCGCCGGCCAGCACGCGGACTGCGGACGCCATCGCGTCGTTGACGGGGAAGTGACGTTCGAGGAAACGCAGGATCGCCAGCGCGGACTCACTGCTGCGCTCGAGCCCCTGCACGAACGACGGGAGGTCCGCCGCGAGACCGGGGAAGCGGCTCTCGAACCGCCGCTCCTCGGCGAACGGGTCACGTGCGATCACGCGCTCCGTCTCGATCCGCGGCGCGAGCCTCAGGACCGCGTTCACGGCGCTCACCTGGATCGCGCGCTCCGCGGCCAGCTTCTCGCCCCGGCGGAGGCGTGAGAGGCCAACGTATAGGTTGGTGAGCGCCTCCCCTACCAACCAGTCCCTGTCGTCCTCCGCAGGGCCGGGCCGCGGCCGAGGTGCGCACGCCGTCTCGTCGAAACCGGGAGCCTTCCAGATCACCCGCCCGGGCGCGAAGGGGATCGCATCGAGCTCCTGGGGCTCGAACACCGCGAACTCGCAGAACACGCCGTCGGCGAAGAGCAC
Organism: Terriglobia bacterium; assembly: GCA_020073245.1. GTDB lineage: Bacteria > Acidobacteriota > Thermoanaerobaculia > Thermoanaerobaculales > Thermoanaerobaculaceae > RBG-13-68-16. The sequence continues at coordinate 89,326 of JAIQFQ010000009.1, read as the reverse complement.
CTTGTGACCGTCCGGAGTGTTCCTGTACGAGAACGCTATCGGCGCGACGGTCGAGAGCCAGCCGAGGTCGTCGAGAAAACCCGCCTTGCTCCCCGGAGGGACGATCGCGAAGAAGTCGAGGTCCGAGAAATGGTCCATCCGCTCCAGATCGAGACCCGACGAGCCGAGCCCCAGCAGTGCCAACCCCCGCCCGGTGGACGCGAGGGCGCCGGCAATCTGTTCCAGTCGCCGGATCAGCAGGTCCCGCTTCCCCACCTTTCCCCGCTCCTCACCTTCTGGTCCGGCGCATCGGAGCTTTCCTCTTCGCCTTTCTCGGACCCCTGACCCCGGATCCCGGACCCCGGTCTCTACCCCCGCGGCATCGGCAGCAACGCACCGCCCGAGACCGCGAGGTCCACGCCGGTGAGGTGGCGCTGACGGGCGTCCGCGAGGAACAGGACCGCCGACGCGACGTCCTCCGGCTCCGCCACGCGGTGAAGGGGGATGGCGGACACAATCGCGTCGAGTTTGCCGGGGATCGCAAAGGTGGCCTCGGCCATCGGCGTCCGAACCCACCCCGGCGACACCAGGTTGACGCGGACATCCGGGGCCAACTCCTGAGCCAGCGACTGCACGAGCCCCCAGAGTGCGGCCTTGGAACCGGCGTAGTGGCTGTGGCCCGGTTCCCCGCGCTCACCGGCGGTCGACCCGATGAACACGATGCTCCCGGTCTTCATGGCATTCGCGGCCTCGCGGGCCAGGTAGTAGGCGGAAAAGGTATTCGTGCGGAACATCTCCTCCAGGTTGGCCGCGGTGAGCGTCCGGATCGCGCCGTCGTTCCAGATTCCGGCCGAATGCACGAGCACGTCGAGAGCTCCTGCGGCGCGCACGAGCGCCATGCACCCGGCCTCCGTCGCGAGGTCCGTAGCCACGGCTACGACGCGGTCTCGCCCGAACTCCTCCCGAAGCGCCCCGGCAGCCGTGGCGCCCGTCCTGTAGTGCGCCACGACGGTGTGCCCGGCCTCGAGGAACCCCCTCGCGCACGCCAGGCCGATCCCGCTCGATGCTCCAGTCACAATAACGCGGCTCATCCCTCCTCCTGACGGTGGACGGCCAGCGAGTCCCCATACGCCGCAACCGCCACAAGGGCCTTCAGCGTGATCCACCGGGACGGTTCGCCTCCCGGCTCACCGAACGGCGCCGGCTGCTGCTGGACCCAGCGGCCCAGGGTGTCCTGCCGGGCGAGCACGCCGAGAAGTGCGTTCAGGATCGGCGGTTCGGCGGGCCACCCGACCCTCGCCAGAGCCCACAGCGCGTCCAGGAGGTCGCTCCTGCCGAGGTTCGGATGGGAGAGCGCCCACCACCCCCTCGGGGCGTTGCCCTCCAGCCACAACCCGCGGTCGAGCAGGACGCGCGCGGCTCGTTTCGCCATCCCGGTGAGCGCCGTCCGGTCCGGGGGCGCCAGCTCGGCCACGAAACGGAGAGCGCCGACGCACGCCACAGGGCACACGCCGCCGACGAGGTGGCGCAGCTCGGGGCATGACCATCCGCCGTTTCCGCCGTCGCGCTCGGCGAGCCATGCGATCGCCTCACGCACGCGCGGGCTATGCGCGAAACCGAGCCGGGCCAGAGCGGCGCAAACCTCGGCCGTGAAGCAGGCGGCCGGCGGTCGGCCTCGCGCCGCGGAGAACCCTCCCGAGCGGGGTTGCAGTGATTCGAGCAGCCCCTGCGCTCCGCGCTGGACACGAGGATCCTCCGGGTCGGCGCCGAGCGCGGCCACGGCGATCACGTGCCACGCCGTCCCGCCCCAGCGGGCTCCGTACCCCCCGGGTGAGCCCCAATAGCCCATCGGGTCCTGCGTCGCCAGCAGGCGCGCGGCCATTCCGGTCTCCCGCGCGGCAAGCTTCGCGCGAACCACCGCCGGGCTGTCGTGCGGTCGGCCGAGCAGGACCGTGAGCGTCCGCCAAATCACCCCGGGTTCGTCGTCAGAGAGCAGGAAGCGCGTGGGGTCGCCCTTGAGGTGGCGCCACCACGTCGCCTCGCTCACGCGCCCCTCCTCCGCTTCGCCTTGGTCATCTGGAGCTGCTGGAGAGCGCCCGAGATGCGCGCGATCTTCCGGTTCCGCGCGTTGATCGCCGGGATGTCCTCGAGGTTCATTGGCTCGGATCTGATGTCGCGTATGATCCGCTCGAGCTCGATCTGGAGCTGGTCGAGCTCGTTGTCGAGCAGGCGCTTGAGTTGGACCGCGCTGATCAGGGTGTAGCCGTCAGCCACCTGTGCGGCCATCGCCGGTGCCGAACCGCCCATGTAGGGACTCATGCCCGCCCTCCCGCTTTCACTTTCCGACGGCGTACTCGCCAGATCATCGTACCACCGGGCTGACGGGGCTCGGACCGCACGCTGGTGACGCGGCGAGGGCGGAAATGCTAGGTTGGTCCAGTTCGGTTCGTCCGGAGGGCACCACGATGGCACACGAGACCCTCGACCTCTTCGCAGTCGGCGATCTGTTCACGGACGAGGAGCGCCTGGTTCGCGACACCGTTCGGGAGTGGGTGCGCGAGCGCGTCCTTCCCAACATCGAGGCGTGGGCATGGGACGGGCACTTCCCCAGCGAGCTGGTGCCCGAGATGGCCCGGCTGAGCCTTTTCGGCGCGACGCTCACGGAGTACGGGCTTCCCGGCCTCTCGAACGTCGGGTACGGCCTCGTGATGCAGGAGCTCGAGCGCGGCGACTCCGGCCTGCGCTCCTTCGTTTCGGTTCAGTCGGCGCTGGTGATGCACCCGATCATGACGTGGGGCTCGCCAGACCAGAAGGATCACTGGATCCCGCTGCTCGCCCGCGGCGAGGCGATCGGGTGCTTCGGCCTCACCGAGCCGGACTTCGGCTCCAACCCCGGCGCCATGCGGACTCGCGCCCGACGTGACGGCGACGGCTGGCTCCTCTCCGGCGAGAAGGCGTGGATCACGAACGGTTCGATCGCAGACGTTGCGGTCGTCTGGGCCAAGGACGACGAAGGTACCATCCGCGGCTTCCTCGTCGAGCGCGGCGCTCCGGGGTTCTCGACCGTCGAGCACAAAGGCAAGTACTCGTTGCGCGCGTCGGTCACCTCGCAGCTAGTCCTTTCCGACTGTCGCGTCCCGGAGGCCAGTCGCCTGCCCGCAGCAAACGGCCTGAGGTGCCCGCTCGCGTGTCTCAGCCAGGCCCGATACGGGATCGCGTGGGGCGCCCTCGGCTCGGCGCTGGCGACGTTCCATGCCGCGCTCGACTATGCGACCACCCGGAAGCAGTTCGGCGACCGACCGATCGCGTCGCACCAGATCGTCCAGGAACGCCTCGTGTGGATGGCCAACGAGATCAGCAAGGGCCAGCTGATGGTGTGGCGGCTCGGCCGGCTCAAGGATGAAGCAAAGGCCACGTTCGTTCAGATCTCGCAGGCCAAGCGCAACTCGTGCTGGGTCGCGCGGGAGTGCGCGCTCCTGGCGCGCGAGATCCACGGGGCGAACGGGATCGTCAACGAGTTCCCGGTGATGCGACACCTGATGAACATCGAGTCGGTCTACACGTACGAAGGGACGCACGACATGCATACGCTGATCCTCGGGGAGCACCTGACTGGGATTCCGGCGTTCATGCCTCCCCGGCAAGACGATTGAGAGTCCAGAGTTCAAAGCCGAGAGTCGAGGAATTTGGCCCACCCAGATGACGGCCTCGCTTTTGACTCTTGACTCTTGACCCTTGACTTTTTTTTGCTTTCGGCTACCGCTTCATGATCGAGTCGAGGATCATCATGAATGCCGCCTGCTGTTCGGGCTCCGTCTTATCGATCACTGCCAGACAGCCGGAGGCATCGAACGCGCGGTGAAGTTCGTCAGCCGGATGCGCCGAGGAGATGATCACCCGCCGGAGGTTCACACCTCGGCGACGCGCTTCTTCGAGGACGGCCGCGCCGTCAAGCTCCGGCATCTCCCAGTCGAGCAGCATCAGATGGATGTCCGCTCTGAGCTGGTTGATCGCCGCCCGCGGGTCACTGAACGTCTCCACCGCCACCCTGGCACCGTAGCGCCGCTCCAACAACTGCCGCCAGAAGGCGCACTGGACCGGCGAGTCGTCCACCACGAGGACGCGGCGCGGGCTACCTTCGCTCACGCCTCCACACCACCTTGCCGCCTACCAGCGTGGCGGCCGGCCAACCCTTGAGACGTTGGCCGGCGAAGGGTGTGTTCCTGGACAGCGAACGGAACCTGTCGGGGTTGACCGTGGCTCGCGCTTCGAGATCCAGGAGTGTAATGTCGGCGGGGCTGCCGACCTTGAGAGAACCGCCCGGAAGCCGGAACAGCCGGGCCGGGTTCGACGACCACAGCGCGACGAACATCCGCAACGGGAGTTTGTGGCGGCGAACGAGCAGGTCGTACGTCACCGGGATCGCCGTCTCGAGGCCCACGACTCCGAATGGCGCAAGGTCGTACTCGAGCACCTTCTCGTCGGCGTGGTGTGGTGCGTGGTCGGTCGCGAGGCAGTCCACGGTGCCGTCCAGAACACCCCGGATGAGAGCCTCGACATGGTCCGGGCTGCGCAGCGGCGGGTTCATCTTGGTGTCGGTGTCGTACTCGGAATCGGCCACCGCCTGGTCGGTGAGCGCGAGGTGGTGAGGCGTCACTTCGCAAGTGACCGCCACGCCTCTTCCCTTCCCGTCGCGGACACGGTCGAGCGCTCCGCGTGTGGATACATGGGCGATGTGGACCTTCCCGCCCGTCAGCTCCGCGAGCACGACGTCCCGGGCCGCCATGATCTCCTCAGCCGCGGCCGGGATGCCGCGCAGGCCCAGACGGGTCGCGACGCCGCCCTCGTGCATGACTCCCTTGCCGGTAAGGCTGGGATCCTCGCAGTGGTCCACCACGGGCACGCCGAACAACTGTGCGTACTCGAGCGCCCGGCGCATCAGGTAGGAGTTGTGGACAGGCCTCCCGTCATCCGAGAAGCCCACCGCGCCAGCCCGAACCATCTCGCCCATCTCGGCGAGCTCCTCGCCCTGGAGCCCCTTGGAAACCGCGCCGATCGGGTAGACGCGGGCGAGCCCGGCCTCGGTCGCACGCGCCCGGATGAACTCGGTCACGGCCGCACTGTCGTTGACCGGCTGAGTGTTGGGCATGCAGCAGACGGAGGCGAAGCCGCCGGCGACCGCTGCGGCGGCGCCGGTCGCAACCGTTTCCTTGTACTCGAACCCGGGCTCGCGCAGGTGCACGTGGACGTCGACGAAACCGGGGGCGATCACGAGGCCGGTGGCGTCGAGAACCTCGGTCCCCTTGTCCTCGATGCGCTCCGCGAGGCGCGCCACCTTGCCGTCCACGATCAGAACGTTGAGACCCTCGTCCAGCCGCTGGCTCGGGTCCACGACCCGTCCGTGCTTAATCAGCAGTCGGCTCACCGTGTCCTCCCGCCAACAAGTACAGCACCGCCATCCTCACCGCGACGCCGTTAGTGACCTGCTCCAGGATCACCGACTGCGGACCGTCCGCCACCCGCGAGTCGATCTCGACGCCGCGGTTCATCGGCCCCGGGTGCATCACGAGGCAGTCCTTCTTCGCGAGCTTGAGCCTTTCAGGAGTGAGGGCGAAGAAGTCGTAGTACTCCCGCACGGTCGGGAAGTTCATCCTCCCCTGCCGCTCGAGCTGAATGCGGAGCATCATCACGACATCCGCCCCGGCGATGGCCTCCTCCATGCGCGTATAGACCTGGCAGCCGAGCTTGTCCATCTCGAGCGGGATCAGGCTCGGCGGCCCCGCCACGCGGACCGTCGCCCCCATTCTGTTCAGGAGCAGGATGTTGGAACGTACGACCCGCGAGTGCTGAAGGTCGCCTACGATCGAAACCACCTGCCCTTCGAGGCCGCCGCGCCTCATCCGGATCGTGAGGGCGTCGAGCAGCGCCTGCGTCGGGTGCTCGTGCGCCCCGTCGCCCGCATTGATCACCGACGACTTCAGGATGCGGGCCAGCTGGTGCGGAGCGCCCGCGTACTGGTGGCGGATCACGAGAAAGTCCGGCTGCATCGCCTCGAGGTTCAAGGCGGTGTCCACAAGCGTCTCGCCCTTGCTGACCGACGAGGTCGTGGCCGAGAAGTTGAGCGAGTCCGCCGAGAGGCGCTTCTCCGCGACCTCGAACGAGAAGCGGGTGCGCGTCGAGGCCTCCATGAAGAGGTTGACGACCGTCTTGCCTCGCAGAGCAGGGACCTTCTTGATCGGCCGTGCGGCGATGTCCCGCATCTGCTCGGCCGTTTCGAGGATGAGCTGGATCTCCCCAGGGGAAAGAGGGTCGATGCCGACCAGGTCCTTGCCGCGCAGCCGCGGTGCCGCCTTCACGCTCATTCCGCCACCTCCTTGGCGATCCAGACGCCCTCCTCGCCGTCGCTCTCCTTGAGGCGCACCTGGACGTCCTCGGCGTGCGAGGTGGGAACCGTCCTGCCCACAAACTCTGCCGCGATCGGAAGCTCGCGGTGGCCCCGGTCCACGAGCACAGCGAGATGGATCGCGCGAGGTCGCCCGTAGTCCATCAGGGTGTCGAGAGCCGCTCGTATCGTACGCCCCGTATAGAGCACGTCATCCACCAGGCAGACCACCTTGCCGTCCACGGTCACGGGCAGCTCGGTGTCACGCAGGATGGGTTGCTGGTGAGCCGCGCGCCAAGGTCCGACGTCGTCCCGGTACAGCGCGATGTCGAGAGCTCCTACCGGCGGTTCGTGACCGGTCGCGGCCGCCACCAGCTTTGCTAGCCGGTGCGCGATCGGGACGCCGCGGGTCTGAACACCCACGAAGTAGAGCAGCTTCTCGTCCCCCACCCGCTCGACGAGCTCCGCGGCCATTCGCTCCAGCGCCCTTGCCACGCCACGCGCATCGAGGACTTGAACCCTATGCATGGGAACTCCTCCAGGCCTTTGAACCGCTTCGCATCGGGGGCTCATCGTAGCATACGCTGCGCGCAAAGCCGTGATGTAAGATGATCGCAATTCGGAGGAACGAGAGATGAAACGGACCGTCGTTCTGGTGGCCCTGATTGCCCTGGTCGTAACGGGACCGCTGATCGCGGCCGACCAACCCAAGGTGACCGCCAAGGTATGCACGGCGGTGAAGGATCGGGCTCCGGTGGGCGAGGGCGACTCCTTCCCCGCCACTGTCGGCGAGCTCTACTGCTTCACCGAGGTGATCGGCGGCTCGGGAACCGTCGTCCACGCCTGGTTTCACGGCGCCAAGGAAGTAAGGACGATGGAGCTGCCGGTCAAGGCGGCGCGCTGGCGCACGTGGTCGGCCAAGAACATACCGCCGGCCATGACCGGAGACTGGCACGTCGAAGTACGCGACAAGGCAGGGGCGGTCCTCGCAACCGTGAAGTTCGCGATCAGGTGAAAGGCGCGGGGAACCACCGGTAGCGCTACCCGCTCCGGGCCGAGTTGCGCTAGCATGGCCTTGGAAGGGGGTAAAAGATGAGATCTGCGTATTCCTGCCTTGCCCTGCTCTTGATCACCTTCGCGCTCCCGGCTTTGGGCCAGGAGGCCCCCAGCGCCACTGCCGCCGTCTGCACCTCCATCACCCCCAAAGGCAACTGCGAGGGCGGCAATACGACGTTCCCTGTCGAAGTCGGGAAGATCTACGGTTTCTCACAGGTTGCCAACGTCACCGACAAGATCGTCCACTACTGGTTCCATAAGGATAGGTTCCTCGGGCGCGTCGACCTGCCGATCAAGGCAGTTCACTACAAAGTGTGGTCAACCGTCACGGTGTCAAGGGACATGACGGGTCCGTGGCGGCTCGAAGCCCGGGACGCAAGCGGCAAGGTACTCGCGAGCTTCAACTTCTCAATCCACTAGGCGCCAGCGCGCCGGAGAACTCGAACGGCAGCCCAGCGGCGCCGATCTCTTTCGGTCGTTTCGGGGTCACGCCCGCCTCACGGCAGGCAGATATTCGAGGGCCACAGCCCCGAGAACGAGCGCCGCTCCTGGCACCACGTGGAGCGGAGGCACCTCGCCCACGAAGAGCCACGTCCAGAACGAAGCGAGCACAGGTTCCAGCAGCACGGCGAGGTTCACCCGGTACGCCTGGGTGTGCGCCAGCGCCCAGTTCAGGAGCGAGTGACCCGTCAGTGTGGGGCCGATGGCCATTCCGACCAGTGGTAGCCAGGCGCCTCGCGAGGCGGGCCACGGAGCGACGCCAAGGAGCGCTACCGCGGCGATCAGAACCACGGTCGCGCCCCCGTACACCGCTGCGAGGTAGCTGGCGAGGGGAACCTCGGTGCGCAGCCTCTTGCCCACGACAAGGTACCCCGCCATGCACCCCGCCGCGGTCAGGGCCATTACATCGCCCAACAGCGCCTTCGGCGAGAGCGTGAAGTCGCCTCCCACGATGATCACGACGCCTCCGAGCGCCAGGAGGAAGCTCGCCAGGTTGCGGCCAAGGATCGGCGACCCAAGGAACCGAGGCGAAAGCAGCAGCACCCACAACGGGCCCGTCGTGACCAGCACGACAGAGGCCGAGACACTCGTCAACCAGAGCGAAGGGATCCAAAGGCCGAAGTGCATCCCGAGCAAGACTCCGGCCAGCAGTGCCGCCGGCCGGTGCTGGGCCGTCACACGCCAACCGCCTCCGAGCGTCACGGCCGGAAGCAGGATTGCCGTGGAGAGGGTCATCCGCCACATCGCCACCGCGAGTGGCGCCGCGTCGGTCACGCGGGCCAGCGGGGCGCCGAAGGACACCGCGACCACCGCCGCAGCCAGGCCGGCGAGCGTCCTCCAGCTCATCGCGAGAATCCCTCCGCCAGCCCGGCCGCGATGGAGTGAGCGAGCTTTTCCCGGAACCTCCACGTCAGGAGGGCCTGTCGGTCCTGCTCGTTGTTGAGGTTGCAGATCTCGATCAGCACCGAGCTCGGGACCAGCGAGTACCGCAACACGGCGGGAACCCAGCGCGAGCCGCCGCGCAGGACCGAGGACCGGACTGGCTCATAGGGATGCACAGGCACAGAGAACCGGCCGGCCGACCGAACGATCGCGTCGCCAAGCTGGGTCGACAGCGCCTCCGCACGAGACCGGAAGACCGGGGGGTAGCGCGGAACCGCCAGCGAGCGGGCTTCGCGGCATCGGTACGCAACCTCCTGCCATGGGGCGCGCGAGCCCCGGAGCGACCGCGATGGAACGTACACCATCATGCCTCGCACAGCCGGGTGCAGCGAGTCGGCGTGGATCGAGACGAACACGATCCTCTCCGGGCTGACCTTCTGCCGGGTGAGCCCCTGCAACAGCGAGTTGGTCAGGACCCAGCGCAGGTGGACGCCTGTCGTCGGGTCCGAGAGGTCGTACGGGGGGTCGACCAGCAGCCGCTGGCTCCGGGTCTGGGGCAGGACGTCCCTCTGCAGGTTCGAGGGTGTGAACGCGGGATCCCGCACCGTCGTCCACACGGTGGCCTTGGTTTGCTCCTCGAGGACCCGTTTGACCCGGCTCATGACGTCGTAGACGTATGTGCTCTCCCAAACGCCGTCCGCGATCGCTCCGGTGTCGGCGCCGCCATGGCCGGCGTCGAGGATGACGTGTATCCCGTTCAGATTCGCAGCGCGGATGACCCGCTTGATGGTGGCGAGTTCCTCCCTGTCCTTCTCCCAGGCCGCTCGCCGCGGGTGACCCGGCGGGAGGAACTCAGGGAGCAGCAGGTCAAACGGAACCCGGACGGGGTAGCCGACTGGGATCGTTGTAACGTCGCTTATTCCGGAGTTCCGAGCTATCTCCAGCGCCGTGGAATTGACGTCCGCGGCATGCAGCTGACCGGTGAACCGTACCACCACGGCGGAGTAGAGAGCCTCACCGGCACGCAGGTTGTAGACGGCCTCACCGTCCTCGTAGCGCAGCCCAGCGGCTCCCTGGACCGCTCCTTGAGCCGGCGGTGTCGCGTGCTCCCTCGACGCTGACGGGGGCGCCGGCGAGGCAGGACGACCTTCGAGGACCGGAACCACCGGTCGTGCCGTTTCCCTCGGCGCCTGACTCGGGGCCGGCTCACCTGTCCGCCGGATGGCTTCGCGTGCGGCCACCGCCGGACACCCCGCAAACTCCGGCAGCAGGAGCGTGCCTGGGATCAAGATTCGGCTCCCCGCCGGCGGAAAGAGCCCCAACGCCGGGTTCGCCTCCCGGATCGCAGGGTAGTGACCGCCATCCCCACAGAACCACTCGGCGAGCTCCCACCATGACTCCCCGTCGCCACCCCAGGGAGCCAGGATCTCGTGTTCCCAGCCGGATTCGGTTCTCTGGTCGCGGGGGAAGAGCGCGCGAACGCACTTAAGGCGCAGGTCGCCCGTGAGCAACGGCCACGGTACCCGCACTCGAATGCCTGTGAGGGGAGTTACCGCCGGCTCGTTGGCGGAGCGAAGGTCCACGGCGTTCTTGCTTCTGCCGGTGACCCTGAGGGCGAGCTTTGTCCATCCCTCGCCCGAGCGCGGGAGCACGAGAAGCTGCGGCGCGTCGCCGCGCCGCCACTCGACCCGTTCGCCGTCCGGCAGAGAAACCACCACAGCGTGATCGGTTGCAAGCAGAACGGCGAGCATGAGTGGCGCCGCGGTCACGGGCGCGCCAAGAGCCTCAGGAGCCGTTCGGTGACATCCATCCCCACCCCGCCTCGGGGCCGTACCCGCTGCAATCCGGTTCGATACTAGCACGCTCCTGAGCAACCGCTCCCGGCTCGCCCGAGCACCCCGACCCAGCCCCCCGAAGCCGGAACGACCGGTCGACTCGGTGTTAGACTGACCGTGTTCTGCGCGTGCAGCCGATGGTAGAAGGGATCTCCGCCACCACATGGTTCCCCTCGTTGGAACCCTCGGATTGTTCGTTGTGCGCCGAGGCCCGTGCGCGTCTCTCCCCCGAGGGTACTGAGGTTGCCGGCGAGATCGCCGTCGACCTCGTCGCCCGTGCTATGGTCGGGTCGGTTCTCCGCGCTGTGATCTCCCATCTCTCCCGCGCTCTCGCACCGGGACGGGTCTCCCTCCTGGTTCCCGAAACGGCGGGCACGTGGCGCGTCTTCGCCAGTTCGGCGGAGCACGAGACCCATGACCTCGTCGTCTACTCCGATCGCTACCCGGAGCTGCTCGAGACCAGTCGCACCAGCACACCGTTTGTCGCGGCGGATGTCGGAATGGCCGGCGAACTGAGGACGGCACGTGATGTCCTCGAGAAGGCTGGCGTGAAGAGCTTGGCTACGTACCCTATCTTCAGGACCAGTCCCTCTGCAGAGTCTGCCGTCCTCAAGGTCTCGTTCTATCGACCCGCTCGAGACGAACACCTTGCCCTCGCGACGCTCGTGGCTCACCTCCTGCTGCACCGACTGTCGCGTGTTCCGCTGGCCGAGGTCGCGAGCCAGCTCGGCCTGCCCGCACCGCCCGAGACCGCCGCGGCGACGCAACTTCGGCTCCTCCCCTTACCCGCTCTCGTCCTCGATGCGTCCGGTCAGGTGCTGAGCACGAACGCGCGTGCGCGCTGGCTCCTCCGCGAGCGCGAGCCCGCGGGCTCAGGTGAGTTGCCGCGCCTCCGGCTTCGCCCCGATCAGATGTGGGAGACGCACGGCTCGCGCTGGGAGGCGGCGCTCCTCCGGGGACAGGATGAGGTGGAGGTCCTTGGCTGGTCCGCCAGCCTCCCGGGAGACCGCCACCTCGTGCTGCTCGAGCCCCACCCCGAGGCCCGGCGTCGTGTGCGGGAGCGTGCCATCCGTCGCACGCTGGCTGAGAAACTGCGTGAGCTCGAGAAGGCCAACGTTCTCTTGGCCGAACACGCCAGAGTGCGGGACCGGTTCGTCTCGGATGCCGCCCACGAACTCAAGACACCGGTGGCGATCCTGCGTCCGTACCTCGAGGCGCTCTCCGACGACCTCGCGGCGGGACTCTCGGAGCAGCAGCTCGAGTTTGTCCGGGCCGCGGCCCACGGCGCGAAGCGCCTGCAGCGTCTCACAGAGGAGTTGCTCGATCTCGCGGCCCTCGGAAGCGGCCATCTTCCGCTGTCCCTGGGCCCTGTTTCGATCCGGACCGCGATCGATGCCGTGATCGACGAGTTGGAGCCCCTGGCGCTTGCCGCGCAAGTCACCCTCAGGCACGACGATGTGGCCGAAGTCCTGGTGCGTGCCGACGACGAACGTCTCCGGCAGATCTTGCGCAACCTGCTGGAGAACGGGCTCAAGTACACCCACCCGCCCGGGGCCGTGACGGTGGCCGTGCAGTCCGGTGACGACCATGCGGTTGTGTCCGTTTGCGACACCGGAGTCGGCATTCCGGCCGCCTCGCTGCCCCACATCTTCGAGGAGTTCGTCCGGGTCCCCGGCAACAACCTCTCCGACGGCTCTGGCCTTGGACTGGCCATCGTGCGCAGACTCGTCTTCGCGATGGGCGGCCGGGTGTGGGCCGAGAGTCAGGCCGGCACGGGGAGCCGCTTCTTCGTCGAGCTTCCGCTCTGGACGGGCGAGGGGTGACCGGCCCCGAGGCCGCCCGCCGGCTCCTCGCTTCCGTCGCCTTGCGGAAGCTCGCCCCGCTCGCGGGCGGCGGTCAACTCTTCCTGACAGGCGGCTCACTGCGCGACCGTCTCCTGGGCCTCCCGACGCGGGATCTCGATCTTTCGGTCACGGGCGACCCACAGGCCGCCGCTGTCGCCCTCGCAGAGTTGGTCGGCGGCCGTTGCTTTCCGCTCGGACGACCCCCCCTCGCGACCTGGCGGGTGGCAGGAGGCCACCCTCAGGTCGATGTCTGGGGCATCACCGGCGGTCTCGAGCAGGATATCTTCCGAAGGGACTTCACGATCAATGCGCTCTTCTGGCGCCTGCCCCGCGGGCCGCTGCTGGACCTCGTGGGGGGCCTCGACGACCTGGCCGCAGGCCGCATCCGTGTCGTCCGCCCGGAGAACCTGTTCGACGATCCGCTACGCGTGCTGCGCGGTGTCCGCCTTCTGGCCACGCATCCGCGCCTGCGCCTCACCTCCGAGAGCGAACTCCTGCTGCGGGGAGCCGCCCGCGGCCTCCGGACGGTTGCCGCCGAACGTGTCTGCGAAGAGTTCCGTAGGCTGCTTGCCGGCCCTGCGGTCCCACGCGCGCTCTCGGCAGCGGCACGTCTCGGGATCCTCCAGCTGCTCGTGCCTGCGTGGGAAGGCTACGGTCACGCGGGTGACGTGGCTCTTCTGGCCGGTGCTCTGCAAACGTTGCGAAGATCAGGCCGAGGCGGCCTGGCCCGTGGTGCACGTGAGGTCGCGGCCGCTTTGCTGGCCGCGCCCTCTGCCGGGTTTCCGGGGACCTGGCAGCCGGACCCCGCGGCCACGGCGCTGGCCGCGATCGGGTGGCCTGCCCGTGCCGCACGCCGTGCGGTGGAGGCCGCTGCCCTTGGGGAGCGGCTGCAGATCCTGCTGAGCCGCGACTCCAGCACCGCCAGGGAGCTTGCCGCCCGCGCCGGTGAGCTGGTGGAGCCGGCCATGGCCTGGGTGGTCGCCCGGGCCAATCTCGGCGGAGCGCCCATCGGCGGCGCGGCCAGGGCGTTCCTGCAGTGGCACCGGCGGTTCGATGCCCGGCCTGCACTCCTGAACGGCGATGAGGTCGCGGAACTCCTCGGCCTGGCGCCGGGTGAGGCGCGGTCCGAGGCTGTCCTGGCGCTCCGTGCGGCCCAGGCGCGCGGCGAGGCGCGCACCCGGAGCCAGGCGCGCCGATTCCTGCTGAGCCGCACCGTTCGTTGACCGGCATCGCCGCGCGATGCTAGATTCATGTCATGGACGCGCCGCTGGGCTTGGACGACCTGCTCAAGTTCATGACGAAGAAGGGCGCGTCTGACCTTCACCTGAAGCCCACGCGTCCTCCGCTGCTCCGGCTGCAGGGCAAGCTCGTGCCGATCAAGTCAGTCGCTCTCAAGCCGAAGGACATCGAGGACATGGTGATGCCACTCCTCACTCCCTTGCAACGCAAGAAGTTCGAGGAGTTCCAATCGGTCGACATCGGCTACGGCGTGGCGGGCGTCGCTCGCTTCCGCTGCAACTTCTATCAGCAGCGCGGCTCGATCGCCGCCGTCTTTCGCCGCATCCCGTTCGAAATCAAGAACTACGAGGAGTTGCTGCTTCCCGACGTGGTGGCGAGCTTCGCCGCACTGCCTGCCGGTCTCGTGCTGATCACCGGGCCCACGGGATCCGGCAAGTCCACGACCCTCGCCGCGATCATTCAGGACATCGCCCGGACGAGGCCGTGCCACATCGTCACGATCGAGGACCCCATCGAGTTTCTCTTCACCGATCACATGGCGACGATCTCTCAGCGCGAGGTCGGCACCGACACGCCCGGTTTCCACGACGCGCTGCGCAACACGATGCGCCAGGACCCGGACGTCATCATGGTCGGCGAGATGCGCGACCTTGACACCGTCTCCACCGTGATCACCGCGGCCGAGACAGGCCACCTCGTCTTCTCCACCCTCCACACCAACAACGCCAGCCAGACGATCGACCGCGTCATCGATCTGTTCCCGCCCGACCAGCAGGGGCAAGTGCGCTCCCAGCTCGCCCAGGTGCTGCGGGCCGTCGCGTCGATGCAGCTGGTGAACCGCGCCGACGGTCAGGGACTCGTGGCCGCCGTCGAAATCCTCACCCACTCCCCCAAGATCTCCACCCACATCGAGCACGGCGAGATCAAGGAGATCCACGAAGAGATCGAGAACTCGGTCGCCTACTTCCGCATGCAGAGCATGAACCAGAGCCTCGTCGCGTTGCTCGCGAACGGGGTCATCACCTACGACGTGGCCCGGGAGAGGTCGAACGACCCGGACGACCTGTCGCTGAAGCTGCGCAAGCTCTTTCCCAGCATCGAGGAAGCGCAGCGGGAGGGCACAATGGCACCATCGCCCGCCGACTTTGCGAGCATCGTCGAGCTCATGGAGATCAAACACCTTTACGAGGAGCAGGAAGAGCGGTGGCGGCAGCGCACGCTCGAGAAGGACGAGCTCATCGCCCAGCTCGAGGGCCAGGTTGCCACCATGAGACAGGAGATGGCCACCACCAACACGACCGCCGCCGAGCTCCGCAACCAGCTCGAAGCGGCCCGGGTCGAGAAAGACCGGCAGACGCGCGATGCGGAAGGGCGCATCGAGAAGCTGAACGAGCGCATCCGCGAGCTGAACCAGCAACTCGCGGGAGGGGCCAAGGCGGCCCCCGAGAAGCCGCAGACCGGGTTCTTCAAGCGCTAACCGGCACCACCATCACCGGCTGCTTCACGCCTGACAGGCGACGTTCGCAGGTTCGCACGTTCGAATGTCCGAAGGTTCAATGAAGTAGAGGGTCAAACGTCAAAGGTAAAAGGTCAAAAGGAAGACACAAGACACTATTTCGAAGTTACGTGGATTGTCTTGTCCTCCCTTTGACCTCTCCCTTCTTACCTTTCATCTTCCTGCGAGTCGAGCCACTCAACCCGGGCAGACCTGCCGTCGTTGCGGTAGTCGAGCCGCACGTGGAGGACCCGCTGGGCAAGACCGCCCAGCCACGCCCAGGATTCGGGCCACTCCACCGCCGTCACCGCCCACGGATCGTCGAGCGCGTCGCCGAGACCCACCTCGTCGAGAGGTGCGCTTCCCCGCCCGCGCAACCGGTAGAGGTCGGCGTGGTGGAGACGACGAATGCCGCCCGCGCTCAAGGCATAGCTTTCCAACAGCACGAACGTCGGCGAGCACACCTCGGCGGCGTCACCCCCGAGGGCAGCCACGAGCCCGCGGACCAGGGTCGTCTTCCCTGCCCCGAGAGGTCCTTCCAGCAGGATCAGGTCGCCAGGCCGCAGGAGTGGCGCCAGGCGAGCACCGAGGGCCTCGGTGGCCGTGGCTTCGGGAAGCTCGACTCGAGAAGGAAGGCCCCCGACGGTCACGCCAGCCGCCGCACCTCGGCCTCGGCCTTCGCCAGCTGCCTCGCGAGCGCGCCTGCCGGGACGGCACCCGAATGGCGCTCGCCTGCCAGTTCCGCCGCTCGCCCGTGGAGCCACGCGCCGGCGGCTGCCGCCTCCTTGGGAGGGACGCCTTGCGCGAGGAAGGCGCCGATGGCTCCCGTAAGCACGTCACCGGCGCCGCCGGAAGCGAGGCCTGGCGTGCCCGTGGGGTTGACCAGGCTCCAGCCCTCGCCGCCGACAATCACCGTGCGCGCCCCTTTGGCGAGCACGACGGCGCCTGCCTTCCTGCCGGCAGCGAGCGCGGCGCGGAGGCGATCCCGGGTCACCTCGGCGGTCGGAACGCCGAGCAGCCGCCCCAGTTCGCCCGGGTGGGGCGTCAGCACCGCCGGGACGTCGCGACCGCGCAGCGGCTTGAGCTTGCCCGCGAGGAGGGTCAGTGCGTCCGCATCGAGAAGCAGCGGGCCGTGCCACTTCTCCAGGATCGTCGTGAGCAACCGGCGCGGCCCGTCACCGAGACCCAGACCGGGGCCGACCGCGAGAGCCGTGGCCTTTTCGAGCGAGGCGTCGATCCCCTCGCCGCTCACGGCACCGTCCTCGCCTTCCGGGAGCGGGTCCACCATCGCTTCCGGTACCAGGGACTGGATCGGTCTCATCGCGGCGCGCACCGTCGCGACCGTAACGAGACCCGAGCCGAGGGCGACCGCGGCGCGAGCGGCGAGCGCCGCCGCACCGGCCCTACCCTCGCGCCCGGCGACGACCAGCAGGTGCCCGAACCGTCCCTTGTGGGAGTCCGCGGGGCGCCTGGGGAGCCACTCCATCACGTCCTCGGCCTCGACGAGCGCCACGTTCGCCTGGCGCTCGACGACCCACGGCGGGATCCCGATGTCGGCCACCGCAACCTCACCGCACAGCCAGCACGCGGGCGGCAAGACGTGGGCGATCTTGGGCGCACCGAACGTGACGGTCACCGAAGCCTTCACCGCTACGTCCGGCACGCTTGCCGAGGAGCCCTCAAGGCCCGATGGGATGTCGACCGCGACCACTGGGACCCCAGCTCGGTTGATGGCGCGGACCGCCTGAGCCCAGCGCCCTGAGAGGGGTCGATCGAGGCCGGTACCGAAGAGAGCATCGACGACCACGTCGGAACCGACCAGCAGCTGTGCGAGGTGGGCTTGGGTCCCCCGGGCGCAGTCGCGGATCCGCACGTCGAAGCTCCGCGCGAGAGCGAGCTGGACCGCCGCATCTCCCTTCACCTCGCGGTTCGCGGCGACCATGCCGACCACGACATCGAACCCCCGACATCGCAGCTGCCGCGCAACCGCAAGCCCATCCCCGCCGTTGTTTCCCGGGCCGCATACGATCACGACGCGCCCCGCGTCGGGAATTCGCTCCGCTACAACCTCGGTCACCGCGGAGGCCGCCGATTCCATCAGCACGAGGCTGGGCAGCCCGAGTTCGCTGATGGTGACGCGATCCGCCTCGCGCATGCCGCCGCTGTCCAGGATTGGGATCATCGACCCTCCCGCTCCGCTATCGTACCGCCCCCGACACGGTGAAGCCCGCGAACCCGCACAATCGCCGTGCCAGACTCGGAAGTATGCTTGGCCCACCTCGAGGAGGTTTGCCATGTTCATCGGACACTTCGGTGTCGGTCTGGGCGCGAAGCAGTTTGCGCCCCGGGTCTCGCTTGGCACCCTGCTGTTGTCCGCGCAACTCGTCGATCTGCTCTGGCCTGTCTTCCTCCTGGTGGGTCTGGAGCGCGTCCGCATCGACCCCGGCAACACGGCGGTGACACCGCTCGACTTCGTGCTATACCCTTACACGCACAGCCTGCTCGCGTGCCTTGGGTGGGGACTCCTCGCGGGGCTCGTCTATTTCGCGGCCCGTCGCGATCGCCGCGGAGCCAGCGTCGTCGGCCTCGCGGTAGTGAGCCACTGGGTGCTGGATTGGATCTCCCATCGCCCCGACCTTCCGTTGCTGCCCGGAGGGCCGAAGGTGGGCCTCGGCCTGTGGAACTCCGTCGCCGCCACGGTCCTCCTTGAGGGGGCAATCTTCGGCCTCGGGCTGGCGCTCTATTCCAGATCGACCCGGGCACGAGACCGCGTCGGCGGGTGGTCGTTGTGGGCTCTCGTCGTGTTCCTGGCCGCAGGCTACATCGGCAACCTTCTCGGTCCACCGCCTCCGAGCGAAAAGGCCCTCGCGTGGGTGGGCCTCGCGATGTGGCTGCTCGTCCCCTGGGGGTACTGGATCGACCGTCACAGGGCCCCGGCCACCCGCTGAGCCACGCGGTCCCGGACTTCGATTGGGGTCCCCGATACGGGGGAATCAGCTCAGCTCGATCGTTCCTTGGAAGAGAAGTGCAACACTCCAAGCGAGCACTTGACATCCCTTGTGAGCGGTGGGATAACTAACTAGTCGGTCTAACCGATTGGTTAATGGGAGGTGCGGGGTGGGAACCAACGAGGTTGCACAACCCGGGTCGGCGGCGCGTGACCGCATCCTCGACGCCGCCGGCCAACTGTTCGCGGAACAGGGGTTCGGTGGGGCGACGGTCGACGAGATCGCGCGGCGGGCCGGCGTCAACAAGGCGATGCTGTACTACCACGTCGGGGACAAGGCCGCGCTCTTCGCCGAGGTCGTCAGCACCCACGTGAGCCGCATCCGGACGCTCGTGGCCGCCGCCCTCACCGAGTCAGACGAGCCACGCAGGCGTCTTGGGGCGATCCCCCGAGCGTTCGCCCGCGCCGTCCGCGAGCACCCCTACCTCCCGCAGCTCATGCTTCGCGAGATCACGGCAGGCGGGCCGAACATGCCTGACGCCGCCATCCGCCAGATCGCCGAGGTCATGCTGATGACCAAGCAGGTGCTCGACGACGGTGCCTCCCGCGGCGCGTTCCGGCGTGTGAATCCGTTCGCGACGCATCTCATGCTGGTGGGCGCGATGATGTTCATGGCAAACGCCTTACGACTCCGCGACAGGTTTGGAGACAAGCTCCCGCTCCCCCCGGCCTCTCCGGCCGACCTCGAGACGCTCTCCGAGTCCGTCCTCGACATCGTGCTCGACGGCATCTCTCGAAAGGGAAACTGAGGAGGTTTTGATGCGCAACCAACTCGCCACGATTCTTGCCGTCGCGGCCGCCGCGCTGACCCACCTGGGGTGCCACGGCGCGGGTGGCCGCGACGCCATTCACGCGTCCGGCCACATCGAGGCGACGGAGGTCCGGATCGCCGCGAAGGTCGGTGGGAAGCTCGTCCAGCTCCCGTTCTGGGAGGGCGATGCGGTCAAGGCCAGCGACGTCCTCGCTCGCCTGGACACCGTCGACGCCGAGCACGATCTGGCCCGAGGACGGGCCGAGCTGGACAACGCGGACGCTCGACTCCGCCTGATGCGGGCCGGAACCCGCGAGGAGGACATCGCGCGTGCCGAGGCCGAGCTTGCCCGAGCCGAGGCGGAGCTCGACGGGGCGACGCTCGATCTCCACCGCCTCGAGGGCCTGGCGGATCGCGGCACGGCGACTTTGAAGGCGCGCGACGACGCACGCACAAGGGCGGAGGTGCTCGGACGGATCGCAGCCGCCGACCGGGCCGAGCTGGCGAAGGCAAGGGCCGGCTTCCGTCCCGAGGAGATCGAACAGGCCCGTGCCGCCAGAGCGGCGGCCGAGGCCACGGTGGCCGCCATCCAGCAGCGCATCACCGATGCCATCGTCCAGGCACCTCGCGAGGGCGTGATCACCCAGCGGGCGGCCGAGCCGGGCGAGGTTCTGGCGCCCGGTGCGCTCCTCTACGTGCTCACCGACATCGCCCACCCGTGGCTCAGCGTTTACGTCGACGAGCCGTCCCTCGCGAGGGTTCGCCTCGGCGACGCGGTCAGGGTCCGCATCGACGGTCGTCCCAGCGACTTCACCGGGAAGGTGACCTACGTGTCCGACGTCGCCGAGTTCACACCGAAGAACGTCCAGACGCCGGAGGAACGGGCCAAGCTCGTCTTCCGCGTCAAGGTGGGCCTGGAGAACTCGGGCTGCGTTTTCAAACCGGGGATGCCGGCAGATGCGTATTTCGACGTTGCAGCCGGGGGGAAGTCCTGATGTCCAATGCGGTAATCGCGGCGAGCGGTCTCGTCGTGCGTTACGGCGAGATAACGGCGGTCCACAGACTCGATTTCGCGGTCGAGCGCGGCCAGGTGATCGGCCTCATCGGACCCGACGGCGCCGGCAAGACCTCCTCCCTCCGCGTCTTTGCAGGCCTCCTGCGCCCGACCGCCGGCTCCGTCGAGGTGCTCGGACGTCATGCCTGGCAACATCGGAGGGCCCTCCACCACCGCCTCGGCTACCTCGCCCAGCGCTTCGCTCTCTACGGTGACCTGACCGTGGACGAGAACGTCGAGTTCTTCGCCCTGCTGCTCGGGGTGAAGGGGTGGCGAGCGCGGAGGGACCTCCTGCTCGAACGCGTGGGACTCGCTGCGTTCCGGTCGCGCCAGGCCGACCGGCTCTCCGGCGGGATGAAACAGAAGCTTGCCCTTGCCTGTAGCCTGATGCACTCCCCGGACATCCTCCTTCTGGACGAGCCGACGACCGGCGTCGATCCGGTGACGCGGCGGGAGTTCTGGCGGCTGCTCGCCGACCTGGTCGCCGAGGGCCTCACCCTCGTGGTCGCCACGCCCTACCTGGACGAGGCGGAGAGGTGCTCCCGAGTGGTCCTCATGCACGAAGGGCGCGTCCTCGCCGACGCGCCGCCTGGCCAGCTCATCCGCCTGCTCCCCGGCGTCGTCGTCGAGGTGTCTGCCCAGCCCCGCACGCTGGTCGCCCGCGCCTTGACCGGAGTGCCGGGCGTCGTCGACGTGCGCTCGTTCGCGGCCCGCTTTCACGTGCGGCTCGAACTCGGCGAGGGGGCGATCGATGCGATCCGGTCCGCGCTTGAACAGGCAGGTGCGGTCGTCGAGGAGGTGCGGGCGATCCCGGCAGGGTTGGAGGACACGTTCCTCCATCTCACCCGCACCAAGGGCAACCACGTCGTTGGGGAGGCAGCATGAGAACTCCAATGCAGGGCACAGGGCTCAGGGCACAGGGCTCAGTTCCCCCACCCGCCCGAGTGTCTTCAACGATCGCAGGGACGGCAGCCATTGCAGGGGTATTCATCGCACTCATTGCCTCCACGGCCAACGCAGAAACAGTCAAGCTGACGGCCGAGGGCGCTGCGTCCCGCGCGGCGGAGGTCTCCCACGTTGCCGCTGCTGCGCTCGACCGTGCTCGCGCTGCGGCCGAATCCGTCAACGCGGCCGATGCGGCTCGCCTGCCGCTGATCGCGGGCACCGCCACGCTCGCCCAGCGAAGCTCGGTGCCGGAGTTCGCGCTCCCCTTCGCGTTGCCCGGCCAGCAACCGCTCGTCCTCGTTCCCGACATCACCACGACCTACGGCGCCAGCTTCAGGCTCTCGGAGGCGCTCTACGCCGGGGGAGCGATCACCGCCCAGCGCACGGCGACACGCCACGACACCGATGCCTCGCTCGCCGTCACCGGCCAAACCGTTGCAGACGTCAGGCTCACGGCCCGTCTGGGGTACTGGGAGGCCGTGCGCGACGCGGCGAACGTCGGCGCGGCGCGCTCCCAAGAGGAAAGAGCGAAGCGGCTTCTCGACGACACGCGCGCTCTTCTGACCGCCGGGATGACTCTTGAGGCCGACGTCCTGGCGGCAGAGGAGCGGGCTGCCTCGGCACGGGTCCAGGTGATCGCCGCCGAGAACTCGGCCGCCAACTCTCTGGCCCGACTGCGGTCGTTGCTCCAGCTCCCCGATCAGGACGCCGTCGAGCTCGCTGACTCGCTGGCGAGGGGCCTGCCGGCGCTCCCCGGCGCCCTCGCGGACCTCGAGGGCCAGGCGCTCGCGCGGAGGCACGAGCTCGCCGTGACGGCGGCGCAACTGGCGGCCCTCCACGCCCGAGAGGAGATCGCGCGGGCCGGGATGCGCCCGACGGTTGGCGCTGTCGCCCAATGGGACTACAGCCGCCCCAACCAGCGGTACTTCCCCCAGGCCGACCAGTGGAAGGACTCGTGGAGCGTCGGACTCGCCGCCTCGCTGACGTTGTTCGACGGCGGGAGGACCCGCGCCGACACGGCGGCTTTCCGGCTCAACCAGCAAGCCGCCCAACGCGACCGGGAGGATCTCACTCGCCGGATCCTCCTCGAGGTGGAGACCAACCGCCGCAACCTCGAAAGCGCGCTGGCGGCCGTGACGGCGGCCGACGCCGCCCGAGCGGCGGCGGAGAAGCGCGAGGTTGCGGCGAGCGAGCGGCACGCAGCCGGCCTGGCCACGATGCTCGAGGTCCTCGACGCCCAGGCCGGCCTCGCGGGCGCGGAGCAGCAGCAGATCAACGCTCGGGCCTCGTCGTGGATCGCGTCGGCCTACCTCGCGCGGGCGGCCGGACAATGAGCGCATCGGCCCCGGCGGTCGTCGTGAAGGACCTGACACGGACGTTCGGCCCGTTCGTGGCGGTGGACCATGTGTCGTTCGCCGTCCGGCCCGGCGAAATCTTCGGCTTCCTGGGCTCCAACGGCGCAGGCAAGACCACGACGATCCGAATGCTCTGCGGCCTCCTGTCGCCGAGTTCCGGTTCCGCCACCGTGCTCGGCTTCGACGTTGCGCGCAAGCCCGACGACATCAAGCAGCGAATCGGGTACATGTCGCAGAGGTTCTCCCTCTACGGCGACCTGACCGTCGAGGAGAACCTCCGGTTCTGGGGGGGAACGTACGGCCTGTTCGGCAAGGCGATGGCCGAGCGGCAGGAGTGGGCCGTGGCCCAGGCGGGCCTCCAGGAGCGCCGCTCGACGCTGATCCGGGATCTTCCGGTCGGCTTCCGTCAGCGCCTGGCGCTGGTCGCGGCGCTTCTCCACCGCCCGCCGATCGTCTTCCTGGACGAGCCGACCGGGGGCGTGGATCCCGAGGCGCGCCGACGCTTCTGGGACTTCATCGACGAGCTCGCGGGCGCCGGCACGACGGTGTTCGTCACGACTCACTACATGGACGAGGCGGAGCGCTGCCACCGGGTGGCTCTGATGCACGCCGGCCGGCTTCTCGCCCTCGACGCCGTACCGGCGCTCAAGCAGGTGTTCCCCACCGGAACCATCGTCGAGCTGGCCTGCACGAACCCCGCCCGCGCGATGACCGCGCTCGAGGGGCTGCCGGGGGTCGAGGAGGTTGCGCTTTTCGGAGAGCGCCTCCATATCGTTCTCGCCGAGGCGAGGTTCGTCGACGGTCTCGCGATTCGAATCACCCAGGCCGGCTGCGCAGACGCCACCGTGACGGCGATCGCGCCTTCGCTGGAGGACGTCTTCATCCACATGATCGCCCTGGCCGAGGGCAGGGCGGCCTGATGCTCCGACGCACGCTCGCCATCGCCGTCAAAGAGCTGCTCCAGCTCCGCCGCGACCCTCGCACGGCGCTGACCCTCATCGGCATGCCGATCCTGCTCCTTTTCATCTACGGGTACGCCCTCTCGTTCGACGTCCAGCACATCCGGCTTGCGGTGGTGGACCAGGACGGCAGCCGCGCTGCGCGTGATGTGAGCGAGGCGTTCCTGAGGAGCGGCTACTTCGACCTCGTGTTACACACCCACGACGTACGCGTCCTCGATCGTCTCTTCGACACCGGCCGCGCGCAGGCCGCCCTCGTGGTTCCCCCGAGATACGGCGTCGACATGGTGGCGCTCAGGCCGACAACGCTGCAGTTCGTCCTGGACGGCTCGGATTCCCAGACCGCCAACACCATCCTCGGCTATGCGCGACAGATCGTCGCGTCCGTGTCGCCGGTCGTCCGTGCGGGCGCTGGGGGCGTCGTGGCGGGAGTGCCCCTCGTCTGGTACAACCCCGACCTCGCTTCCGCTCGCTTCCTGGTCCCCGGCCTGCTGGCGTTCATCATGATGGTGACCGCGGTGATTGCCACCGCCCTGGCTGTGGTTCGCGAGAAGGAGCGCGGGACCATGGAGTCGCTCCGCGCGACCCCGCTGGTCGCGGTCGAGCTGCTCGCCGGCAAGACGCTCCCCTACCTGCTGGTCTCCTTCGTCGCGGCCTCGGCCTCGCTGCTCGTCGCGCACCTGCTATTCGACGTGCCGGTGCGCGGCTCGCTCGTCTGGCTTGCGTGCGTTATGGTCCTGTTCCTCGCCGTCAGCCTCGGCTGGGGGATCTTCATCTCTACGCTCGCGGACACCCAACAGGTGGCGTTCCAGCTCGGCCTGCTCTCCTCTATGCTCCCTACCCTTCTCCTGTCCGGCTTCATATTCCCCATCTCCTCGATGCCCGCCGGTCTTCGGATCATCACTCACATCGTCCCGGCCCGGTACTTCCTGGTTGCGCTGCGGGAGATCGTCCTGAAAGGGGCAGGCCCGGCGACATGGTGGCCTCAGGTCGTCGGCCTCGTGATCTACGGCGCGGCGGTGCTGGGCCTTGCCACGTTCAGGACCGTGAGGAGCTTGTGATGCGGGAAAACCGTGGTCCGTGGTCCGTGGTCCGTGGTCCGAGACGACCCGCGGGTCCCGTGCGAGGGTGTGCGCGGTGAGGACGCTCATCAACATACTGGTGAAGGAGCTGCTGCAGCTGCGGCGCGACCCGAAGATCCTCCCGATCCTCTTCGTTGCCCCGGTGATGCAGCTCCTGATCCTCGGCTACGCTGCTACGACCGACGTCCGTCAGGTCGAGCTGGCGGTCTGTGACCTCGACCGCACCGCCGAGAGCCGCGAGCTGGTCGAGAGCTTCACGAGGTCCACGTACTTCAGGGTGACCGGTGCCGTGGACGCCCAGCCGGCGCTTGATGCCCTCCTCCGATCCGGCGCGGCCAGGGTTGCTCTCACGATACCTTCGGGTTACGCCGCCCAACGCAGCTCCGGGCGGCCCGGCGCGGTGCAGCTGCTCGCCGACGGCGCGGACGCGATGACGGGGACGCTCGGCCTTTCGTACGCCGCATCGGTCCTCCAAAGCGCATCGGCCCTCGCCGGAGCGAGGCCGCTCATCGAGCTGCGGCCAAACGTCCTCTACAACCCCGACCTCGTGAGCCGCAACTACATGGTCCCGGCCACGCTCTCGATGATCCTCATGGTGATGACGATGTTGCTGACCGCGATGGCGCTGGTGCGGGAGACCGAGATGGGAACGATGGAGCAGCTCCTGGTCACGCCTTTGAAGCCGCAACACCTCATCGTCGGCAAGCTCATCCCGTTCGCGCTCGTCGGGCTCGTGGAGTTCCTCACGGCCCTGCCCGTGGTCCTGTTCTGGTTCAAGGTGCCACTTTCTGGTTCCTTCGTCACCCTGGCCCTGCTCACGCTCCCGTTCATGCTATGCACGCTCGGCCTCGGGCTCTTCATCTCGACCCTGGCGCAGACGCAACAGCAGGCGATGATGCTGACGGCGTTCGTCTTCATTCTCCCGCAGATGCTCCTGTCCGGGTTCGCGTTCCCCATCCAGAACATGCCGTGGGTGTTCCAGATCCTCACCTACCTGGTCCCGCTGCGCTACTACCTCGTGATCCTCCGCGGCGTGTTCCTCAAGGGCGTCGGCTTCGCGGTGCTCTGGCCGGAGGCGTTGACTCTCGTTGTGATGGGCGTCGGCATTCTTCTCCTGGCGCGCGTCCGCTTCCGCAGACGCCTCGAGTAGGCAGCCCGCTCGCCCTTACCTGCGGTAAGCTCGATCGCGGGTGCCGGACGCCCCACCGACGCGCACCGGAAACCAGGAGGCGGATCATGAACCCGGAACCGAAGCTCAGCTTCCCCTCGCTGGACGGCCTTCCCGCCGAGGTCCGCCTTCCCGCACCGGTGGACCAGAGGGAGTACCTGATCGGCGGTGAGATCCGCCGGTGGGACGGGCCGTCGCAGGAGGTTCTCTCGCCGATCTGCCGGGAGACGCCGGCCGGCCCGGTCCAACACGTGATCGGGAGCTTCCCCCTGTTCGGCGAGAAGGAGACGCTCGCGGCTCTCGATGCGGCTGTCGCCGCGTACGACAACGGGCGTGGGGCATGGCCCACGATGTCGGTGCCGGCCCGCATCGCGGCCATGGAGGGGTTCGTCCACCGGATGATCGATCGGCGCGCCGAGATCGTGCTGCTGCTGATGTGGGAGATCGGAAAGGCCCGCTCCGACTCGGAGAAGGAGTTCGACCGCACCGTCGACTACATCCGCGACACGATCGACGCCCTCAAGGACCTCGACCGGGCCTCCTCCCGCTTTGTCATCGAACAGGGGATCATCGCGCAGATCCGCCGCGCGCCCCTTGGGGTGGTGCTGTCGGCCGGCCCCTTCAACTACCCCCTGAACGAGACGTTCACGACGTTGATCCCCGCACTGATCATGGGCAACACGGTCGTGTTCAAGCCGCCCAGATTGGGCGTGTTGCTGCACAGGCCGCTGCTCGAGGCGTTCCGCGACTCGTTCCCGCCCGGGGTCGTCAACACCGTGTACGGGAGCGGCCGCCAGACGATGGGGCCGCTCATGGCCTCCGGCAAGATCAACGTCCTTGCGTTCATCGGCACGAGCCCGGCGGCGGACGCGCTGCGGAAGCAGCACCCGCAGCCGCATCGGCTGCGGTGCGTGCTCGGCCTGGAGGCGAAGAACCCGGCGATCATCCTCGGCGACGCCGACCTCGACCTCGCGGTCAGGGAGTGCGTCATGGGGGCCCTGTCGTTCAACGGCCAGCGCTGCACGGCGCTCAAGATCCTCTTCGTTCACCGCCCGGTGGCGAACGAGTTCCTGGACCGCCTGTGCCGGGCCGTCAACTCCCTCAAGGCAGGCATGCCGTGGGACGACGGCGTTGGGGTCACACCCCTTCCGGAGCCCGGGAAGCCGGAGAAGCTCAGGGCGATGGTCGATGACGCCGTGCGGCTCGGCGGCCGGATCGTCAACGACGGCGGCGGGGCCAGCCGCGGCACGTTCTTCCTCCCGGCGGTCGTGTATCCCACCAGCCCTGACTCGAGG
Organism: Terriglobia bacterium; assembly: GCA_020073245.1. Lineage (GTDB taxonomy): Bacteria > Acidobacteriota > Thermoanaerobaculia > Thermoanaerobaculales > Thermoanaerobaculaceae > RBG-13-68-16. The sequence continues at coordinate 62,497 of JAIQFQ010000009.1, read as the reverse complement.
TTGTACCGCGAGGAGCAGTTCGGGCCTGTCGTGCCGGTGGTTCCGTTCGAGGACATCGAAGACCCGATCCGGTACGTCGCGGAGTCCAACTACGGGCAGCAGCTCTCCATCTTCGGCAGCGACCCGGATGCCATCGCGCACCTGATCGACCCGCTGGTGAACCAGGTCTGCCGCCTCAACATCAACTCCCAGTGCCAGCGCGGCCCGGACAAGTTTCCCTTCACGGGCCGCAAGGACTCCGCCGAAGGGACACTGTCCGTCTCCGACGCGCTGCGGGTGTTCACGATCCGGACGCTGGTCGCGGCCAAGGCCAACGACATCAACAAGAGGATCATCACGAAAACCGTGAGGGATCACACCTCGAACTTCCTCTCCACGGACTTCATCCTCTAGGACGATGGCGCAGCCCGGGCGATAATCACTCGGGACCGTTGAAGTTGATTGGAGGCCATAGTGGCTGTGGTGCTCGCGGGTGACATCGGAGGGACAAAAGCGCTGCTCGCCCTGGCCGAGCGCGAAGGGCAGAACGTCAGGATCCTGGAGGAGGAACGGTTCGCGAGCCCTGAATACCCCGGCCTCGCTCCGATCGTGCGCGAGTTCATGAGCAGGGTGGGGGCGCAGGTCACCGCCGCCTGCTTCGGGGTCCCTGGCGCCGTGCTCAAGGGGACATGCACGACACCCAACCTCCCCTGGGTCGTCACCGAGACCGAGTTGGCCGCCGAAACCGGCCTCGAGTCCGTTCGCCTGATCAACGACTTCGCGGCGGCGGCCCTGGGTGTGCTGGCCACCCCTGCGGACCGTCTCGCCACTCTCCAGGAGGGCGAGGCCGTCCCGCAAGCGACGCGAGCGGTGCTCGGCGCCGGGACCGGTCTGGGACAGGCGCAGCTCTTCTGGGCCGGCTCGCGCTACCGGGTGAACGCCACCGAGGGCGGCCACGGAGGGTTCGCGCCCGTCGGCGAACTCCAGCGCGAGCTGCTCGCGCACCTCGAGAGGACGCACCGCCCGGTGTCGGTAGAGCGGGTGGTCTCCGGCCCCGGCCTCATCCGAATCTACCGGTTCCTGGTCGAACGCGGTGTATCGACCTGGCCTGAGATCGAGCACGCCATGTCCGTCGGGGACCCCGGGGCGGTGATAGCGAGCCATGCGCTTGCACGTACGGACCTCGCCTGCGAGCAGGCTCTCGATCTCTTCGTCACGGCGTACGGGGCCGAGGCCGGCAATCTGGCGCTCCGATGTCTGGCAGTGGGCGGCGTCTACCTGGCAGGTGGCATCGCGCCCAAGATCCTGCCCAGCCTGCAGGAGGGCCGCTTCATGGCCGCCTTCCGGAACAAGGGGCGGATGAGCGAGCTGATGGGCCGGATCCCGGTGATGGTCGTGCTCGACCCGGCGGCAGGGCTTCTGGGTGCCGCCCTCGAGGCCTGCCAGGTCGTACCTTCGCAGGAGATCTGATCCGACTGAGGGCTTCCGCGGGCGCCTTGGGCAACGCTAAACTGACGAAGGCGCTGCTGGAGGTGCGGGCGTGACCAAGGCAAGAACAGGAACCGGGCTGTACCGGAACCCGCTGAGCTACTTCGGCGGGCTCGTCGTGGCCGGGAGCGCATTGCTGATCGTCTTCGCGGCGGTGGCGCAGCTCGTCATGAAGCAGACGAGCCCGTACTTTGGGATCGTTACCTACATGATCTTCCCGGCCTTCCTGGTGTTCGGCATCATGATCGTGGTCTTCGGGATGTGGCGCGAGAGCCGGCGGCGCCGCGGTCTCGGGGCCGAGGCGCCGGCCCCGTATCCCACCGTGGATCTCAACGACGCTCGCCAGCGCAGAAAGTTCGGCTACGCCCTCGTGAGCGGCCTTCTGGTCCTCCTCGTCCTCGGGGTCGCCGGGTACCACGGCTTCCTCTTCACCGAGTCCGTCACGTTCTGCGGAAGGCTTTGCCATACCGTCATGGAACCGGAGTTCGCGGCGTACCAGCACTCACCCCACGCCAAGGTCCGCTGCGTGGACTGCCACGTCGGCTCCGGGGCCTCGTTCTACGTGAAGTCCAAGCTCTCCGGGGCGCGCCAGGTGCTGGCCGTGACGTTCCACACGTATCCCACTCCGATCCCGGTACCCGTGAAGAACCTGCGCCCGGCGCGGGAGACGTGCGAGGAGTGCCACTGGCCCCAGAAGTTCTACGGCGCTCAGCTGCTCCAGATCCCCTACTTCCGATACGACCAGGCCAACACCAGCGATCAGATCAGCCTCATGATGAAGACCGGCGGCGGCAGCTCGAAGCTCGGCCAGAGCGCCGGGATCCACTGGCACATGGTGATCGACAACAAGATCATATACGCCGCCCGCGACGAGCAGGAGCTGGACATCGCGTGGTTCAAGGTAGTCGGGTCCTACGGGCAGGAGCGGGAGTACACCTCACTCGACAAGCCGATCTCCCCCGAGGAGTTGGCAAAGCTGCCGAAGAAGACCATGGACTGCATGGACTGCCACAACCGTCCCACCCACATCTTCACGCCGCCCGACCGGGCCATCGACCTCGCCCTCAACAACGGCAGCATCAAGCGGGACCTCCCTTGGATCAAGAAGACGACGGCGGAGGCGCTGATGGCGGGCTACCCCGACCAGGCCACCGCCGGCAAGCAAATCCGCGACAGGATCTTCAACTTCTACGCCAAGAACTATCCCGACGTGTCCAATAGCAGGGCCCCGGACATCGAGAACGCGGTGGCCGTCACCACCGACATCTACAGCCGGAGCGTGTTCCCCAAGATGAAAGTGGACTGGGCCACGTATCCGGACAACATCGGGCACCGCAACTGGCCGGGGTGCTTCCGCTGCCACGACGGGCGGCACGCCACCTCGGACGGCGACGTCCTCACCCGCTCGTGCACGGCCTGCCACACGATGCCACAGCGTGGCCCCCTCGAGGCGCTCGGCGCTTTGCCCCCGGTCTCCGAGGAGGCGTGGCACCCGTTCCAGTTGAAGGGGAAGCATGTGACGATGATGTGCGACCGATGCCACAAGCCGGGCATCCGGCCGTCGTCCGACTGCGCCACCTGCCACAAGCTCGACGCAAGGGCCCCGATGATGTCGGGCGGGTGCGACTCCTGCCACGCGACGGAGCAGGAGATCAAGCCTCTCAACGACTGCAAGGCATGCCACGAGAAGCTGCCCGAGTTGCACGCCAAGGGCGGCCACCCCGACGCCTCGTGCACGGACTGCCACAAGCCCCACACCTGGAAGGTGAGCGGAAGGGACACTTGTATCGCCTGCCACGACGACAAGAAGGCGCACTACGCGGATGGCGGCGACTGCGCTACGTGCCACGAGTTCAAGGCGCCGGCCGCGAGGAGCGCGCGCCTGGGAACCGCGGCCGCGGCCAGCCACGGGGCCTGACGTGCGCCCCGCACTCGGGAGCCCGGCGGGTGGCGCCTGGACCCGGCGCGAGCTGGCGATCCTGGACCGTCTGAGGAGCCCGCAGGCGATCCAGGGCTTTCTGGACCGCATCGAGTACAGCGCCGACCCCTTCTACCGCTCTCCCCGTCGCGTCCTGCGCGACCGCAAGGCGCACTGCTTCGACGGTGCCCTCTTCGCGGCGGCGGCGATCCGCCGACTCGGCCACCGTCCGCTCGTCGTTGACTTGCGCGCCGAGAACGACGACGACCACATGATCGCCGTGTTTCGCCACGGCGGCCGGTTGGGGGCCGTCGCGAAGTCGAACTTCGTCGGCCTCCGCTATCGTGAACCGCTCTTCCGTGACCTCCGGGAGCTGGTGCTCTCCTTCTTCGAGGACTTCTACAACGTGGCGCGCCAGAAGACGCTCCGCTCGTACTCGGTGCCTCTCGACCTCACTCGGTTCGACGCGGTCCGGTGGGAGACGAGCGAAGAGGGCCTCGAGCTGATCGCGGAGCGTCTCGACTCGGCCCGCCACTTCGGCGTGCTCACGCGGCGGCAGGCCGGCGAGCTGGCGCCCGTGGATGTTCGTCGCTACCGCGCGGGGCTGATGGGCTCGAACCCGAAAGGTTTGTACAGACCGCGGCGATAGCTTGCGGTCTAGCGCGGCAGCTCGAACGAGCGGTCCAGTCGGGCCGTCATCTCCTCGTACCGCCGGCGGAGCTCCTCGAGCGCCTCATCGAACGCAGCGTCGTCGAGCTCACCGCGCTGCCGCCGTGCCTCGAGTAGCGCCTTCTGGTTTTCGAACCAGCGCTCCGCATCGAAGTTGTACGTCACGACCTCGCCCTCGTCGCCGGCCGCAGGACTCTGAGCACCGCGGTGTTCGCGACGCGGTCGTGCGGCAGGCGGCGGTTGGGGTCGCGCCAGAGGTAGATCAACGACAACCCCAGGCTGCCCGGAACGTGCAGGTAGCCCGCGAAGCGCTCGAGGCTCTCGACCAGCGAGAGCCGCTCGCCGTCGAGGCGCGCGACGCGGATCCCCACCATGCGCTTGCCCGGCGTGGCTCCCCGCCTCCCCCGGGTGAGGATGCCGAAGTACAGCGCGGCCACGCCGTACAGCGTCACGAACCGCACCTGCTCCGGGATCAACCGCTCGAACGGGAAACGCACCGCGCCCTCCGGCGCCGCCGTTTTCGTGCCCTCGGAGAGCGACATCGCGACGATCAGCTTGTGCTTGCCGAGCTCGTCCGCGGCGCGGTCCAGCTCGCCGGTGCGCACCGCCGCGAGGACCTCGACAGGCACGCCGTCAGCGTCCAGTTGGACGAGCAGCGGTGCCAGCTCGAGCATCGCGGCGTGGCTCTCGAACGCCGTGGCGGTCGATTCGTCAAAGATCAGCGTCCTCAGCGCGGCCAGCGAGCGGGGTTGTTTCAGCGCGAGCGCGGCCGCCGCGACCGCCACGGCCACCGCGACGCTCGGAACGACGACGATCGCGAGGTCCAACGCGAACGCGACGGCGCGCCGCAGCGGGGAGGCCAGCAGGAGGCCGACGAGTTCGGGCGCCACCTCCAGAGGTTCGTCGCTCAGCAGTCGGAGACTCATCGGACCGACTCTACCAGGAACTTCTCGGGCGCGCCGAACCGACCGGGGGCGCCCTGACTGCACTCAGGCGGCACGCCGGCCGTCGGATGTACAGCCTGCCTTCCGGGGGACAAGAGAGGGACACCCAGGGGCAGGGGTACAACGCGATCCCGGCCTCGTTTGCGATCGGCTCCGCGCAGTCCACGAAGCTGATGGGAGTGTCGCAGACCAACCCGAAGGCGGATTCCGAGTCCGGTACTCGTTCGGACCTGTGGAGGCCGCAGGAGGCACGGCCGACGCGCGGGTAATCGCGTTCGACGAGAGTGGGACGCAGGTAGCGAGCAAGACGTACCCCACGACGGGAGCGTACGAGGCCCGGTACGACCCGATCGAGGATCTCTACCCCGCGGTCGACCCAAGCAACCTGACGCTGCAGGTGGCGGTCGTGAGCGGGACCGGGAAGGTGATCCCGGTCGGTTCCGGGACGGCGAACGTGTCGAACGACTCAACGACGGGCGAGGTGCAGTTCGCGGACTCGCTGCTGGGCGGCACGGGGGGACTTTCGGCCGTCACGCACGACGCGTCGCTCACCGCCGATGGCACGACCTTGGCTCCGCTCGGCATCGCCAGCGGTCAGGTGGTGTGCAGCCTCAACGGCTTGCACGACGCGGTGACGCTCGCGGCGGGTGCAAACATCACGTTCACCCGGTCCGGCCAGACGCTCACGATCGCGGCCCCAGGCGGAGGAGGCGGATCGGAAGTCACGAGCGTCAACGGGATCACCGGCGCCGTAACGGTCTCGGGCTCAGGCTCGGCCACCGTGACCACCGTCGGCAACACCGTCACCGTGTCGTCGCCCACCACCGACGCCGGTTCCACCCCGACGTCCTCGGCCAGCCAGAGGAGAAGGGGCTCGACCGGCCGCACAACCCGGGGACCGTGCGGGAGCTGAAGGCGAGGCGGGAGACCGAGCAGGCGCCCAAGCCCTGACGGTTCCCGCCGGATGAAACGAAGGGCCGGGCAATCGCCCGGCCCGTTCACTTCCCACTCGGTTTCCGCTCCGGCGTGCTCAGACGCCTGACAGGAGCTCCCGCGTCTTCGCGACCGCGTCGGGCAATGCCGTCGGGACCTTGACCTTGTCGCGGCGCAGGGAGAGCTCGGCCTGCCCCTGCTCGACGCCCTTCTTGCCGACCACCACACGCACCGGGAAACCGACGAGGTCGGCGTCGTTGAACTTCACGCCCGGACGCTCGTCGCGGTCGTCGTAGAACACCTCGCAGCCGGCGCCCTGGAGGTCGCCGTAGAGCTTCTCCGCGGCATCCCGGACCGCCGGAACGTCGGGGTTGAGCGCGATCAGCTCGACCTCGAACGGCGCAAGCGGCCGGGGCCAGATGATCCCGGCGGCGTCGTGGTTCTGCTCCACCGCGGCGGCCACCGTCCGGCCGACGCCGAGGCCGTAGCACCCCATCATCATCGGATGCGTCTCGCCCTTCTCGTCGAGGAAGTTGCACGCCATCGGCTCGGAGTACTTGGTACCCAACTTGAAGATGTGCCCGACCTCGATGCCACGCTTGAGCACGAGCGGCGCGCCGCATCGCGGACAGGGGTCGCCGGCTCGCGCCTTGCGCACGTCGGCCACCAGGTCGGGCGCGAACTCCCGACCGGGAACGACACCGACCAGGTGGTAATCGGCGCGGTTCGCGCCGGCGGCGGCGACGGTCATCCGCATCACCTCGGGGTCGGCCACGATCCGGATGCCCTTCAAACCGACCGGGCCGGAAAACCCCATCGCGCCGCCGGTGACCTGCTCCACCTTGGACTCGGCCGCGAGCTGGATGTGCGTGGCGTCGAGCACGTTCTTGAGCTTGACCTCGTTGATCTCGTCGTCGCCGCGCACCAGGGCGATGGCGAACTCGCGATCCGTCTCCACGATCATGGTCTTGATGAAGTGCGCCGGGTCGAGCTTCAGGAACGCCGCCACGTCCGGCACCGAGCTCGCCCCAGGCGTGTGTACCGCCTCGGGCTTCGCCGGCACCTTGCCGGGCCACGGGGGCGGCGGCGCGATCGCGCCGGCGGTCGCCTTCTCGACGTTGGCGCCGTAGCCGCACTCGCACGCCGCCACCGCATCCTCGCCGGTGTCGGCCAGGACCATGAACTCATGGCTCTCGCTGCCGCCGATGTTGCCCGTGTCGGCCTCCACAGCGGTGTACGAGAGCTCGCAGCGATCGAAGACCCGCCGGTAGGCGTTCTCCATGGCACGGTAGGCCTCGTCGAGGCTCCCTGCCGAGCTGTGGAACGAGTACGCGTCCTTCATCAGGAACTCGCGCCCGCGCATCAGCCCGAAGCGGGGGCGGATCTCGTCCCGGAACTTGGTCTGGATCTGGTAGAGGTTGGCCGGGAGCTGGCGGTAGGAGGTGACGCGACGGCGCACGAAGTCGGTGATGACCTCCTCGTGGGTGGGGCCGAAGCAGAAGTCGCGGTCGTGGCGGTCCTTGATCCGCAGCAGCTCCCTGCCGTACTTCTGGAAGCGCCCGGACTCCTGCCACAGCTCCGCGGGCTGGATGCACGGCATCACGACCTCCACCGAGCCCGCGGCGTTCATCTCCTCACGGATGATGCGCGACAGCTTGTCGATGGAACGCCACCCGAGCGGCAGGTACGTGTAGATCCCGGCCGCGACCTTATCGATCATCCCTGCGCGGGCCAGCAGCTGGTGGGAGACGACCTCCGCGTCCGAGGGGTTGTCCCGCAGGGTGTAAAGAAAGTACCGGCTCCAACGCATGATCAGCCCTTCCGCCTGCCGTGTCCGGCCAGCCAGCCCACGCGCGCGAGGTGGGTCAGAACGTCGGTCTTCAAATCCCGGGCCGCGCCGTGGCGCGCCCGCTGCAGGACCTCCCGCGCACGCTCGCCCTCGCCCATCTCGAGCAGCGCGAGACCGAGCTGCGTCAGGATAGCCGGCGACGAGGAAATCGCAACCGCCTGCTCCAGGTAGTCCACCGCGTCCGAGTACTCCTCGCGTGCCATGTGGATCCGCCCGAGGGCTGCAAGGGGGTAGGCCCGAAGCTCTCGCGGGATGAGTTCCAGCGACGCGTGGGCGAACTCGAGCGCCCGCTCGGTCTGACCGCTACGCTCCAGCTCGGCGAGCGCGAGCTCGTACGCCGCGAGTCCTCGCTCGAGGGGTCCGGGGCCCTCGGCAAAGAGCCGCCCTCCCCAGCGCTCCACGACTCGGTACCGCCGGGCGGCCCGCATCGTCTCGAGAACCGCGGTCCATGCCGCGAGCATGGGAGTGCCCCGCCCCCCCAGTCGCAGGAGGCGGTGCGCGGCGGCGAGCGCCTGGCGCGGCCGGTCAGCCGAGGCGGCCAGCAATGCGAGCGAGGCCAGGATCGTCGGATGCTCGGTCAGGCGCGAGGCCCTCTGGAGCTGGGCCAGGGCCCGTTCGATCTCGCCTGCCTCGGACGCCTGTGACGCTTCACGTACAAGCACTTCGGCCTCCGGCGGCAACTGCCCTGTTCCCTCGCTCCCGCCTTCGACGAGGCGGACCGCTTCCTGGTACTGGAGGCGCTGGGGATCCATCTCCTGCACCCGCCGGAAGCACTCGAGCGCCTTCTTGTGCCAGCGCCGCTCCAGATAGGCCAGGCCGAGGTAGTAGATCGCATCCTCGAACTCGCCGTCCAGCGCCACCGCCCGCTCCAGAGCGGCCGCGGCCGTGCCTGGGCGGCCTCCATCGAGTTCGACCATCCCGAGCAGAAAGTACGCCTGCGGGATCTCCTCCCGCTCGATCGCCGCCCTCAGAAAGCGCCTCGCGGGCTCCCTCCGGCCTGCAGCGGCGTGAAGCGCCCCAAGGGAAAAGTGCGGCAGGAAGTTGTCGGGTGTCAGGGTCACGGCCCGTTCGAGGTTCTCTATCGCCTCGGCTTCGCGTCGGGTATCGGCCAGGATTGTTCCGAGGTAGATCCGAGCCTCAACGTCGTCGGGGTTCCAGCGCAGCACCTGGCGGAACGAGTTCTCGGCGGCCATGAGATCACCGCGCTCAAAAGCCAGCTCCCCGAGCAGCTCGGCGAGCTCCGGGTTGCGGGGGAAGCGACGAAGCGTCTCAGCCAGCACCTCCGACGCCCGCATCGGCTGACCCGCGAGCAGAGCGAGCTCGGCGCTTTGCAGCGCCCGCCCACACGCGGCGGCGGCACCCCGCCCGCCTGCGCGTGCACGCGAGACGATCGCCTCCCGCTTCTCTCGCAAGCGATCCAGGAGCTCCTCGCGGGCCATCTCGGTCTTGGCGGCGCGCTCCCAGGCGGCCATGACCTCGGTCTCGCGGATCACCTTGCGGCGGTTCAGCAGGTCAACCAAAGCCTGCAGGCCCGAGTCAAGAAGCGCGAGTCCGCGCTCCAGGTCGGCCACTCGTTCCTCGAGGCGTGCCAGGGCGCTGTGGAGCCTCTTGGCGGCCTCTTCTCCGCCGGAAAGACGTTCGAGGAGATGCTCGTCGAAGGCGAGCTTCTCGCTCTCGAGACTGGCCTCCTCCTCCTCGAGCGTCTCTTCGGAGAACTCGCCGTTGGTGCCCGACACCACCAGCAGACGCGAGTTGCACTTGAGGCACAGCTCGCGGCCGTCAGGGTTCGGCGCCCCGCACCACTGGCAGAGGACGGTCACCCGCCCCCTCCCGACCCGTGGTCCGTGGACCGTGGACCGTTGAAACCACAACTCTCGGACCCGGGACGTCGCGTGCGGACCACGGACCACGAACCACGGACCACGGCGCAACCCGGAGCGGATCCCGGCATGCCACGAGCGGCGGCGAAAGGCGCTGACCGCATTTCCTGTCAGTACTTGTAGAAGCCGCGGCCCGACTTCCTGCCGAGCCAGCCGGCATCCACCATCTTCACCAGCAGCGGGCACGGCCTGTACCGGGGGTCGCCGAGGCCATCGTGCAGGACGCGCAAGATGGCGAGGCAGGTGTCGAGCCCGATGAGGTCCGCGAGAGCGAGCGGTCCCATGGGGTGATTCATCCCGAGCTTCATCACCGTGTCGACTGCCTCGGCGCTTGCGACACCCTCATGGACGGCGCAGATCGCCTCGTTGATCATGGGCATCAGCACCCGATTGGACACGAAGCCGGGAAAGTCTTTCACCTCCACCGGCACCTTGCCCAGGCGCTTGGCCAGGTCCTCGATCGTCCGGAACGTCTCATCGCTCGTGGCGAGGCCCCGGATCACCTCCACGAGCTGCATCACCGGCACAGGGTTCATGAAGTGCATGCCGATGAAGCGGTCAGGCCTCGACGTGGCGCCGCCCAGCTTCGTAATCGATATCGAGGACGTGTTCGACGCGAGGATGGCTTCGGCCGGGAGGAGCCGATCCAGCGCCGTGAACACGGCGGTTTTCACGGCGAGATCCTCGACGACCGCTTCGACGACGACGTGACACCTCGAGAGGTCACCAGCGGCGACCGTCGGCGTGATCCGTGTCAGCGCCTCGACCTTGGCCGCTGCGGTCACGGCGCCCTTCGTCACCTGCCGGTCGATGTTTCGGGCGATTGTGGCAAGCCCTCTGTCCACGAGTTCGCTCGACACGTCGCAGAGCACGATATCGAATCCCGAGAGCGCCCCGACGTGGGCGATCCCTGCACCCATCTGCCCGGCCCCGACCACACCGATTCGTTTGACTTCCATCGCCTGTCCCCCATGCAACCACGGGCTCGCCCGAATGCCGCAATGCCCGGCAAGCTTACAGTCGAACGCCGAAAGTTGAAAGTTGGGGGTCCGAGCCCGGCCCGGTCCTGCCCCGTCCTCCGTCCTGCCTTCGACTTTGAGCTTTCGACCTTGAGCCGGATGGCCATGGGCGAACGTCTCCAGAAGAAAAACGGCCGGCGCAATGCCGGCCGTCGGATCATCGATACGTCTCGCTCACGCGCCGTCGTCGCCGATGGCCTCGACCGGACAGGAGGCCTTCGCCTCGTCACACTGGGCCTCTTCCTCAGCGTTTTCGGGCTGCTTGAAGAGGAACGAGTGGCCCTCATCTTCGTTGGCCTTGAAGTTGTTCGGAGCGGTTGTGCGACAGACGTCGCAGTCGATGCAGCTCGAATCCACGTACCACTTTCCCGGTGCGTTGTCAGGAAGCCGATCGTCCTTGTTGGCCATGCCCAAACCCCCTTCTCGCCGCGACGTCGTCCGACGTCCGGACGGCGGTGAATGTTAGCACAAGTCTATTGCCCTCATTGCCCGCGGGGCGTCGGCGGCAGCAGGCGCGGCGAGATCTCCGGGGTCGGCGACAGATCCAGGCTGAGCCCGGCGGTCGAGCCCAAGCAATTGCCGTTGAAGACGCAGTCCCACGGCAACGGCTGCGTGAAGGTCTGCTCCATCGTGATCGGGTCGTTCGATACGTTATCGATCCGTGAGACGTAGGCCATTAACGCCGGCGCCGGATTCTGGGCTCCGCTCTGGTAGTTGGTTACCGTGATCGTCAAGGTTGCGCCCTGAACGGCATCCGCCAGCGTCTTCCCGAAGAAGTTGATGATCGCCTGGTCGACCTGATAGTGTGCGAGCGGTGCCAGCGCGACGGTCCTTGTCGAGAGTACCGTGCCGTCGCTTCCGGTCAGCTGCAGAAGTACGGAGAGGGTTGTGGTTCGGTCCGAGACGTTCACGAGCCCGAAAGCCGTTCGATATGCCGCATCCTCCCGCAGGCCCGTGAATATGACGTGGTCGAGGCCCTTGCTCTTCAGACCAGGGTCAATGTAGTCGTACCATGGAAGGCCGTCGACCTGCTGACCGTAGGTGAACGTGGCGTTGCTCGAGTTGGTGCCCGACGTGTAGGTTCGGCTGTTCACGACGATGTTCTTCGGGTTGCCGCCCGGGGGCGTGGTCGTCTGGAGCGTTCCCGCCTGGTAAGCGAACACGAGCAGCGCGCCTTTCACCCCTGAGAGTCCGAAACTGGTACCGACGATGTCGGTGATGGTGACGGCCCGACCCGGTGGGATGTCCTTCAGCTTTTCGTCGATGTGTCCGAACCCGTCCGATGTCCTCCCACCCAGATGGTTCTTAATGGTGTCGAACCACGTCGTGTTGTTGATGCCACAGCACTCCAAAATCACGACCTCGACGTCGATGTCCACGGTATCAACGTTCAAGATCTCGATATCGGTCCGCCAGTTGGAGCCGTTGAGGCCAGCGGTCGATGCCGCAGCCGGAACGACCACCAGGCTCGCCGCCCTGAACATCGCGAACGCCCCGGACGACATCAGCAGCCCAACGATCGCGACCGGCAACGTGTGACCCAACTTCATAGACACCTCCGCGCGGAGTTTACCTCACTCGACCTTGGCGGCCGGCAGAACCACCTGCGCCACCAGACCTCCGGTCTTGCGGTTGGCGAGCTCAAGCGTGCCGCCGTGAGCCGTCACGATGCGGTCGGCGATGGCCAGACCGAGACCGGTGCCGCCCTTCCGACGTGTGAAGAATGCCTCCCGCACCTGTGCAAGCTCGTGCCTGGGGATGCCGGGGCCGGTGTCGCTCACCTCGAGAACAGCCTTCTCCTCTTCCCGGAAGGCCCTCAGCTCGACGCGCCTGACGGAGCAGCCGTCCATCGCTTGGACGGAGTTGAGCGCCAGGTTCGTCAGGACTTGTCCCAGCTGCCCGCGGTCCCCGCGCACGCGGACGCTACCCTCGGCGACTCTGAGCTCGACCCCGAATCGCTCGCAGACTGGCGCCAGCAGCGCCGCAGCGTCGCGAAGCAGGCCCTCGCCGTCGAACTCCTCGACGAGCGGTGGCGCGGGTCTCGCGTACACAAGGAAGTCGTTGACGAGCCGGGAGAGGCGCCCAACCTCCCGACGCGCCATGCCGACCGTGTCCACCGGCCCCTGGCGGTTTTCGATATCCTCCTGCAGAAGCTCCAGGTTGATCGAAAGCGCATTGAGAGGGTTCCGAATCTCGTGCGCCAGGTTTGCGGCCAGGCTGCCGAGGGCGGCCAGCTCCTCGTTCAGGCGCCGCTTGTCCTCCAGCTGGTTGTTGCGCTGGACGAGGTGCCAGATGAACATGACCGCCCCCAAGAGCAGCGCCAAAGAGGTGCCGCCGGCCACCGCCGTCTGAATCAGGAGGTTGCGGCGGAGGATCGCAATGCGGGCGGCCATCGCGGGCTTCGAGATGCTCACGACCACCGTCCCGATGTCCTCGAGGGGGGCGCGGATCTGGTAGCTCGTGGAGCTTTCGACCACCCTCTCCGGCGAACTCGGCACCAGCAGCTCGCCGCTGCTCTCCGGGAAGCCCCCTTTGAGCCCTTCCGTCCGGAACTCCGACGAGTAAACGAGCTTGCCCTCATTGTCGAAGACCTGCACCCTGTCGATGACCTGCTGCCGCGACAGAGCAGACGAGATCTGCGCCAACGCCGTCCGCTTCGTCTCGATGACCTTGTAGAGGTTGCCCGGACCCTTGAGCTGCCGGGCCAGGTCTTCGGCCTGCTCCTTGCCCGAGAGCAGCACGTCCTCCAGGTACGAGCGGGACAACTGCTCCACCACGAGGTATCCGAACGAGGCGAAGCTGATCGCCGACAGGACCGCGAAAACGGCCGCAACCGCGACGTACTGCCGTCCGAGCTTCCAGCCGCCCCAGCGCACGACCGGCATTGTAATGCTCTTGCGAGCCTGCTTCGCTGAGATACCATGGGCTCGCCGGGTCGGGCCGCGGGATAATGGGAAGGAGCTGACATGCGAGAAGACCGTCGAACGCTGGTCGCGGTGGTCATCATCGCCGCATCGTTGGGGTGGTCCTCGTGCCGGCGGCCACCCGACAGGGTCCGCGAGGAACAACCTCGAGAAGGAGCCAGACCCGGGGGCCAGGTGATCGTCGCGTCGCTCGCCGACGTCACGACGTTCAACGAGTACCAGTCCACAGGCGAGTTGGGCGAGGCCGAAACCATCGATCTCCTCTTCCCCTTGCTGATGACCGAGCAACCCGACTACCAGCTCCACCCGCCGTCGTTTGCCCCGCGTCTCGCCACTTCGTGGGAGTTCTCGTCCGACAACCACACGCTGACGTTTCACCTCCGGCCGGACGCCCGGTGGTCCGACGGGGTGCCCGTGACGGCCGAGGACGTCCGCTTCACCTTTCTCGCACAGAAGGACCCCAGAGTCGGCTCCCTGGGCATGGAGATGAAGGACTTCATCAAGGACGTCGAGGTCGTGGACCCGCACACGGTGCGGTTCAACTTCACCCGTGTCTATCCCTATCAGCTGATGGACGCCAACGATGGCCACATCGTTCCCGCGCACGCATGGGGGAAGGTGCCGTTCGACAAGTGGCGTGCCACGGATTTCGAGAAGATCGTGGTCACCGCAGGCCCGTTCAGACTCGCGGCCCATACGCCGCAGCAGACCATCATCCTCGAGCGCGACCCGGGATACTGGGGCTCGCCGCGCCCCTACCTCGACCGTCTCGTCCTGCGCGTGGTCCCGGAGATGGCGAGCCAGTTGGCGCAGCTGATCGCCGGCGAGGTCAACGTGGTGCAGGCGGTGTCACCCCAAGAGGCCGACCGCGTGAAGGCCAACCGCGACCTCAACCTGGTCGAGTTCCCCTCGAGGATGTGGGGCATGGTGGGCTGGAACAACCGGCGGCCGATGTTCGCCGACCGCAGGGTGCGGCGGGCGCTCAGCCTCGGAATCAACCGCAAATCACTCGTCGATACGGTCTTTCGCGGGCACGCCGAGCTCGGGAGCGGCCCGGTTCTGTCGACCATGTGGGCGCACAACGAGAACCTGCCCCAGATCCCGTACGACCCCGCACAGGCCGCGCAGCTCCTCGCGCAGGCCGGTTGGCGCGACATCGACGGCGACGGTATCCTCGAGCGCGACGGGAAGCCTTTCGCCTTCGACCTGTTCTACCCGGCCAGCAACACCCTGCGGCGCCAGATGGCTCTCCTGATCCAGGCCGATCTCGCCCGTCTCGGCGTCAGGGTCCGTCCCGTTCAGATGGAGTTCACCTCGCTGATCGCCCGCACGGAGGCCGGTGACTTCGACGCGACGATATGGGTGTGGGTCGACGCCACAAAGGTCGATCTGACGAGCGTCTGGAGCACCCCGAGCCCTTCCCAGGGCTCGAACAACTTCATCGGCTACTCGAACCCTGACGTCGACCGCCTGAATGCGGCCGCGCGGGAAGAGCCCGACTACACCCGAGCGAAGGTGCTCCTCGACCGCATTCAGGAGCTGATCGTCGCGGACCAGCCTGCAACGTTCCTGTACGAGGCGAGGCTGCTCGTCGCCACCAGCCGCCAGCTGCGCGGGGCGGACATCAACGCCGCCGGCCTCTTCTTCAACGTGGACGAGTGGTACTGGGGTAGCTGATGCTGCGCTGGTCGCTCCGCCGCGTAGGGGCCGGGGTGGCGCTCGTCTGGCTCGTCGCCACCGTCACGTTCCTCCTCGTCAGCGTGGCGCCGGGCGATTTCGCCAGCAGGCTCAACGACCCGCGGATCTCGCCCGCCGCGCGACTCCGGTGGCGCCGACAGTTCGGCCTCGACCGGCCGCTGCCTCTTCGGTATGCCAGTTGGCTGGCCACTGCCGCCACCGGGGACCTGGGGACCTCGTGGACCTACAAGCAGAAGGTTACGACGGTCCTCGCGGAGGTGTTGCCCAACACCCTCCTCCTGACCTCGCTGGGCCTGGCCCTCGAGTTCGTCGGCGGCGTCGCGCTCGCAATCGTGCAGCTTCGGCGGCCGCACGGAACCGGGGACCGCCTCATCACCCTTGCCACCCTCACGGCGTACGCGCTGCCGGCATTCGGCGTCGCGCTCGGCCTGATCGCGTTGCTCTCATATCGTCTCCAGCTCTTCCCACCCTCGCATATGCTCTCCCTCGACGGCGAGATGGCGCACGGCGGGGCGCGCCTGCTCGACCTCGCCCGGCATCTGGTGCTGCCCGTGACGGCAATCGGTGTGACTGGCGTAGGTGCAGTCGCTCGATACCTTCGTGGCTCGCTTCTCGACGAGCGCAGGGAGCAGTACGTGCTGGCAGCGCGTGCGCGTGGATGCTCCCAGCGGCAGGCCCTCGTACGCCACGCGCTTCCCAACGCCCTGCTCCCGCTCATCACCATGATGGGAATGTCGCTCCCGTTCCTGGTGTCCGGATCACTCGTCATCGAGGTGGTGTTTTCGTGGCCGGGGATGGGCCAGGTGATGTTCACGGCTGCGCTCAGCCGCGACCTCCCCCTCCTGCTCGGCGGGACGATCGTCGCCACGGTCGCGGTTGTAGTCGGCAACTTCCTCGCCGACGTGGCGTACGCCGTGGCCGATCCACGGGTGCGCGTGTGAGCCTGCTGACCACAGCCCAGCGCTGGCCGCGCCGACTGCGCACCGGCCTTACCCTCCTGTCGGTGCTGATCGCGGTTGCGGTGGTCGGCCCGTGGTTCGCTGGAGACCCGACGGGCATCGTTGACCCGAGGCGGGCGGGCCTGCTGCCGCCCGGCGCCAGCAGGGCAGTCGTGGTACTCCGTGACGGCACGACCCGGGCCGGCCAGGCGATCCGGCGAACCGCTACAGGCTGGGTCCTCACACGTGACGGGGCCGATGAGACCGTTCCTGAAAGCGAGGTTGCGGCGGCCGGTATCAGGCGATTCTGGCTGGGAACGGACAGCGTCGGCAGGGACGTCCTGGCACGACTCGTCGCTGGAGCCCGGGTATCGCTCGGGATCGGCGGCCTCGCCCTGCTCGTTGCCCTCGTCCTGGGCGTCGGTGCCGGATTGTTCGCCGGCTGGACCGGCGGTCTCCCTGACGCCATCCTGATGCGGTTCGTGGACGCTCTTCTCGCGATCCCGATGCTGTTCCTCCTCCTCTTCCTCGCCGCCGTCTTCCGGCCGTCGCTTGCGGTCCTCGTGCTCTTTCTGGGCTTCTCCTCCTGGATGGGGGTGGCGCGTCTGGTCCGCGGTCAAGTCCTGTCGCTGAAGGAGCGCGATTTCGTGCTGGCGGCCCGGGCGCTGGGCGCAGGTCCGTGGCGCATCGCGTTCCGGCACCTGCTCCCCAACGCCCTCACGCCGATCGCCCAGGACGGGGCGCTCCGCCTCGGCGACCTCATCCTTGTGGAGGCGTCGCTCTCGTTCCTGGGCCTTGGGGTCCAGCCGCCAGCCGCGTCGTGGGGCACCATGGTCGCCGAGGGCCAGGAGGTCCTCGCCAACGCATGGTGGCTGACCCTCTTGCCCACCGCACTGGTGGCGGCCACGGTGATCGCTGCGGCTCTGGCGGCGGACGGCCTGCAGGAACTGAGCCGCAGCGAGACGTGACAAAGACCGTGGTCAGTGGTCCGTGGACCGTTGCCCGAAGAGGCACGTGAGGCAGCCGGAAGGCATGGTGCGGGAAGCCGCGCCACCGCGGGTGGGCCTATCGCAGAGCGCGAGCCGGTCCCACAGGAGGCGTACCCGGAGGGTGCGTCGGGGATGCGTACCGGCGAGTGCAACGCGAGGCCAAGACGCATCATTGCCGCGGCTCGCGGGGGCCACTGGGGTCTGGAGCGGCCGGACGGGTGGCGGAGAGCCCGCGGGACCCTCGCCCGAATAGAAGATCCGCTATCGGCGGCGCCAATGAGAACTGATGTACCATCGCAGCCGTGAGAAAGAGACGGCGGGGCCGCTCGGCGTCCGAGTACTTTGTGGCGTTCCTTGGCCTGGCCATCATCGTCTTCGTGGTTGCCATGATCGCGACGTCGGGATCATGCAAGGTGCGCGTCTCACCGGAGCTTGGTATCCAGCCTCCCGTGCCGCATCCGACGCCGACGGCGTCATCGTGACGCGGCGTCAGGACCGCGGCACGGCAACATCTGGCATGCTCCTTGCGTTTACTACTGTGGCCTGGGTGCCGGGCACCGGGGCCGAAGCCGGGGCAGCGCAGGTCGGCGTTATGCGGCACGAGCCCTGGCGTGGAGGAATGTGATGTCGAACTGGCTGAAGACGACGCTTCTCCTGGCCCTGCTCACCGGCCTCCTCTTATGGCTTGGTGACCTCCTCGGGGGACAGCAGGGGCTCCTGATGGCGCTGGCTTTCGCAGGCCTCATGAACCTCGCCGCGTACTTCTTCTCGGACAAGATCGCGCTGGCCATGCACCGAGCGCAACCCGTCGAGGAAGCTTCTGCCCCGCAGCTCTTTGCAGTGGTTGCCGAGCTCTCACAGCGCGCCGGCATTCCGATGCCGAGGCTGTACGTGATCCCCGAGGCGCAACCCAACGCCTTCGCGACCGGGAGGAACCCCCAGCACGCCGCGGTGGCGGTTACCGAGGGGTTGCTGCGCGTGATGGACCGTGACGAGCTGAAGGGCGTGCTCGCCCACGAGCTGACCCATGTGCTGCACCGCGACATCCTGATCTCGTCGGTGGCCGCGACGATCGCGGGTGCGCTCGCGATGCTGGCCCGCATGGCCGGCTACGCCATGATGTTCGCCGGTCGCGGCGACCGCGAGGACCGCGGCGGCGGGTTCGGCGGACTCTTCTTCATCATCGTGGCGCCGATCGCCGCGATGGTCATCCAGCTCGCCATCTCACGCTCACGGGAGTTCGCGGCCGACGAGGGTGGCTCCAAGCTCACAGGCTCACCGACGGGCCTCATCTCCGCGTTGCGCAAGCTGGGCGCCTACACCGAGCGCGTCCCGATGGCCACCGCGCAGCCCACGACCGCTCACATGATGATCGCGAACCCGTTCTCCGGCAGAGGTTTGATGCAGCTGTTCAGCACTCATCCCCCGATGGAGAAGCGCATCGCCCGCCTCGAAGCGATGGTCGGGAGGATGTAGCCCTTCCGGGGAAGGTGCCCCAGGGTCCCCCGCGTGGCATCTCCCCCCCGATGTCATTCCGAGGGCTACCCCGGGCAGGCCGAGGAATCTGGGCGGTGCAGTTGACTTGTGGTTCCACTGCGTGGAGGCCTGCTTTCTTGCCCCTTGGGTGCGGCGCCGCTCGGGCCGTGCTCGCCCCTGCTCGCCGCGGCCCGAGAGTCCGGCGACCGCGACCGCAGGAGCGCGATCCGGGACGGGGCCCCTCGGCGTCCGCATGAAGCGGCGGCACCGGCACCCCGTCCCGGCTCGCGCGTGCGGTGACCCGCGGTCGCCGGACCTATGGCCGCCGCACCCCAGGGGCGGGTTTGAATACCCCCCACCCACGACCTCGGCGGCCAGCCAGGCCCCATCCGGTGAACCAGAGTCGAACGCCGAGTGACGATCAGTGCGGCCGGGCTGTGGACGGATTAGGCGGAACTCTTAGTCCCCGCTTTCCCGGTACCCTCCAATAAGCCCAACGGTGCACAGGGTGATATCCTGGAACGACTTCGGAGGTCTTCATGACTCTATTGCCAACCAGCAAACCGAGCCTCCGAATCTCGGTTTGCCCGTTCCCATTAGTCCATCTAATCCGCGTTAGGCACCAGGTTTCAAGATCTCTGTTAGCGGCCCTCATCCTGGTCGCAGCGTTCGCCGCCTGTCGAAGGTCGACAGGCTATGTGCCAGTGACGCTGCTTTCACTCCCGAATGAGCTGCGGCCTCTTTCTGGGGCGCTTGATGCTGACGCCTCCAGTGTTCCTGACGGCCTAATTTGGGTCCGATACAAGCTCGCAGAACCGTACCCGGCGCGAAACGCACTCGGGCTTCTCCGGATGAGGCTCGAGATGCGCGGCTGGCAGCCTGTCGCCCACGCTTGGCTCAACCCCAATGAGCCGTCGTCCCACACGGCGGGCTGGTTCGAATTCTATGACCCGCTGCACCAGCCGCCGAGCATGGTTCACCAGTGGATGGCGGAATGGCGAAGCAGCACCGGCGAAGTCGTCATCTACGACCTGCAGTACAGGTCGCCTCGTGCGGAAGCCGCTCCTCCCGGTAGCCACCCGGACAGCGGGCAGCTGCAAGTCAAGGGTGAGCTTATATCGAGTTCGCTGGCAGAAGTCATGGCGAAATCCGGTGGGAGAGGGAGACGTAATGTGGAGTAGGCCGCTTGGTGCCTAACATGCCGTTGCAGCCGCCTGGCACTCGCCTGCAAGCCGGCGCTGCGCGCCGGGCAGGCTCGCGCCAGCGGCTGAACGGCGGCGTTAGGCGCCACCAGCACGACTGCGCCCACGGAGAGTCCAACGCATGACGACAGACGACCCCGAACCCCTCGCCCTAGGCCGGCTCGTCACGAATCTGCAGTCGTTGGAGTTCGTCCTAAGGCTTCTGCTCCACGATTTGGTCGGCCCGAAGACGCTTTCTCTTGACCTTGAGAAGCTGTCGGTTGGTGAGACCGTTCCGGAGAACCCGATCACCAACTACGACTCCTTCGGCGATGTGATTCGGAAGGTCAACGAACTGCTTGAAGCTCACGCGAAGCCGGAACGGATCGACCCGTCTTTGGCGCATCTTCGTGACGCGATCGCACACGGCAGGGTACTGGCGTCACACCCAACCGGCCCGTTTTCGCTCGTGAAGTTCTCCAAGCCGAAGGCCGGCGTCGTCAAGGTCACCGTCGCCGAACAACTGACCCTGCCGTGGCTTGATACCCAAATCAAACGCACATATTCCGAGATCACCAAGGCAAGAGCCGCCGCACGGTCGCTCGGACTTTCTTGTTTCCCAGGCCCATGAGTTTTCGCCGACAGTGCGTGGCGCCTAACAGGCCGTTGCAGCCGCCCCACTCGGCTGTCACGCCGCGTGCAAGGGCACGCGTCGCGCCAGCCAGCGGGCGGCTGAACGGCGGCGTTAGGTGCGCTGAGGAAAGCCTACGTTGAGACTGCTCCTTCGCGTTTTTCGTGCTGCGTCGCTTGCAGTGGGCGTCCTCTTTGTGGTCCTTGGCCTAACGTCACCGCTGGTTCCCCCGGTTCCAGAGAGCAAGGGGTTTGGCTTCCTCCTGTTTCTGGTCCCCTTGATCCTCCTCTTTCCTTGGGCGTGTTTCCTCATCAACGCGATCGGCTCTGGAACGCGGTACAGCTTCTCCCGGCAACAGCAACTCATGCTGTTTGGCGTCCCGGCAGGCCTGCGGACCGCATACGGCCTTTATGGGACCCTTCTACTCATCCTGCTCGTCGACGACAAGTTCATTCACTGGCCCGGTTGGTTGTCGATAGCTCTCGAACGGGGTGTCCTTGGGGCTCTCTTTTTGGCGCTTTTCTTCCTTGTTCCGGCGTGCGTGTACCAGACCTCGCTCGTCATCATCCAGCGCGGCATCGTCAAGCGTTGCCAAGAGGGCCACGCGTTTTCGCCGTTCGCACGCCGTTGTCCTCAGTGCGGCCTGCGGTACCCGCTGGAGCTAGTGGGTCTGTGACCTGCGCACCTAACCAGCGCTTGCAGCAGGCACGCCGGCCGGTGTGCTTGTGCGGCGCCGGTGCCTCAGTTCATCATCCTGCCATGCTGAATTCCAACCGGTTAGCCGGCGTGCCGCTGAAGCGCAGCGTTAGACGGACCGTTGGGGCCTCCTGATGAGACGACGGAAGGTGACCTGGTTTGCCATCGCGGCGTTGGCGCTTCTGGCGATGGTGAGCGGTGGTTGGAGGCGGACCCACCAGCCTTGCACTCTGCAGGTCCGCAACTCGGCGGGCGTGGCGATCAAGAACGTGGAGGTGAGCTTGCCGGGAAGGCGTGTGAGCACAGGGCCGCTCGCGCCCGGAGCGAGCGTTTCCTTCAAGCTGTGGGTGGCGCGGAAGGGTGGCCTGTCGGTTGCGGTAGAGGTCGGCACGGGCGTCTACATCCAGCCTTGCCAAGACTGTGGGTTGCCGGCGAAGCTGATACTCGAGATCTCGCCGAACTTCCAGGTGAGCTATGGGCAGAGCTTGAGCGGTCGAGCGCCCAACAGCCGTTTGCAGCGAGCGGTGCTGGCCGGCTTGGCCGGTTCGGTGGTCTATCCTCTGTTCGTGATCCATGATTTCCGGTGTCTCTTCGGGTTACCCGCGCGGTCGCTGGGACCGAGCGGCAGGACGGGACGGTGAACGACATGCGGACCAGGCGCTTCTTGCTCACCTCGGCTCTTCTGTTCGTTCTGGCGCTCGCCTGGAACGGGTTCGTCCATCTCGTCGTGCTCCGCGCGGCCAATGTCTCGGTCCAGCACCTGCGGCGGCCGGATCTCTCCGACAAGCTCTGGCTGTCCCTCGTCGTCACGGCCTGCATCGTCATCCTGTTCGCATGGGGCTACACCCGTTTCGCGCGAGATGGCTCCGTGAAAGAGGGGGTTCGGTACGGTCTCTACTTCGCGTTGGTGGCCGGAGTGCTCGTGGATCTCAATCAGTACGTGTTGTTCCCAATCCCGGCCTCGGTGGCGCTCCAGTGGTTCCTCGGGGGTCTGGCCGAGTTCACTTGCTACGGCGTGATCGTCGCCAAGCTCCTGCCGCCACGCCCACGGGACGCGGCATCCGGACCCCGACCGCCTGCCTGAGGGATCCCCTCGCCGCCCTTCACGTTCGCCACCCGAACTTCTGAGCCTCGGAGCGGCGCCCCGCACACCCCGAGATTTGTGGCTTGGTCTTTCCCCGGTGCCCGGACCCCGGTCCCCCGTCTCTACCCGTTCGCCAAGATGACGCCGCGCTCGCTGGCCTTGATGAACTCGAGGAGTCGCATCGCGTCGGGCGCGTCGCCGAGTTCCGCGGCGATTCGTGCGAGGGCCTCGGTTGTGGTGAGCTTGGCGCTGTGGAGGAATCGCCACGCCGCCTTGAGGGCCCGGATGCGATCCTCGGAGAACCCCCGGCGCTCGAGGCCCACCGTGTTCGGTCCGAAGCAGCGGGCCGGGCGGCTGCCGACTGTCTTCATGAACGGCAGGATGTCCTTGGTCGCGATGGTGCCCCCGCCGATGAACGCGTGCTCCCCCACGTTGCAGAACTGGTGGATCGCGGTCAGCGCGCCCACCGTCACATAGTCGCCCACGTGCACGTGGCCGGCCAGGGTGCCGTTGTTCGCGAAGATCACGTGATCGCCGACCTGGCAATCGTGCGCGATGTGAGCGCCGATCATGTAGAGGCCCTGCCCCCCGATCCGGGTAACCCCGCCACCGCCCGGTGTACCCCTGTGGAGGTTCACGAACTCGCGAAACACGTTCGACGGTCCGATCTCGAGCCTCGTCGGGGCGCCCTTGAACTTGAGATCCTGAGGCGGCGCGCCGATCGAAGCGTGGGAGACGAACCGGTTCCCCTCAGCGATCGTGACCGGCCCCTCGAAACGACAGAACGCCCCGACGACGCACCCTCCCCCGAACTCGACCTCGCCCTCTACGACAACGTAGGGGCCGATCTCGACATCGTCCGCAAGGCGTGCCCGGGGATCGATCACGGCCGTCGGGTGGATCCGCACCGTCACGAGTCTCCCTTGGGGCGATCCACCATCGCGGACGAGAGGTCGGCTTCCGCCACGAGTCTCTCCCCGACGCGGGCGACGCCGTGCAGCACCGCGTAACGCTCCCGGCGCTTGGACACCGTCACCTCGAAAACGATCTGGTCGCCCGGGACCACGGGGTGCCGGAACCGGCAGTTGTCGATGCCGGTGAACAGGATGAGTTTCTCGTGCCGGTCGGGGATGTCGCGCAGCATGAGCACCCCGCCCGCCTGCGCCATCGCCTCGACGATCAGGACGCCGGGCATCACCGGGACGCCCGGGAAGTGCCCCGTGAAGTGCGGCTCGTTGAAGGTGACGTTCTTGAGCGCCACGATGCGGTCGCGCTCGATCTCGAGCACGCGGTCGACAAGCAGAAACGGGTATCGGTGCGGAAGGACGTCCAGAATTCCCTGAATGTCGATCATGCCTTTCCCCCCAGCTGCCTGATTGCCTCTTCCAATGCCTTCACGCGCCGCCGGAGCTCCTCGAGGGCGAACAGGTTAGCCATGGCGCGCAGCCACTCCTTGTGCGGACGGGAAGGGAAACCGGAGACCATCGCTCCCGGCGGGACGTCCTCGGTGACACCTGTCTTCGCAGTCACGACGGCCCCGTCGCCGATCGTGAGGTGGCCGACCGCTCCGCTCTGTCCCGCCATCACCACGTTGTGCCCGAGGTGGGTGGACCCCGAGATGCCGACCTGCGACACCAGGAGCGACCTCTCACCCACGTTGACGTTGTGGGCGATCTGTACGAGGTTGTCGACCTTCGTGCCGCGGCCGACGCGCGTCTCACCGAGCGTCGCCCGGTCCACGCAGACGTTTGCGCCGAGCTCGACGTCGTCCTCGATCACCACGATTCCGACCTGCGGCACCTTGTGGTGCCAACCGGCCACCGTTGCAAACCCGAAACCGTCGGCACCCACGACGACACCGGAGTGGAGGATGCACCGCACCCCGACGCGGCACCGCGTCTCCACCACCACGTTCGGATGAAGGATGGAGTCGTCCCCCACCTCGACGTCGTCGCCCAGCACGGACCCCGGCCCGATCACCGCGTGCGCGCCCACCACGGCGCGTTCACCGACGGTCGCGTGCGGCCCGATCGTCGCGGAGTCGGCGATGCGGGCCGACCGGGCAACTACCGCGCTGGGGTGGATACCGGCCGGCGGCCGTGCGGATGGGTGGAACAGGTCCAGGAGCTTGGCTAGCGCGGCGTAGGGATCGTTGCAGACCAGCAGGTCACGGCCGGGAAAATCGCTTGCGTCGGCCACCAGGAGCGCTCCCGCG
Source organism: Terriglobia bacterium (assembly GCA_020073245.1). Taxonomy (GTDB): domain Bacteria; phylum Acidobacteriota; class Thermoanaerobaculia; order Thermoanaerobaculales; family Thermoanaerobaculaceae; genus RBG-13-68-16. Next base: position 37,986 of record JAIQFQ010000009.1, on the reverse strand, counting down.
CTGGAGTCCCTGGCGGCCTGGAGGTAGCGCCTGTTGTGGTAGAACGACAGGTGTCGCTCCTCCGCCTCTTCGAGCGTGCGGATCCCCTCGATGCGCCGGCTCCCATTCCCGACGACGGTGGCGACGATCTGGGCCGCCAGCTCACCGAGGGTAAAGGACGGCATGGGCTCACGACCTCGGCAGCTCAGATGGTCGCAACGAGATCACTCCTCGCGCCCGAAGTCCACCGAGGGACGAAAACGTCGGCGGCGAGTCGCTCCACACGTCACCGTCAATGCGTCACCTTGGTGTTGAAGCGCTTGATGACCTGTTCGGTGATGTCGAGAGATTCGTCCGCGTATACCAGGCCGGATTGAAACTTGTTGAAAACGAGCTGCAGCTTCATCTCGCGGCCGAGCTCCTGGATGATCGGCATGATCCTCTTCTCCAGGTCGCCCAACTCCCGGCGCTTGGCCTCCTCGAGCTGTTGTTGAGCGTCGTCGTCGTAGCGGCGGAGGGCGATCCCTTTGTCTTCGAGCTGCTTCTGGAGATCGGCGACTTTGGCGTCCGAAAGCGTCGCACGCTGCGTGTCGATTTGCTTCTGGAGCGCCGCGAGGTCGTCCGTCATCTTCTTGCGCTCGGCGACCTTGTCGTCCTGGACCTTCTTGAGGCGCACCATCGCTTCCTTGCCGGCCGCCGAACCCTGCACGAGCTGATCAACGTCGATCACCGCGATCGAGAGCCTGGGAGACTCCTGCGCCCCGGCCTGGCCCGCTTGTGGAACCTGCTGGGCCCGGGCCTGACCAGCCAAGGCCACAACCACCGTCGCCATCACCATCGCCATGTACGATTTCATGCTCGGCTCCTTTTCGTTGCCTTTTCATCCCCTGTCCGGGGAGCCGCATTCTACCATTTGGCACGAGTTGCCGACGCCGCCAGGGTGCGCGACAATCCAGAGTTTGCGGGAGGCATCATGCGGCCGTTCGGAGAACAGGACCTTCGTGCGGTAACTGCGCTGCGGGTGCTGGCGGTGGACCAGGTGGAACAGGCCCGCTCCGGGCACCCGGGCATGCCCCTGGGTGCCGCTCCGATGGCGTACGCCCTCTGGAGCCGTTTCCTGCGTCACGACCCCGCAGATCCCTCCTGGCCGGACCGTGACCGCTTCGTGCTTTCGGCGGGCCACGGCTCTGCGATGCTCTACGCACTACTGCACCTCTTCGGGTACGACCTGCCCCTCGCGGAGCTCCGGCGCTTCCGCCAGTGGGGCTCCCTCACGCCTGGACATCCGGAGGCGGGGCTGACGCCCGGAGTCGAGATGACGAGCGGACCCCTGGGCCAGGGCTTCGCCGCCGCAGTCGGCATGGCGCTCGCCGAACGCCACCTCGCCGCCCGTTTCAACCGTGAGGGGCTTCCGGTCATCGACCACCGCACCTGGGTGATCGCGAGCGACGGCGACCTCATGGAGGGAATCTCGCACGAGGCGGCCTCGCTCGCGGGGCACCTACGGCTCGGTCGCCTCGTCGTCCTCTACGACGACAACCACATCACCATCGAGGGTCCGACCGAGCTCACGTTCTCCGAGAACGTGGCTGCCCGCTTCGCCGCATACGGTTGGCGCGTCCTTCACGTCGACGACGGCAACGACCTCGATGCCATCGCGAACGCACTGCGGCGAGCAGTCAGGAATGAGAACGCGCCTACCCTCATCCGGATACGGACACACATCGGGTTCGGCAGCCCGAGACAGGACACCGCGAGGGCCCACGGCGAGCCGTTGGGGCCTGAGGCCGCGGCGGCCACACGCACGACGCTGGGGTGGACGGTCGCGGAACCGTTCGTGATTCCGGACGAGATCCGCGATCACTTTCGCGGGGCCGCCGAGAGCGGCCGCAGGCAGCACCGCAAGTGGAGCAAGCTTTTCGGCGCCTATCGGCAGGCATTCCCCGGCGATGCGGCCGAGCTGGAGCGGCGCCTGCGGGGTGACCTTGCCACGAACTGGGACGGCGCAGTACCCGCGTTCGTCGAGGGCTCGGCTCTGGCAACCCGGCAGGCTTCAGGCAAGGTCCTCAACGCGATCGCATCCTCGGTGCCCGAATTGCTGGGCGGATCCGGCGACCTCGCCCCCTCCACCGACACCCTCCTCTCGAACGAGGCATCGGTTGCGCCCGGGTCGTTCGCGGGGCGAAACCTCCACTTCGGGATCCGCGAGCACGCGATGGCCGCCGTCGCCAACGGACTCGCGCTCCACGGCGGCCTGAGGCCCTACGTTGCGACGTTCCTGGTCTTCTCCGACTACCTCCGCCCGGCGCTCCGCCTCGCGGCCCTCATGAAGCTGCCGGTGACGTACGTCTTCACCCACGACTCGATCGGGCTCGGCGAGGACGGCCCGACCCATCAGCCGATCGAGCACCTCGTTGCGCTGCGGGTCATCCCCAACATGGTGGTCCTGCGTCCAGCCGACGCCAACGAGACCGCCGAGGCGTGGCGTGTGGCGCTGGAGCGTCGCGAAGGTCCCACCGCTCTCGTGCTCACCCGCCAGAAGCTCCCGGTCCTATCGGCACCCCCCGCGGGCAGCGTTGCGCGCGGCGCGTTCGTCCGCGCCGAGGCGGCCTCTGGCGCCCCGAGCGTCGTTCTCATCGCGACGGGCTCGGAGATCTGTCTGGCGTTGGCCCTGCGCGACGCGCTGGAAGCGGACGGCACACCGACCCGCGTCGTCTCCGCGCCCTCACTCGAACTGCTGGGACGCCAGCCTGCCGACTATCAGCGCGCGGTGCTCGGCCCTGGCTACGCGCTCAGGGTCGCGATCGAGATGGGCCGCGGCCAGGGGTGGCACCGGTGGGTCGGCGACGGCGAGATCGTGAGCCTCAACCGGTTCGGCGCCTCGGCCCCCGGACCCGAGGTCATCGCGAGGCTCGGCTACAGCGTCGAGAGACTTACGGCGCGCATCAAGGGCATCCTGGCCGCACGCCGCTGGTCCGCTCTCGAGACCTTCGTCCCCACTTCGCTGGAACCCGCGTTGGAGGCGGGACGGGGGCGCCTCCGCGCCGTGGCCGCGCTCGAGCGGCTCTCCGCCCGCGACAGTGCGCTCTGGGGCAACGGCGCGGCCGCGAGCGTGGCGCGCCGCCTCGGTTGGCTCGACCTCCCCTCACGCACGCTTCGACAGCTGCCGGACCTGGAGGCGCTCGTCGCAGCCCTTGCGGCCGACGGCGCGCGCGCGCTGGTCCTGCTCGGCATGGGAGGATCCAGCCTCGCGCCGGAGGTCCTGAGATCTGTCGGCGGGACGCCCGCCGGTCGGGAACTCGTCGTCCTCGACACCACCGACCCCGACCGCGTCGGCGACGTGCTCGGCGCGCTCGACCCCGCATCGATCGCGGTGGTCGCGACCAGCAAGTCGGGCACGACGGCAGAGACATCCGCCCTGCTCGAGATCCTCTGGCAGACGGTCGAGATTGCCCTCGGCAAACGCGCCGGCGGGCGGTTCGTCGCGATCACGGAGCCTGGCACTGCCCTCGGGCGTCTCGCGGCGGAGCGCGGCTTCCGCGCGGTCCTCGACCATCCCGTCGATGTGGGCGGCCGCTACTCGGCGCTCTCCGTCGTCGGGATGTTCCCGGCAATGTGGCTGGGCCTGCCGGCCGAACGGTTTCTGGCCGGCGGGGAGCGGGCCGCGGGAGATCTGCGCGACGGGAACCCCGCCGTGGAGCTCGCGCTCCTTGTCACGGGCGCCTCCGTCGACGGCTGGGGCAAGCTCGTTCTTGCCGCCTCGCCGGGCCTCGCTCCGCTGGGCGTCTGGGCCGAGCAGCTCGTCGCCGAGAGCACCGGGAAGGAGGGCCGGGGCATCCTCCCGGTTGTCCTGAGCCAGTTACCGACGCCCGACGCCATGTGGCGGGGTGCGGTCTACCTCTCGCCGCGCTTCGAGGACGAGGACACCGCGGATCTCGACCGCGCGCTCGACGGCGTGGCCGCAGCGGGTCACGCCGTGGTGCGCTGGCGTCTGCGCCGGGACGGCCTGGGCGAGGCGTTTCTCATCCTCGAGCTCGCGACGGCCATCGCCGGCTTCCTCCTGGGCGTCAACCCGTTCGACGAGCCTGACGTGGTGCGGGCGAAGGACCGCGCCCGCGCGGCGCTCGCCGCCGGAGGGCTCGCTGCGCCGGCGCCCAGCCGCGACCCTGGACAGGCGCTGCGGGCCCACCTGCGTGGTGTTGGACCGGACGATGCCGTCGTGCTGCTGGCGTACCTGCCGGAGCGTCCTGCGGTCGCCCGGGCACTCGCGACACTCGCCTCAGTCGTCTCGCACGCCCTCGGCGTGCCCGCAACGGCGGCGTTCGGGCCGCGCTACCTGCACTCAACCGGCCAGCTCCACAAGGGCGGCCCCGCTCGCATCGTCCCCGTCGTCCTGACCGCCGAGCCGCTGCACGACCTGGCCATCCCGGGGCAGGCGCATACCCTGGGACAGCTCCGTCTCGCCCAGGCGCTCGGGGACGCCGCCGCCCTGGCGGAGGTCGGTCGGAAGGTGCTGCACCTTCATCTCGGCGCGGATGCGCTGAGCGGCATCGAGGAACTCACAGGGGCCTGGTAGCCCGAACCGCAGGAACAGGGGCCCAGCCTCCGCGGAGACAAGCGGAGGATCAAAGGGGCTGAGGTGCAGAGGAGCAACGAGAATGTGGCGACAGCCGTGTCTCCTGCTCCTGCGCCCCTCCGCTCCCCTGCTTTTCTACTGACATGATCCGACGGCCACGGTTCTAGTCGGGACCCAACGCTACGGCGGCCAGCCTCTCGCACGCCCGTTCCCGCGAGTACTCGCTCTCCACAACGGCCCGCAGTCGTCGTCCGTGCGAGGTCACCGCGGCCGGATCCGACAGCAGACCCAGGACGTGTCCCGCGAGAGCCGACGGCCCACGTGCCACCGCCGCCACGGCTGCAATCGTGTCGAGCCCTCGGACCGCCTCGGGCGTGGCCACCAAAGCGCATGAGGCCTCCGCCGCCTCGAGAACCTTGTTGGACTGCCCGGTCCCGAACCGCAGCGGCAGGAGGGCGACCCTGACCCGACGGAGGAGAGCGCTGCGGTCCTCCATCGGCGAGACAACGGTGATTCCGTCGCGGCCGTGCGCGCGGCGCACGAAGGCGGGGGCGTCGGCCCCTGCGAGCAGCAGGGTCGCACCGGGCCTGACAGCGCGGATGCGCGGCCAGACCTCGCCGAGCACGAACGCTGCCGCGTCCCGGTTCGCGAAGTACGCGAGCCGGCCCCAGAAGCCGACCTCGAAGTCCCGGTCCTGCTCCGTGGGCGGTCCGAGCGCGACCCCGTGAAACACCGCAGCCGCACGCTCCCCGAACGCCGAACGTTCTGCCTCCGCGACGACCACCACCCGGTCGTACCGTTGCGCGGCGTCGTGTTCGAGACGGGCGGTGCGGTCCCTTTCCATACGCCAAAACCATCGCGCAGGCCCGGGCGCCGCCTTTGCCCTCGCGCCCAGGTTGTCGGCCAGGGAGTCGATCGCGTCGAGAACCAGCCGCCGCGCGTGAACGTGCCTGAACGCCCACGGGTCGAGTCGGGCCAGCAGAACCACGCCCGCGTCGAACGGACCACCCGCGTGGTCCGCCCTGATGAGGGCCGTCCTCCACGCGTGGCCGGCCGCGAGGAGCGCCGTGGCCGGCAGTCCCTCCGTTGCCGTCCGCCAGGCCGCCGCCAGCAGCGAGGCGACCGAACGGTGAGCCGTCACGAACGAGAACCGCGGAGCGCCCTCGGGGACCCGCCCCGGAGGCGCCACGAGGGTGACGTCCGCACGGGGCGCGAGCGCCTCCAGCCACGCGAGGGTCCTGATCCGGTCACCTGTGATCACCGGCCACGGAAAGCGTGAGGAGACCAGCAGGACCCGGCTAGGCACGGTTCTCCTCGCCGCAGCCCCTGTCCCCCGCCAGGACGCGCCCCGCCAGCGCTTCGAGCTCCGCCGCGTACCCGTCCCACGTCCAGCGGGCAGACGTCGCCCGTGCCCCTTCTGCGAGGCGCGAGCGCAGATGGTCATCCAACAGCCTCGCCAGGGCGGACGCCAGAGCGTCCGGGTCCCCGGGGGGGACCAGTACACCGTTGACGTCGTTGTGCACGACGTCGGTGAGTCCGCCCACCGCGCTCGCGACGATCGGCAGGCCCCACCCAAGCGCTTGCGCTGCGACGGCCGACCCCGTGGCGCTGAGGTACGGCAGCACCGCCGCGTCGGCCGCCGCAAACCAGTCCGTGACCTCGGACTCCGGCACCCACCGGAGGCGGCTCACCACGCGCCCGACGAGGTCGGGCCGGCCAAGTCTCCTGCGCAGGCTCACGGCCAGCCCGCCCCACGGCTCGCCCACCAGCAGCAGCGCGATCGGGAGCTCATGAGGCAGGCGCGCAACCGCCTCGAGCAGCACCTCCACACCCTTGTAGGGGCGGATGAGGCCGAAGCAGAGCACCGCCACCGTCCCCGGGCTCAGGCCCAGCCGTGCCCTTGCTCCCGTCCGCTGCCTCGTACCGGTCGACCCCGAGGGGAGTGGGTGAACGGCCAGCGGTCTGTTTGGGAACGGCTCTTGCAGCGCCGCAGCCACAGAACGGCCATGGCACAGGAATGCGCTGCAGCGTCCGAGCACGGCCCGAGCTGCCTGGCGGGCGGGAAGGGTTGCGCCGTGATCGGCCGGGTTGTGGACGACCGCCACCGCAGGCGCGTATCGGCGACTGGTGAGGAAGACCTCGAGCGGCGCCCATGCCGCGGTCCAGAACGGGATGACGAGCGCGTCGGGACGGAGCGCCCGTAGCCGCGCCGCCAGCTGCGGCCAGGTCCACGGCTCGAACACCCCGAAGCATCGCTGGGCGTATTCCAGGCGCGGGCATGCGTCGGGATCCGTGTCGCTCTCCCCCGGGAACAGCAGCTTCGGGTACTGGCGCTCCGGCACGAAGAACCCACCAAGAGTGCCGCGAGCCTCGAGAGCGGCCGCGAGAGCGGTGGTCGCGCGGGCGATGCCGCCCCGCAGCGGCCACGACGGTCCGATCAACGCCAGTCTGCTCACGGCGCGAGAGTAGCACCCCGCCGGCGGCGCCGCGGGTGGCGGTTGACACCGGTCCGCCGCCAGTCCACGCTAGAGCCGAGGCGGGCATGAACCGGAGGTGAGGTTGGCTTCGCTGTTCGAGACGATCGCCGGGTACTTCGAGCAGGACGGATGGGATTTTCGCCGCCTGCCCGGCCACCTGGCCATCGAGACGGGCGCCGCTGGGGAGCACGGCAACTATCGTCTGATCGCGGTCGTCGAGCGCGATCATCCGATCGTGCGTTTCCTCACGTTCGTCGAGGGCAAGGTTCCCGAGGCACGTCGCAGAGAGGTGATGGAGTTCCTCACCCGGGCAAACTACGGTTTACTGCTCGGCAACTTCGAGCTCGATGCCGACGACGGCGAGGTGCGGTTCAAGTGCTCGGCCGATCTCGAGGACGGCGAACTCACCCATGCCCAGTTCGAGAACCTTCTCCTGATCGGGCTCACAGTGATGGATCGGTACTTCCCGGGGCTCCAGCATGTGATCCATGGGAGCTCCGACGCCGCAGCGGCGATCGCGGAGGCCGAGCTCTAGCCGGCGGGTGCCCGCCGCCTTCAGCTGGCGACGGGTTTCGTGGCGTCGTGCGGGGTGGCCGTCGTCCCGACCGTCTCCTGCACCAAGTAGAGGGGACGTCCTCGCACCTCGTCGAACACCCGGCCCAGGTACTCACCTACAAGGCCAAGGGCCAAGAGCTGAAGGCCGCCAAGGAGGGCAAGACCCGTCACCGCCACCCAGCTCCACGCCAGCGGGGACCCCGTCGCCTTCCGGATCAGCTCGACTGCGAGCGCGACGGATGCGAGCCCGGACACCGCGCCGCCCAGCCAGCTCGCAATCTGGAGCGGGAGGTACGAGAACGAGGTGAGCCCGTCGCTCGCGAGCCGCAGCATCTTTCGCAGCGGGTACTTGCTCTCCCCCGCGTGCCGGGACGCCCGGTGGTACGGGACGCCGATCTGCCGAAACCCAAGCCACGAGACCATCCCGCGTGTGAAACGGTGGTGCTCCCCTAGCCGGCGGAAGGCCGCCACCGCTTTCCGGCTCATGAGACGAAAGTCGCCGGTATCGACAGGGATATTCACGTTCGTGATGCGTTGCAGCACCCTATAGAAGGTGGCTGCGGTCACGAGCTTGAAAACGGTTTCTCCTTCCCGCTTGGCGCGAACGGCGTACGCAACGTCGTACCCTTCACGCCAGCGGGCCACGAGGTCGGGGATCAGTTCGGGCGGATCCTGGAGGTCCGCGTCCATGATCACAACGGCATCGCCGTCGGCGTGGTCGAGGCCGGCGGTGAAGGCCATCTGGTGGCCGAAGTTGCGGGAGAAGCTCACACCCTTTACACGAAGGTCTTTCGCCGCAAGCTCCTTGATCAACCCCCATGAGCGGTCGTGCGAGCCGTCGTCAACGAGCACCAGCTCGTACGACGCGACTGTCCCCGCAAGGACATCCGTGAGCCTCCGGTACAGCTCGGGAACGCTTTCCTCTTCGTTGTAGACAGGGACGACCACCGATAGCTCGACGCTCACGCTGTTCCCTTTCCCGCGCTCCTGCGCTACTTCTTCCCGGATTCGAACACCAGCACGTCGGTGGCGCCGATCGGCGACCACGCCCGACGCGTGAAGAACCACTCCGCGGTGGCCGACAACCCCCGGGGCGTGAAGAACCAGCCCACCATGTCGGAGAATTTGCTACCGCCCATCTCCTCCACCCACCAGGCCCGAAGTGGGATACGCCGGGTCGTGTAGCCGTCCCCCAGCAACTCCCGGACGGAACCCTCCTTGTCGGGGTCGCAGACCACCAGCAACGGGTGCATTCCAGCCTGCGGGGTTGCCCACCACACGGGGATCTTCTTCCACTGCCAGGAGAGCGGCCAGCTGGCCTCACCGTCCACCGCTGCGACCATGCCCTCTCCGTGGGTGGCGGCGAGCGCCCTGCCGTACTCGGCCAAGGCCTGCTCCTCTGGGGTCGTCTGCACGAAAACGATCAGCTCGGCGTGACGATCCGACGTCGTGACCGCGGGGTGGAGGAAACTCGACGCCAGCGCACTCCAGGCGGTCGCCACGAGACCGATAACGGCGAGGGACTGTGACCACCGGCGTCCACGCGAGGAGAACGTTCGGGAGAGTTGTGCGCCGGCCAACGGGACGAACGGCAACACCTGGTGAACGGCGAGCCACGGGACCTTCTCGCCCAGGTAGGCGTACATCGCGACGGACGACAGCCCCCAGGCGAGGCAGAAGACCTCCAGGCGCTTCATGCGGCGGCCGCGCCGGATCGCCCACGCGAGCGCCGCCGCGATGGGCAGGAACTCGTAGAGGGCGAGACGGGGCAGGTGGTAGAACCACGGCCCACCGACCCTCTGCACATGGTGCTGGCTGTACCAATAGCTGACCGCCTTTATCGGAAACGCCCAGTCCTCGGGGTGGACGAAGAACACCGTGAACGCCGTCACCGTAATCGCGAAGAACCACAGGAACGCCGTTCCGACGGGCACCCGATACCGGTCGACCCAGGCGAAGCCTCTGCGCACGTTGGCCCAGACCCCATCCCGCAGGGCGACGATGTAGACGCTGAAGCACAACAGCGGCGCCGTGACGTAGAAGGTCTCCTTCATCATGGCATGCCCGGACGCCGCGACGCCAATCCACGGGATCGTCTTCCAACCTTTCCTCCTCACCAGCAGGAACAGGGCCAGTGCCAACGACGTGAAGAAAGCTACGGGCACATCCTCGCGGGCAAACCGCGAGTAGTAGAGCATGATCGGCGAGATCGCCAGAACGAGCCCGCTCCACCACGCTGCCCCTGCCCCGAGGCGCCGGCGCAGCATCAGGGGAAGGGCGACCAGTGCGACCCCGGCGAGCGCCGGGTATAGCCGGCCCACCGCTGTACTTGCGCCGAGGACCAGGAAAAGCGGCGCCATGACGTAGTAGATGAGCGGCCCGTGATAGGTGGGGTCGTATCTGTACGTGCCCTGGTTGAGAAGGTTGTAGGCAAAGTCGCAGTGGATGGACTCGTCGTGGTGAGGCGGCCGAGCGCCGAGCGCGGCGAGACGCAGCACCAGCGCGAACGCGATCAGCGCACCCCACGCCAGGCGTTCCCGCTTGTTCATCCTCGGCCCCTCATGGCCTCACCTCGACCAGCGTGCACACTCCGGACTTGAACGCCGCCCGACCGGACTGAAGCACCGCCTTCAGGCCCGCCTCCGGGTAGAGCCGCGACTCGACGCTTCCCACCACGACGAAGCGAGCCCCCAGGCTCTGTGCGATCTGGTGCACTTCGCGCGGATCGCCACAGCGGTACAGCCGCTCGATCTGAGCCTTCCTCCTGCCGGTTTCCGGACCGATGGTCCCACCGCGCCACACGCCCTCGTGGTTCTCCCATCCGAGCACCGCCGGCACACCGGAAACCGACGACATGCGTGCCGCGTCGGAGTACGCGTTGCCGATCCCCTCGACGACGACCGTTCCGCGAGGTTGGCCCCGCAGCCACACGGCCGCCTCGGACTCCCCGGTCGCCATCCAACCCAGTCCCTGCCAATCCGGTTGCCTCGTACTCAGGGCCCGCCCGGTCAGGGCCGCGAACTGCGGCAGGCCCGCCATCAGGACGAGGGCTGCGCCGCCGACCGCGAGTGCCGCTCGCCTGCGGCGCATCCAGCCCAACAACACCGGTCCGACCACTGCAAGGAAGGTGAACGCCATGTGCGTCGCCTTGAAAACAGTGTTCATGCGATAGAACTCGGTGCCATACGGGTCCTTGAAATAGACGACCTCCATGAACCCCAGAAGTGCCAGGGGAACCAGCGTAAGGGCGAGCGCCGGCCGGACCCGTCGGTTCCTGCCTCGCAGCCCGGTTACGGCCAAGACGGCACCTGCGCCGCCCACAAAAGCGAGCAAAGGCCGCTGGGTCAACACCACGAGCAACACCATACCGGCGAGCCAGACCGCTCGGCTGAACCGTCGCCGCGAGCTATCCACACCCCCCCACCGCCAGGACAGTTCCCATCCCACCAGCGCAATCGGAATCAACGCTCCGGCAAGCAGAAGCACTATCTCGTCAATTCGCGTCGGGGTGGTGACCACGCCGAAGCCCTCCGTCGGCGGGTGGAACGCGTGCCAGAACGGAACATAAAGAACCCAACCGGCCACGCCGATCGCGGCCACCCGAGCCCAAAGCCGGAGTCCGGGGCCGACGGGTCGCACGAACCCGGCCTCGTCGCCGACCGCGACCAGGAGCATCGCGACTCCGACGGGCAACGCACACCAGGGGTTGGCCGCTGCCGCGGCACCGTAGACCAGCGACCCGAGCGCCAGCGCAGGGAGCCAGTGCGCCTTCGACGTGCTCACCACTCGCGCGAGGAAGACCGCGACCAGCGCGAGTGGAACGCACAGGAGGTGAGGGTGGAGGTCTCCGAGATGGAAGGTGAAGAGCGGAAACTCCGTGATCGTGCCTTTGATCGCGCGCGACGCCGGCCACAGGTCGATCCCCGAGATGCCGGAACCGGCGAACAGCTGCCGCCAACCGTCGAAGGTCCCCATGAAGACGACCAGGAAGGCCGCCATGACCCCGGTGCGCCGGCTCCCGCCGAGTGCTCGAGCGAGCGCCCACGCTCCCTGCGCGCTCACCGCGGCGAGCGTTGCGACCAGAAAGTTGAAGACGACGTTTGGTGCAAAGCCGAGCAACTTGGCAGGGAGCACCCAGGGCACGAACCCCCAGTAGTAGTAGGGAAGGGCGTAGCCGGCGAGCCAGGGATCGGTGGGAGGTATCGTCCCCGGACGGAGCAGCGTCGCGAGGATCGCGAGGTCCATGGGCTTCTCGGTGGCCGTCACGGCCATCGCCGAGAGCCTCAGGAACGCCAGAAGCAGGAACGCACCGAGTCCGACGAGTTCCGGTTCCAGAAGCGGTCGGAGGTTTAGACCCTCGAAGCCGTGCCTCCCCCACCATGCGAGAAGAGCGAGAGCGATGAGGCCGAACCACCACCAGGACGCGACGCCGAGCCAGCCTACGATCCAGGCAACGTACCCCGCGACCGTCCACGCCGAAACGCGGGCAACGGCGCAGCTTGCGCCGGCACCCAGACCCAGCCGGCGGAGCGAGCCCACAGCGACGGCACCGCCCACAGCAACCATAACGTACCAGGCCAGGGCCTGCCAGATCATGGACGTCTATCTTAACTGCTTTTTCGCTGTTGCTGGAAGGGAGGTGGTACGGCGCCTCGGCAAGGCTGCCGACCCCGCCTGCCGATCCGCGCTAAACTCAGGGGGACGCAAACCGGAGGCCGATCACGATGACGACCCTCGCACTCCCGCTCGTCGCTGCGGCAGCGGCATTGTTCCCGGAGGTGCGCACGTTCTGGGCCGTCAATACCGGTCCGCAGCCGCAACCGGTCCAGGTCGAGGTGAGCGCCCGCCTTGTGCGTGAAGGCCACTCCATCGCGGTGTACCAGGAGCAGGGGTACCACTTCTCGAGCGCCGGCGAGGCCGACGAGGCACGCCAGCTCGAGGCGGCCGTCACGGCCTTCGACACGGTCATCTATCCCCGCGAGATCGAGCTGTTCGGGCCCTGCCCGGACCACGACGGAAACGGGAAGGTCATCCTCCTGTTGACACGCCTCGCCACGTCCACAGGATTGTTCTTCCCGTTTGACGAGCTCCCCGAGGGCGAGGCCGTGCGGTACGGTTTTCACTCCAACCAGGGCGAGATCCTCTTCGACGCGTTTGCACGCCAGGGAAACCGCGCTGTTACGAACATCCAGGAGGTCGCCGAGACATTCCACAAGCTGCTGCACTACAGCCGGGATCCCGGCGAGACTTCCTGGAACGAGGTTCTCGCCAACTACACCCCCTACGTCTGCGGGCTCGCCCCGGCTCGCCTCCTCTGGGGGGACATCGACCCGGAGGACCGTGCCCACGCTCCTGCCGACCCGTGGGCAGGCCGCGGCTGGTCGCTGCTCTTCACGGAGTATCTGAGGGAGCAACTCGGGGACCAGAGTCTGCGCGATCTCGCTTCACGCCCCGAGAAGGGCTTCGCGGGCCTCGGCCAGCTGCTCGCAGAGAGGGGAGATCGCCGCACGACCCCCGACCTGCTGGCGGACTTTGCGATGGCGTGCTGGCTCGACGACCCCGGCTTCGCCGCAGGCCGGTTTTCCTTCTCCGCCGTTGCCCCTCCCCGCCCTCAGCCCGCGGCCAGAGCCATTGCGTCACGCCCCACCTCGGGGGCGATCGAGGTAGGTGTGGGGGGGATCGCGTTTCTGGTCCTGGAAGGCGACGGCGAGCACCCATTTCCGGTCACCCTGCAGGGGGATGCCTCGGTCCGCTGGGTAGGGCGTGCGGTGAGGTTGCACGTCAAGGGGCCCGACGCCGAGTTACCCCTCACTTTTTCCCCAGGAGGCGCGGCGAAGCTGGACCTGCCCCCGCTCACGTCGGAGGAGAGAGTGGTTCTGGCTCTCGCGGCCGTGCCCGGCGACTCCCCCCTCTTCGATAACCGGATCCTGCTGTTGCGGTGGGGAGTCGGCTGGGTGCCTCACGCACCGATGGACCTGAGCCGGGAGACGTTGGGCAAGCTCGTAAAAAAGGCATTGCCCGACGGCGGAACCTCCGCGCGATCGAGGCTGATGACGACGCTGGATCGGTTGGGCGGTGCGTCCGACCGGGGCCCGGAAGGATCGGTCATTACCACCCGGTACGCCTGGGCTCCGCAGGCCAACGCGGTCGTCGAGGTGTTGCGCCAGGAGGCAGAACGTCGGGGCCTGTCTGCCCGTTCCTCGATGTTCATCCGCCAGACCCCGAACGGGGTGCAGCAGGAGTGGACAAACGTCCTCATCGAGCTGCCGGGCAAGGACCAACGGCGCTGGCCGGTCGTGCTGGCCGCGCACTGGGACGGCGCCCGCACCAAGCTGCAGGACTCCTATCTGCGCGCACTGAACCTCAACGACAACGGGTCTGGCGTGGCGGTGGCGCTCGAAGCGGCTTCGGCGATGAGTCGCGTCCCGCATCGTGCTCCGATCCTGGTCGCGTTTCTCGCCGGCGGGTATCACGACGCGGCCGGAGCTCACGCCCTGCTCGAGGAACTCGGCGGCAAGGTCGCGACGTGGATCGAGCTCGACGGTGTAGGAATCCCCGATCGCTGGCCTCGTACCCTGGACCTGCGCCTCGAGGGCGGGCATGACCTCCCAAAGTTCCCGTGGAGTTTGTCCCAGACGTTCCGGCGCGCGGGGTTCGTGCCCAAAGCGGCCGCGGGCCTCGCGTCCCCGCACACCGGAGGGAGCCTCGCAGCGGCCCGCGGCATATCCGCGCTCATCATTCGAGCTGAGGGCGACGCCGGGGCCGGGACCCTCGACACGCCGCCATTGATCGAGCGCAACGAGCTGTCGCCGGATTTCATGGTGCTGCTCACGAAGGCGCTCGCCGGCCTCGTCGTGAATCTGGCCGGAAACCAGTGAGCTCGGCGTAAGGCTCGGACACACGAAGGAGGACCTCGATGAACCAGAGTATCGTGCGCATCGAGAAGCCCGAGGCAACCAACTTCATACTCGGGCAGGCTCACTTCATCAAGACCGTGGAGGATATCCACGAGGCGATCGTTACTACCGCGCCGCACATGCGTTTCGGCATCGCGTTCTGTGAATCGTCGGGCCCCGCCCTGGTGCGCCGTTCCGGGAACGATGAAGCCCTGGTCGAGCTGGCGACCCGCAACGCCCTGGCGGTCGGGGCGGGCCACTCGTTCCTCGTATTCATCGAAAACGGCTTCCCGGTCAGCGTGCTGAACGCCATCAAGGCCGTGCCCGAAGTGTGCCAGATCTACTGTGCGACGGCGAACCCGGCCGAGGTCATCGTGGCCGAGACCGACGCCGGGCGTGGCATCCTCGGCGTCGTGGACGGGTGCTCCCCGAAGGGCGTCGAGGGCGAACAGGACGTTCTTGCGCGCCTTCGTTTCCTTCGCCAGATCGGCTACAAGCTCGGGTAACCGACGTTGTCCGGCCTGACCGTTCCGCTGTCGCTTCCGGCGCTGGTGGCGTCCGGGTTTGTCGTTTCCCTGGCGACGGTCGCGGTTCCAGGTCCGATCACGCTGGTCGCAACGCGCCTCGCACTGTCTCGTCACCTCTCATCGGCGATCTGGTTCCTGGTCGGCGTCACGACGCTGGACGTGACTCTCTTCACCGCCCTCGCATCGGGTGCGGGGCCGCTCCTCCGCGCCTTCGGGGCACTCCCCATGGTTGAAATCATCGGAGGGATCGCGCTCCTTTGGGGAGGGACCAGCTCGTTGCGCGCGGCGCCCACGAAGCGCCAACCTCGGGTCAGGGTTGACAACATCGAGGAACGAAGGGGCTTCGGCAGCTTTCTCCTCGGACTTCTGGTTGCGGCTGGCAACCCCCACTACTGGATATGGTGGGTAACGGCCGGACTGGCATTTGTGGAGGCGGCGCGGACCCACGGGAGCTACGGACTGCTCTGGATGCTGGGCGCCCTGGTGGGTGGCGTAGCCGCGTGGTACCTCCCACTGCTGTGGGCCCTGAGCCACGGCTCAAGGCTCCTCGGGCCCCGGACCGAGAACCTGGTCATGAAGGGCATGGGGTTGGTCCTCCTCTTGCTCGGCGCGGGGCTCGCCGGCCTCGGCAGCTGGCGTTTCTGGATCGCCCACTTCTGAGCTCAAACCCGAAGCGCGTCTCCGTGCGAACGCGCGAAGACCCGCGCGTCGATGAACAGCCTCACCAGCTCGGCATCGAGGAAGCCTTCGCGAACCTCCTCCTCGAGGATCGCGAGCGCGCGCTCGGGCGGCACCGACCTCTTGTACGGCCGGTCACCCACCGTCAGAGCATCGAAGATATCCGACACCGTCATCATTCGGACCTCGGGCGGGATCTGTTCCGCCACGAGCCGATTGGGGTACCCCCGCCCGTTGAGCTTCTCATGGTGTCCGTATGCGATCGCCGGTACGCCGGCGAGGCGCTTCGGCCACGGGATCGTGAGGAGGAACTGGTAGGAGTGCGTCACGTGTGACTCGATCTCGTGCCGCTCGACCTCGTCGAGCGAGCCCTTCGACACCGAAAGGGCCCTCGCCTCCTCCGGAAGCAGGAGCGGCAGCTCGCCGCCATCGACCGGGAACGTCGCCCGCTGCAGCCCGGTCACCAGGTGGGCCGTCGTCGATTCGAGGACTGCGGGCTCGTTCGCCAGCGTCACGGCCGCCAGGTGTGCGTCGATCTCATTCTTCATCTGGCGCACCGAAAGTTCGAGATTGGCAAACTCCTCGGGCGTCGGCGTCCGCCCCAGCTCCTTCAGTGCCGCCAGAAATCGGCGCAGCAGGGCCACTTCATGGGCCCTCGCGGCGTGACGGAAGCGCTCCTGCACGAGGGTCAGCCGGTCAGGGTACAGCTTCTTCGCCTTGGTCAGGACGGCTTCCCTGACGCCCACCTTGCCGAAATCATGCAGGAGAGCGGCATAGCGAAGCTGGATGATCTCGTCGCGGGAGAAGCGAACGTCGCGATAGCCGGCCGGCGGACTAACCTCGAGCGCCTCCGCCAGGGAGATCGTGTAGTTGGCGACGCGCAGCGAGTGGCCGGAGGTGGCGGGATCGCGTTGCTCGATCGTCACGACGGCCGCACGCACGAACCCCTCGAAGAGGTTCTCGATCTCTCGCACCAGCCGTGTGTTCTCGATGGCGACCGCGGCTTGGGCGGCCAGCGCCCGGATCAGCCACACCTCTCCCTGACCGAACGGCTGTACAACGGCGTCTGCGGTCTCTGCGGAGAGGATCTTCGCAGCGGCGTCACTCTTCCGGTTGATGAGCTGTAGCACCCCTATGATCTGCCCGCTTCTCGTGGCGATCGGCGCGGTAAGGGCGGAGCGGGTGTGGTAGCCGATCGCAAGGTCGAAGCTCCCGTCGAAGTGGTAGGGCACGTCGGATGGCAGGTGGCGAACATCATCCACCGTCATCGGCTCGCCAGTCGTCGCCACGTAGCCCGCGAGCGAGCCCGTGGTGATCGGCATCGTCGTGGCGACCATCGTAGGCGGCACGGAGTCGTTCTGGGCGAGGGCGAAGCGCAGCCTGCGTTCACCGTCGCGCTCCTCGATCAGGTACAGCGAGCCCGCATCGGCCCGGACCAGCTCACGCCCAGTCGAGAGGATCAGGTGGAGCAGCCGGTCGAGGTCTCGCTCCGCGGTGAGCGCGATCCCGACGCGGACCAGATCAAGCTGTTGGTCGCGGGCCAGCGCCGTTGCCTGTTGCTGCTCCGAAAGGCGCTCGCGCAACCGGAGCACCTCGAGGGCGGCCTCGATGGCCCCGTCCAGGTGCGCCGGAGAAGAGCCCTCCGGCAGAGAGAGAAAAGGCCTGAAGGGCAGGTGCGCTGCCGTGTCGCCCACCACGATCCAGAGGGTGTCGCGGCGCTCGGCGCCGCCCCATGAAGCGAACGACGCCGGCGACGTCACCACGACGTTGCCCGATACCTCTTCCCCGGGCCTGACCACCGTCGCGCTTCGCGCCGTGTGCTCGGCTACCTCAGCCGTGACGAGGATCTTGTGGGGCACCTTGGCCGGAGTATAGCGCCCCCACGGTACTGGGGACCGGGCGGCGCCGGAGCGCCGGCGTTCTCAGCGCCAGTACCCCGGGTTCCACCTCCACCGACCGCCGTGCCGGTACCACCGGCCCGGAATCCAGACCGCTCGAGGGTGCGGGGGTACGCCCCACGAACCACCCGTCCACACCCAACGGGAGCGCCACGTCCAGCAGCCGCCGATCCACACGAACGCCGGGCCGGGCGCGACCCCGCGAACCTCGACCATTGGGGCCGGAGGTGGGCCGGGGACCATTAGGCCCACCGCGCACCCGCCCAAGGCCAGTGTGCCGAGCGACATCGCGACCAGAACCGCTGCGAGTCGTCGCATAGCCGAACCCCTCCCGTACGGGACAGACGAACGGCTGCCTTGGGTCGATGACACGGCCGGGTGAAGACTCTCACTGGGACGGGTAGTACCCGGCGATCGTCCTGGCGACCAATCCCTCGCCCTTCACCTCGACCCGCACCGTCCTGAACGTCTCGGGTCCCTTCGTCGATGGGGAACGGTAGGTGAGAAGGTACTGGGCGCGCAGCTCGCTGTCGATGCGCTGGTAGACGTCGTCGAGGCTCCCCTTCTTCTTGGGAGCGGAGAAGACCTCGGCGCCCGTCGCGGCGGCGAGCTCCTTCAGGCGCCCCTTGACGAAGAAATCCAGTGCGCCGATGCCGTAGCCGATGGTGAAGATCGGGACGCGCGCGGTACGTGCGTACCGGAGCGCGGCGTCCCAGGGTGTGCGCGAGGTGTTGTCGTCGCCGTCCGAGAGGAGAACCAGCGCCGAGCGCCCACGGCGCCCACGGAAAAGCTCGAGCGCCCGGACCACGGCGTCGTAGAGGGAGGTGCCTCCCTCCGGGATCGTCCGTTCGAGAGCGCCAATCAGGCCCTGTGGGTCACCGTTCCACTCGAGCCGCATCTTCGGCTCGAACGAGAACGTCATCAGAAAGTAGTGGTCGCCCGGACGCAGTAGCCGGCTCGCAAACCCTGCCACGGCCTGGCGGACCTCGGGGAACATCTCCAGCATCGATCCCGAGGTGTCCACAACGATGGCGAGGGAGAGCGGCAGCTCCTCCGTCGTGGCAAACGCCTCCAGAGGCAGCTCCACGCCGTCCTCGAACACCCGAAACGCATCGCGCGGGAGCCCGGTGACGAGCTTGCCCTCGTGGTCGAGAACCGTCACCGGAAGCTCCACCACCTCCACCTTCACGGCTTCCTGATACCCCGTCGTGCCGAGGACCTGCACCGCTTCGCCGCGCAGCCCGTCCGCGTTCGTGGCGTCCGCGGAGAGCACCTTGGTGTTCGCCAGGGTCTTTGCCGACAGGGTGGTCACGCACGGGCAGGCGGTCCAACGAACGAGGGGCCGATCGTCTCCACGCAGCACGACCTCAGTCACCGCTCGTCCCCCACCGACAGACACGGTCACGAGGCGTCCCTGCCCGGTGGGCGCATCTGGCCCGAGCAGGATCTCCACGGGCAGCTGGTTGGAGGCGGCGTTCAGGACGAGCGCGTCCTCCCCCAGGAACCTTCCGTCCTTGGCGTATGCGACGGCGCGCACCGTCGTTCGTTTCGGCATCTGCCCGAGAGCGATCGCCGCCGTCCACGGTGGCCGCTGGCGCTGGAACAGCAGCTGCCCGTCCTGGAAGAACTGCACCCTCGCCGTGTCATCCGGCACCTCGACCTCGAGCTCCAGCGCTTCGATTCCGCCCGAGCGTGCCGCAGGCTTGAAGTGAACGACGCCTTTCGCAGGGGCCGACGGAGCCAGCGCGAGCGCATCGGGCTCCGACCCCGGTGCTGGCTCGAACGGCTTGTCAACTACCGGCACAACGACCTTCCCCGACCATCCTCCTCCGGCCGTGCCGTCCAGGCGCTCCACCGTCAAACGCAGCTCACCCTCACCCGCGGGCCACTCCCGGTACAGCATCGCGCTCCCGTCGGGTTGGAGGTCCACCACGGCTTCACCGCTGTCCACCGACTTGCCGCCTTGGAGGAGCGAGATCAGAACCCTCAGGCGTTCTCCTGCGCGCTTCAGGTCCTCGGGTGCGATCTGGATCGCCACACCCATGACCGTCGCTTCGGAACCTTTCCCGAGCGCTTGGACCTCAACGCGCAGCGCGAGCGGCGTGGCCGCCGTTGCGGCCAGGGCTAATGTCAGTGCCAGCATGTCACACCCTCCGGAACGAGAAACGCGTCGGAGGCATTGTGACATGCCCGCAGGTAAGGGCATTCCGGATGATCTTAGCTATACTAACTAAGATCGTGGACTTCACCGAACCACGGACTTGACAAGCCTCAACTAAGGTCCTATATTAACGGTGTGGCCCCCCACAGGGGCCGAAAACGGAGGATGACCATGAGCACCATCGTTCGTTGGGACCCATTCAAGGAACTGGCCACGGTCCAGGATCGGATGAACCGCATGTTCAACGACATGTGGGGCCGCACTCACCACGCCGACGAAGACTACATCTCGGGAAGCTGGATGCCTTCAGTCGACGTGCGCGAGACCAAGGACGCCCTCGAGATCGCCGCCGAGCTCCCCGGCCTCGAGCCGAAGGACGTCGAGGTGTCCGTTGAGAACGGCATCCTGACCCTGAAGGGCAGCCGTCACTTCGAGAAGGCCACCGAGGGCGAGACGTACCACAGGGTGGAGCGCGCCTACGGGTCGTTTGAGCGCTCGTTCAGCCTGCCCACCAACGTTGACCCGGAAAGGGTCCACGCGGTGTACCGCCACGGGGTGCTGCACCTCACGCTGCCCAAGCGCGAGGAGGCCAAACCGAAGTCCATCTCGATCAAGGTCGAGGACAAGTGAATGTCGGGGGCGCAGAGCGCGCCCCCCTGAGGCCTCATCCCTGCTTGACAACCCCTCGAAGGGTCGGTTACTGACGCGCCGGATCCCCGGCGCGTCATGTCTTCCGGCCGCCGATGCTCACGCCGGAGCGGTCGTCTCGAGGTCGCGAAGCGCCCGTGCGATCACCATGCGCTGCACCTCGCTGGTCCCCTCGTAGATGGTCGTGACCCTGGCGTCGCGGTAGAGGCGCTCCACCGCGAACTCCCGCGAAAAACCGTAACCGCCGTGCACCTGGACCGCCAGCGCTACCACGCGGTTGGCCATCTCGCTCGCGACCAGCTTGGCCTGGGCGCTCGTCCTGCTGAGCCTGCCCGGCCTCTCGGAAAGCCACGCCGCCCTGTACGTGAGCCAGCGCGAGGCCTCGAGCTCGGCGTCCATGTCCGCGAGCCGGAAGCCGACCGCCTGGTGCTCGATAATCGGCTTTCCGAACTGCTCCCGCTGTTTGGCGTAGGTGATTGCCTCGTCGAACGCGGCCTGCGCGATCCCCAGCGCCTGCGCCGCAATCCCCAGCCGCGAGTGGTCCAGCGTGGCGAGGGCGACCTTCATCCCCTCCCCCTCGCTCCCCAGCATGGCGGTGGTGGGCACCTCGGCGTCCTCGAGCGTCACCGCGGCGGTCACCGAGGACCGCAGACCCATCTTTCTTTCTGGCGGGTGCACCACCACGCCCGGCTGCCTGGCGTCGAGCACGAACGCCGAGATTCCCTTCGCTCCCAGCGATGCATCCCGCGTCGCCAGGACCACGAACGTCGCGGCAACGCCAGCGCTCGTGATCCACGCCTTCGACCCGGAGAGAAGGAACCGGTCGCCCTCGACGCGGTACGTTGTGCGCAGCGAGGCGAGGTCCGAGCCTGCGCCTGGTTCCGTGAGCATGATCCCGCCCAGGACATCGCCCCTAGCCAGTGGCGGAAGCACGCTGCGCTTGAGGGTCTCGCTGCCGAACCGCGCGATCGGCCATTGACAGACGGAATTGGTCACCGAGACGCCCACGGCCACGCTGGCGTCGGCTCGGGCAATCTCCTCGATGGCGAGCAGGTACGAGAGCGCGTCCATGCCGGCGCCGCCGTAGGACTCGGGCGTCAACATCCCGAGGAGCCCGAGCTCGCCGAGCTCCCGGAAGATATCAGCCGGAAACTCCCCTTTCTCGTCTCTCGCGGACGCGCCCGGTCTCAACCGCTCGGACGCGAACGCCCGCACCATGTCCCGCACCATCCGCTGTTGCTCTGAGAACTCGAAGTCCACGCTAGCCACCTCGTCGCCATTCTACGCACCATTTGGACCACCCTTCCAACCCGTCCCCGTCTCGTGTACCTTCGGCCCGTGGCTCGAATCCACCTACTTCCGGACACCCTCATCAACCAGATCGCGGCGGGCGAAGTCGTCGAGCGGCCGGCGTCCGTGGTGAAGGAACTCGTCGAGAACGCCCTCGATGCCGACGCCCGGAACGTAAAGATCCGCCTGCTTGCGGGCGGCCGCGAGCTGGTCGAGGTCGAGGACGACGGCAGCGGGATGGACCCCGACGACGCGCTCCTGGCCCTCGAGCGTCACGCCACATCCAAAATCGCTGACGCCGCCGATCTCGACCGCATCGCCACCCTGGGGTTCCGGGGCGAGGCGCTGCCATCGATCGCGGCAGCGTGCCGCCTCACGCTGGAGACCGCCGCCGCCGACGGCGAGGGAACACGGGTCGAGGTGGAGTTCGGGCGGGTCGTTCGCGTCGCGCCGTGCGCCCGGCCGCGCGGTACGACCGTTACGGTTCGCGACATCTTCGTCCGCCTGCCGGCGCGCCTGAAGTTCCTGCGCTCCGAGGCGACCGAACTCCGCCATTCCGTGGCCGCGTTGACGGCGCTGGCCTTCGTCAGGCCCGAGGTAGGGTTCGCCGTCGAGCACGGAAGGCGCGCGATCCTCCAGTTGCCGCCGGCGCGCGATCTCGGTCAGCGGCTCCCCGATCTGGTCGGCCCCGCACGCGCCCGCCAAGCCCGACCGGTCCGGCACACCTTCGGCCCGGTGACCGTGACCGGTTTCCTCCTCCCGCCCAGCGGCTCGCGGGACATGGTGGTGGCGGTCAACGGCCGGGCCGTTCGCGACCGCCTCCTCTCGGGCGCGGTCAATCGCGCACTCAGGGGTCCCTCCGGCGCCCTCGAAGCGGATGCCTACCTCCACCTCCAGCTCCCCGCCGGTGAGGTGGACGTCAACGTCCATCCCGCCAAGGCGGAGGTGCGTTTTGCCGACCCCGGCCGCGTCATGAGCGCAGTCACGCAGGCGCTGGCCGCCGCGCGCGTCACCATGCACGGACCGGTGGAGGTACGCCGCGTCGTCTCGGTGCCCGTTTCGACATCCCCCGCCCCATCGCTGCCCCTGGGTGGCCCCTGGCCGCCGTACGCCGGGTCGCCCGACCAGCTGCGCGTGTACGAGGCATCGCCGCCGGTCCCAGCGGCTGCTCTGTCCGCCGCCGCTCCAACGCGTTGGGGCCGGTACATTGGGCAGTACCGCGGCACCTACCTCGTCCTCGAGGACGACGACGGCCTGGTGCTGATCGACCAGCACGTCGCGCACGAGCGGGTGCTGTACGAGGACCTCTTGGCCGACCAGACGGGACCGACGGTCCAGCGGCTCCTCCTCCCCGAGATCGTGGAGCTGCCCCCCGCGCTGGCAGCGCTCGCACTCGAGGCGGCGCCGGAGCTCGAGGCTCTCGGGCTCGAGATCGAGGCGGCATCGGGCGCAACGGTCCGCGTGCTGGCCCTCCCCGCCCCGCTGCCGGCGGCGCGTGCGGCCGCCATGCTCCGCCAGCTCCTCACCGACCTCGGCGAGGCTGCCGTCCCGGGCGGCACACTGCGCGAGCGCGCCGCGGCGTCGCTCGCGTGTCAGGCCGCGATCAAGAAGAACTGGTCCCTCTCGGCGGCCGAGGCCCAGGCACTGCTGGCCGACCTCGCCCGGGTTCGCGACCCGCACCGGTGTCCCCACGGACGACCCATCGTCCTCCGTCTTCCCCACGACGAGATCGAGCGACGCATCGGCCGGCGCTGAGAGGCTCCCGGTCTTGCCGCAACCGAGGCACCGATGGGGTGGCGGCCCGCCCGGGCAGGTTCAAAGGGCGAATCACGAGCTTTCTCCGCCGCGCTACACTCGGCCGGAGAGGTGCGGCAGACGAATGGCCTCCGTTCCGACGATCGACGACCTTCGCGCCGCGGCCGAGCGGATCGGCCCGTGGGCGCACAGGACCCCTGTGCTCACGTGCTCGAGCCTTGACACCATGATGGGGGCGCGCCTGTTCTTCAAGTGTGAGAACTTCCAGAAGGTGGGCGCCTTCAAGTTCCGAGGCGCCACGAATGCGGTCTTCTCCCTCTCCGACCGGGACGCCCGCAGGGGGGTCGCCACGCACTCGTCCGGCAACCACGCCGCGGCGTTGTCGCTGGCGGCCCGCCTGCGCGGAGTACAGGCCCATGTCGTCATGCCCCGCACCTCGAGGGCCGTCAAACGGGCAGCGGTTGTGGAGTATGGCGGCCGGATCGTGGCCTGCGAGCCCACCCTCGCGGCGCGTGAGGCGATGCTGGAGTCCGTGATCGCCGAGACGGGCGCCACCGTCATTCACCCTTTCAACGACCCCCGGGTGATTGCGGGGCAGGGAACTGCCGCTTTGGAGCTCCTCGAGGACGTCCAGGACCTCGATGTCGTGATGACGCCGGTGGGCGGCGGGGGCCTCCTCTCGGGCACCGCGATCGCCGTGGCCAGCCTCTCGCCCCGGACGCGCGTCGTAGCTGCGGAGCCGGCGGCCGCCGACGATGCCTTCCGGTCTCTGAAGGAAGGCAGGATCGTGCCGTCGGTCGATCCGCAGACCATCGCCGATGGCCTCCTGACGTCTCTCGGGACGCTCACCTTTGCCATCATCAGAGAGCGCGTCGCCGAGATCGTGACCGTGAGCGAGGATGCGATCGTGGCCGCCATGCGACACGTCTGGGAGCGCATGAAGGTCGTGATCGAGCCATCCGCCGCAGTGCCCGTTGGCGCTTTGATCGAGGGGGCATTCCGGGCCCGCGGGCTGCGGGTCGGCATCATCCTGTCCGGAGGGAACGTGGACCTCGATCAGTTGCCGTGGGTCCGGCGGTAAACGGTGTCGATCCCCCGGCCATGGGCACTGGCACACGCCTGAAGTTCTCGATCGGCCTCGCATGTGCGGCGGCGGTGCAGTCGCCTCCCCTGCCGGCGCAACAGATGCGGGTACAGGACCACGTCGAGGTCCACCGAGTGCTGGTCGACGCTCGCGTGGTGGACCGGCGAGGCGACCCGGTCACCTCCCTTTCGCCGAACGACTTCCGCGTCTTCATCGACCGGCGTCCGACAACCGTCAAGTCGCTCGAGTGGGTGGAAGGAACCGAACCCTTCGCGGAGGGACTGACCCCCGAGCAGGCGGCAGAAAGCGGCGCTCAGACCGCACCACCGGGGCGTCTCGTCGTCTTCTTCTTCCAGTCGGACTTCGCGCCGGCGCGCCTTACCGGGCTGATGCACATGAAGGCCAGGGCGATCAGGTTTCTCGCGACCCTCCAACCTTCCGACCGAGTGGCCGTGCTGTCCTTCGATTCTCACCTCGAGCTGCGACAGGACTTCACGGCCGACCGCGAGCGCCTCACCGCTGCGATTCATCGCTCGATACGCTTCGGCGGCGAGGACAACGTCCCGCCATCCCCGTTTCCGTCCCTCGTGCCCTTCTTCGATCGTGACGCCGCCAAGCGGGCGGCGTCACCCGAGACCGGCCTGTTAGTTGTTGCGCGGGCGCTCGAGAAGCTCCCAGGCTCCAAGTCGCTCGTGTTCTTCGGCTGGGGCCTCGGTCATCTTTCGGGCGACTCGACGATGCGCACCGTGACGATGGGCCGCGACTACGCGCCGGCGCGCGCCGCGCTGGTCCGGGGCCGTGTCTCCGTGTTCGCGATCGACGTCACCGATGCCGATTTCCATGACCTGGAGGTGGGCCTGCGGCAGGTTGCGGAGGACACGGGCGGCTTCTACGCGAAGACCAACCTCTTCCCCGGCCAGGCGATGACCCGAGTCGAAGGGGCGCTTGCGGGGTATTACGTCCTCGAGGTCGAGGCGCTCCGGGGCCCGCACGGCTACCACACGATCTCAGTGGAGGTCGTCGGCACCAACTGGACAGTCCTCGCAAAACCGGGGTACGAGGACTGAGAAGCGAAGTAAAAGGTCAAAAGTCAAAAGTCAAAAGTCAAGAGTCAAAAGGGGCCGAACGCTTCCCTGAGCTCTCCGAGATGAGGGAAGATCTGGGCCGCTGGTCGGCAGGCGTCCACCATCAACTTTCGACTGTTTCTCGCCGCCGGCTACTTCACGTCGAGCAACTCGACCTCGAAGACCAGCGTCGCGTTGGGCGGGATCACGCCGGGGTAGCCGCGCTCGCCGTACGCCAGCTTCCCGGGGACGATGAGCTTCCGCTTCCCGCCGACCTTCATCCCGGCGACACCTTCGTCCCATCCCTTGATCACGCGGCCTGCCCCGAGCGGAAAGACAAAGGGGCTCTTCCCCACGCTGGAGTCGAACACCTTGCCGTCCTCGAAGTGGCCGGTGTAGTGCACGGTCACGGTCTGGCCGGCCTTTGCCTCGGCTCCCGCACCCGCCTTCAATTCCACGTACTTCAGCCCCGATTTGGTCGTGATCACTTTTTCGTCCACCGTGCCCGCCTTTGCAGGTTCGTCGCCGCGAGCCACAACGGGAGCAACCAACGCGATTCCCGCGGCCAGAGATGCGGCCCAGATAAGACCGAATCGAACGATTCGCTCGTGATTCATGCTGACTCCTTTCGAGCCCTGACCCAGTGCGTACCGGTCGGCGGGCGTCCGCGGATGATACCCCACAACGTTTCGACCGTCATGGATCATCAAGACGGAGCCGGCCCGCCATTCAGCTCAAACCGAGGACCGGCAGCGCCGCGCCATGGACGCCCCGGGCTGCGTCGGAGGCCAGGAACAGGATCACATCGGCGACGGCTTCCGGCGCGACCCACTTGGAGTGATCGGCCGCGGGCTGGTCTTGCCGATTGGCAGCGGTATCGAGCGTGCCCGGCGCCACGCAGTTGACGTTGATTCCGGAAGCCTTCAGCTCGGCCGCCAGGCTTTCCGTGAGGCGCATGACGGCCGCCTTGCTCGCCGAGTACGCCGCCATGTTCGCCCCGCCTGCCCAAGCCGCACGGGCCGCAACCATGACGATCTTCCCGTTGCCTTGGCGGAGCATCACCGGGATGACAGCCTTGGCTGCCACCAGGCTTGTCCTCAGGTTGAGCCCGAGCAGAAAGTCCCACGTCTCCAGCGGAGACTGGTGAACGGGCGTTCCGGCCCGAAAGCCACCCACCGTGTTGACCATGACGTCGACACGCCCGAAGAGCTCCACGGTCTGAGCGACAACCCCGTCGAGCGCGCCCTCCACCGTGAGATCGATGCCCTCGGCGAGCAGGTGCTCGCGCGAGCCCCGCAGATCCGGGAAGATCTGTTGCAGGCGCAACCCGTCGCGATCCGCCAGGACGGTGCGCGCCCGGGACGCCTGGAACGCCCGTGCCACCGCCTGGCCCAGATTGCCGGCTGCGCCGGTGACGATCGCGACCCGACTCGAGAAATCGAACATCCTTCCCCCCTTCCGTTGCCCCAACCGGTTTCGATTGCCCGAAGCATACCAGCCCCGCCCGGGGCCGACCCGCGCTCTTGCCCCGGTCCAGCGACGAGCCGACAATCGATCCCGCGGAGGTCTTCATGGCCCTGCTGCAACGCTTCTCGTGCCGCCGTTTTGCGCCGGCCCCTCTGACCGACTCCGAGATGGGGCACCTTCTGGAGGCCGCGCGCTGGGCTCCGTCCGCCGGGAACGTCCAACCTTGGCGGTTCGTCGCAGTCACATCGCCCCGGCGCCGGCAAAGCCTCGCTCGTTCGGCCGGGCAGGAGTTCGTGGCCGATGCTCCCGTGGTGATCGCGGTTTGTGCCGTGCCAGAGGAGTCCGCCCGGCGCTACGGCGAGCGAGGCAGGTCGCTGTACGTGCTGCAGGACACCGCCGCCGCCACCCAGAACATCCTGATCGCCGCCTCCGAATTGGGACTGGCAAGCTGTTGGGTCGGCGCGTTCGACGAGGCGTCGGCTGCAAAAGCCCTGGGGCTTCCGGCCGGATGGCGCCCCGTGGCCCTGGTCCCGGTCGGCCACCCGCTCGAGGCCCCGCCGCGGCGCGAGCGCAGGCCGGCGACTGAGATCGTGATCTTCCTGACGGACTGAAAGACCGTGGTCCGGGCCCCGTGAACGACAGTGGCCCGCCATCATTGGCAGGGCGTTGGACTGAGGCGGGTAGCCGCGCCGCCCGGATTCGGCCGGATGCAAGGAAGGCGAGGCGCCCGCGCCGGAGTGTAGCCGGAGGCTACATGAGGACGCTGGGCGCCGTAGCCTGACGCCGCAGACGGTCGGAGACTGGCGGCGCCTCAATCACTTGCCGAAAAGCTTCAGCACGCCCACCGAGAGCACCGGCGCGTATGTGATCAGCAGGACGCCAAACGCGCTGATCACGAGGAACGGGACGATGCTGCGGTAGAGGAGGGTCATCGGCTTGCCAAATCGGGAGGAAGACAGGAACAGGTTCAAACCCACCGGGGGGAACAGGAACCCGAGCTCGAGGTTCGCGAGGAATATGACGCCGAGGTGGACGGGGTGGACGCCGAACGCCACGCCGAGCGGTACGACCAGCGGGGCGAGGATCACGATCGCCGAGTAGATCTCGAGGACGCTCCCGAGCACGAGGAGGAGCAGGTTGAGCACGAGCAGAAACACCAGCTGCGAGTGCACGTGCGCCTGGACGAACAAGAGCAGCTTGCTGGGAAGTTGGACGTCCACCAGATACGAGGTGAGCCCCATGGCGCTCGCCAGGAGGATCAGCACGCCGCCCACGAGGACACCGCCCTTCAGGAGCACTCGCGGCAGGTCGCGGGTCGGGTGGATGTCCCGTGTTACGAAGCACTCCACCACGATCGCGAACGCCGCCGCCGCGGCCGATGCCTCGACCAATGAGGCGAGGCCGCTCGCGAACAGACCGATGACCAGCATCGGCAGCATCAGCTCCCACTTCGCCTCCCACGTCGCCGAGGCGACCTCGCTCCACGAGAACGAGGTCCTGGCTGCCCCCGCACGCCGCCCGGCCCACACTCCGTAGGCCGCCACCAGGAGCACGAGAACGAGGCCCGGCACCACGCCTGCGAGGTAGAGTTGATCGGCGGGGACGTTCGCCACCACGCTGTACAGGATCACCGGCAGCGACGGCGGAAAGAGCAGCCCGAGGCTGCCAGCTGCCGTCACCAGACCCAGCGAGAACCCCTCGGGATAGCCCTCCTCCCGCAAGATCGGGTAGACCAGCCCACCGAGGGCGATGATCGTGATCCCGGAGCCTCCGGTGAAGGTCGTGAACACGGCGCACACGAGGGCGACGAGCACTGCAGTCCCCCCAGTCATCCACCCCGAGAGCGCCCGGAAGAACCGAACGAGGCGGTCCGCCGCCCTGGATCCGGCGAGCACAAAGCCGCAGGCGGTCAGCAGGGGGATTGCGGGTAGCGTCGGGGAACCGATCAGCCTATAGATCTCGGCCGGGACCGCGGAAACCGGCGTCCCCTGCGAGAAGAAGAGCAACAGGGCGCCGCCGGCCATCCCGACGAACACCGGCGCGCCCACAAGCACCGCGACCGCGATCGCTTCAAACAGGAGCCAGAACCCCGTGCCCGCAGGCCGGGGCAAGAAGTTGAGGGCGAACACTCCGGCCACGGCCACCAGGGCCACCGTCCGGCCGCGGAGACGGGCTGACGCCTTCAGCACGAACCTCAGCGACATCAGGGCGAGGGCGAGCGGCATGATGCACTCGCCCACCCACACCGGCACGCCGGCCGGCAGCATCTGCCCTTGCTGCCTGTCCGCCATCACAACGCCGAAGGCGCCATACGCGAGCACGGCCGTGACCGCTGCGGCGACGGCGTACACGAAGACCCGCACGACGCGCCGCCGTCGGCTCCCCTCCGGGAACAGCTCAACGGTCGAAAGTGTGAGATGTCCGCTCTCCCGGACCGCCAGGAGCCCGCCGAGGAACGCGAGCCAGAGCGTCAGGAGCTGGATGATCGAGGCCGAGCCCGGAACGTGCAGTCCCCCCAGTGGCCTTCCCACGGCGTCCGAGAGCGGCAGCACGATCGCCGCCAGAAACGTCGCGGCGAGCGCTCCCTTCTCCAGCCGGCCAATGGCGGCGCCGAGCCTCAACGGGCCGCCTTGCCTGGCTGGGCCTTGCGGAACTCGTCGCGGATCCTCACCGCCTCGTCAAACACGAGCGCCGGCACGAAGCCCCCGCGCAGTTTCGGGTACGCGGCCTCGGCGGCGCGATGCCAGGCCTCGAGCGCCGGGCCGTCGACGGGGACGACGGTGAGCCCGTGCTTGACCATCGCGTCGATGTTGCCGGCTTCCGCGCCGCGCGTGAGCGATCCCAGCGTGCGGCCCGCCTCGTGCGCGCTCTTGAGCAACGCAGGGCGGACGTCGGCGGGCACCTTCTCCCAGGACGCCTTCGTGATCACGATGCCGCCGAGCAGGACGGCCCACCTCACGTCGCACATGTACTTCGCGTGGATGTACCACTGAAGGAGGAGCGCGGCCTGCGGCGTCGTCGGGAGCGCCGACACGAGGCCGGTCTGGAGCGCGGTGGAGATCTCGGTCGAGGGCAACGGAACGGGGTGGAAGCCGGCGGCTTTCCACAACTCGACCGCGGGATCGTCGCCCCCCCAGGTGAACAGCTTGAGCCCCTTGAGGTCGTCCGGCGTGCGCACGGGAGACTTGGAGAAGAAGCGAACCCAGCCGCCGTCGGCCCAGCCGAGCAGGACGAACCCCTTTTCGGCGTAGAGCTTCTCGAGGGTCGCTTCCATCCTCTCCAAAACGAAGTCCAGCTCCTCGTACGAGGCGTACCCCATCGGCAGCTCGAGCGCGTAGATCGAGCGGTCGACGTCGCCGAGGCCGGCGGCGCTAAGCAGGCCGGCGTCAAGCGTCCCGAGGCGCATCTTGCGCACGACGTCGCCGTCGTCGCCGGCGACGCCTCCGGGGTAGATCCGGAGTGTGACGCGGCCGCCCGACGCCTGCCGCCACTGCGATCCCATCTCCTGCAAGGCCGTGTGCCAAGCCGAGCCCTGCGGCAGCAGCGTGGCCATCTTGACGACCACGCCCTGAGCATCCGCGTTGCCGCCGAAGAAGGAGAGAGAAGCCGTCGCCGTCAGCACGAGCAGCACCCTTCGAGAGATCCCGCCAACCACCATGTGACGCTCCCCTTTCAGCTCACTCGATGAACAGCTCGTCGGTCCGGCTCAGCAGCCAGCGCGCGCGTTTCTGGGCGACAAGGTTAGCCAGGCGGTACTCCGGCGCCCGGTCGGCATCGATCGCCAGCGCGTGGGCGAGCAGCCGCTCGAACTCGGGCCGGTCCTGGGCGCCCACGGACACCGTCTCGGCGAACGTGACCAGCGGCGCGGCGCGCTTCCCGCCGCCTAGAGCGGTGGCCTTCTCGAGGTCGGTGCGCGCCCTCTCCACCGAGCCGCCCGCCGAGGCCGGCCGCCCGCCGTCGTAGGCGATCAGGAAGTCGTACAGGGCCCCGGCCCCGAACCCTTCCTCGAGCGCGATCGCCCGGCGCACCAGCGCCTCGGTCGCGGGCAAGCCCCCCGCGAGTTCAGCGTTCTCCTTCGCCAGGGAGATGGCCGCTCCCCACGCCATCGCGGTCCAGTAGAGGAGCGGCACCTCGGCCTTCGATCGCACCGCGGCGACCGCCTTCCCGGGATCGCTCCGCAGCGCTTCCCGGAAACCGGGGTGGTCCACCTCGAGCCCGCGCAGGCCGTACTCGAGCGCCCTCCGGTACAGCCTGCCGGCCCGCGTGCGCATCGCCGTGGCGGCGGCGAGGTCCCGGCCTTCCACATAGTCCGCCTCACACTGCACGTACGCGTATGAGTATTCGGTGAACCCACTCGCGGCGGCCAGCAGGAGTCCCTTGTGCCGGGGCGACTCGTCGAGGAGGCTCTCGATCGTCTTGAGGGCGAACGGCGTCGCGTCCCGCACGAGCTCGAGGTCGTCGTCGCGCGCCCACCCCGATCCGCCCTTCGCGAGGGCGTTCCCGACAGCGTTCACGGTCACCGTCTTCACCGAGCACGCCGAAAGCAGGGCGATCGCGGCCAGCGCCGTCACGCAGAGGAAGAGTGCCGCACGCAGCTCAGGGCGCTTCACGGTTTCACTCCAGGGCGGCGATGGTAGGCCACCACGCTCATCCTTTCAACGCGCCCCCAACGCGGGGAGCCCGGTGAGCACGGACGCCGCGATCGCGACGACGGTGGCCGCCAGAAGGGCGAACGCAGCCACGACGTGATCCACCCGCTCCGGCTTCCAGGGGTCGAGCCAGCGCGCCACGGCGTAGCCGCCAGCAAACCCGCCCAGGTGGGCCCAGTTGTCGATGCCCGGCATGACGAACCCGAACAGGCCCAGCACCACCGCGTATCCGAGCGCCTCCCGCCCGACCGCGCTCGAGCCGCGGCGGCGGCCGTAGTGAACGATGGCGCCGAGCAGCCCGAAGATCGAGGCGGATGCGCCGACCGTGAACCTGGCACCGCCGAGGAAGCGCGGCAGGAACCAGAGGTAGTTCCCCACCAGCGAACTCGCGAGGAAGCCGGTCGCCCCTGCGACGGTATAGATGATGACCATCCTCGCCGGCCCGTACGCCTCGGAGGTCTCGGGCGCCAGCTGGCGAATCCACAACAGATTGAAGACGATGTGGAGAGGGCCACCGTGCAGCCAGCTCGCGGACAGGACGGTCCACCATCGCCCGAGCCCGAAGACGGGGATCGCGCCGCTGGCACCCAGCACGAAGAGGCTCCGGGGCGTCGGGGCAAGAAGCGATGTGATGCTTCCTCCCATGATCTGCGAGGGGTCGAGGAGCAGCGCCGCCACGTAGAGCACCAGGCAGCCGCCGGTCATCGCCGCCGTGAAGCCGAAGTCCTGGCCGAGGCGCCTGAACGCGGCCGCAAAGCCCCACATCCCCGGGTTGCGACGCCCGCAGCTCAGACACCTCTCGTCGTTGACGCCGACGAGCTTGCCGCACGACGGGCACACGACCGATCCGGACCGCTGACGTCTCAGCATCCTCTTCCTCCACCGAAGCCAGAGCGGGCGCGCCGTTGCAGCGGGCGTTGCAGAAGGCTACCGTTGCCCCCACGATGCCTGTGATGTGCATCATGTGCGGTCTCGCATTCGCGGGCAAGACGACCGTCGCCCGGGCCCTGGCCGTGCGGCTCGGTGCGAGGACCGTGAGCCTCGACGAGATCAACGCCGAGCGCGGGCTGTTCGGGGGTCAGGGCCTCCCTGTCGAGGAGTGGGAACGATCCCACCGCGTCGCGCTGGCCAGAGCCGACCGGTTGCTCCAGCGCCGCGTTTCCACCGTGATCGACGACACCAGTTGCTTTCGATGGCTGCGAGACCGGTACCGCGAGGTCGGCTCCCGCCGCGGCTGCGACGTCGTGGTGGTCCTCGTTGCCACCCCTCTCGATGAGGCTCTCCGCCGGCTCGACGCGAACGCGGCGACCGGCGAGCGCCACGGCGTGCGACCCGAGATTCTCGAAGCGCTCGCCCGCACCTTCGAGGCGCCGGGCCCGGACGAGCCGACGGTCGCCTTCGCGCCGGGCGAACCGCTCGAGACCTGGCTCGAGCGGCACTTCCCGGCAGCCACGTGAGGCCGGCGCGCTCATCGCGGCTTCGCGCGCAGATACTGGACCGGCCAGGCGACGTCGGCGCCCAGTTCGTGCGCGGCGTGCAGCGGCCAGTACGGGTCGCGCAGCAGCTGGCGCGCCAGCAGCACGGCGTCCGCCTCTCCCGTCGCGACGATCTGCTCGGCCTGCGCCGGCACGGTGATCATCCCCACCGCGCCTGTGGCGATCCCGGCCTCGACTCGGATGCGCGTGGCGAACGGCGTCTGGTAACCGGGCCCGACGGGCACGCGCGCATGGGGGACCGCCCCGCCGCTCGAGCAGTCCACCAGGTCCACCCCCACCAGTTTGAGGCGCCGGGCGAACTCGACCGCCTCGTCGACGCTCCAACCGCCCTCAGCCCAGTCCGTGGCCGAGATCCGGACGAACAGCGGAAGCCCATCCGGCCAGGCCGCGCGGACCGCCCGGGCGACCTCGAGCGGGAACCGCATCCTGTTCTCGAGGCTGCCGCCGTACCCATCGGTCCGCCGATTCGAAAGCGGCGAAAGAAACTGATGGCAGAGGTAGCCGTGCGCCATGTGGAGCTCGACGACCTTGAAGCCGGCCGTGAGGGCGCGCAGGGCCGCGTCCGCGAACTGGGTCCTCACCTCCTCGAGGTCGGCGTCGATCATCGGCCGGGGGTTCGCCGAGGCATCGTCGAACGGGAGCGCGGTCGGCGCCAGCGGCTGCCATCCGCCGGCCTCGGGGCCGAGCGCTCCGCTCGCCTTCCACGGCACCGCCGTCGAAGCCTTGCGGCCCGCGTGCGCAAGCTGGATCCCGGGCACCGCTCCCTGCCCGGCCACGAACGCGGTGACCCGTGCCCACGCCTCGGCGTGGGCGTCGGACCAGATCCCCGCGTCGGCCGGCGAGATCCTACCCTCGGGCGAGACCGCGGTCGCCTCCGTGAAGACCAGGCCTGCCCCGCCCACCGCGCGGGATCCGAGATGGACCAGGTGCCAGTCGTTGGCCATCCCATCCTGGCACGAGTACTCACACATCGGCGAAACGAAAACCCGGTTGCGAAAGGTCACTTCGCGCAGCCGCAGGTTGGAGAACAGCACGCTCATCGTCTCACCTCATCGCCTCTCCGCTGGCCGCTCCAAGGCGACCTCGGTGCGAGAGCCGCCGGAAGGGCGCCCTCGTCTCTGCCGCCAACACATCGAACGGGCCTCGGCTTCCAGCCAGGTTCTACGAGAGCACGCGTGCGTCGTCGTGGGGCAGGCTTCCGCGCGGCGCCCGGAGGTACACGAAGGGGGTCTCGAAAAGGAAATTGCTCACCCGGGACGTGTAGATGTCGGCGTATCGCTCGACCTGACGGGCGAGGTGGCTCTTGTCGTTCCCGGCCCTCATCAGGAGGCCCCAGTTGCGGTTGGATATCTCCCCGCCGCGCTTCGCGATCGGTGCGATCCGTTCATCCAGATCGACGAGCCGGGCCCGCAGCTCGGCCATCGTCTCCCGCAGCTTCTGGGCTGAGGTGGACGGGCGAGGGCCGTAGCCGTTCTGCACGCGCTGGAGCTGGAGCCTGACCTGGGAGAAGGCGAACTCGAGGCGCACCTTCTCCTCCATCATCCCCGCCAGCTCCTGTTGCCGGGGAAGGAACGCTTCGAGCGCGGCCAGCTCGGGCTCCAGCTCCCGCAGGATCAGCGCCGTGCGCCAGCGCATGACTGCCTTCGACACATGGACATCAACGAAGATGTGGTCGCCGACGTAGAGGATCTCCTCGCCTGCCACGCCGAGGTACTCCTCGACCTGCCCGGCGTCGCAGCCCACGTACACGCCGGGCTTGCGGATGCCGCCCGGGCACGGGCGCAGGAGCCCGTCGTCGGTGACCACCTCGAACGCCGGCATCCGCTGGGTGAAGAACTCCGGCTTGCGCGCGGAGACCACGACGATCTCGAAGAGGTCGCGCCACGTCGTGCCGCGGGGCAGGATGGTGTCAAGCGCGAATCCCATCATCCGAGCGGTGTACGCCCAGTCGGAGTTGGTGATGAGCATCAGGCGCTTGCCGGCCTCCCGCTGGTCGAGCAGCGCGAGAGCGAGGTCGGGATCTGGCTCCACGTAGGCGTCGGGTGCGGCCGAGATGTCGGCCTTGAGCTCGCCTTCGAGATGCGCTTCGTCCATCTCCTTTCGGACCAGGCGATAGAGGTCGGCATAGCCGAGCACGCCGGGGACCCCCTGGTGGTCGAGCCGGTCCACGAGGCGGGCGTACATGCACGCCTCCGAGAGCGAAAAGAGGGTGTTGATGAAGACGTAGCGTGGCTCGGAGAGCGAAACCAGGGTCCGGCCGTACGTGGCCCGCTGGCGCTCGAACTCGACCGGCGCCGTGCCGTGGAACGCCCGCGTTACGTACCCGAAGCGGTTGGCCTTGACGAGGTTCCCGAGCTCGGTGTCGATGATGAGGCCACGGGTCACCAGGTCGTGGTCGAACTCGAGGCCGGCGGTCGGCATTCCGCGCTCGGCCAACTTTCCTTTCAGGTAGTCGAACGCCCTTCTCTCCCACGGCTCGACTTTGTAGTGGACCAGGGTGTAGTCCATGTCGTAGCCGATCGCGCGCACGGCCCGCATGTTCAGGGTTCGACTGCAATAGATCCGGCGCCCGGGCGGCGGATACGTCGGCAGATCGGTTCGGGCTTCCATGCGATCACCCCCGGGCGGCGTACCGCCGCACGCAGAAACGAGGCCAGCGTACCAGAGGGCGTTATCCGGTCGCGAGCAGCGCGCTGAGCCTCTCCTGCCCGTCTCCCGAGAACGAGATGATGCGGCCGCCGAACCCCTCGACGCGCTCCCGCAGGCGGTCGGTGTGACGGGCGACCAACAGCGAACCCGCAACCGGTTGCTGTCCCGGCAACAGCAACTCGAACCCGAGGAGGGCGCCGACGGGGAATTCGGTGCCGCCGCGGACCAGCATCCCCGTGGCAGAGAGGTTCTCGGTCACGGTGACCAGCCGCCGTCCCCCGTCTCTCAGCCACAGCTCGAGCTGGACGGCGGCACGCAGCTTGTGGCGGGGCGCGACTCCCAGCAGGTCGGCGATCGCGTCGAGCAGGCGGTCGGACGGCGCATCGTCCCCGACGATCCGGTTCACGCCCCGTTTCAGATAGCGCCCGGCCTCGGCGACTGCTCCGTCGTCCACCAGCATCAGGAGCCCCGAGTCGCGGCACGGAGAACCCTCGGCGCGGACAGCCGCGACGAACTCCTCAAAGGTCAGCCCCTCAACAGGATACCGAACGAGAATCAGGTCGAAGCGAGTGCTCTGCAACAACGCCGCGGCGTGGTCGGCCCGCGGGATGCGGCTGACGTTGCAACCCGCCCGCCGAAGGACCGGCGCCATGTGTTTCAACGCACGGGTCTCGGCACCTATGATCAGAAGCTCGTGGGCCATCTCGACCCTCTCCGTGACCTCATGATAGCGCGCCACGCGGCCTGGGCAAGCGCGTGCACGGTCCGAAGGCCTGTGCTACGGTAAGACGCAATGGCGTTGTCCACCGGACCCCGGTCGACAGTCCTGGCGCACTGGCTTCTGGCACTCGTCGCCATGACCGCGGGGGGCACGGAACTCTCTCGACCACCCGTCGTGGTCGGCATCGACCGCGATTTTCCTCCATACGAGTTTGTGGACGAGTCCGGCGCCCCGTCGGGTTTCGACGTGGAGCTGGCCCGGCAGGTCGCCTCGGCCGCAGGAATCCAGGTCGTGTTCGAGGCCTCCCACGGCTCTGACCTGGTGGCGTCCCTCGAGGCCGGACGGTTCCAGGCGCTCGCGGGCACCTTCCACTTCGAGTCGCTGGACCGCACCCTTGCCTTCAGCGCGCCGCACGTCGGCGTCGAGTTCGCGATCTTCGGCCGGACGGGAGCCAACGAGCTCTCCGGCCTCGCGGAACTCAAAGGCAAGGAGGTGCTCGTCAACCGTGGCGACGCCATGGGAGAGTGGCTCCGCGGGCGCGGCGTTCCGTTCCGGATCGTCGCCGCCGACTCGGCCGACGATACGCTCCGCAGACTCGCCGCCGGGCAGGGCGACTACGCGGTCATGGCGCGGTCGGAGGGCGCCCTCATCGCAGGCAGGCTAAAGCTCGGGAACGTCGTCGCGTTGCCCGTGCCGGTCGCTCTTCGCCCGTACTGCTTCGCGGTGAGGAGAGGCGATGCCCGGCTTCTCGCAGACCTCAACCGGGGGCTCGCCGAGGTCAGGAAGTCCGGCGAGTACGAGAGGCTCAATCGGAAGTGGTTCGCGCTGCTGCAACCCCAGCGCGGCACACTGGTCTGGATCTTCAGGCACGGCGCCTTCTTCGTGGTGCCTCTGCTCCTCGTGCTGGTGGCCGTCGTCACATGGTCTCGGACGCTCGCCCGGAGGGTCGACAGCCGGACCCGCCTGCTGCGCGAGGAGCTCGCCGAGCGCCAGCGGGCCGAGGAGGCGCTCCGCGAGAGCGAGCTGCGCTTTCGGGCCCTCGCGGAAAACGTTCCCTTCGCCATCCTGATCGTGCAGGACGAGTGCATCGTCTACGCCAACAGGTCGGCCGAGGAGATCCACGGCTACTCCGCGTACGAGCTCCTGGGTACCTCACCGTGGCGGCTCATCCATCCGGACTCCCTGCCGACCGTCAAGGAGAGGAGCGCACGCCGCCTTGCCGGCGAGTCAGGGATCCCTTCTCACTACGAGCTCAAGATCTCGAAAAAAGACGGGAGCGAACGCTGGGTCGAGTCGTCGGCGGCAACCACGACCCACGCGGGAAGGCCGGCGATCGTGCTGGCGCTCTCGGACGTCACCGATCGCAGGCGCACGCAGGAAACCCAGGCCGCGATCTACGAGATCTCGGAGGCGGCG
>JAIQFQ010000052.1 GCA_020073245.1 Terriglobia bacterium | reverse complement strand
CTGGACGAGAACTTCCGATACCTTGGGGAACGGCTCAGGGTCCGCATCACGGCTCGTGGCGACACCGTTTCGCTGGACGGTGAGCCAGAGTCCGTCGAGTTGGCCGGCAGGCTCCTGGAGGCGCTCGGAAAGCTGGTCGCGAGCGGCTACGCCGTCGGCAAGGAGGAGTTCCGCACCGCGCTGCGGGTGCTGGAAGAGGACCCCAACGTGGATCTCGTCGAGTTCTTCACCGACGCCTCCATCCCCGACTCGGTCAAGCGCCTCGTGGTGCCCCGCAACCTCAAGCAACGGCTGTTCATCCAAGCCCTCACCCGCTTCGACATTGTTTTTGCCATAGGTCCGGCCGGCACCGGCAAAACCTACCTCGCGGTCGCGATGGCCGCGGCGGCTCTGGCGGAGCACCGGGTCAAGCGGATCGTCCTCACCCGCCCCGCGGTGGAGGCGGGCGAACGTCTGGGATTCCTGCCGGGTGACCTGGTTGAGAAGGTGAACCCCTACCTGCGGCCGGTGTACGACGCGCTCTACGACATCCTCGGGTACGACCGGGTCGCGCGCCACATCGAGCGCGGAGTCATCGAGATCGCTCCGCTCGCGTTCATGCGGGGACGGACGCTCAACGACTCATTCATGCTCCTCGACGAGGCCCAGAACACGACCCCCGAGCAGATGAAGATGTTCCTCACCCGGCTCGGATTCCACTCCAGGGCCGCGATCACGGGCGATGTGACCCAAATCGATCTCCCCAACGAGAAGACGTCGGGCCTCATCCAGGCCAGGCAGATCCTCGGGAACCTGCCCGGCATTCTCTTCTTCGACTTCGCCAAGGAAGACGTCGTACGGCACAAGCTCGTCGAGAAGGTCGTGGCGGCATACGAGGCGCACGACCTTGCCCGGCGGGGAAACGGGCAATGAGCGGCAAGGAAACCAGGCAGGCCCGCACGACGGCTGCAAGGCTGGCTATCCGGAGAGGTGAGTTCGTTCAGCTTCGGCGGCGCATTCTCTCCGAGACGTGGGCGTGGTACGCCTGCCTGGTCGTCGTGGGAGCCCTGCTCGTCGTGCCGGGGCGGTCTCCCCGGGTCCCGACGCTCTTGACGGGTGAGATCGCACCCGCGGACGTCGTGGTGGACCGGGACGTCGTGCTCCCGGACAGCGAGTCCACCGAGGAGAAGAGGCGTCGCGCCAGTCTCGAGGTGCAACCGATCTACGTCTACGATCCGAATGCCGCCGCCTCGCTCGTTGAGAAGCTCGAAAGGGTGTTCCAGGAGGGGCGAAGGCAGCCGGGTGGCGACGATTTCGACCTTGCGCAGCGGCTTGGAGAGGTTGGGTCCCTGGTCATCCAGCCGCGCGAAGCGGCGGTCTTGCGCGGCGCCGGCTTCTCGGACGAGCTTCTCGGGCTGACCCGCGAAGTGGTGCAGCGGTTGTACCGCGAGGGGATCGTCAGCGACCGCATGGAACTCCTGCGCAGCGCCGACCGTGGCATAACCCTTCGTACGGCGGGGAAGAACGAGGAGCGGGTCGAGCTCGACGTCTACCGTTTCATCGACGGAGGCCCCGGGCTCGCGGAGGTCGTGGCTCAGCGCCTGGCGGCCGAGTCGGCGGTATCGCGCCAATGGCGGGCTCCGTTGGCCGCCATGCTCGCCCGGGCGATAGCCCCCAACGTAGTCCTCGACCGCGGCGAGACGCTCGCACGCCGGCTGAAGGCCGGGAGCTCGGTC
Organism: Terriglobia bacterium; assembly: GCA_020073245.1. Taxonomy (GTDB): domain Bacteria; phylum Acidobacteriota; class Thermoanaerobaculia; order Thermoanaerobaculales; family Thermoanaerobaculaceae; genus RBG-13-68-16. The sequence continues at coordinate 16,654 of JAIQFQ010000052.1, read as the reverse complement.
GAAGAGGTCTCCGTGCACCTGCCCCGAGGCAAGGTGCTGGTGCGCCGCGGCGACGAGGTCAACGCCCAGACCGCCCACCTGTTGGCGGCGCTTGCCGAGCGCAGCACGCCAACGCAGACCTTCCTGCCGCTCGCGGGCGCCGCTCTGCTCCTTGCGCTGCTGGGAGGAGCTTGGCTCTTCTACCTGCCGCGACAGGGTACTTCGCCCGAGGAGACCGGCGTCCGGTTCGGAGCTGTCGTGGTTCTGAGCATCGTCGTCCTCGTGCTTGACCGCGGGTTCACATTCCTGGCGGGCGGTGTTGCCGCGAGCGTGATGCGCGACCCGTTTGGCCACATAGAGATCTACCTTCCCGCCCTGCCGCACGGAGCCGGTCCGATCCTGGCCGGGCTGATGTTCGGCCTTCCGGTCGGCGTGCTGTTCGCGGTCGCCCAGAGCGTGCTCGTGGCCCTCATGCTCGGCGGCGATGTGACGCTGGCGGTCTATGCCCTGATCGTCGGCGTGGCTGCCGCGTTCGCCTCGCAGCGCCTCAAGGAGCGATACGTGCTCGCGCGAGTAGGGGCGCTCGTGGGCGCGCTGAGCGCTCTCGCGGTGGTCGGCCTTGCGCTTTGGCACGGGCGGATCACGGATGGGGCCGTACTCGGTGCGCAGGTGATCTCGGGCGCCTCGGGCGGTGTCGTGGCCGCAGCGCTGGCGAGCTTCTTGTTGCCCGTGCTGGAGTCGCTCACCGGGACGATCACCGATATCCGGCTCCTCGAGCTCTCAAACCCCAATCTGCCGCTGCTGAAGAGAATGTCGCTCGAGGCCCCCGGCACGTTCCAACACTCGCTTGCGATGGCCAACTTCGGGGAGGCGGCAGCGGAGGCCATCGGAGCCAACCCACTGCTGGCCAGGGTCTGCTGCTACTACCACGACATCGGGAAGCTCGCCAAGCCCGAGTATTTCGTGGAAAACCAGCGCGCGGAGAACCCCCACGATAACCTGACGCCGTGGATGTCGGCTCTCGTGGTGTCGAACCACGTCAAGGCCGGCCTCGAGCTCGCACGCCAGTACAAACTTCCGGAGGCGATCCGCGACGCGATCTCGACCCACCACGGGACCAAGCTGATCCGGTACTTCTACTCGCGGGCCAAGGAGAAGGAGGACCCCGACAAGGGCGAGGTGCAGGAGAGCGAGTTCAGGTACCCCGGCCCGAAGCCACGCAGCAAGGAGATGGGAATCCTGATGCTGGCCGACGCCGTGGAGGCCGCCAGCCGGACACTCCAGGACGCCACACCCGGCCGGATTCAGTCGATGATAGACCAGATGATCAAGAACATCCTGGAGGACGGCCAGCTCGACGACTGTGAACTCACGCTGAAGGACCTCGAGAAGATCGGGGCCGCCTTCTTCTGGGTTCTCACCAACGCGTTCCACCATCGGATCGACTACCCGGGGTTCGAGTTCAATCGGAAGCACCGTGGCTAGGGCACACGTCGCATTCCGCTGGCAACGCCATCCTGGCGGCCGGCCGACCGGTGCGCTACGGAAGCTCGCCGTGGCCGCCGTGGATCGGCTGGGTGTGGGCCCGGTCGAAATCGGCGTGCTCGTGTGCGACGACCTCACCATTCGCTCTCTGAACCGTCACTATCGGGGCAAGGACCGGCCTACGGATGTGCTCTCGTTCCCGGGCGGTTTCACCGAGCCGGATGGGCTGCATTACCTGGGTGACGTGGCGATCTCTCTCGAGAGAGCCGCGCTTCAAGCCGCCGAGGCGCGCATCCCGCTCGAACGCGAGCTCAAGGTTCTCCTGCTCCACGCCATCGTGCACCTCTGCGGCTACGATCACGAGACGGATAAGGGCGAGATGGCTGCGCTGGAAGCCGAGCTTCGTCAGGGGCTGCTCCGGTGAGCGCCGTGGCTGCGTGGTGGTCTAACCCGGTGACCAGCGTGCTGGCCGCCGCGGCGCTCCTGGTGGTGCTGTGCTTGTGGGCGACGGGGCTGCTCGCCGTCGTGAGAATCGGGGCGATCCAGCTCGGGGGAATCCTGGCGCAGCGTCCCAGCCTTCTGCCGGGGTACCCTCGCCGGGCCGATGCGTACGCGAGTCTGATCGTCTTTCTGCAGGCGGGCGTCGGGGTTCTGCTGCTCTTGTTCTCGCTTGCGACGATCCGAGCCGGCAGGCTTATCGGCGCGTCCAACCTCGGCCTCCTGACGGTGCTCTTTCTGAGTTGGCTGCTCGCGACCGGGATCGGTGTCGCGGTGGCGAGGGGAGCGAGGGGGGAGCCGTTTGCCGTCGCGACCCTCGTCGCTCTGCAGATGTGGACACCGGCCCTTGGTTGGCTCGCTCGACTCGAGGGTTCGGAAACCCAACCCGAGGGTGATGACGACGAAGAGGTCGACGAACACGACGTCCAGGCGTTCATCGGTGCCGGAGAGGAAGCCGGCATTCTCGAGAAGGAGGACGCCGAGCTTGTCGCCTCGATCGTCGATCTTTCGGAGACGGTGGCACGCGAGATCCTGACCCCGAGGACCGACATCGTCGCCCTCCCGGTCACGGCATCGTTCGCGGACGCGGAACGGCTGTTCGCCGAGTCGATGTTCACGCGCATTCCGGTCTACCGGGAGACCCTCGACAGGATCGAGGGTGTCGTGCACGTGAAGGACGTCCTCCGGGCGGTCGCGAACGGGGAGAGCCCTGCGATCTCGAAACTGCTCCGACCGGTGTTGATCGTCCCCGAGACCAAGCCCCTGCGCGGGTTGCTGCGGGAGTTCCAATCGGCACATCAGCAGATGGCCGTCGTCGTGGATGAATACGGCGGCACCGCGGGGATGGTCACGCTGGAGGACGTCATCGAGGAGATCGTGGGCGAGATCCAGGACGAGCACCAGCGCGAGACCCCGGAGGTGGCAAAAGAAGCTGATGGCGTCTACCTGCTCGATGGCGCCGCCCACGTCGAAGTCCTCGATGAACTGTTCGGAGCCGAGGTTGGCGAAGTCGACTTCGACTCGGTCGCAGGTCTGGTGCTCGACCGGCTCGGCCACCTTCCGCGGGTAGGGGAACACGCCTCCTGGCGGGACCTCGATCTCGAGGTGGCCGAGGTGGACCGCCGGCGTGTCCGTCGCGTCCGAGTGCGTCGCCTGGAGGACGGTACCGCTTGACGCGCTCCGGAACGGTCGCGCTGCTCGGCCGACCGAACGCCGGCAAAAGCACGCTCATCAACGCCCTGCTGGGCGAGAAGGTGGCGATCGTCTCGGCCAAACCCCAGACCACACGTCACAGGATCACCGGTGTCCTCACCGGAGACCGCGGCCAGGCGGTGATCTTCGACCTGCCGGGTGTGCACCGCCCGCTTCATCGTCTCAACGTACAGATGATGCACGTCCTGCGGGATACTCTGGCCGAGGTGGACCTCGTGCTGGAGCTGTTCGACGCCAGCCAGGCACCCGGCGGCGGCGAGGAGTTCGTGGTAGGGCTGTTGCTGGGCGCCGAGGCGCCGACGGTCCTCCTTCCCAACAAGGTGGACCTCCCTAATGTGGCGGAGTGCCTTGTGGAGAGGATCGCCTTCTACACGTCGCGCAGGCCCTATGCCGCGGTCCTGCCGGTCTCGGCGCTCCGGGGTGATGGGCTGACGGAGCTCAAGGACACGATCTTCGACCTGCTGCCGGAGGGTTCCGCGCTACTGGACCCCTCGCTCACGACGACCCAGAGCGAGCGCTTCTACGTGGCCGAGCTGATCCGCGAGGCGATCCTCGAGCGGGTGGAGAAGGAATTGCCGTTCACCTCCACCGTCCACCTCCGCGCGTTCGAGGAGGAGGAGACGGCGACCGGCCCGCTGCTCCGCATCTACGCCGATATCGTCGTAGACCGTGACAGCCAGAAGGGGATCGTCGTGGGACGCGGGGGCACGATGATCAAGGAGATCGGCAGCGCCGCTCGCGCCCGCATCGAGCCGCTCCTCGGCGCGCGTATCTATCTCGACCTTCGAGTGAAGGCGAGGCCCGGCTGGCGCGAAGACCAGCGGTTCCTGGCGGAATTGGACCCGGTCGAGATGCCGTGGGAGGCGCCTGCGGACGACGGAGAGGAGCCATGAGCCTCACCGTCTACATCGCCGAAGGGTGCCCTCACTGTGCGGCCCTTCTCGCTGATCTTGCCAAACGGCGAGTGCCATTCGCGGTTGTGAACCTCTCGATGACCCCCGAGCGGGTTGCAGAGGTGGTCGCCGTCACGTGGGAGCGACGTCTTCCGGTGACGATCGACCACGAGCGATGCTCGGTGGGCTTCCAGGGGAGATCGACGTCGTTTGCTGAGCTCGGCCTGGCCCGGCCGGCGCGACGGGTCCGCTGACGCTGTCCGCTATACTGGCACGCGAGACGGGAGGGCGCTCGGCACGATGAACCAGACTTCGCTCCACACGAAAGTCAAACAGCTGATTATTGACAGACTCCAGCTTGAGGGGATGACGCCGACCGATATCGACGATGCCGCCCCTCTCTTTGGGGATGGCCTCGGTTTGGACTCCATCGATGCGCTCGAACTCGTGATCGGCATCGAGAAGACGTTCGGCGTTCGAATCCAGGATGAGGATGTCGGTGCCAAGGCGTTCGCGTCCGTCAATTCCCTCGTCGAGTTCATGCGGAGCAGGGGTGTCAGCGAGAACGCCTGAACCCATCCCGCACCGTTTTCCTTGCAGGCTCGTCGAACGAACCGAGGAGGGCCTCAGCGGGAAGGTCGCGGTCGTGTTGGGAACCGCCGGGGGGACCCTGACCGGACCCGGCCCATGGCCAGCGACCCTGATCGCGGAGGCCCTCGCCCAGGCGATTCTATTGTTGGCGCGGCCGGAGCGGCAGTCCACGCTGCGTCTGATCGGCCTCGACAACGTCCGCGTGGTCCAGGAGCTGGCGCCCGGCGATCGTCTCGAAGTCGAGGTCACGGAGGTGGCGGCTTTTGGTGTGCTCCGTCGCTACCACTGCCGGGCGTGTCGTGGGGGCGGGCTGGCCGCGGTGGCAGACGTGATGGTCAGAGGCTAGGCCGATGGGAGAGCCGGGGGAGCCAACGATGCGCGTGAGTCGATCAGAGGAGAACGGGGTCACCATCATCGAGGTCGAGGGCACCATCAAGCTCGGGGAGTCGGCGCAGACGTTCGCCGACGAGCTGCAGAAGGTCCTTGACCAGACCAAGGGTGGCGTCGTCATAGACTTCGCCCGCATCGACTACCTCGACTCGACGGGCATCGGCGAGCTGGTCGGGTACCTCCAGCGCTTCACCCGCGCGAGCCGTCGTGTGGCGCTGTTCCGCCCGCACCACCGCCTCGAGGCGCTGCTCAAGCTCACCCGCCTGGAGACGATCTTCCCCGTCTACTGGGAACGTGAAGACGCGCTTCGCTACGTTCGGGGCGATGTGGCGCATTGACTGCGGCTCACTCGCGTGAAGGCCAACAAGCGACCGCCGAGATTCGAGGTTCACCTTTCAGGAGTCAAGAAGGCGAGTGGTGCGAAAGGGGGGATTTGAACCCCCATGAGGTTGCCCTCACAAGGTCCTGAGCCTTGCGCGTCTGCCAGTTCCGCCACTTTCGCACGCGCCGCCGGGAGTGTACCGATGGGCCGGGAAACTGTCAACGAGGAGCGCCCCGCGGGAGATCTTGGAGCAGACGATGCACCGTAGGCAGGTGGTAAGTGAGATCCGCAGCGCACGCGGCACCGGCCTGACGATCGCCCAGCTCGAGCGCAAGCTCGCCGGGACCTGGGGTCGTGAGGTTGTCCGGGACGAGTTGGCGGACCTGTTGGCTGAGGCCGAGGAGCGCGGCGAGATCGTCCGGACGAGGGGTCGGGCCGTGGCGCTCGAGTACACCGACTATTACCTCGGGGAGATCAGACTGACATCGCGAGGCTTCGGCATCGTTCGCCAGGGCGAACCCGACCTCCCCGACATCGTGGTTCCTCCCGAGAAGCTCACCTCGGCGATGGATGGAGATCAGGTGCTCATCCACGTCGGCGCGCGCCGAAAGCAGGGACGCCTGATCCCGGAGAAGTACGGCGAGGTCGTACGCGTCCTCCGCCGCCGGAGGCCGACGCTGGTCGGGCGGTACGTTCCCGACCCAGTCCAGCCGTGGGTCGACCCGTACGCCCGGCGGGTCAACATGAGGGTGCTGCTCGACTCCGTACCGGAACGGCCGCCGCGAGCCGGAGAGTTCGTCGAGGTCGCGCTGCGTGGGATCCCGGAGGAGGGGCCCGTCGAAGGCACGCTGGTTCGGACCCTCGGGGTGCCGGGCGAGAGCGGCGTCGACGAAGAGGTCGTGCTGGCCGAGCTCGCAATCCCGGTGGAATTCCAGCCGGAGGCGCTTCGGGATGCAGACGCTCTGCCTCAAGAGGTCCTGTCAGACGACGTGGTGGGTCGCAGCGACCACCGGGGTCAGCCCGCCGTCACGATCGACGGGGAGACCGCCCGCGACTTCGACGATGCGGTGGTCGCGCTGGACGCGGCGGGCGGTGCGATCGAGGTGTTCGTCCATATCGCCGACGTGTCCCACTACGTCCGCCCCGACACCGGATTGGACGCTGCGGCGCGGGAGCGGGGAACCAGCGTCTACCTGCCCGGCCGTTGCGTGCCGATGCTGCCCGAGAAGCTCTCCAACAACCTGTGCTCGCTCGTCCCGGACCAGGACCGGCTGGCGTTCTCCGTCCGCTTCCTGGTCGACCCGGACGGTGCGGTGGACGGGTACCGGGCCGAGCGGTCAGTGTTCCGCTCGCGCCGGCGCTGCACGTACACGGAGGTCTTCGACTGGCTGGAACGGGGTTCGTGGCCTCCAGGGCTGCCTTCAGGGGTGCGGCGCTCCCTGGAGCTGCTCGACGAGGCGGCGCGGCGCCTGGGCCGGCGCCGGGCGGAACGCGGCTCGATCGACTTCGACCTGCCCGAACCGGAGATCCTGTTGGACCCCGAAGGTTTCATGATGGGTGTCCAGGCCGCCCCCCGCAACCGCGCTCACAGGCTCATCGAGGAGCTGATGGTCACGGCCAACGAGTGCGTGGCCCGCCTGCTGGTGTGGGGAAGGCAGCCCGGGCTCTTCCGCATCCACGAGCGTCCCTCGGCAGGCAAGCTGGCCGAGCTGCAGGCCGTCCTGGCGGAGTTCGGCATCAAGCTGAAGGGGAACCTCGAGGAGCTGCCGCCGCGGGAGCTTCAGCGGGTGCTCTCCGACATCGTCGGGCGGCCGGAGGAGCGTTTCCTCCAGACCCTGGTCCTGCGGTCGCTGGCGCGCGCCGCCTACCACCCCGAGTGCAAAGGTCACTACGCCCTCGCCACGGACTTCTACCTGCACTTCACGTCGCCCATCCGCCGCTACCCCGACCTCGTCGTTCACCGCTACCTCGGTCGGATGCTGTCGGGCCCGGTGCTGCAGGGGAGCGAGCGTGCCTTCGCGCAGGCCGACCTCGAGGACCTCGCTCAGCACTGCTCCTTCACCGAGCGTCGCGCCGACGAGGCCGAGCGCCAGGTCGTCAAGTGGAAACAGCTCGAGTTCATGCGAGCCCACGTCGGGGAGGAGTTCTCCGGCCACGTGACCGGGGTGGTGGCCTTCGGCATGTTCGTGCAGCTCGACCAGGTATTCGTCGAAGGGTTGGTTCACGTCAGCGACCTGCGCGACGACTTCTACCGCTACGACGAAACAGGGCACCGCTTGGTCGGACAGAGGCAAGGGAGGACGATCCGCCTCGGCGACGCCGTGCGCGTCCGCGTCAAGGGGATCAACGAGGAGTTCCTGGAAGTGAACCTCGAGCCGCTGCTCCCGCCGCCCGAGCCGAATCGCCGGGCCGCCGACCCGGAGCGGAAGCGGGCGAGCGACCCGAAGCCTCGGGGCCAGATCGTGCGGCCTAGACCGGGCGGGCGCCGAACGCGAAGGCGTTAGCCCGCCGTCCGGCCGATCCACGAGCAGGAAGCGCCGGCAACCCTCGCCCTGGGGCGGCTCCGGATCGTCGGACGGTCAGACCAGCGTGGCGGAAGAAAGCACGTATCGCTCGAGGGTGCTGCCCGGGCTTCGTGTCATCCAGGTGCTGGTCGCCGGGCACCGGGCGCCGGCGTCGAGCAGGTTCTCGAGGGCCGTCTCGAACGGCGCGGGCACGAGGATCTGAACATCGGCTACAGCGCCCTCGGCCGCGAGCTGCAGTGCCCACCCGAGGCCCGCCAGGGCCGCCTCGACGGTTGCGGCGGCTGTGGGCCCGCACTGGCCTGCGCCGCCGTACGCGTAGGCCGCGATGCGCTGGCCGTCGCGGACCTTGGCCAGGTGCAGCGCCCGCTCGCCGAGCCAGTACTCGTGGTCCATCGGTCGAACCATGCCGCGGGCGAGCCGGTCGAGACGCTCGAGATCGGCGGCGCCGGCGCGCCGGTTCAGGGCGTCCCGGCTGAGCTCGGAACCCGGGAGCAGCTTCGCGAGCTCGCGGCCCGCGGTCCGGGCCTGGTCCGGCGTGAGCGCGAGACGGTAGACCGGGAAACGCGGCCGCAGGCCGAACCGGAAGAAGGTTGTCTGCCATGGCGCGTGGTGGAGGAGGTGAACCGTGCATTCGGTCGCCCCGGACCGCTCGCCGTACGCCATGGCGCGCCGCACCAGAGTGTCGGCAACCTCGTGGTCCTGATACTCCGGCAGCAACCAAGGCTGGGTGATGGTCAGCTGCCTTGAGCGGACGAAGCTGGCGGCAAATCCCACGACCTCGTCACCGATGCTCGCGACCAGAAAGCCGTCGCCGTCGTGGCGGGCCAGGTGCTCGAGGTCGAGCGCGAGGTCGCTCGGGGCCTGGCTCCTCGCAGCTACGGGAGCCGTGTCCTCCCAACCGGGCAGGGAAGCTCGCAGCTGCTCGGCCATCGCCACGAGCGGCTCCAGGCCGACCCGGGAGACCGGCTGGACCTTGACCTTCCCCGCCATCTCAAGACCTCCTGTCGGCTCCCAAAGGCGCCGCCGGCGAAGGGTCGGCCGGGGCCCGATTGTATCAGTCTCCGCTGGCTGCCGCAGATCCAGACGATCGGGGTTATGGCAGAATGCGTTCAAAGGCGGAGGTCACGCACGATGCCACATCACGCAACGGCGGGCAGCTTTCTCGGCGTCCCGGACACGCTATGGTTCGTGCTGCTGACGATCGCAGCAGTGGCGGGCGTGGCCTGGTCGCTCTCCCGCAAGCTCTCGCTTCTGATGGCCGGCCGCAAGGACGTGGAACTCGGCAACTGGGGCGAGCGCCTCCGAGGCGTCATCGTCTTCTTCCTCGGTCAGCGACGCATGTTCCTCGAACCGCTCCCAGGGATCATGCACGCGCTGATCTTCTGGGGTTTCCTCGTCTTCTCGATACGGTCGGTCTCGATGGTCGTCGAGGGCCTCACGAGGGGATCGGAGCTGCCGTTCCTCCACACGCCGATCGGGCACGCCTACCTGCTCACCAAGGACGTGTTCGCGGTGCTCGTCCTGGTCGGCGTGGCGATCGCAGCGTGGAGGCGGCTGGTCACGAAGCCGGACCGCCTGGAGTACAGCGCCGACGCCTGGATCATCCTCGGACTGATCGGGGCACTGATGGTGACCGACCTGCTGGCCGACGGCGCTCGCATCGGAGGTGGGGCGCCTGGGCCGTGGGCGTGGACCCCGGTGTCGGGCGTGGTCGGCGGCTGGCTCGCCGGAAGTTCGGAGACCGCGCTTCGGACTCTCTACGCCGCCGCCTGGTGGGTTCACCTGGCCACTCTCTACGTGTTTGCGAATTACCTGCCGTACTCGAAGCACTTCCACGTCTACACCTCGTTCCCGAACGTGCTGCTTCGCCCTCTGGGAGAGCCTGGTCGGCTCGCGAAGATGGATCTCGAGAACATCGAGGAGGGCAGCGCGCTCGGAGCGGCCAAGGTGACGGACCTGTCATGGAAGCAGCTCCTCGATCTTTACACCTGCACCGAGTGCGGCCGTTGCACGGTTGTCTGCCCGACGACGATCACAAAGAAGCCGCTCATCCCGCGCGACCTGACGATCGCTCTGCGCGACCATCTCAACGCATCGGCCGCTGAGATCCTCGGACCGCCCGGCGAAGCTCCGGGCAAGCCGGGCAGGGAGCTCGCCGGGGACGTGATCGACCCCGAGGTCGTGTGGGCGTGCACCACGTGCCGGTGGTGCGAGGAGTCGTGCCCGCTCTTCATCTCGTACGTCGACAGGATCGTCGAGATCCGTCGCCACCTGGTGCTCGAGAAGGCGGAATTCCCTTCCGAGGCCGAGCCCGCGTTCAGGGGGATGGAGGTCAACGGAAACCCGTGGCAGCTCTCCGCCGAGGCTCGCGGGGACTGGGCAAAGGGGCTCGGCGTGCCGCTGGCGTCCGATGGCGGCGAGTTCGAGGTCCTGTTCTGGGTCGGGTGCGCCGGCTCGTACGACGATGCCGGCAAGCGGACATCGCAGGCTCTGGTCAAGCTCCTCCAGGCGGCTGGGGTGAAGTTCGCCATCCTCGGCGCCGAGGAGAGGTGCACCGGCGACGCGGCCCGCAGGCTCGGCAACGAGTATCTGTTCCAGGTGCTCGCGGGCGCGAACGTCGAGACGCTGAACGGCCGGGGGGTGAAGAGGATCGTCACCAACTGCCCGCATTGCTTCAACACGCTCGCCCACGAGTACCCGGACTTCGGCGGGAAGTACGAGGTCCTTCATGGAACGCAGCTCGTCGCCGAGCTCGTGGCGTCGGGGCAGCTGGTGCTTACGGAAGCGCTGCGGCGGGAGGTCACCTATCACGACCCGTGCTACCTCGGTCGCACCAACCGCGAGTACGATGCGCCGCGGCGGATCCTGCGGGCGATCCCGGGCCTCGAGCTGAAGGAAGCCCCGTTGTCGCGGGAGAAGGGGATGTGCTGCGGCGCGGGCGGCGGGAGGATGTGGCTCGAGGAGAAGCTTGGGACCCGGATCAACCAGACCCGGATGCGCCAGCTCCAGGAGTCCGGCACGAGCGACGTCGCGGTCGCGTGCCCTTTCTGCGCCGTCATGGTCGGGAACGCGCAGCAGGAACTCGGGATCGAGGGCGCCCAAACGGTCGACGTGATCGCGCTGGCGGCGCAGGCGCTCTCGCACGACAGTCAAAAGTCGAAAGTTCAAGGTTGAAAGTCGACAGTTGACAGCGAGAGACAAAGGCGAAAGCATCGTGCGTGCGATCCGGGACCGATGACAGAGGACGGACAGCGCGGAGGGGCGAGGCCCTTGCTGCGCTGTTCCTGAGACTGAAGGGGTACCGGATCGAGGCGCGCAACTGGCGGTGCCCAGTGGGCGAGATCGACATCGTCGCCAGGGACCGCGACACGTTGGTGTTCGTCGAGGTGAAGACCCGGGCCGGCCGCAGTGCGGGCTCGCCCGAGGAAGCCGTAACGGCCGCGAAACAGCTGCGCCTCGTCCGGCTCGCCCAGGCGTACCTGACACACTGCTGCGGTGAGGCGCCACCGTGCCGGTTCGACGTCGTCGCCGTCGAGACGACGACCGCGGTGCCCAGGATCCGCCACCTCAGGGGCGCGTTCCGGGCCGACGGGCTGGCGTAGTTCTCTCCCGGGCGGGTCCCCGAGTCGGTCAGGTTGACGTCCCGCCGGGGGGTAGCTTCGGCCGGGGGGCCCCTCGCTCGTCCCGGGCCTCATGGGGTTAGCTTCCGAGTTGGCCCGAGGTGTTCGCCGAAGAGCCTTCTGCGAGCGGGGGAATGAACACTCCGGGCGATCTGTTGGCGACGCCAGTCCACACTTGGGAGGTTGAGATGCGGAAGAGAGTGATTTCAGTGGCGGTCGTGGCGCTCGCGTGCATCGGGGTCTCGGTTCGTGCGGAGGAGAAGCCCGACCGTCTTGCTTGGATCGAGCACGTCAAGGCCAAGCCGGGCATGGAGGCTCAGCTGGAAGAGGCCGGGAAGAAGCACTTCACCTGGCACAAGAGGCAGGGCGACACCTGGTCGATCTATCTCTGGCAGGTAATCACAGGTGACGACGCGGGCGACTACATCCTGGGGACGTTCGGCCACACCTGGAAGGACTACGACGCCCGCGAGACGTTCAACGCCGCCGACGAGAAAGACGCGATGGCTTCGGTGGGCCCGTTCGTGCAGAGCGACACCCCGTCGATCTGGAGGTACCTCGAGGACGTGAGCCGACCGGGCGACATGGTCGGCGGCCCCGCCAAGTTCAGCCAGCTGACGCACTATTTCGTCAAGCCCTCGAAGATCAGCGCGTTCATGGACGCCCTCAAGGTGATCAAGTCCGCGCTCGACGAGGCCAAGTTCCCGGTCCACTCCAACTGGTACGCGCTCGCCAGCGGGGGCAAGGGGCCACACTACGTCGTCGCGACCGAGCGCAACAGCTGGGCGGAATTCGCCGGACCGGATAAGAGCATGATCACGGTCCTCGAGGAGAAGCTCGGCGCCCGCAAGGCGACGGAGCTGATCGACGAGATCCGCGAAGCGACAACGTCGGTCTACTCCGAGATCCTGACGTTCCGCCCCGACCTCAGCTACATGCCCGGAAAGTAGTCTCGGCTACCGGCAACGGAGATCAGCAAAGACCAGGCCCCGGCGGCGTTGCCCGCCGGGGCCTTCCTTGAGCAGCGCGGCACACGGTTCAGGGCCGCTCGAGCAGGTAGGCGAACCCCATCCCGCCGCCGATGCACATCGTGACGATGCCGCGCTTGGCGTTGCGCCGCTTGAGCTCACCCAGGATCTTGCAGGTCAGCACCGCGCCGGTGGCGCCGAGCGGGTGGCCGGTTGCGATGGCGCCCCCGTTGACGTTGGTCTTCTCGGGGTCGAGGCCCAGCTCTCGACTGCAGTAGATCGACTGGCTGGCGAACGCCTCGTTGATCTCCACGAGGTCCACGTCGTCGAGCTTCACCTTCGCCTTCTTGAGGAGCTTGGGCACTGCTTTGGCAGGTCCGATCCCCATAACGTCAGGCGGCACGCCCGCAACGGCCCAGTGCTGCACGAACGCGACTGGCTCGAGGCCGAGCTTTGCGGCCCTCTTGTCCGACATCACGACCACCGCGGCGGCGCCGTCGTTGATCTGCGACGAGTTGCCCGCAGTCACCGTGCCACGCGGGTCGAACGCGGGCTTCAGCTTGGCCAGCGCCTCCAACGAGGTGTCGGCGCGGGGCCCCTCGTCGGTGTCGAACACGAACTCCCGCCATGTGCCGTCGTCCATGGTTCGGACCGAGAGCGGAACGATCTCGTCCTTGAACTTGCCGGCTGCGATCGCCGCGGCGGCCCGCTGGTGCGAGCGGAGGGCGAAGGCGTCCTGCTCCTGACGCGTGATCCCGAACTGGCGGGCCACGACCTCGGCGGTGGTGCCCATGCCGGCGTACGCGTTGGGCATCACCTCCATGAGCTGCGGGTCTGCGAAGATCTTGTTGCCTCCCATCGGGACCATGGACATCGACTCCACGCCGCCGGCGATGATCACGTCGGCGTTGCCGGAGCGAATCACGTCCGCGGCCCAGGCGATCGCCTGGGAACCCGAGGAGCAGAAGCGGTTTGAGGTCGAGGCCGGCACCTCCACGGGGAAACCTGCCAGGAGGGCGATCAGGCGCGCCAGGTTCATTCCCTGCTCGGCCTCCGGCATGGCGCAGCCCAGCATGATGTCGTCGACCATCGGAGGCTCGAGGCCGGGCGTGCGGGCCACGAGCGCCTTGAGCACCGGCGCGGCAAACTCCTCCGGCCGCGTGTCCTTCAGGCTGCCTTTCTTGGCCCTGCCGATCGGGGTGCGGGCATACGAGACGATAACGGCCTTGGGCATTCGGGCCTCCCTCAATTCCTCAACGGCTTGTTATTGAGCAGCATGTACTGGATGCGCTCCTGCGACTTGGGTTCGCCGCAGAGCGAGAGGAACGCCTCGCGCTCGAGGTCGAGGATCGTCTCCTCGCTCGTTGGGTTGTTGATCGTGGTGTCGCCCCCGCAGAGGATGTTCCCGACGTGGCTGGCGATCTTTTCGTCGTGGGACGAGATCCAGTGAGTGATCTTCATGTTGTGGAGGAGCATCCGAATGGTGGCAAGCCCTTCGCGGCCGGGGAGGCTGAACTTTCTCGCCAGCGGGGGCCGGTACCCCTCCTCGGCCATGCCGATCACCATCCGCTTGGCCGTCCACAGCTGCTGGTCGCGGTTCATCTCGACGTGGTCGTACGGGCGCAGGTACTTGAGCTCCCGCGCTTCCTCCGCCGAGGTGCCGACCTTCGCCATCGCGATCGCCTCGAACGCTTTGCGGAGGAACGGCAGGTTTGACAGGACAGGCTCGTCCAGCCCTTCGAGCACGCGCTCGAGCATGAAGACGTGGCCCCCACCGGCGGGGACCAGCCCGACCCCCACCTCGATCAGGCCCATGTAGGTCTCCGCGAGCGCGCATACCCTGTCGCCCGCCATCGTAATCTCCGCTCCGCCGCCGAAGGTGTAGCCGAAAGGCGCCGTGACCACCGGGATGCGGGCCCGTCGGAGCCCGATCGTCATCCCCTGGAACCTTCGCACCATCGTGTCGATCGCGCGCCACTGCTGGCTCATGGCGCCCTCGAGGATCATCAGGAGGTTTGCGCCCGCGCAGAACTGCTCCCCCTGGTGGTGAATGACGAGCCCACGGAAGTCCTTTTCCGCGATCCCTATCGCCCTGTGGACGACCTCCATGATGTCGTCGTCGATGGGGTTGAGCTTGGGCTGCGCCACGGAGTGGAACTCGACGCACGCGACACCTTCGCCCAGGTCCACGAGCGACGCTCCGGGGTTCTCGAACACCGGCGGGTTTCGCCGCTTGATCTCCTTGAGCAACAGGAACGACGCCGGGCGGACGATCCGGACATACGACTTCTTCCGAGGGTCGTAGTACTCACGGCCGGCAGCGCCGTCCCGGTAGAAGGTGGAGACGCCGGCCGCCAGCATCTCCTCTACCCAGGGCGCGGGGACAACGCCCTCCGCCTTCATCCGCTGAACGGTTTCGGCAACCCCGATGGCGTCCCAGGTCTCGAACGGCCCGAGCTCCCAGTTGAAGCCCCACGTCAGGCCGCGGTCGATGTCTACGATCGTGTCGGAGATCTCCCCGAGGCGCCTTGACGTGTACGCGAGGGCGTCTCGCGTCACGCGCCAGGCGAAGGCCCCGGCACGATCCTGGGCGTTCACGAGGGTCTTGATCCGCGCCCCGACATCGTGGATTCCCTTGGTCTGCTTGAGCGACGGAGCATCGAGCTTGGCCTTGAGGCGGTACTGGCCGGTCTGCCAATCGAGCGTGTAGTCGATGTTCTCGCCCTTGCTCCCTTTCTCGCGCTTGAAGAAACCGGCCTTTGTCTTTCGACCGAGCTGCTTGTTCTCGACCATCTTCGTGACGAACTCGGGCACCGCGAAGACTGGCTGTCCCTCGTCGTCTGGGCACTCCTCGCGGAGGGTGCGAACGACGTGCACCATGGTGTCGAGGCCGACCAGGTCCACGGTGCCGAACGAGGCGCTCTTCGGACGTCCCATCGCGGGGCCCGTGATCGCGTCGACCTCGTCCACCTGGTAGCCCATCTCCACCATCGCGTGGACGGTTGCCATCAGCCCGTAGACGCCGATCCGGTTCGCGACGAAGTTCGGGGTGTCCTTCCCGAAGACGATCCCCTTGCCGAGCAGGAACTGGCCGAAGTCGCTCATGAACTTTACGACCTCGGGATCGGTGTCCTCGCCAGCGATGACCTCGAGAAGGCGCATGTAGCGGACCGGGTTGAAGAAATGTGTCACCAGGAAGTTCTTGCGGAAGTCCTCGGAGCGTCCTTCCACCATCGCGCGGATCGGCAGGCCGGACGTGTTGGAGGAGACGATGGCGCCTGGCTTTCGGACTGCCTCCAGGCGCTCGAAAACCTGGCGCTTGATGTCGAGGCGTTCGACGACCACCTCGACGATCCAGTCGCACTCCGCGAGCTTGCCCCAGTCGTCCTCGAAGTTCCCGACCGAGATCAAGGGAAGGAAGCGCTTGGAGTAGAGGAGCGCCGGCTTGGACGTCCGCACGCTTTCGAGGCCGGCCAGAGCCAGCTTGTTGCGGAACCGCCTGTCGTCGCTTCTCAGGCCGGCCTTCTCGTCTTCAGGAGTGAGCTGCCCTGGCACGATGTCCAGCAGCAGCGCCGGCACGTTGGCGTTGGCCAGGTGCGCAGCGATCCCGGAGCCCATCACGCCCGCACCCAGCACGCCGACCTTGCGGATTTCCCTGCCCATGTCTATCTCCTTAGGCCGTCACGACCCGCCGACTGAGACGAAACCTCCCCAGCGACCGCCGAGAGTGAACACCCATTCATTCTGCTCTGGCCGCGCTACGGTGACAAGTGCCTGTGGAGCCCGGCAGGTTGACAGTCGACAGTTGACAGTCAAACGCTCCCTGCCAAGAGGTAGCTGCTGCGAGCTGCCTCATTCGAGTGCAGGCATTTCGGGCGGGTGAGGGAACGGCCGACTGTGAACTGGGCGGGAGGGTGGGGGAGACCTGTCAGCTGTCGCCGGCGCACCTAGAACAAGCCCACGCCCCAGAGGTCGTGGACGTGGAGGACGCCGGCAACGGATCCGCTCGGGTCGACGACGACGAGGGAGGTGATCCGACGTGTCTCGAGCAAGCGAAGCGCCCCGGTCGCGAGCGCTGCGGGCGCGATGGTCACCGCGCCCCGGTGCATGACGTCCCCGGCCGAGCGAGTGAGAGGGTTGGGGTCGGCCTCCATGAGGCGCCGCAGGTCGC
>JAIQFQ010000082.1 GCA_020073245.1 Terriglobia bacterium | reverse complement strand
CCCCCCACGACGGCGTAGCCAGCAAGCGACGGAGAGTTATAGACCTTCTTCGCGTAACGAATGGTCCCATCTCCCCGGACCCGCGCCCAATAGGTCTTCCCCTTGAAGCGTGCTCGAATGCGGAACGCGCGAGTCACGTACGGGCCGAGCTTGGGGTGTCGCCCCGTTGCTTTTGACTTCCCGGCGACCTTCTGCGTGCGCTTGGTGGTCTTCCCGCCCCCTTTCCCTCCAAGGAGTCGTTCTTCCTCGCGCTTCATCTCGGCCCGGTACTCACTTCGCAAAAGCGGAAGCAGGTTCTCGGACTTGGCAAACCTCCCTTGGATCTTGTTCCCGACCGGTTTGCTGATCCGGAGGATGAGCGCCTCAAGCTCTCGCATGTGTTGGTCGCCGATGGTCACGTAGACGCTGAACCGATCCCACGACCCCTTGTGATGATCGCGGAGGTGGATCTTGAGGCGACCGGCGAGGTTTTTCGCGAGACCGACATAGCGTAGCTTCCGCCTGCGATAGAGGGCGTAGATACCCTGGCGGTTCTTGGTGTGGGCTGCGATCAGGTCCCACCAAGCCGTGAGTAGCTCGCCCGACACATTCTCTAGGTGTTGCGTGACGAGCGGCTTTCGTCGAGCCATCGGTCGCCCCCTCGGAGACGCGCTCTTCCTAGTCCTATAGCGATTCCAATCATACGCCGAAGAGCTCAGTTCTCAACGAACGCCACTAGATCGGAGCGAGACCGAGGATCTCCTTGCCCCGGGGATTGCGCGAAACGCAACGGCGAGTCGCGCTGGCTTAGGATCCGGTTCCCTGTGGCGACCAGCCGGGAAAACGTGTCCGGAGGTACTCGTTGGCGCTCCCAGCCGCTAGCTTCACGCTGCCGGGACCGCTCCTCACGAAGAACGACCCGCGCGCATCTTCTTCCTTGCTCTTCCATCGCAGGAACACCGGTTCCGGGCTCCGCTGGCAGCTGACCACGCACACAGTCTTGCCTTGGACGGCCTGGGTCTTCGGGTCGATGCAGGTTCCGGCGCGGTCGCCAAGCGCGTTGCTGACGACCTGTGCCAGGTGGCGCATGAACTTGTCGTCGGTCTCCAGTCGATCCTGCTCGATGCCGACGATCGAACCGTCATCCGCAACCCCAATCAGCAAGTCGCCACCCTCAGTATTGAGGAAGGCCGCGATCGTCTCGAGGACGGCGTGGGTAACGCGTTCATCGTCCTGGCGCCCCTCTTTGAGGTTCCACCGCAGCGTGGACTTGAACTCCAGCGTCTTCGACTCGCCCCGCTTGATCAGCTCCTCGGCGTTCCGATGCGTGCGCAGGTACTGGTCGAAGAGGAAGTTCTTTATCGCCTCGCCGAACGCTCGGTCGTCGGTGATCCGCTTGTAGAGCTCGAAGTTCGAGTCCACGATCTCCTGAATCACGTGCTCGACCTTCTGATCGAAGGTGAGCCTCACGTTCTCGCGCGTGTTGACGCGCGCCGCGGCATCGAGCGCCGCGTCGTCGTCGAGTTTCTCCATGAGCTGTTCCAGCGTCACGCGGTGCTCGGGGCCGAGGTTGAGGCCGAACCGTTCGTTCAGCTCCGCAATGATGCGCGACAGCGCCTCGAGCTCCTCGGCCTCGGGCCGGTGCTCAGTCTTCGTACCTACGGGATCGAGCACTCCGGGCTTGCGCTCGAGAGCGATCTTGCCGCTCCCGGTCTGCTGGATTCGGTACGACTCCATGTCGATGTTGTGCTGCACCTCGCGCGGCAGCTCGTCGCCTCCGGCAGGCAAGAGCCTACGCAGGTGCCGGGCAAAGACGTAGAGCTTCTCCAGCCCGGCATCGGCGAAGGTCAGGATTTGCGCCAGGAATGCGTAGAGGCGCACGTAGTCGGTGAGCTGTCCCCGGAATTCGACCTGCTCATCCTTCGAGAGCTCCTCGAACCGCTCTACCAAAGGCGCGAGGACCGCGTAGAGGCGGTCCTGCGTCCCCTTGGGGTCGAAGTAGACGGCTGCAAACTGGTCAACGTCGGCCTGGGCATACACCGGGAACGCACTGAGCCTTGTCTCGATCTCGTAGAGCAGGTTCGGGTCGGTCGCCTCGGACAACAGCGTGGTCTCGTAGTACGGCTCGAACGCCGCCTTGATCTCCTCGGCGTCGTTCGCAAAGTCGAGGACCATCGTGCCCTTCTTCTCGGGGTGGGTCCGGTTGAGGCGGGAGAGCGTCTGGACGGCGTTCACGCCGCCGAGCTTCTTGTCGACGTACATCGTATGGAGCAGCGGTTGGTCGAACCCGGTCTGGAACTTGTTGGCGACGATCAGGAAGCGATACTCGGGCCGTTCGAACGTCTTGGCGGTCTGGCCTTCGGGAAAACCGTTCATGTTCGATTCGGTGTAGTCCTGCCCTTTGTCCTTGACCGTGCCGGAGAACGCCACAAGCGCCCTAAACGGATCACCACTCTCCGCCAGGAGGGCGTCGATCGCGAGCTTGTAGCGGACCGCGTGCAGCCGGGAGCGCGTGACGATCATCGCCTTTGCCTTGCCGCCGATCTCCCCCTGCACCTGCGCCGCGAAATGCTCGAGGCAGATCCGCACCTTCTCGGCGATGGCGTGTGGGTGCAGCTCGACGAACGACTTCAGCAGGTACTCGGCCTTCTTCCGGTCGTAGCGCGGGTCGGTCTCGATCTTCTTGAGTAGGCGCCAGTAGGCCCGGTACGTGGTGTAGTTCTCCAGGACATCGAGGATGAACCCCTCCTCGATCGCCTGCCGCATGCTGTAGAGGTGGAACGGCACGAACTTCCCGTCGGGTCGCTTCGTGCCGAACAGCTCCAGCGTCTTCGGCTTGGGCGTGGCGGTGAAGGCGAACGTCGAGAGGTTGGGAAGCCGCCCGCGCCTCTCCATCTCGGCGAGGATCGTGTTGTCGAGTTCCTCCTCGGGCGTCGGCGCGTCGCCTTCCTCGCGCTCGGCCTCGGCAAGCGAGCGGCAGGCCAGCACGGCCTTGAGGCTCTTGGTGCTCTCGCCCGACTGCGAGGAGTGCGCCTCGTCCACGATCACCGCGAACCGTTTCCCCGGCAGCTCGCCGATCTCCCGGGCGATCACCGGGAACTTCTGCAGCGTCGTCACGATGATCGTCTTGCCGAGTTCGAGCGCCTCCTTGAGCTGGCGCGACGTGGTGTCGATGTTCTCCACCACCCCGAGCGTCTGCTCGAACTGCCGCATCGCAGCCTGGAGCTGGCGGTCGAGCACCCGGCGGTCGGTGATGACGACGATCGAATCGAACACGCGCCGATCCTTGGCGTCGTGCAGGGTCGCAAGCTGGTG
>JAIQFQ010000081.1 GCA_020073245.1 Terriglobia bacterium | reverse complement strand
GCTTGCGGACGGTGTACGATCGGGTTGCCGCAGCGATTCAGGCTGCGTTCGCAGCCGGGAGGCCGGGCATCACGACGGCGGAGATCGCCCGCCGTGTGGAGCGGGAGATGACGTCGCGGGACCTAACGTTCCTCTGGGCCTTCACGTGCGCCGGGCCGGGGACCCTGCGGGCGCCGTCCTCCGCGCGATGGGAGCAGGGACGAGTCCTGCACATCGATGCCGGAGGAGAGGAGGGGGACTACCTGGCGGACATCTGCCGGATGGGGTGCCTGGGCGAGCCCTCACCTCTCGCCAAGGATCTGCACGCTGCGTGCTTGGAAGTTCAGGCCCGGGTGCGGCAAATCGTGCGGGCAGGACTCCCGTGCCGGGAGCTGGTGCGCGAGGGCGAGCGTGCGGTCCGTGAGCACCGCCTCGCCTCGTATGGGAGGTTCGTGGCCCACGGCATCGGCATGGTATCCCACGAGCAACCCGATCTCTCGCCCACAAACGCACGGCCCCTGGAGGCAGGCATGGTCCTCTCCATCGAGACGGAGTTCGTGCACCCCGAGGTCGGTCACGTGAAGATCGAGGACGCCGTGGCCGTGACCCAGACAGGCTGCGAGGGGCTCGGAGACCTGGGTCGGGAGTGGCACATCGTTCGAGCGTGAATGCGCTCAGCCGGTCCGTGTCGGTGGACCCATGGAGAGCGAGCCCGATAACTACGTGTTGGTCTCCGTCTGGAAGGATCTGGCCGCCGTGAAGGGGTTCGCCGGTGCGCAGTGGCAGAGGCCCGTCGCCCTTCCGGGGGAAGCACATCTCATGGAGGAATCGATCGTTCACCACTACGAAAATCTGGTAAATTCCGGGGACACCATACTTATCGATGATGCTCTGCTGCCCTGGGGCCCCGGCTTTCCCCGCTACAACGTCCGACGGTGTTGCCTTTCAACGGCCACGGTGAATGGCTTGTCCCCCAGGGGCCGCCCGGGGTTGCGACGCGCGCGAGGCGCACTATCCTAAAAGCCTCTTCCGCCCTCTCCTCCAAATCACGAAATGAGTATGGAGTTCCTGGAATTCTCTGGCCCCGTCACGGCTGGAAGTTGCCGAAGGTCGTGCCCCCCGAACCGGATGCGGCCGAGGTGAACTGGTTGTTGGCGCCGGACGCCCAAACCACCGGCGTCGCCGCGGTTTCCGGCCGTTTGAGACATTTCCACTCGATGGCGGTGCTGGCTGGCAGGTTCGAGACCGTCCCAGTCCAGCGGGGATAGGCGGCGGGATCCAGCTTTACGGCCTTCGATGGATCCCAGGTGCCGAGGGCGGCGACGCTACCGACCACGTATACCGACTGACCCAAGACCGTCGTGCCGTTGTCGCACACGAAGTTCTGCGACGCGGTGCCGCTGCCCCCACCGCCCGCGAGATCCCCCGTGGTCGTGCCCCCAATGCCGGAAGCCGCCGAGGTGAAGACGTTGTTGGCGCCGGGCGCCCAAACCACCGGCGTCGCCGCGGTCTCCGGCCGCTTGATGCATTTCCACTCGATGACGGTGCTGGCCGGGAGGCCGAGGATGGTCCCGCTCCAGGTCGGATAGGGGCCGTTGGGATCGAGCTTGACGGCGTTCCCTGGGTTCCAGTTGCCGAGGGCCGAAACGCTGCCGACGACATAGACCGATTGGCCCCACACGGTTGCGCCGTTATTGCAGACGAACGTGTGCGCCACCTGCTGTGGCGCAGGGCCGAGGGTGAATGCGAAGCCCTTTTCCGCGCCCACACTCTCCGGGCCCGATTTCGCCAGGATGAGGTTATTGCCGGCGTTGAACCAGCCGCTGGCCGCGCTGTCCAGGGCCGCCCGCGTGGCATGCTGGGTGAGGGGGCTGCCGTTGAGCGAAACGCCGGTCGCCTGAGCGTTCTCAGCGACGAGCTCGACGACGGCGCTACGACTGGCCGGGGCGCCCGCATAGGTGCCGCTCGCGGCGCCGACGGCGACCGTCGCCGAGGCGCCCGTGCGCTGTTGCGATAGCGGCGTCGTTCGCACGCCCCCGGTCTGATAGGCGATGGTTTCGCCGTCGTCCTCATACAAGGTGAACGACGTCGGCGTCGCCGACGCAAACACACGAAGGATCAACTCGCCGCGGGTCGTTCCGTCCGTCCGCTTGCCGGCCACGTTCATGGTCTTGTCGTCGACGAACATCTTCGGGATGATCGCGCCCGCCCGAGCATACATCGGCAGGCGCACGATGCCATTCTGGACGACCGGCTGTGCCGAGAACACCTGACCGGCGCTGTGCAGCCACCGGTTCGCGTGGTAGTCGACCCAGTCACCGGCGGGCAAGTACACCTCCCGCTCGGTCGCGCCAGCGTTGGTCACGGTGGCGACGAGCAGGTCGCGGCCGATGAGCTTCTCGCTCCCCAGCTCGCGAACGGCCATGTCGTTCTGGTGGTAATACACCAACGGGGGCATGACCGGCTCGCCGGCCAGATAGGCGCGGTGCGCGAGCGAGTACAGGTACGGCGTCAGCTCGTAGCGCAGGCGGGCGTTGAACAGGTTGCTCGGCTTGTTGCCGATGCGATCCGGCGCCGTCTCCTTGCAGTTGCACAGGTTCTCGGTGTGGGGTCGCCCTGGCACGTCGAACAGCATACCGTTGGCGAACCACTGGGTGTACATCACGTCAAGATCTCCGCCGCCGAGAGCGCCGCGGTGGAAGCCGCCGATGTCGGACCCGTAGTAATCGAGACCCGACATCGCCATGTGCATCTGGGTGTTGAGATGGGTCGCGAGGTTGGCGAGGTTGGAGCCAATGTCACCCGACCACATGCCGACGCCGAAGCGTTGGATGCCGGCCGCGCCGGAGCGCGCCATCATGAACGGCCGGCGTTGCACGGCATTGCGGGCGTAGCCGCGGGCGATGCTGTCCGCCCACTTGAAACTGTACAGGTTGTGGTAGTCGGCTTGTCCGTGCTTGCCGGGCAAGACGCCCGCAACCCAGTCCCCCGGGTCGTACATCTCCGGTTCGCCGAGATCGATCCAGTGGCCCAGGACGCCGTCGGCGATCAACGCTTGGCGCTTGAGATCGTGCCAGTAGTCGCCGGCCGCGTCCTGCGTCCAGTCCAGCATGCCGCCCTTGCCCCACCAAGGATTGCCGGTGAGGTACACCGGCTGGCAAATGGCGCAGCCGGCACGGACGAGAAAGCCGCGGCCGGCGAGGTCGGCGTGCTCGGCCAGCCCCTTGCTGATGTAGGACTCCTCGATGACGATGATGCCGATGCCCTGGTCGCTCTGGTAGCTGGCGAGCCTGGCCGCGGGGTTCGGGAAGCGCGTTGTGTCCCACGTGACCCGTCCCATGTTGCTCTGGTCGGAGTTGGCGGTGATCCCGCCGAACCACTG
>JAIQFQ010000080.1 GCA_020073245.1 Terriglobia bacterium | reverse complement strand
CCAACCGCCCTCGCCGAGCACGGCGCGTTCAACATCTCGCTCATCAATGACCTTCCCTTGTTCATTGACCCGTTTCTTCTCTTCAACAGCGACAACCCGAACTACCAACAACTCCACGCAGATGTGATTGCCTACCTGAGGTTCCTGCGAGATCAGTCGGCTAGGGGCGCACTCCCCGACGGCCTGCTGAAGGCCTGGTTCATGTTCCCCGAGGTGAAACAGACCTGGCTCGGCTTCTCCCAGGAAGGCAACTGCGGGAGCGGCCTTGGCCCCGACTTTGCGCACGCGCTCAATGAGAACCTCCACACGCTCCTCGCGAACTTCGGTGAGGAGCAGCTCACGCGTGGTTCCCACCTGGAGAAGCTTTGTCTGATCAATGAGGGGGTTGGCCGCGACAACATCAGCGACTTCACAACCCATCTGATCCGCGATTTCCTGGCGCGCTACACCGAGGAGTTCGCCCACAAATACCTCGCACTCGAACAGTACCGGCGATTTGCGGTCGCGAAAGCAAGGTTCAACTACGAAACCCGAACCTGGGAGACGCGTCACTACGACCTGCCGTTCTGGAAAGGTGACTATATCCTTCTCACTCCGGAGGATATGCTCACAAAGGACGAGACCTGGATCAGTCGCCGCGACCTCCTCCACCGCTACGAGAAGATCGCGAACTCCGTCGATGACGTCCAGCTTCGCGCTCAGCTGAACGAGTACCTCCGCGGGGAGCTGACTCCAGACGCGAAGGGAAAGGACCGCGAGGCGGTCGTCGCGGGTGCCATCCGGAGGTTTCCGCAGGTCATCGAGTACTACATTCGAGAGCGCGAAGACCATGGAGATGAGGCCGTCGCAGCAAGCGAGGAACAGGTCGCAATCGTACGCCACGTCTTCATCGACCAGGTCCGCAGCCTAGCTTTGAATCTGCGCTCGACAACCTCCTTCTACGAGATCCCAGGAGACACGCTGGACGAGGCCCGCACGCGCCTAGCGTATCTTCGCGACGTGATCGAGAACAAGGGCGGCCACAAGATCTTCTATGTCGACGGCGAGCCCCTCCACCGCGAGGCAGATCTCCATGTTCTGTACCGCCTCACATGGTTCGCGACACCGTCGGATGTGAGCCAGGAGGTCAATGACGGTCGCGGGCCCGCCGACTTCAAGGTGTCCCGCGGCGCTTTCGACAAGACCCTAATCGAGTTCAAGCTCGCCAGCAACACCAAACTCCGACGCAACCTCGAGCGACAGACCGAAGTCTATTCGAAGGCAAGCGACACTAGGAAGGTCTTGAAGGCCATTCTGTACTTCACGGAGGAAGAACTGTTGAAGGTCGATAGAATCCTCCGGGACCTGAAGCTCAGCGGCGATCCTGACATCGTGCTAATTGACGCCCGTGCCGACAACAAGCCCTCGGGCTCAAACGCCTAGCCGTAGTGCATTGGTACCGTGTATTGCCATCTAACGATTACCTCGAGCCGCTGGCCATACCGACGTACGACGCGATTCGGTAGCACAATCGTAACATCGTGATACGCGGCACGCAGGCGACCCTATCCTGCACCCCTTTGGCTGAGAGCCACCGATAAGACAAGACGGCGGTACCTTTGTGATCGTCGTCGAGGCTGTGGAAGCTGCGGGGCGAGCCCAGCGAGTTCCGCAGATTCCACAGCCTGGTCGGGAGGCGGTCGTGGAAGAGACAAACAAGAGCAATGACGTCAACGGCGAGCTGCCGGAGGAAATCCAACGCTGGACTGCGAAGCGGCGGGCGGCACTGGTGCTCTCGATCGTGAAGGGGGAAACCACCGCCGTTGAGGCGGCCCGCAAGCACGACCTGACGGTGGCTGAGATCGAGAGCTGGAAGGACACCTTCCTGCTCGCGGCAGAGAACGCCCTGCGCTCGCGGCCGAAGGACGAGGAGGCATTGCACCAGGAGCAGGTCAAGAAGCTCGAGCGCAAGGTCGGGCAGCTGGTCATGGAGCTGGACATCGCGCGGGAGGCGCTCAAGCTCCACCCTTTTTCGGAGACGACATCCGACGAGTGAGGGCAGCCGTGCTGGGGAGCTCGCAGCGGCTCGTGTGCCGGGTCCTCGGGGTGGCCCGCTCGCGGTTGGTGAGCCGGCCGAACGCAACGGCGACCGAGCGACGTGCGCCCGATCCGGGACTGGTCGAGCGGATCCGCTTCTTGATCCAAGCCAACCCGGTGCACGGCTATCGCCAGCTCACCGCCTGGCTGCGCAACGACGGCGTCATCGTCAACCGCAAGCGGGTCTACCGGGTGCTCAAGCTCAAGGGCTGGCTCGTGCACCAGCGCCCGGTCACACCGCGGCCCAGGGTGCACGGCATGATCTCGCGAGCGAAGGCCAGCAACGAGCGTTGGGCGATGGACGTCACCCACATCCCCTGCGGCCGAGACGGATGGGGGCACCTCGCGGCTGTCATCGACTGCCACGACCGCGAGATCCTCGGCTTCGAATTCGCCCTCCGTGGCCGCGCCAAGGAGGCCGAACGTGCCCTCGAAGAGGCCTGCATCCGCCGCTTCGGAACCCTCCGACCACGAGGCCCGACGCCGACGGTGCGCTCGGACAACGGCCTGATCTTCCAGTCCCGCCGCTTCCGCGCCGCCTGCAAGGACTACCGGCTTCGCCAGGAGTACATCACACCCTACACGCCCGAGCAGAACGGCATCATCGAGCGCTTCTTCCGCACCCTCAAGGAGGAGTGCGTCTGGCTCCACAACTTCTCCGACTTCACCCACGCACGAAGGGAGGTCATCGCCTGGATTCAGCGCTACAACACCCGGCGCCCGCACTCGGCCCTCGGCTACATCAGCCCCGCCGAGTACCGCGCCCAACAAGAACCCAAGGTGGCTTGACTATGGGGGAGCACTACAACCCACCCCCAGTCATCGACCGGACCAGCCTACCGCCGCCCGCCCCGCCGCGGCCCCCGTGCCGGCGGGGATGGGGTGCCGTCCGAGACCCTTGGCGCGGAGAGAAGGTGAGATGGCGAAACCCGGTACCGATTGAGGACGAAGGGAGGAGCTCGAACGGCACGAATCGGCAATCCGCTCCCGCGTGGAGCCCGGCCCGTGAAGCCCCTTGCTCACCCCTGTTCCGCGCGCGTAATCTCGCGCGAGTTAGCCGGCGGTGGGCTCACGTTGACCCCCGTCCTGGGAGGTACAGCCGTGGCGGATTGGAACTCGCTCGATCAGGGCACGTGGAAGGCTATCGGAAAGGAACTGATGGCGTTCGCGCGTTCCGTGACCGTCCCGATCTTCTGGGGTCTTCTCCAACCTGAGGCCCAGGTCTGTGTGCACCACAACGCCGCGGCTTTCGTTCTGGACTGCGGTCGTGGACCGTTCGGGGTCACGGCCGCGCATGTCGTAGAGCAGTATCGCAAAGACCATG
>JAIQFQ010000079.1 GCA_020073245.1 Terriglobia bacterium | reverse complement strand
GTTCGCGATCGCCGTGCCCACGCGCAGGCGCGTGGCCGCGGCGATGACCACGAGAGGCGAGAAGCAGTCGATGCCATCGACCTCGAAGGACCACGCGTCCGTGTAGCCGAGCCGTTCGGCTTCCCGCGCGAGGTCGCCATGCTCGGCGAGGCTGAAGCCGTCGAACGGCACGGAGAGCGACCACCGCTTCTCCCTCATGCCAGGTCAGTATGCGAGATGGTCGGTGACCGTGACCCAGCGCCCGCTCTTGATCTGCGCCACGAACGCCGACTTCGTGGCGAGATGGTTGCCCGGCGAGAAGCTGACGGGCGCGCCACCGAAGATGTCGCTGTAGCTCTTCACCTTGTGCAGACCCTCGACGAATGAATCCGCGGTGAGGTTCTTGCCGGCGTGCTTGAGTCCCTCGGCCATGACCATGACGACGTCGTAGCCTGCCACCGACTGGATGTTGCCGTCCGCGTTGAACTTGGCCTTGTAGTTGTCGAGCCACGCCTTCACCTGCGGCGAGGCGCCGTCGTAATACGGGATCGGTGTCTGGCCGGCGGCGTAGAGTCCCTCGACCACGTCCTTGCCGAGCCCTGCCACCTCGGGCGCGTACGCTGCCTGGCTGCCCACCATGTCGACCTGCCACCCGAGCTTCTTCGCCTCTGCCATCGCCCCCACCGTCTCGCGGATGACGGTGCCGAGGGCCACGAGGTCGCACTTGTCGGCGCGCAGCTTGGCGATCTGGCTCGAGAAGTCCGTGGCCCCGCGCTTGTACGTCGTGGTGGACACGAGGGTGAGCTTCATGGCGTGGAGCTGCTCCTCGACGCCGCGCTTGACGTTGAGCCCGAACTCGTCGTCCTGGTGCAGGACGCACACGGCCTTCTTGTGCTTCGTTTCCACGAACCACTTCGTGGCCACGCGCATGGCGAAGGTGTACGGGGTGAAGAGGGCGAACTTCAGCTTGTCGTAGGGCTCGTACATCTGGTCAGCGGAGGTCAAGGGGAAGACGTGGGGCAGCCCCTTCTGGAGCACGAGGGGCATGGTGGCGAGCACGGTGGGCGTTCCCATGGCGCCGGCCATGATGAAGATGTTGTCGCGGGAGAGCATCTTCTGGGTGGCGAGCACGGCCTTCTTCGGATCGTAGCCCGAGTCCTCGACCACGAGCTTGATCTTGCGGCCGTGGATGCCGCCGCTGGCGTTGATCTCGTCCGCCGCCATCTGCATGCCGTTGCGGACGGGGACGCCCCAGAAGGCGATCGGCCCGCTGAGGTCCTGGTGCGTGCCCACGACGATCTCGGTGTCGGTGACGCCCTGCGGGCCCGCGGCCCACGCGGGAGCGACGGCACCGGTGAGCGCGATGACGAGCGTGAAGAGGCGGATCGCCTGTGCCATCGTCCGGTCTCCTTGTACGCCGGGCTAAACCGGCGAGGTGTTGCGAATGAGAGAGTCGTACGGTGAAGGGCCAGCGACCCACACCGGCCCCGAGTCATGCGCGGAGGCCCGCGAGGGCGGACGTGAAGTGTTGACAGGGGAACGTGCAGGCCGGGTATTCAGCCGCGAAAGCCTACTCCGGGGCGCCGACGCTGTAAGGAGAAGCGGAAGGCCACATCCGGGGCGTCGATCTCGCCAGACGCGCCGGAGCCCCGCGCGGTCACAGACCCCGAGCATGTGCGGACACACCTTGCGCGAGAACCGGGAGAGCCCTGGCTTGCCCGCCGCCGAGGGGGCGACAGGCCGCGTCGGGAAGTCCATGGACGTACGCCGACGATGAACGAGCCGGGGCAGTCGGACAGGCCCGTAGTACCGACGAAGTTCCCGAACAACCCTGGCCGCCCAGGGGCGGAGGGGATGGAGGGAAGGGGCCTGGCCAAAGGGAACCCGAGCCAGCAAAGCGCGCCCCGGACACTGAGCCGGGCCGGCGTGTCGAGTGCGCTGGAGCGGGTACGTGAAGCGGCTAAACGGGACAAGACGATGCGGTTCACGGCGCTCTTGCACCACGTCTACAACGTCGAGCACCTGGAAGCGGCGTACTACGCGCTGAAGCGGGACGCTGCCGCCGGGGTCGATGGCGAGACGTGGGAGCACTACGGGCAGGCCCTCGAGGCAAACCTCGCGGACCTGGCCGGACGGCTGAAGCGCGGAGCGTACCGAGCGAGGCCAGTCAAGCGGGTGTACATCCCGAAGGCCGACGGGCGGCAACGGCCGCTGGGCATCCCCACGCTGGAAGACAAGCTCGTCCAGCGCGCGACGGTTGACGTGTTGAACGCCATCTACGAGACGGACTTCCTCGGCTTCTCCTACGGATTCCGGCCGGGACGCAACCCGCACGATGCGCTGGATGCGCTCTACACCGGGGTCCTGACGCGGAAGGTGAACTGGGTGCTCGATGCGGACATTCGTGGGTTTTTCGATGCCCTCGACCACGAGTGGCTGGTGAAGTTCGTCGAGCATCGGATTGCGGACCGGCGCGTCGTGCGGCTGATCCAGAAATGGCTCAAGGCCGGCGTGCTGGAGGACGGGACGCGAACAGGGAGTGAAGAAGGCACGCCCCAGGGGGGCAGCATCTCGCCACTCCTGGCCAACGTGTACTTGCACTACGTGTTCGACCTCTGGGCTCGGCGGTGGCGGCGGACGCAGGCCCACGGCGACGTGATCGTCGTGCGGTATGCGGATGACTTCATCGTGGGGTTCCAGCACCGGGCCGACGCTGAGCGGTTCCTGACCGAGCTGCGCGAGCGACTCGCAAAGTTCAGGCTGGAGCTGCACTCCGAGAAGACGCGCCTGTTGGAATTCGGGCCCTATGCGGCCGAGAACCGGCGGCGCGCCGGGCAGGGGAAGCCGGAGACGTTCGACTTTCTCGGCTTCACGCACATCTGCGGGAAGAAGAGGAATGGGCGGTTCACGGTGGTACGGCAGACGATCCGGAAGAGGTTGCAGGCAAAGCTGGGCGAGGTCAAAGCCGAGCTGCGGCGGCGCCTGCACGTGCCGATCCCGGTGGTGGGCGGGTGGCTGCGCTCGGTCGTGGAGGGGCATCTGCGGTACTACGGGGTGCCCATGAACGGCCCGGCGTTGTGCACGTTCTGTTTCCAGGTGGGGCGACTCTGGTGTCGTGCGCTGCGGCGGCGTAGCCAGACCGCGCGTCTCACCTGGGAGCGGATGCGGCGGCTCATTCGGCGCTGGCTGCCCCCACCCCGCATCTGTCATCCCTATCCCCTGAGGCGACTTGGCGTTGTCACCTAAGGCAAGAGCCCAGTGCGGTAATCCCGCTCGCTGGGATCCGTGGAGGGGGTTATGAGCAATCATCATCCCTACTCCGACTCGTCGTGGGGGTGCCGCTGCTGCGATGCTCACCGGGCGTGGCCCGATTGCGGAGCGATGCTCCCATCGTTGGGATGCTTGAGCAAGCGATTTCTCGATGCGCGA
>JAIQFQ010000078.1 GCA_020073245.1 Terriglobia bacterium | reverse complement strand
GCACCGGAGGTGCTGGACGAGAGCGCGGAAATCACCCCTGCTGCGGATGTCTACGGGGCGGGATCGGTCGTCTACGAACTCCTGACCGGCAAGACACCTCTGGTCATCGGCTACGAGCCGGCGGGTGAGCTTCGGACCGACCTGGGGGAAGAAGCGTCGGCGTTGCTGATGGCGTGCGTAGCGGCGCGGCCGGAGCGCCGACGGGGTGCCGCGGAGGTGCTGCAGAGACTGAGGAACCTCGTTCGGGAAGAGAGGGAGCGAGCCGAGCGGGCCCAGAAACTCCATGCCCTGGAACGAGCAGTCCTGCTTGCCATCGAGCGGGATGACGAAGCCGAAGCGCGTCAGACCCTCGCGGCGCTGGAGACGTACGCCCGCCACGAAGAAGGCGAGCCGACTCAGGATCGGGCGCGGTCATTTGTTGCCAAGAAGGAACGGCAGAACAGGATCTCGGCCGTCAAGGAAGCCCTGGCTGCGGCCGTTAAGGGGGAAGACGAGGGTCAAGCCAGATCGGGGCTCGGCGAACTGAGTGCAATTCTCGGGTCCGAGGCCGCAGGGGATCGCGACCTCCTGGCCGCGACTGCTTGGCTGGAGAACAAGGAGCGGGAACGGAAAGAAGCCGAGGCGGCGAGGCGGGCGGAGACAGAACGGGCGAGGAAGGAAGCCGAGGCCAGGGAGCGAGCGGAGGAGGAACGTCTTCGGCGGCAAAGAGAGCAGGAACGTAGAAACCACATCAAAGCCACCATGCGAGAGCTTGCCGCAGCCGTTACCGGGGAGCGGGAAGGCGAGGTCAAGGCCAGGGCAGCTGAGCTCGCTTCGCTCCTTGGTCCCGAGGCGGAAACAAATCGTGACCTCGCGGCAGCCAGGAACTGGCTGAGGGAGAAGGAACGGGAACGGCAGGAGGCTGAGGCGCGGCGAGCAGAGCAGGAGCGGGCGCGTCGCGCACGGGAGGCTGAGGCTCGGCGGGCGGAGGAAGAGCGTCGGCGGCTGGAGAGGGAAGTAGAAGAGGCCCGGCGCGCGGAGGAAGTGCGAGAGCGGCTGGAGAGGGAGGCCGCCGCGACACGCGAGGAAGAGGAGCGTCTGGAGAGGGAGCGAGCCGCCGAGTCTCAGCGGCAAGAGGAAGAGCGCCGCCGCAGGGCGTGGGCGGTGGAAACGGCACGTCGAACCGCAGAAGAGGCACGAACGAGGAAGACGAAGCGCTTCCTCTGGGTGCTGGAAGTGGCACTTCTTGTGGCGGTTGTTGGCTGGGGTGCGGCGACGATCCAGGAGGGGATGGAGCACCGGCGAGTCCAAGAGGAACAGTTCCGTCAAATGGAAGCAAGGAGAGCGGAGGACGATCGTCAGCGCGTCGCGGTGGAGCAGGCGCGCCAGGAGCAGGAACGACAGGCGGCGGCGGACGGCCAGCGAGCGACGACCGAGCAGGCCCGTCCGGACCAGAAGAAACGGGCGGGAGCGGAGCGGCAGGGCGTGGCGGCGGAGCAAGCCAGGATTGAGAGAGAAGGCCGCCCGGAGGAGCAGGCCAGGCGGGATCTCATCCGGCACGAAAACGGCTCGCTGGAGATCCGAGTAGACGTCGTCGGGGCGACAGTACTCCTTGACGGGCGATTGGTGGGTCACGCTCCGCAGGTCGTCGAGGCAGCGCCGGGGCAGCACGTTGTCGAGGCGGTAGGCGGGGATTGCAGAGCTGAGGTACCTGTGGAGCTCGTGGGTGGAGAGAAGGTCGCTCTCCAATTGACCCTCGTCTGCCCCACGCCAACGCCCGCCGCTGTCCCAACCCAGCCGCCCGAACCCACTCCGCCGCCTGTTCGCCCGACTGTTCAACCTGTTGCAGCGCCGCGGGCGTCCAGTACCCTTGATGGCTGTGGCACGTTGGTCTCACGAAACGGCGGACTCGTGATCACTAAGAACCGTTGGGGAATCGTCGGCCGCGTGGTGGATTCGGGAGGACAGGCACTACCCGGGGTCACAGTCATGCTGGATCTGGGAGTACACAGCGAGCCCTTGGTTGCACTCACGAAAGCGGACGGCGTGTACAGATTCGCGAGTCGTCGTCGAACAGCGGAGTGCACGCTCAAGCTGGTACTGGCGGGTTTCCAAACCCTCATTGTGCCCGGGTTGCGCCCCCTCCAGGGGAGGATTGGATGCTTGGATGACGCTGTGATGGGGGGAGCGAGGTCCTTAGAGGAAGTAACCATAACCGGACAGGCCCTCACGTTCCGGCCTCGGTCGTAGAGTCCTCCACGGTCCTCTTTCTGGGCGTGGTTCGACTGTCGTCAAAGATCGCCTGACATCTCTCGGTAGATGAGTGTGTTCTCTGGTACCCGTTGTTCCAGGGTTTCCGCTTGAGAGACGGCGCCGTCGTGAAGCTGTGCGACAGACGGACGCTCCTTGCAGGATGTTGCTACTCAAAGCGGGCCTGATCCGAAGACCCTCCGCGGGGTGTTGCTATGCTAGGTCCGCCGAGAATCCTGACGATGTAACGCGCGAGCTTTGGCGGCATCAGCTCTGGCAGGTGAGAGACGACGATGCGCGACGCCCCCCCTGCTCAGGTCCACGATGGACGCCACCTTGCCCCACGGTTGCTAATCCTCCTGATCGGCCTGTTTCCGGGCCTGGTGGCTGCGGGCGAAGTCACCACGGTTGATGACGCCCGCGTGTTCTTCTCGACCGGCGTCCGCCGGCTGATTGTCGCAGCCGGCCTCGCCCGGGCGCGGAGCGCCTGGCCGGTCATCCGGACGTCGGCCAGCGGTTCCGGCGTGCCGGAAGAGCTGCTCTTCGGCGTTGCCATGTGCGAGTCGGCGTTCAACCCATTTGCCGCCTCGTCGGCTGGAGCGGACGGCGTCTTCCAGTTCACGCCTGACACAGGTGCGGCGTACGGCCTGAGATGCCGGGCCGAGCGACGCAGGCTCGCGACGAGCGCTGCCGCCGCGGCCCGCCACCTCGCTGACCTGCACTCGGCCTTCGGGTCGTGGGAGCTGGCCCTGGCGGCGTACAACTGCGGCGCCGGCCGGGTCAGCCAAGCGCTTGCGCAGGCGGGAGGCACGGAGTGGGCGGTCATCCGCCACGCCCTCCCGCGCGAGACGCGCGAGTACGTGCCGCGGGTCCAATACGTCGCGGCCGCGATCTGGCCGCGCTATCTCGCAGGCGAGCGAGGCGACGACAAGGTCCGGTTGCTCGTCGCGCAGCCCGGCGACACCCTCTGGCGCATCGCGCGGACGGAATCGGCCGACCTGCGCGTTCTGCGCGTGCTCAACGGCAGGCTTGTGCACGCCGGCCAGGAGATCGCCGTCCCGCGTGCCGATCCCTCCATCGCGAACGGCCCCGACCGAATTCCCGAGGCGCATGAGTCGCCCCGCATCCTGCCGTTGAATGGCCCCCTAACAAAGGTGGCGAGCGGTTCAGGAGCGAGGAGAGTTC
>JAIQFQ010000008.1 GCA_020073245.1 Terriglobia bacterium | reverse complement strand
GCCCACCGGTGGCGCGCGATGAGGTGACCTATCACCTCGTCGTGCCGAGGCTCTGGCAGCTCCAGGGAAGCTGGCACCTCCCCACGGACAACATGCACTGGTTGTTCCCCGCCACCACGGAGCTCGCGTGGGGATACGGCCTCGGCGTCGGCGGTCTTCACCTTCCCCGCCTGCTGACGTTCGCGTTCGGCGTGACGACGTTCGGGATGGCGTGGCGCTGGCTGGTCGACGAGGGATTCGACGCCTGGACTGTCCGGATAGGCCTCGTGTTCCTTCTGGCGGCGCCGCTGACCGTGGTGTCGCTCGCCATGTGCAACGTCGAGTGGCCCCTGGTGTTCTACCTGTTCCTCGGCTGGTGGGCAAGCCGCAGGCACCTTGAGGCCGGCACCGCGGGGAGTGCGCGTCTCGTGGCGCTCGCATGGGGACTGGCGCTGGGGACCAAGTACACGGCCTACCCTGTGGTGGGTTTCCTGGCCGTGGAATGGCTGGCGGGGCTTCTCCTGAGGCGCAGGGTTCGCGCTGCATTGGCCGCCGCGCTCTCGCTTCTTGTCGGTGCGGCGCTTTTCGCAGTCCCCTGGTTGGTCCGCAACCTGCTTCTGACCGGGGATCCGGTCTACCCGCTGGGAGCTGCCTTGGCCGGCCGGATCGGCCGTGGGGCGCCGTCCGCCGCCTCCGTCGAGGGTCTGCTCGACTACGCGCATCTCGCGGGGCTGTGGCGTTTCTTCCCATGGTTGTACCACGCCACCGCGGACACCGTCCTCGATCACAGGCTGCACCTCGGGTGGCCTCTGCTGCTGGCGGCGGTGACAGCACTTGGCTGGAAGCTGCGCGCCAGCCGACCCTGGTTTGCGACCGTGGCTGCCTCGCTGGTGCTCCTGGCCTTCTCGCCCGCGCCCCGGGCCTACTTCGCACCTCTGGCCCTCGCGTGGCTGTTCCTGCCCAACTTCATCTCGGGGTGGACGACAAGCTACACGCTGCGGGTGGGTGCGTCCGCCGTGCTCGCGCTTCTGGTGGTCAGTTCACTGCCCGCTTCGTACCTCAGCACGATCGGCTCGTCGAAGCCCGTTCAGGAGTATCTCCTCGGCGTCATCGGCGAGGACGAAGCGTTGCGGCGGGACGGTTTCCTGACACCGGTGGTCGCGCGGATCAGAACCGAGGTTCCCCTGGAGGGCCGCCTCTGGGTTTGGGGCGACGAGCAGGTCTTGTACCTCGACCGCTGGGCGCGCGCCAGCAGCTATCTCGAGCGGCCCCGCTTCCTTTCTGAGTTCGAGCGACTGGGCCCCGAAGGTTTCAGCGGCCTCCTACGGGAGACGCACATCGACTTCATCGTCGTCAACCACCGCAACTGTCCACCGCCGTTCAACCACGTGCGTAGCGAACGCGGCCAGTGGTCGTTGCGGCCCGAGCTTGATGGCGCATGGCAACGCTGGGTGAGCGAGACCCTCCGCGAGCTTGCGAGGGACGAGGACCTGGTCCTCTTCCGAGTGATTCACTAGCCCTGTGCTCAGGGCATCGGAGCCCTTCGTGACGCCGGAAGAGGCTACCCGTGAGAGCTTGTCGCCACACCGGTCAAGAGTGGCGCTCGCGGGGAGTTCGGACCGCCGGAGCTGGAAACGGAGCCACCGAGGAAGCGCTGGGGTTCCCGTGCACGGGCCGGAGGTATGATGGCCCTCGCGCGGCGGCAGACGGGCCTCGGGGTGACAGCGATGAGCGACGTGGTGGTCATTGGTGTGGCAGGCGGCACGGGCTCGGGCAAGACGACGGTCGCGGATGCCATCGTGGCCCGCATCGGCGCCAGCCGCATCGCCTTCCTGCAACACGACAGCTACTACCGTGACCTCGCCGGGTGCGACCGGCAGTCGCTGCTGCACCACAACTTCGATCACCCGGACGCGCTCGAGAGCGAGCTGCTCGCCGAGCACGTGCGCGACCTCAAGGCCCAGCGACCCGTCAAGGTCCCCGTCTACGACTTCACGCGCCACGTCCGCACCGGCGAAACCCGCCCGGTGGAGCCTCGCGGCGTCGTGCTGGTCGAGGGGATCCTGATCTTCACGGAACCGGCTCTGCGAGAGCTCTTCGACATCAAGATATTTGTCGACACCGACGCCGATCTCCGCTTCATCCGCCGACTGCGCCGCGATCTTGTCGAA
Organism: Terriglobia bacterium; assembly: GCA_020073245.1. Lineage (GTDB taxonomy): Bacteria > Acidobacteriota > Thermoanaerobaculia > Thermoanaerobaculales > Thermoanaerobaculaceae > RBG-13-68-16. Next base: position 105,594 of record JAIQFQ010000008.1, on the reverse strand, counting down.
CGGGGTCGCACCGTGGAGAACGTCATCGCACAGTACCTCGAGACCGTGCGCCCCATGCACCTGGAGTTCGTCGAACCCTCGAAGCGCTGGGCCGACCTCATCATCCCCGAGGGTGGCTTCAACTCGGTGGCTCTCGACGTTGTGTGCTCAAGGGTCGAGGCCCTGCTTCAGCCTCCAACAGCATGACGCCCCGACGAATTATCACGGTTGCTTCCGGGAAGGGTGGCGTCGGGAAGAGTACCTTCGCCATCAACTTCGCTCTGACACTCGCTCGTGTCGCGCCTACCGTGCTGGTCGATCTCGATTCCGGTACCTCTTCCGTACGCAACACGATCGCAGCCCCCGTCGAACGGGATCTCTATCACTTCTTCCGGAAGGGAGAGCCGCTCGACCGGTGCATGACGCCTCTGCCGGAGAAACTCGACCCAACCGGACACTTCCGTGACTTCTCCTTTGTCGCAGCGCCGCAGCACGCCATCGAGGAGTTCACTAACCTATCGGACACAAATCGAGTACGTCTCATCCGGGCCATCAATCAGCTCCCAGCCTCCTATGTGATTCTCGATCTGCGGGCCGGTCTCGACACCAACGTACTCGACCTCCTGCCCCATTCGAACTCGGGCATCCTCGTCTTCACCCCCCATCACCCCGCCGCCACGATGGCCGCCGCCGACATTGTCAAGGCCCTGCTGTTCAGGAAGTTGCGCCTGGTCTTCTCGACCGACGGTCCGCTCTCCAATGCAGAAGGAGCGTCCTCACAGCTTGCCACGATCAACGGCCTGCTCGATCGGGTGGAGGATTCCTATGACGACCGCATCCCCAACCTGGATGCGTTCCTCACCGACCTGTTCCAGGCGTTCGGAGACGCGCCGGTGGTGCGTGCATTGGCAGAGAACATTGCAAATTTCGGCGTCTTCTTCGTGCTGAATCTCTTCGATGGCGTGCGCGAGTCGTTCGATGCTGCGGTCGCGCCGTTTGTCAGGCTTCTTCAGAGCCAGGTCTCGGCGCAGATCGCGATTCACAACCTGGGTTGGATCGTCAACTCCCGGGAAGTGCACGAGGGGAACTGCCACAGGAGACCGATCGTGCTGAAAACGGTCTCCGACGGTAACCTCCGCCGAGACAAGATCTTGGCTGATCTGGAGGCCCTGGCCGACATGGCGGGAACCCCGCGAGCCCCGGCGAGACGCCGCAGCACCATTGACTATCTACTGTCGATTGACCCTCGGGGCGTTCTCCTCGACCAACTCGAGGTTCTGAACGCGATGCATCGGGACCCCGCCGCCCTGCAGGTGCGGGACAATTTCGCGTACATCGCACGCCGTGCGCTGCACGCTCTTGGGAGCCTTCCACCTGACCGCTTCGGTCAGCGGCAACTCCTTACCCCTGTCGAGTTGTGCCAGGCTTTGCTGCGGTCGGCGGCGGTACTTACTCTCGATTCCGACGGCGACGCTGCCGCAGTTCCTCTTCCTTGAACATGTAACGGATGGCATGCTTGTAGATCATCAGGTTGGGCCCGTCCGTCCGGTTGAGCTTGATGCAGTCCCGGTCGTACCACTCGACCCAGCCGTGAAGCTCCGTGCCGTCGTCGAGCATCACGACCATCGCCGTCTTGTTCTGCATCTGCTTGATGAAGTAGTAGTTCTCGGCGTTGGTCTGATCCGGGGGTGCCTGCTTGCGGTGGACCATGCCCCGCAACGGGGTGCGGTCCGCAACCTCCGAGATCGAGGGCCGGATGAGCCGACGGCTTGTCAGGGTCTCGTCCCCTGTGCGTTCGAATTCCTTCATTTCTGCCCCGTCGTACTGACTGGCACGCAGTATACCACCCCACGGACTCACTAACTTGGAATACGTTGCAACACGCGGAATGGTTTAGGCGACCGGCTCCGGACGCTTCGGTGCTTCGGCTTCTCCGGCCTCGTGCGAAAGGCAACACATGAGCCGACCGCACATACCAGAAATGCGACTCGGGTTCAGCGAGAGCTTCTGGGCCTTCGCCATGCGAATCGTCACAGAATTGAAACGGACCATGAACGTCGAGCAGCACATCGTGCGACCACACGGCCCCCACCCACCACTCACCTTTGCCTGGTCGCGCACACCGATCTGGCGAAGTTCGACCCGGCGGCGCGTGCGGCGCCCAAGGTCACGCAACAACTCCCGAAAGTCGACCCGCTCCTCGGCGGCGAAGTTGATCACGACGGTGTCGCGGTCGAGCGGCACGAGGGCGGTCACCGGCCGCATCGGAAGGTTGAGTTCCCGTGCACGTTCCCGGCAGAACCGCAGGGCATCCTTGGCCACCAGGGCGAGTTCCTCGCTACGGGACACCTCCGTAGGAGCGGCTCGCCGCAGGACGTTGCCGACGACTCGTCCGGCGCACGGCCGCAGAACCGGAGCTTCGAGCCCGGCGACGCGGCCTACACGTTCACCATCCCCGCCCGCAACGAGGTAGTACGCCCCTTTCTCCAGCTCGATGCCTTCGCTGACCGAACAGACCTGACCTGGCAGGTCAGTGGAAAAAGCAATCCGAGCGAAACCAGGTTGCCGCCGAATCTCGCCGGTGCAGTCCGAACAGCTCGTCATCCCCTGTCTCCTTCTGCAAGAGTTGCATCCGCCGCCGCAATGGCGTCTGCCTGCTCGACACGGAGGCACCGCAATCGAGCGTCGAGATCGCGGTCGCCCAACGCGAGGATCTGTGCAGCCAACAAGGCTGCGTTTCGGGCACCTGCCTTGCCGACGGCCACGGTCGCCACCGGGACGCCGCCAGGCATCTGGGACGTCGAAAGCAGGGCGTCCAGACCGTCGGCGACACCACCTGTGAGCGGAACGCCGATGACCGGGCGGATGGTCGTCGCCGCGACGACTCCTGCCAGGTGGGCCGCCATCCCCGCACCGCAGATGAAGACGCCGACCCCCTCGGCCTCTCCGTTGCGGACGAGCTCGAGCGTCCGGACAAGGGACCGATGGGCCGAGGCCACGTGTGCGCGCCACGCGATTCCGAGGCGTTCGAGCTCACGGCCGGCGTCCTTGAGAACCTCCCAGTCGTTCCTCGACCCCATGAGGATCAGCACCCTAGGGCTCACGTCAGCCCCCCGCCGATATCGCGGCGGAACTGCATGCCGCCGAAGTGCACCCTCCCCACAGCTTCGTACGTGACGCCCGCGGCCTCTGCCACGGTCGCGCCCCGCCCAACGATGGAGAGCACACGGCCTCCGGCGGTAACCAAAGAACCATCCTGGAGCGCCGTGCCGGCGTGGAACACGAGGACGCCCGGTTGCGCGAGCGCGTCCCCCAGGCCGGCGATGAGTTCCCCACGCTCAGGTGCTCCAGGATAGCCACCGGCGGCGAGGACGACGCACACCGCCGCTTCGCGTTTCCAGACCGCCCGCTGCGAGCCCAGCTCCCCTGCAGCCGTAGCGCGCAAGAGCGGCAGGAGGTCGCCGTCGAGGCGCGGGATCACGGCCTGCGTCTCCGGGTCACCGAGTCGGCAGTTGTACTCGAGCAGCTTCGGTCCATCACGTGTCACCATCACCCCAGCGTACAGAACGCCGCGGTACGTCCGCCCCTCCGCCGCCAGGCCAACTACCGTCGGATGGACGATCGTGCGGAGGATGGTCGCGGCAAGGCCGGACTCGAGCGGGACGGGTGAGACTGCTCCCATCCCTCCGGTGTTCGGGCCTTGGTTCCCGTCCCCCAACCGCTTGTAGTCCCGCGCTGAGGCGAGAGGCAGCACACTGAGCCCGTCGGTGAGAACCATGAAGGACACTTCATCACCTTCAAGGCACTCCTCGATGAGCACCCTTTCTCCCGCCGCCCCGAACGCGTGGGCCTCGAAGTACCGCGCGATTGCCGAGTCCACATCGTCCCTGGTGTGGCAGACCTGGACCCCTTTGCCCGCCGCGAGCCCGTCGGCCTTGAACACCACGGGAACCCCGAGTTGCTTCACGGCCGCGGTTGCTTGCTCCCGATGGTGCGCCACCAGCGCGCGCCCGGTCGGAATTCGGTGCCGCAGGCAGAACTCCTTCGTGAAAACCTTGCTGCCCTCCAGCTCCGCTGCGGCCCTCGTGGGACCGACTAGGACCAACCCACGCCGGACGAACTCGTCGGCGATTCCGAGGACGAGCGGGAGCTCCGGTCCGACCACCGTGAGGTCGATGCGCAAGGAGGCGGCAAACTCGGCGAGCTCAACCGTCGCATCCGCGGCGATCGGAACGCAGGTCGCGATGGCGGCCATGCCCGGGTTGCCTGGGGCGACGTAGAGTTCCTCCACGCCTTCGGCACGCGACAGCTTCCACGCGAGGGTGTGTTCCCTGCCGCCGCCACCAATGACGAGGACTCTCAACGCTGCGCCCCGGTGCCGACCCGGGCCTGGAGCAGCGAGAGGCAAGCCGTCTCGACCACGTCCTGGGCCGAACAGCCGCGGGAAAGGTCGTTCGCAGGCCGCGCCAGTCCTTGCAGGAGGGGTCCAACCGCGCGTGCTCCGCCGAGCCGTTCGGCAAGCTTGTAGCCGATGTTTCCCGCGTTGAGGTCGGGAAAGATCAGCACGTTGGCGCGCCCCGCGACCTTGGAACCGGGCGCCTTCCGGGAACCCACCGAAGGAAGAAGCGCCGCATCGAGTTGGAGCTCAAAGTCGTGCTCGAACTCGACGCGCCGCGCGGTCAGTGCCGCGCCGGCCGCACGAACCTTGTCGACGAGAGGGTGTTCCGCCGAGCCCTTGGTGGAGAACGACAGAAGTGCGACGCGGGGCTCGCCACCCACGATCGCGCGGAATGTAGCTGCTGCAGCAACCGCGATATCTGCGAGCTGTTCGGGGTCCGGATCCGGCAAGACGGCACAATCCGCGAATACCATGAGCCCGTCCCTGCCCCACTTCGGGTCGGGGTGCACCATCACAAATGCCGACGAAACGGTCTTGATCCCGGGGGCCGGCCCGATGGCATGGAGGGCCGCACGGACCGTGTCCGCGGTCGTGCGAACCGCACCGCCGACCGAGGCGTCACAGGCACCCGTAGCGACCAGAAGGGAGGCAAAGTACAGGGGATCCGCGAGCGCGGTTTCGGTTTGTTCCCGGGACCACCCTTTGGGAGCACGCCGCGAGTGCAGCAGATCAAAGAGACGTTGCCGCCTCGGATCGGTTGCTGGATCCGTCACCGCGACCCCAAGGGAGCGCAGATGCTCGTGCTGAGGTCCCTGCCGTCCCGCGGAGCACAGAAGGGTCACCCGTGCGACATTTTCGTGACGCAAGACCTCGGCGGCTTCGACGATGCGTGCGTCCTCACCCTCTACCAGAACAACGTGCCCCTCGACAGCCCGGGCGCGGTCCCGAAGATCTTCCAGGAACCCCATGCGACCTCCCCGTGTATTGTAACCACCTTTCACGAGCTTTCCACCAGTTCTCGGGGGCGACCGCGGGAGCCTCGCAATGATTCCCGGTCATTTACCTCATTTGCCAGGGAGTTCTTCACTCATTTCACCACGGCTGAACCACCTAGACAGAAATGTGGTCAGGACTTGACAAGCGTCACGGAACCGTCGCAAAATAGTAAATGGGGTTTACTGAACTTGACTCCAGTTCCGACGCGCTTGGGAGGGTCCATGAAGCGGAAACTTTGCTGGCTGGCCTGCGCATGCATGGGTGCGGCGGCGTCGGGCTTCGGCCAGGACGTCGGGAGCATCGGCATCGGCTACGCCTGGCAGCAGACAAACGGCAACAAGGATGCGTTCGCGAGCCAGTACAACCTTTCGCAGGGCCTCATCCTCGAGAACCTCCACCTCGACCTGCGGCGCTACTTCGCCGGGTACGACCGCTTCGAACTCAAGGCGGACGGGTTCGGAGGCGATCCGCACCAGCACGCGTCGTTCAACATCGTTGGCAGGGACCGCCTGTGGACACTGAAGTTCGACTACGCCCGCCGCGAAGCCGTGTTCCCTTCCCCCGCCCTTGACCTGACGGGCCAGAGCGCGATGCCCGCAACGATCGGCAGCCTTGCGAACGGCGGCACGTTCAGCATCACCCGTTGGACCGGTTCCCTCACCTGGGACGGGTGGAAGGCCGCTCGAATGCGCCTCGACGTCCGCGACGTCCAGCGCAGCGGCGATCGCCTCTTCGCCTACTACGGCCTGGGTGGGCCGTACGTGGCGCGCACATCGCTCGACGAGAAGACCCAGGAGGCCGGTCTGTCGCTCGAGACCCGCACGCTGCCGGTGAAGCTGGTGTTCGAACAGGACATCGCCAAGTACGTGCGCGAGCCGCGCGGCGGTGTCGGAAACGACGGGCAGCCGCTCCTCGGCCCCAACCCGGACACGCTCGCGAAGTACGAGACCCCCGGGAAAGACTCGAGCTCGGTGCCTACGACCCGGCTGGCTGCCGTCTACAACAACGGCACCTTCGAACTCGTCGGCCAAGGACTTTACCGGCGTGATCGCCTCGAGGCCAACCGCAACGACACCGCCTCGTACGCCATCGGCGGTGGTCAGATCGGCCAGATCGGCTATCTCGACGCGGTGATGGGCTCGGCGGACACCGACACCAAGCTCGGCGACCTGCGACTTGGGTTTGCGGTAACACCGCAATTCACGCTGCGAGTCAAAGCCCACTACGCCGACGTTGCAACCGACACCTCACTGATCGGCCAGCGCCTGCTACAGCTCAGCGGCCCGGGCGGCACCCTCGACCTCCCTCTCGCCATCGACGACACCGGTTACCTCGATCACACGGATAAGGACCTCGCCGGCGAAGCCGAGTTCAGGACCGGACCGTTCGGATTCGTCGTGGGGTACCACGACGGCTCACGCGAGGTCGGTTTCAAGCACGGTGACGACTATGCCCAACAGAGCGTGACGCGCGACGCGAAGGGGTGGGACGCGACCGCCTCGCTCGCGCTCGGTCGGACGTTCACCGCCCAGGTCGGCTGGGACGACTCGAGCTTCGAGAAGTACGTGTTCCGCACCGACCCCGAGACGGTCAAGCGCCTGTGGGCCAAGCTCTCGGCCAGACTGGTGGCCGGCCTGGAGCTTGCCGCCTACGGCAGCCACGAGAGCCGCGACAACCCGGCCGCGGTCGCGGATCTCTCGCGCCCGACGAATACCGTCGGCGTCTCGGCGACGTATACGGGCACGAACGGCGCGTTCGCGAGCCTGAGTGTGGACTCGCTCAAGCTCACGAGCGATACGGCGATCGCGTACTTCGCGCCCGGACTCACGACCGGCGTTTCCCACTACGATACCGACGTTCTTACCACCTCGCTGCGGGCCGCGATTCCTGTCGGGTCCTCGGTGCGTCTGACGGGCGGCGGGCTCTACCTCAGGGACCGCGGTGACACGTTGCCGTTCACGTCGAAGGCGTACGACCTCGAGGTCGAGGTGCCGGGTCCTTTCAAGACCAACCTCGCGGTCTTCGGCAACTACTGGGCGTACGACATCAAGAGCGCCAGCGATCAGAACTACGACGTCACCCGCTACGGGATCTCCGTGCGGCGGAGGTTTTGAGCCATGCGCAAGAGCCTGCTCGCAGCAATCGCTCTCGTGGCCGCAGCACCGCTCCTTGCGGGCCTGCCGAAGGGTTGGGTGGGCCGAGACACCTGTGCCACCTGTCACGACGACGTGGCGAAGGCTTTCGTCGACGGCCCACACGGGCGCGCCATGGCCGACCGAGGTCCCAACAACCTGCCGAAGCCTGAGGGAAGCATGCTCGACCGCTCGTGCGAGTCGTGCCACGGCCCCGGCGAGGCTCACGCCAACGACCCGAGCACGAAGAACATCCGGTCGCTCAAGGGCGCAACTACTGTGGACGCCTCCTCCGGCTGCATCGCCTGCCACGCGGCCCAGAAGGGCGGCCTCGCGATCCGCACGCACGGCCACGAGAAGGCCGGCATCGCGTGCCTCGACTGCCACGTCTCGGGCCACGCCGCCCCAGCGGCGGAGCCGATGCTGGCCCGCGCCCGCGGCGCCCTCTGCACGGGCTGCCACGCCTCGCAGACGGCACAGTTCGCGCTGCCATACGCGCACAGAGAGGGAAAGGTGCCGTTCGAGTGCATGTCGTGCCACTCGGTACACGGCGGCACGACAGCTCGCGGCAGGGTCGAGGAGGACGGGCAGCAGCGCTGCGTTGCGTGCCACACCGAGAAGGCGGGCCCGCAGGTATACCCGCACCCGCCGGTGGCGGTCAACGGGTGCATCGGGTGCCACACCCCGCACGGCTCGCCCAACGCGTTCCTGCTGAACCGCGCCTCGACGTCCCAGCTTTGCCTCGAGTGTCACACCGACACGCCGAAGTTCCATGACCTTTCCAAGCCAGCGTACCGCGCCTGCGTGAGCTGTCACGCCGCGGTGCACGGTTCGCAACGTGACCCGAAGCTCTTTCAGGAATAGCAGTGGGGAAGACCCAGAAAGGAGATTCAGTTATGCGTAAGGTCTTAGTAGTCCTCGCCGCCATGCTGTTGGCGAGCACAGCCCTGGCGGGGACAAACGTCGTGCGCTCGCACGTGTCCGCGATCGTCACACCGAGCGCGACGATCGACATCGCCGGCCTCTCAGCGAGGCTCACGGCCCTGTACGGCAACGCCGCGCCCAGTTCATACCTCGGAAGCGAGGTGTGCCTCGGCTGCCACAACGGCAAGGACGGCTTCCCGTCCGACAAGCACAACTGGAAGAACACCCGCCACTCGCAGATGCTGCGGCGGCCGCTCGGCCAGTACACGCTTCAGGACGGCCTGGGCGTGATTGCCAATCAGGCCCACCAAACCGTGGACGACTTCAAGGTCGGCGTTGACCTGTCGACGGTCGGCGCCTTCGCCTCGTACGGGGCCAATGCGCCCAAGCTGTCGTACGACGCAGCGTCCGACACGTACTGGATGACGGTCAGCGCCCTCAAGTGCCAGGTGGTCGCGACCGTCGCCGGCAGCTCCGACCAGGATCAGCGCTACCTGCTCCGGATCCCGGTCACGGACACCGACACGAAGCTGTCGAAGGCGCTCTACTTCGCGCCTGTCGCCTACTCGCGCACCCAGGGTTGGCAGCCCGGAAACGTGCTTCCCGTGAAGACCGGGTGGTACGACGCCAGCTACAACCCGCTGTACGGCGCGAGCACGGTCTCCTCACAGCTCGCCGGGAACAGCAACCTGTCCAGCCACACCAAGAGCTGCGTCGGCTGTCACGTAACCGGCATCCGCTCCATCAGCATCAACGCGGCCGGTGAGGCGCAGTTCCAGGGATTCTACGCGACCCTCTACAACACCAACGACCCGATGTACGTCGACTACAACGGCGACGGCAACCTGTTGCTCACCAGCATCGGCTGCGAGAGCTGCCACGGCCCCGGCGCCCAGCACGTCCTCGGCCAGGGCGACCCGGCCAAGATCGTCAATCCGGCGAACCTGACCGGCGCGCAGTCCGCCGAGATCTGCGGCCGCTGCCACATCCGCGGCAAGTCGGTGCCGGCCGGCACGTGGGCGTGGCCGTACCACGACGACACGGGCACCGATTGGATCCCGATGCAGAAAGACGCCTGGACCCCGCTGGCGAGCTTCCAGGGGACCGGCGCCCTCAACTACTGGGGCGACGGGGTGCTGCCCTCGAACTCGCGCCCGTGGGACCAGTTCGTCCTCTCCGGCCACGGCAAGACGACGTTCGGCCAGAACGGGTCGTCCGAGGCGTGCTCGGCGTGCCACTCCTTGCACAACAAGCGGCAGACCGCCCAGCTCACGACTTCCATCACGGACGAGAGGAGCGGGCTCAAGATCCCGACCTCACCGGAGAACGACTCGCTCTGTCTGGCCTGCCACGCGACGCACGGTCCGTTCGCTGGGGTCACCAAGGAGCAGGTGGCGGCGTTTGCCGACAACGAGGAGGCCATCGCCAAGGTGGTCTCGACCCACGCCAACCACCCGTTCGCACCAGAGCGCATGATGGGCCTCGGCAACTGCATCGACTGCCACATGTCGGCCACGGGAGGCCACACCTGGTTCGTCACGAGACCCGAGGACACCATCACGTACGCGACCAGCGGCGTAAAGAACGCCCAGGGCAAGTACGTCGGGTACCCGAACGCCTGCGCCAACTCGTGCCACAACAACAGGGTCAACCTGTTCGGCCAGGGGATCGACCTCGCCGTCGACTGGACGAGTCCTTTCGAGACGACGCTTGCGACCACCCTGAAAACGTACTACGGCCCGGGCGGCACGTGGTGGGATACGACACCGGCACCGTAGCATCAGCTTGATCGCGGTACCGAACGCTTCATATTCGCGGGGGGCTCACGCCCCCCGCCTTTCTATATGTGCGGGGGGTCCCGCGGCCACTCCTCCCACCCTCCCGGCCAGGTACCGAACTCCATGCCCCCCACATGACTGATCGCTCCAAGTCATATCGCAGCTCGAGAGTCAGGATAAGGCCTCTTGACAAGATACAATATTAATACGATGCTATTAGTGATGAACGAGACAGACGCGTATCGCCTGCAGGCGTTGCTTGAGCTTGCAGCCTCGTTTCCCGAGCCTCGGACCGCGGATCAGATCGCGCGCTGCCGGGGGGTTCCGGCGAGGTTCCTCGCGCGCCTGCTCGGCGAGTTGGCGCGAGAAGGTCTCGTGACCACCTCGCGCGGCCCGCGCGGCGGCGTCCGGCTGGCGGCGAGACCGGAAACGGTTCCCGTCGCCTCTCTCGTGCGTCCCGAGTCTCAGCCGGAGGGCGGTGGCGCCGCCGTGCGCTGGCTCGCGAAACGGCTCGCGGAGGCGCGCAGCGGCACACTTGAGCGCCTCAAGCTCGCCGATCTCTTGCAGGTGGAACGCGACGCGAATAAAGCTGTGCACTTCGAGATCTAGGGGGGATCATGCGAATTGCAGCAGACATCACCAAGCTCATCGGTAACACGCCGCTCGTGCGGCTCAACCGCGTCACATCGGGGTGCGTGGCCACGGTGGCCGCGAAGCTCGAGTTCTTCAACCCGGCGCACTCGGTCAAGGACCGCATCGGGGTCGCGATGGTCGAGGCGATGGAGCGCGCCGGCAAACTCAAGCCCGGCACGTCCGTGATCGTCGAGCCGACCTCGGGAAACACTGGCATCGCTCTCGCCATGGTCGCTGCCGCCAAGGGGTACAGGTGCGTGATCGCCATGCCCGAGAGCGTCTCGCTCGAGCGGCGCAAGGTCCTCAAGCTGCTCGGCGCCGAGCTCATCCTCACGCCCGCATCGGAAGGGATGAAGGGTGCGATTCGGCGAGCGCTCGCGCTGCTCGACGAGATCCCCGGCGCGGTCATGCCGCAGCAGTTCGAGAACCCCGCCAACCCCGAGATCCACGCCACGACGACCGCCGAGGAGCTCTGGCGCGACACCGACGGCACAATGGACATCTTCGTGGCGGGCGTAGGCACCGGCGGAACGGTCACCGGCGTGGGCCGCGTGTGGAAGCAGCGCAAGCCCGCGCTCCGTATCGTGGCCGTCGAACCGTCGGGTTCGCCGGTCATCTCCGGCGGCCAGCCCGGCTCACACAAGATTCAGGGGCTGGGCGCCGGCTTCATCCCCGCGAACCTCGAGACGAAGTTCATCGACGAGGTGGTTCAGGTCGGCAACGACGAGTCGTTCGTCATGGCCCGTCGGCTCGCCAAGGAGGAGGGGATCCTCGGTGGGATCTCATCCGGGGCGGCCGTCCAGGCCGCGGTCACGGTGGCGAGCCGTCCGGAGAACAAGGGTAAGTTGGTGGTGTGCGTCATCCCCTCGACGTCCGAGCGCTACATCTCGACCGACCTGTTCGCCGGCCTCGACTGACCGCACCCTATCCCGGGCCGCTGCCCGGCGGCGAGCGTCTCGGGCCCGTCGTTAGGGGAGAGCGAGGTCCGGTCTCGCCGAGGCGAGGTGGTCGAGCGGCTCGAAATTGACGATCGCGCTCACCGGCACGCCGCCGTGGGCGGCCAGGGCGATCGCCGTTTCGTCGAAGGCGAGATGCCGGGTGTGGTGCGCGTCGGACGCAAGGAGGAACCTGCACCCGACATCACGCGCCAGGCCGAGGAGCGCAGGGTCGAGGTCCTGTCGGCGAGGAAAGCCGTTGATCTCGATCAGCACGCCGGCCGCCGCCGCGGCGGCGAACACGACCTCCCAGTTGGCCCGGACCCCCGACCTTCTGGCGAACAGCCGACCGCGCGGGTGCCCCAGCGCCCATACGCCGGGCTCCTCGATCGCCCGGAGCAGCCTGCCGGTCTGGTCCCGGCGGTCTGCGAGGTCCGTGTGGACCGACGCGATGAGCAGCACGCCGGACCTTGCGGCACGGGGGAGGTCCAACCTCCCATCATCAAGGATCTCCGCTTCCAGGCCCTGCAGAAGCCACAGTTCCTCGCCGTGGCGGTGGTTCCAGGCCCGCACCGAGCGATTCTGGAGGGCGACGCCTTCGGCGTCGAGGCCGTTCACGCATGCGAGGCCGCGGGTGTGGTCCGTCACGACCGCCCACATCGCGCCGCGCCGCACGCATGCCCTCGCCATCGACTCGAGCGTACCGGCGCCGTCCGAGGCGCGGGTGTGCCAATGTGCGGCTCCGCGCAGGCAACGGGGATCGGGTGACGTTGGTGAAGCGACCGTTCGCTCGACCTCAGCAGCTGTGAGAAAACCCTCACGCGACGAGCTCCCGCGAAGTCCGTTGGGGCCCGCAAGCCGATGGGCCGCCGCCGACAGCGCGTCCGGAGTCCGGCACGAGCGCAACATCGCGAGGGCGGGCAACACCTCGAGCGCCGCCGACTCCGGAAGCCGGCGCGACCCCGAGAGCTCGCGCGGGTGATCGAAGACCGCGTACGCGGTCCGCAGGAGGGCGAAGCGCAGGTCACCGGCAGGATGGCTCTCCGCGAGCTGGAAGAGCGCCTCCGACACGTCGGCGTTGGTGATCACCCCGGAAGCCTACCCCAGCGGGCCATGAGCGGCCCCGCCGGGTGGGCCGGAGCCTTCGTCGCCGGGGGCCGACGTCGCCATCCCGTCGCTCCCGGACCCCGGGGCCGACCCCTCCCTCGAACGCTCGGCGCCCGTGCTATCGTTCGGCCATGCCACGACTTCTGCTGGTGGACGGCCATTCGAACCTGTACCGCGCGTTCTACGCGATCCGCAGCGGTCTGTCGGCCCCCGACGGCACCCCCACCGCCGCGGCGTACGGCTTCCTGCGAATGCAGCACAAGCTCCTGCGAGATCTCGCCCCCACGCATGTGGGTGTGGCGTTTGACGTCGGCAAGGAGACGTTTCGTACCCGGTTGGACGAGCGCTACAAGGCCCACCGGCCACCGATGCCCGACGACCTGCGGGTGCAGATCCCGGTCACCCAGGAGGCCGTGTCTCTTCTCGGTCTCACCGTCCTGGCGGAGCCCGACGTCGAGGCCGATGACGTCATCGGCACGCTAGCCGTACGAGCCCAGGAAGCCGGGTTCGAAGTCGTCATCGCGTCGACCGACAAGGACCTGATGCAGCTGGTCCGAGACCCTCACGTGAAGATGTGGCACACCCGTCTCGAGCGTCTGCTCGACGAGCGCGGCGTCGAGGAGGTGTTCGGCGTCCGACCGTCGAAGGTCGGCGAGGTCCTCACTCTCATGGGGGATAGCTCCGACAATATCCCCGGGTGCCCCGGCATCGGCGAGAAGGGTGCCAAGGAGCTCATCGCGAGATGGGGAACGGTCGACGAGATCTACGAGCACCTCGATGAGGTCACGCCTCCGCGTGCCCGCAAGGCGCTCACCGAGCACAGGGGCGAGGTGATGCTCTCCCGTCAGCTCATCCAAATCCGCACCGATGTTGCCCTCTCGGAGAGCCTCGCGGCGCTCGAACGCAGACCGCCCGATCCTGCCCGGCTCGCGGAACTCTACCAACGACTCGGGTTCGTCTCCCTCCTCGCCGAGCTGGGACCGCCAAGGAGCGAGCAGCCGGCGATCATCACGCCGGCACGTGAGGTCGGGGTTGCAGAGCTCGGCGCTCTGCTCAAGACACCGGGCGCCGCTGTTGCCTTGGCTCCCGACCGCCTCGCAGTCGCAACCGGCACCGCCGTCGCCGTGCTTGCCGCTCCATCAGCCAAGCTGTGCAAGTCCCTCGCCCCCCACCTCGCCGATGTTTGGTGTCACGACGCGAAGCCGTTGCTCGCGGCGTGCCGGGACCAAGCGGTCGAGCCGCCCGCGGTGCCGCGGGACACGATGCTCGCAGGGTACCTGCTGGCACCGGGCGAGGCCACCGATCTCGCGGCCCTGTGCCGCCGCTACGGCGTCCAACCTCCCACCGCGACCGACGCCGTGGAGTCCGCCCGCGCCGTGGCGGCCATCGCGCCAGAACTCACCCGACGCCTCGCCGAGGAAAAACTCGACGAGGTGCTCCGAACCATCGAGCTCCCCCTCGTGCCCGTGCTCGAGGCGATGGAGCGCCACGGGATCCGCCTCGACCTCTCGATCCTCGAGGAACTGAGGGGCCGCCTCGCCAGATCGATCGCGGACCTCGAGCGGGAGATCCACGCCGAGGCCGGTGGGCCGTTCAACGTCAATTCTCCGCAGCAGCTCGCGGAGGTGATGTTCGAGAAGCGCGGGTTGCCGGTGCTCCGCCGCACCGCGAAGACGAAGGCGCCCTCGACCGACGCCGACGTTCTGGCAGAGCTGGCCGCACGCGGCCACCGGTTGCCTGCGCTTCTCCTCGAGTACCGCGAACAGACAAAGCTCAAGTCCACCTACGTGGACGCGCTGCCGAAACAGGTGGGCGCCGACGGTCGGGTGCACACCCGCTTCAACCAGGCGGTGGCCGCGACCGGCCGACTCTCCTCGTCGGATCCCAACCTTCAGAACATCCCAGTCCGTACCGAGATGGGCCGCGAGGTCCGGCGCGCCTTCGTGGCCGACCAGGGGCAGCTGCTCCTGGCGGCCGACTACTCGCAGATCGAGCTCAGGGTCCTCGCCCACCTCTCCGACGACCCCGCGCTGCACGACGCATTCACGCGCGGCGAGGACATTCACTCGGCAACCGCCGCTCTGGTCTTCGGCGTCGCACCCGAGCTCGTGAGCCCCGACCAGCGGCGCGCGGCGAAGACCATCAACTTCGGCCTCATTTACGGGATGGGCGCGTACGCCCTCGCGCGCGAGTTGGGGGTCTCAAACGCCCAGGCGCAGCAGTTCATTGAGGCATACTTCGGCCGCCTGCCGCGGGTGCGAGCGTACCTCGAGGGGACAAAGGAGCAGGCTCGTACCACCGGCAAGGTGACCACGCTCTTCGGGCGTGTGCGCTGGATCGCCGGCCTCGACTCCAAGAACGCGCAGGTGCGCGGCAACGCCGAGCGGCAGGCGATCAACGCACCGGTTCAGGGAACCGCCGCGGACCTGATGAAGCTCTCGATGATCCGGCTGCATGGGGAGTTGACGCGAAGGGAGCTGCCCGCACGGCTCCTTCTGCAGGTCCACGATGAGCTCATCCTCGAGGTCGCAGCGGGCGCTGTCGATGAGGTCGCTGCCCTCGCTCGAAGTGTCATGGAGGGGATCGCCCAGTTGCGGGTGCCCCTCCGAGTCGAGATCGGGAAGGGATCGTCTTGGACCTCGGCAAAAGGGTAAGATGACGGCATGCGCCGAGCGTTGATCGTGCTAAGCGTGCTGATGGCCTTACCCGTGATGGCCGAGAAGCCTTGGGAATCTCACGTCAACCTCGCGGTGCCGATCCCCGTCGAGTTGCCCGCTGTGCCTCCCACCAACCCGTTCGTGACGCCGGTCGCCACGTCCCCGGCCCCAGCAGCCACCCCCCTTCGCGAAAAGTTCCCTGGCACGTTCAGCGTGCTAGCTTCGGTGTATCTCGACAATGCGGGAGTGGTTCGGCGCGTGGTCTTCACCCAGAACCCGTGGCCGAGCCTCGAGGACGCACTACGCCTCAAGATCTTTGAGACCACGTTCACACCTGCTCGTTCGTCCGGTGCTGCGGTTTCGGTCTGGCTGCCGGTTGCGATCGAGCTGCGCGGACGGGTGGACGAGGGACGGGTGATTCGGCTCCAGCCGACGGCCCCCGACGCCGCCACGCCGCCCAGGCTCGAGCCCGTACCGGTCCCGGCCGTCGAA
Source organism: Terriglobia bacterium (assembly GCA_020073245.1). Taxonomy (GTDB): domain Bacteria; phylum Acidobacteriota; class Thermoanaerobaculia; order Thermoanaerobaculales; family Thermoanaerobaculaceae; genus RBG-13-68-16. Next base: position 89,562 of record JAIQFQ010000008.1, on the reverse strand, counting down.
ACGCGGGACCTCGAGCTGCCGGCGACCCCCTTGGAGCGCGTGGACCAACTTCCGAGCCTGAAGCGCTTCCGCGCACGCGTGGACGGCACGGCGTGGCAACAGGGGATTCGTCTCCTCGCCGAGGTCACCGGCGCGGGCCACTGTCAGCGCGTCGTATTCCTCTCCTGCCCCGAGGGTCTGCGGCCGTGGTTGCTCGCGTCGATGGCGGCGTGGACGTTCCGGCCAGCCATGACCAAGGACGGGCCCGTAACCGCCTGGGTGCGGCTCGACGGTGAGATCGCAGTGGAGATGGGCGATTTTGCATCCGACGCGTTGCGCGTCATGCGTCAGGGGTGGTCCCCGCACGGGGCCGCACAAGCCGCCGGCGGTCCCCCTCCCGGCGCGTGACGCGCTCGGAGTCCAGCCACTCGAGGACCGGGATCGCCAGTTTCCGCGTGAGACCGAATCGTTCCTTGAAGGCCGTGACATCAAAGCCCTCGACGCCCCAACTCCGGAGTGATTCCACCACCTCGTCGAGGACCTGTCGGTGAAGAACCCACTTGCCCCCTACCCGCGCGAGCCGCTTCTGGTCCACGAGGAAGCGCACCAACCCCTCCACCACACGCGGCTCCGCGCCGAGGGTGCGTGCCACCTCCTCAGGTGACGGGGCTGCGAAGCCGGTTCTGCGGTACAACTCCACGACCCGGCCTGCGAGAGCATCTCCCAGGGGCGACGCATCGGCGGACAGAAACCTGCCGGCGACCTCCCGCATCAGACCCGCACGCCGCAGGGAGTCCAGATAGAAGTCCCGCAGATGCCGCGCTGCGGACGGGAGCAGCTGGGCGACGAACTCCGCGTGAGGCACGCCCATCTCGCCGGCAGCACGGAGGAGGTCCGCAGCCTGTGTTTGCACACCACCGACGGAGTCACGGTGCACAAGTACCAGAGGTCGTGTGCGCGCAACCACCACCGAGCCTGCAGTCACAAGCCTCCCGAGCGCCAACTCGAGGCCCGCTTCCCACACTCCCATCCGGAGCGAGAGCTCCGACGAGGCGAGCCCCCCGGGACCGGCGAGAGCAACCCACCGATCGATGGTGGCCGGAGCATCGGTCCACGGTCGCGGAAGCGCCGCGAGGCTCGCTGCCTCCCGTCGCGCCAGGCGCGGTGGCTGGGTGTCCAGGACCTCGCCGCCTCCGATCGTCACCGCCGGTGAAACGCGGCGCAGGACGACCTTGTCTCCGGGAGCGGCGAACACGAGATTGACGAAGCGCACGATGACACGTCCCGACTCTCGCGGACCGATCCGTGCCGGATGTGCCCGTTCGATCCGGGCCAACCTACGCGTGGCGAGCAGGTGGACCCATAGCCGGTCGCCCTCGGCAACGGCGGGAGCGTCTCGCAGCACTCGCACGTCCAGCGCGAACCGGTGAGAAGGCCTCCACTCGCTGGCATGAAGCAGTTGCTCGCCGCGCGGAACGTCGGAGAGAGTCACACCTGACAGACCCAGTGCGACACGTTCGCCGACTTCCGCTTCGTCGCGGGGCACGCCGTGGACCTGGATGCCCCGCACACGCGCCCGAGCGCCACCGGGGAGAGCAACCAACTCCTCGCCGACCCGCACGCGGCCCCAGTGCGCAGTGCCGGTGACCACCGTTCCCACGCCGGAGACCGTGAAGGTTCGGTCGACCGGAAGACGGAACGGTCGGTGAGGATCCTGCGTCCGAACTACTCCACGGCTACACTCAAGCACCGCATCGCGGACCTTCTCAATGCCCTCCCCGTTCAGAGCGGAGCAGGGGATCACCGGCGCATCCGAGAGTGGGCCCCCGGCGAGGTGAGCCGCGACCTCTTGTCGCACGGCGTCGAGCCGTTCGCGTTCGACCGCGTCTGCCTTCGTCAGCGCCACGACGCCTCCTCGGACACCCAACACCTCGAGAACGTCCAGATGTTCGCGGGTCTGCGGCATGATCCCCTCGTCGGCCGCCACGACGAGAAGGGCACGGTCGATCCCCGCAGCCCCGGCGATCATGGTGTGAACCAGCCGCTCGTGGCCCGGGACGTCGATGAAGGAGAGCTCGACCTCGCCACGCGGGTCGAGGAGGGGTGCGAAACCGAGGACGAGGGTGATGCCCCTTCGCTTCTCCTCCGGGAGGCGGTCACAGTCCACACCGGTAAGCGACTTCACCAGCGAGGTCTTGCCGTGATCGATGTGGCCAGCTGTGCCGAAAACGACGGCGCGCACCCACCTATACTAGCCGCGCGGGGGTGCGCATGGTTGAGCAGGAGATGAAGATCCCGGTCGCGGCCTTGCCGGTTGTGCGGGAGCGTCTCGGGGAGAGAGGCGGCCGTTGCCTCTATCCCTCGGCGCTCGAGAACAACTGGGTGCTAGACGACGACCGGCACACCCTCGCCCGCAGTGGCCGACTCCTGAGGGTTCGGCAATCCGGCCGCCAGTGCTGGCTCACCCTGAAGGGACCCGGCTCGTTTGCCGAGGGGGTGAAGAGCCGGATCGAGATCGAGACGCCGGTCGAGAGCGTCGAGCGGATACTCGCCATCCTGGACGGGCTCGGGTTCCGGCCAGCCCGCCGCTACCAAAAACGGCGGGAGGTGTGGACTCTCGGGGAGATCGTGGTTGCTCTGGACGAGACCCCGATGGGCGAGTTTGTCGAGCTGGAGGGACCTGGAGAGCTTCTCGCCGAGGCCGCGGCCGACATTGCTCTCGATCCACGAACCGCCGTGCGGGGCACCTACCTCGATCTCTGGAGTGCGTACCACGCCCTCCACCCAGACGCGCCAGCGGACATGGTCTTCCCCGAGTAGGCCGACCCCGACGTCGGTATGATGGCACTCGTGAACGGCATGCTCCTGGCTGCGGGGTGCGGCGCGCGCATGGAGCCGTTGAGTTCGGTCGTCCCAAAACCCGCATTGGAGGTGCTAGGCCGCCCTCTGCTGGCGAGCGCCCTGGAGAACCTCCTTCGGGCAGGCTGCACCGACATCGTCGTCAACCTTCATCGCCACCCGAAACAGGTAGCTGCCGCTGCCCGTGAGGTCAGCCGAGGCAAGGTGAGATTCTCATGGGAGCCTGAGCTTCTCGGAGGGGCGGGAGGCGTGGCCGCGGCACGCCCACTCTTGGGCGACGGTGCCGTCCTCGTCGGGAACGCCGACACCTGGGGTGATCTGGACCTTATACCGATGGTGGTGAAACTCGACGATGCCGTGGCGGTGCTCGGCCTGATGCCGCACACGGATCCCGGACGCTGGAGCTCCGTGGTCCTCGACGGGGAAGGGCGCGTCAGCGAGTTTCTCTCGCCCGGCGCAGACAGCCGCAAAGAGCGTTTCCTGTTCACGGGGTTCCAGGTCTTGGGCCATGAGGTCGTCGCGGCGCTCCCAGAACCACCATGTGAGATGGGAACGGTCTGGAACTCGCTGCGTCGCGATGGGCGGCTTCGCGGTGCGGTCGTGACAGGAACCTGGCGTGAAGCCGGCACCCCTTCTTCGTACCGCGAGTTGGTCGTCGATTCGCTCGGCGGCGCAGCATGGGTCGATGCCAGCGCCGAGGTGGAGAAGGGCGCTCGCGTCGAGCGGAGCGCGGTTGGCGCTGGCTGCCGCGTTGCGACTGGCGCCATCATCACAGGCTGCGTCCTCACCGCAGGTGCGGTCGTGGATTCCGAAAGCAGGCTAACCGATTGCGTGCTTGCCGGGCCGGTACGCGTTACCCGGGAAACGATCTCGGACACTCTCGTGGTCCCGCACCACCGCGTTCGACTCCGATGAACGGCGCCTGCGCCCTCACAACCGGACCTCGCGCCACGCTCTCCACCCCCGCCGCCACAGCAGGGCCCGGATCCGCCCGACTTCGCCGTTGACGCGTACCGCCAGAACTCGATCCCGCCCGTCGTTGAAGTACACACTTGACGGTGTCGCGCCGCCGGTCCGCGAGAAGCTCATGATCCCGCTGGATCCGACTCGAAGACCCCTATTGTCAAGAACGCCGCTCCCAGAGGGATCGGGGACCTTCCACGCAGCCGGTACGCCCAACCGTGTGCCTCCGCTCAAAAAATGCACCCAGACCTTTGGACCCAACGCCCTGTCGACCCCACGGACGAAATCGGCCCGGGAGACGCCGTCGTTGTCTGCGTCAGCGACCATCACGTAGTACGAACGATCTTCGACGTCTCCGAACACCAGCCCGACGTTGCGGCAACTGGTAAGCGCCTCCATCCGGCAGCGAAGAGCGTCCGCCGCAATCTGACGGGCGAGACGCACCAAGTCGCTCTTCCGCTTGAACTCCTCGAGGTTTGGCATAGCTGCGGCCAGGACCAGACCAATGATGGCTAGCACGGCTAGCGACTCGACCAGTGAAACGCCACGTTGTTCCGTCATCCTCGCCTCCCATGAACTGGGGGCGGCCGCTGGCCGCCCCCGACCGTCCACGCACCTCTGTTCGTGGTTCCTAATGGAGCCCTAATGGCTCGCTTTCACCTCAGCCCTTGGTCTTGGCGGCCGGCTTGGACGCCCGCGGAGAGCGCACCTTCTCCTTGAGCGTGGTCGAACCTGTGATGGTCACGTAGGACTGCAGCCGAGCGAAGTTCTTCTCGCCCATTCCCTTCACGCGGGCGAGTTCTTCCGGCGCCTTGAACGGGCCGTTGGCCGCGCGGAAGTCCACGATTCGCTGCGCAAGGGTCGCTCCCACACGCGGGAGAAGCTGCAGTTCGTTGACCGTCGCGGTGTTGATGTTGACCTGCGGGTTGCCTGACGGTTGCGCCGCAAGCACGCTGCTCGCGAGAGCTACCGCCAGAGTCATGTACGTAAGGGTCCGGAACGTCATTGTCGATCTCCTTTCTCTTCACTGCATCCCTGAAGCTGTCCGCCTTCCGTGTCTCACTTTCGTCGTCTTCACGCCGGGTACGTGTGGCTAAGGTCCGTGGCTCATCGCTCACCTCCACCCGTCGGAGGAGCGAACAGCGTGCCAACCGGCACGTCCAATCCAAGTTAATGAGCGAAAAAGAGTTGTTTCTCGAAACCAGGAACCGAATTTCGAGCGTGGTGGTAAGCTCTTCTGCCAGTTGGGACTGAAAGCACGTGGAGAGCGGTGCCGTGGCCTGTCAAACAATTCATACACTCGCCGAGAAAGCTGACACTCACCGGTCAGCCGTCAGGCGACTTGCCAGACCCAGCGATCTCGCTGCGCTGTTCGAGCTCGACCGGGTGTGCTTCGGGCGCCGCGCATGGTCGCTGCGCGCCTGGTGCGAAGTGGTTACGGCTCCCGACTGGACCACCGTGGTCGTCGAACGCAAAGATGCCGTCGTTGCCGTGAGCGTGCTCCTGCCCGCTGCCCCCGTCTCGTGGCTGGCTTCGCTGGCTGTCCACCCGGCATGGCGGCGGAAGGGTCTCGCCCGATCTCTGGTGCGTAACGCACTGGAGCGGGCGAGAATTGCCTCTGCTCACTGGCTGTCGCTCGAGGTGGACCGCACCCACGGTGCGGCCGTTACCCTCTACAGGCGGGAGGGTTTCGGCGTGTTGCGCCGTTTTCGGGAAGATGGGCGCTGGCGACAGGAGATGGTCCGGCGTCTGGGAGGCACGCGTGGGTTGTGAACTGGCGCTGGTCGTCACAGGGGCAAGCGGCTCTCGTCTGGCGGTGCGATTCGCCGAGCAGGCGGCAGAGCTCCCACAGCTCAGTGCTCTTCATGTCGTCCTCTCCGACGGAGCAAGGCTCGTGATCGTCGATGAGCTCGGCAAGGAACGCGCCACGCCGCGAGGGTTCGTGTCGGCACTCGCGGTGAGCGAAGCCGCAAGGAGCAAGATCTCTTCGTGGGCCGAGGCGGACTTGAGGGCTCCGGTCGCTTCGGGCTCGCACCGCTTGTCGGGCGTCGTCGTCCTCCCGTGCTCTGCGGCGACCGCCTGTTCGCTCGCCGCCGGCACTTCCCGCGGTCTCGGACAACGGCTGGGCGACATCGCGCTCAAGCAACGCTGGCCCCTCATCCTCGGCTTCCGCGAGAGCCCGCTATCGGCCGTCCACCTGCGGGCGCTCCTAACGCTCACGGAGGCTGGCGCCGTCGTCGTGCCTCCCGTACCTGCTTTCTACCTTGGAGGCGATGAGATGGCGCGGTTCGTGGATCACTACTGCATGCGCCTTTTTGACCTCCTCGGGCTCCCTTCGGACCGGCAGGACCTCCGCTGGAGGGGCGGCGCGTGAGGGCCGGAGCCGCAGTACGGGAAGGGGTGGAGCTCGTCAAGTTCGCTCACACCATCTTTGCGCTGCCGTTCGCCCTGATCGCCGCGATCGCGGCGGCCGATCGCTTCCCGCGATGGTCGGTTCTGGGGTGGATCGTGCTCGCGATGGCAGGGGCGCGCACGGCGGCCATGGCTTTCAACCGGCTCGTCGATCACGCCATCGACGCGAGGAACCCCCGCACCGCTTCGAGGGCGCTGCCCGCGGGCCGACTGCGACGCCCCTTTGCGTGGACCCTCGTGGTCTGGGGCTCTGCAGCCCTGTTCGTCGGGGCGTGGCGGCTCAACTCCCTCTGCCTCGCTCTCGCCCCCTTTGCGTTGGCGTGGGTCCTCGGCTACTCGTACAGCAAGCGTTTCATGCCCCTCTCGCACCTCTGGCTCGGCCTCGGGCTGGGGATCGCACCGGTGGCGGCCTGGCTGGCCGTGCGCGGCTCCTTCGCGTGGCCGCCTCTGGTGCTGTCGCTGGCTGTGACCGCCTGGGTTGCCGGGTTCGACATCCTCTACTCACTCCAGGACGAGGCGTTCGACCGGTCCGCCGGTCTGCGCTCGTTGCCCGCCGCCGTGGGTTCCGAGCGAGCGATCGCCGTGGCGCGAACGTTTCACGTCGTGGCCGCCTTGGGCTTTGCCGGTTTTGCCGCGCTGATCGGTGCATGGGGGCTCTGGGCAGGGGTCGCCGCGGCCGTTGGGCTTCTTGTCTGGCAACATGCGCTGGTGGGCCCTCAAAGGCTGGAACACCTCGGTACGGCATTCTTCACGGCAAACGGCGTGCTCTCGGTCCTGATGTTCACGCTCTACCTCCTTGATATCATGGTCCGCGCATGAACCCGGTGACACTTGCCGCCCGGCACATCGCGGTCGAAGGGCCCATAGGCGTTGGGAAGACCTCGCTCGTCGAGCTCCTCGCGTCACGGTTCGAGGGTGTGAAGATCCTGGAGGATGTCGCCAATCCCTTTCTGGAGCCTTTCTACCGCGGCAAGGAGGGAGCCGCGTTCCAGGTTCAGCTTTTCTTCCTGCTCTCCCGCCACCAGCAGCACGTCGAGCTCTCCCAGATGGACCTGTTTACCCGCCTGGTCGTGTCGGACTACACCATGTCGAAGGACCGGATCTTCGCACGCATGAACCTCGACGACGAGGAGTTCCGCCTCTACGACCGGCTTTACCGACTGCTCACCGCACGCCTGCCCCGGCCTGACCTCGTCATCTACCTTGAAGCGGGTGTGGAGACGTGCATGAGGAGAATTCGCATGCGCGGGCGAGAGTTCGAGCGGGGCATGGACCCCGAGTATCTGCAGAAGCTGAAGGATGCGTACAACGCCTTCTTCTTCCGCTACTCCGAGACGCCACTCCTCGTCGTCAACACGGACGAGATCGACTTTGTCAACAAAGCGGAGGACTTCGAGAACCTCATCCAGCAGATTGCCCGAACCCGGCAGGGCACACAGGTGTACGTACCGCTCGGATCCGGCTAGGCGACATGGACCGAGACGGGCCGCTCATGAGCTCATAGCCCGCCATGCCACGGGAGCAGGCGCCGATCCTGTCGAACGCGGGACGGCGACCGGGCCCCCCGGATCCGTCGGCCCGGAGGGACCGATGGAAGCCACACGCACCGCCACGGAGATCACTGCCGCCAAGGGTTCACGGCGGCTGGTCATGGTCACCGCCACCGACGAACCGTCGGCCCGTCTTGCCGACCGAGCCGGGGTGGACATCATCCTGGTCGGGGACTCTCTCGCGATGGCCGCCCTCGGGCGGGCCAACACCCTCACGATCACCCTCGACGAGATGATCCACCACACACGTGCTGCCGCGGCAGGCGCACGACGGGCGTTGCTGGTGGCCGACATGCCGTTCGGCTCGTATCAGACGAGCGTGGCAGATGCGGTCCGGAGCGCCTGCCGGCTCGTGGCCGAGGGCAGCGCGCAGGGCGTCAAGCTCGAGGGCCCGAGGTCCCTGGAAATCGCGGCGATCACCGCGGCAGGAATACCGGTCATGGGCCACATCGGCTTGACACCCCAGTCGCTCCACCGCCTCGGCGGCTACAAGGTTCAGGGGCGGGTGCTGGAGCATGCGCTCGCGCTGGTCGAGCAAGCCCGTGCCATCGAGCAGGCCGGCGCCTTCGTTCTAGTGTTGGAAGCGGTCCCCCCGGCGGTCGGTGCCGCGATCACCCGTGCCGTCACCATACCGACCGTCGGCATCGGCGCCGGTCCGAGCTGCGATGGCCAGGTCCTGGTGTTCTCCGACCTGATGGGGCTCTCCGAGCTTCCGTTGCCCCGCTTCGTCCGCCGCTATGCAGATCTCGCAGATACTGTCCGTGCAGCTCTCGAGCGCTTCGCCAGCGACGTTCGCGAGGGGCGCTACCCGGCCGACGTCGAATGCTACCCAGACCCAAGTGGCCTGGCGGAAGAACTGGCCGCACATCTGGAGAACGACTGAGATGCTATTCATCACGACCATCGCAGGGATACGTGCAAGGCGCGCTGAACTCGCGACCACCGGAACGCGACTGGCGTTCGTGCCAACCATGGGTGCGCTTCACGAGGGTCACCTCGCATTGGTCCGGCGCGGGCAGGAGCTCGCCGACGAGGTGTGGGCCAGCGTCTTCGTCAATCCGACCCAGTTCGCCCCCGGCGAGGATTTCGAGCGCTACCCGCGCAACCTGGAGGGCGATCGCGTACTACTCGAACAGGCAGGCGTCACGCTGCTGTTCGCCCCATCTACGAAGGAACTCTATCCACGCCCCTCGACGACGGTCATCGATCTGCCGGAGCTCACCGCCGGGTTGTGCGGTGTGCAGCGGCCGGGCCACTTTCAAGGGGTGGCGCTCGTCGTCGCCAAGCTCCTGAACATTGTGGAGCCGCACGTCGCCGTCTTCGGCGCCAAGGACTGGCAGCAAGCCATGGTCATCCGCCGCATGGTGGAGGATCTCTGTCTGCCGGTTCGTGTCGAGGTTCACCCTACCCAGCGAGAGGACGACGGCCTCGCGCGCTCCTCGCGAAACGCGTACCTCGCCCGTGACGAGCGTCGCGCTGCATCTGTGCTGCACCGCGCGCTGGAAGGTGCGGTTGCCGCGATTCGTGCGGGGGAGCGCCGGGGACCGGCGCTTGAAGCGGAGGTGGCCGCGGAGGTGAGCGGAGAGCCGATGACCCGCCTGCAGTACGTGGCGGCGGTCGATCCCGATACCCTCGCCCCCCTCGCAGCACTCAAGGACCGAGTGCTGTTGGTTGCCGCCGTGCACGTCGGCGCCACCAGGCTCATCGACAACGTTCTCACGGAGGTGTGCTGATGCTCCGGCCATTCTTGCGGGCGAAGATCCACCGTGCCCGAGTGACGCGTTGCGACGTTGAATACGTGGGCTCAATATCGATCGATCGCGAGCTCCTGGCTGCGGCGGATCTCCTTCCCCTCGAGCAGGTCGATGTCTACAACCTCACCCGCGGGACGCGCTTTACCACCTACTGCATCGCCGGCCCCGGGGGAAGCGGAGAGATCGCCGTCAACGGTGCTGCGGCACATCTCGCCACCGTTGGTGACCTCGTGATCGTCGCGGCCTTCTGCCACCTGGACCGTGAGGACATACCGCACCACCGAGCTCGCGTGGTTCTCGTGGACGAGGCGAATCATGCCGCAGAGGTCAGGGAACAGACGCCGTTTGAACTGCCCGGGTAGGATGCGGTCCAGGGCACCTCGGGTCAGTAGACGTAGCCCTCGCGGATCCCTGAGCGAAGGCGGGTCGACCTACGTGCGATCGGCCCTCCGAAAGCGCCGTTGACCCGAACGCACAGCGGCGGCCTATCGGCCGCCACCTAGTTGGATCCGAGGATCGTGCGCCCAGCCCGATGCCGAAGGCAGGGTTCCGAATCCTACATGTACTTGAGCATCTCCTTGGCGGTCGGCGCTTCCTTGTGGTTGGGCGCCGAGTCGAGGAACCTCTGCAGCATTGCCTTCGCTTTCGCCGTGTCACCCGTACGGAAGTACACCATGCCGAGCTGGAACATCGCGTCCGCGAACTTCGCGTCAACCTCGAGTGCCTTCTCGAGCAACGGTTGGGCCTTTGCGTCATCGCCCTTGTTGAGGAAATCCACCGCGTCGTTGTAGTAGACCGACGGGTCAGTAGGGTGGGTGGCTTTGTAGCGCTCGAGGTACTTCTGGTACGCGGTGCTGTCGCCCTTGGCCTGCGTCGCGTTCATCGCGAGTGCCAGGCACTGCGGAAGATCAGGCTTGGTGGCAAGACACTTCTCAGCCGCCATGAGAGCGTCATCGTTCCTGCCGGCCTTCTGGTCGATGTCGCCCATTGCCAGCCACGCGAGATAGAGGTCGGGCTTCGCGAGCACAGCCTCGGCAAATTTGGCCCGCGCTTCGACCGTCTTTCCAGCCTCGAGAAGCATCTGTCCCTCACGCGCCTCCTTGAAACCCGGCTGTTCGAGCGCTTGCTCCTGGGCTACCGCCTGAAGATCCTTGATGCTCTGGAGGGAGTACGCCAACTCCAGTGTCTCGCCGCCGATCCTGGGCTTCTCCAAATGCTCGACAGGCACATATCCCTTTGCCTCGACATGGAAGAGGTATTGGCGCGTGGCATCCACGATCAGGGTTGCGAACCCTCCCTTGGCATCGGTAGCCAACTCTTTGTGAAAGTTCGCGATATCGTGGCAGGTCATGACGATCTTGGCGCCTGCGATAGGGTTCCCCTTCATGTCGGTGACGATGCCCTTGATCCGGCCCTGCGCCTGGGCAAAGAGAAGGGACGGGACAAGCAGAAGCGCTCCGGCAACGAGTCGGGTGAATTTCATCGCGAAACCCTCCGCCTCCGGGGCCGCGGACCCCGTACTGCCAGAGTCTACGCCGGGAGACTGGAACAGGCAATCCGATTGTGAGAACAGCACGGCCAGGTAATGCTCCCCTTCGGCACGTCGCCTCGTGGTGATTGCGCCGCCTCCGCGGTGGAGACCCCGTTTCCCGCTGACAGCCGGAGCGATGGAGCGGACGCTTCTGTCGGACGTTCCGGTGGTAGCGCTCAGTCGAAAGAGGGCTCGGTGTCCGCTTCGAGTTCGGCGTCCGGGACGCCGGTCGCCATTTCGACCACCCAGCGATGGAAGTTGGGCTCTGCATTGCCGACCGGAAACTCAAGAACCTCGGGCAGTTCGTACGAGTGGATCTCCCGGATGGCCTCCGTCACCGCACCGAACAGAGCCCGCCGTGTCTTGATCAGGAGAAGGTACTCGGTGTCCTCACAGACCTTCCCCTTCCAGCGGTAGATCGACCGCAAGCATGGGACGAGGTTGATACAGGTGGCAAGACGACGCGCGATCAGCTCTTCCGAGATCTCAACGGCCTGCTGTTCCGTCCCCACCGAGGTCACGACGACGCTGATAGGTTCGAGCTCCACCATGGCGTTCACGGTAGCCTGAGGGCGCTCCCTCGTCAAGCCGATGAAATGGATGTACATTGGTGGCAATCCGTGACCTGGGGGCGTACCGGGTTCGACGGGGGACATGTTGGGTCGCCGGCAGCGTGCCGTGGCCCGCCGCCACGCTAAACAGGCGGACACACATAGCTGCCAACACTGAGCTAGCACTGGCTGCTTAACCGCAGTCACGTCGTGATCGCCGGCTCTCGCCTGCGAACCTGATCACGGCGCCGCCAAAGCAGGCTGGACCGCCGCCGCGCCCGGGAGCGGCGGTCGAGACGCTCCGGGCTGGCCGCGACGGACGGGAGCCTACACCCAGCCGCTGCGGCGAGATCCAATCGTAGGCTGCGCACGGAGACACCTGCGGCCCAAGTCTTCCGGACGGGGGTTCGATTCCCCCCGCCTCCACCACCTCTTCGGGGGGTCCCGCGTCCACTCCCCCACCCACCCGGACGCTCTCCACCCCCCGCGCCCCCCAGCGCTCCGGGCGAGTGAATCGCCCTCCGCGCTCTCTTCTCTCGGGGGGTCCCGCGTCCACTCCCCCACCCACCCGGACGCTCTCGAGCCCCCGCGCCCCCCAGCGCTCCGGGCGAGTGAATCCCGCTCCGCGCGGGAGACCGGGGTCCGAGATCCGGGGTTTCGGGTCCGAAGAGACGAAGTTGGCAGGGTGGCGGCCCGAGGCCGTAGCCGCGCCGCCGAGAGTGGGCCGGATGCTAGGCGCGCGAGACGGTCGCGCCGGAGTGTAGCCGGAGGCTACACGAGGACGCGAACCGGCGAGCGCAACAACGCAGACGGTCCGCTATCGGCGGCGCCTTTCGGAGAGCTACTCCTTGGGGAAGTGCTCGACCTTCACCGCCAGATGCCCCGCGATCGCATCCGCCTCCCGTGTCAGGGCGCGTCCGATGACGACCCGCTGGATCTGGTTGGTGCCCTCGTAGATCTGGGTGATTTTCGCGTCACGCATGTACTTCTCGATCGGGTAGTCCTGGCAATACCCGTACCCGCCAAAGAGCTGGACCGCGTCGGTCGTGACGCGCATCGCGGTGTCGGTCGCGAACACCTTGCACATCGCAGCGAGCTTGGAGACGTTCGGAACGCCTGCATCGATCGCGCGCGCGGCGGTGTAGACCAACTGCCGGGCCGCCTCGACCTGGATCGCCATGTCCGCCAGCATGAACTGGATCGCCTGGAACGACATCACGCTCTGCCCGAACTGCTGGCGCTCGGAGGTGTAGCGGATCGCCCACTCGAGCGCCCCTTGGGCGAGCCCGACTGCCTGCGCAGCCACGCCGGGGCGAGCGCGGTCCAGGGTCATCATGGCATTCGCAAAACCCGTACCCTCCTTCTCGCCGAGCAGCGCCGCCGCAGGCACCCGGCACTCCCGGAAGTGCAGCTCGTGAACCGGAACGCACCGGATGCCCATGAGCTGTTCCCGCCTTCCGATCTCGAACCCGGGCATGCCCTTCTCTACGATGAACGCCGATGCTCCCCGCGTGCCGCGCTCAGGGTTGGTGGATGCATAGACCGTGTAGATGGTTGCGGCGTTTGCGTTCGTGGTCCACTTCTTTTCGCCGTTGAGAATGTAACCGTCGCCGTTGCGCACAGCCCGAGCCCTCAGCGAGCCGGCGTCCGAGCCCGAAGCCTTTTCGGAGAGGCCGAACGCGATGAGCCTCTCGCCTTTCGTGATCACGGGCAGGTAGCGGCGTTTCTGGTCTTCCGTTCCCCCGAGGATGATCGGGAACGAGCCGAGCGCGTTGACCGCGTACGCCACGCCCATCCCTCCGCACGCGCGCGAGAGCTCCTCCACGACGATGCACATGTCGAGCACCCCGGCGCCGTGGCCACCGTACGCCTCGGGGACCCATATCCCCATCAGGTCGTACTCCCTGAGCGCCGCGATGACGCTCCACGGGTATTCGCCGGTGCGATCGAGCTCGGCAGCAACCGGGCGTACGTACTTCTCGGCAACCTCGTGGGCGCGCGCCTTGTACTCTTGGGTCTTGGCAGGAAGCAGTTCCTTCATGAGATCCCCCCTCGTGGTGCCGGCATTCTACCGCGCGAGGGAGGTGCGGCGAGGGTCCCGGGCGTGCGAGAATCCGACCGGAGCGGGAGTGTTCTCCAATCGAGTTCCGCCTGGGCTCGCGCCCAACCGCATCGCCACCGAGCTGGCGAACTCCCCGCCCCGCTTCGACCTGACCGTGTCGAACCCCACCCGGTGCGGCATTCCGTACCCTTCAGGGCTGCTGGATTCCCTGGCCGACCCGGCCGGGCTCGCATACCGCCCTGAACCGCGCGGGCTGGTGGCGGCGCGCAAGGCTGTCGCCGCCGAGTACCGGCGGTACGCCGCCGCGGTGGAACCCGACCGCGTCGTGCTCACCGCTTCGACGAGCGAGGCGTACGCCTTCCTTTTCAAGCTCCTTGCGAACCCGGGAGAGGGCGTTCTCGTGCCGTCACCGTCGTACCCCTTGTTCGAGCACCTGGCCCGGGCGGAGGGGATCGAAGCCATCCCGTACCACTTGAACCCGGAGCTCGATTGGCGGCCCGACCTTCACCAGCTCGCGGCTACCCCGTCAGGAGTCCGCGCGGTTATCGTGGTGCACCCCAACAACCCGACCGGCTCGTTGGTCCAATCGGACGACGCTGCAGCCGTAGCAGACCTCGCCGCTGCGCGGGGCTGGGCCATCGTGGCGGACGAGGTGTTCCTCGATTACCTACTCACGGACCGGCCGGGCACCGGACGCACGTTCGCGGGGACGGAGCAGGCGCTCACGTTCACGCTAGGCGGCCTCTCGAAGAGCGTCGGCCTCCCTCAGCTCAAGCTCGCATGGGTCGTCGCGAGCGGTCCCGGCGACCTCGTGGAGAACGCCTTGGAGCGCCTCGAGTTCATTGCGGACACGTTCCTCTCGGTGGCCACGCCTGTCCAGCTCGCGCTGCCCTTCATTCTCCGGCAGGGTGCAGCCGTGCGTGCCGCGATCCTCGAACGCTGTCGCTGCAACCTCGCGGCGCTCCGACAGGCAACATCCAGTCTCCCCGCGGTTGCCGTGATGGAGCCCGACGGAGGGTGGAGCGCCGTGCTGCGGCTTCCGGCGGTACTCGCCGAGGAGGAACTCGTCCTCGAGTTGCTCCAAAAGGACGGTGTCGCGGTCCATCCGGGCTACTTCTTCGACTTCCCGATGGACGGTGTGCTGGTCGTCAGCCTGCTGCCGGAGAGTGCCGTCTTCGCCGAGGGGGTGAGGCGCCTCCTCGCTCGGGTTGTGACGCACCTCCCCAGGTAGCCCGGTTCACTCTTTATAGAGCCAGCCCGCCACCAGGGTCGCCAGGATCGAGCCCACCAACAGGTCGAGCATCCACCCGAGCGCGATGAAGCGCGAGAACGGTGCCCACGCCGAGAGCGAGAACGCGAGAGGGAACCCGCTCGCGAACCCGAGTCCGGCACCCACCCTGAGCGCCGTACCCGGCCCCGCGCCATGGGTCGCTCGCGTCCCCGCATACAGCCACGCGGCGATCAGCGCGAGGACAAACAGCACCACGAACCAGGCAGGGACGAAGAACGGGTAGCGGGGCTGCGTGAGCAGGGTCCCCGCCTTCTGCGCCACGGCGTATCGGGGCACCAGGATCACCATGTTGATGACCGTGCTCCAGACCGCCCAGACGATCCACCCGACCAGAGCCCCGAGCCACACCCTCCGGGCATTGACCTGTGCCATCGCGCACCTCCTTCGTGAAAGGCCCGTTCAGCGTAGCACGAGGGGTGGCCGCGTCAACCGAGCCGACAGTGCTCAAAGGTGGGCCGCACAGCGCCACCGTTACGGCTCGACCTCCTCGAGCAACTGGAGGAACCGCTCGTAGGGGAGCGCCTGCCAGCTTTCCGCGCTCAGGGCCCCCTCGCTGCGGGATATCAGGGAGACCTTGTGAGCGGTCTCTACATCCGGGGCCTCGTAGATGTCCATGGAATCGTACGGACCGAGGATCGCGTAGTGGGCGATCCACTTCACCTGCGGACAGAGCGTCTGGACCTTCTTGAGCCACCCCTTGCCCTTTTCGCGCCTGCCGTGGGCGTCGTGGACGCTCTCGGGGCGTAGACGGGTCATCAACACGAACGTCGGCATCGGCCACCTCCCGGTTTCTGTCCCCAATCTCGGGCGGCTCTGTCCCGGGCGCAAGCGATCGGGCGTCGACACGCTGCTAAGCTTCGGTTCTGGGATCGATGACGACGCCGACCGCCTCCGCCCGGGAAATCCGCTTGCCACAACCTCAGAAGGACCTCCACGTCGTGCTCGTGACGCCCGAGATCGCCTGGAACACCGGCAACGCCGGCCGGACGTGCCTCGCCGCCGGGGCGGAGCTCCACCTGGTTCGCCCCCTCGGGTTCTCCCTGGAAGAGCGCGAGGTTCGCCGCGCCGGCGTCGACTACTGGCCGCGGGTTCGGCCCGTTGTCTGGCCGGAGTGGGCGAAACTCGAGGCGGCTCTCCCGGAGCTCGGTGAGCCATTCTTCTTCTCCGCCGAAGCGCCGCGCGCGCTTTGGGACGTTCGCTTCCCCCGGAAGTCGGTGCTCATCTTCGGGCGAGAGAGTGGCGGCCTGCCCGAGGAACTGCGCCGGCGCCACAACGAGCGATTCGTCTGTATTCCGATGGCGGACACGAAGATGCGTTCCCTCAACCTGTCGACGGCCGTGGCCATCGCCCTGTACGAAGCGCTGCGCCAGCGGCAGCGAACCTGACCGATGGACGCATTGCAACTTCGAAAGTTGTGGGACGTACCAACCAACGGGATGCGTTGACACGCCCCGACGGCCATTGGCTTCTGTCGCTCCGGCGCCGGGCCGTCGAGCGTCCGCCGCTCAGACCGGAGGCTGCATGCGCCGCACCTATTCGTCCATGGACCGTGCGTTTGATCTGAACCGCCGCGAGTTCGCCAAAGCCATTGGGTGCACCGCAGCGGTCGCGGGAGGGTTGGTGCTCGGTGTGCCGACGTTCGGTGAGGAGAAGGACACGCCGCCCGAGGTCGAGACGAACATCGCCGACTTCATGAAGGTGCCGAAGACGGCGCATTCGCTCCCTGGCCCGTTCCCGGGGCGGGTGGTCAAGGTGACGGATCCGCGGTCGCTCGCCGGGGATGCCGTCGATGCCAAGATCGTCCGGGAGATGCTCGAACGGGGAGTCCGCACGCTCACCGGCGCCAGCATGTCGAGGAGCTTTGCCATCTTCTTCACGCGGGACGATGTGGTGGGGCTCAAGGTCAACCCGGTCGGCGCACCCCTTATTAACACCAAGCCGGAACTCGCCGAGGCGGTGATCCGCTGGCTTGTCGAGAACAAGGTGCCGAGGAACAACATCGTCATCTGGGACCGCTTCGATTACATGTTGAAGGATGCGGGGTTCACTCGTGACCGGTTTCCCGGCGTGCGCATTGAGGGCTTGCAGACGATGGACGAGGAGGGCAACCGTTGGCGCGACGAGACCGGGAACCATGTTTCCGCCGCGAACTTCGACACAGATGCGTACTACTTCGCGAAGGGGATCGTGGGCAAGAGCGTCCGGGGTTACAAGGACGACGAGTTCTACCTCAACCAGCACGTCTTCGCCGGCGAGTACTCCTTCTTCGGAAAGCTCGTCACGACGCGCCTCACGAAGATCGTCAACCTCGCGGCGTACAAGAACACCGGCAACGGCATCTCGATGGCGACCAAGAACCTCGGGTTCGCCGCCGTTTGCAACACCGGCAGACTCCACGCGCCGCTGTTCTTCAGGGTGTGCACCGAGGTGCTCGCGGCCCCGTGGGTCCGCGACAAACTCGTGCTCAACGTCACCGACGGGCTGCGGGCCCAGTACGACGGCGGCCCGGACAAGGACGAGAAATTCCTCTACCCGAACCACTCGCTCTACCTCGCGACCGACCCGTTCGCCCTCGACATGGCGTGCCATCGGGAGCTCGTGGCCAAACGCAAGGCGATGGGGATCGCGGTCAACGAGCACCCCAAGTTCACCGAGTACCTTCACTACGCCGAGAAGCTCGGCCTCGGTGTGGCCGACCCGTCGAGGATCACGGTCGTTCAGGGATGAGACGCCCGGCCGTCGCCCTCTTCCTCATCGTGCTGTGCGCTCGTGCCTTCGAGGCGGGAGACACCGCTCTGCTCCCGTCGTCGGAGTCCCTCGGTGGCTGGAAACCTGCGGCGCCGGCAAGGGTCTTCACCGGAAGCGCGCTCTACGGTCACATCGACGGCGGAGCGGAGATCTTCCTCGAGTTCGGGTTCGAGGAGCTGACCGTCCAACGGTACGCCGACGGTCCCAGGTCCATCGACGTCGAGCTCTACAGGATGACCGACCCCACCGCCGCGCTCGGGATCTACCTCGAGAGGTGCGGCAACCGGTGCGAAGCGCCGGCTGCCCACCGCGGCTTCCCAACCTACACGTCCTTGGGACGCAGCCAGTTGATGGCCGCCCAGGACCGATTCCTCGTGATCCTCACCGCCAATGCCAGCGATCCGCAGACCACCGTCGCGCTTTCAACCTTGGCATCCGACGTGGTGAGGTGCTTGCCAACGGGACCGGCGCCCGATCCGGGCAAACGGCTACCACCGGGATGGGTGGCGGGATCGTTGCGGGTGATCCGCGGACCGTTGGCCCTGCAGGCAATCATCACCTTGGGTGACGCTGACGTTCTTCAGCTCCGAGGCTCACGGACCGCCGTCGCAGCTGACTACGCGGCCGCTCCCGGACAGGCCACCTGCACGATGGTCCTCGCCGACTACCCCGACCAGGCCGCCGCGAGTTCGGCCTTCGCCCATCTCCGGGGGAACCTCGACCCCGAGATCAAGGTCCTCGGCGAAGGCCAGGAGTCGTTCGTGTTTCGCGACTATTCCGGCAAGTTCGGCTCGGCCGTCGCGATAGGTGGAAGAATCACCCTCAGGCTGAACCTCGCGAGCGAGCCTCCGAGGACGGTCCGCTAGGGGCGCCACCGTGAGACACCCCCTCCCGACCCTCAGCCGACCTGCCGCCAGGTCCGATCCAGGAGAAAGACGTTCGCCACGACGCGGCCGAGTAGGATAGCGACCGCGGCCGCGACCGCGCCCACGAGGTCGAGGCCAACCACCCCGATCGCAAGAACCGCGATGATGCCCGACACCTCGACGACCGTCGCCCACGTGATGGTGGCGGTCCGTCGCGCATGCACGAGCTGCGAGCGCTGGAACGAGAGCAGCACCTCGAGCCCCGGCATCACGGCCAGCAGGCACAGCGGTGGAAGCGCGAACCGGGTCAGCTCGGGCGAAAGCCCCGAAACGACGCGAAACCACCCCGCCGCGAGCGGTGTCAAGGCGACGAGTCCCAGCGCCCCGGCCAGCGTTACGGCCAGCAGCCATGCGAACCGACGGAGCGCCTCGAAACCCTTCCGATCGTCGCCCAGGAGGGCGATCCCCACCTCCTGGTACGCGATCCCGCCGGCGCGGAACGCGAACACGAGCGAGGTGACGACCGGCATCACCGCGAGCGAGTCCAGAGCCGCGCGGCTGCGACCGAGGAAGAACGTCACGAGCGGGTTCACGCCGAGGGTCATGACCGAGGTGAGAGCGAGCGGCGTGTAGAAACGGACGATCGCCCGGGTTGTCAGGGGCGGTGAGGAAGGTTGGCCCTCCTGGCGCAGGATCTGTCGCACCACCGCACGGGCCATGAACCGGCTCGCGACGGCCTCCGCCAGGACCCCGCCCGAGAGCGCCGCCGCTCCGACGAGGGCCCCGTGCACGCCTTTGACCGAATACAGCGTCACTGCGGTCGCTGCCATCGCGGCGACCCGCACGATCGTTCCGTACGCCACGCGCCTCGTGAGGTTGGCGCGGATGAGGACACCCTGGTAGAACCGCCGGTAGCCGATGGCAGCAGGCCAGGGAAGCAGGATCGCGGTGGCGCCGTGCGTCAGGGTGGCGACCTCCGGAGGGAGACCGATCAGGGACTCGGCGATGAAATGGAAAACCGACGGGACCAGCAGCAGCGTCATGAGGAGAGTGATTGCACCGTTGAGTGTGTAGGCGAAGCGCCGTAACGCGAGAAATGCCTGCCGGTCGGTGACGAGTGCGACGCCGGCGCTCATCATCATGATGATGGGTGACTCGATGAGCATGGCGAAGGAGAACGCTACGCCGTACGCCGCAAGGTTGTACTTGGGCTCCCCGAGCCGCGCAATCACCGCCGCAAGGAACGGCCCCTCCACGGACATCATCAACCAGGTGGCAGCCAGCGGGGCCCAGAACCCCAGGATTCGGCGCGTCGTCAGGGGGTTGGTTTCATCCACCTTCGTGACCCGGCTCCGGCCGGCGCGACCGAGGTCCACAGACCCGTCGCGCCTTCCGGTCAGCCAGGATAGCGCGCACGCGCCCTCGACGCCCGCCGCCGAGTTGTGGTTCGGGGCGGGGGGCACGTCCGAGCGCCGTGCTTCGCGACGTGCTCCCAGCCAAATTGCGGGAGCTACGTGTACCGAATCGCGACTGCGATGATGCGCCGTCCGTAGACGGCGTGCGCGCTACGGGTCCACCAGCGACCTTCGACAACCGTTACGATGCGTCTGGTCTTGTCGTAGACGAGTACGGCCGCATCCGCACCCATCTTGGCGGCCTCAATCCGGATCGCCTGCCCCATCTCTCCAACTGACGGATTGCCGGACGGCTCAATCAGCACTTCCCCGAGGCGCTCGTGCGGACGCCTCGGTGCGTGCCAGGGGATCTCTACCGCATTTGCGTCCGTCGGGCCGAATTGTGGCACGTCCAGGTAACGGGTCGAAGAGACGGAGATCGTGGTGCAGCCGCCGAACGCCGCCTCAACGATCGGGAGTGCGCTTCCCGCGGCCGTCCTGCGCGTGGTCCTCTCCTTCATCACCGTGTCGTCCCGGGAACAACACCTCGCCACGTTGATTGCGACGAAGCTCCACCGTTCAGGTTGACGGGTCTCGCGGCGCCGGTGGTCTTGTGGCGGACGCCACAAGTGGCATCTCGTGGTCGCGGAAAGGCAGGCCTGCGGGGTTTCGCAACGGTCGCGGCTACCTCGTGACGCCGGCCCCCGATGCGCGCGGCGCCATCGCGACACCGAGCCGCCGTGGGTCGCCCACCCCAACAAGCATGTCAGTTTCAGGGTCGATGAAGATCGAATTCGTGCCGCCGAACAGCATCAGGTCCGTCCAGCGTGCGGGGAACTTGAGCTGGAACATGCCTTCGAAGCCCTGTTTCTCCAACGCCGCTTCCCTTTCGGGAGTGATTTCCCCAGCCAACTCCACCCAGCCTCTCATGGGACCATAGTTGCTCCCCCACATGGCACGCGGGGCCGCCACCGCCTCGCACGCGCCCAGGCCACGGTCAGCAATCCCGGAGATCACGGACACCATCGCGGGGACAACGCGATCGCTCCCCGCACTTCCCAGGACCAGGAGCGGCCTGCCGTCCTTCAGGACGACCGTTGGTGTCATGGAAGTCTTTGCCGCCCGGCTGGGCATGAGGTAGTACGGACTCTGCGGGTTTGAGACGTCGAACGCGTTCAGGTTCGAGTTCCACATGAACCCGAGCCCTGGGGTGGCCACACCGCTGCCAAACGAGGAGCCCAGCGTCTGTGTCAAAGCAGCAATGTTGCCCCAGCGATCTACGACCGAGACCTGCGTTGTTCCGATCGCCAGGTACGGATCCGGGGCTTCTCCGCTGATCTCGCCAGCAAGAAGCGCACGATCAAAGCGGATAAGTTTGGCCCGTTCGGCGGCCCAGCGTTTGTCCGTGAGGTGCTGATCGAGCAATACGGGCGGCACGTGTGATGTGGCGTTGTCCGTGTTGGCGATTCGAGCCGCCTCGATGAGCAGGTGGAGTCGGTCCAGCGAGTCACGTTGCAGGAACTCGGATGGAAAAGACTCGAGAATGTTGAGCATCTCGAGCAGCATCCCTCCACCTCCAGGATAGGGAAAACAGATCACGTCGAAACCACGGTAGCTGCCCCGCTGGGGTCGCCTCTCCACGGCCCTGACGTGGACGAGGTCGGCCTTGCGGATGAAGCCACCGTTGCGAACCATGTCGGCCTCGATCACGTCGGCGATGCGGCCACGGTAGAACTCCGCAGCCCCGAGGTCCGAGATCTGTCGCAGCGAGTTGGCGAGATCGGAGGCGCAGTACAGGTGGTCTACGGGCCATGGCTCGCTGAAGTCTTTGAGGAAGATCTCGGCCACATGGTTCTGCAGGCGCAGCTTGCCGCCGTAGTTCTCGACGTTGCCGAGCTCGCTGAGGTTCATGCGGTAGCCGAAGTCCGCGATGTCGATTGCCGGAGCAAGAACCTGCGCCAGAGTCTTTGTGCCGTATTTCTCGACGGCGTGGGCAAGAGCCGCCAGCGAACCCGGCACAGCGATGGACTTGTAGCCGTGGAAGGATCCTGCCCTGCCGCGTGACTTCTCTTTCTGCAGCTCGTCCACCCTGGGCTCGAAGGGCACGTAGCACGAGCCGTCGATTGCGACGGTGCGGCCATCCCGAAGGTAGATCAGGATCAAGGTCTCCCCGCCAAGCCCCGACGTGGTGGGTTCGGATACGCCGAGAGCCAAAGCGGTGGCAACTGCTGCGTCGACCGCATTGCCACCCGCCTCGAGGATCAGGGCGCCCGCGCGCGACGCTTCCTCGGAGCCGGACACAACCATCCCGTCACGCGAGGCAACCTCGATCGGCCACAGCTGGTATGGGGATTCGGCGTAGCTGCTGCCCTCCAGAGGCGAGTCGGCTCTGGTACGGCCCGACCTGTGCCGGCCTTGCCCGACAACGACCGACGGCACGAGAACCCCAACGGCGACCGTCAGCAGGATCGCGCACCGCAACTTGTCGTTCATCACACCGAACCTCATCCCCCCCCAGTCAATGCTAGCGGATCAGCTTCCAAGGCCGAAGGAACTTCCTCTTCCCAGGCATTGGCCTGCTTGGTTCTAGAGCCTGGCCCCAAGGTCCAACAAAGTCCTCATCCGACCTCTGGGAGCTGACATGATTGCCGTCGTGCCCTACCGCCGAAGACCAGCTTCCCGGCACGGTGGCCAGGAAGCTGTCTGACCTCGACTCAATGGATGCTCTTCTCCGCCGCGGCTCAGTTGCCGAATCCAGGCGCAGCCTACTCGAGGACCTGGATGTTCTTCGCAGCGCAGATGTCCTTGAGCTGCTTCGGCCACACGGTGACGCTCACCTCGCCCAGGTGGGCCTTCTTGAGGATGTGCATCACCGTGCGGGACTGCCCGATGCCGCCCCCGATCGAGAGCGGGATCCGGTCGTTGATGATCGCCTGATGGTAGGGAAGCCTGAGGAAGTCGAGCTGGCCCGAGAGCTCGAGCTGCTGCTTCAGGGTTTCCTTGGTGACGCGGATCCCCATGGACGTGAGCTCGTGCCGGCGCTTGGTGACCGGGTTCCACACCAGGATGTCGCCGTTGAGACCGTGGGTTGGCTTTCCGGTCTCCTTATCAGTTGGCGTGACCCAGTCGTCGTAATCGGCCGCCCGCATCTCGTGGGGGTATCCGTCCTGGAGCACCCAGCCGATGCCGATGATGAAAACGGCAGGGTACTTCTGGAGGATCGCGGTCTCACGCTGCTTGCGCGGCAAGTCGGGGTACATGTCGAGGATCTCCTCGGCGTGCAGGAACTTCAGTTCCTCCGGCATCTCCGGGTACAGGCCCTTGAGCTTGGGGAAGAGCTCGAAGGCGTGCGCCTCGGCTCCCCGCAACACCCTCCAGATCCTCCGGACCGTGTCCTTGAGAAAACCGAGGTTGCGCTGCTCGGGGGTCATGACCTTCTCCCAGTCCCACTGGTCCACGTAGGCGGAGTGGTCGTGGTCGAGGAAGTAGTCCTTGCGCACGGCGCGCATGTCGGTGACGATGCCTTCGCCGACCTTGCACCCGAACTGCCTCAAAGCGAGTCTCTTCCACTTCGTCGCGGCCTGGACGACCTGTGTCTCGATCCGCTTGGGGAGCCCGAGGCCACAGGGGAACTCGATGGGTGTTCGCGAACCGTCGCGATCGAGGTAGTCGTTGACGCCGCTCTCCTTGCTCACGATGAGAGGTACCTCGACGCGGAACAGGTTGAGCTCACGACACAGGCCGTCCTCGATGTATCTCTTGACGGCCGTGATCGCGATCTGCGTCTCCTTGGGATCCAGGATCGAGTGGTAGTTGATCGGCAGGATCTTGTCGACTTCCTCGTACGTGCTGATGCCGGGTCCGGCCAGGTCCGCCTTCTTGTCCGCCATTGTGTGTCGTCCCCTTTCGCAGTTCTGGTTTGGGTCGTTGCAGCAGCCCTCTCGACGCTGCCCCCGCAAGGAGGCGCGGCAGTCTATGCCGGTTGCCTTGCGGCACACAAGAGCCGCAGGGGGTGCGCCATCCGAATCTGGCCGGCATCCTCCGTCTCGGCGTGGCCAGGCCCTTCTCGGCGGTCTGGTCTCGCTCTATCATCGTCATGCGAGCAGCGAGGCTGGCCCCCTACCGCAGCCCACGCAGGAGGCAGACCGATGGCGTCGTTCCCGAACCGTGTCACGTTGGGGCGATCGGGCCTTTCCGTCGGACCGCTTGGAGTCTCCGGCGGATACGGCGTCGGGAGCGGCGGCATCCTGCGGGCATTCGACCGGGGAGCCAACTACTTCTACCACGGGTCGCGGCGCCGGCGGGGCATGACAGACGCCATACGGGACCTGGTCGCCGGAGGTCGTCGCGACGAACTGGTCGTGGTGCTGCAGAGCTACGCCCGCACGCCTGGGCTCATGGAGACGTGGTTCGCCCGGGGCCTGAAGCAGCTCGGTATCGAGACCGCCGATGTGCTATTGCTCGGCTGGTACAGTTCACCGCCCTCCGAGAAGCTGCTCGAGCGCGCCGTCTCGATGACTGAAAGAGGGATGACCCGACACATCGCCATCTCCGCGCACCATCGGCCCGCCTTCGTCGGCTATGCGGCGGATCCGCGCTTCGCGATCCTTCACATCCGATACAACGCTGCGCACACCGGAGCGGAGACCGACGTGTTCCTGCACCTCGGGTCGGGTGCCAAGCCAGGCACCGTCGCCTACACCGCGACGCGGTGGGGTTCACTGCTGAATCCCCGGAAGATGCCGGCCGGTGAAGCCCCTCTTCGGGGCCGGGACTGCTATCGGTTCGTTCTCTCCAACCCCGACTTCAAGATCTGCATGACGGGGCCGAAGAACGATGCGGAGATGGACGAGGCGCTCGCCGCGCTCGAGGAGGGGCCGCTCACCGCCGAGGAGAGCGACCGCATTCGCCACATCGGGCGCTACGTCCACGATCACGCGATGATGGGCCGGTGAAGGCCCGCGGTCTCGAGCGCTTCAGATCGAGAGGCTGGTCTTAGGCTGACGCACCGAGGATCGCGCGCTGAAGCGTGATGTTGTCGCGATGGCCGGTGAAACGCGCCGTCACCCGACCGCGGACGGGATAACCAAGCAGGTAGAGATCCCCGATGATGTCGAGGACTTTGTGGCGGACAAATTCGTCGGGAAAACGCAGTTCAGTGTTGATCACGTTGTCATCGCCCACCAGGATGCAGTTGTCCAGACGACCGCCTGACCCGAGCCCCAGCTCAGCCAGCATCGGCAGATCGCGCATGAAGCCGAACGTCCGCGCTGGCGCGATCTCGACCTTGAAGGCCCCGAAGCTGCTCATCGTGAAGTCGTAGAACTGCTCCCCGATGGGCGGGGGATAGCGCAACCGGTACGAGACCGAGAACGACTCCGCCGGCTCGATGGTCAAACGCTTGTCCCCGGTACCGGCTTCGTAGCGCCGGTCGATGACGAGCTCGTTTCGGGGCGCATCCTGATCCTCGATGCCCACCTCCTCCAACCTCTCACAGAATTCAAGAGCCGACCCGTCCAGAACCGGGATCTCGCCATGCACCTTGACGAGCAGGTTCGTGATCCCGCACGCGTGGAGCGCGGCCAGCAGGTGTTCGACCGTGCGGATGCTCTCGCCCTCACGGGACAACGTGGTCGCATAGTCCGTGTCCGCCACAGAATCGAGATGCGCTGGGATTTGGGTGCCCTTTGGCAACGTGAGGAAGTGAACCCCGCTGTCGACAGGCAGAGGCTGGATCACCATCCCGGTGCGGTTCCCCGAGTGGAGGCCGAGGCCGTAGATGACCGTGCTTGACCGAACCGTGCGCTGCGGCACATCGGACCGACGCAGGAGAGGAAGCTCGGGGGGCGGCAGGAACCGCCGTGAATGCTCCGCGCCCTTGCCCAGATCCAGCAAAACCCGACCGCTGCCCTCCCCCGTTCCCCTCGCCGCCAGGGCACCGGTAAGGGTCTCGAGCACACGGCTGTAGGCGAGCGGCTTCTCGAGGTAGTCGTACGCGCCCATCTTGATCGCCTTGACTGCCGTGGGCGCCGTCCCGTGTCCCGAGATCATGATCACGGTCGCCCCGGGATCCATCTCGCGGAGCGCCTGAAGCGTCTCGAGGCCATCTCGGTCGGGGAGCCAGATGTCGAGGAACACGGCCGCCGGACGCCGCCTGCGGTACAGGTCGAGTGCCTCTTCGCCCTTTGCGGTGGTGAGCGTGCGAAAGCCCTCGTCCTCCAGCACGCGGGAGAGTTGGGTCAGGATCCCGGGTTCGTCGTCGACGATCAGCACCAGGGGTTTCATGATCCGAGTGTGCGGTCTCGCGAGCCCCGGGTCAAGACACCACACTCGGCGACCCGAGAACTCCCGGTTTCCTGCGGCGTAGGATGGGGGGGTGCTCACCAAACCGGGAAAGCTCCCGTGTTCTCGCGCCGCCTCCTTGCTGCACATGCGGCTCGTGCTGGCGCTCATTGCGGGCAGTGCTCCCGCATCGGTGCTGGGAGGGTTTGCGGTGACCACGGAGGGGACCATGGGACAGCCTCAACGGCCAACGGCCGTTTCTACCGCCCGTCCCACCGAGGTGCAGCCGAAACTCCCCCAGACGATCGCAGGGTGGAAGAGGGCCGGTCCCACGCGCAGGATCGAGACCGCGGCGATCTTCGAGTACATGGATGGTGCCGGTGAGCTCTATCTCTCCTACCGTTTCGACCATCTCGAGGTCATCGAGTACCGTTCCGATACCGAGGGTGACATCCTCGTCGAGCTGTACTGGATGGGATCCTCCGACGACGCCTTCGGCCTCTTGTCCGGTGACTGGGGCGGCGAGGCGGTCCAGTTGAGCCCAACCGCCGGTGCCGGAAGAGATCCGTTTCCCCGGGCGTTGTACGGCTCCGGCCTGCTCCGGGTCTGGTCGGACGACCTCTACGCCCGCATCCTCGCCACGCGGGAGAGCACGGCAACGAGAGGCGCCGTGCTGGCGCTCGGCCGCGCGATCACAGAGGGACGACGCAGCCCGCGCCCACCCCTGCTGGCCACCGTGCTCCCGGTGAACGTCAAACCGGGGCTCGGGGCCCGCGCGGACCGGCTCTGCTTCCTCCGCTCGCACCTCGTCCTCAACTCAGTCTATTTCCTGAGCCAGCGCGACATGCTCGACCTCGGCCCATCGGTTGAAGCCGTATTCGTTCCGTACGAGCTCTCACCCGGCGGTGGACACAAGGGCACCGTAAAGGTCCTCGTGGTGCGTTACGGCGCCAGCGCCATCGCCCGTCAGGCCCTGGCCGGTTTCCGCGCGACCTATCTTGCCCACACCGGGTCCGAGGGTGGCACGGAGTCCGGCGCCGAGCGCATCGAGGACGGATGGGTCGCCTATCGCGTGGTTGGGAGAAGCCTGGCACTCGTGTTCGAAGGCCCGGACCGCGATGTGGCCGTTGCACTGCTCGAGGCGGTGGCGTCGTGCCTGACCGATGCGGAGGTCTCCAATGAATGAGAGGCGTCGTGCCGTTACGAGGCGTGACTTCGTACGTGGCACCGCCAGCGCGGCCGCAGGGCTGTCGCTGTTCGGGCTGGGGACGGTGGACGGTCAAGGGAGGGCGCCGCGGTCGGCCGTCGTCGTGCTGGTCCGCGACCGCCGCGCCCTCAACGCGGTCCATGACGTCGATACGGCAGTCCTCCGCGAAATGCTCGCCGACACCGTGATGCGTGTGACCGGTGCCGCCACCCCTCGGGACGCTTGGCGATCGCTGGTGCGACCGGATGATGTCGTCGGCCTCGTGGCCACGTCTCACCTCAACCCCACGCACGATGAGGTCGTGACGTCGGTGCGGAGCGCACTTCAGGACGCCGGGGTCTCCCCGGATCGGATACGAATCGCCCAGGGTGGCCCCGAGAAGGCCGAGGCGTGCAGCGCGCTGATCTCCCTCCCGGCCCTCAAGGCCCACTGGCTCACCGGTATCGGCACGGTGATGAAGAACTACATCACGTTCTCCGGTCACCCCTCGCACTACCACGACGAGAACAACGACCGCCTCGGGGAGATCTGGTTGCTGCCCCAGGTCAAGGGCAAAACCAGGCTCGTCCTCGTGGACGCCCTGCGGCCGCTGTGCGACAAGGGTCCTCAGCCCGATCCACGGTACATGTGGGACTACAAGGGGCTGATCGCCGGCACCGATCCCGTGGCGGTCGAGGCTGTCTCCCTCGAGATCCTCTTAGCGAAGCGCGCGTCGTTGCGCGGGGAGCCGTGGCCGCTGTCACCACCGCCGCTGTGCCTTGCGATGGCCGACAGGCGTTACGGCTTAGGAACCTGCAAGCTCGACGAGATCAGAATCGTGCGCTCGGGTTGGGACGAGGAAGCGCTGGTGTAGCGTCTCCCCGCGTCAGGGACGCAAGACGCTCGAGCCGGTCGTTCGGCGCTCTTCGAGGTCGCGGTGTGCGCGTGCGGCTTCGGCCAGCGGATAGGTTCGGTTGATCTCGACACGCACCACACCGCGACGGATCACATCGAAGAGCTCTCCTGCGCTCGCCATAAGGTCCTCGCGCCTGGCGGTGTAGGCCATCAGCGTCGGCCGCGTGAGAAACAGCGAGCCCTTTGCGGAGAGGACCAATGGCGAAAAGGACGGCACGGGTCCCGAGCTGTTGCCGTAGGAGACCATCATCCCCAGCGGCCGGATGCAATCGAGCGACCCCTCCCAGGTGTCCTTTCCTACCGAGTCGTAGACCACCCGCACGCCGCGGCCTCCCGTGATCTCCTTGACCCGCGCCACGAAATCCTCGCGCCGCGTGACGATGGGATGGTCGCAGCCGTGGCTCCGGGCGAGCGTGGCCTTCTCGTCGGTGGAAACCGTGCCAATGACCGTCGCGCCGAGGTGCTTCGCCCATTGGCACGCGATCAGGCCGACGCCGCCGGCCGCCGCATGGATGAGGACCATGTCTCCGGGCTCGACCCTGCACGTCCGGCGCAGCAGGTACTGCGCGGTCATGCCTTTGAGCATCGCCGCGGCCGCCGCGTCGTCTCGGATGTCGCCCGGCAACGGCACCAGGCGGTCGGCGGCGATGAGCCTCGCCTGTGCGTACGCTCCGGTCACGCCGGCGTAGGAGACGCGATCGCCGACCTTGAACCCCGTGACCCCGGCTCCGACCTCCTCCACGACCCCGGCCGCTTCAGAGCCTATGACCGCTGGGAGGGCGAGCTTGTATAGGCCGCTGCGGTGGTAGACATCGATGAAGTTGAGGCCGACCGCAGACTGAGCGAGGCGCACTTCCCCGACCCCTGGTCGCCCAACCTCGATCCCCTCCCAGCGCAGAACTTCGGGGCCGCCGGTTTCGTGGATCCGAACCCCCATGGTCATCGAAGTCACCTCCGGGAACAGGCTACCGCGACTCTCCCTCCAACGCATGCACGAACGGGGACGCGGCGATCCGGAGCGCGCCGGGTGCGACCGTGAAGTCCAGCGGGCCCGAAGGGTAGGTCTCCCCGTCCACGTCCAGAGGCGGCAGCGGTGCGAGCGGTTCGAGCCTGACCCGCCGAGCACGGGCGTGCCGGACGGGTCGGGCGTGAAGGTGACGTCCCAGGTAGACCTGCGGCAGGCGGACAACGAGCTCCCACCCCGAAACCTCGCCCACCGCGACGACGTCGAACAGCCCGTCGTCAAGGCGGGCCCCAGGCGCGACCCGCATCCCCTTGCCGAACGTCGTGCCGTTGGCTACCGCGAGCAAGAAGAGCGGACCCTCGTACCACTCCCTGTCGTCGAGAGAAACGCGCACGGGCACGCACCGGTATCGCCGAAGGGCGGCGAGCGTGGCCCTCAAGAACGCGGTTCGCCCCCGGCCGGGC
Organism: Terriglobia bacterium; assembly: GCA_020073245.1. Taxonomy (GTDB): domain Bacteria; phylum Acidobacteriota; class Thermoanaerobaculia; order Thermoanaerobaculales; family Thermoanaerobaculaceae; genus RBG-13-68-16. Next base: position 59,791 of record JAIQFQ010000008.1, on the reverse strand, counting down.
ATCGCGTTGACCGCCTCGTCGACCAGGCCGCTGATCCCCGCCGACGCGATGTTGACGAACGCGAACCTGGACGCCGGCCCATCGCAGAGTCCCGCATCGACCAGGACAGAGGACCCCGCGAGCGCCTGCCGCAACGCGGCCGCAGGGGCCCGCGGGATGCCGAGGGCTCGGGCGAGGTCCGACCCCGTACCCGCCGGGACGATGCCCATGATCGTGCCCTCACCGCCACCGGAAAGGAGCGCGTTCGCCACGAGATGGGCAGTACCGTCGCCTCCGACAGCCACGACCCGGCGGCACCCCGAAGCGAGCGCCTCGGCGACGGCGCGGCGCGAGGCGCTAGCGTCACTCGGCATGACCACCGAGATCGCGGACAGCGTCTCGGCCAGCGGACGCATGCGATCCCAGAAGCGCCCGGCTCGCCCCCCGCCGGCGGTAGGGTTCACGATGACGACGGTCTCGTTCAACGCCCCTCCGGCGGCAGCCAGCTCGCAGCCGCCTTTTCGAGGCGGGCGAGCTCCGCGTTCCAGCGCCTCACCGACCACCCGGCCGCGCGCCGAAGCAGCGGGCGAAGCTGCGGCGCGAGTTCGAGACAGCGCCGCGGCTGCCACATCCCGAGACGGACACGGCGCAGCAGGAGGTCCTCGAGGTGGACGCACGCCCCGAGGCGCAGCAGCCAGACGAGTTCGGCGCCGCAGACATCGAGGCCGTCCGCGACAGGGCGGAGCTGCGCGGCCTCGGCCGATGCCGCCACTGGAAGCGCGAGTGCCCCCAGGCGCCGCACCAGGCCTCGCGCGACGGGACGGGGCGCTCCGAGCCTCTCGACCGCCGCACACGTGCTTTCGGGATCGCACCGCCAGGGCAGAGAGAAGGTCGCGCCCGACACCGGAGGTGCCTGGATCTGGCGCTCGTCTGGCAACAGGCGGACCGCTGCGTTGACCACCTTCTCGGACGTGGCCCGAAATGTGGTGAGCTTTCCGCCGGCCGTGGAGAGCAGCCCGTCCTCCACCCACACGGCTTCCTCCCGCGAGGCGTCCGACGGGGTGGCGGCGCGGCTCGAGAGCACCGGGCGCACGCCGGCGAACGCACCGACCACGCTCCCGAGGGTCAAGCCGACGGAGGGGAAGGCATGCTGTGCCACGCGCAGCAGGTACGTGACCTCCTCCGCGCTCGGACAGGGGTCGTCGAGAGGGCCGTCGTGGAAGAGATCGGTTGTCCCCACCAGCGTCCCCTCGGGGTGCGGCACGGCAAACACGGGTCGACCGTCGTCCGGCGACAACACCGTCACGGCAAGATCGAGGGGCAGCGCCGCGCGGGGGAACAGGAGGTGCGAGCCGCGCGAGGGCCGGAGACGTGCTTTCCGCTGGCCCCCCATCGCGCGGACCTGGTCGGTCCAGACCCCGGTTGCGCTGACGACGACGGACGCCTGCACCTCGTGCAACCGTCCGCTCTCGAGGTCGGTCACCCGAGCCCCGACCACACGGCCCCCGGGGTTCCTGGTCAGCCCCTCGACCCGGGCGTAGGTGAGGGCGGCACCGCCTGCGAGGACGCCGGCGTTGACGACCGCCAGCACGAGGCGGGCATCGTCGGCAACCGCATCGTCGTAGAGCAGCCCGAACTCGAGGCCTTTCCCGGCAAGTTGAGGTACGAGTTCAGTGACCGCGTCCGCGCCAACCCTGGCGTGCCGGTGCCGGACCGGGGTCAGGTGGTCGTACATCGAAAGACCCAGGTCAACCTGCCAGCCCGGCGTCAGGTCGTGCTCGTACGAGGGGTAGAGGAACCGCATCGGCCAAACCAGATGAGGGTTGGCCAGTGCCAGCATGTCGCGTTCCCGGCATGCCGTCCGGGTGATCGAGAGTTGCATGCGGCGCAGGTAGCGCAGCCCGCCGTGGATCAGCTTCGACGAGCGCGACGAGGTGCCGCAGCCGAAGTCCCCCCGCTCGACCAGGGCCACCGACAGCCCTCGGAGCGCAGCATCATGAAGGATCCCGGCGCCGGTGATCCCGCCGCCGATCACCAGCAGGTCGAGGCCGTCGGAAAGCCTTTGCCAGGCGCTCTCCCGCCAACCCGGGGGGAACATCACTCCTCCCGCCCGCCCGGGGTCCGGGGTCCGGGGCCCGGGACAAAAGGAAGCAGCACACCCGGGTTCAGCACGCCGTCCGGGTCGAGCGCTCCGGCAAGCACCTCGAGGGCCGCGAGGCCGGGAGCTCCGACCTCGCGCTCCAGGTATTGCGCGTGCATCGAGCCGATGCCGTGATGGTGCGTGATCGTTCCGCCGTTGGCGATGATCGCCTCGCTCGCGGCGTCCTTGACCGCCTGCCACTGCCCGATCTCCTCGCCGCGCCGCAGCGGCCAGAGGAAGGTGAAGTAGAGAGAGGCGCCGTCCCGGTACGCGTGCGACAGGTGACAGAGGACAGCAATGCGAAACCCGGCTCTCTGGGCGCCCTGGGCCATCGCTTCGCGCACGGCACGGTGCAGGGCGGCGAGGACCGACCAGCGAGCCGCCGTCTCGAGCGTGTCGACGCCCCACCCCGCGGACAGCACGACGTCTCGCACATACGGGTGTCGAAACCGCTCGTCGAGCCACCGCCGCCACCCGGTCCGGCCGAGAGCGAGCCCGCCTGCGTCCCGCCACGCCCTCGCCGCCGCCTGCCGCGCCAGGGTCACATCCTGGAGCCTTCCGGCCCACTCGAACAGGAGGAGGCATCCGTGACGGAACCGGCGCAAGCCGAAGATCGCGTCGCGCACGCTCGACGCGAGGCGTGGGAGCGCGGTCAGCGCGACCCCGAAGCTCGTCTCGTCCGGATCCGAGAGCCGCACGACTTCAGGCACCGGGCCGTGCTGCAGCAGGGCGCGGCACACTTCCATCCCGGCGCCCCACCCGGGGACGAGCACGGCGACCCCGCCCCGGCATTCGGGCACGGGACGCACCCTCAATGTGGCCTCGGTGATGACCCCGAGGCGCCCCTCGCTTCCGATGACGAGACGGCGGACCTCCGGACCTGCGGCGGATCCGGGCTGAGCTGGGAGGCGCCACACGCCACCCGGTGTGGCGATCTCGAGGCCGGCCACCAGGTCGTCGATCCTGCCGATCCCCGTCGAGCGCTGACCGGCCGAACGGGTGGCGACCCATCCTCCAACGCTCGAGAACTCGAACGACTGCGGCTCGTGGCCGAGGCGCAGTCGGCACGGTGCCAGAGCCGCTTCGACCTCAGGACCCAGCGTGCCGGCACGAAACGTGGCGAGGAACGAGGCCGGGTCGAGCGAGGTGAGCCCCCGCATCCTGTCGAGCGCGAGCACCACTGTCGGCCTCGGTCCGGGCCTCACCGTGACGCCGCCGACGACGCTCGTGCCACCGCCTCGGACAACCAGTGTAACCTCGGCGGCCGCGGCAACTTGCAGAACCGCGACCACCTCCTGCGCGCTATCCGGAAGGCATACTGCGTCGGGCAACGCCTCGAGAGCGCCCGTCCGCAGCCTCACGAGGTCCGAAAACCCACAACCGCACGCGTACCGGAGGCGTGCGCCGGGATCGCTGCGTGTCGTCGCCGGAAGATCGGGCAGTTGGCGTGCCGGCGGGATGCGAACTTCCTGCTCGGGAACCGCCGAAAGCGGGTTGCCGAGGCCGAGCCGTTCCGACAGCCACGTGCGGGCGCTCTCGGACACAGCAGCACTTTCGTCCGCGAACCCCCAGCCGTTCCAGCGCCGTTCGCGTTCGCTCACCTTCTTCGATGCTACCGCATGTCGGCCCGCTCGGGACGGCCAATGAGGAAGACGAGGGGCGGCCGTCCGGCCGCCCCTGTTCGCCGCGTTTCGAGGTCTGTTACTTCGTCTTCACCGGATCGGGCGGGCGAGTCGGCAGCTTCGTCGCGTGTGTGGCCATCGCCTTCGTCACCTCGGCCACGGCGCGCTCGAGCTGCGGATCACGCCCCTCCATCACCGACTTCGGATCGTTCTCCACCACGATGTCCGGATCGACGCCGTGGCCCTCGATCACCCAATGACCGTCGGCCGAGGCGGTGCCTCCCTCCGGCACGTACGCCGTGCCGCCGTCGATGAGCGGACCGTGGCCGGAGATCCCGACGACGCCGCCCCACGAGCGCTTGCCGATCAGCGGCCCCAGCCCCGCCTGGCGGAACATGTACGGGAAGATGTCACCGTCCGAGGCGGAAGTCTCGTTGAGCAGGCACGCCATCGGCCCGATGAACGTCGCCTGGGGGTACGTCCCGGTGTCTTCGCCGGTCCTGTTGAACTCCGTGCCGAGCAGGGTTCGCTTCAGCCGCTCGATGAGCAGCTGCGAGACGAAGCCGCCACCGTTCGCGCGCTCGTCGATGATCAACCCCTCCTTACGGATCTGGGGGTAGTACCACTTGATGAACTCCCGAATCCCGTCCTCGCTCATGTCGGGAACGTGCAGGTAGCCGATGCGCCCGCCCGAAAGCTTGTCCACCCTCTCGCGGTTGCGCGCCACCCAGTTGAAGTACTTGAGCTCGGTCTCGCTGGTGATCGGCCGGTACGAGACCACCCGGGCGCCCTTCGGATCCGGCTTCGAGTTGAGGGTGAGGCTCACGGCGTGGTCGGACTTGCCGCGCAGGAGACGGTACGGGTTGTCGTTGCCGGGGAGGTCGACGCCGTCGATCGCGAGGACGTAGTCGCCCACCCTGGCGTCCACGCCGATCTCGGTGAGCGGCGACCTGTAGCGCTCCTCTTCGTTCTGTCCCTTGTAGATCTCCGCGATCCGGTAGCGGCCCGCCGCCTTGTCGAGCTCGAACACGGCCCCCGGCAGGGCGAGCTTGGTTCGCGGCGGGTTCTGGTAGTCGCCGCCCTCGATGTAGGCGTGGCCGATGTTCAGCTCGGAGACCATCTCGCCGAGCACATAGTTGAGGTCGGAGCGGTGGGCCACGAACGGCAGCAGCGCCCGGTAGCGGTCGCCGAGCGCCTTCCAGTCGTAGCCGTGCATGTTGGTGACGTAGAAGAAGTCGCGGTAGCGCCGCCACACCTCGTCGAAGATCTCGGCCCATTCCTGCGCCGGCACGCGGTCCACCATCATCTCCTTGGTGGAGATCGGCTTATGGGCGTCCTTGCTGTCCTTCGCCTTCGGGTTCACGTCCACGAGCGTGTACATCGCATCTTTCTTCACCAGCGCCTTCGCGCCATCGTTCGAGATCGCGAAGTCGTCGGCCTCGTCCACGAGCGTGGAGAGCTTTCGGTCCTTCAGGGAGAACACCTGCAGCGAAGAAGCCGGTGCCGGTTCCCGCCCGAGGAAGAAGGCGCCGTTGCGGATGAAGACCAGGTACTCCTTGGTAACGACGAGTCCGCCGTAGTTGTCCGCGTCCACCGGGACCCGCGCCACTCGCGCGCCGAGGCCCTCGAAGTCGATCCGCACCGGTTTGGGCGCCGCTGGCTCCTTCGCCTTGTCGGCGTCAGCCGGCTTGGTGGGCTCGGGCTTGGCCGAACCCGCCTTCTCGATCTTGACCTCGTCCGACTCAGGCGGGAACGGGTTCGGCACGTCCTTCCGCAGTGCCAGGGCGAAGATCCCCGTCGTGCGGCTGGTGGCAAAATTGAACTCGACGGTCGATAGCTGCGGCGCGAACTCGCGGTCCGAGAGGAAGTAGACGTAGCCGCCCTCGGGATCCCACGCAGGACGCACCGCGTTGAACATCGGGTCGGTCACCGTGTGGAGCTTGCCTTCCGCGAGCGACCAGATCGCGAGGGAACGGTAGCCGTTGGGATTGGCGAGCGAGAAGGCGAGGAACGCGCCGTCCGGAGACCACGCGTAGTCGCGGAGGAGCCCCTGCCGATCCTTGGCAACGGACACGACGGCACCGTCGGCCACGGTCACGATCCAGAGCCGGCCGTCCTTGTCGGAGAACGCCAGGTGCTTGCCGTCCGGGGACCATTCGGGCGCGTAGCGCATTGCGCTGCCGCCCTTGGTGAGCTGCCGGGGCTCGCCGGAGCCGTCCTGCGCCATCAACCACACCTCTTCCTCTCCCGTGCGGTCCGAGATGTACGCAATCTGGCTGCCGTCGGGCGACCAGCGGGCCCACTTGTCGTGGTACCTGGAGGAGTTGGTGAGGTTTCGGGTGGCGCCCTTCTCGATCGGGACCGTGAACACGTCGCCGCGCGCGACGAACAGCGCACGCTCGGCCTTGGGTGCGAGCGAAAAGTCCTCGATGAACTTCTCCGCCGCCATGCGGGACGGGCGCATCGCGACCCCGTCGTTCGGGACGAAGAGCGAGATCGGCGTGTCCTTCCCGGTGGACGTCTCGAGGACGTGGAGCTCGCCGCCGAGCTCGTACACGATCTTCCCGGCGCGGTCGTACGACGGCCACCGCACGTCGTACGTCGTCGAGTGCGTGACCTCGGCGGTCTGCTTCGTCGTGAGGTCGTACCTGTAGATGTTCAGGGTGCCGTTCCGGTCGGAGGCGAAGTACACGGAGTCGCCGATCCACATCGGGTCCCGGTCGGTGCGCGGGTTGTTCGTGAAGTTGAAGGTGTCGTGCGACGCGAGATCGAACACCCAGAGGTCCTCCGCCCACCCGCCCTGGTAGCGCTTCCACGTGCGGAAGTCGCGGAACAGCGGCGAGTACGCGATCTTCTTCCCGTCGGGCGAGAACGTCCCGGCGCCGGCCACCGGCATCGGGAGCGGCACCGGGAGGCCGCCCTCCAGACTCACGGTGTACAGCCGGGAGTCGCCGTGGTCGTACCCTTCCCGCATCGAACGGAACAGCACCGCCTTGCCGTCCACGGTCCACCCGTACACCTGGTTGTCGTACCCCCAGCGCGGCGTGAGCGGACCCTGCGCGGGGTACCAGGTGAGCTGCTTCGGGACGCCGCCGGAGGCGGGGATCACGTACACCTGCTCGTCGCCGTCGTACTGCCCGGTGAACGCGATCCACTTCCCGTCTGGCGAGAACCTCGGGAACAGCTCGAGGCCGGGGTGCGCGGTGAGGCGGGTCGCGGTGCCGCCGTCCGCCGACGCCACCCAGATGTCGCCGGCGTAGCAGAACGCCACCTTGTCGCCCCGGATGTCGGGGAAACGCAGCAGCTTCGTCTGCGCGCCGGCCGTTGACGCAAACGCGATGATGGCCACTGCGAGAACCGCAAGAACCGCTCCACGCCGATCCAGTCGCATGCTTCCTCCTTGGGGCAGCCGTTGCTGACACCGATACCGTCGGGGTTGATCCCGTAACCACCCTATCTACGAGTGCGCAGGCAGGAAAGTTCCGGTGGGCCTGGAGAGCGCCGGAGCCGCTCCGGGTCCGCGATCATGGTAGCGGCAGCACCGCGCGCGCGATCGCCCAGAAGTGTGCCGCCGAGCCCGCCATCACGAACAGATGAAAGATCTCGTGAAAACCGAAGACGTTGGGTACCGGGTTGGGACGCTTCACGCCATAGATCACCGCACCGACGGTGTAGAAGAGGCCGCCGATGCCGAACCACACGAGGCCGGACGCCGAGATGCGGTGGAGCAGCGGCCAGATCGCGATGATCACCAGCCAGCCGAGAGAGAGGTAAAGGCCCACCGAGAGCCACCGCGGCGCGTTGATGGCGAAGATGGCGAGGAACATCCCGCCGAGCGCCAGCGCCCACACCGCCCCGAACAGCGACCACCCCCAGGGGCCGCGCAACGGCACCAGGCAGATCGGGGTGTACGTGCCGGCTATGAGCAGGAAGATCGCGACGTGGTCGAGCTGTCGCAGCACCCGCTGGGCACGCTCGGAGACAGGCAGGAGGTGGTACAGCGAGCTCGCGATGTAGAGCAGCGTCAGCGAAACCCCGTAGACGATGAACGCCCCGAGGTGCCACCACTTCCGGTGGACCGCCGCCAGGGTGATCAGAACCGTCGCGCCGATCACCGAGGCCACCGAGAAGCCCAGGTGGGTGAAGCCGGACACGGGCTCACGGAGAAGCTTCGGTCGTGGCCCGGGGGCGAGCGACGGTTCGCGCGCTGGCACGGTTCGGTATTCTACGATGACCACGACCGGGCGCGTGCGAGAATCGGGCCGTGAGCCTGGCCGGCCACGTCTGGACCGTGGTTCCACACATTCTCGCCAGCCGGAGCCGTGTCTCCGACAAAGGCGCAAGACCCTGGACGACGGAGCTCGACGACCCGCGCGTGGGCCGCGTCCGGCTCAGCGGCCTGCTGTCCGAGCCTTCAGGCGCTCGAGCCCTCCTCGTTGTCGTCCACGGTCTCGGCGGGTCGGCCGGGAGCGAGTACATGCTGCGAGCCGCCCGCGCGGCGCACACGGGCGGGCTCGCAACCCTGCGGCTCTCGCTCCGTGGCGCCGACGGCAGCGGCGAGGACGTCTACAACGCGGCCCTGACGGACGATCTCGGCGCCGCGGTCGCGAGCACGGAAGCGATGCGTTACGAGGAGATCTTCGCTCTGGGGTTCTCGCTCGGGGGGCACCTGGTCCTCCGCTACGCGGCCGGTCGGCACGACCGGAGGCTTTGCGCCGTGGCCGCGGTGTGCGCCCCCCTCGACCTGAAGGCGTGCCAGATCGAGATCGACCGCCCAACGCGCGCCCTCTACCGCCGGTACCTCCTTGCGAGGCTCCGTCGCTCGGTGCTTGCCGTCCACCGGCGCGGCCGTCTCATGGAACCGCCGTGGGAGCTCCGGTCGGTTCGGACGATCCGGGAGTGGGACCGACGGGTCGTCGCGCCGCGCTTCGGCTTCGCCGACCCGGAGGACTACTACACTCGGTCAAGCGTCGGCCCCCACCTTGCCGGTCTGTCGGTTCCGGCGCTGCTCGTGGCCAGCCAGCACGACCCGATGGTGCCGGCGGCGACGCTACGTCCCTGGCTGGCCGATGCTCTGCGCCTGGAGGTGCGCTGGGCCACGCGCGGTGGACACCTTGGGTTCCCGCGCTCGCTCGATCTCGGCGAGCCGGGACCGCTCGGGATCGACGGCCAGGTCATCGAATGGCTCAGGCGTCACGGATAGCGAACCCCTATACTCGGCGCAACGGAGGGGCCATGCGCGTTCTCGTGTTCGGTCTGCTTTCTTCCCTGGCCGGTCTTCTCGCTGCCACTGCGGGCATCGCAGGAGGACCACTGCCGACCCGCACAGTGATGGTCTCGGAGGCCGCCATCGACGGCGCGGTCGCTCGCCTGATCGCAATCCACGGCCCATCCCGGGCGGAGCAGATCCGCCGCGGCGTGAGCCAGGTCGCTCAGCGCTGGTGGAAAGAGGACGGCGATGAGGCCGCCTTCACCGCGTTTTGCACTGCGAACTTCATCGCGGGGCCGGCTGAGCTCGCAGCGACGTCCGCACGGCTGGAGCAGGTGCTCGAGCAGGTGGACGGACACTTGCACGAGGTGCGCCGGGAGCTGCTCACACCGAGCGACCTCGATACCGGTCCCATCATGACCGTGGATCGGCTGTTCGCGAACCTCGACCCGGCGGTCCATACCGACGAGGACCTCTTCAAGACCAAGGTCGCCTTCCTCGCCCTACTCAACTTCCCCGTTCACTCCCTCAGCGAGCGCTTGGCCCAAGGTTCCACGTGGAACCGTCAGACCTGGGCCGAGTCCAGGATGATGGACCGCTTCGCCGAGCGCGCGCCGGCGGCCGTGTTGCAGGGAATCACCGAGGCGCTGGCCCGCGCGGATCTATACATCTCGGACTACAACATCAGGCTCGATCGTCTGGTCACGCCCGACGGAAGGCGGCCGTTCCCCGAAGGCCTACGGCTGATCTCACACTGGGGGCTTCGCGACGAGCTCGCCTCCCACTACGGGGAGACCGACGGTGTCGCGAAGCAACGGTTGATCCAGCGCGTGATGGAGCGCATCGTCCGCCAGGAGATCCCGGCGGCGGTGATCGACAACCCTGACGTGCTCTGGTGCCCCGAGACGAACAAGGTACGACGGCTCGCGGGCGGAACTTCCGATCACGGCAAGGATTTGTCGGGGCGTGAGCCCGACACCCGGTACGCCGTGTGGCTTGCCAACTTCCACGCCGTTCGGGGGCTCGACCCGTACACGCCGACGGCGCCCACCGCGATCGCGCGCTCGTTTGAAATCGATCGGCAGATCCCGGAGAAGGCGGTCGAGGAGCTCCTCGTCGCGGTCGTGAGCTCACCCGAGGTCGGTGATCTCGCCAAGCTCATCTCGAAGCGTCTCGGGCGGCCGCTCGAACCGTTCGACATTTGGTACTCGGGGTTCAAGCCGCGCGCCGCCCGTTCCGAGGCCGATCTCGACCGCATCGTGAGCGCCCGCTACCCGACGGTCGCGTCGTTCCAGGAGGATCTGTCGGGCATCCTCGGCCGGCTCGGTTTCGCCCCCGAGAGAGCCCGTTGGGTCGCCGACCGCATCGTCGTCGACCCGTCGCGGGGTTCCGGCCACGCGATGCCCGCCGTGCGGCGCGAGGACAAGGCACACCTGCGTACGCGGATCGGTCCGGCGGGCATGAACTACAAGGGGTACAACATCGGGATCCACGAGTTCGGCCACAACGTGGAACAGACGTTCTCCCTCGCCGGGATCGACCACTGGTTCCTCGCCGGCGTACCCAACAACGCCTTCACCGAGGCGCTCGCGATGACGTTCCAGGGGCGCGACCTCGAGGTGCTGGGTGTCGCTCCGCCGACGGACTCGCGCGACGTCGAGGCGCTCGACGCGCTGTGGTCCTCGTACGAGATCGGTGGCGTCGCCCTCGTCGACGTCAAGGCGTGGCACTGGCTGTACGACCACCCCGACGCAGACCCTGCCTCACTGCGCGAAGCCGTGCTCGCCGCCGCCCGTGACGTCTGGAACCGGTACTACGGGCCGGTGTTCGGTACCAAGGACGTCGAGATCCTGGCGATCTACTCGCACATGGTCTCGTACCCGCTCTACCTCGCCGACTACCCGCTCGGCCACATCATCGCGTTCCAGATCGGCGAGAAGCTGCGCGGGCCGGCGTTCGGCGCCGAGTTCGAGCGCGTCGCCCGCCAGGGCCGCCTCACCCCGGATGCATGGATGCGGGGCGCCGTCGGGGGACCACTCTCGACGAAGCCTCTCCTGAGTGCGGCCCATCGCGCCCTCTCGGCGTCGCACTGAGTTGAGGCGGCCCGCATCCAGGGCGCGAGCGGGATTGATTCCCGCGAGCGCGGGGGCTCGGGGGGTCACTACCCCCCGACCGTGGTGCGCGGGGCGCCGTCGGGGGACCACTCTCGACGAAGCCTCTCCTGAGTGCGGCCCATCGCGCTCTCACCACCGCTCGCTAGGAGGCGCCGACCCATAGCGAATGGCGCCGATTCCTCACCGGGTCGTACAAGGTGTCGTGCTAGCATCCGACGATGAGACCCGGTCGTCGCGGTACCATCGCGGTGTCGCGCGTTGGACGCGCCGTCCCTGGCCCGGCGGGGGCGATCCCGGCGGTCTCCCAACCGGGTGGTACCACGCCCGCGAGAGGTGCCATGGGGACCCGGACATCATGAGAGAACCCGAACGACCCGCGGCCCCGCCACCGACCGGCAGCGAAGGCGCCGCGCGTTCCAGTCCGGGAGGCGGCGAGGAGAGCGAGGGCGCCGCGCGCCGGCAGGCAGCGACCGGTCCAACCCGCCGCATCGTTGCGATCGGCGGAGGCAAGGGAGGCATTGGAAAGAGCCTCATCGCGGTCACCCTTGCCATCGAAATGGTTCGGCGTGGGATGCGGGTGGTCCTCGTAGACTGCGACCTGGGCGGCGCCAACCTGCACAGCCTTCTCGGCATGGAGTACCCGAAGGAGACGCTCTCCGATTTCGTGCTCCGCCGCGTGGGCTCTCTCGCCGAACTTGTGGTTCCGACGCCGGTTGCCGGCCTGGGTCTGATCTCCGGAGCGCGAAACGCGATCCAGGTCGCCAACCCGATGTACCAGCAGAAGATGCGCTTGATGAGAGCGCTCAAGCACCTCGCCGCCGACGCCGCGGTGCTCGACCTCGGCGCCGGAACGCACTTCAACGTCGTGGACTTCTTCCTGCTCGCCGACAACGGCGTCCTCGTGGTCGTTCCCGAACCGACATCGGTTGAGAACGCGTACCGATTCCTCAAGGCCGCGTTTCTCCGCCGCGTCAAAGCGATGGACGCCAGCCTCGGCATTCGCGAGATCCTGCAGGAGGTCGTGCGGCCCGGCGGCCAGCGCCCGCTCGTTCCGGCCGAGATGGTCCTGGCGGTCGCCGAGCGGGACCCTGCCGCCGGAGCCGCGCTCGAGCGCGAGATGGCCGCGTTCAGGCCGTTGCTGATCGTCAACCAGGTGCGGGAGGCCGCCGACCTCACTCTCGGCGATGGGATGTGCGACGCGGCGAGGCGGCTGTTCGGCGTGGGCTTGATGTACCTCGGCCATCTTCGTCACCACGAGCAGGTTTGGCGCGCGGTTCGTGCTCGCGAACCCGGCTACTACGAGAGGCCCGGCACGCCCTTCGCCCTCGAGCTCTCCGCTGTCGCGGGCAGGCTCATCGAGCTGCCGGCGCTGGGGGCGAGCCGCTCATGAGGCCCTTCGACCAGCTGGATCCGTGGGAGATGCTCGGCCTTGCAGCCGGTGCGACAACCGACGAGATCAGGCGCGCCTACGAGCGGCTCTCGTCGCGGCTCGCACCCGGTTCGCTATCTCTCTACTCGATCACCGACAGGGAGGAACAACTCGACGTTCAGCAGCGGCTTCGGGCAGCCTACGTCGAGTTGCTCGATCGCGTCACCCCCGAGGCAGGTCCCATGGACGCCCGGGGTCCGGGAACGCCAGCACCGAGCTCGAGCGTGGCGGTTGCGCCTGTGCCCGCCCCTCCCGGCGATGAGGCGACCGCGGTCCAGCCGTCGGCTGCCCATCCAGAAACGGACTTCACCGGCGAGCTTCTCCGCCGATCTCGGGAGGCCAAGGGTCTCTCGCTCGAGACCCTCAGCCACCATACGCGGATACGGACCCGGCTCCTTGAGTCGCTGGAGGCCGAGAGGTTCGACCAGCTGCCCGAGCGCGTCTTCGTTCGGGGTTTCGTGCTCGCGGTCGCGCGAGAGCTCGGGCTGGACGCCGAACTCGTTTGGGCCGGGTACGGAAAGCGTTGGGAAGCCTGGGCCGCGACGAGGCGCTAGCTCGTCCTTCTACGGGCACACCATTGACCGGAATAGAATCGCGCCCTATAGTATTACCGTATGGTGATGGAGTGATAGTCGGGAAGCGCACGCGGCCGCGTCACTCCAACCGCCGCCTCAATAGGAGGAGTGATGTCAGTCAAAGAACTGACCGTCAATAACTTCAACGAGACGATCGAGGACAACGAGATCGTGCTCATCGACTTCTGGGCGTCGTGGTGCGGTCCCTGCCGCGCTTTCAAGCCGATCTTCGAAGCGGCCGCCCAGACGCACCCCGAGATCACGTTCGGCTCCTGCGACACCGAGGCGCAGCAGGAACTCGCCGCGGCTTTCCGCATCCGTTCGATCCCGACTTTGGCGATCTTCCGAGAGAACGTCCTGGTCTTCGCCCAGCCAGGCATGCTTCCGGCAGAGGCGCTCGACGACCTCATCGGCAAGGTCAAGGCGCTCGACATGGCGACTGTCCACGCCGAGGTCGCCAAAAAGGAGGCTGTGGGCGCCGCAACGTAGCCGCTGCCCAACGCCAGACGCCAGCCGCGACGCCCCCATCGCCGGCGGACGGCTTGCATTCTCGGAACGGGGCCCGGGCCCGCCTCCGCCACGCTCCGACCCCCGGTTGACGGCATCTTCTCCCCGACTGTACCGTTTCCCTTGCCGGGGGAGGCCGGGAGAACCATGACGAATGCCCAGCGTCGCCGCAGTGTCGCGGTGAAGGTCGGACCTGTTCAGATCGGGGGCGGTGCACCCGTCGTGGTCCAGTCGATGACGTCCACCGACACCGTGGACGTCGCGGCGACCTCGAAACAGGCACTCGAGCTGGCAGAGGCTGGCTCGGAGCTCGTACGCGTGACCGTCAATCTGCCCGAGGCGGCGGCGGCGGTACCCCAGATCCGCAGAACCCTCGACGCCGCTGGGTGCGATGTCCCCCTCATCGGCGACTTCCACTACAACGGACACATCTTGCTGACACAGTACCCCGAGTGCGCACGGGCCCTCGCGAAGTACCGCATTAACCCGGGCAACGTCGGCCACGGGGCGAAGCGAGACGAGCAGTTCGCAACCATTTGCCGAGTGGCGGCGGAGAACGGCAAGCCCGTCCGCATCGGCGTCAACGCAGGATCGCTCAACCAGGAGCTCGTGACGGCGAAGATGGCCGAGAACACAGACCGCAGCCTCGGCAAGACGTCCGACGCGGTCATCAACGAGTGCATGGTCCTCTCGGCGCTGCAGTCGACCGAGCTGGCGCTCGCCTCGGGACTTCGCCCCGACCAGATCGTCATCTCGTGCAAGCTCTCGCAACCGAGCGAGCTGATCGCCGTCTACCGGGATCTCGCGGAGCGCACCGACCAGCCCCTCCACCTCGGCCTCACCGAGGCGGGGATGGGGATCAAGGGCCTCGTCTGGTCGGCCACCGCGATCGGGATCCTGCTCCACGAGGGAATCGGCGACACCATCCGCGTTTCACTCACGCCGCGGCCCGGAGGCGACCGCCGCGACGAGGTTTACGCCGCGTGCGAGCTCCTTCAGTCGCTCGGCCTGCGGTCGTTCGCCCCATCGGTCACCGCCTGCCCGGGGTGCGGGCGCACGACGAGCACGACGTTCCAGGCGCTCGCCGAGCGCATCCAGTCGTATGTGCGCGAGAAGATGCCGGAGTGGAAGCGTGAGTTCGTGGGTGTCGAGACCATGCGACTCGCGGTGATGGGGTGCGTTGTGAACGGGCCGGGCGAGTCCAAGGCCGCCAACATCGGGATCTCGCTCCCCGGTACCGGCGAAGCGCCCGCCTGCCCGGTGTTCATCGACGGGCAGAAGTTCACAACCCTCAAAGGGACCTACGACGAGCTCGCGGCCGCGTTCCGCGCCCTCGTGGACAACTACGTCGCCACGAAGTACGCGCGGGTCAGCGACCGGGTCCCGATGCCGGAGGTCCGGTAAGGCCGAGTCGTCCCCCCGAAGCCCGGCTTCAGCTGACCTTCACCGCTCTTCTGCCAGACAAAGGTCGGCTACCATTCGCAGCGGAGGATCCCATGGTCTACCTCGCCGTCCTCGCCGCGGTCGCCCTCGCGTCTCCCCTGGCAGCCGTCCAACCCGTCACCTTCGACGAGGCCTTCGTCGACGCGACGCTCCGCATCGACACGTACCATGCCGGCAACGCAACGGAGGAGATCGTCACCCTCGACCGGGTCCTGCGGCAGGGGAGCTGGGCGGGCAGCCGTAAGCATCTCACGGACCCGTTCGGTGTCGGTCGCTATCTCGCGACCCTCACCGATCCCAGCACGGGCGTCGTGCTCTTCTCGAAAGGGTACGACACCTACTTCGGCGAGTACCGCACCACCGCGGGAGCCGGATCGGGGGTGCGCCGAACGTTTCACGAGTCGGTGCTGATCCCCTGTCCCAGAAAGACCGTCCGTTTCGCGATCGCCGTGCGCCAGCGTGATGCCTCGCTGCGCGAGTTGTTCGCGATCGACGTGGATCCAGCCGCAACCAGCGTCATCCGCGCCCCCCTCGACAGAGGCGTTGCAGTGATCCC
Source organism: Terriglobia bacterium (assembly GCA_020073245.1). GTDB lineage: Bacteria > Acidobacteriota > Thermoanaerobaculia > Thermoanaerobaculales > Thermoanaerobaculaceae > RBG-13-68-16. The sequence goes on along the minus strand of JAIQFQ010000008.1, from coordinate 44,217 downwards.
CGTGCTGCACAGTGGCGACCCGCACTGTGTGGTCGACGTGGCGATCGTGGCGGAGGGGTACACTGCTGCCGAGGAGACGAAGTTCCGCGCCGATCTCGCGCGCTTCGTCAAGATCTTCTTCGATCAGGAGCCGTACGCGAGGCACAGGGAGCGCTTCAACATCACAGGGGTGTTCAAGCCGTCGCAGGACAGCGGGTGCTCCGAGCCCAGTTGGGGCGAGTACCGCAACACCACGGTCGGGGCGACGTTTGATGCTCTGGGCTCGGAGCGCTACCTTCTCACCGAGGAGAACCGCCGCCTGCGCGACGTCGCCGCGAATGTCCCGTACGACGCGCTCTATATCATGGTGAACTCATCCAGGTACGGCGGCGGCGGGATCTACAACCTCTACTGCACGTTCACCGCCGACAACCAATGGTCCCCGTACGTGTTTCTGCACGAGTTTGGCCATCACTTCGCCGGCCTCGCCGACGAGTACTACACCTCGTCGGTCGCGTACACCGACTTCTATCCGAGGGGGGTCGAGCCCGACGCACCTAACGTCACGGCGCTGTTGAATCCGGGGAGCCTCAAGTGGAAGTCGCTCGTAACCCCGGGGACGCTTGTGCCCACGCCGTGGGAGAAGGCGGACTTCGATACCATGGATCTCGCCTACCAGAAGGTGCGCGAGGAGCTCAACGGGAAGATCGCGGCCGCAAAGCGAGCCGGAGCCCCGCGCCCCGAAGTGGAGAAGCTGCAGGAGGACTCGGAGCGGCTCTCCAGGGAACATGCGCAGAAAGTGGATGCGTACCTCTCGAAGTCGCGCTTCGTGGGCCAGGTCGGAGCGTTCGAAGGAGCGACGTACGCGTCGAAGGGGCTGTACCGCCCGGCGCTTGACTGCATCATGTTCACGAAGGGCGTCAAGCCGTTCTGCAAGGTCTGCCAGCAGGCGATCCTGCGCGTGATCGAGCATTACGACGAGTAGCCGGCTGCATCGCCCGCGCGTTCTATCGTACTGAGGGCGTATCATGAAAGGCGAGGATTTCGCAGGGGTTGTGTGGGTTCGGCCACACCAACCGCACTGGAAGGCAGGCAACCATGGACGACCCCCCGCCCTCCCCATCGACCGGCCACACGAGTAATCCTCTCGACCCGGACCGCGCGGAGTCTGCGTCGGAGCCGACCGACTCGAGTGCGCTGGGTTTTGAGGGCACCGGCGCTGCGCTCGTCGGAAGCGCGCGCGCGATCGCAGCAGGCGAAGCGGTGCGCGCTCTGGCCCATGTCGCTCGCTCCTTCGTTCTCTACGACGCTGCCAACGAGCGAATCAGGGCATTCCTCGAGGACGCCCGGATCAAGGTTGAGCATTTCCTCTCGACGCACGGTGAGATGCAGCTCGAGGTCCGCCCGTGGGATATCGTCCTCGGCGGTGAGGTGGTGTACACGGACAAGGACCGCGAACGCTCCCTGTCGTTCCGACTCTACCGCGACGGCGTCCGGCGACTGACGCTCCACTCCGATCTTGAGTGGCCGGAGCTCGTCCTCCTGATCGGCATTCTCTCGATCCGCTACAAAGGGGTCCGAACCCAGGAAGACGACGTCGTCACGCTCCTGTGGCGGGCGGACTTCAAGCACATCGATGTCGGTGCGGTGGAGGGGGTGATCGCGAGCGAGGACGAGGCGGTCGATGTCCCTTCTCCGGTAGGGAAGGCAGCCGGCGGCCCGCGCGACGCGATGCAGGCGATGATCTTCGGCGCACCGTACGCGTTCTCTTACCCCTGGCCGAATCTGACCGAGCGTGCCATGGTCGAGCGCCGACCCGTGCCGCCGAGCCTGCTGGCCCGCATCACGGAGGAGGAAGGCGTCGAGTCGTTGCCCGAGGAAAGCCTTCAGCTGGTCCGGGGTCTGCTCACGGGTCTCTCGGACCCTCATGATCCTCTCACGTTCGAGGATGTGGCCCCTGTGCTCCGTGAGATCCGTGGGTTTCTGGTCGGGGAACGGTGTTTCGACGCCCTCCTCGAGATGGCCCGCTTGGTCCAAGCGGTATCGGGGCTTGACGAGGAGTCCCACAAGGAACTGCTCGCCGCGAGCGTCGACGAGGAGGTCGTGCGCCGCTTCATGGTTGCAGTTGACCCGACGGAGACGCTCGCGCCGCCAGCGCTCATTGAACTGATGAGTCTCACCCCCGGCGATCACCTGGCTACCCTTCTCGATTTGTTCACGAGCTCGGCCCGTCACAGAAGCTCCCCTGTGGTCTCCCAGCTCCTGGAGAGCCAGTTGAGGGGACGGGCGGCGCGCCTTGTGGACCATCTCAGCGGGGCCAATGCGGCCGTCGTGATCGAGCTGTTCCGGCTTCTCGCCCGGGCTGACCCGGGAGGCGCGATCGATGTCGCGGTCGTGCTCCTCGCGCGGCCCGAGATGGAGGCGCAGGTGGAGGCGGCGAAGTTCCTGTCCACCGTCGAGTACAGTGGCAAGGTCGGCCGCGCAATGGTCGGTGCGCTCGGCTCCACGTTCCTCGAGGTGCGAACGCAGGCGATGGCCGTATTGGTGCGGCGCCGCGAAGGGCGTGCCTTCGAGACTCTCGTCGATCGGACCAGGCGCAACGCCACAGAGTTGTCGATGGCCGAGGCGAAGGTTACCGGAGAGGCGTTGGCCCGGCTGGACCAGGAAAAGGCTCGAACCGTCTTCAAGGAGTGGGTTCGTCCGTCCGGCCTGCTCGGGCGGTTGAGTCCGGCCCAGAGCATTCTCCGGTGGGTCGCCGTTGCAGGACTGCCGCTCTTGCCCGGAAAAGAGTCCGAGGACCTGCTGCAGTGGCTTTCGCATCACGCCGGCGATGAGCTGGCGCAGCAGTGCGGCGTGGCCCTGGCCGAGCTGAGGGAACAGCAAGGGAAGCACCGTGCCTGACGCCATTGCCCTGGCCCAGGAGCAGCTCGGCAGGACGCTTGAACGGGCGCGAGTCGAAGAGGATCGTGAGCTCGCCACCCGCGTTCGCGAGCTCGGAGGCCAACTTGCACACCTGTTCAACGGCCTGCTTCACATGGCTCGAACCCATGCGCTCAACAACACGGCATTCGACGTCCCCGTGCGGGAGTTCGGCGTGGCGCTCCGCCACCTGGTCGACCTTTTGGGTCCGGTGAGCCTGCTCTGCGTGGAGGATCAGGTCTACGTGAATGACCTGCGGATTCGCTTCGAGAAGCTGATCGAGAAGTCGATCACGCTCGGGGAGGATCTCATCCGGCACGGCGTAGGGGGTCTGACCTTCAACGGACCGCTCATCGATTCCGAAGTCCGAACCATCGTCCGGCTCGTCGCCGCGCTCCCGGCCGCGGGAAACGCACGCGCGGGCATGCAGTCCGAGTTGATGGCAAGAGGCATGAGTTCCGTCCAGCTCCACGGACCGTTCCGCTTTCGGATCACCGGCGAGGAGCCTGAACAGGCAACGCCGGAATTCCGCGAGGTCTACATTTCAAGCGCCGGCACGATCGCGAGCGTCTTCGCAAACGTGGGCTCGGATCGCTTGCCGAGCCCGCTGCCGGCGCGGCGTCTGATCCACCAGTTGATCGACGCCTCCCGAACCGGCAACATGGTCGACCTCGCCCGACAGGCGGAAGGTGCGCTGCCCCCTTTCGCACAGCACACCCTGATGGTGACGAACCTCTGCTTCCTGATCGGGAGAGCCGTCGGACTCTCGGATTCTTCTCTCGCCGATCTCGGCGTCGCCGCGATGTTCCACGACGTCGGGTTCTGCATGCGCGAGGACGGGTACTCGGTGCCGTTCGAGCGTCACACCCGGGCCGGCCTGCGCGTTCTGCTCCGCCAGCGTGGTTTCCACCGGGCGAAGCTGCGCCGCTTGCTGACCGTCCTGCAGCACCACGCGGCATTCGACGATCCCCACGGCCTCCCGTCCGTCTACGCCCGCGTCGTTCACATCGCCGATGACTACGACATTCTCACCCGATACCGACCCGGTCGTGGTCCGGTTCTTTCTACGCCGGACTGCCTGGCTCGCATGGCCGCGCAGTCGGGAAAGGCCTACGATCCCCTGATGCTCCAGGCTTTCTGCAACGAAATGGGGAGGTTTCCTCCGGGCGCGATTCTCAGCCTTGCAGACGGGCATGTGGTCCTGTCGGTCTCGACGGTACGAAGTCCGGAGAGCTTCGACAAGCCGCTGTGCAAGGTGATTCGTCAGCCCGATGGCACGTCCCCCGCCGGCGAGGAGTTTCTCGACCTTGCCAAGGGAGGGCGAGTGGTCAAGGTGCACCATCCCCGGGAGTGAGTCGCTGACGCGTTCAGCACCGGTTCAGGAGGTGGACGCGATCGGGGGAGGATCTTCGATGACAGATCGCTCTGCCGGCAAGGTCGTTCTCATCACCGGAGCCTCATCAGGGATCGGGGAGGCGCTGGCACGCGAGTTCGCCAATCGCGGTGCGGCAGTCGCCTTGCTGGCCCGGCGGGCCGAGCGCCTGGACGCACTTGCCGCCGAGCTGCACGCCTTGGGCCGCCGCGCGCTCGCGATACCGTGCGATGTGACGCGTGACGGCGACCTGGAGGGCGCCGTGGGTCGGGTGATGGCCGAGTTCGGTCGGCTCGATGTGGCCGTCGCCAACGCCGGGTTCGGCGTCGTCGGCAATCTCGCCGATCTGAGCCTCGATGACTATCGGAGGCAGTTCGAGCCCAACGTGTTTGGCGTGCTGCGCACGACGTATGCGGTCCTCGATGCCTTGACCCTCTCACGCGGCACGCTCGTGCTCATGGGCAGCGTCAGCGGCCACCTTGCTGCTCCGAGCGCATCGGCATACGCAATGAGCAAGTTCGCTGTCCGCGCCCTTGCCGGGGCGCTCCGGGGCGAGCTTGCGCCGAGGGGTGTCGGCGTCGTCCTCATCAGCCCGGGTTTCGTGCACAGCGAGATCAGCCGCGTCGACAACCACGGCCGCTTCCACCCACAGGCACACGAACCTTCACACCGGCGCTTTGAAATGTCGACAGAGAGAGCGGCGCGCCAGATCGTCCGGGCCGTCTCGCGGCGGCGGCGCGAGCGCGTGATCACCGCTCACGGCAAGCTGGCGGTGCTGCTCGCGAGACACACGCCTCGCCTCGTCGCGTGGGTTCTCGAGCGGGGCCGTGTATCCCGGACCGAGCCCGGTCGGAAGGACCAGGCCCATCGAGCGGGCCGGAGTTAGCGCAGCACCGTGACGTAGACCGCGGCACCTTCTCGCTTGAGCGTGATCTCCGTGGCGCTCCCGTCTGGCTTGAACACGCCCAGAGCCTGCTTGGCTTCGGCCGCGCTGCGGAAGGCCCCGGTGAACGTGGCGAGCCCCCCTTGCTGCCATACGACGACGGTGTTGCGAAACCCCTCGGCCTTGGGCGAGATCGCCGCGCCCGCGTGGCTGAGCTCGAGAGCCTGGTTGGCGATGGTGTCGAGGAACGCCTCATCTGCCGCCGTGCGGAAGGGCGGATAGATCACAACCACGTAGGGCTTCCTGTCGGATGGCTGCCACCGCACGGTGGCCTGCGTCTGACCCGAGCTACGAAGACGGTCGGCGCCCCCGACGATGGCGTCAGAGACCGAGTCGGCGTTGTTCGAGCTGCACGCCCAGAGCAGCACCACTAGCGGCAGGAGCGACAAGGGTGCCAACGATGAGAGCCTTCGCATCATGATTCCCCCAAAGATCCAGTTGTAGCGGTCAGTGTAGCCGCAACACCGAGACCAAAGTCAAGCGCCCTGTTTCCGACGCTGGTCACTCTCCGATGATCTTGACCAGCACACGCTTCGGGCGACGGCCGTCGAACTCCCCATAGAAGATCTGCTCCCAGGGACCGAAGTCAAGCTTACCGCCGGTGACGGCGACCACGACCTCACGTCCCATGACCTGGCGCTTGTGGTGGGCATCGCCGTTGTCCTCGCCGGTCCTGTTGTGCCGGTACGCTTCAGGCGACGGATCGTACGGTGCGAGGTGTTCGAGCCACCTCTTGTAGTCGTCATGAAGGCCGGGCTCGTCGTCGTTGATGAAGACGCTGGCCGTGATGTGCATCGCGTTGACCAGGCAGAGCCCTTCGGTCACACCGCTCTCATGCACTGCCTCCTGAACGCGAGGCGTGATGTTCACGAAGTCCATCCGTGCGGGAACGTTCATCGTCAGGTAGCGTGTCAGCGCTCTCACCGTGTACCCCTTCCGGTCGCCTCGTCCATGACTACCGCAGTCCTCGGCACGACACAAGGGGTCAACGAAGGGAGAGAGCCGAGTGGCGCCCGAAGCCGGCGTCCTGCGGGCGGTGACCACGTGCCCGCTCCGGTCGACCCACGGCGTGTCAACCGTCCCCACAGCCGCCTCGTCTCTGCGGGCGAAGGGAGACAGTCATGGGCCGAACACGGTTGAGCATCGCGGTTGGGACGATGGTGGTGGTCCTCGGGGCAGCGGCGACAACGGCTCGCGCCGAGGGTCCAATCCAACAGCGCAAGGAGAACCAACAGCGGCGGATCGCGCAGGGCGTGGCGAGCGGCCAACTCACCGCAGGCGAGGCGACTCGCCTCGAGCGCAGGGAGGCGGCCCTCAACCACGAAGAGCGCGCGATGCGGCGGGCCAACGGCGGCACCCTCACACCGGGCGACCGCGCCGTGATTAACAACCAGCAGAACAGGCTTTCCGGAGGGATCTACCGGCTCAAGCACAACGCGCGCCACCGTCCGTGACCGCGCCGGACCCGATCGTCCGGACGGAGCGCCCCCGTTCTCTCGGGGGCCCTCCCTTGTCTGGCAGCGAGATCGAGTCTATATTCGCCCCATCGGGAGGTGATCATGAAGCGCATGCACGTGCTGTTGGCGATGGGGATCTTCGTGCTCGGCGTCGTTGTGGGAGTCGCGGGCTCGGCAGGCAGCAAGGTGGACAAGATGATGTATGTGGGGCAAAGCCCGAAGGACGCCGCGGTCGGTCTCTTGACGGTGGGGCTCAAGCAGGCCGGCAAGGGGAGCTGGGAGAACATCGCGGTCGGCCGCGTCTACTACCTCATGGGTGACAAGGTCCAGGGGCAGGCGATCATCGACCACGTCATCGCCACCAAGGTCAAGGACAACGACTGGATGCGGATCGGCCGCATCTACGTTGAAGCCAAGGAGTGGGACAAGGCCAAGGACGCCTTCGAGAAGGCGCTGGCACTCGACCCCAAGAACGAGGGGAACCTCAACGAGGTCGGCGCCTGGTACAACCTCCACGGCGACCGCGCGAAGGCTGAGGAGTACTTCGACCGCGCCTTCTCGCGCAAGCCGGACGAGGTCTGGCACACGGTGAACGCCGCCGGCTCCTACGTGGGCGTGAAACCGCAGTAGCTCTCTTTCTCGAAATTCGCTTACGCTGCCGGCGCGTCGTCCACGACGGTTCCGTCCTGGACGTGGACGATCCGGCGGGTACGCCGCGCGATCGCGCCGTCGTGGGTGATCAGGACGAGGGTGTGGCCCTTGGCCCAGAGCTCCTCGAACTTCCCGATGATGTCGCTCCCGGCCGCGGAGTCGAGGTTTCCCGTGGGTTCATCCGCCAGAACGATGTCCGGTTCGCAGGCCAGGGCGCGGGCGATCGCCACGCGCTGCATCTGGCCGCCGGAGAGCTCGACAGGCCTGTGCTGCATGCGGTCCGCCAGACCTACCTGCTCGAACAGCGTCTCGACGCGCTCGCGGCGTTCCTTCGCGGGGGCACCCTTGAAGAGCAGCGGCATCTCGACGTTCTCGAAGGCCGTGAGCTGGGGGAGGAGGTTGAAGTTCTGGAAGACGAAGCCGATGCGCCGGTTGCGGATGTCCGAGAGACGGTCGATCGACATCCCGGCGACCTCCTCCCCGCGCAAGCGGTAGGAGCCCTCGGTGGCGGTGTCCAGGCATCCGATGATGTTCATCAGAGTGGACTTGCCCGAACCCGACGGCCCGACGATGGCAACGAACTCGTTGCGCTTGATTTCGAGGTCCACCTTGCGGAGCGCCTCGACCTTCACAGCGCCGGTGTCGTAGACCTTGCGGATTCCGGTGAGCGCGATGATCGCGCCGTTGCTGACGCCGTTCTGGCCTTCCTTGCCGTTCTTGCCGTTCCTGCCGTTGCCGAACATCGCAGCCCCCTCACTCGAACCGCAGCGCCTCGGCGGGCTGGACCGACACCGCGCGACGCGCCGGGAAGTACCCTGCCAGCAACCCGATCAGGCCCAGGAGCGTCACCGTAGTGACCGCGATTGGGATCGAGATCGTTGGCGTGCCCAGGAACTCCATCGCCTCGCTCTTCACCCTTGCCTGTACCGCGGCCAGGATCTGCACGATGGTGGCGCCGATACCGATGCCGACGGCACCGCCGGCGAAGGTCAGAGCGAGCGACTCGAGCACGACCGAACCCGTGATGTAGAGACGGCGGGCACCGAGCGCCATCTGGACCCCGATCTCGCGCGTCCGGTGCGTGACCGCGGCAAACATGATGTTGGCGACGCCGACGCCCCCGATGATCAACGTGAGCGCGCCGATCACGCCGAGAAAGGCTTCGAGGCCGATCATGATCGCGTTCATCATCTTGGAATCCTCGATCGTGTCCCAGAACTCGAGCACCCTGGTGTCGGCCGGGTCGAATCGGTACTTGGCGCCCAGCACCTCCATGAGGTGGCGCTTGGCCACCGGGGCGAGAGCGTCCGCGGTGGGCTTGTAGACCAGGTTCGAGAGGTACCGGCGCCCGAACATCGCCTCGAACGTCGAGAGAGGGATCGTCGCACGGTCGGCATCCGGGCCGCCGTACATCCCCATCTGGCGTTTCTTCTGGAGCACCCCGATCACGGTGAACGGCGTGTCCGCCACGAGCAGCGTCATCCCCACGGGGTCCGCCCCATCGAAGAGGTCCTTCGCGAGTTGGTCGCCCAGGAACACCACCCGCCGCTTGAGTTTCTGGTCCATCTCGTCGATGTAACGGCCGCCCGATTGCGGATAGCTTGTCCGCAGCTCCTCGTACGCCGGGTGCACGCCGACCACCCGCTTGTTGAGGGCGGTGCGCCGGTTGACGAGCTGCACGTTCCAGTTGTGCATCTCCCCCGCGGCCGACGCGATCTCCGGGACGCTCGCGAGGACCAGGTCGACGTCCTCCGGCAGCAGCCGGATCGGCCGGCCGGCCGGCAACCCGGCATATGCCTTCTCGGTCTCCCCCATCCAGATGATCACGATGTTCTCGCCGAGGCCTCGCCTGCCCGTCTGGAGGCTGCGCTTGAGCCCCTCGCCGAACGAGAGCAGGAGGATGATCGCCACGGTCCCCCAGGCGATCGCGGTCACCGTCAGGATCATGCGCTTCCTCTGGATCTTGGCGGCGCTGCGGAAGAGGCGAGCGATGAGAGCGAGGGCGCGCATCGCTACAGCCTCAAAGCCTCGACCGGGTTGAGGCGGGCCGCAGCACGCGCCGGAAAGTAGCCCGCGAGGAAGCCGATCAGCCCGAGGAGCGCGGTCGTAACGACCCCCCCCTGGAGGGAGATCACCGGCGTTCCAACGAACTCGTCGAACTTGGCTGGAAACGCCGCGCAGATCCCCCACGAGATGAGGAAGCCGATCGTGCCGCCGATCACCGTGAGCAGCAGGGTCTCGAATAGGAACTGGGTGACGACCATGCGCTGCCGGGCACCGAGCGCCATCTTGACCCCGATCTCCTTGGTGCGCTCCTCGACGACGACGTTCATGATGTTCGAGACCCCGATCCCGCCGACCACCAGCGTCAGGACGCCCATCACACCCAGAAAGATACGAAAGCCAAGCATGAACGAGTGCATGAATTTCTCGTTCTCGGTCACGTCCCACATCCGCACCGCTTCGGCGTCGGTCGGATCGAACCTGTGGATCTTGGCGAGGGTGGCGATGACCTTGTCCTTCGCGATCTCGACCTTGTCGGCGTCGGCGACCTGGAAGACAAAGTTGCCGTACTCCTGCTGGCCGTACATCGCGCGGAAGGTGGTGGCCGGTATCGACGCCCGGTCCTTGTCGCGCCCTTGGTAGGAGGAGTCCTGCGACTTCGCTGTCATGACGCCGACGACAAGGAACGGCATGCCGTTGACGTTCACGTACTTGCCGACCGCGTCGGTGTCGCCGAAGAGGTCCTGCTTGAGACCGTCGCCGAGGAAGACGACTCGCCTGCGCTCGTCCATGTCGAGGTCGTCGACGTAGCGCCCGCCCTGCTGGGGGATGAGGTTGCGCATCGCCGCGAAGACAGGGTTGGCACCGGTCAGTCCGGGAACGATCACCTTGTGGCCGACCTTGAACTTCTTGTTCCTGGCGCTGTACTCGCCGGAGATTGCCGTCATGCCCGGGATCTCCCGCCTGAGCGCCGTGATGTCGTCGTCCTTGACGATGATCTTACGGTTGCGCGGGAGGCCCTCCCACGGCTTCGAGGTCTGCGCCGGCCAGCAGATCACGATGTTCTCGCCGAGTCCCCGGATGTTCTTCATCATCCGCCCCTGCAGCCCCTCCCCGAACGCGAGCAGGAGCGTCACCGCCGTCGTGCCCCACACGAGGCCGAACAGCGTGAGAGCCGCGCGCAGTTTCTGGCTCTTCAGGTCGCGCAGGAACTGGCGGAGGTAGTTCTTCCAACCCACGGTTCAAGCTTCCACGGTCACCCGCCCGCGGCGGTTGCGACCAGTGTTCGCTGCGCCTGGCCGCACGGTGGCGCTCGCAACTCTGCGGGATCCCTCGCTTCGCTCGGGATGACCAGCCGCCGCGTCCACGCGGCGGTTGGTCACTTGATCTCCTTCGGCGGACGCTGCACGACCTGGTCGCCTTCCGCGAGGCCGGCAACGACCTCGACCTTGATGCCGTCCGACAGGCCCGTCTTGATCTCACGCTTGACCGGCGGAGCATCCGGCTTGGCACCTGGAACCTCCACCAGCGCCTTGTCCTTCTGGAAGCTCACCAGACGCTCGGGAAGCATGAGGACGTTGGCCTTCTCCTGAATGATGACGTCTGCGTTGGCCGAGTAGCCGGCCCGTAGCGTGATCCCCTCGGTCTTGTCGATCGCGGCCTCGACGTCGAACAGCGTCGTGCCCTCCTTCTCGGTCGCCTTTGGCGCGATCCGGGTGAGACGCCCGGTGACTTTCGCCTCGGGCAGCGCGCCGATCTTGATGCGCACGGGCATCCCATCGCGCAGCTTTCCGACATCGATCTCGTCCACGGTCCCCTTGAACATCAGGGTGCCCATGTCGGCCATCGTCATCAACGGTGTGCCGGCCTGGTACGAGGTCAGCGGCACCACCGGGTCACCGGGGTTGACGTGCCGCTTGAGCACCGTGCCGGACGCCGGCGCGCGGATCACCGAGTCGACGCCGCCCTTGGCGCGCTGGATCTTCCCCTCCTTGGTGAGGGCCAGTCTCTCGCGCGCCAGGTCGAGCTGGATCCTGGTTTGGTCGAACGCCTGCTTGCTGGCGTCGAACGCCTCCTTGGAGAGGATCCCCTCCTTCGACAGGGCGCTGTTGCGCTCGAAATCGGCGGCCGCCTTGGCGTGCGCGACCTCGGAGAGCTGAACTCCGCGCTCCACCTCGTTGAGCTCCAGCGGTGTCGGATCCGGGATGATCGCGAACAGCGGCTGGCCGGCGGTGACCCGGTCGCCGACGTCGGCGAAGCACTCTTTCACGATCCCGGAGATCTGCGACTTCACCTGGATCTCCTGCTCGGGGACGATCTGGCCCGTGGCGAGGGCCTTGTCGGTGATCGTCCCGCGCTCGACCTTCACCATCGTGAAGCCCGCGTTCCCATCCTTGCCGCCTCGTGTGGCCTGCACCGCGCCGAACGCACCGGCACCGACAACCACCACAGGGATCAGCACCTTGACCCAGGCCCTCATGCGCGCCCCCATCCCCGGTTTGTCACGCGCAAACGACGCCGGGGTTGCACTTATTCGTACGAATCTGCGGGGAGGCTGGTTCTTGCCGCTTCTCAGGCCTTGCCGGGCGCACGACCACCCTCGAGACCCCGGTTACCGCAAGGAACCCACCCCGGACCGCTTCACACGATTAGATGCATGGCGAGAACGAAGGGTTGCAGCGGCAGCCCCCACCCAGTTGACAGTTCACGGTTGACGGTCCCCCCCAGCCAACCGCCGGTGGTGAGCTTCTGACTGTTGACTGTTGCTTACTTCAGCAGCACCTTCTCGATGCTGATGCCGGACTTGCGGCGCGCATCGGTCGCCTTGAGCAGGAGCGAAAAGACGAAACCGACCAGGCCAAGCCCCACGAACATCAGCATCGTGGAGGTGTAGTCCACGACCTGCTCGCCGTTGACCGTCGTGGTGTGCGCATCGGCGATCATCCCGGCGAGCATCGGGAACAGCCAAAGGCCCAGGTTCTGCACCCAGCCGACGACGCCGAACGCGGTCCCGAGGCGGCTCTCTGGCACCATCATCGGGATGGCTGCCCACAGCGCGGCAGGCACCAGCGAGAGCGCGACGCCGACGAAGAAGATCGGCACGATTGGCCAGAAGTGCGTGTAGCCGATGAGCACGTGGCACGGCACCAGCAGCAGCGAGCCCAGGATCATCAGCGTGGCGCGCTTGCCCCGTTTGTCCACGAACCAACCCAGAATCGGCGTGAAGATCATCGTTCCGAAGATGAGGGCGGAGGCGACGTGGCCGGCGCCCACCACCGAGTAGCCGAACTTCTGCACGAGGATGTCAGGCGCGTAGGCCTGGAACGGAAACACCGCCGAGTAGAACGTCACGCACAGAAGCGAGATGAACCAGAACGAGGCGTCAAACGAGAACGCCTCGCGGAGGACGAACTTCTCTTCGGGGGCGACACCACCGCCCTCCGTCACGCCGGGGGCGCCGAGCCGTCCGCGGGCGGCGCGCTCCATCCCGAGGTAGATGAAGTACGTCGAGAAGCCGATCCCCATGACCGCGCTTGCGAACCAGAGCGCGCCGCGCAGGCCGAACCACCCCGCCGCGGGCGCCTGGATGTTCAGCGCAAGGAACGTCCCTAGTCGCATGATCGTCAGGTTCATGCCGTACGCGAACGCCAGCTCCTTGCCTTTGAACCAGCGCGCCAGCACCTTGTTGTTCACGACCAGGATCGACTCCGCGCCGACGCCGTACACCAGCCGACCGAGGAGCATGACCTTGAGTTGGGCGCTCCACGGCTTGCCCCACCAGGCGCGGACGCCCCCGGGAAGAAACGAGGGCGCAAACGACCCCCCGAGCCAGCCGTGGACCGGCCCGAGCAGACCCGGAAGCCCCTTCCATGCCCCGAGCGCCGTGATAGCGGCGCCGAGGAAGCAGAGGAAACCGAAAAGAATGCCGGAGTACTTCAGGCCGATCTTGTCGACCAGGACGCCGGCGAACAGAAGGAGGAAGAAGAAGACGTTGCCCACGGAGTAGAAGGAGAAGAGCTGTCCATACTCCGCCGAGGAGAACCCGAGTTGTTGTCTGATCAGCGTGTTGAGGGGCGTGATCGAGTCGTAGATGTAGTACTGCGCGAAGCAGATCAGGCTCATGATCGCGAGCACGATCCATCGGTAGGAGCGCGCCAGCGGTTTCGGCGCGTCGGTGCCTTCCATCGGGCCTCCTCGTCTGCGGCGCCGGCGGCCGGCCTCGCAGGAGCGTCCCGCGGATGATGCACGGCCGGACTGTGTGGGTCAAACTACCACCGTGCGACGGTCTGAGCGTCTGCCGCATCTAACGGGGTGTGACGCACGAAATCGCCGTGGCCCGGACGCCGGCTCTAAACTTTACCGAGCCTGCGACCGTATTGCAGCCCGGAGCTCCCATGACCGCGGTGACACTAGCCACGTTTGCCGTCCCTGTCGACGAGATCACGGTCGCTCGGGCCAGGGCTGGTGATGAAGCGGCTCTAGAGGAACTCTTCCGGCGCTTCGAGGCACCCGTCTACTCCCTGGCGCGCCGACTCACCGGTTCGAAACATGACGCCGAGGACGTCCTCCAGGAGACCTTCCTTGAGGTCGTTCGCAGTATCCGCCGCTTCCGGGGCGATGGCTCGCTCGCCGGGTGGATCCGGAAAGTGGCGGCCAGCAAGGCACTCATGAAACTGCGGCGGCGCCAAGGGCGCGGGGTCGAGGAGGCTCTACCCGACGATCTCGGCGACGGCGCTCGCGACGCGGTCTCGCACGGCCCTGCGCCGGCCGTCACCGACAGGGTCGACTTGGAGACCGCACTCGGTCGGCTGTCCGACGCGGCTCGGGCCGTGATCTGGCTCCACGACGTCGAGGGGTACAGCCACGACGAGATCGCGGCGATGGCGGGGAAGACGCCGTCGTTCTCCAAGTCCCAACTGGCGCGCGCGCACGCCCGTTTGCGCGAGGCGCTCGCGCCGGGGTTCGGGAGGAACCATGCACCTGAGCCTTGAAGATCTGATTGCAGTTCGCGACGGCGAGGCGAGCGCCGACTCGGCCCAGCACGCGGCATCCTGCCCCGAATGCGCCGCGGAGGTGGGCCGGTTGCGCTCGCTGCGCGAGGCGATGGCTGCACTGCCCAACGAGTCGCCGTCCCGTGACCTATGGCCCGTCGTGAAGGCGATGGCGGTGGCGCGGCGTCAGCACCGCACCTGGATCCGCGTCGGCTGGCTCGCAGCCGGCCTTGCAGCCGCGTTCACGGTCGCGATCGGCGTGCGCGGAGCCATCGAGACGTACGCCGAAGCGAAACTGGCGCGCCAGGCCCACTCCCTGGTTGCGGAGTCGCAACGGCTCGAGCACGCGTTGCGCGCCTCCGAGCGCCAGGGCCGGGTGATGAGCGGCCGGACCGCCGGCACGGTGGTCCAGCTCGAAGACCGCATCGCGTACATCGATGCCCGGCTCTCTCGTGCCGAGGGCGACCGTTTTCCATCGCAGGACATCATCGGCCTCTGGCAGGAACGCGTGCGTCTCCTGGACGCGCTCGTGAACGTCGAGACCTCCGGGACAACGTACGTCGGGCTTTAGAGGAAGGGAGACAGATCATGAAACCGAGCCTTTACCTTGGCGTTGTGATCACCATGATGGTTGCGGGTTCACCGGCGGTGGCCCAGACCGCCGCGCCGCCGGTCGACCAGAAACAGATCGAGCAGAAGCGACATGATGCCGAGACCCAGATGCGCGACGCCGAAAAGCAGATGCGCGACGCTGAAAAGCAGATGCGGGAGGCCGAGCAGGCGATGCGTGAGGCGGCCCGCCAGATCGAGAGAACCGCCAAAGACAAGGCGCGGGCCGAGATCGAGCGCAGGGTCGTCCTGTTCGGAGACCACGCGCGTCTCGGAGTCGTCCTCCGCCAGGAGAAAGACCCCGCCACGGAGGCGGTCGGGGCCGTGATCGAGGCGCTCACACCGGGCAGTCCTGCCGAGGAGGCGGGTCTCCAGGCTGGCGACATCATCACCAAGTTCGACGGACACCCCCTCACCACCGGGAAGGTGGACGCCGACGAAGACGAGTCTTTGCCCACCGCACGGCTGATGGACCTCGCGAAGTCGTTGACCGACGGGCAGAAGGTCACTCTCGAGGTTCGGCGTGGCAACGCCTCGAAGACAGTGGAGGTCACCGCGCGGAGGGCGGTCGGATCGGCAATGCGCGTGATCACAGGCCGGCACGTCGAGCCGCCGGATCTGGCGGACATCGAGATCCCCGACATTCCCGACATCGACGTGGATGTCATGGTCGGTCACAGCTGGCAGGACATCGACCTCGTAGCGCTCAACCCGGATCTGGGAGAGTACTTCGGTACCGGTGAAGGGCTCCTGGTGGTCCACACGCCCAAGAACGAGGGGCTGAAGCTCCGGGCTGGCGACGTGATCCTCAAGATCGGGGACCGCACGCCCGGGACCCCGTCGAAGGCGCTGCGTATCCTGCGTTCGTACGAGGGCGGCGAAAGCGTGCCGGTTCAGGTCCTCCGTAAGAGGGAAAAGCTGACGCTCTCGCTCCTGGTGCCCGAGCAGCGGTCCGGGCACATGCGCCACGCGGCACCAGCCGCCCCGGCTGCGCCGGCCGCTCCGCCCGCGCCACCCGCTCCGGCTGCGGCGCCAGCCGCACCCGCAAAGGTCCCGACCCGCGTGTAAGACGCGGAGCTGAAAGCCAACGTGCCCGCAGGCTTCACCATCCTGCGGGCACGCTTGCCTCCGGCTGCTCGTCGCGAGGAAGGGCTACACCTCGACCGGCAGCTCCTTGTTGGGCGCGTAGCGTTCCCACTCCTCCTCGAACATCAGGGAGTCCATCCCCTTCATGCGGTCGAGAAACATCACGCCGTCCAGGTGGTCGTACTCGTGCTGGATCACCCTCGCGTGGAAACCCTCGGCCTGGAAGGAGAGCGGCTCGCCATCCGTGTCGAACGCGCTGACCTTGACGACGAGGTGACGGTTGACGACGCCCCGAAGGCCCGGGACGGAGAGGCACCCTTCCCAGCCAGCTTCGGTGGCCTCACCCAGGAGGGTGAGCGTCGGATTGACGAGCACCCGGGGCGGAACCTCGTCGCGGTCGCCTTCGCCTGGGACGAAGTACGCGAAGACGCGGACTCCAACGCCGATCTGCGGAGCCGCCAATCCGACACCGTTGTCTTCGAACATCGTGCGGACCAGGTCGCGTCCGAGGTCGCGCAGGAAGCGCGTCCCGAAGCGGTCCGCAGGGACTTCCGGTGCGCGCTCACGCAGGACGGGGTTGCCGAGGCGCACGATCGTGCGGTGGCGACCGTCGAGCGGCCGGTCCGTCATCCCCGTCGCTCCGCACGCCGCAGCGTTCGGGCTCGAAGGCTCATCTCGTGCCCCAGCCTCACTCTACCGAGAACGAGTGGCCGCAGCCGCATGAGCGAACTGCGTTGGGGTTCTCGACGACGAACCCCGCCCCCCGCAGGTCTTCCACGAAATCCACCGTCGCGCCGCTGAGGTACTGGGCCGACATTGGGTCGACCAGGACCCTGACGCCGCCGGACTCCACGACGGTGTCCCCTTCCTGCTGCTCGTCGAACGTGAACCCGTACTGAAAACCGGAGCAACCGCCGCCCTGCACGAAGATGCGCAGCTCTTTCCCCTTCGCCTCGGGCATCTCACCCGCATAGAAGCGGACCTTATCGACCGCCTTCTCGGTCATCGTGAGCATGATTTCCCTCCGGGGGCAGACCTGCCCCTGCACCAACAAACTCCCGCAACGCGCGCCACTATTCCGGCCACTACGCCCCGCGCGCCGCGAGCCAGCGCTCCGCCTCCATCGCCGCCATGCACCCGCTCCCGGCCGCGGTGACGGCCTGACGGAACACGTGGTCCTGCACGTCTCCGCACGCGAACACACCCGGGACCGAAGAGCGCGTCGAGTCCGGCTGCGTGACGACGTACCCCGCCGTGTCCAGTTCGAGTTGGCCTGCGAACAGCCCGGTGTTGGGCTGGTGGCCGATCGCCATGAACACGCCCTGGGTGGGGAAGGTCCGTCGCTCGTGCGAGCGCGTGTCTTCCAGCACGACCGCCGAGATCCCCTTCTCCCGCGAGCCAACGATGTCCACGACCGCCGAGTGCCAGGCGAACTCGATCTTGGGGTTGGACCTCGCGCGCTCCTGCATGATCCGGGAGGCGCGCAGCTCTCCCCGCCGGTGAACGACCGTGACCTTGGACGCGAATCGCGTCAGGAACGTGGCTTCCTCCATCGCCGTGTCGCCCCCGCCCACCACCACGATCTCCCTCTCCTTGAAGAAGAACCCGTCACAGGTCGCGCACGCCGAGACACCGTAGCCCATCAGCTCCTTCTCGGCGGGCAGCCCCAGCAGCCGTGCCGACGCGCCGGTGGCGACGATCACGGCATCGGCGGTCACGGCGCCATGGTCGGCGGTGGTCACCCGGAACGGGCGCGAGGACAGATCCACCGCGTCCGCGGCGTCGAATATCGTCGTGGCGCCGAAGCGCTCGGCCTGGGTGCGGATCCTCGCCATGAGCTCCGGGCCGAGGATCCCCTCCGGGAAGCCCGGGAAGTTTTCGACCTCGGTGGTGATCGTGAGCTGGCCTCCAGGTTGCATCCCGTCGATGACGAGAGGGGCGAGTTCGGCGCGCGATGCATAGAGCGCCGCCGTCAGCCCCGCCGCGCCCGAACCGATGATCACGACCCTGTAATGACTTCTATCCATTGCACTTTCTCCCAACTTCCGGACGCGAAAAGAACCCGCCGAACTGCGGGCTCTCAACATTCTATCAACGTCGTCAAAGCGCGACCAATTCTCCCAGTCAGCCGTGAGACGCCGTCACACCCCACCGCCGCGAAGGCTGCGACGGACTGGTCGTCATGCCTGGGAGAGCTCGGCAGCGATCGCCTCGGCCGCTGCGGCCGGGTCGGGGGCCGCGGTGATCGGCCGGCCGATCACGAGGATGTCCGCGCCGGCGGTGATCGCCGAGGCCGGCGTCGCGATCCGACGCTGATCGCCTGCTGCTTCGCCGGCAGGCCGGATCCCCGGCGTCACCAGGAGGAACCCGGCGCCGATCGAGGCCCTGAGGGCGGCGGCCTCCTGCGGCGAGCACACGACGCCTCCGCACCCGGCGCGGCGTGCGATTTGGGCCCACGCGGTCACGCGCCGCGCCGCGCCGCCAGGGATGCCGAGTTCTGACAGAGCAGCGTCGTCGAGGCTCGTCAGCACCGTGACAGCGAGGACGACGGGCGGCCGCTCCGCCGCGGCCACCCCAGCCACCGCCGCTTTGAGCATCGCCTCTCCGCCGGAGGCGTGTACGGTCAGCATCGCGACGCCGAGGCGTGCCGCGGTCCGGGCCGCACGCTCCACGGTGTTCGGGATGTCGTGCAGCTTCAGGTCCAGGAAGACCGGCAACCCGAGTTCGTTGACCTCGCGCACGAGGTCGGGGCCACAAGCCGTGAACGCCTCGAGCCCGAGCTTCACGGTGCCTACCCGCCCCTGCAACGCTCTGGCGAGACGGACGACCTCACCGCGGTCCGAGGTGTCCAGCGCCACAGTGATACGCCTGACCGCCTGGGCATGGGTCATCGCCACTGCAGCCCTCCAGTAAGCTCGGCCACACGTGCGACCTTGTGGTCATCGCAGAACGTCTCGAGCTCCGCCACGATCCGGAGCGGTGCCGCAGGGTCCCGGAAGATCGCGGTCCCGACCTGGACCGCGCTCGCCCCGGCGAGCACGAACTCGACCACGTCGCGGCCGGTCTCGATCCCGCCGATGCCCACGAGCGGCACGGCCGGGACCGCCTTGTGTACCTCCCACACCATGCGCAGTGCGATCGGCTTGACCGCCGGCCCCGAGAGGCCCCCGAAGCCGTTGGCCAGGATCGGCCGGCGGGTGTCGGCGTCGATCGCCATCGCCCGCACCGTGTTGATGAGCGTCAGCGCATCGGCCCCGCCCGCGACCGCGGCCCGAGCGGTGGCGACGAGATCCGGCGCATTGGGCGAGAGCTTCACCCACAGGGGCCGCCGCGTCGCGGCGCGGCAGATCGCCGTGAGCCTTTCGAGAGGCACGGGGTCGTGTCCGAACTCCATCCCCCCGGCTGTCACGTTCGGGCACGAGACGTTGAGCTCGTACCCTGCGAGACCGTCCTCGGCCTCGCAGCGGTCGATCACCTCGAGGTACTCCTCCATTCGCTCGCCGAAGACGTTGACCACCACCACCGCCCCGCGCACGCGCAGCTGCGGCAGCGCTTCCCGGCAGAACGCCTCGACGCCGATGTTCTGCAGACCGATCGCGTTGATCATCCCGGCGGCGGTCTCGACGATCCGAGGGGTTGGGTTGCCGCGCCGCGGGCGCGGCGAGAGGCCCTTGGTTACGACGCCGCCCAGCGACTCGGGAGGGCAGAACTCGAGGAGGTCGAGGCCGTATCCGAACGTCCCGGAGGCGGCAAGGACCGGGTTGGTCAGCTTCAAGGAACCGACCGTCGTGTCCAGCCGAACGTTCATGGCCACCACCTCTCGGCGAGGCGGTCGACCGAGAACACCGGCCCCTCCTTGCAGGAAGCCACATAGCGGCCGTCTTCGAGCTCGACGACGCACCCGAGACACACGCCGACCCCGCACGCCATCGGCTCCTCGAGCGAGAGCTCGGCAGCGAGCGCCCGATCGCGTGCGAGCCGCGTCAGCGCGGCGAGCATCGGGTTCGGGCCGCAGGCGAGCAGTCGGCCGTACGCGCACCCGCCATCCAGCCGACGTTGCAGGGCGTCGGTGACGAAGCCGTGCTCGCCTGCGCTGCCGTCATCGGTCGTCAGCACGAGCTCGCCGCCGACGGCGGCCGCGGCCTTCCCGCAACGCTCGACCTCGAGCAGCTCGGCGCCGCTCGCGGCGCCGACGTAAAGATCGAACCCGACCTTCCGAGCGGCGAGCTGCTCGGCCGCGAACAGCACCGGAGGGAGCCCGATCCCGCCGACTATGAGCCCGAGACGAGTTCCTTCGACCGCCGTCAGGGTGAAGCCGTTGCCGAGCGGAGCGAGAAGCCGGAGTCTGGATCCGACGGAGGCGTGCCGCAGGAGGGTGGTGCCCCGTCCGATCTCCTTGACCATCATCTCCACGCAGGTGACACCCTCGCGCCGCACGACTCCCGCGATCGAGAGCGCCCGCCGGAGCAGCGGATCGAATCCGACGCCGCATGTGAGCATCCCGAACTGGCCCGGTACCGCAGCGACCTCGTCGACAGTTTCGAGGATGACCCGAAAGCACGTCGGGGAGAGGTCTGTGCGTGCGGCAACGCGCACGGCCAGATCGCGACGCGCTATCATGCGACGCCATTATGCGTCACCTCCGCCGCCTTGGCCACAGCCTGGTGGCCGGCGCGTTTGCCGGTGCCGCGCTCGCCCCCCTCCAGCTCCTCCTGTGGCCGGACGTCTTGCCTCCTCTCCCAAAACTGCTCGTGGCGTTCCTGGCGTGGACGACGTGGGGAACGGTTTGGATCGGCGGGACCCTGTTCGCATTCGCCGAACTCGCGTCCCTGCTTGTGCCGTATCTCGGGTCCGCGAAGGGGTTTAGCGTCGGACTCTGGCGATGGCTGATGATCCCGGTCGGCCTCGTGGTCACCTGGGCGGCGTGGTGGAATCGAGAGGAGACTCGCGACCTCCTGCTGCCGGACAACCGGCAGGGCCTCGCATACGCGGGGTCGCTCGCCTTCCTGTTCACCATCACCCTCCTGGTCCTAGCGATCCGCAGGCGGTCCCGCCGCCACGCCCTCACGAGCGCGCTCGCGTTTGCCGGCGCGCTGGTGGCGGCCCTCTGGGTGGTCTGGGCTTGCACCCCGCTCTCTTCCCCAAAGGCGGCGGTCGCGGAAGCTGTCCACTTCGCGCCCGGGGGCCGCCTGCTCTTCGTATCGTGGGAGGGGACTGACCTCCACTGGCTCCTTCCCGCCATGGAACGGGGTGACATGCCCTTCCTCCACAAACGGTGGGAGACGGGAGCGTGGGGACAACTCCGCACGGTCCGGCCGTACACGCGCTCCGCCACCCTCGCGACGCTCGTCACCGGCTGCGCACCCGCGGTTCACGGAGTGCTCGGCCGCCTCTCGTATCGGGTCCCTTGGTTGACCGATCGACCGGTCACCCTTCTCCTGGCCGGGCCGTGGCCGTCGCCCCACCAGCTGCCGTGGCGCGCGTGGGAGCGGACTCCGGGGTTGGCCCCGCAGCGTGCCACTCTCTGGCAAATCCTCACCTCGGCGGGGCACCGGGTGGGTGTCGTGGGGTGGCCACGGTACGCCCGCGGCAGTTGGACGGTCTCGACGCCTCTTCCGGCCGAGGTGGCACGGTTCACGTCGCTGGATGCCGACCTCAGGGCCGCGCTGGATTCGGCGCTCCGATCCGCGCCCGATCTCGCCAACGACGCCAGGAACTCGTTCGCACTCGCGGCCGGTCTCGGCTCGATCGCCGTGAAGCGGGTGAATGCTCAGCCGGTCAACGCCCTCGCCATCGACTGCGAACTCGCCGCCCACCTCCGACCACTCTGGACCGCGGAGGAGCCCGGCGGCCAGGGCGACGAGGTCCTCCGCCAGGCGGCGCGAGTGCTCGACGACCAGCTGCGCTCGCTCTGGCTCGCGATGGGGGAAGACACGCTGCTCGTGGTCGTGTCGCCGTACGGCCTCGCGCCGCCCTCGCCGTGGCAGCGTCTCGTCCATCTCGCCAGGAGCTCGCCCCGCTGGCACGTCTCGCCGACAGACTCCCCGGACGGTTTTGTCCTCTTCTCCGGTCCCGGTGTTCGGCCGGGCACGCGCCTCACGGGTGCGAGGCTCGCGGACGTCACCGCCACCCTGCTCTACCTCCTGGAGCTGCCCGTCGCCCGGGACATGGCCGGGCGTGTGCTGCTCAACGCCGTCGACGAGGCGCGCGCCGCATCGGTCCCGCTGCGGCTCGTGCCGAGCTATCCGGCCGACGGCAGCGGAACCGCGTCACCCACTCCGGTGCGATGACCACACTGCGTCCGGCGGCCCGGCCTCTCGCAATTGGGACCATCTCCGAGGGAGAACAATGAACGACCAAAATGCTGAGCGTGCAGGAACGGCAACCGGAAGAGCACTTCAGGAGTTGGGCGCGACGGTGCGTGCCTTCGTTTCGGCCCCGCGCGCCCTCTGGGGCCTGTACCTCCCCTACCTGATCGACGGGATCGCGTACTTCGGCGTGCTCACGCTGCTCATGAAGTACCTCTCCGAGAACGTCGGCCTCGGCGACATCCGCGCTGGCATCGTCGTCTCGCTGTTCACCGGGGGAATCACGTTCGCGATGTTCTTCCTCGGCGAGATGGGCGACCGCTTCGGGTTGCGGAGGGTGATCCTCTCCGCGATCGCGCTCATGGCGGTCGGCCGGGTCTTCATCGCCGTGGCGGGGTACGCGTCCGGAGGTAGCTTCGCGTCGCCGGCGTTCCTGCTCACCGCCGTGAGCCTGGTGATCGTGGCGGCGGGGTTCGGAATGCTCCAGCCCGCGCTGTTCTCCGGGGTCAAGCAGTTCGCCGACCCGCGCAGCTCGGCGGTGGCCTTCGGTGTGATCTACGGCGTCAACAACCTGGGGGCGTTTATCGCGGGGTTCCTGTCTCCCTTCGTCCGGCAGGCCTCGGCGAGCACCTTCCCTCCCAACGGCATCAACGGCGTCTTCTCGCTGTACGCGGGACTGACGTTCCTCTCGGTGGCCGTCACGGCTCTCATCCTCACGCCTGGGACGGTGCAGGCCGCGCTGGCGAAGCGCCCCGAGAGCTCCGCGCGGGAGGTGGCTTCGCGACAGGAGAAGAAGCCCCGCGTGTTCTCGGCGCGGTGGTTTGCGGAGCACCCCCTGCGGGACGGCCGCTTCGCGTTCTTCGTCTTCATCCTGATCCCGGTCCAGACCCTCTTCGCGCACACCTGGCTCACGATTCCCCTGTACCTCAACCGGGCGTTCGTTCCCTGGGTGAGCTCGCGCTTCGAGCTGTTCTCGAACCTGAACCCGCTCCTCGTGTTCTTCCTCGCGCCGCTGGTGGCCGCCCTGACGGCCAGGAAGAACCCGCTCGACATGATCCAGTGGGGCACCTTGGTGATGGCGGTGCCGGCGTTCCTGCTGGTGCTGGGGCCCTCGCCGTGGGCGCTGTTCGCGTACATCCTCTTCATGACCATCGGCGAGTCGATGTGGCAGCCGCGCTTCTACCACTTCATAACCGAGATCGCCCCGCCCGGAAAGACCGGCGCGTACGTCGGCATCGGCCAATTCCCCTGGTTCCTCACGAAGGTGCTCACAGGGTTCTACGCAGGGTGGTTCCTCAAGCACTACTGCCCCGCCAGCGGCCCCCAGCGCACGTCGCAGATGTGGCTGATCTATGCGTGCATCGCGATGGTCACGCCGATCGCGTTGCTGCTCGCGCGGCGCTGGCTCCGATCCGGGGGCGCGGGCATGTCACGGGCTGGGGGCGAGGCGAGCAAAGGTTGATGAGGCCCGTGCTGGCCCGGATCTACCGTCCGGCGGACGGTTCCGGACAGTAACGGCCCTCAAACCCGTGCGCGCCCTCCCGGCGCGTCAGCGGATCCGGAGCGGCGGGGAGCACGCCGAGGCGGACGAGTTGCTCGCGGAACTCGTATCGGATGCGGATCACGGCGGCCGGGCTGTCCTCGAGGCCGAGGTCCACCCGCTCGACATCGTGCCGGGTGCGCTCTCCGATTCCCGTCGCGGCGTATTCGTCGCTCAGCTTTCCGTCCTTCTGCAAACATCCGGCGGCAGCGCCGAGCCCCTCGGCCGCGGGGGCTGGCACGTCCCTCTCGGAGGCCGATTCCCGCGCGCGCGGTTGCGGCGGTTGCGGCACGATCTTGATCGGTCGCACCTTCTCCCGGTAGAACACCGCCTCGATGACGCCGAGGTCCTCGGTCGTGCCGAGCCACGCCCCGTACGAGGAGCGCTCACCGGTGAAGAAGAACCGGCGCGCGTCGCTGCCGCTCACCTGCCAGCCGGGGATCTCGGCCGTCTCGTACGGGCCGAGCACCCACTTCGGGGCGCCACGCGCGTCGGAGTGGCGCGCGTCGATCGTGTTGAGGCCGTCAACGGCCAGCGCGACCGCCACCCGGGTCGGCAGCGGGTTCGTGATCCGCAGGACGTACGGCCGCTCGCGCACCGCCTCGACGTACACGACTCCGCGGGCACGGTATTCGGGCCGCACGCCACCGTCGGCCACCACCTGGAGCGAGAAACCGCGCGTCGCGGCACCGAGCGCGGATCCGGCGAAGCCCAGCGCCGCAGCCAATGCAAGCGATGCCACCTTGAGGGGGTTCATGACGACCTCCCTTCCCGCCCCCTTAGACACCGGAGACGCAGGGATCGATACCGACGCGGCCCCCCGGACCGAGCCGGTGCTACCCTTCAAGCTGAATCAGCCACCGCATGTCCGTTCCGAACGGATGTGAAGCCTAGGGGAGGACGCCCGCACGTGCCGACGCACACAAGCCGCGCGACCCAGCCGTCCGCGGCAGACCCTCCGCTGATCCGCGGCGTCGGCCTGACGGGCGCCACCGCCCTCAACATGATCGACATGATCGGGGTCGGCCCGTTCATCACGATCCCCCTGATGGTGGGCGCCATGGGCGGCCCGCAGGCGATCCTCGGCTGGGTGCTTGGAGCCGTGTTCGCCGTTTGCGACGGCCTGGTGTGGGCCGAGCTCGGCGCCGCCCTGCCCGGCGCCGGTGGTTCCTACCGCTACCTCGCCGAGGCCTACGGCCCACACACGCTCGGGCGCATGGTTTCGTTCCTGTTCGTGTGGCAGCTCTCGTTCTCGGCGCCGCTGTCGATCGCTTCGGGCGCCATCGGCCTGGCGTCGTACGCCAGCGTCCTCGTCCCCGGCCTGGCGGCCCCGCTCGCGCGCGGCGAGTTGACGCTTCCCCTGCCGCTGCTCGGAGAGCTCGGGGTGCGGTGGCAGGCCAGCCCCGGCACCTTCCTCGCGATCGGCGTCGTCCTGCTCGCGCTCGCCTTGGCGTGGCGCCGCATCACCGTGATCGGACGGCTCTCGACCGTGCTGTGGATCGTCGTGCTCGGGACGATCGCCTGGATCATCACGGCCGGCCTGACCCACTTCGACGCCGCGCGCGCGTTCGACTTCCCGGCCGGCGCGTTTACCCCATCGCAGGCGTTCTTCACCGGCCTCGGCTCCGCGATGATGATCGCCACGTACGACTACTGGGGGTACTACAACGTCTGCTTCCTCGGAGGCGAGGTCAAGGACCCCGGCCGCACGATCCCGCGCGCCCTGCTGCTCTCGATCGCGCTCGTCGGCGCGCTCTACCTCGTAATGAACGTGAGCATCCTCGGCGTGGTGCCGTGGCGCGAGCTGGCCGGGACCGGTCAGGGCACCGCCGCGCTCGCGCCGATCGCACTCTTCATGGCGCGCATCCACGGCACCTGGGCCGCCAACTGCGTCACCGTGCTCGTGCTCTGGACCGCCTTCGCCTCGGTGTTCGCCCTGCTGCTCGGCTACTCGCGCGTGCCGTACGCCGCCGCGCTCGACGGCAACTACTTCCGCGTCATGGCGCGGCTGCACCCGCGTCATTGCTTCCCAACGGCCTCGCTACTCGCGCTCGCCGCTGTCGCTTCGCTCGCCTGCTTCCTCTCCCTCACCGATGTCATCGCCGCACTCGTCGTGATCCGCATCGCGCTCCAGTTCCTCGTGCAGGCCGTGGGCGTCATCGTCCTTCGCGTCCGCCGCCCCGAGCTGCCGCGGCCCTTCCGGATGTGGCTGTACCCCCTGCCGGCGGTCGTCGCGAGCGCGGGGTTCGTCTTCATCCTGCTGAACCGCCACAACGCCGCGCGCGAGCTGCGTTACGCCACCGTCGTCCTGCTGGTCGGCCTCGCGATCTACCTCACCCGGGCCTGGCGCCGCCGCGACTGGCCGTTCGCGCCGACCGCGCCACGCTCACGCGAACAGGCCGCCTGAGCGGTCTCCTCGACCCCAGCCTGCCGCAGACAACCGTGACCGCCCCCATCGACCTCCAGCCGGCCCGAGCCAACGAGGATCGTGCGGAGCTCGTTCCCGTTACCGCTGCAGCGCAACCGTGGCCGGGTCGTTGGTTCCCCCATCAACCACCGACGCAAACCCGAACACACCCGATCCCGTCTAACCGTGATCCTCGCGTGGCCCCCGTCCATCGCCCTCTCCCCCGCCTTGCTGAACAACGGCTGGGTCGCCTGCCTCCAGACGCTGGACGGAGGTCCTGATAGTTCCTGTCGTCGCGCGGCGCCTCCGCCTCAACGCCGCCTCACCGGCCTACGGTGTGCCCTTGATCTCCGCGAGCCTCCTCCGGGCCTCGCGCGAACCGATGCCCCTGGTGGCGAGGATGGCTGCTCGGGTCGTTCGCCTCACTCTCAGGCGACCGCTCGACTTCTCCCACCAGTAGACAACCTGGGGCGAGACACCGAGGAGCTTCGCGAACTCCTGCCCGCTCAGTCGGAGCTTCCGCCGGAGGCTGCGCATGCCCTTGGCGGTGATGCGCGCCTTGTCGGTCCCCTCGGCCGCGGACGGCGGGTGGGCCTTCGCGAGGCCTTCGATCGTCTTGCGGAGCGAGCGCAACTCCTTTTCCAACTGCGCGACCCGCCGCTTGAGGTCCGCGGTCGTGCGCCGGAGCCCGGCGGCGGGCCTGCGGACCGAGGCGAGCGCCTTCCGTGTTTCCCCGCGGGTGATCCGGGCGACCTCGTCTTTCAGGACCTTGGCGATGTTGGGCATTGGATTCCTTTCCACTGAACACCCTGACTCAAGATTACTCCCTGATTGGTCCCGGCCTCGGCATTCGCTCCCCGTCCCGCGCCCTGCCGCGAGACCGCCGACCGCCGCGGGAGTAAAAACGCTTGACACAGTGCTAGCATGATGGCAAGTGAACCTCACAGAAAGGAGAGGATCGAGATGGCACCTAAGAAGGTCGCAAAGAAAAAGGCGAAGAAGGTCGTGAAGAAGGCGGCAAAGAAGAAGGTCGTGAAGAAGGCCGCGAAGAAGCCCGTGAAGAAGGTGGCGAAGAAGAAGGTGGTGAAGAAGGTGGCAAAGAAGAAGGTCGCGAAGAAGAAGGTGGTGAAGAAGGTGGCAAAGAAGAAGGTCGCGAAGAAGAAGGTGGTGAAGAAGGTGGCGAAGAAGAAGGTCGCCAAGAAGCCCGCCACCAAGCGGAAGCCGAACCCCGCGTTCATGAGGCCGATGACGCCGAGCGCCGCGCTCGCCGTGATCGTCGGCTCGGCTCCGCTGCCGCGCACCGAGGTCACCAAGAAGCTGTGGGAGTACATCAAGAGGAACAGGCTGCAGGACGCGGTCAACCGGCGGATGATCAACGCCGACTCCGCGCTCTACGCCGTGTTCGGCGGCAGGCGTCAGGTGTCGATGTTCGAGATGACCAAGCTGGTCGGCCAGCACCTGAGGTAGGCGCTCGCCCGATCCGCGCGGTCTCGCAAAGACCGGAACGAAGAGCCCGGCCGTACGGTCGGGTTCTCTTCGTTCTTCTCCGCGCGGTCCCGGGGACGGATCGGAGACGCACGAGCGACTCCGGGTCGAGGCCCTCGACGACAGACCCGTGCGGGGTGCGGAGACGCAGGGGAGGTGGTGCTGCCGGCGCTGCGGCGTGGGCACGCGTAACCGGCACGATCGCCACCCCATGGAAGCCGGACCGCCCCCGAGCCGCCCCTTGAATCCAGCGGGAGAGGGTGGGCTGCGATTTCGTGCGGGCACTCTGATCCAAGAGTCAAGACACCCCGCGAACCCAAGCCTCCGGCCGTTCTTGCGGCGCCTGCTGTGAGATGGTCCTACGAAATCCAGGGACAGCGAGACGTACGCGCTCTGACGACCGGTCGGGGAGGGCGGGGACACGAGGGGCCCGCTCGGGACGTCGGGCGGGCCCCCTCGGGCCACTCTGATGGCCGGGCGAAAAGCTCGGTCAGGCGACCTCGTGGCTCAGAGCGTTAGCCGGACACCCAGCCGGACCGACGTCGGCGGGGTTCTCAGGACCGGCTTGCCGTAGTAAGGGTTGACCGGCGTCGGCGAGGTGTTGTCGGACTCCTGGAACCCCCATCGCTGGTCGAGGAGGATCGGGCGCTGGGCGTTGAGCACGTTGAACACGTCGAGCAGCAGGTTGATCGTCACGGGCTTGACCTCGATCGGGTAGCCGAAGTGCACGTCGGCCTCGTAGGTTGCGGGGGTCCGTCCCTCGCTGCCACGCTGGGTGAGGAAGAACTCCCAGCGGTTGTACGCATCGGAGTAGCCTAAACGGGAGAGCGGCGTGCCGGTCCGCCAGTATGCGGAGACTCCGAGCGAGAGCTTGAAAGGCGTCATGTAGATGCCGGAAACCTTGAATTGGCTGCGGCGGTCGTTGGAGAGGTACCCGCGGTTGGTGATCTTCGAGAGATCCCTGCCGTTGGTGAAGAAGTCGTAGTAGTCGTACGCGGCGGAGATGTTGGGGTCGGCGCCGACGTTTGTGTACGGCGCAAACTCCCCGTCGAAGTTCCCCTCGAGCTTCGAGTAGAGGTACGAGGCCGTCGCCTGCCAGTTGTTGGAGAAGCGTTTTGTCACGTCGAGCTGGAGGCCGCGGAAGATGCGCACCGGCCGAGGCGCAGGGAACGTCTCCGCGTACGCGAGGTTATAGATCCGCTTCATGATCCCCTGGCCGGGGTTGCCGATGCAGTACGTCCCGTCGTCGATGCAGAGGAAGTCCTCGATGACCCGGCCGTAGCTGCGGTAGATCCCCTTGACCCCCACGGCGATGTCGGTGACCACCTCTTTCTCCGCGCCCAGGATGTACTCCTCGACGAACTGGCTGCGCAGGTTGGGGTCGGCGGGCTCTGTGAAACCGCCCAGGATGTGGGAGGCGGTGCCGTAGTCGGCCTCGGCGGCGGGGTCGGGGTGATTGTCGGTCGGGCTGTAGTTGATGATCGTCGGCTGGCGCTCGTACGAGTACGACCGGATCACCAGGTCCATTGGGAGCTGCTCGTAGAAGCGGCCGTAGGAGCCGTACACCTTCGAGCGGTGGGTCCCGGAAGGATCCCAAACGAAGCCGAGGCGCGGTGCGTAGTCCTTCTTGAGGTCGATCTGTTTCACCCCCGAGGAGTCGATGATCTCCTGTCGGTCCCACCGAACCCCCAGGTTGAGGGTGAGCGCTGAGGAGACCGTCCACCTGTCCTGCAGGTAGAGCGTGGTGTTGCGGTGCTTGGGTACGGCGACCAGGGCCGAGATCGGGGCGTTGTCCAGAGTGGCGTTGGGCGTGGTCCAGTAGTAGTGGCTGTAGATCGGCTTGCTGGGGTCGACCAGGTTGCTGTATTGGGTCACCTGCTGCCCACCGGAGTAGCGCTTGGTAACGTCAGCCTCCTCCTTCTCGTATTCCGCGCCGAACTTGATCTCGTGGCCGCCGAAAAAGCGGCTCAGGGACCCGCCGTAGAAGTCCCGCTTAAACTGCTTCCCCTCGATCCGGCCGAACCCGCCAGTCTGGTAGTAGTTGTTGGCCGCGTCCTGGTACTGGATGACGTCGCCAGCGGCCGTCGCGGGCCCGATGTTGCGCTTCTCCTCGTGGCGGGCGACCTGGGCGGAGGCGGCCCAGTTCGCACCGAAGATCCCCTCGTAGCTAAGCGCGTAGTCGCGGCCGCCGAACTCCCTCTGGCCGTCGTAGGTGAGCGGATCGCCGTTGAGGGTGTGGTCGGCGTCGCTGATGGCGCCGGTGTCGGTGCGCGGGTCCTGGAAGAACGTGGCGACCAGCGACTGGTTCGGCGCGAGAAGCCAGGTCAGCTTCGCGGAGCCGAGGTCCAGCTTGCTCTCAGACCCGGTCGACTTGATGCACGGCCCAAATTGCTGGAACTCCTGACAGATAACTGCCGTGTTCTTGACCTGGTCGTAGGCTCCGAAAAACCACAGCTTGTCCTTGACGATGTACCCGCCGAGGTCCAAGCCATAGTCCTTCTTGGTGAAGCCTTCCACCGTGCCGCCGCTTGACACGACCGACTCGGCCTTGGACTGCAATGAGTCGTTGTCGTAGTAGGCGAAGACGTCGCCGTGGAACTCGTTCCCCCCGGACTTGGTGATCACGTTGATGATGCCGCCGGTGGCGCGGCCGTACTCCGCCTGGTAGCCACCCGTCTTGACGTCGAGCTCCTGGATGAACTCGTAGTTGAGCTGCTTGCCCTGGAAACCGTACTCCATGCCGGTCGTGTTGACGCCATCGATGAAGTAGGCGTTCTCCGCCCCGGAGGAGCCGTAAACCGTGATCGTGGTCTGGTCGAGGTTGTTGTTGCTGGCGTCCGTGGAGGTCCCCGGCGCGACCGCGACGATTGCCGTGTAGTTCCGCCCGGTCGGTAGCGTCTGGATGGCTCGCATGGTGAGGTTGGTCCCGATGGTGGTGGAGGAGACGTCCACGACGGGCACCTCGCCCGACACAACGAGGGATTCCTTGACGGCCGGCCGCATCACCACGTCCATGGCCGTGTCCTTGCCGAGGCCTACCGGCACGCCCTCGGCCGTCTCGGTGGCGAAGCCTCTCAACGTGAAAGTAATGGTGTACTGCCCCGGCGGGAGCAGCGTGAGACGGTACAGGCCTCCGGCGTCCGTCGTTGTGACTCGAGTCCCTTGCAAGGCTAGGCTCTTTGCCTCGACCGTGACGCCCGGGAGTGCGCCCTTGGACTCATCGGTGACCGCACCGCCGATCCGTCCTGTGGTCTGGCCCGCAGCCCCGCCGGCAAGCACACAAGCGGCAAGAATGGCTGCAGATACGCGGAGAACGCTTTGACGTTCCATTTTCCCCCCTTGTCGTCACACAACCTCGCACGGAAATTGATGGCCACAAATGTAGCACGTTCCACAACCCAGGGTGTCAACCGATTTCCTATGTTGACGCCACCCCACCGGAGGAAGCTCGCCGCACGCACCGAGTCGAGCCTCCCTTCCCATTGGCGGGACGCTCTCTGCCTTGTGAGGCAACGGGACCAAGGGAGAAATTGCTATCCTCCCCCAATGCGAAGGGCAATCCTGGCGCTCGTGATCGCCGCGGTCGCGGCGGCTGCGGTCCTCTGGGGCGTGCGCCGGGTTCCTCCCGGCGAGGCAGCCTGGAACCCGGCCACCGGTGAGCTCGTGGTCGCGGGCCCAGGCGCCGCTTTTCTCCCGACCTGGCGCTGGCGGCCGGCTCGCGGCGCCACGGTGGCCGCCGAAATCCAGCTGGTGTCGAAGGAGGGTGTCCGGGTCACGGCGCGGATCAGGGCCGGGTTCCCGGCGGGGCGGCACGCCATCCTGCCCGCTGCGAGCCCGGATCTTGGGCTCGCAGCGGCCGTGAGCGGCTCGGCGCGCACGCTGATCGCCGCCACACGGATGCCCTGCTTGATCGGCCTGACCCTCTCGAACTGCCCCCCGTCCCCGGAGCGCTCGATCGCAGTCGCGATTGCTTCCCTCCTGCGACTGAAGGACGACGCGGTCGCGGTCGAGCTGGTGCCCGACCCCGCAGAACTCGCGGCGGCTCGGATCTCCGCCATGCGGGAGTTGATCGGACGGCCCCAGCGCCGTGTCCTTGTCGTCGGGTGGGACGGCGCCGACTGGGAGGTCCTCGAGCCCCTGGCCCGCAAGGGCGCCATGCCCAACCTCGCGCGCCTGATGGCGAACGGGAGCTGGGGCCAGCTCGCCTCGATCACGCCGATGCTCTCGCCGCTGATCTGGACCACGATGGCCACCGGCGTCACCCCCGACGAACACGGCGTCCTGGACTTCGTCGAGGTGGACCCAGGGAGCGGCGCCAAGGTGCCCGTCACCGGCCGGCAGCGCAAGGTTCCAGCGCTCTGGAACATGGCGTCCGCAGCCGGCCTCTCGGTCAGCGTCTCGGGGTGGTGGGCGAGCTGGCCGGCCGAGTCGGTCAACGGCGTGCTCGTCTCCGACAGGCTGTTCTTCCTGCTCTCCGACGCCGCCGGCGAGGGACCGCCGGGCACGATCGTCTTCCCGCCCGACCGCGAGCCGGACTTCCGCCAGTTGGCCGACCGCGCCGAGCACGAGACCGACGAGTCGGTCGTGCGCTCACTGCTCCCGGTTTCGTCCGAGGCCTTCCACAAGGCCGCGGCCGCGCATCGCGGGATGGAGGATCCGATCGACGGGTTCCGCCGCATCATGGTCGGCACCAGGACCTACTTCGCGGCCACCCTTCTGGCCGCCCAGCTTGCGCGTTCGCCGGCCGACCTCACGATGGTCTACGCGATCGGCACGGACGAGATCGGACACCTGCTTTCGCCGTACCTGCCGCCGCCCCTGCCCGGTGCCGACCCAGCGTTCTCGCACGTCGCCGCGATCGCGGTCGAGCGCTACTTCTCGATCGTGGACCGCTGGCTCGGGCGCCTGCTCGCCGTCTGCCCCGAGACCGAGTGCGCCGTCTTGGTGGTCTCGGACCACGGCTTCAAGTGGGGCAGTGACAGGCCCCGCCAGTTCTCCGGCACCGCTGCGGCCACCGCTGCTCTGTGGCACCGTCCCAACGGCGTTTTCGTCCTCGCAGGGAAGGACATCGCGCCGCTCGGCCGGGTGAGCGAGTCGCCTTCGGTCTACGACGTGGCGCCGACCATCGCAGCCCTCCTCAGCTTGCCGCCCGGCACGGCCTGGCGGGGCAGGCCACTCCCCGGCTCACCGGTCAGCACCACCGCCGCAGTGGATTGGACGGCGCTCGTCCCGCCCGCGAGCTACCGCCCCGTCGTCGAGGCCTTGAAGCCGTCGCCGGAGTACCTCAAGCAGCTCAGGTCCCTCGGCTATATGGAAAGCGGTGAAGGCAGCGGCCCCGCCAGCGAGGCCACGGAAGGGCAGCTCAACAACCTCGGCCTCGTCCATCTCGAGGCCAAGCGCTACGCCGAGGCCGAGAAGGCGTTCCGGAGCGCGGTCGAGAGCAACCCGGCGTACGCCTCGCCCCACTACAACCTGCGCCGGCTCTTCTTCGAGACCGGCCGCTACGACGAGGCCGACGCCGAGCTCTGGCGCGCCGTCGACCTCAAGCTGCGCGACTCGATCGGTGCTGCTGACGGCGCCGCACGTGAGTACGAGTCGAACGGCCTCCCGGAACGCGCCGCTACTTTGCTCGCCGAGGGCTGCCGCCGCTTCCCCTCCGAGGCGCGGCTCGCGGTCCATCGTCTCGCCCTCCTGGTGAAGCTCGGGCGGTGTCCGGAAGCGCTCGAGTTCGGGCGGGGCGCGTCCGCCCGGTTCCCGGCCGACGCGAGGGTGCACGCGTTTTGCGGCATCGCCGCAGCCTGCGCCGGGGATCGCGGGACGGCGAGGTCCGAGCTGAAACGCTCGCTCCAGCTCGACCCGAACCAGCCCGAGATCCGCCAGGCGCTCGAGTCCCTGCTCGGCGAAGCAAGCCAACCGTGATGCCAAGGGTCGGGCGCCCTTGATCCGGAGGACCGGATGCGGCCCACACGCGGCGCCCCGACCGTCCGCGCCATCGAGGGTGACGATCTCCTAGGGGCGAGGCGAATGCCGGGCCTCGACTCCACTGGCGCGCCCTCGTAATCAGCTCGTGCCTGCGTTCGCGTTCAGCAGCCTCCCCAGCTCGTCGGGCGGTTCGTTGAGGTACGAAGGCAGCTCGCCGCGGGCGCGGGCCTGCCCGAGGATCCTGACGTCCATCGCGACGCTCGCAGAGGCGCTCACACTCGGATCTGTGCCCCGCTTGCATCGAAACCGCCCTTTCTCTAACGTCGAGATCATGAATGACCCGACCATCGTTGTGGCGGGAGCTACGGGCAATCTCGGCGGACGCATCGCGAGAGCGTTGCTCGAACGGGGAACCAGCGTAAGAGCGCTCGTTCGCCACGGCACTGCGCCAGACAGGATTGAGCGACTGCAGGAGCTCGGCGGAGTGATTGCCTCCGTCGACTTGGGGAACGCTCCCGAAGTGACACGGGCATGCTCGGGAGCGTCATGCGTGGTGTCAGCGCTGCAGGGGTTGCAGGACGTGATCGTGGGTGCGCAAGCGGTCCTCGTCGACGCCGCGATCGAGGCTGGCGTGTCATGTTTCATTCCGTCCGACTACTCGATCGATTTCACCAGCTTTCCACCCGGAGACAACCGCAATCTCGATCTGCGCCGAGACTTCCACAAGCACCTGGATAAGACTTCGATTTCAGCGACCTCGATCTTCAACGGCGCGTTTGCCGATTTGCTGACCGGTCCGATGCCGCTCATCCTCTTCAAACTGAAGCGAGTTCTCTATTGGGGGGATGCGGACCAGCGCATGGACTTCACGACAATGGACGACACGGCCGCATTCACGGCGAGCGCGGCTCTTGATCCGTCCACCCCTCGCATTCTACGAATCGCCGGTGATCAACTCAGCGCCCGGGAGTTGGCAGCGGTCGTGAGTGGGGTGACCGGAACGAAGTTCCGCCTGTTCCGCGCCGGAGGCCTGGCAATGCTCGGCACGCTCATCAAGGTCGCGCGCACGGTTGCTCCCGGAGAGAAGGAACTCTACCCGGCATGGCAGGGCATGCAGTACATGCGTAACATGTTCGACGGCCGGGCAAAGCTGAAGACGCTCGACAACGATCGCTATCCCGGCATGCGTTGGAAGACTGTGCGGGATGTGCTCTCAGAGGCTCAGGTAAGGCACCCATGAGGAAAACAACGCGAATTGCTCTCTAGACCCGTGTTGGCAGATCCAGAGACACGTGTTTGACCCTGAACCACCTCTCCTGCGTTTTGCCCACCGCCTTGATGCTAACCGTCTCCGTGGTGGAGCGGCCGCCGCAAATGACATTGATTCCAGCCTCCAACAGCTTGGGCTTCCTACTCGGAGCGGCGCAGCCGGTCGGGATCGGAGGCGAACTCCGCCGGCAGCACCTTGATCGCGACAACGCGACCCAAGCGCGTGTCGCGAGCGCGGTGGAGCTCGCCCATGCCCCCGATCCAACTTGGGCGACGACCTCGTACGGACCGAGGTGGTTGCCCGGCTGCACGTGGTAGTCCTCCTTGCTGAGATTTGTACGGCGATGTGTGCGAACGAGCGGGGATCGGAGCGCCGGCCTGGGGCACGGGCTATCATGGACCCGAACGCCAGGACGTGAGGAAGGTAGCGCCGAGCATGGCCCATGCTGAATCGCTTGCATTCGTGCTGGTAGGTGGGGTCGGCGAGCGTCTGATCCCGCTCACGAACTATCGCGCCAAGCCGGCGATCCCGGTTGCCGGGACCCAGCGTGTGATCGACTACGTCATCAGCAACATCTGGAACTCGAAGATCCGGAATGTGATCCTCCCGACGCAACACCTCCCCGGATCCCTGAACCGGCAGATCAAGCTGGGCCACTCGGCGCGGTTCGGCATCAGCGCGGAGGAGTACATCGACGACTCCCCGCCGATCCCGATCAGGGGCCGCGAGCTCGGGCGGTACAGCGGCACGGCGAGCGCGGTCGCCCAGCAGGCCTCCCTCATCCGCAACGAGGAGCCGGACGTCGTCCTCGTCCTCGGCGGCGACCACGTCTACATGATGGATTACCGGAACTTCGAGCGGTTCCACATCGAGAACGACGCCGACCTGACGATCATGGCCGTCAGGTGGCCCGTCGCCGATGCGAGCAGGTACGGCGTGCTCGAGGTGGACAAGGAAGGGCGCGTCATCGGCTTCGAGGAGAAACCGGCGGACCCCAAGCCTCTGCCCGAGGACCGCGACCACTGCCTCGTCTCGATGGGCAACTATGCCTGGAAGTACCAGCCGCTCCTCGAGGAGCTCGCGAGCGACGCGAAGAAGGAAGTCATCGACGACGACCGGGACAAGCTGGAGCCCGAGAGGTACACCAGGCAGGACTTCGGACGCAATGTCATCCCGTCCACGCTGCGCAACCCACGGCGGCGCGTCTTCGCGTGCGATTTCTCCCGCTACCTCGTCAGGGGAGGCACCGAGAAGGAGCGCGGCTACTGGCGTGACATCGGGACGATCGAGAGCTACTACGACACCAACATGGAGCTGCGGGCGACGGACCCCGCCATCAACCTCTACAACCCGGACTGGCCGATCTACACGTACGTCGAAAGCGGCCTCCCGGCCAAGTTCATCCACGGCAACACGCGCGTCGTCGACTCGCTCGTCGCCAACGGCGTCATCGTCAGCGGCGCGACGGTCGAGCGCAGCATCGTGTCGATGGTGGGGAAGATCGATGACGGCGCGCGGATCCTCGACTCGCTGCTGCTGGGCCACAACGTCGTGAGCGCCGGCGCGCAGCTGTGGCGCTCCATCATCGACAAGTGGGTGATGGTACCTCCCGGCGAGACCGTCGGGATCGACCACGAGAAGGACGTCAGCCGCGGCTTCACGCTTGTGGACGGCGAGCAGGAGATCAAGCTCGACATGCTCCGCAGCGGCTACCGCTGCACCACGGGCTGCATCACCGTCGTGCCGCGGGCGTACGAGTTCACGCGGTAGCTGGGGCTCGCAGCCGCTGACCTGCATCTCAGAGGTGCGACATCACGCCGGGGTGTGACACGAGTGTTACCGGAGGTCTTGAGCCTCGGCAGAGCTCGTCAGAGGTTGGAACGTCAGAATTCTGAGCTGTGTGTTTCTTGCTGGTGCGCCCGGCGTGATTCGAACGCGCACCCTCAGATCCTGCAGCAGCAGCCGGCGAGTGGGATGAATGGGGACTGGCCGCTCTCGCCGCGCTCTTTCCGTCCGGCTCGTCTATTTGTCGCCATCGCCACGTTGGAACCCAGGGTCGGGGCCCCTGCCCAAGGCGGTGCGGACCTCTTTCGCGAGTGTGGCCATGTTGAATGGCTTCTGCAGAAAGCACGCGTACACAGTCCCGTCCACCTGGCTGACCGCCTCATCCTCAGTGTAGCCGGACATGAGGAGGACCTTCAGGTTTGGCCAATGCTCCTGCAGCTTCTTGGCAAGCTCGCCGCCACCCATAGCCGGGAGCATCAGGTCAGTCAGCAATGCATCGAAAGGCCGGTCGTCCAGAAGGGCCATGGCCTCCTCCGCACGGCTCACGGCGACTGCCTCGTAGCCCAATTCCACCAGGAACCGCTGCAGGCCGTCGCGCGCGGCGTCTTCGTCCTCAACAACCAAGATCCGCTCCCCCCTGCCCGGCTCCAACTGGGCCGTCAGAGGCTGGACCACCTCTGCGGACCGAAGCTCGCTCGACGGCGCCCGCGAAAGGATTACCTTGAACACGGTCCCCTGACCGAGTTTGCTCTCCACCTCGATCTTCCCGTTGTGCAGCGCGACGATGCTCTGCACAACCGCCAAGCCCAGTCCTGTCCCCTTGCCCGCCCGCTTCGTGGTGAAGAACGGCTCGAAGATCCGCGCGCGGATCGCCTCGGGGATGCCCTGCCCGGTGTCCTCCACAGTCATCCACACTTGGCCGTGGCTGAAATTCCCGGTCCGGATGACGAGCTTGCCCCCGTCAGGCATGGCGTCGGAGGCGTTCACCGCCAGGTTCATGAGGACCTGTTCGAGCTGGCCGTGGTCGGCCTCGACCGGCATGGAGCCGGAGGCCAACTCGATCGCCAACTCGATGTTCGAGCGCACCAGTCGGCGCAGCATCTGCGTCGTGTTACGCACCACGTCGTTGAGGTCCAGCCGTTCGAGCCTGGCCGTTTCTCGGCGCGAGAACAGCAGGAGCTGCCGCGTCAGCCAGGCGCCACGGTTAACGTGCTTTTCCAGCTCTTGCGCAACGGCCAGCACCCCCTCCGGGTCGGTCGACTGACTGCGTAGCAGCTGGGTGTGGCTCAGCATCGCCTGGAGGAGGTTGTTGAAGTCATGGGCGACGCCTCCGACGAGCTCGCCAACGACCTCCATCTTCTGCGACTGCCTGAGCTGCGCCTCGAGTGCGACCTCCTGGGTAACGTCGCGCTTGACCGCGGCGAAGTTCACGATGGTCCCGACGGCGTCGCGGACCGGCGAGATGACCGCATCCTCCTCGAACAGCGTCCCGTCCTTGCGGCGATTGATCAGATGGCCCTTCCAGGTGCGACCGGAGAGGAGTGTGTCCCATAACTCGCGGTACAGCTCGGGAGGATGTTGGCCGCTCTTGAGGATGCGCGGGTTCTTGCCAAGGACCTCCGCACGGGAATAGCCAGTGAGGACCTCGAACGCCGGGTTGACAAACTGAATTCGACCGTCGGTATCGGTGATGACGACAGTCTCCGCTGCCTGCTCGATGGCGGCCGCGAGTCGCCGCCGGTCCTCCTCCGCGCGCTTCCGCTCGGTGACGTCGCGAAACACGCCGATTTGGCCCGTCACCCGCCCACCCTCGCCGATGAGGCTCGATATGCCGAGCTCGACGGAGCGGCGGGCGCCGTCGGCCGCAAGCAGCTCGATTTCACACAGAGGGGTCTTCTCGCCCACGAGGGAACGGGTGAACGTCTCCCAGGCAACGCTGCGGTGCTCCGGTGCAACGAAATCCGCCATGTGGCGTCCAAGCACCCCAGCCTCTTCGTAGCCGCCCTCCTGCAGCCACCGTGGAGTCACGAACGTCACACGTCCTTCCTGGTCCAAGGTGAAGATACCGTCGGACGTATTGGTGGCGATGAGTCGATATCGCGCCTCGCTCGCCTCCAGGGCCGCGGCCGCGCGCCGTCGCTCCACGGCGAGGCGTCGCCGCTCGGCCGCCTGGGAAAGAATCGCGTTGATCCGTGGGAGGCGGCGCCTTGACAAGCAGTCAATCGCGCCGAGTTCGATGTAGCGCATCACGGCCTCTTCGTCGTCGCATCGGCCCACGACGACAGTCAGGATGTCGTTCCGTTCGCGGCGGATGACCTCGAGGGCCCTTTCAGGGGTGAGACTGCCCGACTCCTGCCAGACGAGGATGATGTCTGCTCCCACGGCCAACTCGGCGATGAGGGCTTCCTCGTCAGCGACCGTTCTCCACTCAGCGGTTCCGGGACTGGTCAGCGACGCCACGAGCTCGGTGCGCGCCGGCATGTCACTGACCACCACGACGCGAACTGGCCCGGGACTCGCCCGGTCGTACGCGCGGGACCCAGATTCGCCCGGCCCCGAGGCCTGATCGCTCGGCGCCGGGTCCTCGGGCACCTGGTGGCCGAGAAAGCGCGGCAGAAGGGCGGACAGCTCCGTGACCATGTGCTGCTTCGACACATACCCGGATGCTCCAGCGGCTTCGGCAGCGGCGCGGTAGGAGTCGGCGTCGTGGATGCTGACGATGATGACTTTCGTATCCGGCGCAATCTCCTTCAGCCGTTGTGTGGCCTCGATGCCGTTGATTCCCGGCAGGCCGATGTCCATCAGGGCTAGGTCGGGGGCGGATTCGCGTACCAGCGAGAGTGCCTCCTCGCCGCTGCTGGCCTCGACGCAACTCACTGATGGGAAGGTTGTGGCGATCCAGGAACGCAGCGATGCCCGTACCGCATCGTTGTCGTCAATGATAAGAATCGAGCGTTGCATACAGCTTCCTCCGGGCGCCGCCGGTGCCGACGCCCCATCTCTTTGTTGAGCATCGGTCGCAGTAGCAGGGTTGTCTGTCAGGACGGCTGGACACTGCGTGTAGTGGAAGCTCCATCCATGAGCGGACAGCGATCGTCTTTGGCGCGCGGTTTTCCGGGGGAACATTCCTTCTCAGGCCGTCGCGCTTTCGGGCGTCGGAGCCGGTTTGTCCCCCGGTTTCAGGGGGCCGTGTCGGGCTCTCCTACCCGAGCGTCGTCACGCCGTGCTGGATGGCGAACTTGACCAGGGACACGATGTCGCTGACGCCCAGCTTCGCCATCATCCGGCTGCGATAGGTGTCGACGCTCTTGGGAGACAGGAAAAGTATCTTGGCGATTTCGGCGCTCGTCTTGCCTTCGACCACGAGCTTGAGTATCTGCCGCTCCCGGTCGGAGAGCCGCTCGAGCGGGCTGGCCGGCGCATCCGGGCCACGGTCGCTCGTATAGGAGTCGATCACGACATCGGCGATCTTGTGGCTCAAGTACCGTGAACCGGCGCAGACCGAGCGGACCGCGGCGACAACCTCGGTGCCCGCCGAATCCTTCAGCACGTAGCCGCGCGCCCCGGTCTTGAGGGCACGGTAGATGTGCTCGGACGTCGCGTGCATCGACAAAATGATCACGCGGGTCTCCGGGCGGACTGCCAAGATCCTCGCCGTCGCTTCGATGCCATCGAGTTCGGGCATGCCGATGTCCATGATGACGACGTCGGGCTGAAGCTTGCTGGTCCAACGCACGGCCTCTGTCCCGGATGCTGCTTCTCCAACGACCTCAAGGTCCAGCTGCGTCTGCAGGATCAGCCGCAGACCGTCGCGTACGACGGTGTGGTCATCGGCGAGCAGAATTCGTGTCTTCATTCGCGCACCGCCTGGCACTCGACCTGGATCCGCGTTCCACGACCCGGGCTCGAGTCAATTTCGAGGTTGCCGTTGATCGACAGCGCCCGCTCGCGCATCGTGGCGAGACCCCAGCCCTGCGCCCCCCTTGCCGGCCCGAGGGTCTGGCGGTCGAAGCCGGTTCCGTCATCGGCCACCTCGAGGCGCAGCACTTCTCCGTGCATGTTCACCTTGACCTCGATCCGTTGGGCTCGAGCGTGCTTGACCACGTTCGTCAAAGCCTCCTGGCAGATCCGGAAGAGCGCGATCGCGACCGACGGGGCAAGGCGCGGCGTGGGCTCGGCGCCTTCCACCACGATCGTGATCCCGGTGCGGCTGGCAACTTTTTCCGCATGCCAGCGCAGGGCGCTCAACAGTCCGAAATCGTCGAGCATCGGCGGGCGCAGGTCCGACATCACATCGCGAACCCTCTCGAAGGTCTCGCCGAGCAGGGCCCGTGAGTCGTCGATCCGCGCCCCCACGGCGGCGATGGCGTCAGGCGGGAGCGAGCTCTGCAGGGCGCTGAGGTTGAGGCCCAAGGCGGTGAGGTTCTGGCCGACCCGGTCATGCAGTTCACGCGAGAGGCGCTGGCGCTCCGCTTCCTCGACGTCGGCGAGCCGGCGCGTAAGGCCCCGGACCACCCCGAACAGATGTTCGCGGGCCTCCTCCGCCTTCTTGCGTTCGCTCACGTCCACGAACGTCGCCAGCAGCAGGGTCTCTTTGCCGATCTCTATCAACTCGGCAGAGGAACGAAGGACGAGTGCGCTCCCGTCCTTTGAACGCATGTGCAACTCGTGGTCCCTCACGGTCCTCGCGGCGTGAAGGAGTCGTACGTACTCGTCCCGGTCCTTTTCGTCGAGCCAGATCCCGAGCTCCAGCGAAGTGCGCCCGATGATCTCGTCGCGGCGAAAACCAAAAATTCTTTCGAATTCCTGGTTGACATCGAGGAGCCGGCCGTCGCTGAGGCTGCTGATGCTCATGCCGGCCGGGGCCGATACAAAGACCTTGGAGAACCTCTCCTCGCTTTCCCAGAGCTGTGCGTACCGCGCCTTCAGCAGCGCAACCATCCCTGTGATTGATGCACGCAGGCTCTCCAGTTCGCCCCAGTAGTGCCGACCACGGAGCTCAGGGGGATCCACGCTCCCTGAGCTCACCGAGCCAGCGAACCGCTCGATCTCCACGAGGGGTCTCAACACGACGCGCCAGAGAAGAAGATAGATCGTCACGATCAACAGCAGGTCAAGCAACGCGATGACGACGCTGGTCCAGATGACCGCCGCCCCTAATCTCTTTTCGAGGAACCTCGGCGTGGCGCAGAGCGTGACACGCCCGATCTGCTGATCTGCGAAGCTGATCGTTCGTTTCTCGACAATCAGGCCGTTGGTTGCAAAGCCGTGGTCCAGTTTGGCGACACCCCAGGAGTCAGTCCTGACCCGGGCCTGGGTCTTACCGCCCGCCTCAACGACGACACCATACGTCGCTTGATCCGCCATCATGCTCTCGGCGACCTTGTCGACTTGGTCGCGGTCGAAGTTCCACACGGGGAGGGCAAGGGCCGCGGAAAGCTGATCCGCGTTTGCCGCTAACTCCTTGCGAAGGTCCGCCCACTGCCGGTCTCTCTCCCGGGTGTCGTTGAGCACGGCAAGGGAACCGAGCAGCAAGGTCGTGACGGCAACCAGGGCGGCGATCGCAATCGCGGCTACCGAGAGCTTTCGAGAGGACATTCAGTCGCCTGGCCCCGACGTAATTCTACCGGTAGGTTTGGGGGTCAAACCACAGCCTCCTGTCATCAAGCGGCGTCTCCGGTCCGAGGTTCGGGTTCTCGACTTTGAAGATCCTTCTGCTCTTCAGCCGTAGTCGCTCGATGTTCGATCGGAAGTATTTGTCGAAGATGGCGAAAAACGTCCGGTTCCGGATCATCGCCTGCAACCCCTCCTCCACCCGGGCTGCGAGCCGTCGACCTTCATCGGTCCTAGAGAACCAGAAGTACATCGGGAGCGGGTAGTAGAGAAGGAGCGTCTTCTCGATGTGAAGATCGGGCATACGGGCCTTTCGCTGGTCGTACTCGCCGACGACCTCGACTCCCGATCGCGGAAAACAGTCGAAGCGGCCGTTGATGAGCATCTCGAAGAGCCCGTCGTAGCTGGAGCCCGTCACCACCTTGAACCCATCAGATTTGAGGATACCGACGTCGATCCACCCAAGACCGAGCCCATGAGAGAATCCACGAAGATCGTCGATGGTCGCGATCGAGCCGAACCGCCCCTGGTTCTCCTTCCGGATGAGGTATACGAAGTAGCCGCTGAGGTTCCTGTCGACCGCGATTCGCACTGGGATGAGAGTTCTCTCGAGGTCCGGAGTGGTCGACAGATACATGATCGTGAGCTTGCCCGTGGCGTGTTGAAGCTCGAACACCTGACGCTGTTCGGTCATGAATCCGGAGGAAACCATGCGAAAGGGCCCGTACGAGGCCGTCGTCTCCTCAAGCGCGGTTCGCAATACTTCCCAGTGATAGAGGTACCTCTTGTCAAGAAGAGACTCTGGCGCGTTAAAAATGTAAGTCATCTCGCCCGCGTGCGATAGAACGGGCGCGAGAACAAAAGCGCCCACCGCCAGTGCGCGCCGAATCACCCGGGGAACCCAGGCGAGGATCTCTGGACGGTTACAGGTGGCCCGCCGCGAAGATCCGAACAGGGCCAACGCCGGTCTCCTGCGGTTCGGCCGGCCAGGAGCGTCACTGCAGTTGGCCGGCCGATGACAAACGGTCGTGTGTCGACGCCAGCAGGAGCGTTGTTTGCCCATCTCGGTGGGCGAAAGAAGCATCCGGTCGCTCGATTCACCAGGACTGGCCATCGCTCCTTCTCCCGGCCCGGCACGTTTGCGCGGCCCCCGCCGGGCCGGCCACGAATCGACTGCCGCCAACGCCGCCGCAATTGGACTACGGCCAGTGGCGTCCTTGATCATCATTCGCCGATCCGCCGGTGCCCTCGGGCAGGAGCCTGGTCCCGCCCAATTGGACAGGAGCCTTGAGACCCAACCTCGGTAAACAAATCTGCTTTCAGGTTACTCCTTCTGTCCGGTACGGGCGCTACACCACCGCTCACGAAGGAGGGTGACCGCCGGGCCAAATGATGATCGTCTCGGTTGTCGAGTGCGACGCAGTGTCGCCCTGCGCCCCTGTATTGCACCCTGCCGTTGGACCTTGAAGGCTTGTCCCAGTGGCTGACCGATGTGGTCCCCGATCGGTCCCCGTCACGGAGCCCGCACGCACATGGACAGGTCCCAGCGGCTCGTTCTTCCCAGAAAGTTGAAGACGATCCGCAGATGGTGAGGACGCGGCGGATGAAGACGACGTGGTGGACTTGGCAGGCACCCCCTCGGGGGCTTCGGCCTACGGAAGGTTTCGACAGAGGTAGCCCCTGGGTAGCCCATGACTTCCAGTCGAAATTGGCCAGAGTTTTCGTGTTGCTTGAAAGCTACTGGTGCTCGGCAGTTTGATGTGGTGCGCCGGGCGCGATTCGAACGCGCGACCTTCAGATCCGGAGTCTGATTTGGCCGGTTTCGCTCAGTCTTCCCTGGTCCATCCCGGTCCAATCTGAAACCACTGAACCGGCT
>JAIQFQ010000007.1 GCA_020073245.1 Terriglobia bacterium | reverse complement strand
CCGCAGGTGATGAGGCTGGGTGGCAGGGGGTAAAGGTACGTGCCGGGTTTCTTGCTGACCTTGGCCATGGCAGGATCATCCTCTCGAAAGGTGGCTCATCCGATATTGCCCGTCACTCGATCCCAGGAGAATAGAACGCGCGGCGCTTGCGGAAGTCTTCGGTGTCAAGGGGATCGGTGGCAGGTTCGTTCTGCTTGAGGCGGTCGTAGATCTCCTGCGCGAGGGGGCCGACTGTCGCCTGGACCGCTGGGGT
The DNA here is from genome assembly GCA_020073245.1 of Terriglobia bacterium. GTDB lineage: Bacteria > Acidobacteriota > Thermoanaerobaculia > Thermoanaerobaculales > Thermoanaerobaculaceae > RBG-13-68-16. The sequence goes on along the minus strand of JAIQFQ010000007.1, from coordinate 113,597 downwards.
CAGACCCTCGCCGATGGTGGAGGTGTCGCCCCCCTCGACCGCGATGATCTCCGCCTCTCCGGGCATCGGAATGCCCATTCGCTCGGCCAGGCGGAATGCGGTGCCGACGCTCATCTCGTGGGCATTCACCAATCGTGCACAGCCCGACACGTCATCCAAGGTTAGCCGGCATACGCGGCCTGGCCGGGGGTCTGGGAGGACAATGCAGTCAACGATGATGGCGCGGGCGTATCCACGAAGCATGTCGATCAGCTCGAAGCCCGCCCGTGTGCTGGCGAGGACATCCACCCCGCGGACGGGTGCCTCCGCAAGGAGGCGCTTGAGCTCGGCCGCCACGGCCAGTCCCACGCCGTCGTCGCTGACGACCGGGTTACCCATCCCCAAGACTACGGTGCGTCCGCTGCTCGACATGACGATTCAACCCGAACGTTTCACTGCCAAGTGGTCAAGAAACGAGTTTCACTACGACGGATGAAAACCCTGGCGAAGTGCCCAGAGTCAGCGACCCCCACCCCAGCCCTCCCCCCACCGTGGGGGAGGGGAAGGGTGGGGGGGATTTTCCTCGCCAAGAACGCCAAGGATGGAACGGTAAGCCGGAACACTGGGGCTCAGAATCTGAAGGCCCCAAGAGGGGCGCTTCTTGATCCTTGGTTCGGAATAAGAATTCTGTTCTCCTTGGCGGCCCTGGCGCACCAACGGCGGGGCCGTTGGTACCGGCGGTTCACGGTTTTTTTCGGATTGGGGTCTGAGTCCCAGGCATAAACCCATTGAGAAAGATGCGTCCGCTCTCGCTCCTTTATTTCTCCAACACGCTTGCCCGCGGTGGCGCCGAGGAACACATCCTGACGCTGCTAAAAGGGCTGGATCGGCGCCATTTCCGGCTCCACCTGGTTTGCACACCCCAAGTAGCGGAGAAACTTCGACCTGACATCCCGAGTGACGTCGAGCTTGTGCCGCTGTTTCTCAGGAAACCAAGCCAGATCGGATCCGCCCTTCGCCTGGCGCGGATCATACGGGAACGCCGTGTCGACATCCTCCACTCGCATTTGTTCTATAGCAGCCTCTTTGCCTCGCCGATCGGTTGGTCGTGCCGGGTGCCGGTTATCATCGAGACACCACACCTGAGAGAGCAGTGGCGCCACGGTTGGCTGAAGTCGCGGTTCGTGGTGGATCGGCTTGCCGGCCGCTTCGTGGATTACTACATCGCCGTATCCCGTGCGAACGCCAAGTACCTGGTCGAAACCAAGGGCCTCCCGCCACGCAAAGTCATTGTCATTCAAAACGGCTGCGACCTCACACGGTTCGATCCCGCCCGCCAGGCCCCTGCGGGCCTGAAAACGCGTCTCGGGTTCTCCGAAGGTGACCCGGTGTTGCTCGTCGTCGGTCGCCTGGAGCCGCAGAAGGGGCATCGCGTGCTGCTCGACGCGATGCCGCTCGTTCGCCGCCGTTTTCCTGGAGCGCGCCTTGTCTGCGTGGGCGACGGGGCCCTACGCTCTGAGCTGGAAGCGCAGGCCGGCTCGCTTGAATTGGACGGGTCCGTACGCTTCGTGGGCTACCAGGCCAATATCCCCGACTGGCTCGCCCTGGCCGACGTGGTGGTGCTTCCGTCTTTCTATGAAGGGCTTCCACTCGTGGCGATTGAGTCCCTCGCGGCGGGACGTCCAATCGTTGCAACGGCAGTGGACGGAACCCCTGAAGTGGTTGTTGACGGGAAGACGAGGCACCAGCCCGGCGACCGCCGACATCGAGAAACTCGTCGAGCCCTGGCAATGAACCACCGCCTTGATGGTGGACGACCGGGTCTCCGCGACGACCTTGCGTACCGCAGCCGGGTGGTCGTACAGCGCGGCCTGATCGAGCGTCCCACGAACGAGGTCGTGCGGTGTGAGAAGCGCATCGCGCCGGCCAGCAGGATCAGGGCGCCGGCGAGTGGCAGGGCTGGCAGGAGCCAGAGAAAGTCGAGCATTGCTCCTCCTACCACCGCAACACGTTGAGCCTGTCCACGTCGATTGACTGGTTCTTGCGGAAGATGGCCACCAGCAAGGCGAGGCCGACGGCAACTTCGGCCGCCGCCACCGCCATGACGAAGAAGACGAACACCTGGGCATCCAGCTGGCCGTGTTGCCTTCCGAACGCGACGAGCGCCAGGTTCGCTGCGTTCAGCATCAACTCGATCCCAAGGAGGATCGAGATGCCGCTCCGGCGCAGCAGGACCCCAGCAGCGCCCACCGCGAACAACAACGCGGCGAAGATCACGAAGTACGTCGTGGGGACCGTCATGTCAGTGCTTCCTTTTCACCAGCATCAGCGCACCCACCATCGCTGCGAGCAGGAGCACCGAGATGAACTCGAAAGCGAACAGGTAGGGCCCGGTCAGCAGTCGGCCGAGGGCCTGAGCGCTTCCCGGGGAGCTTTGGGTCGGAAGGGACAAGCGCAGCCCCATCAGGAGGGCGACGCCACCGACGGCCGCGGCCACCGCAAGCAGCAGGCCGGCGACCCGTTGGAACGGTCGCGGTTCCGTTGCGGGCTGCTCCTCCGGAGCGTTGAGCAGCATCACCACGAAGAGGAACAACACCAGGATCGCTCCGGCGTAGACGAGGACCTGGGCCGCGGCCAGGAACTCCGCCCCCAGAAGCGCGTAGTTGACCGCGATGCAGAAGAGCGTAACTACCAGGGACAGCACGTTGACGACCGGGTTCCGGTGCGCGACTGCCACCGCGGCCGACACCAGCCCGACCGCGGCCGCCAGGTAGAAGAACGCCGTCACCATCGCCGCCCCCCGGCAAGCGGGCCCCAGGCGCCGGACTCCGCGCGCCGAATCGCCGGCACGAGGCTCCGGGAGCCGTTTCGGTGCCCTGTGCCCTGTGCCCTGCGCCCTGTCTTCATCAGATCCACCTCATCGCCATCGCCACGCCCACCCACACGAGGTTGAGCGTCGCCAACGGCAGCAGCCCCTTCCAACCTAGGCGCATCAACTGGTCGTAGCGGAAGCGAGGCAGAGTCCAGCGCACCCATACGAAGAGCCAGAGGAAAAAGGCCAGCTTCACGAAGAAAGCGCCCACGGAGGCGACCAGCAGCCACCAACCGGAGAAATGCTGCATTCCGGGGAATGTCCACCCGCCGCAGAACAGGGTCACGATCAGCGCGGAGGCCGTCGTCATGTTGATGTACTCGCTCATGAAGAACGCGGCGAACTTCATCGACGAGTACTCGAGGTGATAGCCGGCGACGAGCTCCGTCTCCGCTTCGGCGAGGTCGAACGGCAGCCGGTTGGTCTCCGCGAAGGCGGCGGTGACGAACACGACGAATCCGATGGCCTGCGGGATGAGGTTCCACTGGGGGATGAAGTTGAGCCAGAGGTGCTCGGCCTGACGGGTGACGACGTCGTCGAGACGCAAAGAGCCCGTCGAGAGCAGGACGCCGAGCACGGCCAGTGCCATCGGCAGCTCGTACGAGATGAGCTGCGCGGAGGACCGGAGACCGCCGAGCAGCGAGTACTTGTTGTTGGATGACCAGCCCGCCAGGACGATCCCGTAGACGCCCAGCGACCCGATCGCGAGGAGAAACAGCACCCCGACGCCGAGGTCCGGGGCGACGCTCAGACCGCCGAGCGGCACCCCGAACACGGTGATGTCCTTCCCGGCGCCGAAGGGGATCACGATGAACGTCACCATGGCCACGAAGAAGGAGACCATCGGGGCCAGGAGATAGAGGCCCCGGTTGACGTTGGCCGGCGTAAGGTCCTCCTTGAAGACGAGCTTGATCGCGTCGATCACCGGCTGGAGGAGGCCGAAAGGCCCGACCCGGTTCGGGCCGAGGCGATCCTGAATGAACGCGGCGCCCCGGCGCTCGACCCATACCATCACGGGCACGGCCGTGAGCAAGCCCACGGCGACGATCACGAGCTTGGCGGCGCTCACCGCGGCGCTAGCCCACATGCTGGCGCTCCCGGAACGACTCGTCGAGCTTCAGCCCGCCGAGCGCCTCCCACTCCAGACCCGCGAACGCCCGGTCGGTCTGCGCCATCAGAGTGAAAACCTCGGCGGGCGAAGCGAGGTCGAGGTTCGGGGCTCCCAGTTCGCGTGCCAGCGCAGTGAGCACCAGCCAGAGCGGGCGGGCCTCCCCCGGAGGGCCCCAAGGGGAAGCGATCGTCGGGCATTCCGGCGACATCGCCCCGGTCGGCATCCGATGCACCGTGCCGGGCGGCGAGAACGCCGCCGCGAAGCGCTGAACGACTCCCGTCGAGGACGTGAACGTTCCCTCGTCGCTCGCGAGCGACGCCGCCGGCAGAAGCCATCCGGCCACGCCGGCCAGGGGGTGCTCGCAGCGCATCCAGACGGCCGTCGCGCCCACACGGAGGAGTTGGAGCGCCTCCGCGCCTGCGAGGAACGGGTGCGCCTCGGCGTCGAGGATCAGGGTCAGCCCGGCGCCGCCGTAGAGGAAGCGCGACAAGCCCTCCCCGTCGACGACGTTGAGCCCGAGCCGGCGGGCGCCGAGGGAGTTCGGGTAGGGGTCGGCGGCGTGCAGCCACTCGCCCTTGCCGTTTCTCATCCGACGCTGCTCGCCGGCGGCCAGCGGCACCGCCAGCTCGCCCCGGAGGTGACGACCGAACAGCTCGCGGGCCAGGAATAGCTCCTCGTTCGAGAGGTTGGCCGAGGCGACCACGCGCAGGGGACGTGCCGCCCTCAGCTCGAGGGCCAGCGCGGCAATCGCCTCGCCCCACTCGGCGCGGACCATGTGTCCCGCCGCTCGGCGCTGCGGGTAGAGGTACGTCTGCTCGTTCAGTGAATCGGCAAGGAACCGGCCGTAGTCGCACAACCACGTCGCATTGATCGCCGGGTTCTCCCGGGGGGTGAAGCGGTGGACCTCACGCTCGTGATGGTCGATGAAGATGTTGCAGCCGATCGAGCAGCCTGGGCAGATCGACGGAGTCGAGCTCAGCTTCCACGCGCGCTTGCGGAAGCGGAACTCCCGCACCGTGAGGGCGCCGACGGGGCAGACGTCCGCCGCGCACGCGGACATCGGATCGTCGAAGGCCCTACCATCAAACGTGTCGATGAACTCGGAGTTTCCGCGGGACTTGTACGTGAGCGCCGCCGTCTCCGAGATCTCCTGGGTGAACCTGATGCAGCGCGAACAGTGGATGCACCGGTTCTGGTTCTGCACGATGTGCGGCCCCAGGAGGCGTCGCTCGTACCCTGGGAAGGTGCGCCGCGTCTCCGCCATGTGGGTGGTGAATGTGTCCCGCTGCTCCCGCATCGAGTGATCCTGAAGCAGGCACTCTCCCGCCTGGTCGCAGACGGGGCAGTCGAGAGGATGGTTCGCGAGCAGGAACTCCATGACCGCCTCTCGTGCCTCTTTGGCGCGTGCCGACGTCTCCACCTTTACGACTAGGCCATCGGTCGCCGGGGTCGCGCAACCGAGGGCGAGGCGCGGCTGGCCCTGGATCTCCACCATGCAGATCCGGCACTGGCCGACGACGGTGAGGTACGGGTGGTAGCAGAAGTACGGGATAAAGACGCCGGCCGCGCGCGCCGCTTCGATGAGGTTGGTCCTGGCGGCGACCTCGACCTCGTGCCCGTCGATGGTGAGCTTCGGCATGGCCCTGGTCCTCCTAGATCCCGAAGCCGGGACGGGGCCCGGTCCACGGCAGCACCGGCAGCCTCTTCTGTGGAAGGGGAGTCGCGTCGGCGATGCGGCGCTCAAACTCAGCCCTGAACTTGTTCACCATGCTCGAAAGGGGAAGCGCGTAGGCGTCTCCGAGCGGGCAAATGGTCATCCCCTCTGAGGAGAAGCGGCAGATCCGCAGGAGGGTGTCGGGGTCGGACGCGCGGCCGTGCCCCGCCGCCATGCGGTCGAGGATGTCTGCGCACCAGTCCGATCCCTCCCGGCAGGGCGTGCACTGCCCGCACGACTCGTGCGCGTAGAAGTGCGCGATGTTGTCTGCGACCGCCACCATGTCCACGGAATCGTCCAGGACGATGACCCCGCCCGAGCCGAGCATCGTTTGGGCCTCCGCGCAGGCGTCGAAGTCGGCCTTAACGTCAACCTCGTCAGCGGTCATGACGGGCGCCGAGGAACCACCGGGGAAGAACGCCTTGAGCTTCCGCCCGCCTCTGACCCCGCCGCAGTGTTCCTCGATGATCTCGCGGAACGTCACCCCGAGCGGCAACTCGTACACGCCCGGCCGGTTCACGTGCCCGGAGACGCAGAAGAGCTTCGGGCCGGTGTTTCTCGGTCGACCTATCGAGGCGAACCAGGCTGCGCCGCGGGTCATGATGTGCGGCACACAGGCGAGCGTCTCCACGTTGTTCACCACCGTCGGTTTGCCGAAGACGCCCACAACGGCGGGGAACGGCGGCTTCAGGCGGGGGAACCCGCGCTTCCCCTCGAGCGACTCGATGAGCGCGGTCTCCTCGCCGCAGATGTACGCCCCCGCTCCGCGGTGGACCCAGATGTCGAGGTCGAATCCGCTGCCGAGCACGTTCGTGCCCAGCAGACCCTTTGCCCGCGCCTCCCCAATTGCCTCTTCGAGGATCGTCGCCCACCGCACGAATTCGCCCCGGATGTAGATGTAGGCGGTGTTCGCCTTGATCGCGAACGAAGCGATCGCGATGCCCTCGATCACCTGGTGCGGGTCGTGCTCGATGATCTCCCGGTCCTTGAATGTTCCGGGCTCGGACTCGTCCGCGTTGCAGACCAGGTAGCGCGGCCCGGGGTGATCCTTCGGGACGAAACTCCACTTGCGGCCAGTGGGAAACCCAGCGCCGCCCCGCCCGCGCAGCTCGGAGTCGAGGACCTCCTTGACGACGGCATCGGGTCCGAGCCCGAGCGCTCTCTTCCAGCCTTCGTAGCCACCGGCGGCGAGGTAGGTCGCGATCGACCGTGAACCGGGGACGCCGCGGGCCCGCAAGAGCACCGGTTCCATTCAGCGCCTCCCCTTCAGGTCGTCCAGAACCGCATCGAGCTTCTTCGGCGTCAGGTCCTCGTAGTAGTCGTCGTTGATCTGGATCACGGGGGCGTTGCCGCAGGCGCCCAGGCACTGCACGCCCACGAGCTGGAACGAACCGTCCGGGGTCTTCTCGCCGAAGCCGATGCCGAGCTTGGCCGTGAGATGATCGACGAGTTCGCGACCCCCGCAGACCGAGCACGAGAGCGTCGTGCAGACCTGCAGCACGTAACGCGCGGGAGGGGAGGTGTAGTACATCGTGTAGAAGCTCACCACTCCTTCCACGAAGGCGGCGCTCTCACCCAGACGCTCCGCGACGGCCGAGATGACGCCCGGGGAGATCCATCCGAAGCGTTCCTGGCACAGCCAGAGGACGGGCAGCAGTGCGGCGCGCGTCGTCGGATAGCGCCGCAGCACGTCGGCAATCCGGTCCTCCATTGTTTTGTCGAACTTCACGTCTGAGGTGGTTTCTTGCGTTGCGACCACGAGCGGGCGCGTGGTCACGACTCGCTCCGGCGGCGCGACCAGTCGAAGGCGCCTTCGCGCCAGAGGTAGACGTAGCCGATCGCCAGGAGCACGAGGAAGATCAGGCCGTCGAGCAGCACCGCGTTGTTGCCCTCGGCAAGCAGGCCCCGCGCCGAAACCGCCCAGGGGAAGAGGAACGCGACCTCGACGTCGAAGACGATGAACACCATCGCGACCACGAAGAACCGGACGGAAACGCGCTTGCGCGAGCCGTCCAGAAGCGGCACGCCGCTCTCGTACGTGTCCCGTGTCCGCGTGCCGCCCAGACGGCCTCGTCCGAGGAACGCCGTCAGGCCGATCAGCGCGCCGCTGACAACCGCGGCGAACGCGAACGCCAACACCACAGGGATGTACTGGGTAATCATCCCTTCCCCCCTCGTGCCCAAATTCACATGATCGTAACGTTATTCCCCGGGGGAGGTCAAGCGCATTGTGTCTTGGTTCCGGGGCTTCAAGCGGGTAGACTCGGCCGGCGCGGCCGTTGAGGCGCGCGAGGAGGTCGCAATGCCGACGATCGCTTTTGACGCCACCGACCGCAAGGATCTGCTGGATCGTTTCCTCCGATACGTCCGCATCGACACGCAGTCGGACGAGAACTCGACATCGAGCCCTTCGACCGAGAAGCAGAAGGACCTCTCCCGAGTTCTGGTCGGCGAGCTGAAACAGCTGGGCTGCGTCGACGCGACCGTGAACGAATGGGGGTACGTCTTCGCGACCGTCCCCTCGAACCTTCCAGCGGGCCACCCCAAGGCCGGGAAGGTGCCGGTCATCGGGCTCCTCGCGCACATGGACACCTACCACGGAACGCTCGGCGCCGGGGTCAAGCCCCAGCTGATCCAGGGGTACAAGGGCGGCGACATCACCCTTCCGGGCGACGAGCGTCAGGTGATCCGCTTCTCGGACAATCCGAACCTCGCCAAGTGCATCGGCCACACCATCGTGACCTCGGACGGAACCACTCTTCTCGGGGCCGACGACAAGGCCGGGATCGCGGAGATCATGACCGCCGTGGCCTGGCTTGGCAAGCACCCCGAGTTCGTGCACGGGCCGGTGAGCGTCGGCTTCACGACCGACGAGGAGGTCGGGCGCGGCACGGAGCACTTCGATGTCGCGGCGTTCGGCGCCAAGTACGGGTACACGCTTGACGGCTCCGACATCGCCGAGATCGAGGACGAGACGTTCTGCGCCGACTCGGCGCTGGTGGTTGTCGAGGGGCACGACGTCCACCCGGGATACGCCAAGGGCAAGCTCGTCAACGCCGTGCGTGTCGCGGCCGCGATCGTCGAGCGCGTCCCTCGCGAGTTCCTGCCGGAGACCACTGAGCTTCGGCAGTCCTACCTGCACCCGTACGACCTGCGCGGCGACGTCACCCGCGTCGAGATCAAGCTCCTGGTGCGCGCCTTCACGGAAGAGGAGTTGAGGGAGCGCGAGAACGCGCTGAGGGCCGTTGTGCGCGAGGTTCAGGGCGCTTTCCCCGGAGCGCGGATCGCGGTTGAGGTCAAGGAATCGTATCGGAACATGGCCTACAAGATTGCCGGGGATCCGAAAGTTCTCGAGTACGCGTTCGAGGCGGTGCGGCGGATGGGGATGGAACCGGTCCGGCGCGCGATCCGCGGCGGCACCGACGGATCCCGGTTGTCCTTCATGGGCCTGCTCACGCCGAACATCTGGGCCGGCGGCCAGAGCTTCCACTCGGTGCAGGAGTGGGTCTCGCTGGAGTGGATGGCGAAGGCCTCCGAGGTAACGCTGCACCTGCTTCAGGTCTGGGTGGAGCGTTCGGCCGCGTGAGCCGGCGGGACCGCAGTTGTCAGGGGACGGCCAACGGTCAATAGTCGGAGGTCGAAAGTCATAAGTCGAAAGAGAGCTTTCGACTCTCAGCCGGGTGGCTGGGTGCGGTCAGGGACCGGTGGCCACACCGGATGGCCGAAGGTGGTTGGCAAGCGCCTGGAACCCCGGCTGCTGGATGGGGTCCCAGCCCTCACGGGCGAGACGGCACCGAACGAATCCACCGAGGAGTTGGCAGATCCAAAGGCGCGACAACTCGGCGCCCGGCACCTGCGTGCCTATCAGCCCCAGCTGCTGCAGTTGAGCGAAATAGTCGCTCATCCGTTGGTCGTATTCGTGGAGGACCGCGGCACCCGCAACCTGGAGTGCCTCGTCCCGCCCTCCTGCGGCGGAGAGGAGGAGCTCAAGCAGCAGTCCGTTGTGGTTCACGAAGCGGTGGAGGTGGCGCTCCAGCTGCGGCTGCACCGCCTGGCCGTGCTGGACGGCCTCGGGCATCAGCTCGAGCAGCATCGTCGCAAAAAGGCGCTCGCTCTGGTGCCGCAGCGCCGCGGCGATGATCGCAGACTTGCCCGGGAAGTACCGGTACAGCGCGGCTTCCGTGAACTCGAGCCTGCGAGCCAGAGCAGCAGTCGTCACGCCGGCGACGCCGTTGGCCTCCGCCAACTCGATCGCCGCGCTGACGATAGCCTCCTCGCGCGCGGAGTGATCAGCCATTGGAGAAATTCTACGCTTCGATGAATCAAATGGCAATACGTCAAGAAATCGTAACAGTAGTATGGTAGAACATACTCCGGGTTGAGCTCCCGACCTTTCGAGGGTGTCGTGCTATGTAGTTTGTCCTTCGAGACTTGCAAGCGCCCTGACGCGCGCCCGACCGAAGAGCCCATCCAACGACCCGAGAAGCTCGTCGGGCAGGTTCAGGAACACGAGCTCGGCGTTTCCTTCCAGTTCGGCGGAGAGAAACCGCTCGCGTACCCCTTTCACCTCCGCCCTGGCAAGATCCCGCTGGGTGAACGCGAGCGCCAGGTAGACACGGGCGAACACACGGGCCTCGGCCGCGTTCAGGGTGACTTCGACCGTCCTCTCCGGAGGATTGGCCGGGCTGAAACGCTCGGGCCGGGGTTCGTGCGCCCGTCCTTGGACCGCCGGCCACAGCCGGCGATACAGCTGGACGCCCGCCTTGCTGACCCGTGTCCGAAAGGCGGGAACGAAGAAGTTCTGGGAAAGCTGTGGGCGATCGCCAATCTGGTCGAACGTGCCGTCGATACCATCGGTGAGGTGGGGAAAGTCGGTGATGAGAGCGCCGGCGGCCGTGCGCAGCCGGAGCGGGAGGCGCCAGAAGGGGACTTGGCGGTGTCCCTTCATCGGCTCCTCGCGGAGGTAGGGGACGTTGGTCCAGCGCGTGCCTCGCAGTTCGAGAAGCCGAAAACAGGACCGGCAGAGGAACGCGACCGCCTCGGGGGTAAAAGGCAGGTCCGCCCCGCAGTCGGGGCATCGGCTCGGGGCCAGCGTCGGCGTCTGGCCCCTTGGAGTCTCGGCCGTGCTCGTCGGAGGTTCCTGGGCCGGGGCCTGTCCCTCGACGCGAGCGCTCCCACCGTCCACCAGCATGGCCAGTTCGTCGCCGTCCAGCTCGACGACCGCCACGTGCCAGGGCCGGTAAACGAGAGCGACCACCTCGGGAACCAGCGTCGAGTGCATGGCGATCGGCGTGATCGTCAGTTCGGTCGAGCGATGCGAGAACTGCTGGAACGTCCTGTCGATCTCGTCGGGCCGGACCTCTGTTGCCAACGCCGGAAATGCGGCCTCCGGTGCCCCGAGAAGCGGCCGCAGCGCCTTCAGGTACGAGAGCTTCCCCATCTCTGGCACGGGGAATGCCGTCGCCGACACCGCGCCTTCGACCGTCGTGACCGCAAACTCCATCCGTTTGGTGCCGGCCCGGTCGCGGCCGAACGCGGCCTGGTAGAGCGTTCCGAGGCGATGCCAGTACGGGCTCAGGAAGCGATGCCAGGCGCGAACACGAACCCTGGGGGCGATCTGCGCAGCCCACTCGTCCGCAGCCCTGGAAACCTCGGCTTCGACAGCCTCCACCGCCGGTGACGGGCGCGGAGCGACAAGGTGCTGCAGGTCGGCTTCCCCGTTGTTGTCAGCGAACGCCGATTCTTCCATCAGCGGCCGCACTCGCCGGTCGTACAGCTCGAGGTAGTGGCGGTCGCGGAAGTACCTCACGACCGATTCCGCGAGCGCGGCCTCGGTGGTCACGGCGTCAGGGATCACGACGGTCAGGGGGTCCGTTTTCCCGATCACGACGAGGTCGCTCGAACAGAACTCGCAGCGGGCCATGCGGTGGTAAACGGGCACGGCAGCCGCGGCGCCGCAGGTCGGACAGCGCATCTCGAGCGCAAAACCGGGGCTCTCGCAGGAGCCGGCGTCGCGGCCTCGGGCTGCGGCCTCTGGAGGGAGCCCCTGGGCAGCCGGTGTGACCGTGGGAACCATCGGCTTGAGCGTCTTCAAGCCGAGGATGCCCCCCCACGTCGCCCCTACCAGCCCGAAGGCCACGAAGAGCTGTGGGTCGCGAATGACGAAGATCCCTGCCCACGCGATGACGCCGACCACCCAGGCTAGAAGTTGCTCGGTGAAGGGACGCCTACACCAGCACACCAGGCCCGCGGGGCCGAGGAAGCCGAGTAGACAGTGGAGCGGGAGCGAGGGAACAGCGGCGGCATTCGCTGCGAGCTGGCGGCCGACCAACCACAGCGCGCCGGGCACGAGCAGAGTCGCCAGCCACCCGGTCATTGCGGCTCGAGCAGGTGCTCCAGGTCAACGTCGCCCCGGGCTACGGCCTTGAGCAAACCCATCACGTCCTGGGCGTCAGCGATGCTGATCCCGGCGTCGGCCATCGCACCTTCGAGGAGCCTCCGGGCGGCCTGGCGGCCGTGCATGGTTGCGGGCGCGGCTGCGAGCACCTCTCGGCACAGGTCGTACTCCTCGCCGCGTGGAGCCGGACCGCGCCGCAGACGTGTCAGGACGCCACGCCAGCGCTCGATCTCCTCCCGCCCGGTCACGCGGCGAGTGTATCATCGCGGCTGGTGTTCGCCCGGACAGCCCTGCCGACCGCGCTTCCCGAAGCCCTCTCATACCGGATCCCGGAACACCTCGTCGACCTCGTCGTCCCGGGAACGCGTGTGAAGGTCCGCCTCCGCGGCCAGAGCCGCGTAGGGGTGGTTGTGGAGGTTGTCGAGGACCCGGGTTGTCCGGCGGATCGGGTGCTTCCGGTCGAGGAGGTGCTCGACCCCGAGCCGCTGCTTCCGCCGCACGTGCTGGAGCTGATCCGGTTCGTCGCCGAGTATTACGCGGCGCCGGTCGGCACCGTCGTCCGCACGGCTATCCCGGGCGCACTGTTGCGCGTTCCGCCGCCGATCGTGCAGGCGGGCGCTCGAGCGAGCGAGCTCCTCGCCGGCGCCGAGCCCGCCGCGCGGCGCCTGATCGAGCGGGTGCTGGAGGCGCGACGGATATCCGTTGCCCGTCTCCGAGCGGAAGGCTGGTCCAAGCCTGAGCTCGACGAGCTGCTTCCGGCTCTCGCCGAGAAGCACGCACTCAAGGTTGTCGAGCGCAGCGCGAGCGGGCCCGCCGGAGCGACAGTCTCGGCAGTCGTGGCGTGTGAAATGGCACCCGAGGAGCGGGCGCGCCTGGTGGGAGCCGCGCCGGCCCAGGCACGGGCCGCGGCATGGCTCGTCGAGACCGGCCGACCGGTGCTGGAGGGCGAGCTCGTGGCGGCGTGCCGATGTTCCTCGGGCGTCGTCGACGCCCTTGTCCACAAGGGTGTCGTCAGGCGGTTTCGGCAGGCCCGCCAGCGGGAGGTGCGGCGTTGGGAGCTCGCCCCGGGTCCCGTTCCGGAAACGCTGACGGCGCATCAGCACCAAGCGGTCGAGACGCTCTCGAAGGCTCTGGGTGGTGGGGAATTCAAGGCATTTCTGCTGCTCGGCGTTACGGGCTCGGGCAAGACCGAGGTGTACTTGCGCGTCGCGCGCGCTGCGGTCGATAGGGGGCTGCAGGCGGTGATCCTCGTCCCCGAGATCGCCTTGACACCTGCTCTCGCGGGGCACCTCGCCAGGAGCTTCTCCGGACGAGTCGCCGTGCTGCACTCGTCGATGGCGGAAGGCGAGCGGCTCGCCGCCTGGGAGCGCGCCCGGCGCGGCCAGGTTGACGTGGTCGCCGGGCCGCGGTCAGCCCTGTGGGCACCCCTGGCGCGCCTTGGGGTCGTGGTGGTGGACGAGGAGCAGGACACGTCGTACAAGCAGGAGGAGGAGCCGCGCTACAACGCCCGGGATCTGGCGCTCACCCTTGGCCAGCGCCTTCGGATCCCGGTCATCCTGGCCTCCGCCACTCCCTCGCTCGAAGTGCTCGCGCTGGCTGAGCAGGGCAGGGTGGAGGTGCTCGATCTGCCGGAGCGCGTTGCCAGCGGCCGTCTCCCCGCCGTGGAGGTCGTCGACCTGAAAGGCGAGCCGCCCGAGCCTGGAGAGCACGGCCAGCGTTTCCTATCCCGGCGGCTCCGCGAGGCTCTCGCCGAGACGCTGGCCCGCGGGGAACAGACAATCCTGCTTGTGAACCGGCGCGGCTGGGCTCCGGTGCTGCTGTGCCGGGAGTGCGGACACCAGGCCGCGTGCCGCGACTGCTCGATCCCGCTCACGGTGCATCGCCGCACGGCCTCTCTGGTGTGCCACTACTGCGGCTTTCACCGCGACATCCCGCAGGCGTGCCCGCGCTGCGGCGGCGAGGTGCTCGACCACGTCGGCGCCGGAACCGAGAAGATCGCCTCGCTGGTGCGGAAGCTCCACCCCGCGGCGGTTGTGGACATCCTGGACCGGGATACCGCGCGCTCGCCCGCGCAGCTTCTCGCGACGCTCGAGCGGTTCGCCGCAGGGGAGAGCCGGGTTCTCGTGGGGACGCAAATGGTCTCGAAGGGGCATCATTTTCCGGCCGTCACGCTGACGGGTGTCGTCAACGCGGACAACCTCCTCGGGTTTCCCGATTTTCGCGGCGCCGAGCGGACGTTCCAGATGCTGACGCAGGTGGCGGGCCGCTCCGGCCGCGGCGAGCGGCCCGGACTGGTCGTGATCCAGACCTTCCACCCCGACCATCACGCTGTCCGCGCGGCCCTCGTGCACGATCTCCGTGGATTTGCCGAGGAAGAACTGCGTTTTCGAAAGGCGTTTCGCTATCCCCCTACGACTCGCCTGGCGCTCGTTCGGTACGAGGCGGTCAGCGAGAGCACCGCTGCCGCGGCGGCGAAGGCGGCGGCGCGCGCGCTTGACCCTGCGCCGGCCGGGCTCCGCGTCATCGGGCCGGCTCCGGCGCCGCTCGAGCGCCTCCGAGGGCGGTGGCGCGTGCAGCTGCTCTTGACTGCGCCGACGCGGCCACCGTTGAGGACTGCGCTGGCGGTGGTCACCGCTCTCCCGCTCCCGCGGAGCGTGCGCCGGATCATTGACGTGGATCCGCAGAGCACGGTGTGAAGCAGGAAGAGGGAAAAGGCGAAAGGTCAAAGGGAAGACACGACTGCGCCGCCCTCTGTTGGAGGCGAGCTGCTGTGGTTCCTTTGACGCTTTCCCTTTTCCGTTTGACCTTTTTCCGTCACCACCGCGGGCTGGGCGAAGCGCTCAGGAACGCCTCAGCGCGGCGGCGAGGCGCTTGGTCCCTTCCACGATCTCGTCGGGCTGCGCGAAGGTGAAACAGAGGCGCGCGAACGGCCGGCCGTCCTGGGGTTCGCCGACGGTCTCCTTCGCCTCGGGGTAGCACGTTTCCCCCGGGAGGAAGGCGACGCCTTCGTCCACGCCACGGCGGAACAGCGCCTGGCCGTCTCCGGCCAGTCGGACCCAGAAGAAGAAGCCTCCCGTGGGCTCCGAGAAGCTGACCTGGTCGGCTGGCAGATGCTCGCGCAGAGCGGCCCCCATGGCCGCGGCCTTCGTGGCATAGTGGGCGCGGATCTTTGCAAGGTGACCGTCGAGGTGGCCGCGCCGGCAGTACTCCGTGACCAGAACCTGCGCGACCACGGAGGTGCAGAGGTCCATCCCTTGCTTGGCGATGACCATCCCGCGGATGAGCTCGGCGTCGCCGACCGCCCACGCCACCCGAACGCCCGGAGCCAGGACCTTGGAGAACGAGGAGGCGTAGAGCACGCCGCCGGGGGCCATCGAGAACAGCGTCGGGATCCGCTCGCCGCTGTAGCGCAGCTCGCCGTAGGGGTCGTCCTCCAGCACCGGGATGCCGTAGCGAGCCGCGATCTCGGCCAGCTGGCGCCGCCGCGCCTCGGCCAGGCAGGCGCCCGAGGGGTTAGAAAAGTTGACGATGGTGTAGATGAGCTTGGGGAGACGCCCGGTCGTGAGCCGAGAGCGCTCGATGGTCTCCGCGAGCCGCTCGGTCTGCATGCCGTCGTGGTCGCACGGGACGAGGGCGAAACGGGCGCCCACGGCGCGGAACGTGTGGAGGGCGCCCGGATAGGTTGGCGCCTCAGCCACGATCACGTCGCCGGGGTCGATCAAGACCCGCGAAAGCATGTCCATCGCCTGCTGCGAACCCGACGAGATCACGATCTCCTCGGGGGTCACGGGGCGCCCGAGAAGGGGCTCCATCCGCCCGGCGATCTCCAGAACCAGCGGCCTGTAACCCTCCGTGGCGCCGTACTGGAGCGCCTCCAGGCCCTTGCTGCGCAGGATGTCGCTGCACGCCGCGAACTCGTCCACTGGGAAGATCGCCGGGTCGGGAAGGCCTCCCGCGAAGGAGATCATGCCGGGGCGCTGGATCAGCTTGAACAGCTCGCGGATAGGCGAAGGGCGCAGGCCGGCCGCCCGCTCCGAGTAGATGTAGTCGAAAGCCACGGTGCACCTCGAGCCGCGATCGCGGCCCCGTGATTGTAAGCCCTCGGGCATGCCGCGGCGTACCCGATGCTTGGAAAAGGGAAGAAGGAAGACCGGAGAGGGACGACCTGAAGGGGGGCGCCACGCGCTACCGGTCTTCCGTCTTCCGTCTACCCTCTACCCTCTTCCGTGCCGGTGTCGCCTTGAACGGACGGGCGTCCTCAAGGTGGGCATGGTCCCTCCACGGCAGAGTGTCTCGACTGACGTTGCGCATGGCACGGCGCTTGCTATCCTCTTTTGACCAGGGAGGGTGTCGTCAT
Organism: Terriglobia bacterium; assembly: GCA_020073245.1. Lineage (GTDB taxonomy): Bacteria > Acidobacteriota > Thermoanaerobaculia > Thermoanaerobaculales > Thermoanaerobaculaceae > RBG-13-68-16. Next base: position 97,167 of record JAIQFQ010000007.1, on the reverse strand, counting down.
GAACACCAACCGCCGCATCGTGCTCGGCGTGGCGCTCGCAGCCACCGCAGCTCTCGCCCAGGAGAGGCCGACCCCGCCCGCGTTCGTCAGCGAGATGACGATCAACAACGTGACCGTCGACGTCAAGGTGGTGGATCCTCAGGCCGTGCCGGTGTCGGGTTTGCGGAAACCGGATTTCCGGATCATGGAGGATGGCAAGGAGCAGACCGTCACCAACTTCCTGGCCGTGACCGGTGGTCAGGTGGCCGAGTCGCCCGAAGGAGCCGTCGTTGGGCTGCCCGAGCCGCGTCAGATAATGCTCTTCTTCGACTTGTACGAGCTCACCGAGCCGGACAAGACGACCGTGCTGCAGTCGATCAGGGACCAGATCGCCGTTGGATTGCCGCCGGCTGAGGTCGTCGCGGTCGTGAGCTATGACGGCAAGCTGCGGGTCCACACGCCTCCGACCTCGAGCGTCGAGAAGCTCATGACGGCGCTCAAAGAGGTGGATCGCCTCCCCGCCACGGGGCTGCAGCGCCAGATCAGGCTCTCCACCTTCAGGACCGACGACATGCGCACCGGGCGGAGTTACGGTGGGTACGAGTTCCGCCATGCTCAGAACGAGGAGTACTGGAACGAGATGCGAAGAATTGTCGGCGCCGTCCAGAGTGCATTCGCCGCGGCGCTCGACCGCTTCGCAGTCGCTCCCGGTGCGCGCAAGGTCGTCGTCCTGGTCTCCCCGGGGTTCCCGCGCGCTGAGAACGTTCCGATCTACCGGACCTACGACTTCTTCCGCGACACCTCACCCTCGGAGTACAGGAACGTCGGACTGCTCGAGCGCGCGGCGCAGCTCGCGAGCGAGCTCGAGTACACGCTCTTCGCCCTCGACCCGTCGGGTGTTTCGAACCCCGATATGGATGCCAGCCGCAGCAGGCCTATCGGGTTCGCGGATGTCGCCAACGTCAAGTTCTGGCGCGAGGCCGACAGAAAGGACAACCTCATCCAGGCGGCGCACCTCACGGGGGGCGAGGCGGTCTTCACCGCTGATGGCGGTGCGGCGCTCGCAGATGTCGAGCGGCTCACCTCCAACTTCTACTCGTTGGCGTTCCAGCCTGACCACGCCGGTGACGGCAAGGAGCACAAACTGCGGGTGGAGGTGGTGGGTCACCCGGAGTACCGGCTGACCCACCGACAGAGTTACGTGGACCGTCCGGCGGAGCAGCGGGACGCCGAAAGGACGCGCGCCGCCCTGCTGACAGGCGAAGCCCAGAACCCTCTCGGTATCGAGCTCGTACTCGACAAGCCCGCGGGCAAGTTCCGCCTCGGTGCGCAAAGGATGAAGGTGTACACCATCAGCGCAGAGTTGCGCATCCCATACGCGCGTCTCACGATGTTGCCGCGTGGCTCAGTGGCATGGGGCCAAGTCCAGGTCGTCGTCGTGGTGACGGACGACAACGGGAACCTCTCCGACCTGGCACACCGACGCGTTCCGATCGAGCTTCCGTCAGAGAAACTCAATGAGGCGCAGCAGCGAGGCTTCTTCGCGTATCGCTTCACCTTCGAGGTGGAGGGAGGCAAGCGGTCGATGCGAATCGGGGTAGACGACGTGCTGGCTCACACGACCTCCGCGGTAGTGGCCGACCTCAACCTGTGACGGAGATCGTCCATTGATGAGTGGGCGGGGAACCCACGCCCCACTTTGCTAGACTCCCGATGGAGGTTAACGGCTTGAACGATAGAACGACGCTCCGGTTCTCCCTCCCGTTCGTGTTGCTGGCAGTGGTTGTCCTCGCTCAGGAGACGCCTCCAACGCCTGCGCCGGCGACCGAGGACAAACCTCCGGCGACACAGCCCCCAGTCAAGCAGATTGGCGGTCTGCGCTTCCTGGATGTCTCCGAGCTGACCGTCGTCAACGTCGACGTCTCCGTGTCCGACAAGAAGGGGTCCGTGGTCGGGTTGACCAGCGATGACTTCGAGGTCACCCAGGATAGAAGGCCGCAACCGTTGACCAACTTTGCGGCGTACGTGCGGCGGGTCGAGGCCAAGCCGATCCCTGCGCCGGCCTCAGCCGCGACCGCAGCGTCGGTCTCGCCGACGCCCGAGGCCGCAATTGCCGCGAAGCGCGAGCCCCGCTTTATCGCGTTCTACGTTGACAACGAGAACATCATGCCCTTCGACCGCAACCGGGTCATCAGCAAGATGGCCGATTGGATCGAGACGAACCTCGCGCCGCCGGATGAGGCGATGGTCGTGGCGTACCAACGCAGCACGAAGATCCTACAGCCGTTCACCTCGGACCCCGACGAGATAGCCGCCGCCCTGCGCTCCGTTCGCAGGTACGTTGGTGGACGCTCCGACCTGATCAGCAGCCGCCAGCGAGTCGAAGAGATCATAAACCAGAATTCCTCGGGTTCCGGCTCTGGCTCCGGGAACTACAACCAGGCGGTGGAGGAAGCTCGCGGCTTTGCCCGCGAAGTGCGCAACAACCTTCAATTCTCCGTGCGGGCTCTACAGGATCTCGTCTCGATGATGAGCGGCCTGCCGGGAAAGAAGGCCATCATCTATCTCTCCGACGGCCTCGCCATGACGCCGGGGGCGGAGCTTTTCTATGCCATCCAAGAGAAGTACACACAGCCCGGCCTGATTTCCGAATCGCACGAGTTCGATGCCACCGATCTGTTCGACAGTCTCGTGCGGACCGCGGTTTCGTCCGGCGTGACGTTGTACGCCATCGATGGGAAGGGACTCGAATCCGAGTCGGGTGTCGACGCGGAAAACGCTCAAGCGCGCTCACCACTGGTAGCCTCGATCGCGTCCAGCAACTACCAGGACTCTCTCATCTACATGGCGGATCGGACCGGGGGGGTCGCGATCCTCAACGCCAACGACCCAACATCTGGCCTCGAGAAGATCGCAGCGGATTTCGAAACCTACTACTCGCTCGGCTACCGTCTCATTCCGACCGGCGAAGACCGCATGCACCGCGTCGAGGTCAAGGTCAAAAAGCACCCCGAGTACAAGCTCGTCTATAAGAAGACCTTCATCGAGAAGACCCTGCCGACTCGGATCGGCGACCGCGTCATGAGCGGTCTTGCCTTCGATCTCAAGGACAACCCTCTCAACGTGGAGATCAAGACGGGTGAGCCTGCACCGGCTCAGAACGATCGCTGGACGTTGCCGGTGGAGGTTTCGGTGCCATTCGACAAGGTCGCGCTCATTCCCGACGGTGCGGAGCTCATAGGCTTCCTGATGGTCTACTACGCGGCCCGCGACACGGAAGGCAAGCAGTCCGACCTGCAGCGCACAGAGCATCCGATCCGGCTGCCTGCGAGCCAGTACGAGGCGATGCGCCGGCAGCGGTTCACCATCTCCACGTCGTTGCTGGTCGAGTCTGGAATTTATCGGATCTCGGTCGGCGTCCGCGACGAGCTCACCAACCAGGCCGGCTACGCCCTTGCCAGGTCGGCCGTCCACCCGGAGGCCAAGTAGCGATGGTCCCGAAAGCCATCACAGCGACACGTGGGCGCAAACTGGTATTGGCCATCGTCCTTTGTTTCTTGGCCGTGCCGATGGTAGCGGTGGCTGAACCCGCGACGACCCCGACGCCGGCGCAAGGCCCCGCCGCGCGCGCCGGCGGGTCGATCGATCACGCCTGGGGACAGGTTTCGGCCAGCGTCGGCGAGGCGCTGCTCATGACCCGGGTTCGCGTGGCGTTGCTGGAGCGCCTCAAGGAGGACGGGCTGCGTGTGACGATCGAGGCTCACGGCGGGAACATCGAGCTCTCCGGCCAGGTCGAGCGGAGCGCCAACGTACAGCTGGCGGAGCGGGTGGCGGCCTCTGTTGACGGAGTCCGTACGGTTCACAGCAGCGTCACGCTGGCGGCCAACGGGCAGGCCTTGGAACCGCCGGTCGCGCACATTCTCGGCAAGGTGGAGCGCGGGTTCGCCGATGTGCTCCTCGAGGCAAGGGTCAAGGTCCGCCTTCTTTCGGAACTGGGCAAGGTGGCATTCGAGGTCGAGGTGGATGCCGCGAGGGGTGTTGTCACCCTCAAGGGCACTGTTCCGGACGCGGACCGCCGGAAGCTTGCGACCGGGATCGTCCGATCCACCTCCGGAGTCAAGGAAGTCCGCGATCAACTGACGGTCAAGGAATAGGGCAAAGGGAAAAGGTCAAACGTCAAACGTAAGGCCGAGACTTCTTATGGCTGGCGCTTGCGTCCTTCCTTTCTCTCTCTCCATTTGACGTTTTACCTTTCACCTTTTTCCTCTTCCCTTTTCCTGCCTCCCAGCCCGGCGTAGAATGCGACGGGCCGCCACGAGCCGAAAGGGAGGGACCCCCCGATGGATGTCAACCTCGAACCAGACTTTCTCAGGGTTACGGAGAAGGCCGCCATCGCCGCGGCGCGCACCATGGGGTACGGGGACCGCAAGCACTCCGACAAGATCGCCGTCGAGGCGATGCGGCAGGAGATGGACACGCTCGCAATCAACGGCACGATCGTGATCGGAGAAGGCGAGCGTGACAAGGCGCCGATGCTCTTCGTCGGTGAGAAGGTGGGCGCCGACAAAGACGGCAGCCGCGGGTACCCTGAGATCGACATCGCGGTGGATCCCCTCGAGGGGACCAACCTGTGTGCCACCGGGTCCAACAACGCGATCGCGGTGCTGGCGGCGGCAAGCAAGGGTGGGCTCCTCTACGCACCAGACATCTACATGCAGAAGATCGTTGTCGGCCCCACGGCCCGAGGCTGCATTGACATCGATGCACCAGTCAAGGAGAACCTCGGCCGCATCGCGAAGGCGTTCGACCGCGACGTGGAGGACCTGACGGTTGTGGTGCTCGATCGTTCCCGCCACGAACAGCTGATCTCGGAGATCCGCTCTGCCGGCGCGCGCGTCAAGCTGATCTCGGACGGGGACCTCTCCGGCGGCATGTCGACCGCGATCCGCGGCACGGGAATCCACGCGCTGATGGGGATCGGCGGCGCCCCGGAAGGTGTGCTCACCGCGGCCGCGATCCGCTGCCTGCACGGAGAGATGCAGGGCCGGCTCGTTGTCCTCGAGGAGTGGCACAAACGCCGCCTCGACGAGATCGGCATCAAGGACCACCACCACGTCTACACCGAGAGGGAGCTGGCATCGGCGGACGACGCGCTCTTCGTGGCGTCCGGCGTCACCAAGGGCGACCTGCTCGAAGGTGTCCGTCTCTTCGGCGGTGGGGTGCGAGTCTCGTCGGTGATCATGTCCCTCAACACTCACACCGTCCGCTTTATCGATTCGGTGTACATGCACGAAGACGGCATCCTCGAGGTCATGCGGTAGGGTTCCGGGGGTGCCGATCGACTGGCCGTCTTGCCGCCCGGAGAGCCCGGGGTAGAATGCAACCTCGCCGCGCCTTCACGCCGGCGAACCGCCAAGGGAGGTGCACTGTGTCGAGCCCGCTGGACAAATTGGAGCCGCGCCTGATCTGGAAGCACTTCGACGCCATCCGGCAGATCCCCCGTCCGTCCAAGCACGAGGAGCAGATCGCCAAGCACGTCGTGAGCTGGGGAAAATCACAGGGCTTTCAGACCACAAGGGACGGTGTCGGAAACGTTCTGGTGAAGGTGCCGGCGACCTCGGGCCACGAGAAGGCCAAGGTGGTCGTGCTCCAAGGTCACCTCGACATGGTTCCGGAGAAGAACTCGGACGTCACCTTCGATTTCGAGAAGGACGCAATCCAGGTCCGAGTCGTCGGCGACTTCGTCTACGCGACCGGCACCACCCTCGGCTCCGACAACGGTATCGGGGTCGCTGCCGCGATGGCGGTTGCCGAGGACCGCGGCGCCGTCCACGGGCCGCTCGAGCTGCTGTTCACGACCGACGAGGAGACGGGCCTGACGGGGGCGATGCAGCTCGACCCCAGGCTGCTCGCAGGCCGCACGATGCTGAACCTCGACACCGAAGAAGACGCCGCACTCTACATCGGGTGTGCAGGCGGCGCGGACACCCACGCCACCGTCACGGTGACGCGTGAGGACGCTCTCCCCGGTACTGTGCCCGTGCGCATTTCGGTGCGAGGTCTGCGCGGCGGTCACTCGGGCGTGGACATCCACGAGAACCGCGGGAACGCCCTCAAGTTTCTCCTCCGCACACTGAACGCAATCCGGCAGAAGGGGATCGAGTTCGGCATCGCCTCCATCAGCGGCGGGAGCAAGCACAATGCCATCCCGCGCGAGGCGGATGCAGTCGTGCGGGTCGCCGCGACGAGCGAGGGCACGGTCCAGGAAACCGTGGCCGAGTGCGGGCGGATCTTCAAGGAGGAATTCGGCGAGATCGACCCCAACCAGCGGCTGGAGTGCGTGACCCTCAGGAGCGAGGAGGGCAACCGCAAGGTCTGGATCCGCTTCGACAACGATCGCATCCTGGACGCCCTGCTCGCATGCCCCCACGGTGTGCTGGCGATGAGCCGCGCGGTGCCGGGCCTCGTGGAGACCTCGAACAACCTCGCGGTCGTGGCCACCGAGGGGAACACGGTGAAGATCGTCGCCTCGAGCCGCTCCTCGGTGATGCCGTCGCTCAAGGCGACGACCGAGCAGGTCGGCTCGGTGTTCCGGCTCGGCGGCGCCGAGGTCGAGCAGCTCGACGGCTACCCCGGGTGGAAACCGAACCCGAACTCTCCGGTGCTGAACACTGCGCTCAGGGTCTTCGAGCGCGAGTTCGGCGCAAAGCCGGCTGTCAAGGCGATCCACGCCGGCCTCGAGTGCGGCCTGATCGGGGAGAAGTACCCTGGGATGGACATGGTCTCCTTGGGTCCCCAGATCGAGTCGCCGCACTCGCCTGACGAGCGGGTCCAGATTCCGACGGTGGAGAAGTTCTACACGCTGCTGAAGGCGATCCTCAAGGAACTCGCCTGAGCACTCGACCTTCGGAGACAACCGGGCCGCCGCGAGGCGGCCCGTTCGTCTCGGGCCGAGGAGTCGGCAACCCGACCGCGGCGCGAATTGCCGATTTTCAGTGTAAATGGTTTGCTCGCTCGGTTTTCGCAGAATCGGCGATACATATCTGGAGATACTTGACAGCGCCGTCGACCTCGTCATAGTTGGCACCAGCACAAGGAGGAGGGACAGATGAGGAGAGCTTTGGTGCTGGCATTCATGTTTGCCGCGTTGGCCGCCCCTGCGGTCCTGGCCCAGTGGCACCCCGCTCCATTGCGTCCGGGCGGGGAGGACTCCCCGCTTATCGACCTCAATGCCCCGGAGCTGCTTCAGCGGATCGAAGCGATGAAGGCCGAGATCAAGGCGAACGGGTGGACGTTCGAGATCGGGCCGAACCCGGCGATGCAGTTCGACCTCGAGCAGTTGTGTGGGCGTCGCGAGGAGTTGCTGCCGCCCGACGCGCATGAGCGCGATTACATGGAAGGCGAGATGATGGCGTCGGCGATGGCGACGCTGCCGAGCCGCTACATCGGCCGTTTCACCACTCCTCGTGACCAGGGACAGTGCGGAAGCTGCTGGGCGTTTGCGACGATCGACGAGACCGAAACGGCCGTTCTGACCAGGAACGGCGCCCGGCTCGGGACCGCCACCAGCACGTCGGTCACGGCTTCGGCGACCACACCGGATCTCTCGGAGGAATACGTCCTGTCGTGCAACCCGTACAAGTACAGCTGCAACGGCGGCAACGTGGCATTCGGGATGCTGGTGTCGCCGAAGGGCGCGATTCCGGAGAGCTGCTTCCCGTATGTGGCGAAGAAGAAGACGTGCCGCTACTGCAGCAACCCGACGTTGACTCCGCTTTCAAGCTGGGGTTACCTCACGTCGGACACCACCAGCCCGACGGCGGCCGCGATCAAGCAGGCGATTTACACCTATGGCGCCGTCGCGGCCTACATCTACGCCGATAGCCTGTTTCAGGCGTACACGGGCGGCGTGTTCAACGACACTAAGAAGTACACGTACACCAACCATGCGATCCAATTGGTCGGCTGGGACGATGCCACGGGCGCGTGGCTCCTCAAGAACTCGTGGGGCGCCGCATGGGGCATCGACGGGTACATGTGGATCAAATACGGCGTCGTCCGCGTCGGCGAAGGCGCGGCGTGGGCCGTGGCGCAGTAGATCTCAGCCTGCCATGATCCGAGTGGGCCTCCGCCCGCCGGGCGGAGGCCCTGTTTCTTGGCGGGAGTTCAGGCAACCCGTTCGGGTGGAGCTCGCAGCTCCTAGACCGCAAGCTCGCCGCGCAGGATCGTGACGGCGCGGCCGCCGAGAAACACCCGGTCGCCCGCGACGCGGACCGAGAGCGCGCCGCCGCGCGCGGAGGCCTGGTAGGCGGAAAGCTCGGGCCTCCCGAAGCGCGCCGCCCAGAACGGCCCCAGGCAGCAGTGGGCGGAGCCGGTGACCGGATCCTCGTCCACGCCGACCGCCGGGGCGAAGAAGCGCGAGACGAAGTCATACCCCGGTGTTGTTGCCGGCGCGGTGACGATGACGCCGCGGACGTCGACGCTGCGGAGCAGGCCGAAGTCCGGCGCGGCCGCGCGCACGGCGGCCTCGCTCTCGAGCAGGAGCAGGTAGTCGAAGGCGTTCCGCCCAAGGTAGGTCGGCTTGGCGCCCATCGCCTCGAGAAGGTTCGCGGGCGGCTCGGCAGGCTCCTCCGGCTTGGCGGGGAAGTCCATCTCGATCAGATCGCCGCGCCGGCGCGCGCGCAGCTCACCGCTCTTCGTAAAGAAGCGAGCGGTGTCGCCCGGAGCGAGGATCCGCTCCTCCCACAAGATGTGCGCGGAGGCGAGCGTCGCGTGGCCACAGAGCGCGACCTCGGCCACGGGCGTGAACCATCGGAGGCTGAAGCCGTCGCCCTCGGGCAGGAGGAACGCGGTCTCCGAGAGGTTCATCTCGCGCGCCACCGCCTGCATCCAGCGCTCGTCCCGCGGCTCGTTGAGGAGGCACACGCCGGCGGGGTTGCCGGTGAACGGCTCGGCGGTGAACGAGTCCACCTTGAACCCTCGGATGCCCATGGTCACTCCTTTTCGGCTTCGGCGGCCGCGATCTCTTCGGCGGCGGTCTCGGCGGCGAACCGGACGAGCTTCGTGCAGATCTCCGAGTGAACCAGGTCGCGCTCTGCCTGGGGATTCTCCAAGTTGAAGTCGAGCCCGGTGAGCTTCCGGCACTCGGTGGTCCCGAACCTCGCCTCGAACCGGCGCACGACGCTCGCCATCACCCGGTAGGCGCGCTCCTTGGACTCCTTGTCGTCCGGGCGCGTGCGCCCCATATGGAGTCCCACGGCGATTGCGGCACCGCTGAGGCAGCCGCAGACAAGACCGGCGCGAGCGATCCCGCCACCGAGCGCGGTCGCAGCCCGTTGCGGGTCGGCAGGAGTGCGTCCGTCCTTGGGGGCGAGCACCAGCACGATCGCCTCGGCGCAGTTGTACCCGCGTTCGAAATGCTCGACCGCGACGTCTCCGGTTCGCCTGGGCCTGGGGTTCATCGTCTGCATGGCTCCTCCTAGTCCACGATGAAGATCTTCGCGCCGGACGCGGTGCGGGAGCGATGGGGCGCGGCGCCGTCCGCAACCTGGTAGCTCTGGCCGGGCTGGAGGACGTGTCGCTCGCCGTCCGCAAGCTCCGTGACGAGCTCGCCCTCGAGCACAAGAAGCACATGGCCGCGCTCGCACCAGTGGTCGGCGAGGTACCCCGCGGAGTACTCGACCATGCGGACGCGGATGTTGCCGACCTCGAACGTGCGCCAGAGCGCGACGCCGGTCGCACCGGCGTGTTCCGTGGCCGGGACGTTGCTCCAGTCGGTGGTTCCGAACGGGACGCCCTCGATCCTCATGTTCGCCTCCGTCCGTCCGAAGGCTCAAAGGTTCGAAAGGTTCGCAGGTTCCGATAGAAGGGGAAAAGGGCAAACGTCAAAGGTAAAGGGGAAGGCAGGGCACAGCGGGCGAACTGGGCGCCTTGGGCGTGCCCTTCGTTTGAAGTTTTCCTTTTCACCTTTTCCCTTTTCCTTTTGACCTTTAACCTCTTCAATTCCCGCCGACAACTTTCGAACCTTCTAACCTCTGAACCTTCGGACCTTCGAACTTCGGAACCTTTGATCCTGTCTCACCCCGTCCGATGAACTCCCTCAGCACCGCGCCCAGTCGTCGCACGCCCTCGTCGATGCGCTCCTCCGGCATGCTCGAGAAGTTGAGCCGCATCGTGTTCTGGTGCCCTCCGTTGGGGAAGAACGAGCCGCCGGGGACGAACGCCACCTCCTGCTCCAGGCAGGCGGCGAGGAGCTCCGGGGCGTTCACCTGCTCCGGGAGCTCCACCCACAGGAAAAGACCGCCGGAAGGCCGGGTGAACCGGACGCCGGGCGGCATCTCGCGCTCGAGGGCACGGATCATCGCGGTACGCCGCGCGCGATAGATCTCGCACGCCCGTGCCACGTTGGCATCAATGTCGTGATTCTCGACGTACGCCGCGACCTGCATCTGTGCGAGCGTGGCAGTCTGCAGGTCGGCACCCTGCTTGATCAGGACATACCTCTCGATCAGGTACGGCGCGGCGGCGATCCAGCCGATCCGCATGCCCGGGCAGAAGATCTTCGAGAAGGTGCCGAGGAAGATCACCAGGCCGTCCTCGTCGAGCGCCTTGAGCGGCGGGATGGGGACACCCTCGAAGCGCACCTCGCCGTACGGGCAATCCTCGATCACGGGGATCCGGTGGCGCCGCGCGACCTCCATGAATGCGTGTCGGCGCGGGAGCGACCAGGTGCGGCCGGTCGGGTTCTGGAAGTCGGGAATCACGTAGACGAGGCGAGCCCGCCCCTCTCGTGCGAGGAGCGCGTCGAGCGCCTCCGGGATCATCCCCTCGTCGTCGGTGGGGACCTCGACGAAGCGAGGCCGGTAGCTTCGCAGGGCGTTGATCGCCCCGAGGTAGGTCGGGCTCTCGCACAGCACCACGTCGCCCTCGTCGAGGAAGAGCTTGCCCGAGAGGTCGAGCCCCTGCTGCGAACCGCTCGTGATGAGGACGTCGTCGGGAGCGACGGCGGTGGCGAACCTCTCGTTCATGTGGTCGGCCACCCAGCGCCGGAGCGGCGGGTACCCCTCGGTCGGGGAGTACTGGAGCGCCTCCCGGCCGTGTTCGTCCAGCACGCGCGCCGTGACTTCCTTGAGCTCCTCGACCGGGAACGACTCGGGCGCCGGCAACCCGCCGGCAAAAGAGATCACCTCAGGGCGCTGCGTGAGCTTGAGGAGTTCCCTGATCTCCGACGCTCTCATCTCGTTCATCCGCTGCGCGAACCGGACTGCCATCAGACCCTCCTTGCCGCCTGAAGCTCATGCGGACCTCAACTGTCCGTCGTCTCACACGATCGGGGGCGTCGCCTCCCCTTCGGGCTTGCCTCCCTGGGGGCGCCGGGCCATCACGCGCAACGCCTCCATCAGGCGTGCGACGCCATCCCGGATCAGGTCCGGCGGCGCGAACGTGAAGTTCAGCCTGAAGTGGTTAGCCCCCGGCTCCCCGGCGACGCACGCATCGCCGGGGAGGTACGACACCCTCAGCTCCGCCGCCTTCCCGAGCAGCTGCGACTGGCGGATGCCGTCAGGGAAGCGGCACCAGAAGTAGAAACCACCCTGAGGCTTCGTCCAGGTGACCCCCGACGGGGCCTCGGCGGTCAGGGACTCGTGCATGATGTCGCGACGCCTCGCGTACTCCGGCCGCACCGCCTTCACGTGGCGCGCGTAGTGACCGTCGCGGAGGAACCGCTCGAGGAGGTACTGGCCGGCGGTCGAGGAGTGCAGGTCCACCGCCTGCTTCACGAGCGCGAGCTGTCGGGCCGCGGGGCGCGGCGCGGCGAGCCACCCGATCCGCAGGCCGGGGAAGAGAACCTTGGAAAACGAGGACAGGTAGATCACGTACCCATGCTCGTCGAGTGCCTTCAGCGGCGGGACCGACTCTCCCTCGTAGCGCAGCTCGTAGTAGGGGTCGTCCTCGAGCACCGGCACCTGGAATCGGTAGGCGAGCGCGAGAAGGTGCAGTCGCCGCTCCAGGCTCATCACGGTACCCGAAGGGTTCTGGAAGGTGGGGAGGGTGTAGATCAGCTTCGGGCGGTGGCGCTCGAGCAGGGCCTCCAGGACGTCGGTCCGCATCCCGTCGCGGTCGATCGGCACGCTGAGCAGCCGGGCCTGGGCCCGCCGGAAGACCTGGAGTGCCCCGAAGAACGTCGGCTCCTCGACGACCACCTCGTCGCCCGGAGCCACGAACACACGAGCCGCGAGGTCGAGCCCCTGCTGGGACCCGGAGGTGACCAGCACCTCGGCTGGCGAGCACTGGATGCCGCGCGCGATCACGAGCTGGCAGAGCGCCTCGCGGAAGTGGGTCAAGCCCTCGGTCGGGCTGTGCAGCAGCATCGGCGCGCCGACGTCCTGGAGCACGTCCGCCTGCACCTTCCGCAGCACGGCGAGGGGGAGCATCTCGGCGGCGGGCAGGCCGACCGAGAGCGTAATCACGTCCGACCGCTCCGCGAGCGCGAGCAGGTCGCGAAGCAGAGGGTCCTGCACCTCGGTCGCGCCCTCGCGCACGAGCTGTCGCCACGCCAGTGGCTGCACGCTTGCCGACACTGCCGCGGCGTGGCTGCGCGGCAGCACGCTGGTTCCCCGCCCGACGTGGGAGTCGACCAGCGCATCGGCCTTCAGCTCGCGGTACGCCGACAGCACCGTGCTGCGGTTCACGCCGAGCGCCTCGGCGAGACGCCGCTCGGGCGGCAGCCGGAAACCCTCGGGCAACTTGCCGGTGAGGATCAGCTCCTTGATGCCGGTGCTGATCTGCATGTAGATCGGAACCGCGGACTCCCTGTCGATCCGGATGTCCACCGTTGCCCTCCAGTCGCCGCCGGCTTCCCACCCCAGCAATTGGACCGGTCCTATGGTCATACTAGGCTCGTCTGAAGAGGTTTCAAGCACCAATTTCGAACCCTCCAAGACCAACCAATCCCGGCGGATATCCAGCCAATTGACATGCAAGGACGTGGTGGCCCTGGCGGAGGCAGAGACAGCGGGCGGGGTTCTGATGGCTCGCCTGGGTCGGGATCGGGTCGTCGCGATCCCTCGCGGACGGCACGCCGTGAGCGCGGGATGGGCCCTGGCGTGGAATCAACCTGAAAGCGCACGAGTTGTGTAGCTCTGAAACCAGTCATCGTGAAGTACTATCGCTGAGGAGAGTTGCGATGAGCCCGAGGCGTCCACACTGCGATTTCGACGCGCTGACCTTGGCGGCGCAGGCCGACCTGACCATCCCGGGCCACGTTGGGGAGATCGGCCCGGCGGTGGAGAAGGTCATGGCGGCGGTCCAGGAGCTGGGATGCGCCGCCGGCAAGGAGTTCGAGATCGAGATCGCGCTCACCGAGGCGCTCGCCAACGCGGTCGAGCACGGCTGCGAACACGACCCCGACAAGAACGTGGAGATCTGGGTGGGGTGCGACCACGAGCGCGGCCTGCTCATCGTCGTCCGGGACCCGGGTCCCGGCTTCGACCCGTCGCAGATCCCGAGCCCGATCGAAGGAGAGCAGGTGTACCGCGAGGGGGGCCGCGGGATCTACCTCATCAACCGCCTCATGGACGACGTCCACTACGAGCGGGGCGGCACCGAGATCCGAATGACGAAGCGGTAGCTGACGTACCCCGGGCTCCACTTCGCCGGCGGGCGGCGCTCGACCTCACCCATGCCTTCGCCGGGGACGTACTCCTTCGCGCTCGCAACAGGATTGCCGGGGTGACGTACCATGGGCGTGCACGCGATGGCCAGCCCCCTTGCCCGCCGCGCGGCGGCCGCCGCTCTCGCGCTCGGGGTGGCGTGCGTAGCCGTGGCCCAGGAGCCGAAGCCTGCCCGGCTGGGCCCACAGAACTTTCGCGATGATGCCACCGTGGAGATGACACTCGCGTGGCGCTTCCACCCCGGGGACGACGGATCCTTCGCCGACCCCGCGCTGGACGACTCCGCGTGGGCTCCGTTCGACCCGGTGCGGCTCACCGGCGCCGCGGCGGCCGCCGCGTGGCAGGGGGAGGGCTGGTTCCGGCGCCACCTCACCGTTGATCCCTCGCTCTTCGACACGCCGCTGACCGTCCGCGTCGAAGCACCCGGCATCGCCGAGGTGTTCCTCGACGGCGCGCCTCTGCTGCGCGCCGGCGGCGGAGCCGCGAGCCAGGGCCCGGGCGCGGGAACGAACCAGGGCGCGTGGCAGACGGTGAGGCTCGCCGGGTGGGCGAGCCACGTTCTCGCAGTACGGTACTCCTACCTCCCGTCGGCCCCGGCCGGCACCGCGACCGATCCCGGGTTCAGGCTGTCGCTGGACGTGGAGGGCGCGGCGGCACGCCGGCTCGTCGCCGGGCGTCGCGATACCGTGACGGCGATCGTGTTCATCACGATGCCCGCGAGCCTGGCGCTGCTCCACCTCGCACTCTTCTGGGCGTACCCGAGGGCGCGTGAGAACCTCTTCTACGCCCTCTGGATGACGGCCTTCTCCGGGGTCGTGCTGTGCAACACCCTGTCCCGGGAGCTTGCCAGCGAGGCGGGCCGCGACCTGGCCGTCCGAATCACCATCCCGGTCGTCCTGGCCGCGATCTTCTCGGTCCTGCTGACCTACTACTCGGTGCGGACGCGCCCGTTCCCCCGGTCCTGGCGCTTCTTCGCCGCGGCGGCGGCGGCGTTAGCGGTCGTCGCTTTCCTAGAGCCCGGCACCGTCGCGGCGTGGACGTGGTACCTGTTCTTCGGCGCCGTCACGCTCGAGGTGGCTCGCGTCGAGCGGAGCGGCCGCGCGCTGCCCCGCGAGGGGTTCGGGATCCTCCTCTGGGCGCTCCTCGCCCAGTTCGCGGCGGTCGGGCTCGTGGTGCTGTCGAACTTCGGCCTCGTGCCGACGGTGATGGGGAACAACATGTACCTGATCGCGCTCGTCCCACTCGCGGTCGGGATGTCCGTCTTCCTTGCGCGGAGCTTTGCCCGCACCAACCTCGACCTCGAGCGGCGCCTGGGCGAGGTGCAGAGCCTCTCCGACCAGGTGCTCGCCCAGGAGCGCGCCGCCCACGCCCAGGAGCTCAGGCAGCGCCTGCTCGAGGCGGAGCACGCGCGCACCGAGGCGGAGGTCGAGGCGGCGCGCTCGCTCCAGCTCTCGATGCTCCCGTCGGCGCTGCCCTCAGTGCCTGGCCTCGAGGTTGCGGCCGCCATGCTCACCGCCAGCGAGGTCGGCGGCGACTACTACGACTTCCGGGTCGATCCGGAAGGCGCCCTCGTCGTCGCCCTCGGTGACGCGACCGGTCACGGCGTCGCGGCCGGGATCATGGTCACCGCGGTGAAGGCGCTCTTCGCGAGCCAGAGGGGGCCCGCCAGGCTGGGCCCGATGATCGCGGAGTGCAACCGCGTGCTGCGCTCGATGAACCTCAGGCCGCTCCACATGTGCCTGACGCTGGCGCGCGTCACCCCGCGCTCCGTCACCGCGTGCTGCGCGGCAATGCCGCCGGTCCTGATCCACCGCGCCGCGTCCGGCGCGGTCGAGGAGCTGGGGAAGGGCGGGCTGCCGCTGGGGTCCCACCTCGGGGAAGCCTGGGAGGAGCAGAGCGCGCCGCTCGGGCCAGGCGACACGCTGCTGTTCGCGAGCGACGGCTTCTTCGAGCTGCAGGATCCCGCGGGCGCGGCCCTAGGATTCGACGGAGCAGCTCGCGCACTCCGCGAAACCGTCGGCGTCCCGTCCGCCGAGGTCGTGGACCGCCTGTCGGCTGTCGCCGCCGCTTGGCGCGGCGCCGCGCCGCAGAGCGACGACCTGACCCTCGTCGTCGTGCGCGTCACCCGGTGAGCAGGCTCGCTCCCGGACCCGGCGCGAGGCCCGCATCTTCCGGTCGGTGACCGGCTACTCGACCGGCCTCGCCTCCAGGAAAGCGGCGTCGCCGCTGACGTTGTCGGCCGGCGTGACGTAGGCCAGCACGCCCGCCCCGTCCACCCGCAGCGCTCCGCCCTCGAGGGAGGAGATGCCAAGGCTCGGCAGGCTGACCTGGGATTGACCGTACGGCCCGAGGGTCCAGGTCTGGTCGTAGAGAACCGTTCCGGCGGAATCGAAGATCCGTACCCGAGCCTGTCGGGTGCTGCCCATGGCGTTGAACACGCCGACGTTGGTGCGGAACGCCGCGTTCTCGACGAGCCCTCCTACCGCGCTGGCCGTGGCTGAAGCGCTGGAGATCGCGGTCGCCCCTTGACCGATGCTCGCGTCAAGCCACGGCGTCCACGTGCGGGCGGTCACCGCGGCCGTGGCGCTTGTCGCGCCCTGGGGTGCCGTGAAGCGCAGGCGCACGGCCCCGGTCCCGCTCCCGCCTGCGGCGTGGACGATGTTCGGGATGCTCATCGTGGCGCCGGCGGCGATCGAGCCGAGGCTGACCGGCGTCGCTCCGGAGTTGTCGCCAATCCCCTGGAAGAACGTCGCCTGGATGCCGAGCGACGCGGCGGTGGGGTTGAACACCGAGACGTCGGTGGTCCAGAACGTCCCCTTCTTGCCCTGACCGTAGCCGGCGGCGAGCACGAAGTAGTCGGCCACGAGCTGGCCGGTCTGGGGCGGACCGAAAGAGACATCATCCCAGCGCGCTTTGGGCGTGCCCGACCCGGAGACCGGTCCGCGGACTCCAAACCACACCTCGGCCGAGGTGACGCCCGCCGGGGCGGTGGCCTGCCCGGTGATCCGGGTCCACTGGCCGCGGGTGGTGTTGGTAGGGAAGTTGCGGGCGTCGACCAGTTCCGAGCCGCTGAACCACTGGACGAGGAACTCGGAGCCGGCCGCGATGTTGTCCGCCCTGTCGGGGACGTACGCCCAGCCCGAGATCTCGTAGGTGACACCGCCCTCGACCGCAACCATCTGCCCGGTGAAGTAGCCTCCCCCGTTGATCGCGGGCGCCGTCACCTCGACGCACCCCGGCCCGGAGCCCGAGGGGTTCCCGGCATCGCTGATCCACGCGGTGTTGGCCGGGCTCCACCCGTTGATGCCCGTGTCGAACGACGTATTGGTCAGCAGGTTCTGGCCGGCGGCAGGAATCGCGAGCGCCGCGGAAAGCAGAACGGTGGCCGAAAGCGATCGCGTCATGGCAATCCTCCTCGCAAGACGTTGTCATTAATTGATGATACCCCTGTCGGGATCACCCGGATCGCATTCCGGGCGCCGCGACGACGAACTGTGCTCACCATGCGGTGAACGATGCTTGCGGGTGAGCCCGAACCCGCTGTCGCCCGACCTGCGGAACACTCGAACGGCAGTAGAATTGAGATCAAGAGGGCAGCAGCAGAGTGCAACCGGGCACCCGCCTCGGCCCGTACGAGATCGTCGCCCGGATCGGTGCGGGCGGGATGGGCGAGGTCTACCGCGCCCGGGACGCGCGCCTCGGGCGCGACGTCGCGATCAAGGTGCTGCTTGCGGAGTTTGCTTCTGATCCTGAGCGGCTCCGGCGGTTCGAGTTCGAGGCCCGCGCCGTCGCGGCGCTCAACCACCCCAATATCCTCGCCCTGTACGACGTCGGCACCCACGAGGGCTCGCCGTATCTCGTGACCGAGCTGCTCGAGGGGACGAGCCTGGGCGAGCGGTTGCGGGACGGGGCGGTGCCCATCCGATCTGCCGTGGACGTCGGGGTGCAGATCGCGCTCGGCCTTGCTGCGGCACATGACAAGGGGATTGTCCACCGGGATCTGAAACCGGCCAACGTGTTCATCATGAACGACGGCCGCGTCAAGATCCTGGATTTCGGCATTGCGAAGCTGGCGCCGTCGAGCAGCCCGGAGGAGCTGGAGCGAGGAAAGACGGTGATGGCAGCCACCAACGTGGGCTTCGTGATGGGGACGATCGGCTATGTGTCGCCCGAGCAGCTGCGGGGGCAGGCCGTGGAGCCGCGGAGCGACATTTTCTCGTTCGGGTGCGTGCTGTACGAGATGCTGTCCGGCCGCTCGCCGTTCCTGGGGGACACGCCGGCGGACACGATCAGTGCGATCCTCGCCAGCGAGCCGTTGCCGCTGATCGACTCTCGCAGCGAGGTACCGGCTGCGCTGCAAGGAGTGGTGAACCGTTGCCTGGAGAAGACCCCTGAGGGCCGTTTCCAGTCGGCGCGCGACCTGGCAAACGACCTCAGCGCGAGCATGGCGGGTGCTGGTCCCGTCGGCCCTGGCGTGGTCACTGTGGGCCCCAGGCGGTGGCCGGTCGTGCCGCTGGCGCTCGCGGCCGTGGCGGTGCTCGTCGTGGCCGGTGTGCTCTTCCTAAGGCTCATGGCCGGACGCCCGAGTGCCCCGGCGACGTCCCTCCCGAGGATTGTCGTCCTCCCCTTCGAGAACCTCGGCGCCTCGGAGGACGCGTACTTCGCGTCCGGCATGGCGGAGGAGATCACGAGCCGCCTCGCGAACGTCCAGGGGCTCGGCGTGATCTCACGGACGACGGCGGTCGAGTACGACCGCAAGGGAAAGACGGTCAAGCAGATCGGCAGCGACCTGGGGGTCGACTACGTGCTCGAGGGCAGCGTGCGCTGGGAGCACGGTGCGGGGCGCGAGGGACGCGTGCGCATCACGCCGCAGCTCATCAGGGTCGCGGACGACACCCACGTGTGGGCGGACCGCTACGACCGGGTGATCGCGGACGTGTTCGCGATCCAGTCGGAGGTGGCGGAGAGCGCCGTCAAGGCGATGGGCGCGACGCTGTTGCCGCGCGAGCAGACGGCGCTGAGGGAGGTCTCGACGACCAACCTGCAAGCGTATGACCTCTACCTCCGAGGCAAGGAGCTTGCAAGCGGCGGCGAGGACAGCGCACACGTCGAGGGCGCGCTGCGGATGTACCAGGCGGCGATCGATCGAGACCCCCACTTCGCGCAGGCGCTCGCGGGGCTTGCCAGGATGCACCTGATGATGTGCTGGCTCTACTACGACCGGAGCGAGGCGCGGCTCGCGAGCGCCAGGGAAACGGCCGAACGGGCGGTCGAGCTCCGACCCGACCTCGCGGAGACGCACATCGCGCTCGGCTACTACTTCTACCAGGGCCTGGTCGACTTTCCGAGGGCGCTGAGCGAGTTCTCGACGGCCCTCACGATCCAGCCCAGCAGCAGCGATGCGCGTGCGGCAACCGGCTACGTGCTGCGCCGTCAGGGCCGCTGGAGGGATGCCGCGGAGGCGATGGGCCACGCGCTCGGGTCGGATCCCAAGAACGCCGGGTTGCTCTACAACCATGGCGAGATCTGCGAGCTCGCCCGTCGCTACGCCGACGCCGACCGTTCGTTCGGGCTGGCGATGGCCCTGAGCCCGCTCGGGAGCGGTGCCTACGGGCGCAGGGCGTGGCTCCAGGTCCAGTGGCACGGCGACGTGGCGAGAGCTCAGGCGACCGTGGACGAGGCGCGCGTGGTCGCCGGGGATCCGGACCGCTTCATGGAGATCTGCGGGTACTGGGCGATACGAATCGCCACGGCCTGCCGCGACTACGCGGCGGTGTTCAGACTCCTCGACGAGAGGAAGGGCAGAGCATCCGACACGAACCTCGGCTATCGTCCGGTCTCGTTGCTCCGCGGCCAGGTCCAGGAGTTCGCAGGACAGGAAGCGTCGCGCGGCTCCTTCGCAGAGGCGCAACGCGAGCTCGAACAGAAGATCGCGCACGACCCGAGCGACGCCCGGTTCCACAGCGCGCTTGGGATCGCCTACGCGGGCCTCGGCCGGCGCGAGGAGGCCGTTCGAGAGGCTCAGCGGGCCTGTGACTTCATGCCGACGTCGAAGGACGCCTGGCGAGCGCTGCACCGCGTCGAGGACCTGGCTGTGGTCTACGCGATGGCTGGACGTTCGAGCGAGGCACTTGCAACGCTTGAGCGGCTCCTCGCGGGGAGCGGCGAGTTCACGGTCCATCTGCTCCGGCTGGACCCCAGGTGGGACCCCCTGCGGTCGGACCCGCGATTCCAGGCGCTGCTCACCAAATACGAGATCAAGCCGTAGACGTGAACCGCCTCCGTCTTCAGGGTTCCGTTTTCGCCGGTGAGCCGGGTCTGGTCAGCCGACTGACATGCGCGAAACCGCTGGTCGGATCGACGTGACGCGTTCACGCGCTCCCGCGCGTGAACCTTTCCTCGACTTCCTTCGTTTGATGGAATGTGGACGACAAAGGAGGACGCCCGATGCGACGCCCGGCTCTGTTGATTGCTGTGTTCTCGTTGACCATCAGCACGTTGGCGCTCGGAGAGGCGACCCGGACGCTACGCGCCACGCTCTCGGGCGACGTCAAGGCGCCGTTCGCGGTGGAGAACCTCGCCGGAAGGATGACAGTGGTCGCGGGTGACGGCGACACGGTCATCGCTGTCGCGACGGTCCACTCGGAGAGCGAGGCCCTGGCCAACGCGATGCGATTCGAGCAGGTGCGCAACCAGGACGGCCTGCCGACGCTGCGGGTGATCTACCCGCTCGACCGCGAGCGGCGCATCCGCTACCCGGAGGCCTTCGACGACGGCGCCGACACGGGCCGGCACGGGCACCATGAGTCGCACTGGTTCCTCGGTCTTCTCTTCTCAAATTCCGAGATCAGGTACGACGGGCACCGGGTGCGCGTAGGGTCGAGCAACGGTACGCTGCTGTACGCCGACATCGAGGTGACCGTCCCGAGGCGCGCGGTCGAGGCGACGTTCCGCAACTTCGTCGGTGCCTTGCGGGCCGAGGGGCTCGAAGGCCGCATCATGCTCGACACGACGCACGGCGCGATCACTGCCCGCAGCCTCAGGGGCGACATCAAGGCGGACACCGGCTCGAGCGACGTGCTTGCCGAGAGCATTACGGGCTCGCTCGTATGCGACACGGGCAGCGGCGCCTGCATCGTCAACGGGTTCGAAGGCAAGGAGCTGTACTGCGACACTGGCTCCGGCGCCGTGAGGGTGAGGGACGTCAGGGCCGAGCGGCTGCGCGCCGACACCGGCTCGGGCCACGTGCGGGCCGAGCGCGCCGACGTGGAGGAGTTCAGCGGGGACACCGGCTCGGGCGGAATCGAGGCGGAACTCGTGGGCACCCGCCTGCGCCGAGTCAAGGCCGATACCGGCAGCGGCGACGTGACGCTTTTGCTGCCGGCCGAGGCGTCGTTCGATGTCGCAGCCGACCAGGGCAGCGGCGAGCTCACCTGCGCGTTTGCGGACGCCCAGGCGGTCAGGAGCGACCACAAGACCGTCGGCTATCGGCGCGGCGACGGTCGGGCAAGGATCTCCATCGACACCGGTAGCGGCGACGCCAGAATCAAGCCGCTGAGATAGCGGACAGGCTGCGAGCCTCGGCGCATGCGCTACTCGTGGTGGAGCGCCTCGATGGGGTCGAGGCGCGAGGCGCGCCACGCAGGGTAGGAACCGAACCCGACGCCGACCGCCACGGCAGAAGCGACAGCCACCACGAGCGCGGACGGCGGGATCGTGATCGGCCAGCCGAGCGTGCGTTCGAAGCCGGCCGAGCCGGCAATGCTCAGACCGACGCCGAAGACGCCACCGACGAGAGAGAGAACGACCGCCTCGCCGAGGAACTGGACGCGGATTGCCGACTCCCGCGCCCCGACCGCCATGCGCAGCCCGATCTCTTGGGTCCGCTGCGCCACCGACGCCAGCATGACGTTCATGATCCCGATGCCGCCGACGAGCAGCGAAACGCCTGCCACGGACAGCAGGAGGTGTGCGAGCGTGTCGCTTGCCGCAACCTGCGCCTTGAGCACCTCGTCCGGTCGGCGGATGTTGAAGTCGTCGTCCCCCCCCGGCTCGATGTGGTGCCGTTGCCGCAGCAGCGCCTCGATCTGATTGATCGCGGGCTCCACCGCTTGCGGCGAGACCGCCGAGCACAGGATGTCGTCGAGCCACGTCTCGGTCCGCGCACGGAACCGTTTCTGCGCGGTTGTGTAGGGAAGAAACACCCAGTCGTCCTGGTCGCGCCCGTCGCCGGACTGCCCCTTGGCCGCCAGCACGCCAACCACCTCGAAGAGCTGGTTCTGCAGACGAACGACCTCGCCGACCGGGTTGACGTTGCCGAACAGCTCTCGGCGGACGGTCTCGCCGAGTAGCGCCTTGGTGGCCGAGCGCTCGACGTCGTCCTGGGAGAACGCGTGCCCGAGCGCGACGCCCCAGCGCCGGATCGCAAGGTACTCGGGCGACTCGGCACGGTAGTGCGTCGCCCAGTTTCGGTTGCCGAACACGACCTGGATATGGCCGTCCACCTGCGGCGAGACCCGCGTGATCAGCGGCACCTCGCGCCGGATTGCATCGGCGTCGTCGACCGTGAGGGTGTTCGCGCCCAGGCTGCCGGTGCGGACGCCGTTGACGTTGCGGGCGCCGGCCTCGACCCACACCAGGTTGTCACCGAGGCTCGCAAGCGCCTCCTGGGCCCGCTCCGAGCCGGCCTTGCCGATCGCGACGACGAGGACCACCGCCGCAATGCCGATCATTACCCCGAGCGTTGTGAGCGCACTTCGCATCTTGTGGCGGACGAGCGCCCGCACCGCCTCGCGGACAAAAAGGCTCGCCAAGACAGCGGCACGCGAGACCGGCGGCCGCCGGCCGACAGCGACCAGACGGGAGTCCGGTGCCCGAAGCTCCATCGGCCCTGAGTGTACCGCGTGGTCCGCGGACCGGAGCGGACGTCCTTCCCGGGCTGGGAAGCTGGACCACGACGACGTTGCGGGTCCTCGTCGGTCGCCGTATCCTTGATCGCAAGGAGACCGGAACCGTGAGGGGTGCCGGCAGCAAGACGGGCAGTCGCCGGAGGAAGTCGTCCGAGCGGCGTACCGTCGCCTCCGCCACCGGTCCGCGCCTTCTCGAGGACCCGTGGGCATTGGCCGAGTTCGTCCGCAACGTCCAGGAAGGAATCTACGTCACTACCACGGACGGCCGCATTCTCGACGCCAACCCCGCGTTCCTGAGGATGTTCGGCGTTTCCTCGCTCGCCGAGCTGGGTGAGTGCAAGGCCGAGGAGCTGCTGGTGGAGCCGCAGCGCCGACTTGACGAGCTGGCGGTTCTCGCCACGGACGGCTCGGTCCGCGAGTTCGAGCTCGAGATCCGTCGTCCGGACGGCGAGGTGCGGACGGTTCTCGACACCGCCTACCAGGTCGCCGACCCCGAAACGGGCGAAACCCTGTTCCACGGCATCCTGATCGACATCACCGACCGCAAGGAGCTCGAGCGGCAGCTGTTCCAGGCCGCCCTGCGAGATCCGCTCACCGGCTGCTACAACAGGCGGTTCCTCATGGACCGCGAAGAGGAGCTCAGCCGGGGCCGCCGGACGTGGGGCGTGGTGATCGCGGACATCGACCACTTCAAGGACTACAACGACCTTCACGGCCACGACACCGGCGACCGCGTGCTTGTGCGCGTCGCCCGTTTCCTCACCGGCGAGGCGAGGCCCGACGACGCGGTCGTCCGGATCGGCGGCGACGAGTTTCTCATCCTCCTCACCGGCAGCGCCTCCCGCTCGGCCGAGACCGTCGCGAAACGGCTCCACACGATCGGCCGCGAAAAGGTGCCCGTCGGGTTGTCGTACGGCTGGGCCGTCCGCGAGGGCAGGGAGAGCCTCGAGGACACCATCCGCCGCGCGGACAAGGGCCTGCTTCGCAAGCGGGCCCTCGAGCGCCGCAGCTCCGTCCGCCGCCGCAGCGAAGCGGCCGGGCGCCGCACCGGCTCCCCCAGAAAGATTAACCGGCCGTTGTGACCGGGCCCTCCGCCGACCTCGTCGATGCCCCGGAGAACCGCGCCCGGGGATCAAGGAACCGGAGAACGCCTCGTTCCTGACGAGGAACGGCGTGACCGTCACGAGCGGCGGCGCCCGCCATTACGGTTGACCCGCCGCCCGGCCAGGAACCCGAGCGGCCGACCAGGGGGGCCGAACAGCTGCGTGGCCCGCGCGTCATTTTGCCTTACCCCGGTTGGCCGGCGCAGGATTTCTCCCGTCCTTGCGGTTGCGGATTGCTCTTGTGGGCACCATATTGAGATCAAGACAGAAACCAGGACACAGTGGGTCAGCAAGATACTGATGGTTTGGGCAGGGCGCCCATTTTCTGCAGCTGTTTAGGGAATACGGGGAACGACGCATCGCTGCCGGGTCGGGACGCAATGGGCCCGACCTATTGTTCGGTCTACCAAGCCGCAGCACCGACTGCCTCCACTGGCGCGGGGCAACACGTTAAGCTGACATCGAGGGTATCGGACGGTTGTGCAAGCACGCGAATGGTGAACTCCCCAACGCGGTCGCCCCCGCGAGGACGGCCCGGGCCCGTATGCCCGTGAGGAGGATCGGACCCGGCGGTCGCTGTCAGGCGTCACTTTTCCCAGGGAATGACCGGTCTGGGGTAGGTCGACGGTTTCGTCTGTGTGACGCGAGATCTCGCTGGAGCAAACCTTGGGTGCGGACGTAGCCGGTCTGGTGAGATGGAGAGACGCGGCAAGTACTCAGGAGAATCTCCTGCGGTCCCTCACCGCTCTTTCATGGGGATGGTTGGGCAGCAGGAGCATTCGGGTTGAGCGGAGGACGGTATGCCCCCGAAAAGAACGGAACCAAAGGTCACAGAGAACGTCAAGAAGGCCCTCGCCACGCTCTTGGACGATGAGAAGCTCTTGCTTGATCTGCATGTGGTCTTTG
This sequence comes from Terriglobia bacterium, assembly GCA_020073245.1. Taxonomy (GTDB): domain Bacteria; phylum Acidobacteriota; class Thermoanaerobaculia; order Thermoanaerobaculales; family Thermoanaerobaculaceae; genus RBG-13-68-16. The sequence continues at coordinate 72,600 of JAIQFQ010000007.1, read as the reverse complement.
CGAGGCTCTACGAGAAGGCCAACGTGAAACTGACTCGAGCTGAGAAGTCTTCACTCTTCTCCGAGATCGCTGCGGAAATCGCCAGCGGGCATCGTCCAATAGGTTAGACAGCCCGATTTCTTGGCCGGGCCACGAGGGCTAGCGGCAACGGCTACATCACAGGAGCTGCCTGTAACCTGTGCGCGGCTCGTCGCAGCCGTGGGTGCGGGCGGGCGCTGTCACCAGGCCGGCATGTTGTCGCTGCATTTCCTTGATCTCGGGAGCGCCCGAGCATGAAGCGAATCCTGCTGATCCCTCCGCCAAACGTCGTCGGGCAACAACTCACGCCCAGTCTGCATCTTGGCCTCTTCTCCCTGCAAGCTGTGGCGAGCCAGTTCGGAGACACGGTTGACGTGCTCGACCTGTCAACTGGAACGAAAGGGAGGTCCTTTTCCGGTTCCGGGGAACTGGCCGAGGCGATCCTCACCGGCATCAATCTATCGCAGTACGATGTCGTCGGTCTTTCGAGCGTTTGCAGCGCCTTCCACCACTCGCTCATGATCGCAGGCCGCATCAAAGAGAGGGCTCCCGATGTCTCAGTTTGGATGGGGGGGCCACATGCATCCGTCTTGGCAGCAGAGATCCTGCAGGCCTTTGGCGAGGTGGATGCGGTCTTCGTCGGAGAAGGCGAGTTGACGTTCGCCGAAGTCCTTTCGAGGCGGTGTCAGGGAGTCGCAGACTTGACCGGTATCGCCGGGGTGCATACCAGAGAAGGCGGCTACTCGCCCCGCCCGCCGTTGAGCGACGTCGATCAGTTGCCGTTCATCGACACAGCCAGGAGTTTCCTCGCGGCATGGTGCACTGCGAAGCCATACGAGTTCCCGAAGACCGTTCCGCTCGAGGCGGCGCGCGGGTGCACGGGCCGATGTGCATTCTGCTCGACCAGTCGGTTCTGGGGTGGACGAGTCCGACGGAAGTCCGATGGGCGCCTCATCACCGAGATGCGGCACATTCACGATGCCACCGGCGACCGTTGCTTCCGCTTCATAGGCGACAACTTTGGTGCCCCGCGGCAGCGTCTCCTCGAGTTCTGCGCCAGCATGGCCCGAGGCGCAGGCGACCTCCGATGGGTATGCAACTTGCGCATGGAGCGAATCAGACCGGCGGACCTCGATTTGCTCTGGGAAGGGGGCTGCCGAGGGTTCCTGGTTGGGGTCGAGAGCGCATCCCAGCGGACCCTGGACCGGATCGGAAAATGCGTCTCCCTGGAAGGGGAGCTGGAGGTGATCCGCAGGGCTGTCACGATGGGGTTCCTGGTGGAAACGTCGCTCATCGTCGGCTTTCCCTGGGAGACAAAGGACGACCTGGATCGAACGTACGATCTCCACTGTCAGCTTCTCCGGTACGGCGTTTTTCGGAGCGGAATTTGGATTCTATGTCCGTTGCCGGGGACCCGGTTTGTCGAGGACCCAAGTTACCGAATGCGTTTTCGTCGGGAGAGCTCCGGCCTGGCAGGAGATGACCTGCCTCTGGATGATGGGGCGACTGAGCTGATCAGGAAACACCCCGAGCTCTTCACGCAGTTCGGGCGCTGCGAAGCGGGTCATCTGAGGTGGTCAGACGTCGTCGCCGTTTCAGATGCTTCGGCCCAACTCGCGAGTGCGTACGCACGGAGGTGGGAGCCGGTCTCGCTGCCAGATTGAAGCATCCTTTCCCTATCCGTCGTTTCGGCCCATTGAAGGAAGACGCCGAGGGTCAGTCGCGTCTCCTGTGGGAGGACCTTGTCGAGCTGTCACGGCCAACGGCAATGGTCGTTCTCATTCGGTGTCCACCTCGCCCAGCGGTTCCCGTCCTCGATAACGGGTGAGCTGCGAACGAAGCGCCACATGATCCCCAGCTGTGCGCCTGCTCCCGCGGCCACGCGCGCCTTGCTCTTTTGGGGTTCACCTAACCGTCTTCTGAGCGCGAAGGGGACTACAATTCGACCCAGAAGGACCGCGACATTGGAACCTGGCGCTCGCCTGGGACCGTACGAGGTTGTCGGCCTGATTGGCACAGGAGGGATGGGCGAGGTCTATCGCGCCCACGACACTCGCCTCGACCGCGACGTGGCGATCAAGCTGCTTCCGGAGGAGTTTGTCGCGGATCCGGAGCGCCAGCGGCGCTTCGAACAGGAGGCTCGCGCCGTTGCGGCGCTCGATCACCCGAACATCCTCGCGATCCACGATGTCGGCACTCGCGAGGGCGCCCCGTACATCGTCACCGAGCTTCTTGAGGGAGAGAGCCTGCGGGAACGACTCAACCGTGGTGTGTTGTCTGAAAGCAATGCCGTGGATTTCGCGGTCCAGATCGCGCAGGGTCTCGCGGCGGCCCATGAAAAGAGGATCGTCCATCGCGATCTCAAGCCGGGCAACGTGTTTGTCACGAACGACGGGCACGCCAAGATCCTGGACTTCGGCCTCGCGAAACTCGCAACGCCACAGAACATCGCAGATGCTGCGCAGGCGAGTACGGTGGTCGAGGCAACGGAAGCGGGCACCACACTCGGAACCATTGGATATATGTCGCCGGAGCAGGTGCGTGGGAAGGCAGTGGATCAGCAGAGCGACATCTTTTCGTTCGGCTGCGTGCTGTACGAGATGCTCTCGGGCAGGCCGCCTTTCAAGAGGGATACGACAGCCGACACGGTGAGCGCGATCCTGCACGAGGAACCGGCGCCGTTGTCGCTCGCGGGGAAGGCGGTTTCGCCGGCGTTGCAGGAGATCGTGGACCGGTGCCTCGAGAAGCGGGCGGAGGAGAGGTTCTCATCGGCGCACGACCTGGCGCTGGCCCTGCGGGCGGTCTGGCGGGGTTCGGAGAACCCCCGCGCCACGCTGGCGAGGGTCCCCTCTCGAAGGCGAAGTGTTGTCGGCGTCACTTTGGCCGGTGCCGCGCTGCTGGCCATTGTCGGTATGTTCGTCTTGAGGCTGAGGCCGGCAGCTCCAACCGCCGGAGCGGCCGCGCCGCCGAAGATCGTCGTCCTCCCGTTCGAAAACCTCGGCCTGGCGGAGGACGCCTACTTTGCGTCCGGCATGGCCGAGGAGATCACGAGCCGGCTCGCAAACGTCCACGGACTCGGTGTGATCTCGCGCACGTCAGCACTCGCGTACAAACAAACGGGGAAGACAGTCAGACAGATCGGGAGCGAACTCGGCGTCGACTACGTGCTGGAGGGGAGCGTGCGCTGGGAGCACGAGCAAGGGCATGAAAGTAGGGTGCGCATCACGCCGCAGCTGATCCGGGTTGCGGACGACACCCACGTCTGGGCCGATCGTTACGACCGCGTTCTGGCGGATGTGTTCGCGATTCAGTCGGAGGTCGCGGAGAGCGCGGTCAAGGCGATGGGCGTCGCACTCCTGCTGCACGAGCGGACCGCACTGAAGGAGCTCTCGACGAACGACCTCGAGGCCTACGACCTGTACCTCCGGGGCAGGGAGCTCGAAAACAGCGGCGAGGCCAGAAGCAATGTTGAGGGCGCCTTGCGGATGTACCAGGCGGCAGTGGATCGCGACCCTCGCTTCGCTCAGGCGCTTGCAGGGCTAGCACGGAAACACCTCATGATGTACTGGGATTACTACGACCGGAGCCAGGCACGTTTGACGAGAGCGAAGGAAGCAGGCGAACGGGCGGTCGAGCTTCGGCCAGACCTCGCAGAACCGCACGTGGCACTCGGCTGGTACTTCTATCACGGCCTGCTCGACTACCCACGAGCTTTGGAGGAATTCACCGCAGCAGGAAGGATCCAGCCCAACAACGGCCAAGCCCTCTTTGGAATCGGCGCTGTCCTGCGCCGTCAAGGACGCTGGTCGGAGGCGGCGGACGCGATGGGCAAAGCGCTCGAGCTGGACCCGAAGAGCTCTTTCTACCAGGCTAACCTGGCCGAAACCGATCATCTGGCCCGACGCTACGCGGATGCCGAACGTGCCTATCGAACGGCCATCGCATTGAACCCACATTGGTCTGACCCATGGGCTTGGAGTGCGTGGCTATGCCTCCAGGCGCGCGGGGATCTGCCAAAGGCCAGGAAGGTCCTGGACGAAGCCAGGCAGGTTGCCGGGCTCACGGATGACGGTGGGTACCTCGCGGAAGAGGAGCTGCGAGTTGCCGTGGACCGCCGCGACTACCAGGGGGCGCTGCGTCAACTCACGGGAGGCATGCACGGCGGTATCGACAACGAACTGATGTATCTACCAGTCGCGTTATCTCGTGGACAGGTGCAAGAACTTGCAGGGCAGGACGATCTCGCCCGTGGCTCATTTGAGGCCGCTCGCCTAGAGCTCGAGCAAAGGGTCAAGCAGGACCCCGACGACCACCGACTCCACAGCTCGCTCGGGATCACGTACGCGGGGCTCGGTCGCCGCGAAGAAGCAGTGCGAGAGGCACGGCTCGGTTTCAACCTCATGCCGGCGTCGAAGGATGGGTTCCGCGCCCTCTACCGCCTCGAGGACCTAGCCGTGGTCTACACCATGGTCGGACAACGGAGCGAGGCCATCGCCGCGCTGGACGACCTGCTGGCACGAAGCGGCTGGTTCACGACCGAGGGGGTCCGGCTTGATCCCGTTTGGGACCCGCTCCGGTCGGACCCACGATTCCAGGCCCTACTCGCCAAGTACGAAATCAAGCAATGATCGGCACCCGCCTCGGCCCGTACGAGATCGTCGCCCCAACCGGTCCGGGTGGGACCGGGGAGATGTACCGAGCTCGGGACACGCGCCTCGGGCGCGAGGTCGCGATCAAGGTCGGCCCGTCCGGTCACCATCGATGACGGCCGAGGCCGCGGTCTCGCCGGTGATAAGGCGGGCCGAGCGGTCGAAGGTCCAGTAGTTCCACGCCCACTGCACGAGCACCAGCAGCCTGTTGCGGAACTCGACGATGTTCATGAGGTGGACGAACAGCCACACCAGCCAGGCCAGGTAGCCCGTGAAGCGCAGACCGAACACGTCGGCGACCGCCGCGTTGCGGCCGATCGTCGCGAGGTTTCCCCGGTCCCGGTAGATAAACGGCCCGGGCGTGCGGCCGCGGAGACGCGCACGGACGAGGCGTGCCGCGAACGCGCCCTGCTGCATCGCCACCGGCGCCACGCCGGGAAGGGGCGCACCGCTCTGCTCGACGCAGGCGAGATCGCCGATCACGACGATCTCCGGGTGGCCGGGCACGGTCAGATCAGGCCGCACTCGGACGCGGCCCGCGCGGTCGAGCGGCGCCCCCGTGGCACCGGCCAGCTCCTGTGCGAGTGGCGAGGCCTTGACACCGGCTGCCCACAGTACGGTCTCCGCTGCGAGGCTCTGGGCGCCGACGCCCTCCCGGAACTCGACCGCCCCGGGGGTAAGAGCGGTCACGAGGGCACCCGTGCGGACCTCTACGCCGAGCCGCCGAAGCGAGGCCTCCGCGGCTCGCGACAGATCCGGCGGGTACGACGGGAGCACGCGCTGGGCGGCCTCGAGCATCACGATGCGAGCGTCGGTGGGGTCCGCGGCGCGGAAATCGTCCCGGAGGGTGACACGGGCGATCTCAGCCAGCGCCCCCGCGAGTTCGACTCCGGTTGGCCCGCCACCGACCACCACGAATGTAAGAAGCGCGCGGCGTTGGGCATCATCGCCCGAACGTTCGGCGCGTTCGAAGGCGAGCAAGATGCGAGACCGGATCTCCGTCGCGTCCTCGATCGTCTTGAGGCCGGGCGCAAACGCTGCCCATTCGTCGTGGCCGAAGTAGTGGTGGGAAACGCCGGCGGCGACGACTAGGGTGTCGTAGGGCAGCTCACCATTGGCGAGCAAGACGCGCCGGCGGTTGGCGTCGATTTCGCGGACGTCGCCGAGCAGCACACGGGCGTTCCTCTGCTTCCGCAAGAGCGCGCGCAGGGGGGCCGCGATGTTGGCGGGGGAGAGCGATCCCGTCGCCACCTGGTAGAGCAGCGGCTGGAAGAGGTGGAAGTTGCGGCGGTCCACCAGCGTCACCTCGACCCGCGCACGGCGGAGGGCACGGGCAGCGGCGAGGCCGCCAAAGCCGCCGCCGACGATCACGACCCGATGCGCCATTGCCTTATCCAACGTCCTCCTACTGCTGTAAGGTACTGCTTTTTCATCCGTTCACGACGAACGCGGCAGGCCTGTCGGGCATTTCAGGGGGCGGACGACGGTCGCCCACGCGGCCCAACTGACGCAGGCGGACGGGCTCCTTGGTGAGCCTTTTGCCCGGATAGCTGTACAATCTCGGCTTGACCGAACGGCACGGCCGCACAAAGTGCTTCCGGATCAGAAAGGGAGACTGACCATTCCAGCCAAGGTCTTCGTAGGCAACCTGAGCTTCCGCACGACGAAGGAGGAGCTCACCACACTCGCCACTGCTGCAGGAACCGTCGTGGACGTCTACATGCCGGCCGACCGCGGGACCGGGAAGCCTCGCGGGTTCGCGTTCGTGGAGTTCGCGAGCCAGGCCGAGGCAGAGGAAGCCGTCCGCCAGCTCAACGGCCGCGAGGTCGGCGGCCGGGCCTTGAAAGTCAACGTCGCCGAGGATCGGCCCCAGCGCCGTCCGGGCGGCCCGCGGCCGTTCGGGGGGCCCCCGGAGGCCATCGGGGGGCCGAGCTTCTTCGCGGTCGAAGGACGTTTCTCCAGGCCCAAGGGGAGCCGCCGGGGTACTCGCGGCCGGAAGCGTTCCCTCTAGCGCCGAGATCCAGTCGGGACGACAGGGGTCCGTGGTCCATGGCCTGTGGACCGTGGTCCGCACAAACGCCTGACTTCACTGGGTTGCGGCCGATCCAGACTTGGACGTTGTCTGGCATTGGAGCGCGCTGTCGGTCCGTTGGTTCTGTTCTTTGCGGACCACTGAACACGAGCCCCTGATCACGCTTCCCCTCAAACGCGAGGGCGGGGCACCCGCCCCGCCCAATCAAGTCTCTGTTGTTGTCTCACCGGACCACGGTCCACTGACCACGGTCCACGGTCTCTACGCGTGCTTCTTCGCGAACGCCTCCATGAACGCGACCAGGGTCTTGATGTTGTCCACGGTCACCGCGTTGTACATCGAGACGCGGATGCCGCCCAGGTCCCGGTACCCCTTGAGCCCGACCATCCCGTTCGCCTTGCCTTCCTTGACGAAGGCGTCCGTCACCTCGTCGTTTGGCAGGAAGAAGTCGACGTTCATCAGCGAGCGGTCTTCCTTGACCGTGACGTGGCCCTTGTAGAACTGGGGGTACCTGTCGATGCAGCCGTAGAGCAGCTCGCCCTTGGTCAGGTTGTTCTTCTGGATCGCCGCGAGCCCGCCGATCGACTTGTTGTACGCCAGCACGTTGCGCAGGATGTAGATCGAGAAGCACGGAGGGGTGTTGTAGAGCGAGTTCTTCTCGGCGTGGATCTTGTACTGGAGCATGCTGGGAAGCTTGTCGGAGCAGGCCGCCAGGAAGTCGTCGCGGATGATGGCGACCACCAGGCCCGACGGCCCCAGGTTCTTCTGGGCGCCGGCGTAGATCAAGCCGAACGGCTTGACGTCGAACGGGCGCCACATGAAGTCGGAGGACATGTCGCACGCGAGCGGGATGCCACCCGTCTGGGGGAACGTCTTCCACTGCGTGCCGAAGATGGTGTTGTTGGAGCAGAAGTGCACGTACGCTGCGTCGGCGTTGACCTTGATCTCGTCGGGGCGCGGCAGCCGGCAGAACTTCTCGCTCTCCGTGGTCGCGATGACCCGCGCGTTGTCGCCGGCTACGATCCTTGCTTCCTTGTACGCCTTCTTGGCCCACTGGCCCGTGATGATGTAGTCCGCCTTCTTCCCCGAGTGCAGTATGTTCATCGGCAGCATCGCGAACTGCAGGTTGCCGCCGCCCTGCAGCAGCAGGATCTTGAAGTTGTCCGGGACGGCCAGGAGCTCCTTGACAAGCGCGATCGCCTCCGTGTGCACCGCGTCGTACTCCTTGGCGCGGTGGGAGATCTCCATGACCGACATGCCGGTCTTCTCGAAGTCGAGCAGCTCCGCCTGGGCCCGTTCCAGGGCCGGCAACGGCAACGCGGCGGGACCGGCGTAGAAATTGATGACTCTGTGGCTCATCGAAGCCTCCTTGGTGAGGTCAACAGTGCAGAGTGAAGAGTTAAGAGTTGAGAGTTGAAAGCTCCCAACGGCCAATTCTGGCATTCCGGGGGAATCGAAGGGACTGAGGGCCAACGCGCCGGACCGTCCGGCTCGCGTCGGGGGTCGCAACGGACCACGGACCACGGACCAGGAACCACGGTCACTTACCCCACTTCTCGAGCAGCTCCACCACCTCGCTGCCGATCCGAAGGAGGTTCTCCTTGGAGCTGGCCCCGATGTGCGGTGTCATGATCACGTTGGGTGCGGCGAGAAGAGGGGAGGACGGGTCCGGCGGGTCCGAGAACCACACGTCGGTCGCGTACGCTGCCACCTTGCCCGACTTGAGCGCCTCGGCGAGGTCCTCCTCGACGATGCACTTGCCGCGCCCCGTGTTGACGATCACGACGCCGTCCTTCATCTCGGCGATCGCGGCCTTGTTGATCATCCCCTTGGTGTCCTCGCTGAGCGGGACGTGCAGGGAGATGTAATCGGCCTTGGAGAAAAGCTCCTTGAGGGTCGGCACCAGGATCGCGACGTCGGAGTGTTTGACGTACGGGTCGTACGCGAGCACCCGCATGCCGAACGCGGCGGCCCGCTTGGCCACCTCGCCAGCGATCCGACCGATCCCGACCAGGCCCAGTGTCTTCTGGAAGAGCTCCGTGCGCTTGAGCTCCTTCTTGAGGAACTTCCCGTCGAGCTTCATGGCGTTGTGCGCCTCGATGAGCTTGTTGGGCACGGCGAGCATGAGGCCGAACGCGAGCTCGGCGACCGCGACCGAGGACGCCGCAGGCGTGTTACGCACCTCGATGCCGCGCTCCTTGGCGGCCTTGGCGTCCACGTTGTCGAGGCCCACGCCGCCGCGGATGATGAGTTTGAGCCTGGGAGCGCCGGCGATCCACTCCGCGGTGCACTTCGTTTTGGAGCGCACGAGCGCAACCTCGGCCTCCGGGAGCCGGGCGATGTCTTCGGTGACCTCCGCGAACTTCTTGAGCCTCTCCGGGAGCGACTTGTCGAAGGCGTCACAGATCAGGATCAGCATTGCGACCTCCCTTTTCCTGGGGCCAGCGGCCCCGCCTACCACGTGTCCAAAGTGCGGACGAGCAGGCCCGAGCGCAGCTTCGGCTCGAACCACGTTGACTTGGGCGGCATCACAAGCCCGGCATCCGCCACCGACATGAGCTGGTCGAGCGACGTGGGGAAGAGCGCGAAGGCCGCCGCCCACCCCTCCCTGACCCGCTTCTCGAGCTCGCCCAGCCCCCGGATCCCTCCGACGAAGTCGATGCGTTTGTCCGTGCGCGGGTCGGCGATGCCGAGGACGGGGGAAAGCAGGTTCTCCTGCAGGATTGCCGCATCGAGAGAGCGCACGGGATCTTCGGATGGGAATGAGCCCGCTTTGGCCTCGAGGCGATACCACGTCCTACCGAGGTACATCCCAAAACGGTGCGGCGCCGCGGGGTGCGGCTCGGTCGTCGTCGTCACGGCGAACTTCTCCCCGACCTTCGCGAGGAACTGATCCTCCTTGATGCCGTTAAGGTCCTTTACGACGCGGTTGTAGTCCATGATGCACAGCTGATCGTGCGGGAAGAGCACTGCAAGGAAGTAGTTGTAAGGCTCGTCGCCCCGGTGGTGCCGGTTCGACGCCTTCCGCTCGAGACCGACTCGGGCCGCCGATGCGGCTCGGTGGTGCCCGTCGGCGACGTAGAGCGCCGGGACCGCACTAAGCGCCTTCTGGAGCGCCGACGTCTGCTCGAGAGGAACGGTCCAAACCGTGTGCCCGATCCCGTCGGGCGCGACGAAGTCGTACAGCGGCTGCCCCTTCCGGACGCCGGCCACGATCCGGTCGATCTCGGCGCGCTGGCGGTAAGTGAGGAACACCGGACCGGCGTTCGCGTTGAGTTCGTGCGTGTGCCGCGTGCGGTCGTCCTCCTTGTCCTTGCGGGTGAACTCGTGCCGCTTGATCAGCCCGTCGGCATACTCCTGGCAGCTCGCCGCGCCGACAACCCCCGCCTGGACGTGGTCGCCCATTCGCTGCTGGTAGACGTAGAACCGCGGCTCGGCCTCGCGCACGAGCACGCCCTTGGCCATGAAGGAACGGAGGTTCTTCACGCCTGTCGCGTAAACCCTGTCGTCGTAGAGGTTGACATCGGGGGAGAGGTCGATCTCGGGCTTGTTGATATGGAGGAACGAAATCTCGTTCCCCTTGGCCATCGCGCGGGCTTCCTCGGAGTTGATCACGTCGTATGGGGGCGCGGCGACTCGCGCTGCGAGATCGGGACGCGGCCGCAAGGCCCGGAACGGGCGGACGTCAGACATCAGCCAACCTCCGGCGCCGGCATACCGGCGGACAGGTGAAAGTTATCACGAAGCGGTATCCGCCACCACCCCTCCCGCCCGTGGTTCGTGGGTGGTGGGTCATGGTGCGCCGAGGGAACCCCTGGTAGGACCCCAGAGATGAATCGGTCGCTTTTCGTTCGGTCGGCGAACCACGAGCAACGGACCATGGACCACGGTCTTTCGTGGTACAAGACTGCCATGACCGTGACTGGCCGAATGCGGGCGATCGCCCGGATGGGCGCGTTCGTCGTCGGGTCGTGGCTCGTGGTGGCGCGCGCGATCGGCGCGGTCTTCTGTCGGTTCCCACGGCGCTGGAAGCGCAACTCTCCGCACAACGCCCGCTGGGGGCGGGTTGGCCAGCGGTGCCTAGGGATCCGGGTCCGAACGGTTGGCGCGCTGCCGCCGCCGGGGTCGCTGGTCGTGGCGAACCACTACGGGTACGCCGACGTGCTCACGATCGGCGGGCTGTTCCCTGTCGTCTTCGCGGCACGCCACGACATGCGGCGCTGGCCGGTGTTCGGGGGGCTGGCGGCTGCGGGCGCTACGATCTTCATCGACAGGCAACGTGCCCGTGCGGGGGCGCGCGGCATCGCGCAGGTAACGGCTGCGCTCGCCTCCGGCGCCACCGTGCTCGGTTTCCCGGAGGGGACCTCCGCCGGCGCTGGCTCGCTGCTGCCTTTCCGGAGTGGGCTGTTTCAGGCCGCGGTGGACGCCGCCGCGCCGGTGGTGCCCGCGGCGGTGCGATATCTCGAGATCGACGGTGAACCGGTGACGGAAGCCAACCTCGACGTGATCGGCTGGTTCCACGGCGAGAACTTCATCACCCACGCTTTGCGCCTCGCGTCACACCGGCGCGTGCTCGCCGAGGTGCGTTTCGGCGACCCGATCGCCCCACCGCACCATGACAGGCGTACCCTGGCGGCAGCGGCTCAAGCGCGGGTGCGCGAGTTGCGGGACGGCGCCCCGCGGGGAGCCGCGACGGGGGATTGGCGATGACGACCGGGCTTGTCGTGGTGGGGGCGTTGGCAGGTGTGCTGGTGATCCTCGCCTTCGTGCAGCTCGTGCGCTCCGGGCGCCAGGAGCTGGCGCTTCGCGAGGAGCTGGGCCGGGTGTCGCTCGCGCTCGCGCAGTCGCAGCGGGACACTCTCGGGCAGGTAGGCGGCCAGCTGACTTCGGTGGTGGCCGACTTCAACCGGCGCCTGGGCGAGTTCGGGCAGCAGGTGCAGGGCGGCCAGGTGACCACAGGCGAGACGCTGCGCTCCGGTCTGGAACAGGCGCGTCGCAGCCTCGCCGAGCAGCTCCAGGGACTTGTCGGGGCGGTCAATACCCAGCTGGCGGAGTCGCAGAAGAACCTCGGCTCACAGTTCGAGGGCGCCACCAAGGTATTCGGCGAGCTCAAGGGACAGCTCGGTCATGTCGCCGAGATGGCGACGCGAATGGAGGCGCTCGGGCGGGAGATCGAGGAGCTGCAGGGGATCCTCAAGGCGCCCAAGCTCCGCGGCAACATGGGTGAGGCTTCGCTCGAGGAGTTCTTCCGGCAGGTGTTGCCGCCGGGTTTCTGGGACACGCAATACCGGTTCCGCGACGGGCAAACGGTCGACGCAGTGATCAAGCTGCGCGGGCACCTGGTGCCGGTGGACGCGAAGTTCCCGCTCGAGTCGTTCCAGCGCATGGTCGCGGCCGAGGACGACGTCGCGCGCAAGGTGGCCCGCAAGGAGTTCGAGAAGTCGGTCAAGGGACGGATCGACGAGATCGCCGACAAGTACATCCGGCCCGGCGAAGGGACGTTCGAGTTCGCGCTCATGTTCATTCCGGCCGAGAACATCTACTACGAGGTGATCATCAAGGACGACAGCCTTGGCGAGGGCGCCTCGCTGCTCGCGTACGCGACCTCGCGGCGGGTCGTGCCGGTGTCCCCCAATTCGTTCTACGCCTATCTCTCGACGATCGTGACCGGCCTCAAGGGAATGCAGGTGGAGGCGCGAGCGCGCGAAATCCTGGCGGAGCTGGGACGCCTGCAGACCGAGTTCGGCAAGTTCGGCGAGGCGTTCCGGCTCGTCGGCCGCCACCTTCAGTCCGCCTCCGGGAAGTACGAGGAGGCCGAGAAGCTCGCCGGCAAGGTCGGTGACCGGCTGCTGTCGGTAACCGGCCAGGAGGCACCGCCTGAGCTGCCCGCCGCGGAGGCACCGATTCTGGCGCCCGAGACGTAGAGCAGAAACGGAAATAGGTCAAAGGTGAGAGGTGAAAGGTCAAAGGGAGGACGCACGACGACGTAGGCGCGGAACCCGAAGGCAAACCCTGGTCTTCATTTGACGTTTGCCCTTTTCCCTTTTACCTTCTCTCTTCTGTCTCGGTCACTGCCGCACTATGATTCATGAGTCATGCTACGTCCTGGAATGACGCTTTCCCGCTTCCAGCTCGTCTCCGTCCTCGGCAGGGGCGGCATGGGCGAGGTCTGGCGCGCCCGCGACCTCCGGCTCGGGCGTGAGGTGGCGCTCAAGGTCCTCCCCGAGAGCATGGCCGCCGAACCCGACCGGGTGGCGCGATTCGAGCGGGAGGCGAGGGCGCTGGCGGCCCTCAACCACCCAAACGTGGCGCAGATCTACGAACTGGGGGAGGCGATGCCGGATGCCGGCCCCGACGGCGCCGTCGGCGATGACCCGACAACGGCGGTCCGGTTCCTCGTCATGGAGCTGGTCGAGGGCGAATCGCTCTCGCGGCGCCTGCGTGACGGCCCGGTGCCCCTCGATGACGCGTTGGCGATCGCACGCCAGGTGGTGTGCGGCCTCGTGGCGGCCCACGCCCGCGGCGTGGTCCACCGCGACCTCAAGCCGGGCAACATCATGCTCACCGCCGGCGGCGAGGCAAAGGTGCTCGATTTCGGCTTGGCGCGCTTCCGTCCCGAACGCAGGCCGCCGGAGGACGTGGACCTCACCGCCAAGCTTGCCGATTCCGGCGGCGTGGTCGGGACCGCCGCCTATATGGCGCCCGAGCAGGTACGGGGTGAGGAATGCGACGAGCGCTGCGACATCTGGGCGTTCGGGTGCTGTCTTGCGGAGATGCTCTCGGGCACGCGGACCTTCAACGGACCGACGGTCCCGGACATCATGTCCAGGGTGATCTCCGGCCAGGCCAACCTCGGGAGCTTCCCCTCGGGCACGCCGGAGAACGTGCGCGCTCTCGTGACCTCGTGCCTCCAGACCAACCGCTCGCGCCGGCCGACGCTTGATGAAGCCGCGTCGGTGCTCCAGACGGCGACCTCGCTGACCGGAGGCATGCGGCCTCGGCGTCGATGGCCCATGGCCGCAGCGGCTGCGCTCGCCGTGATGATGGCTGGCGCGGTCTGGCTCGCCGTGCGGGGGCGCCTGACGTCACATCCGCGGGCCGCGGCAGGACCGCAGTTGCGGGTGGCACTGGAGCCGGTGCTGGCCGGCTCGCCAGCGCCCCCGCGCAGCCTGCTCGCGACGCTGAACGCGGAACTGATCAGGGCAGTGGCGGCCCGCAAGACGCTCCAGGCTGTCGAAGCGGGCGGCAGCGATGTCCGCGTGCGCGGGGTCGTCGACGGCGGTGTCGGCAAGGCGACCGTGAGGTTCACGATTCTCGACTCCAAAAGTGGCTCGGTCCTCGGCGTCCAGCAGCTCTCGATCGGGAGGGCGGGCGGTGCGAACGAGCTGCCCGAACCCGGGGCCGCCCTCGCTGCGGCGCTGGAACTCGAGCAGGTTTGCCGGGAGCTGGAGGATTCGGACCCGCTGCACGGTTTTTTGGCGCGCCGGACGAAGGTGCTCGATGCGGCGCGCGCATTCCGAGATGGGTTGCAGTTGGCCGCGCGCACCCGTTTGTCGGAGGCCAAGCAGGCGTTTCGGCGAGCGCTCGAGGCGGACCCGAGCTTCTGGCCTTCGCATCTGTACCTCGCGATGAACGCCAAGGCGACAGGACACTTCGACGAGTGGGCCGGCGAGCTGGATGCGGCGCGCAGGCTCGTTCCCCATCCGGACGAGACCGAGGCGGTCGTGGTTGAGGAAGTTTCGGCGATGCTTGCCGAAGACAGCCAGCGTCGCCTCGAAGCGTTGGAGCGCGCCCGCGCGCTTTTCCCGGAGAGCGGCGAGCTGACCTATGGAGCGGCCCAGGCGTACCGGATCGAGGATCGTCCCGCCGAGGCGATCCCGTTGTTCGAGAAGCTGCTGCGGTCCAACTGGCGGCCCGACTGGAGCCCGACACGCGAAGAGCTCGCGCTCAGCCAGCTCCTGGCCGGGAGGCTCAGCGAGGTGCTACGGACAACCTCGGAGGGGGAAGAGCGCTTTCCCACCAGGTACAAGTACCCGCTGTACGCCGCACTCGCACTGCAACAGCGCGGCGAGCAGACCAAGGCGCGCGAGGCACTCCAACGGGCCATCCGGAAGCACCTCGATTTCTCGAGTACCAGCCGGCTCGTCGTTCACCAGACGGCGCAGTACTGGGCGTCGCTCCTTCGCTGGGAAACGGAGCGGCAGCGCCAATGGCAGGCCGTCCTGGCCGAGACCGAACGAGCGCTGCGGGACAAACCGACGGACACGAACCTCGCAGTAGCGAGGGCGGAAGCCCTGGCGGGCATCGGCCGCTATGCGGACGCGCGCACCGTGCTCAACGGGGCGGACGTGTCGCACTCCAATGACCCGGATGCGCTGAGGGTCCTCGCACGAGCGTGCGGTGGTCTCGGCGACACCGTTGGCGCGCGGGATGCGCTCGATCGGGCCGGGAACCTGTGGCGTGCGGGCGGTATCCCTGCACTCGGCACCCTCGCCTACAACATTGCCTCCGGCTGGGCCGCGCTCGGCGACTCCCGCCAGGCGTACGAGTGGTTGCTGCGGGCGCGCGACCAGTACGGCGCCGACCGCCTGGACCTCGCCATGGACCCGGACCTTGATCCGTTGCGCACCGCCGGGCTGCTCGACAGGCTGCCTCCCCGCCGCTGATTGCTGGGGCAGGAGGCATTCGAACGTTCGCACGTTCACAGGTTCGAAGGTTCCCCCCGAGGCTAGAAAGGTCAAAGGTGAAAGGGAAGAGGTCAAAGGGAAGACACGACCCGGCAGGTTGAGGGTCATCGGAGGTCTCTGCCGTCCGTTTGACCTTTGACGTTTGACCCTTTACATCTTTGTCGAACCTTCGAACTTTGAAACCGTCGCCAGCCGCGGTTCTGATACCTTGACCGGCGATGGGGCGGCTTGCGTCGCGCATCAGGCACGCCTTTCGGGCGCTGCGGCACCGACACTTCCGGGTGTTTTGGATCGGGCAGTGGCTGTCGGTCAACGGCACCTGGATGCAGACGACAGCTCAGGCGTGGCTGGTCTATCGCCTCACGAACTCGCCTCTGATGCTCGGGGTTCTTTCGGTGGTACGTTTCGGGCCGGCGCTCGTCGGTGCGCCGATCGCCGGCGTGCTGACGGACCGGCTCCCCCGGCGTCTGTTGGTGCTCGCGACGCAATCCATCTCCCTCGTCCAGGCCAGCCTGCTGGCGACGCTAACCCTGGCCGGCGTGGTCAGGGTATGGCACGTCCTGGTGCTCGCGCTCTTTCAAGGGGTCGTCGACACGCTGGACACGCCCGCTCGCCAGACCCTCCAGGTGGACATCGTCGGCGTCGAGGACCTGCAGAGCGCCGTCTCGCTGAACTCCTCCGCCTTCAACGCGGCGCGAATGGTCGGACCGGCGCTGGCCGGGGTCCTGGTAGCGGTTTGGGGCGAGGGTGTGTGCTTCGCGGTCAACGCCGTCAGCTACCTGGCGGTCCTGATAGCGCTGCTGACGATCAGGATCCCATCGTCGCCGCGGCCGGCGAAGGGTTCCCTGCGGGATGAGCTGGCCGAGGGGTTGAGCTATGCTTGGGGTAACCGGCAGATTCGCTTGATGCTCGCCGCCATAGCCGTGACCTCAGGTTTCGGGCTGTCGTACACCACGCTGCTGCCGGTGTTCGCCCGTGACGTGCTGCACGGCGGCGTGCAGGGTTTCGGCCTGCTGATGTCGAGCGGCGGGCTCGGCGCCATGGTCGGCGCACTGGGTGCAGCTGCCCGTCGCGGGACGCGTCACACCGGGATGATCATCGCGGTAGGGCAGGGCGCGCTCGGTATCGGGCTGATGGCGTTGGCAGGCACGCGCTGGCTGCCGCTAGCCTCCGCCTGGATGGTGATGATCGGGCTCGGCGTCGCGGTCCAGCTCTCGACCACCAACGGCTTCCTGCAGACGACGGCGCCGCCTCACATGCGTGGCCGCGTCGTGTCCCTGTACATCTGGCTGTTCAGCGGGCTGTCGCCTATCGGCGGTTTCGTTGCGGGTTGGGTGGCGGAGCACGCGGGTGCGCCGTGGACCGCCGCCGGCGCGGGGCTTGCGTGCCTCGTCTCGGCCGTTTTGATGGGCGTTGAAATGTCTGTTCTCCGGCGGTCGTTCGAACGGGCCGGTGGGAGGATTTCATGAAGGTCGTGATTACCTACTGCGTGGTTTGAAACTACGAGCCTCGGGCCGCCGGTCTGGCGGCCGAGTTGAAGCAGTCGTTCGGGGCGGAGGCCAGGCTGATCAAGGGCTCGGGCGGTGTCTTTGACGTGAAGGTCGATGGTCGAACGGTCTTCTCCAAACACGAGACCGGACGATTCCCCGAGCCCGGCGAGGTCACCCGCCTTCTCGGCGGTCCGAAGGCGTGACGGCGACGTCTCTCGCCTGTAGACACGCATGCTCGGCTAGAATGATGCGATGCGAGGTGACGAGGCTCTCGTGGCCCCCCGACGGGTAGGCCTAGCGGTCAAGCTGTCGAGTCCCGAGGCGATCGCGCTTGGCAAGAAACTGTTGGGCGAGCTCGCGCGTCGCGGCGTGAAGGGCGTCGCCGACGCCGAGTCGGCGGGTGTCCTGGGAGTCGCGGCGGGACCGGTTCGTGCAGAGTTGGGACGGCATGTTGACGCAGTGGTAGTGCTGGGCGGGGACGGAACGTTCCTGTCGGTGTCGCGGGGCTGCCCAGCCGCGACGCCCGTGGCCGGAATCAACATGGGAACGCTGGGGTTTCTGACCGAGCACAGCCAGGAGCAGGCGCTCGTCTTGCTGGACGAGTTGCTCGCCGGGCGTGCCGTCATCGACCGGCGCGACCGCCTCCACGTCGCTGTGGGCGATGGCGGCCCCGGCCAGGAGTTTCTGGTTCTCAACGACGTGGTCATCAACAAGGCGGCGCTTGCCCGCATTCTGACGATCAACGTCGAGATCGAGGGCGAGTTCATCTCGCGGTATCACGCGGACGGACTGATCATCGCCACGCCGACCGGCTCGACCGCGTACAACCTCTCTGCCGGCGGGCCGATCGTTCACCCGGGGCTGTCGGCGATGCTCATTACCCCGATCTGCTCACATACCCTCACAAACCGGCCGCTGGTCGTCCCCCTCGAGTGGTGCGTCCGGGTTTGGGTCGGTCCCGGCGACGAGGAGGTCTACCTCACCCTCGATGGCCAGCACGGTCTACCGATCGGGGCGAATGTCAGTGTCGAGATCGACAAGGCCGTCGAGCCGCTATCGCTAATCCGCGTTCCCACTGCGAGCTTCTTCTCGATCCTGCACCAGAAGCTGAAGTGGGGCGAACGGGAGGGGTGAGGTGCCCCGCCGGCGTCCCCATTTGGCCCGAACCACGATCGGGCTGTTGGTCGCTATGGCGCTCTGGACGGCTGCGGTGGCGGCCGCGTTATGGGCCATGGACCGGCCAAGCTCGCGAGCCTGGCTCGCCCGCAAGATCGCCGAGAGGATCACCGCTGCGGCTGGGCTTCCTGTCCAGGTCGCGGACGTCCAGGTTTCCCTCAGCCCCATCCGCCTGGTCGTGCGGGGGCTGGTGGTCGGCCCGCCGAAGGCGCCGCTGGTCCAGGTGGCCGTGGCCGATGTGTTTGTTGGCGACGTGTTTCTCGCCACCCGTGAGATCGTTATCGACCAGCTTCGGCTAGAGGGTGTCGTGGTGGACCTCGAGGAGCGTCCGGCGTCGCAGGGAAGCACCGGAGGGGGGTGGATCCGGATTCTCGTGCGGCAGCTCGAGGTGCAGGACCTCGAGATCAAGAAGGTCGCACTACCGGGCGGGGTCGTGCTCAAGGCGGCCAACGTGGAGGCGCGCTGGAACGGCACGCGACGCGCGCCGATCAGTTCTGCCGTGGTCAGCATCGGTTCGCTGACGGTCGAGGTCCCGGGCGTCGAGCCGATGTCGGGTTCGCTGATGGCGTGGGGCCGGAAGACCGACCAGGGGTGGGAGATCGGACGGCTGCGTGGTCGCGGCAAAGGCTGGACCGTGGACGCGCACTGCAGTTCGACCGGGACTGGAGTGACCGGAGAAGGCACAACGGGTGTAGAGCTAGGTGACCTCGACCGGACCTTGAAGATCGGCGCCGGGCTCGCCGGACCTGTGGACCTGCGTTGGAAGGGGAGCGTGAGGACCGGCGTGAAGGTGGTCGACTTCCGCGTCGACGCCGTCGTGTCGAGCCCGAGGGTCGAGGTCGCCGGACTCCAATTCGGCGACCTCGTCGGAGAGGCCCACCTCTCCCCGGACGGGCTCGAGGCGTCGGTCTCGCAGGCGAAGTTCGCCGGCGGCGACCTCGAGGGATCGTACAGCCTCGGGAGCTTCGGCCCTCCGTGGCGGCACCGCGTCGCAGTCCGCGGCCAAGGTGTCGACCTCGGGCGTTTCCTCGGGGAACTCGGGTCGCCCGATGCCGGCATCTCGGCTCGGTCCCGGGTGAGCGCCGAGGTGACGTGGGAGGGCGGCGCGTTCAAGGCGGGGGACGGCACAGGCATCGCGGACTTGCAGCCGGGCAGCGGCGACGTTCCCGTGGCCGGCAGAGTTGTCCTCTCGCTCTCGCACGATGGTGCCCTCCAGATCTCCGCGAAGAACACCACGTTGGCCGGCGCGCCGGTGCGGTGGGAGGGGAAGCTTGCCCTCGGGAGCTGGCTCCCGAACTGGAAGATCCAGGGCGAGAGACTTCAGATGGCCAGCATTGCCAGGCTCCTGAGGGGTTGGGTGGGAACCGAGGTGATCCCGCCGCAGCTCACCGGCGAAGCGGCGATCGACATCGGGCTCTCGGGACCGTTCCGTGATCTGACCGTGGAGGGCAACGTCGCTCTCGCCCCCGTCGCGTTCGGACCCGTCAACGCGGACGGCATCGAGGCGACCTTCCGCGCGGGGCAGGGTGTGCTGACCGTCGATCCTGGCGTGATCTACGTCGGCGCCGGCCGGGTGGGCGGCCGCGGGGAGCTGCGATACGGCAAGGGCGGCGAGCTCCAGATCGAGCTCTCGGGCCAGGGCGTGCCCCTGGTGAGGATGGTCGCGTGGGGAGGGGTGCACGCCCCGTTGGCCGGTCGGGTCAGCTTACACGGAACGGTCGGCGGAAGCCTCGATGCCCCGACCGCCGAGGCGGACCTTCACCTCGCCGGCGTCGCGGTTGCCGGGGCGCCGTTCGGCGACGGCACCGGCCGGGTCCGGCTTGCCGATAGGGTTGTGAGCGTTTCGGGGATCGCCGTCGGCCCGTTCGCCGCCTCCGCGGAAGTGGACCTGGCCAGGCGCGAAGCGGTCGTGGACGCCTCGCTTTCGGGGTTCGGACTCGAGGCGATCTCTCCGCCGCTCGCTCGCATGGCCGGGGGCTCCCTCGACTGCACACTCCACGGCGCCTTCCCCTTCGACAGCCCGGCCGGCAGACTCGAGGTCGCCAGCGCCAAGGGCGCCCGTGGCTTGATTGAGCTGGATACCCAGGGCATCCGTCTCCAGGTGGAGCGTCCCCACGTGTGGGAGATCTCCGGCGACCTGCGCCGCGAGAAGGGCGAGTTCCGGGGGAAACTCGACTTCGGGGTCGAGTCCTGGCGGCTCCTGGCTCAAGACCTCGCGGGGACCGATCTGCCGGTCGATGGCCGGATGTCGGGGGAAGCGGAGGTCCGTCTTGCCCCTCCTCGACCTGCACACATCGACGGCGTCGTGAACGAGCTCATCTTCTCCGTTGAGGGCGAGCAGGCGACGCTCGCGGAGCCAGCCCACTTCGTCGTGGACGGCGGAGCCATTCAGCTCGACGGGCTGACGGTGACCGGGAAACGGTCGAACCTCGTCGCCCGGGCGGCCCGCCGAAGCGACGGAGTGCTCTCCGGAACCGTGTCGGGCGAGCTGCCGGCAGTGCTGCTGGCGCTGGTATGGCGCGATTCCAGGCCCTCGGGTCGCGTCGAGTTGACGGGGGACATCTCGGGGACGGACTCGGCACCCAGGTTCGAGGGGACGGCCCGCGTGACCGACGGATCGCTGCGCATCCCGGGTCTCCCGGAACCCGCGACGAGGATCAACGGCGAGCTCGAGTTCATACCGGAGGCGGTCAAGCTCAAAGGGGTCAACTTCGCGATCCTGGGTGGCTCGGGCGTGTGCGACGGCCAGATCTACTTGAGCCCCCAGCTCAGCCTCGACCTGGGGATGCGACTCGACGCCGTCCACTGGCCACTCATCACCGGCCTGACGCCCATCCTATCTGGCGACGTGCGGTTGGTGGGTGGGCTGCAGAGCCTGTCGCTCTCCGGGAAAGCGACTCTGAAGCACACGGTGTTCCGCCGGGACCTCGACCTCCAGAAGCTTGTAGTCGAGCAGATCCGGACACCGGAGCGTGTGCGCGCGACGGAAGGAACCCCAATGGCGCTGAACCTGACGGTTGACGTCCCCAGCACGCTCGAGGTCGACACGCCGCTCGCCAGGCTGACGGCGAGGGGCGACCTCCGGATCGTCGGAACGACGGCGCGGTACGGCGTTCTGGGACGCCTCGAGGCCCTGCCTGGCGGCGAACTCGAGTTCGCCGGCAACCGCTACGAGCTGGACCGGGGTACCGTCACGTTCACGAGCCCGGACCGTCTCGAACCGCGCCTGGACATCCTCGCCCGCACCACCGTACAGACGTTCGAGGTGACCGTGGGGCTCAATGGCACGCTCGACCGCCTGACGCCGACCTTCACGTCGAACCCGCCGTTGCCTCAGATGGACGTGATCTCCCTGATCTCGACGGGTCGGAGAGCGGACTCCGCGGGACAGTCGGGAGCGGGTGCAGTCGCTTCGTCGTTCCTGACCGACCAACTCACGGGTGTGGTGACCAACCGCGCCCGGACACTTCTCGACGTGGACCAGATGCGGGTGGATCCGTTCGGGGTCACCCAAACCGGCAACCCGACGGCCCGTCTGACGGTCGTCAAGCAGCTGAACAGGGACTGGGCCGTGACCGTGTCCACGAACCTGACGACGAACCGGGAAGAGGTCATCACCAGTCGCTGGCGCCTCGCGCAGGGCGTTTACCTGGAGGCCGCCCGTGAGCAGGACGGCTCGTACTCGATGGAGGTGAAGTGGCAGCGCCGGTACTGAGCGCGCTCGCGGCCGCCGCCCTCGCCTGGGGGACGGTCCCGGTCGCCCAGGTCACGGTCGAGGCTCCCGGCGTGGCGGACGCGGAGCGCCTTCGAAGCGTCTTCGGGGTCACCGAGGGGAGCGTCCTGTCGCGCGCGGAGATCCGAGCCGGCGTACAGGCGATCCTCGCAACGGGCGAAGTCGAAGATGCGGTGGTGGACCTCGCCGACACTCCGGCAGGGGCGCTCATCCACGTGCGCGTCCAACCGGCCTCGCGCGTCCGGTCTGTGGAGGTCCTCGGGGTCTCCAAACACGAGGCAAAGATGGTGTCGGCCGCGCTCGGGCTGTCGAAGAACGTGCCACTTCGAATGAGTTCCTTCGAGGCGGCACTCGAACGTGTCCGTCAGTTGCTGCGCGACCGCGGCTATCCTCGCGCCGCGCTCGACCCCGACCTCGAGTTCAAACGGGAGGACGCGTCGGTCGCCGTTCTTCTGCATGTTCACCTGGGCACCCCTCTCTTGGTTCGGGAGCTTGCGGCTCCGGGCGCGGCCCTGACGACTCTGAGGCTGTGGGAGGTCTGCAGGTTGACGCCGGGGCGGACCCTGACGGCACAAAACCTGGAAGGGGCGAGGCGGCGCCTGACAGAGTTCCTGCGGCGGGGTGGGTTCTGGGAGGTCGAGGTGGATTCCGCGAATGTCAGAGAGGGACCTGCCGGAGCCTCGGTTGATTTCACGGTGCAACGGGGCCCGCACTGGAACCTCCGCCTTCAGGGGCTCAAACGGAGCAAATCCGTCGAGGCCGAGGCGCTGCCCTTCGTTCGCGGTGAGGAGACGTTCAGCGAGGCGGCTCTCGATCCGGTCGTGACGCGCCTTCGGACCTACCTCCAGCGGCAGGGCAAGTTGCTCGCGAAGGTCGAAGGCAGCGTGACGGACGACGGCGCCGGGCGCCTCCTTACCCTGACGGTTGATCCCGGACCTCGCACTGCCATCGTAGGGCTCCGATTTCCCGGCTCGCACACGCTCACGGAGCGGCAGTTGCGCGAGAAGATCGGCGCGCGCCCCGGCCACTACTGGCGTTGGGGTGGCGAGTCCTTGGACGAGGAGACCCTGGCCGCCGACGCCTCGTCCCTCCTCGGGACCCTCCGCGATGCCGGTCTCGCCGATGCCAAGGTCTCGGACGCCCGCGTCGTCCCGATGAAGGATGGCGTCGAGATCGAGTTCGCGATCGAGGAGGGGATTCGGCGCACGGTCGAGCGGCTTGAGGTCAAAGGAGTCCCTCCGGACGTGAAGCAGCCCCGAATGCAGTTGGCCGTGGGCGCGCCTTGGAGCGAGACCGCCGAGGAGCAGGCGCGAGTCGGCCTCGAGTCCGCCATTCAGGAGAAGGGCTACGCGGACGCGACCGTTGCTGCGTCGCACGATTGCGGGCCGGAGCGCTGCACGGTGGAGTTGGTGGCCGAGGCCGGAGCGCCGTCGGTGATCGGGCGGGTCGTCGTCGCCGGACTCGTGAAGACCCGTCGTGGAGTTGTGGACACGGTGTCAGGCATCAAGTCGGGGCAGGTCGCAGGGCCCGAAACCCAGCTCTCTGCTCAGAGGCGGCTGCTCGGGCTCGGGATCTTCGAGAGGGTGGACCTGCACCCGATCCCCGGCCAGGGCTCCGGCCCGCGGCGAGGTCTCGTCCTCGACCTCAAGGAGGGGCCGAGCCGGGCGCTGTCGTACGGCGTCGGCTACGACACCGAGCAGAAGGCGCGGCTCTCCGTGACTTGGTCCGAACTGAGCCTGTTCGGAACGGCCCGCAGCCTCTCGCTCGATCTCCGCCTCTCGAGTCTCGAGAAGAGGATCCAGGCCACCTACCGCGAGCCCGAACGACTCGGCCTGCTGGGGATCCCGACCTGGATTTCCCTGTACAGGACGGAGGACTCCTTCACGAGCTATAACCTGCTCCAGCGCGGGATGTGGTTCGAGTTCGGCGACCATTTCAAGAGGCCTTTCCGGACCATCCTCCGATACGAGTACCTTATCGTGGACCCCACGGCTCCGCCCGAGATCCTGAGCCAGCTTGAAAGAGAACGGCAGCGCGACAAGATTGCCTCGATCACCCCGAGCATCGAGTGGGACACGAGGGACGACATCTTCTCCCCCCATCGTGGCGTGTACCTTTCGTTCTCGTGGCAGAGCGCGTTCAAGATGCTCATGGCCGACGCGGCGTTCAACAAGGTCATGGCTTCGGCGTCGGTGTTCGCCCCCGCGCAGGGTGGGGTGCTGGCCGTGACGATCCGTGGTGGTGCGATCCAGCCGCAGAACCACGTCCCAGGGACAACCGACAATCTGGAGATCCCGATCAACGAGAGGTTCTTTGCGGGTGGCCGCGTCTCCCAGAGAGCGTTCCCTACGGACCTGCTCGGGATACCGAACCAGACCCTGGTATGCCAGCCGTCGTCGAGCAGCTCGACTCCAGGCTGCTCTGTCGAGGCGACGGGCGGGGCGGGACTGCTGATCGCCAGCACCGAGTGGCGCCTTCCGGTCTACGGCCCGGTAGGAGCGAACCTATTCGTGGACGGGGGGAACGTGTGGCAGGCCTGGCGGGACGTGAACGTCGGCGCGATGCGCTGGGGAGGCGGTGTGGGCGTCCGCGTCGACACACCGGTCGGGCCCCTACGTCTCGAGTACGGGTGGAAGTTCGACCGGATGAGCTGGGTCGCGTCGAACGGCACGGTCATCCGAGAATCACCGGGAGAGCTGTTTCTCTCGTTCGGCAATGCGTTCTAGAGACATTTGACAGCCAACGGCCGACAAGAGGTAGCCGCAGGCCGCTTCCTCTCGGGGAGGCCGGCACATCGCACGAGCGGCGGACTGGCAACTGTCAACTCGGTGAGGTGGGCGGGGGGGAGCTTTGAGCTGTCCTGCTTTGTAAGCTCCGCAACTGCACCGGGGGTGTATCATGTAGCGCCCGGCGGCGCGACCCGCGGGGTGGAAGAGAGGGCAACGTCATGCGCCGTGCCTTGATCCCCCTCGCGCTGGCGGCGTCGGTGTTCGGCTCCGTCGCAAGCGCGCAGCTTTCGCAGACCTACAAGGATTTCCCGACCGGGCCCGCCGGTTTCATCATGACCGACGCCGAGAAGAAGGGATACGCTCTGCTGAAGAGCGACGCCGGGGCGCAGGCGTGGATCGAGCTGTTCTGGGCCAAGCGCGACCCAGACCTCAACACGGTGGAGAACGAGTTCAAGCAGGACTTCGACCAGCGTGTGGCTGCAGCCGACAAGATGTTCTCGACCGACAAGGTCAAGGGCAGCGTGTCGGATCGGGGCAAGGTCCTCATCCTCATGGGTAAGCCCTTGAACGTGAGAAACCAGGCGGCTGGCGAGGAAGAAGAGGAAGGGAACCGACCCGGGTTCATCGAGCGCGGCGCGACCCAGATCTGGATGTTCACGAAGGACGGCAACCCTGCCGCGAAGAAAGCCGACGCGATCCTCTTCGTCTTCAGCGAAACCCGGCCGGGGATGGGCGACTTTCTGCTCGACCGCTCGGACAGGCGCAACAAACAATCGCAGAAGGTGCTCGTGGCCCGAGTCGACGATCTGGTGAAGAACCCGAAGCTCACGGAGGTCCCGCGCGTCGGCCTCCTGCCGGGGACCAAGGCCGCGACGAGTTCGCAACAGGCGGTCTTCGATGTGCAGCCGCGACCCTGGCCGGAGCACGGCGGCGCGATCCTGACGGCCTCCGGTGTGAAGAGCGAGAACTCGCATCCGATCTGGGTCTGGGTGCAACTCCCCGACTCGAGTCCCCCGGCCAATCAGGCGACAGGCCGGCTGCGCAAGGCGGACGGGGGCGACGTGGTCGGGAGCTTTGTTTCACCGGTGACGCCGATCAGCGTCCCGGGCGCTCGAGCGTATGAGTTCTCCTTACCGGCAGAGGCCGGCGCCTGGAAGGTGGATCTGGCTCTCTCGAACGATGTTGGGCCTGTCGCGGTCGCGACCGTCGATGCCAAGAGCGAACCGGCGCCGGCGGACGGGCCGTACATCTCGCCAATCTACTGGGGGGCGGACCCCCGCCAGGCCGGCCCCCAGGTGCGCCTCGGCGATGCCTTCCACCTGGGCGCGATGCAACTCATTCCCCGGGTGGACGCCAACTACAAGACCGACGAGAGCATCACGTACGCTGCATACGTCGTGCGACCCACCCTGACCGGGGAGCAGAAGCCCACCATCGAGCTCAGGGTGGTCCTGTTTTCCGGCGGCAAGGAGCAGGACAAACAAGAATTCCAGTCGATCGACGGGGTGAAGGTCGTGGGAGATCTCTGGGTGTTCGGTCAGCGTCTGCCCCTCTCCGGCTTCCGTCGGGGCACCCAGTTCGACATCGAGGTCACCCTGCGAGATGCCAAGACCGGAGTCAGCAGCAGCGCCAAGATACCCTTTACGGTGGTCAAGGATGAGCAGAGTGCTGCGGCGCAGACGCCCGTCGCGCCGCCAAAGTAGGATTGTGGGCGTGGCGATCAACGACTTCGCAGGGATCGAGGAGGCCGCGGCGGAGTTCCGCCGTGGCCGGTTCGTCGTCATCGTGGACGACGAGAACCGCGAGAACGAGGGTGACCTGGCGCTCCCGGCGGAGAAGGTGACGCCGGATGCGGTCAATTTCATGGCCACACACGCCCGCGGACTGATCTGTCTGGCGCTCACGGAGCAGCGGTGCGAGGAACTGCAGCTGCCGCTCATGGTCGAGCACAACACCTCGCCTCACCAGACCGCCTTCTGTGTCTCGATCGAGGCCCGAGGTCGCGTCAGCACGGGGATCTCGGCGGCCGACCGGGCCGCCACGATTCAAGCCGTCATCGATCCCGCCACGCGGCCGCAAGACCTTCTTCGCCCCGGGCACACGTTTCCGCTCCGGGCCCGGGCCGGCGGAGTGCTCAAACGCGCGGGCCACACCGAAGCGTCGGTGGACCTGGCACGGCTCGCTGGGATGTACCCGGCGGCCGCGATTTGCGAGATCATGGACGCCGACGGCTCGATGGCCCGCCTCCCGAGTCTGGTCAAGTTTGCGCGGGAGCACTCCCTCAGGATCGTGACGGTACGCGACCTGATCGCGTATCGGATGCACAACGAACGGATCGTTGAACGGGTTGCAGCGCCGATGCTTCCCACCCGCTACGGCGATTTCCACGTTCATGCCTACCACTCACCTGTCACGGGCGAGGAGCACGTCGCGCTGGTGATGGGTGAGATCGATCCCGAGGAGCCAGTGCTGGTGCGGGTCCACTCGCAGTGCCTTACAGGCGACGTGTTCGCCTCGGCGCGATGCGACTGCGGTGCGCAGCTCGAGACCGCACTGGAACGGATCGCGGCCGCGCGCCGCGGGGTGTTGCTCTACCTCCTCCAGGAAGGCCGAGGGATCGGTCTGGCGAACAAGCTTCGTGCGTACGAGCTCCAAGACCAGGGCGCGGACACGGTGGAGGCCAACCAGAAGCTCGGGTTTCCCCCTGACCAGCGCGACTACGGCGTGGGAGCGCAGATCCTCCACGACCTGGGCGTGCGCCGGATGCGACTGATGACGAACAACCCCTCCAAGTACATCGCACTCGAGGGGTACGGACTCGAGATCGTCGAGCGAGTGCCGCTCGAGGTGCCGCCCACGGAACACACCCGCAAGTACCTCGAAGCGAAGAAGAACAAAATGGGCCACCTGCTCCGCATGGTGTGAGGGCGTTCCAAGGTTCAAAGGTTCACACGTTCGAACGTTCCCCCGCGTGGTCACCAAGGTCAAACGTAAGAGGGGAAAGGTAAAAGGGAAGGCAACAACCTCCACTGACCCTTGGGCCCCGGGGTCGTGTCTTCCCTTTGACCTTTGACGTTTGACCTCTCACCAGTTCCTGTCCAACCTTCGAACCTTCGAACCTTTGAACCAGAGGGACGTGCGACTCCTCTCCCTCTCCACCGCTCTGGTGTAGCATCACTCGATGCGTCCTGACGAGCCGCAGCCTGGACCGCCAGGCGTTCCCGACGAACCTCCCCACTCCGCGACGGTGGTCGAGGGCGTCAGGCGTGTCCTGATCGGCAAGCCCAGGGACCTGCACGACCCAAACGTGTTCCACAAGCTGTCGCTGATGGCGTTCCTGGCCTGGGTCGGGCTCGGCGCCGACGGGCTGTCGTCGTCCTCGTACGGGCCCGACGAGGCGTTCCGCGCGCTTCCCGGTCACGAGTACCTCGCGTTCTTCCTCGCCATCATGATCGCGGTCACGGTCGGCGTGATCTCGTTCTGCTACACCCTGGTGGTCGAGCACTTCCCCTCGGGCGGCGGCGGATACGTCGTGGCCAGCCAGCTTCTGGGACCGGTCGCGGGGGTGGTGTCCGGCTCAGCGCTGGTCGTGGACTACGTTCTCACGATCACGGTCTCGATCTGCTCCGGCGTCGAGGCAATTCTGTCGTTTCTGCCGATCGGATGGCAGGCGCACAAGGTGCCGATCGACCTCGCGGTGCTGATCGCCCTGCTCGTGCTCAACTTGAGGGGGATCAAGGAATCGATCAAGATCCTGCTGCCGATCTTCATGGTCTTCGCGGTCACCCATCTGCTGCTGGTGGGGTACGGCATCCTTGCCCACACCTCGGTGATGCCGCAGGTCCTGCACCAGACCCGCGTCAGCCTTCAGGCTGATATCGGGAAGATAGGATTGGTGGCGGTGCTCCTGCTGTTCCTGCGCGCGTACTCGCTGGGCGCCGGCACGTTCACGGGAATCGAAGCGGTCTCGAACGGCGTGCAGATCCTGAAGGAGCCGCGCGTCGCGACGGCAAAGAGGACGATGGCCTATATGGCGCTGTCGCTCACCTTCACCGCCGGCGGGATCATCTTCTGCTACCTCCTCTGGCAGGCGTCGCCCGCCGACGGGAAGACGATGAATGCCGTCCTTTTGGAGCGTGTGTTCTCGTCGTGGACGATCGGTGACTGGCGCGTCGGCGTGTGGCTCGTGATCGTCACGCTGATCTCCGAGGGAGCGCTGCTGTTCGTGGCGGCCCAGACCGGCTTCATCGACGGGCCGCGCGTGCTCGCGAACATGGCGATGGACTCCTGGATCCCGCACCGGTTCGCGAACCTCTCCGAACGCCTGGTCAGCCAGAACGGCGTCGTGGTGATGGCGGTCGCGGCCGCGCTGCTGATGCTGTACACCAAGGGCAACGTGGCGTTCCTGGTTGTCCTCTACTCGATCAACGTCTTCGTCACCTTCACCCTGACCACGGCCGGGATGTCGCGGTTCTGGTTCACCCACCGCAAGACACAGAGGACGTGGCGCCGCAACTTCGCCGTCCAGTCGGCCGGCCTGATGCTGTGCGTGGCGATCCTGACCGTGATCATCTACGAGAAGTTCGTTGAGGGCGGCTGGGTCACACTGTTCATCACGTCGTCGTTCATCGTCATGTGCCTGCTCGTGAAGCGGCACTACTCGGGCGTGCGCGACGAGATCGCGCAGCTCGATGCCGTCTTCGACCAGCTTCCTTCCGGCGAAGGCCCGGGTGGCGAGGCGAGGTTGAACCCCGGGCAGCCCGTCGCGGCGCTGCTGGTGTCGGGATACGGCGGCCTCGGTGTTCACTCGCTCCTTTCGGTCCAGCGCCTCTTCCCGGGCACGTTCAAGAACGCGCTCTTCCTCTCCGTGGGCACGGTTGACTCGGGCGCGTTCAAGGGGAAGGGCCAACTCGACGCACTGTCCTCCAGCACTGAGAAGAACCTCCAGAGGTACGTCGCCCTCGCGAGACGTCTTGGGATCAACGCCGAGTACCGCTACAGGATCGCAACGGACGTGGTCGAGGAGGCCGAGCACCTCTGCTTGGAGATCGGTAGGGAGTACCCGCGTACCGTCTTCTTCCTGGGCAAGCTGATCTTCGCCCAAGAGCGGTTCTCGTACAAATTCCTCCACAACGACACGGCGTATGCAATCCAGCGGCGGCTGCAGTTTTCGGGGCTGCAGACCGTCGTCCTCCCCATCCGCATGCGTATCTAGTCCGTCGGGCGCCGCCGGCGTCGGCCGATGGCCCCGCCGATAGCGGACCATCTGCGGCGTTGCACTCGGCGGATCGCATGCTCACGTACCCTCCGGGTACGCTCCGCTGCTCCCGCCTCGTGCGCCTTGCATCTGGCCCACTCTCGGCGGCGCGGCTACGCGCCTTGATTCGAGGTCCTGCCTTCGGGGGTGTGTTCTGATCTCTCCCGGACCCCTGACGCCTGTCTCTTCGGGCCACGGATCACGGATCACGGTCTTCCCGGCGGCGGGGGCGGACGGCGATGGTGCAGCGGGAGACGCACACGAGGTGGCCGCCCTCATCGGCGATCTCAATGGCGTAGACGTGCGTCGTGCGGCCTCGGAACAGCGGCCGCGCCGTGGCCTGGAGCGAACCGGTCTGCTTGGCGCGCAGGTGTGTGGCGTTGAGGTCCACCCCGGCGATCGTGTGCGTGTGCAGGTCCACGCTCATCGCGGCCGCCAGCGAGGCCGCAGATTCGGCGAGAAGCGCGGAGACCCCACCGTGCAGCATCCCGAGGTGCTGGTGGTGGCGTTCGTCGATATCCATCGCGACCTGCATCTCGTCGGGGTCGTACTTAGTGACCCGGATACCGAGCGGAGCGAAGACCGTGCGCGGGTTGGTGCCCTCAACGATGCGGATGAACTCCTCGCGGTCCATGATCGCCTCCTGCATTTCGCCAGGATACGCCGCATGTCGACGGGACTTCCCGGGATGACCTGCCGGCGCGGCGTGGCCACGGCGCGATTTCCGGACGGACCGGGAACCCGTTCCGGGTTCACGACTCCCGGGACGGGCCTGCGAACTTCCCGGGAGCGGCCGGTATACTGACGGCCGATGACCGGGACGCGTGTTCAACTTGGCCTCGAGCGGTTGCTTGAAGACCCTGCGCTCATCAAGGGCCGGCGAGTTGCCGTGCTGGTGAACCAGGCGTCGGTGACGGCCGAGTTCGAGCCAGCGTGGCGTGCCGTCGCGGCAGCGGGTGCCGAGGTCGTTCGCATATTCGCACCCGAACACGGTCTGTGGGGCATCGCCCAGGACATGGAAGCCGTAGCCGGGGAACGCGAGCCGCTGCTCGATGTCCCGGTGGTCTCGCTGTACGGTTCCTCGGCCGGGTCTGTGGCGCCGCAACGCGAGCACCTTGCCGACCTCGACGCCCTGGTGATCGCTCTCCCCGACATCGGGTGCCGCTATTACACCTTCGCTGCCACGATGGCGCACGCGATGGCAGGGTGCGAGGCGGCGGGCGTCGAGGTGATTGTCTGCGATCGCCCAAACCCGCTCGGCGGTATCACGATCGAAGGTGGGCCAGTGGAGCCGGCGTGCCGGTCGTTCGTTTCGGAGCTGCCGGTGCCCGTGCGCCACGGCATGACTCTCGGCGAGTTGGCGCTCCTCGTCCGGTCCGCACGGCACCGGGAGCTGTCTCTTTCGGTGATCACATGTGAGGGGTGGGGCAGGGACCAGTGGTGGGACTCCACCGGGCTGCCGTGGGTTGCGCCTTCGCCCAACCTGCCGTCGCTCACGGCCGCGACCGTCTACGCCGGCGCGTGCCTGGTCGAGGCGACCAACCTCTCGGAGGGGCGCGGCACGACGCGCCCGTTCCAGCTCCTCGGTGCGCCATGGCTGGACGCGGACACCCTCGCCGGCCGCATGAACGCGGCGGACCTGCCGGGTGTGCGGTTCCGTGTAACGCGATTTCGCCCCGAATTCGGCAAGCACTCCGGGAAGGTGTGCGAGGGGGTCGAATGGCACGTTACGGACCGGGAGGCCATGCGCCCGCTCGAGGTCGGAGTCCGGCTGCTGGCCCAGGTCCGCGCGTTGCACCCGAAGGAGTTCGCGTGGCGCCGGGAGGCGTACGAGTTCGTGGCCGACGTCCCCGCCATCGACCTCCTCACGGGTTCGCCCGGAGCTCGCGCCGTGATCGAGGGGCGCGCCGACGCGACCGCGCTGTTTACGGCGTGGCGCTCGCACAGCGACGAGTTCCGCGCGCAACGCGGAACGTTTCTGCTTTACCCCGTTCCGGGCGGAGCCCACTCGCGCGGTTCGTCGGACGACTGAGCTCGGTGGCGTGCGCGATTCGGGCTTGGTCCTCCAGGGTCCGGTGCGAGTTCGAGCAGGTTGCGGGGCGCCAGCTACGGCAACACCGCGTGCGAGAACGATACCGTGCGAAAGCGGACCGCGAGCTGCCGCTTGTCGTTGGCGCCCGTGAGCTCATACGGGGACCGGACAAGGGAGTACCGGAAGACAACGAGATTCCTAGCGCGCACGAGGCCGGCCGGAACAGCGAACGCGTACGGCGCCCAGGCAGGCTCCATGGCGACGGTCGCGATGTTTTGTCCGTTGACCTCGACGGTCAGTTCCTGCCGCTTGCCGGGCACCGCTATCGGACAGGCAAACACCTGGAGGCAGTGGGGCAGTCCTGGCGTGGCCGGAAGCACGATCAATGACTCGGGCCCGCGCGACCATCGGAACCCACCGCTGGGTTCGCTCTCGGCGCCCGAGAAACCTGTCCGCACGTAAATGTCCGACTCCAGGTCACCGAGGCTCAGCTCCCCAGCCAGCGGGCGATCGACCGAGGAAAGAAACACCGTGTAGTCGCCCGCCGTCACGACCGGCTCCACGCCGCGCATCCCCGCGAGCTTCGCCGCCGCGGTGCGGTCGGCGACCAGCACCGTGCCATCGTCGGCTTCTCGGAGGCGGCACGGCTCGCCGAACATGAACAGCCACCAATCGTCCACCGTCGGAGTCCGACCCGCCTTCGTGCACTGCAGCACAACCCCCGCAGCCGGCTCCCAGGTGTGATTTCCGAAGATCTTCACATGAGGATGCCGGACGCCTCGGACGCCCAAGGCCCGGACAGTCGCATCCGAGAGACGATCGAGCCGTGCGGTCCACATCGGTTCACCCGCCACCGGGAAGCGGATGACGCTTCGCAACCCCAACACCGTCGTCGCCACGATCAGCAGCGCACAAACCCAGAGCTGCCACGTGGCGACCCACGCCGAGGCCGCGCGTGGCCGCGGCAGCGCCACAGCGACCGCAATGAGGCTGAACAACCCAACGACCGAGACCCAGCGCACCAGGTACGCGTGAAGGATTCCTGGGGTGGCGAGGGCTTCTGCAAGGGCGGTGAGGAGCAGACAGACACAGCCGACGCACGAGGCGAGCGCGAAGCCATCGCGTCGCCTCCAGCCGCGCACCGCCACGAGCACCAACAGCACGAGGAGCCCGACCGCCGCCACTCCGAGGACTTGCACCAGGCCCGGCGAGGGCTCTACCCGAGACCCGAGGCCGAACGGGGCGGCGAGAATCCCGCAGGCCTGCGTCGCGAGGGCGAGGAGGGTCGGGCCGAGAGGCCTCCACGTGCGGCCCTCGGCGAGGTAGCGCAGGATCAGCGTCATGTTCCCCGGCCGGCCGTGGACCTCCTCGATCAGCGTGGGGAGCCAGACGACGGTCATAAGGAACGCCGCGATCGCGACGTGCCGGCTCACATTCGACAGGTTCGGGCTACCCGTCTCCATCCGCCAGCGGCGCCGAATGGCCCCTACAACCACGGCAAGCGCGGCCGCACATGCCACGGGCCCCACACACTGGATGTGCGATTGCACGGCGAACGACGCGGAGACCACCGCGGCCGGCAACCAGGCTGTCCACCCCGCCGCCACGGCCGCGAAGGCGACGAGGGCGAGCCCCAGGGGCAGGATTGCGATGTCGGGGTTCCACACCGAGACGAGGAAGGCCGGTTGCAGCCAGAGAACGTACAACCCGAGGGCGGCCAGACTCCACGGCCACCGGTCCGCACCGCCCAAGCGCCTCAGCACGAGGGCGATGCCTACCAGCGACCCGAGGTTGAGGACGAGGGCGCCGGTGCACTGTGCAGCATGGCTTTGTCCGAGCGCGACATAGAAAGGCGCAAGGCAATAGAAGAGCAGCGGACCCGGGTGGTGGAAGACGAAGCGAGAGTACGGCCCGAGGAGCTGATGCCCGGTGGCGGCGCGGAGCGTGTACAACTCGATGAGCGCCTTGTCCCCGGTGGTCTTTGCGTTGTCGCGTAGGGTGGCGAGTTGGTGGCCGAGTAGCACCAGAGCCGGCGCCACGACAAGGCAGCACAGAACCAGGGCTGTCACGCTCTGGACGACGCCCGCCCGACGCCACGGGGTCGTCTTCACGGTGCCCTCCTCCCGATCTCGAGGCGAAGACCAGTGCGGGTGCACGTACTCGGCATGTCCCAACTTCCCGGCCGCCACCTGCCGCGGTCGTGAAGCAGTTCTCCCTGCTCTTCGGGGAGCCACATGAGCAGAGTCGGCCCTGTCGTGATGTCAATCAAGATACTCTCAATCGACCCATCTTCCTGGATGCCCGGGTCGGCCACGGTTTCCCCACATGCAAGAGTGGGCGCTCGTCCTCGGGGCGGATCGAAGCCCAGGTGCGCCCCGCGGTGGGCGAATTGTAAGGCATCGGGTCGCGGGCGGCTTTCGGCCTCGGATAGACTGGCTGCGAGTGAAGTCGGAGCTGGGAACGTGTGCGCCGGGGGCGGCGGCCGCGGCGAGGGAGAGGGTGGAGTGAGCAGGAGCCGGAAACGAGAAGGTGGGAACCAACGGTTGCTCTTCACCGAGGCGAAGGATCTCGGGCCGGCCGGGCAGACCGGTGAGCGCACCGCAGCCGACGTCGTGGCGGCTGTTCCCTCGAGCAGCCATCTGGCGCAAACCGCGCCACAAGGCGCGCGCCGAGCGGTCGACAAAGCCCGTGAGAGCTACACGGACGCACGGATTGCCCACTGGGACAAGGTGGCGCGCTCGCTGGACCACTGGCAAGGGCTCGGCGGTTGCTACCACAGGCGACTGACTGCCGTCTACCGAACGCTGATACCCGAGGGGCGCAGGGTCATCGAACTCGGGTGCGGCAACGGTGATCTCCTGGCTGCGCTAAGGCCGTCGTTCGGTGTGGGCGTTGACTTCTCCGGGGAGACGCTCCGGAGGGCCCGCACGGGGCACCCCGAACTCCACTTCCTCGAGGCCGATGCTCACGATCTCTCGGACCTCCAGGGCGAGTTCGACGCCATCGTGCTCTCCGACCTCCTCAACGACGTCTGGGACGTGCAGGACGTCCTCGAACAAATCCGCCGCTTCGCGACCAGACATACGCGCCTCATCATCAACTCGTACAGCCACCTCTGGGAGGCGCCGCTCTGGGCCGCCGCGCGAATGCGTCTGACAAGGCCGAACCTGCCGCAGAACTGGCTCACACGCGCCGACGTCGCGAACCTCCTCCGCCTGACGGGCTTCGAGGTCGTGCGTCAGTGGAACGAGGTCCTGTGGCCGCTCCCGACGCCGTTGGTCGGGGGGCTCTGCAACCGCGTTCTGGTCCGCCTGTGGCCCTTCCGGCACCTGGCGGTGGCCAACTTCTTCGTGGCAAGGGCCGTGCCGGCACCGCTGGCCGCCGAAGGCGCCCCGCTCGTTTCCGTGATCGTCCCGGCGCGAAACGAAGCCGGAAACATCCCGGCCATTCTCGAGCGGACGCCGGAGATGGGGAGGGGCACCGAGATCGTTTTCGTGGAGGGGCACTCTTCGGACGACACCTATGGCGCCATCGAGCGGGGGATCACCGCGCACGCGCACAGGCGGTGCAGCCTGTTCCGGCAGCCGGGCAACGGGAAACGCGACGCGGTCCAACTGGGATTCGCGCGCGCGAGCGGCGAGGTCCTGATGATCCTGGACGCGGACCTGACCGTTCCTCCCGAAGACCTCCCGCGCTTCTACCGCGTCCTGGTCGACGGGGCGGGAGAGTTCGTCAACGGCGTGCGCCTCGTGTACCCGATGCAGCGGCAGGCGATGAGGCTGGCGAACCTGGTGGGCAACAAGTTCTTCTCGGCGGCGTTCACCTGGCTGCTCGGCCAGCCGATCAAGGACACGCTCTGCGGGACGAAGGCGCTGTGGAAGCGCGACTACGATGCGATCGCCGCGAACCGCGCCGCGCTCGGCAACTTCGATCCGTTCGGAGACTTCGCCCTGCTCTTCGGGGCCGCACGTCTCAACCTGAAAATTACGGACCTACCCGTCCGCTACCGTGAGCGCACGTACGGCACGACCAACATCCGGCGGTGGCGAAACGGATGGCTGCTGCTGAGGATGGTGGCCGTCGCCGCCGGGCGGGTGAAATTCGTCTGAACCCCCCTGGACCTTCGGTCATCCACGCTACGACCCGGGGCTCCGGTCGGGATGACCGATGCGCGTCGTTCCGCCGCCGCGCTCCCATCGATTGGGCTCCCGATGCCTCTCAGCGACCTCCTTCCCGGGAGGCTCTCGGCCCTCGGGTCCACTCAGGAGGTGGGGTCAAGGGTGCGAGGGGGGTGCCTGGGGACCGGGAGTGGGAAGGGGAGCTCGTGTCGCACTGGCAGCGACAGGTCTGATCGGACGAGGGGCGTGATCGCGGAGCGCGTACCACACCTCGCCGCGCACAACCATCAAACCGAGGACGGCGTAGAGAATCGGGACACTCCGCAGCACCCATTTGCGCCATCGATGGCTCTGGCGCTCGGCAACCAAAAGCGCCAGAAACGGCACGACGATCAAGACCCGAGAGTATGCCCACACCTCGACGTAAACGGCGTACGAGAGGAAGAGGCCCATCACACCGAACAACACGAGTGTCATCTCGGGGGCCGAGAGCGCCGAGGGGCGAAGTAGCGGCAGCAGCGCTGCGAAGCATGAGGCCAGGATCGCGACTAGACCGACCGCCTCCCCCCACCTCACCCCGTGTGCGGAGCTGAAGGTCGTTGCGAGCTTGTGCGCAAACCAAGCGAACGGCACGGAGAAATTGCCGCCCCCGGAAAAGATCGAGCCGTGGAAGAGCCGATCGAGGTTGAGCTGCCACGCCGAGAACGCCGCCAGTGGAACGATGAGAAAGGCTGACGCAAGACCGAGCCGCCTGCGCCGCAGTTCGGCAAAGGCGATGGCCAGGGCCACCAGGTACGAGGTCTCGCGGGCCAGCACGGCGGCGCTGGCCATCAGAAGAGCGAGCGGGTAACGACGGTCCCGGTGAAACCAGAGCGCAAGGAGGACAAACGCGAGCGCCCCCGTGTCCGGGGTGGTCCGCAGCACTGCGGCTGTCATGCCTGCACTCGCGGCCAGCAGGTACGCCCACCAAGGAGAGTGGCGATCCTCCGCCAGCCAGGCCGCGATCAAGTACACGGCAAGGCCGGCGAGGCCCCAGCAGAGCAGCTGGTACAGGTAGACGGCGCTCACGGGCATGCCGAGGGCGAGCACCCAGGCGAGGAAGGGAACCATCACGCGCCGGGCTCGGTAGCCTGGGGAGTCAAGTGCCTGTGGGGTGTCACGCTTGAGAAACAACGGGTCCGTGGCGAGGGCCGCGTAGTACTGACCGTCGTAGCCGTAAGGACCGACTCGTGGCACATCGTCGAGGGCCGCCGGGTGGTAGAAAGCATCGCCGAGGCAGACGTAAGCGCGCAGGTCGCCACCCCACCGGAACCCCGCCATGACGACGAGGAAGGTGCCCCACACGATCATGGTGGAGAGGGTCACGACCCATGGCCCTCGCCCCCGGAGGGAGTGCAAGAACGGGTCGAGTCGCGAGAACAGTCGCGCGAGCGTCATCGTCCGCGTAGTTTACCGAATGCGACAGCCCGGGTCTGCCCAACGCCCCTGCGACGAGGTTTTGCTATTCTCTGCGGCCATGGACCACGGTCGCGCGGGGGTTCTGTTTCTGGCGCCTCGGTTCATCAGGGCGGCTCGGGCCGCGCGTGCGGTTTTCGGGGATCGCTCCCCTGCACATCGGCAGAAACCCCCGCGCGGACTTAGGTCCGCCCAAGAACCCCCAGCCCGGCGCGGCCGACGGTGATGGCGAGCGGGGGTTCTGTGCGCGCTCGCGTACTCGCCCGGCCCGCGGTGCTCATGCTCATCGTCCTGGTCCTTGTCGTGCTCGGGACCGTGCGCCGGTATGGCGTCACCTGGGACGAGGAATCCGGCAAGAGCTACAGCATGGAGCTGAAAGACTTCTACCTCAGCGGTGGGCAGGTCCAGCTCGCGCTCACCGACGAGTACATGCGTTTCTACGGGGGGTTCTACGAGATCTGCGCGGCGATCGGCGAAGCCGTCTTCCCGCTCGGCATGTACGAAAGCCGCCACCTCGTCATCGCTCTCTTCGGGCTGGTGGGGATCGTGTTCGCGTACAGGCTGGGTGCGCTGCTTGGAGGTCAGACGGCCGGCTTGGCGGCTGCCACATTCCTCACGCTGACGCCGCTCTACTACGGTCACATGTTCAACAACCCCAAGGATATCCCGTTCGCCGCCACGTACCTCGCGGCCGTGTACTACATCGTCGCCGTGCGCCGCCACTTCTGGGACCTCCCAAGGTCTCTGACGGTGAAGGCCTCCGTTGCCATCGGTCTCACGCTTGCGATTCGCATCGGGGGAGTGATCCTCTTCGGCCTCCTTGCTGGCGCCGTCGCGCTGGCGTACGGCGCAAGGCTCTGGGAGCGCCACGGTTCGAAGCAACCGGTAGGGTGGGCTGGCGGCTTGCGCCCACTGCTGAAGGTCGCGCCGATCCCCGTGCTCGCCTGGGCCGTGATGTGCCTGTTCTGGCCGTACGCGCTCGTCTCGCCGTTCCGCCACCCCCTGGAGGCCTGGCACACCTTCTCCAAGTACAGCTGGAGCGGGACGGTGCTGTTCGCAGGGAGGTTGATCAACTCGCACGACCTTCCGCGTTCCTACGTCCCGACCTGGTTGGCGTTGACCCTTCCCGATTTTCTCCTCTTCGCCCTGATCATCGCTTTTGTCGGTGCCGTGCTCGGACGCCCGCGGTGCCTCTGGAGGCTGAAAGACCCGGACTGGTTGATCCTCGTGGCTGCGTCAGTCGGCCCGGTGGCTCTCGTTGTGGTGCAGAGAACCGTCATCTACGACGGAATCCGCCACCTGTTGTTCGCCATCGTGCCGTTCGTCGTGCTGGTCGGCGTGTCGGTGTCGGCTCTCCGCGAGGAGGCGTCCCGGGTCTGGCTCAGGTGGGCGATCGCGTTGCCGGTGGGGTGGGGGATGGTGCTTGGGCTCGCTGACATGGTGAGCCTTCACCCGTACCAGTCCGTCTACTTCAACCGCCTGGTGGCCGGCGGCCTGCCCGGGGCGGCCGGCCGGTTCGAGACCGACTACTGGGGCTCGTCCTTGAAGGAAGCGGTCGAGTGGGTGATGAGAAACGTCAAGCCTCCTGCGGGCAGTCGGCTCCGCGTCGGCAACCCGTCCGCCTCGTTCCTGACCGGCTATTACGTGGAGCACAGCACGCGCGCCCCGGGACGTTTCGTGAACGTCGAAACGGCCGACGCGAGACGCGGCGATGTCGACTTCTTCATAACGACGACGCGCGACGGGAACGACAAGCGATTCCCGGACAAGCCCGTGTTTCACCGTGTGGAACGCCAGGGCGTGCCGCTCGCCGTCGTGATCGGGGTCATGGGCAGAAGTGAGCCGGCGGAGGGCACGGCCCCGGCGTCCGCATCGCAGCTTCCACCCCTCGAGCTTCTGCCGCCGACGGCACTCGGACCCAGCGCGGGGCATGCGCCATGGTACATGGTGCCGCAGGCCGCACACGTGGTGGGATACAGAGGCGCCGTCTGGCGGACCGACCTCGTCATCATCAACCGACAAAAGCACCCGCTTGGCGTCGCGGCCCAGTTCCTGCCGACCGGGAAAGACAACTCCAGCGGGCCGGTGGTCATCACCAACCTCGCGGCCGGGCAGGTCCTCAGCGTGCCAGACATCCTTGCACTGCCCCGCTTTCGAGCGGCGGGCAACTTCGGGGCGCTTCTCCTCTACGCGACGGGGAACGCGGGGGAATGCGAAGCCGGCGCGTGCGATTTTTTCGTCCTCGCCCGAACCTTCAACGCGGTCACTCGCTCCGATCGGTTGCGGGTGGAGGAGTGGATGGGGGGCGTTGGGCCCTCGGCGGCGCTCCGGCCGGGCGACAAGGCCGTCTTCAGCCATGTCACGAGAAGCAGCGTGTCGAAGGCGAGCGTCGGTGTCGCATCCTGGAGCAAGCTACCCGTTCGGGTACGGTATGAAGTGTTCGAGGCGGGAGGCAGGGAAATTGAGAAGCGCGAGCTCGAGCTCCCTCGCTTCGGTCACGTACACGTCTTGCTCGAGGCGGAGGTCAACGACGGGAGGGTCGAGGTCGAAGTCGTTGGGCACGACGGTGGCGCCATGGTGATCCCGTACGTCTCGATGGTTGACGGACGCACCGGCCTGTCGTCGCACGTTCTCCCGGACGCGATGCCGAGCCGCGCCGTGCCGAAGGGTTGGCGGCCCCCGATGCCGGAGCCTCGATGACCGCGAGGAAGCTTGTGCCGGCCGCGCTCCTGTTCGACCTCGACGGCACGCTCGCCGACTCGTTCGAGGGCATCCAATACGCTCTCGATGCGGCGCTCCGCGAGGAGGGCCTGCCCGAGTTCGACCTCGCCTGGGTTCGGGGCCACGTGGGCCGAGGCGCGGCCGCGCTCGTGCGGGACGCCGTGGGCGCTCAACCCGGTGAGGCGATCGTCCGTGCCGTCGGTGCACGCTTCAGCGACCACTATCGCTCCACGTACCTGGAGCGCACGCCGGCGCTCCCCCACGCTGCGGACGTGCTCGCGCTCGTCTCGAAGCGCACAGGCGGCAAGGTCGCCGTCGTATCCAACAAGTACGAGGATCTGTCTCGGGAATGGCTCCGACACGTCGGCCTCGCGCAGCACGTGGCGGTCGTCGTCGGGCCGGACACGTACGGGGTGCGCAAGCCCGATCCCGGCGCTTTGCTCCCGGTCCTGCGCGGTTTCGGGGTGGAGCCGGCCGAGGCGCTCGTGATCGGGGACATGGAGGTCGACGTCGCCGCGGCGCTGGCCGTTGGAGCGCCGATGGTTGGCGTGCAGTCGGACCCGGCTGCCGCCCAGAGCCTCTTGGATGCGGGCGCGACGGCCGTTCTCCCGGCGCTCCGCGCCCTCCTGGGCTGGCTTGAGGACAACGGCCGCGGGTGGCGCTACGATGCTCCCGTACCCGGGGAGGGCGAGCGATGAGCGTGCATGGGCAGAAAGGGGTCCGCGGCCGTGGCTGACCGGTTGCGAGTCGGACTCGTGTTCGGGGGCCGCTCGGGCGAGCACGAGGTCTCCGTCGTTTCCGCCCGTTCGGTCGCGGGTGCCCTCGACCTGAACCGGTACGACATCGTTCCCATGGCCATCGATCGGGCCGGACGATGGGCCGACGCGGCCACGGCCGACCGCGTGCTCAGGTCGAGCGGCGGCCGGCCCGACCAGGTCGTGCAGTTCGAGGGTAGCCTCGGCCTGGACCCGCGGCTGGTCGACCGCGCCGTGGACGTCGTTGTCCCCATCCTCCACGGCCCATTCGGCGAGGACGGCACGGTGCAGGGCCTGTGCGAGATGCTCGGCGTGCCGTACACCGGCTGTGGCGTTGCGGCAAGCGCCGTGACCATGGACAAGGTGCTCTCCAAGCGGCTCTTCATGGAGGCCGGACTCCCGACCCCCCGATTCGAGGCCATCACGGCCGCGCAGTGGGAGGCCGAGCGAATCCGGTGCGAGGCGCGGTGCCTGGCGCTCCGCCTGCCGGTATTCGTCAAGCCGTCGAGGATGGGCTCCTCCGTTGGAATCAGCAAGGTCAAGGACGTGACCACGCTTGCCCCGGCGATCGAACTGGCGTTGGGCTACGACGACCTCTTGATCGTGGAGGAGGGGATCCCGGCGCGCGAGATCGAGGTGGCGGTGCTCGAGGGAAATCCTTCCGTGGCGTCGGTGCCGGGCGAGATCGTGCCGGGGCACGAGTTCTACGACTACGCGGACAAGTACCTTGACGACGCGTGCCGGCTTCTGGCGCCCGCGCCGCTCGAGCCCGCACAGATCGCCCAGGTGCAGCGGCTCGCGCTGGCTGGGTTTGCGGCGCTCGGCTGCGAGGGGATGGCCCGTGCGGACTTCCTGCTCGACACCCGCAACAACCGTTTCCTCATCAGCGAACTCAACTCGATCCCAGGGTTCACCTCGATCTCCATGTACCCGCGTCTGCTGGGGCTCTCCGGGGTGAGCTACCCGGAGTTGCTGGACCGTTTGATCACACTGGCTCTGACTCGCCGCGCGCGGCGTCAGCGGTTCGCAGAGGCCGCGCTCAGGCCGCTCTTGGAACGTGCCCGCTGAGAAGCGGCGTGGTCAGTGGTCCGTGGTCAGTCGTCCCACTGGAGACTCTTTTGTGACCTCGTTGCTGTCGCCTTTCTTGCGGACCACGGGCCACAGACCACGTTGTGCGTCCGGCCTTGCGCCGGGCCCGGCGAAGCCGTAGGATGACTTTGTGAATTTGTTCATTTGCAACCCCGAAAGGGCAAGGAGGCTGTCATGAGTTCAGGAAGGGTCACTCGCGAGGAATCGCTCGCGTACCACACGGGGAAACGCCACGGCAAGGTGTCGGTCGTGCCGACGAAGCCGTGCCTGACGGCGCGCGACCTCTCGATGGCGTACACCCCCGGCGTGGCGGAGCCGTGCCGAGAGATCGAGCGCGACCCGGCGCTGGCGTACGAGTACACCAACAAGGGGAACCTCGTGGCGGTGATCTCGAACGGAACCGCGGTGCTGGGCCTCGGCGACATCGGCGCGATGGCCGGCAAGCCCGTGATGGAGGGCAAGGGCGTCCTCTTCAAACGCTTCGCTGACATCGACGTGTTCGACATCGAGGTCGAAAGCCACAACCCCGATGACGTGATCAAGTTCTGCCAGCTGATCGAGCCGACGCTGGGCGGGATCAACCTCGAGGACATCAAGGCGCCCGAGTGCTTCTACATCGAGGAGACACTCAAGAAGACCATGAAGATCCCGGTCTTCCACGACGACCAGCACGGCACGGCGATCATCTCCGGCGCCGCGTTCCTCAACGGTCTCGAGGTCGTGGGCAAGAAGATCGGCGACGTGAAGGTCGTCTTCTGCGGGGCGGGGGCGGCGGGGATCGCGTGCGCCAAGCTGTACCTGAACCTCGGCGTCAAACGCTCCAACCTGTATTTCGTGGACACCAAGGGCGTCATCTACAAGGGACGCAAGGAGGGGATGAACCCCTACAAGGAGCAGTTCGCCCAGGACACCGACGCCCGCACGCTCGCCGAGGTCTTGCGGGGCGCGGACGCATTTGTCGGCGTTTCCGGCCCCAACCTCGTGACGCCTGAGATGCTGCGCACCATGGCCGAGGACCCGATCGTGTTCGCGATGGCGAACCCCGACCCGGAGATCACCTATGAGCTCGCCGTGGGAGCCCGCAAGGACGTGATCATGGCCACCGGCCGCTCGGACTACCCCAATCAGGTCAACAACGTCCTCGGATTCCCGTTCATCTTCCGCGGCGCCCTCGACGTGCGGGCGAGCGCTATCACCGAGGAGATGAAGATGGGCGCCGTGCGCGCCCTCGCCAACCTGGCCAAGGAGGACGTCCCCGACTCGGTGATCCGCGCCTACGGCGGAAAGCCGTTCAAGTTCGGCCGCGAGTACCTGATCCCGAAGCCGTTCGACTACAGGGTCCTGTTGTGGGAGGCACCCGCAGTCGCCGAGGCGGCGATCAAGGCGGGGATCGCGGCCAAACCGTGGACCTCCAAGGAAGACTACATCCGCGAACTCGAGTCGCGGCTGTCGCGCATCCGCCGCGTCATGCACGTGGTGATGGACAAGGCCAAGGCCGATCCGAAGCGGATCGTCTTCGCCGAGGGCGAGCACCCGAAGATCGTGCGCGCCGCGAAGATCCTCGTGGATGATGGGATCTGCACGCCCGTCCTGGTCGGGGCCAAGGCCGCCATCGAGCCGCTCCTCAGGGAGTACGAGGTCCCGAAGGACAAGGTGGAGGTGGTGGACCCGGCCTCGTACCCGAAGTTC
The DNA here is from genome assembly GCA_020073245.1 of Terriglobia bacterium. Classification (GTDB taxonomy): domain Bacteria; phylum Acidobacteriota; class Thermoanaerobaculia; order Thermoanaerobaculales; family Thermoanaerobaculaceae; genus RBG-13-68-16. The sequence continues at coordinate 28,970 of JAIQFQ010000007.1, read as the reverse complement.
GGCGCATACGTGAAGAAGTTCCACGAGATGCGGTGGCGTCGGGGCCTGGCTCCCGAAGACGCCGCCAAGACGCTCAAGGACCCCGTCTACTTCGGCAACATGATGGTGCGTGAGCGCGATGCGGACGGGCTGATCTCGGGCCTGACGATGCACTATCCGGACACGATCCGGCCGACGTTGCAGGTCCACCATACCCTGGGTCCGGTGTCGCGGGCCGCGGGCGTCTACCTGCTGCTCTTCGAGGACCGGATGGTTTTCATCGCGGACACCACCGTCAACCTCAACCCGACCGCCGAGGAGCTGGCGGACATCGCGTTTTGCACCGCCGAGGTCGCCAAGAACTACTTCCAGGTCGAGCCGAAGATCGCGATGCTCTCGTACTCCAACTTCGGTTCCAACACCGACGCCAACACCACCAAGGTGCGGCGCGCCGTCGAGATCGTCCATGAGCGCTGGCCCGACCTGGTGATCGACGGCGAGATGCAGGCGGACACCGCGGTGGAGCCCTCGATCGCGCAAGAGACCTACCCGCTGTCGAAGATCCAGGGCGACGCGAACGTCCTCATCTGCCCCGATCTCGAGTCCGCCAACATCGCGTACAAGCTGCTGTGGCGACTCGGCAAGGTCGAAACCATCGGCCCGATCCTGTGCGGCGTCAACGCCGCGGTTCACGTGCTCCAGCGCGGCGTCGAGGTCTCGGACATCGTGAACATGACCGCCATGTGCGTTCTCAAGGCACAGAGCATGGCCGAGGGCCGCTGGGACCAGCCTGCCGGCAAGACCCCCAAGACCGGCAAGAAGAAGTAATCGCTGGGAGGAGTCGACCTTCCCGGGCCCCGCGTTCCCGCGCGGGGCCCTTCTTCTTTCCTCGACCGCATCGGGGCGCCAGGGAGTCTCGGCGGAGCGGTCTTGCCTCCCAAAATGCGGTATCTTTCCTAGCCGAGCATCCGTTTGACAGGTCTTTGCGCGCCACGTAACATAGACTCAGTAGCGGACGTCAAAAGGGGGAATGACCATGAAGCGGAGCATTGAGGTCGTTGGGTTGTTCGCTTTGGCTCTGTCGCTACCGGTCATGGCTGCCGCGCAGGCAGGCGGCCTTCGGTACTCGATCACGGTGAGCAAGTTCGAGAACAGGGCCGGTTGGCATGGGCAGTGGGAGATCGGAGACGCGTGGGGCACCATCCTGACCGACCTTCTCAACCAGACGGGCAAGTTCATCGTCCTGGGCGAGAAGGACATGCGGCAGGAAGCCATGGCCGAGCAGGACTTTGCGGCGTCCGGACGAGCCGCGGGCGGATCCAAGGCACCGGTGACCGGCCAGATGACGCCGGCGCAGCTTCTTGTCAAGGGGGCGATCACGCACGTTCAAGACAGCACGGCCGGAGGTCACGGCGGTGTGTCGGTGGGTGGGTTCAGGATCGGCGGCGCGGGTGGGAAGGGCGAGGTCAACGCCACCATCTACATCGTCGACTCCACGACGGGCCAGGTGATGGCGTCCAAGAGCGTGACGGGCGTCTCGACCAAGAAGGGCCTCGACATCGGATACAGCGGGGCTGGGTTCGGGGCTGACGCGGGCGGCTACCAGAAGGACAATGTCGGCAAGGCCGTCACCGCCGCTTGCAAGGACGCCGTGGACTTCATGATCGCGCAGCTGCCCAAGATCCCCTGGACGGCGACCGTCGCCCAGGTGGCCGGCGGCAAGGTCTACGTGAACCGCGGGTCCCGTGAGGGCGTGTCCGAGGGACAGGAGTTCGTTGCCGGCGAGGCGAACATAGTCCGTGACCCGGAAACCGGCGAGGTGCTCGACTCGAGCGTCAACGAGGTGGCCCGGTTGCAGGTGAGCCAGGTCAAGGAGAAGCTCTCGATCTGCACCGTCAAGAGCGGCAATGCTGGGGCGGTCAGGAAGGGAATGATGGTGAAGTTGCCCTGACGAGCCGGTCGGGCGCGTGCGCGCCGTCAGCCCTTGTTGGCCTCGGGGTCGGGGTGGCTGACGGCCGAGCTGGGACTCTAGTGTTGGAGAAGACGAAAGCCTGGCCTGACGCCGTGGCCCCGAGGGGCAGCGACCGTCGGTTCGAGCGGAGGAGGTAGTCGAAAAATGTCGGCCTCCAGGATCGGGCACTACACGATCGTTTCTGAACTGGGCCGCGGCGGCATGGGCGTGGTTTACAAGGCCCATGAGGAGTCGCTGAACCGTTTTGTGGCGATCAAGCTTCTTGGCGAGCACCTCTCGCAGGATCCGACGTTCGTGGCCCGGTTCGTGCGGGAGGCGCAGGCCGCCGCCGGGCTTTCCCACCCCAACATCATCCAGATCTTCTACATCGGCGAGGACAACGGGCGGCACTACTTCGTCATGGAGTACGTCACCGGCAAGTCTCTCCTGGCGATGGTCCGCGAGGAGGGCAGGATCGGAAACCCGAGGGCAGCGCAATACATGCTGCAGGCTGCCAACGGCCTCGGTGCGGCCCACGACAAGGGTTTCATCCACCGTGACATCAAACCGGCCAACCTCATGGTGAACGAGCAAGGCTTGCTCAAGATCGCCGACTTCGGCCTCGCGCTGCCGCAGGACGCAACGACGAAGCTCACCGCGACCGGGATGCTCATGGGGACCCCGGGGTACCTCTCGCCGGAGCAGTGCCGGGGGGAAGGCGTCGACCGCCGAACGGACATCTACTCGCTCGGCGTGACCTACTACGAGCTTCTGTCGGGGAGGATGCCGTTCCAGGCGGACAGCCCGCTGGCTCTCCTGCATAAGATCCTCCAGGAGGAGCCGCCCGACATCACCTCCCTCAGCGACAGCGTGGATCCCGAAGCACGCCGGATCGTCAACCGGATGATCGCCAAGGACCGCGAGAAGCGCTACCAGGACTGTCACGAGCTCGCCGGCGACCTGGAGAAGCTACTCGCGGCCGCGGGTGTCCGGGGAACCACCGTCGGTGTCGCCGGGATGCGTCCCGCGCCAAAGTCGGACGAGTCCGAGCAACCGACGAGCCTCCTCGCCGATTCGGGGAAGGCCCCGAGCGTCCGCCCCGCCCCCGCGTCGGCGGCGGCTGCGGCGCCGTCGGCACCTCTGCCCGCCGTCTCCGCGCCGGTGTCGCTCGATTCTCGGACGGCCCCGATGGTCGCGCCGCCTCCTCCACCCGCGCCGGCTCCCGCCGAGATCGTCGCTTCCGCGGCGCTGGTGCCCGCCCCGCAGGCCGTCCCGGTTCCGGTGTCGGCACCTCAGACCAGAAAATCGCGGGCGCCGCTCGTGGCTCTCGCGCTGGTCGCCGTCCTGCTGGTTGCGATGGGTGCCTCCGCCTTCTTCGCGCTCCGGTCGCCGTTCGTCAGACAGTACCTCCCATGGCTGAGCACGGCTCGGACCGCAAAGCAGTCGGACACGACGCCGCCGACCTCCGGCACGACGGCCAGTGAGACGGCAACGCAGGAGACCCAGGGGAGTCCGGTGGAGGGTGGGCCTGCGGCGGTGGGCAGCGCCGCCGGTGCCGGTGCTGCAGGGGCCGCGCCGTCCGCTCCGGACACGGCCGCAGGCGGGCCGGGGACCGGTGGCGAGGTCGCAGGATCGCAGGCGGCGTCCGCCCGTCGTCGCGGCTCGCGACCCGCTGGCCCGAGGCTCGGGACGGCAAGCTCGGGAGGCGCCTCAGGCGTCGCAGCGGACAGCTCCGGGATCTCTCAAGGAGAGGGGCTCCGCCAGCCGGCACAGGGGCTCAGCGGAGTTGCGGTTGCCGTGGTGGGTGAGGAGCCGCTCGCGGGCGCCGTGTCGAGCCTGCTGCAGTCCGAGCTGCAGGCGGCCGGACTGCAGACGCTGGATGCTGCCACGCTGCCAGGGTCCGAGGATCTCCTGAGAACCCACGGGGAGCCCTCCGTGAACGAGTTGATCCGGTCGTTGAGGGCGAGCCGGGCAGCAGTCCTGGTGCTGGCACGTGTGCAGCGCGTCGGTGAACGGATGCTCAGCTACATGGGCCGCCAGGACGTCGCCTACTCGTCGCGAGTCACATTGGTTGGGTACGACCTGGCGACGGGACAGCAAAAGGGGCAGTCACGGAGCGCCATGGTCGAGTACACGCAGCTCAACCTCGAGCAGGCCACGGACAAGGCAGTGGGGCCGCTGGCGCGGGACTTCGCACAACAGGTCCGTTGACGACTGGAACCGCGGTGACCGGGGCGGGGACAGCCGGGGCCGGTTGGCCCCCTGCCCGGCCCACCACCGGACGTGCCGCCGGAATCCCGGCAGAGGCTCTGGCAGCGGGTCACCGTTTGGAGTAAGCTTCTCTCAACATTGTCCGGGCGAATCGAGATTCGCCCTCTGTGGGAGGCGCGGCATGCGTCGGGTGATCTTCGCGCTCGTGGTGGCCTTGGTCGGGGGCTTCGTTTGCGCGCAGGAAAATCCGGGGTACACCGCCGAGGACAACCCGTTCCAGGGCGAGTTCGCCTTTGCCGTCGGAGAGCCCGTCGGGCTGCACATCATCCTGCAGGGCGTGCGTCTGGAAAGCCTGACCTTGACGACCCTCGCCGAGGTGCGTGCCGGCGAGAAGGTGAAGTGCGCGATCGTGGTGGCGGGCAAGAACACCGTTGACAAACCGGCCAGCGTGGCCACTGCGCTGCTCCTCGAGGACGGGGACGGCAAGGCGCTCGAGCGGGTCGTGCTCGATCCGTTCAAGGCTAAGTCCGGCAAGGACTTCAAGAACAAGCAGCAGGGTGGAATCGCCGGCGATGCGTTGGTGGCGGCCCGCAAGGTCTACCTGTTCTTCGAGATCGCAAATTGAGCGGCAGCTGCGAGAGCGCGGCTTGAGCTACCGGTCGCGGACGCGAGATGCCGTGGTGTTGGCCCGGTAGATCAGCTAGGCATTTGGCGGTGGTAGCGCCGACTGGATCGCGGCCGCGAGGTCGAGGTCACGGCCGGTGAGTGCCTTCACCTTATGGGTCGTGAGGCGAACCTCGAGAAGCCCCCACGCGACGCGCATCTCCGGGTGGTGGTCGGCGCGCTCGGCAAGGGCACCGACTCGCACGGCCGCGGCGAGGGCGGACGCGAAGTCGGGGAACCGCCAGCGCCGGACCAACTCCTCACCCTCGATCGTCCAACCGGGAAGCTCGAGGCCCGCCCTTCGAGCAAGATCCGGACTTACCACTCCTTCGTCCTTCCCAGGAAGCTGAGGAACTCGGCCCGGACCTTGCGGTCCTCAAAGCACCCCCTGATCGCCGATGTGACGGTGAGGGCTCCGGGTTTCTTCACGCCCCGCATCTCGACGCAGAGGTGGCGGGCCTCGATGACGACCATCGCACCGAGAGGGTGAAGGCTGTTCCACAGGTAGTCCGCCACCTGCTCCGTGAGCCGCTCTTGGAGCTGGGGACGCTTCGCGTAGAACTCCAGGATCCGCGGCAGCTTCGAGAGGCCCACGATACGACGGTTCGGGATGTAGGCGATGTGGGCATGACCGTAGAACGGCACCAGGTGGTGGGCGCACATCGAGTAGAAAGGCACGTCGCGCTCCATCACCATCGACTGGTAGTTCTCTTCGTTCGGAAACGTCGTGACCCTGGGCTCGGCCCCCTCCACCAGCCCGTGGAACATCTCGAGGTACATCTTCGCCACCCGTTCGGGTGTGCCGGTGAGGTTCGGATCGCTGCGGTCCAGGTGCAGGAGATCCAGGATCGCCCCGATGTGCTCCGCGAGCTTTCGTACGCTCTCGCCCTCCTCGCCGTTGGGGATGAGGTTGGAATCGCGATCCGCGATGGAGGTCTCGGGCTGAGAGCCCAACACCAGGGTCTTGGTCATTCTGCCTCCTCGACCCGTAGAAGAAGTACGGGAGCGCAGTCTATTCCTTATTGTGCCCGGAGGTGCAGGCGGCCGCTGCCCGGAAACCTGATGCGGCGTGTAGAATACGGGCCGGACGACGGGAAAGGGAGGGCCTGACCAGCGATGAAGGGAATCGTCCTGGCCGGCGGAGCCGGCACGCGGCTGCACCCGATCACGCTGGCCGTGTCGAAGCAACTTGTGCCTGTGTACGACAAGCCGATGGTCTACTACCCGCTCTCGACGCTCATGTTGGCGGGGATCCGCGAAATACTCGTAATAACGACGCCCCACGAGGCGTCGCTCTTCAGGGGACTGCTCGGAGACGGCAGCCAATGGGGACTCCGTCTCGCGTTTGCCGAACAACCCACGCCGGGGGGTCTCGCCGAGGCGTTCGTCATAGGGGAAGAGTTCATCGCCGGGGACTCGGTGAGCCTGATACTCGGCGACAACATCTTCTATGCGCAGGGCCTTGCCAAGACGCTTCAAGCCGTAGCCGCCCGGAAGAGCGGCGCCACGGTATTCGGCTACCGGGTTCGGGACCCGGAGCGGTACGGCGTCGTGGAGCTCGACGCCACAGGGAGGCCGGTCTCCCTCGAGGAGAAGCCGACGCATCCGCGATCGCACTATGCGGTCACCGGACTGTATTTTTACGACAACCGGGTCGTCGGCATCGCGAGGTCGCTTCCTCGCTCGGCTCGGGGAGAGCTCGAGATCACCGATATCAACCGCCGGTACCTCGAGTGGGGCGAGCTCACGGTGGAGATTCTCGGGCGGGGCACCGCCTGGCTTGACACTGGGACGCACGAGTCGTTGCTGCAGGCGGCGAACTTCGTCCAGGTCGTCGAGCAGCGCCAGGGGCTGAGGATCGCGTGTCCCGAGGAGGTCGCCTGGCGGATGGGGTTCATCGACGACGCGGATCTCCGCCGGATCGCACGGCCGCTCGCGAAGTCGGGCTACGGCGAGTACCTGCTCGGACTGCTCCGCCAACACTGAGGCGCGGTGTCGGCTGCCAGAGGCGCCGTCCCTCTTATCGATCGTGCGAGTAGCGAACCAAGGAAGGACCCATGACGACGAGGATCCTTGTAACGGGCGGCTGCGGTTTCATCGGCTCCAACTTCGTCCGCATGGTGCTCGCCGAGCGCCCGGACTGGGAGGTCGTCAACCTCGACAAGCTGACCTACGCCGGACGGCTGGAGAACCTCGCCGACGTTGCGCGAGATCCGCGCTACCGCTTCGTGAGGGGCGACATCTGCTCCCCCGAGACGGTTCGCGATGCGATGACCGGCTGCACGGCGGCCGTGAACTTCGCGGCCGAGACCCACGTGGACAGATCGCTCTTGGGTGCAGCGCACTTCATCGAGACCGACATGAAAGGCGTGCTGGTGCTCCTCGAGGAGGCGCGCCGCGTCGGCCTTCAACGGTTCGTCCAGATTTCGACCGACGAGGTGTACGGGTCGATCGCCCAGGGCTCCTTCACCGAGGAGAGCGTCCTGAACCCCCGCAATCCCTACGCCGCGTCGAAGGCCGGCGGTGACCGCCTGGCGTTCGCCTACTGGGCCACCTACAAGGTGCCCGTCGTGATCACGCGGGCGTCCAACAACTACGGTCCGTTTCAGTATCCGGAGAAGCTGATCCCCCTTTTCGTCACCAACGCCCTCCGGGACGAGAGCCTGCCGCTCTACGGTGACGGAAGGAACGTACGCGACTGGCTGCACGTGGCGGACCACTGCCGGGCGGTGCTCTTCGTCCTCGAGCACGGTGCCGAAGGCGAGGTCTACAACATCGCCGGCGGCAACGAGCGCGAGAACATCGAGATCACGAACGAGGTGCTGCGGGTGCTGGGCAAGCCCGCGAGCCTGATCCGGAAGGTCGAGGACAGGGTCGGTCACGACCGACGCTACTCGCTGGACGCCGGAAAGCTGCGGCGGCTCGGTTGGGAGCCGCGGGTGTCGTTCGAGCGCGGTCTCGAGGAGACCGTGCGCTGGTACGTGGAGCACGAGGCGTGGTGGCGTCCGATCAAGGACCACGACGGCGAGTTCCGGCGGTACTACCAGGAACAGTACGGGGCCAGGCTGGGATGAGACGGGGGTCAGGGATCAGGGGTCGGGGGCCAGGGAACGAGGGCTCCCGGGGGGCATCGTGAAGATCCTCGTGACCGGTAGCCGGGGCCAACTCGGCAGGGCCCTCGCGAGGGTCGCAGCCGAGCGCGGCGACACGTTCGTCGGCTACGATCTCCCCGAGCTGGACATCACGGATGTTGCCGCGGCGCGCGCCGCGGTCGCCGACGCACAACCCGACGCGATCATCAACTGCGCGGCGTTCACCGCAGTGGACGCGGCGGAGTCGGAAGAGGCAAAGGCCCTTGCCATCAACGGCACGGCCGTCCGCCACCTGGCGGCTGCCGCCGACGAGATCGGCGCAGTCCTCGTCCAGATCTCCACCGACTACGTCTTCGACGGCGCGTCGCAACGCCCCTATCGTGAGGACGACGCCGTGAGTCCCCGGTCGGCGTACGGGCGGACGAAGCTGGCGGGGGAGGAAGCGGCGAGGGCCGCGCGGCGCCACCTGATCGTCCGCACGGCGTGGCTATTCGGCGAGGGCCACAACTTCGTCGACGCAATCCGCACGCAGGTCGAGAACGGAGTCACATCGCTCCGCGTGGTCAGCGACCAGCGCGGCTGCCCGACGTACGCGGTGGATCTGGCCGGCACCATCCTCCGGCTGCTCACAGCCGGCGCTCTGGGTGTGGTCCACGCCGTCAACGCCGGCAGCACGACATGGTTCGAGTTTGCCCGGGAGATCGTGCGCCGGCTCGGCTCGAGCGCCGAAGTCGTGCCGATCTCTACCGCCGAGGCGAGCCGTCCGGCCCCACGCCCGCCGTGTTCGCTGCTGGATACGTCCGAGCTGCGGAGGATCCTCGGCTCGGACCTGCCCCCCTGGCAGGACGCCCTGGAGCGGTACCTCGCGTCGGGCTCGTAGGTCCAAGCGCCTGCAACACCAACCCCTCAGTGGGAGCGGCATCCTGCCGCGACCTCGGACTTCTTGTTGTGGGAGCGGCATCTTGCCGCGACCTATAGCAAGCATCAGGTCTGCAGGGGTCGCGCCTGGAAGGCGCTCCCACAGAGATTTTGAGGTGCTCCCAGGAAGGTCCTCCTGGGTGCGGCAGCAACCCCTCGGTGGGAGCGGCATCTTGCCGCGACCTCGGACTTTTTGTTGTGGGAGCGGCATCTTGCCGCGACTGCAACCCCCGCTAAAATCACCCGATGTCCCCGCACGCAGGTACGAGTGCCTTGCGAGCCGGAAGGTGGTCGGAGAAGGGACGCTGCTACCTTGTGACCACGACGACGGCGGGACGACGGCGCTTCTTCGATCGGCCCGAGGCCGCGCAAATCGTCCTTGACTGCCTCGCGTGGTTGGAGGAGCACGAGAGGATCCGGCGGCTCTCGGCGGTGGTCATGCCCGACCACCTTCACGCTGTGATCGAACTCGGGACCGCCAGCCTACCGTCCGTTATGCACTCCCTGAAGGGCTTCACGGCGAAAGGTGTCAATGCCGTCGAGGCTCGAAGCGGACCCGTCTGGCAACGGCAATACCACGAGACCGCCCTCCGCGACGGATCGGCTGTACGGGAGGCGATTCGTTACTGTCTGCTCAATCCGGTTCGATGGGGGCTGACCACCGCTCCGGGTGAGTTTCCGTTCTGCTTCTGTGCCTACCCGATCGACTCGCTGTAGCGGTCGCACCTGGAAGGTGCTCCCACAGTGGTTCTTCAGGTGCTCCCACGGAAGTCCTAGAGGGGGCCCCGACCAATCCTTCAGTGGGAGCGGCTTCCAGCCGCGACCTGTAGCAAGCATCAGGTCTGCAGGGGTCGCACCTGGAAGGCGCTCCCACGGGGCTGCTGATGGTGGAAGACCAATTCCCCAGTGGGAGCGGTATCCTGCCGCGACCACAGCTTGAGCGAGCTGCGGGTCGCACCTGGAAGGTGCTCCCACCGAGAATTTTCAGGTGCTCGCGGGGAGTGATTCTTCTGGTCGCACCTGGAAGGTGCTCTCACGGGGCTGGTGATGGTGGAAGACCAATTCCCCAGTGGGAGCGGCATCCTGCCGCGACCTGTAGCAAGCATCAGGTCTGCAGGGGTTGCACCTGGAAGGCGCTCCCACCGAGAGCGGGAGGCTTCCGAGCGGAACCGATCAGGTCCTCTCGGCTTCCGGAAGGCGGAGCGCTGTCGCGCCGAGCAGCACCGTGACCACGAACTGGGCTGCCGAGCACATGGGCGAGATGATGCTCACGGCGCGCAGCACGGGGCCGTGCCCCAGAAACCAGATCGCCGGGATCGCGAGGAAGCACGCCGGAGCGAACGCGAGGAACGCCAGGAAGCCGAGAATGACGAACGAAGGACGACGGCCGCGCCCCGCTCGAGCGGCGATGAGGCCGAGGCCTGCGGCGATGAGAGTGGCCAGGCCAGCGATCCTCCAGAAGACGGACACTGTCGCCCCGGGTGCGCCGTCGGGAAAGGCGCCCGCCTTGATGGTCAGCGGGATCACGGCCGCCACGAGGACGAGGGCAACCGCAAGGAGGACGGCGGCGGAAACCAGCAACGAACGACGACACGATGCGAGCGCGAGCGGCGAGAACGTGAAGCGCCCTGCCGCCCAGGCCCCGGCGACGATCCCGAGACACCCCGGGACGAACATCGGAAGCGCGGAGTACAGCCACGCCCGGCCGCCTTGCGCGGCGATCGTGAGGCAGATTGCCAACAGCGGCGCGCCCATTGCGACCATGGTCGGCCATTTCGGGGCGAGCGCGCGGCTCCCCCTCGGCGCGACGAAGAACTGGGAGATCGCGAGGTAGAGGGTGCCTGCGAGACATGCGCCCAAAATTTCCCTGATCGTGTTCTGCCCCGGGACCCCGAGAAGCTCGCCGACCCCTATGAAGATGACCAACGCAAACAGACCGAGAACCACCGAAAGCAAGACTCGTCCCATGGGCGACCTCCCCCTGAACCAGAGTGGTTGCAGTCAGAGATCTGCTGCCGAGGTCCGGCACCAGACGCACACGAACTCCCTTTTGTTCTACAGCCGATCGTACCCCGGGAAGGGGGAGTGTCAAGGCCTCAAGGCCGCGGACCCTCACCGTCGCAACTCGGTGGGATCGTTCGCTCCTTGCGGGCCTCAGGACCACGGCAGGCCAACCTGAGCAGCAGCAGCGAGAGCTCGTCTGTCGGACCGCCGCCCCACACGGCCAGTTGGCCGGCTGTCACCTTTCAGGAACGCGTCTCAAGATAGTCAGTAGACTTGATTTCGTGAAGGACTTCACATAAATTGTCCGGCGGGGGGGACGGAGTCTGCAGACCGTGTGCGTATGGACGCTATGACCTCGCCCGTCGGGCGCCGTGACGCCTACGATGTCCTGACAGCACCTGTCATCATCTTCGTCGGCCACTTCGGGAGCGGCAAGAGCGAGATCGCGTTGAACCTCGCGTTCGACTTCAGGGCGCGCGGGCACGAGGTGAGCATCGTTGACCTCGACGTCGTCAAGCCCTACTTCCGCTGCCGCCTCGCCCACGCGGAGCTCGCGGAGAAGGGGATCCATCTGGTGGCGCCGGAGGGCGACCGCTTCTACGCCGACCTGCCGATCATCGTCCCCGAGGTGCGCGGCGCCCTCTCGCGCAGCGACGACGGCAATGCCCGCGTGATCGTGGACGCGGGCGGGGACGACCTCGGGGCGAGGGCGTTCGGGGCGATGTCCGACCTCGTCGACCGCGCGCGGACGGAGCTGCTCTTCGTGGTCAACACGAGGCGCCCGTTCGCGGAGGACCAGGCGGGCCTGTCCACCATGCTGCGGGAGGTGGAGACGGCGGCGCGCATGTCGGTCACCGGGCTCGTCGCCAACACGCACCTCATGGAGGAGACGACGCCGGAGATCGTGCTCGGGGGCCTGGAGGCGGCGCGCACGCTCTCGGCCGCGACCGGGATCCCGGTCCGCTTCTGCGCCGCGCTGCGTCGCCTCGTGGGCTCGCTCGATCGCGTAGACTGTCCGCTGCTGCCGATCGACCGTCATGTCCTGCCCCCCGACAAGAGACCGCGACGGGGCCCCCTCGGGCGCCCCATGGGCATCTGAGAAAGGAGAACATCCGTGCCGAGCGTGATCATCGAAAAGGACCGGTGCAAGGGGTGCGAGCTGTGCATCAACGCGTGCCCGGAGCACGTCCTGGCGATGTCTGAGGAGATCAACGCCAAGGGGTACTTCTTCCCGATGGCGGCGCACCCCGAGAACTGCACCGGCTGCCGGTACTGCCTGCTGGTGTGCCCCGACGTGGCGATCCAGGTCGAGAACAAGGGGAAGGTCACCAAGCGCCCGGACGCGCTCACCGAGAAGGGGTTCTCGTACTGCCCCGGCTGCACCCACGGCGTGATCCACCGCCTCGTGGCCGAGGTCCTCGACGAGCTCGGCGTCCGCGAACGCACGGTCGGGATCGCGCCCGTCGGCTGCTCGGTGCTCGCCTACGAGTTCTTCGCCTGCGACATGCAGGAGGCCTCGCACGGGCGCGCGATGGCCGTCGCCACCGGGATCAAGCGCGGGCGGCCGGACCTGGTGGTGTTCACGTACCAGGGCGACGGCGACCTTGCCTCGATCGGCATGGCGGAGACGATCCACTCGGCCAACCGCGGCGAGAAGATCACCGTGATCTTCGTCAACAACGCGATCTACGGGATGACCGGCGGCCAGATGGCGCCGACGACGCTCCCGGGCCAGGTGGCCTCGACGTGCCCGACCGGCCGCGACGTCAACCTCGCCGGCTACCCGATCCGCGTGGTGGAACTCCTGAAGGAGCTGAAGACGCCGGCGTACCTCGCCCGCGTGACCGTGGACGACCCGAAGCACGTGCTGGCGGCGAAGAAGGCGATCCGGCAGGCGTTCAAGTACCAGCTCGAGGGCACCTGCTTCTCGCTCATCGAGGTGCTTTCCACGTGCCCGATCGGCTGGGGGATGCAGCCCCACGAGGCGTGCGGGTGGCTGGAGGAGAACATGGTCCCGTACTACCCGCTCGGCGAGGTCAAGGTCCCCGAGCCGGCGGTCGTCAAGGCGGGGAGCTGACCATGAACAACGAGATCGTGATGGCGGGTTTCGGCGGGCAGGGCGTCCTGCTCATCGGGAAGCTGATGGCCTACGCCGGGATGAAGGCCGGCCACGAGGTGACCTGGATGCCCTCGTACGGGCCGGAGATGCGCGGCGGCACCTGCAACTGCACCGTGGTGCTCTCCGACCAGCCGATCGGCTCGCCGATCTCCAAGCGCCCGCACGCGCTCATCGTCCTCAACCTCCCGTCGCTCGACAAGTTCGAGGACTCGGTGCGGCCGGGCGGGATCATCGTGGTCAACACCTCCCTGATCAACCGACTGCCGCGGCGCACCGACGTGACGGTGGTGCCGGTCGCGGCGAACGAGATCGCGGTCGAGCTGGGCAACGCGAAGGCCGCCAACATGGTCGCGCTGGGCGCCTACCTCGGCGCTTCCGGCCTGGTGGACCGGGACAACGTCAACGAGGTGCTCGCGGAGGCGTTCGCGAGCAGGCCGAAGGTGGTCGCGACCAACCAGCAGGCGCTGCAGCGCGGATACGAGATCGGCCAGGCCCAGTGCGTGGCCGTGGCGGCAAGGTAAGGAGCGGGCGATGGCGAAGAAGCTCATGAAGGGGTGCGAGGCGATCGGAGAGGCGGCGATCCACGCCGGGTGCAGGCTGTTCTTCGGATACCCGATCACCCCCCAGAACGAGATCCCCGAGTACATGTCGGCGCGCCTGCCCCAGGTCGGCGGCGTGTTCGTCCAGGCCGAGAGCGAGGTCGCGGCCTCGAACATGCTGTACGGCGCCTCCGGCGCCGGGTGCCGTGTGTTCACGTCATCGTCGAGCCCCGGCATCAGCCTGATGATGGAGGGCGTCTCGTACATGGCCGGCGCCGAGCTGCCGGTGGTGATCGTCAACATCATGCGCGGCGGCCCCGGATTGGGCGGCATCCTGCCGTCGCAGTCGGACTACTTCCAGGCAACCAAGGGCGGCGGCCACGGCGACTACCGGCTGCTGGTCCTCGCGCCCTCGACGGTGCAGGAGGCGGCGGACCTGGTGATCGACGCGTTCGACCTCGCCGACACGTACCGCAACCCGGTGATGATCCTGGGCGACGGACTCATCGGGCAGATCATGGAGCCGGTCGAGTTCAAGAAGGAGATCAAGCCCGAGGACCTCCCCGAGAAGCCGTGGGCCACCACCGGCTGCGCCGGGCGAGCGCGCAACATCATCAACTCGCTCTACCTCGACCCCGAGGAGCTGGAAGCGCACAACTGGGCGATCTACGCCAAGTACCAGGAGATGGCCAAGGAAGTCCGGCACGAGGCGTTCAACACCGAGGGCGGGTGCGACGTGCTGATCGTGGCGTACGGCACCGTCGCCCGCATCACCAAGACCGCGATCGAAATGGCCCGCGAGAAGGGGCTCAAGATCGGGCTCTTCCGCCCGATCACGCTGTACCCGTACCCGACCGAGGCGCTCGTGAAGGCGGCGGAGGGCGCGAAGGCTGTGCTGGTCTCTGAGCTCTCCACCGGCCAGATGGTGGAGGACGTGCGCGCCGCGATCGCGGGACGCAAGGAGGTCGCGTTCCACGGGCGGGTCGGCGGCATGGTCATGGGGCCGGACGATCTCGTCGAGCAGGCGGAGAAGCTGGTCGCGGTACCGGCGTAGGACGGGTACGGAGAAGGGGAGGCGGGCGATGAGCAACCGCGAGGCGGTCCTCGACATCCTGAGGAAGGCATACCAGATCGAGGTGGACGGCTTCACGTTCTACTCGATGACCGCCGAGCGGGCGGAGAAGCCGGCGGTGCAGGAGCTGTTCGCCAAGCTCGCCGAGGACGAGATCCAGCACCAGGCGTTCCTGCGCAGTATCGCGGGCGTCTACAGCACCAAGGGGGTCGAGGCGTTCAAGCTCAACCTGCGCTCCCCCGACTTGCGGGCGATCACCCAGGCGGTGTTCACCGGGAAATTCCGCGAGCAGGCCGCGGGCGCGGAGTTCGAGATGGGCGTGCTGTCGATCGGCATGACCCTCGAGACCAACGCGGTCACCTACTTCTCGAACGCCGCTGCGAGCGGCGGTCAGCCGGAGATCAAGACGTTCTACCAGTTCCTCGCGGACTGGGAGAAGCAGCACTACGACGCCCTGAAGGGCCTCTACAACTCCGTCCGCACCGACTTCTTCGCCGCGGGGAGCTTTGCACCGTTCTAAGGTTCGCCCAAAGCGCCGCTTTTCGGTGCGAAGTCGAGAGAGTGGGATCGTGAGATCCGGTGGCAGCTCAACACCTGACTTCATCAGCAGCCTTGAGGCGAAGGTCTCAGAACAGCTGAAGTCTCAACGTGTCGCGTACCTCCTTGGTGCCGGTTCGTCATATTTGGACGGTGCCGGGTATCCGCTGGCAGCGGAGCTCTGGGATCTCATTAGGGATCGGATCGCAGACGCGCAGAAGCGAGCCGAAATCCAGGCGAAGCTCGATAGCGGTGCGGCTGGGATTGAGCATGCTCTAGATCTTCTCGACGATGGCGGGGCGATGGATACCCCTCATCGACATCTGGTCACGGCAGCCATCGCAGACTATATTCGCCCCAAGACCCCGAACCTCGAAGTGCACATCGAATTCCTGCGGCGCCTGTACAAGCGCGGGGATCCCTGTCTCAGAGTGTTTAGTCTGAACTATGATCCCCTGGTCGAGCGTGCGGCTGAGGCGGCTAGAATCCGCATCGTGGACGGGTTCCTTGGGACGGAGGACGCGTTTTTCGATCCAGCCGTTTTCGAGGAACGGATCGGTCGGATCCGTGGTACCTACAGAGGCCGCCAGTTCGATGAGACTGTGAAGCCGATTCACCTTCTGAAGCTCCATGGCTCCCTTGGGTGGTATGAATCCTCGCAGCGTGGCGTGCGCTGCTGCTCGTACGCATCCGACCTTCCCGAGCATAGCAGGCGTTTAATGATACCCCCGCAGCGCAGGAAAGCGACCGACACGATGCTCCCGCCGTATGCGGCCCTGTGGTCCACGTTTCGGGGGTGTCTGGGCCATCACCAGAATCCGATCAACCGCCTAGCCTCCTTTGGCTATGGCTTTGCCGACGAACACGTGAACGCCGTGATTGAGGCAGCGTTGGCGCGGTCGGACTTTACCTTGATCATTCTCACGAAGGCACTGCCCGACGGGGCGTGGGCACGCTGGAGTGTCAAGCCAAACACGGTTGTGGTGACGGAAACGCGCAGCTCGGTAAGGGGACTCCTGGGACCCGGCCACCGCGATCTGTGGCGATTTGAACGGCTTTGCAAGGAGGTCTGAAAGATGCCCGAAGCTCCCAGCACCGTGATCGGCCACGTCGTGGATGTCCAGGGGGACGTCCTAATGGCTACGCTGGTTGAGGACGAACAGGGGCAGGTGCCGACTGTCACTATCGGCGACGAGGACGTATTGGTTGGGCAACTCGGCTCCTATGTTGCGATCAAGCAGGGCCAAGTCCATCTCATTGCCATTGTGACCCGCATGGCGGAGCAGGAAGCACTGGCCACCCCAACGATCGAGACACCTGGCGACGATGCCGCAAGGTTGCCGTACGCGAAACGGATTGCCCGGCTTACGCCGGTCGGTTCGATCCTCGGGGACGGCCAGTTTGAGCGCGGCGTTGCACGGTATCCCACCACGGGTGCTCAAGTCCACGCAATCGGTTCAAGAGACGTTGCGAGGATGTTCGATCGGTTTCAGTCCAAGGGTCTCGCGGTTGGTACGCTCGCCTCACACCCATCGTTGAAGGTCTGCCTAGACCCCACAAATCTCTTCGGGAGGCACGCTGCCATCCTGGGCCAGAGCGGGTCGGGCAAGTCGTGGACTGTTGCTTCGCTCGTGCAGAAAGCGGTTGCGTTGATGCCCAAGGCCCATATAATCATCCTCGACCTACACGGTGAGTATTGCTGGGTGCGAGGAGACAAGAAGCATTTCGCATTTGACGAGGCGGTCGTCCGCCACGTCGATGCACGGGCACTGGAGATACCGTACTGGCTGATGACCTATTCAGAGCTCTGTGACCTCCTCATCGACCAGACAGACTTCAGCGCGCATAACCAGACGGCCGTCTTCAGAGAGGTGCTTGGCACCTTGCGGAATGCCGAGGGTAAGAAGCTCGCGCTGCAAAGAACCACACTGGATACACCGATCTACTTTGACCTCCTAGCTCTTCGAAAGGCCGTGGAGGAACGCAATGGGTTGGTCATCAGCGAGAGCACGGGAAAACCGATCAAGGGTCCTCTAACTGGATCATTCGACAACTTCCTCATGCGCCTAGACAGCAAGCTCAATGATGTCCGGTACGACTTCCTGCTGAAGCCAAAGGGTCGCAACACATCAGCATCGTTGTCGAGCCTTCTGCGCGACTTCGTTGGGCTCGGTTCGAAGAAAGTCGCCGTCACGGTTATCGATCTTAGCCCCGTGCCTTTCGACGTGCGGCCTACCGTGGCTGCCCAGATCGGCCGGCTCGCCTTCGAGTTCAATTACTGGAACCCTGAATACAGGGACTTTCCCATCCTGATGGTCTGCGAAGAGGCACACATGTACATCCCACGGGCGGCGGAGAGTCAGTTCGCTGGTTCCCGAAAGTCGATGGAGAGAATCGCGAAGGAGGGTCGGAAGTATGGCGTAGGACTCACCGTCGTTAGCCAGCGTCCGCACGAGGTCTCCGAGACCGTGCTTGCCCAGTGTGGGACCTTCATCTGCCTTCGGGTCACCAATCCCGACGACCAGACCTACGTGCGGAGCCTAGTGCCAGAGAGCGAAGGGGACCTGATTAGCGTCCTAGCGGGGTTAGGCCGGGGCGAGGCGCTCGTGCTCGGTGAGGCGGTACCGTTGCCGACACGGGTTCAGTTCGATCGGCCGAATCCGACTCCGAATAGCGATGATGTTGACTTCTACGCAAAGTGGAGGACCGGACCGGATGACCTGGATATCGATGAGATTGTGAGGCGCTGGCGCAGTCAGGAACGTACCTAGCGACCGGTTGCGGCGTATGGGGGACGTGCACGAAGGTCTCCATGTGGACTTCGGCGCCGCCGCGAGCGTGGCGGCGGCAATGGGTACTAGCTCCGGCTGGGCTGACAAGCCGGGGAGTATGAACGGACCGAGACTTGGTTTGTCAGCCGTGCCGGACCTGGTACCTGTTCGACCCTGGGCTCCTGTTTGCCGCATGCAGACGGGCTGGCCTACGTGTCGTTCCCGAAGCCGGAGCGGCTCCAATCGATGTCTAGTCCCTCATTGGTGCTGACGACGTATGTCCATTTCTCCACGAGTTCCTCCGCGCCTGCGTCGGCCACCAGGGCCTCTCGTGCCTTCGCGAAGACGTGGCAGACCGAACGGGTCATGTGGGCGATGATACCGGCGAGATAGCTCAGGGAGGCTGCCATCAGGCCGCGCTGGTCTTCCGCCGTCCTTGCTTGCCTCACCTGAAGGACGCTGATCCAACTTGAGTGCGCATAGCCGCAAAGGAAACGGTAGAGCCCGCTTGCACTGTCCTCGTTCAACCCGGCGTTGATCGCCATGTCCCGCCACGAGACGTCTCGACCCTCCGGCCCCGCCCTCCAACTCCCTCGCAGAATCTGCCTGCGCTGTGTCTCTGAAAGGTCGCCGAAAGCTGCATTCGCTTCAAGACGCCTTCTCAGACCCTCAGCCTCAGCGGCCTCCTGCTCCAGGAGTTTCTCCCCAGCTGGAGAGTGAAGCGGAAATCCCTGGCGATCGATGAGGCCGCCAAGCCACCAACTCAAGTAGCGGGCGTCTGCCTCTTCCGGGGAGCTGGGCGAAACGAAGACGTAGTGAAAGACCAAGAACGTCTCGACGGCCGCCCGGACCAGACCATTGACAGAACCGGGGTCGAAGAAGGCGATCCGCAACTGTGGAATGTTCGTACCCCGCGAGAGAACGACCGCGGAAGACACATGGCCCACGAACTTCACGATGAGCCCTTCAGCGTCGAGCAAGCGTTGATCGTCCCCGGCGTCGGTCCCGGCTTGGGCATTGGTGACCCGGATAAGGGCGGCGAGGAGGTGTTCCAGCTCGTTCTGCGGCTCGAGGCCCGTACGGCCAGCTCCTGGTTTCGTGGTGTTACGCATGGCCCGCCCCTTGGTGGGTCCCTGTGGCTTGCGCAGCGACTGCGGAAGTGAGGTCGCCGCGGAAGGCACGCTGGACCAGAGATCCAAAGAGTGTCTCCTGCGCAGCCCGCGCCTCGAGTACGTGCATGCGGAGGCTTCTTGCGTTGGAGGCCAGAAGGTCGAACCGCTCTTGGAGGGGTCGCGGCGGGAGGATGGTGGCGAAAGATCTCATGATGCCCGTGTTTAGATTCTTTTGCGTCCCCTGTGGAGCAATCTTCAGGAAGTGCCCGGTGGAGAGGTTGAGGAGGGCCAGGAGGAACACTTTGTCGAGGAGAGGGCTCAAGTCGTCGAGGGACAGCCAACCGTCGTGGATGCAGCCCTTGATCCGGAGGATCCTGGCGAGGCCCAAGCTCCCGCTATTGGAGAAGATGAGGGCCCCTGGCTCGAGGAGAACACTTTTCGACGCACCAGCCTCGGTCACGTGCTCAGCTGTGTCGGTGATGTAGATTGGGTCGTCAACACTGATGTCCCCGATCTTGATCCAAGGGACGGTCCCGCCGAGGTATTCGTTGATCGGGCGCGGCGACGCGCCTCTCCTGATGCGGCAGAGCATGCCGAGGCGGACAGTGGGCCAGGCCATTGGGTTCGTGACGGGGTCGCCGAACATTTCGAGGAACGCGGACCAGTGGAGGTCGTCGGCAAACGTGAGCGCTTGCTGGCGCTTGCGGCGGATGGCGTCGGCCTTGTCGAGGATGGCGGCGATGCGGCGCTGCTCGGCGAGCGGAGGGACGGGGACTTCGAGCCTACGGACTACATCGAGCGCGATGTTGTCGGCTGTGGTCGCTCGGGCGGTGCCCAGGATCCTCGGGGCGGACCACTGCAGTGCGCGCGCCAGGTAGTCCGGGTCGAGGCCGGGCCCGCACCTGAGTGCCTTCATGTCTTGGTTGATCGCGACGGGCACCCGGTTGATGCCCACTGGCAGTGTGTGCTTCAGAATTCCGGAGCGGATCACCAGCAGGACGCTGCCCGGCTCTATCAGCTTTGTTGCGCTGTGGGCTATGGCCTCCTCGGTGATGTGATCCTGTGCGTCGGTGATGTCCCACGACTTCATGTCCTTGGGCGTGACCCATGGAACGTCGCCCTGGTAGTACTCCGGCCTGCCCTTCGAGGGCGTCCCGCCCCCGGTGATCTTCACCAGCGAACCGAGTGGTCGGCGTTCGAGGCGCTCGGTCATCCCAGCATCCCCGCCAGTTTGTCGAGGCCCTTGCGGATCTCGTCCTCGAGGGCGCGGAGGCGGGCGAGGATGACCTTGGGCGGGTCGTACTCCTGCTCCTCGTAGTGGACCTCCTTGTAGCGGTTGATGGAGAGGTCGTAGCCGTTTCCCTTGATCTCGGCGGCGGGAACGAAGAACGACCTGGCGGTGCGGTCGGTGTCCTTCTTCGGGTCGCGGGCTCGCCAGCGTGCGATGACGTCCGGGATATCGTTGGCCTCGATCTTGTCGCGCTTGTCGTCGAGGGAGTAGCCGTCCGATTGCATGTCGTAGAACCAGACATTCTCGGTGCTCCCGCCCTTGACGAAGATCAGCACGGCCGTGCTGACGCCCGCGTACGGCCGGAAGACGCCGGCCGGCATCTTGACGATCCCCTGCAGCTCGCACTGCTCGAGCAGCATCGCGCGCAGCTTCTTGTGGGCGTTGGATGAGCCGAACAGGACGCCGTCGGGGACGATGACCCCGGCGCGGCCGCCGATGCGCAGGACGTTGACGATGCGGTTGACGAACAGCAGCTCGGTCTTGGTGGTGGCGAGTGAGAGGTCCTCGTTGATGTCGCCCTTGTCGATGCTGCCCTTGAACGGGGGGTTAGCGAGCGCCACGTCGTAGCGGTCGCGCTCGTCGTAGCGCTTGGAGAGCGTGTCCATGTAGTGGAGGTTCGGCGTGTCGATGCCGTGGAGCAGCAGGTTCATGAGGCCGATGCGCACCATCGTGGTGTCGAAGTCGAAGCCGGTGAAGGTGCGCTCCTTGAGGACGCGCCACTGGCGCTGGTCGGTGAGCCGGTCGCCGATCTCGCCCCGCTCCAGGCCGTTCTCATCGGTGTGACGCAGGCCTGGGCTGGTGTGCTGGGTGAGGATGTGCTGGTAGGCGCCGAGCAGGAAGCCGCCTGTGCCGCAGGCGAGGTCGCACACCTCCTCGCCGAGCCTCGGATCGACGAGCGCGCAGATCATCTGGATCAGGTGGCGCGGCGTGCGGAACTGGCCGTTCTTGCCGGCCGTGGCGATCTCCGAGAGCAGGTATTCGTAGAGATCGCCCTGGGTGTCGTGGAACGTCTGCCCGTTGGCCTGCCGCTCGCGCTCGATCTCGCCGTAGATCTCATCGACGATCCCTACCGCCTCGACGAGCAGGGACGGCTTCGGGATGATGAACACGGCATCCTGCATCGCTTGGGCGAACGGCTGCGACTCGCCCCCGAGCTGCTTGATGAACGGGAAGACCCGGTCGCGCACGTGGGCGAGCATTTCGTCGCCGGGGAGGTGGCGGAACTGGCTCCAGCGCAGGTCGTCGTGCCCGGCGAAAAGTGACGTGGAGGGTTTCTTGAGCCACTCGGCGTCCTCCTGCGTCTTGCGGTCCATGGCGTCGAGCCGCCGCATAAACAGCAGGTACGAGATCTGCTCGATCGCGGTGAGCGGGTTGGCGATCCCGCCCGACCAGAACTTGTCCCACAGGGCGTCCACTTTCGAGCGAATCGCGGGTGTCAGCATGGCGGCTCCATCGGCATCGTGACTCCGGTGATTGGCGGGCAAGTCTGTCTGGATACTCCTGTCATCGCGAGGCGGCGAAGCCGCCGACGCGATCCCGAGGTCATCGCGGTGATCACGAGATCGCCACGTCGGCCGCTCGCGGCGCGAGCGGCCTCCTCGCGATGACAGCGCTTTTTATGGTCCGTTGTGTGTCGTCGCCCCGTAACGACCGTCTCCACGAGATCGCCACGTCGGCCGCTTGCGGTGCGAGCGGCCTCCTCGCGATGACAGCGCTTTTCATGGTCCGTTGTGTGTCGTCGCCCCATAACGACCGTCTCCACGAGATCGCCACGTCGGCCGCTCGCGGCGCGAGCGGCCTCCTCGCGATGACAGCGAGTTGCACGCTTCAGCGCGTCCTCTTGGCCCATGGGGATCGTCCCGCCTCCGTTGTCACGCCGACCTCGCATGGGTGCCTACGGCTTCCTCGACCAGCGCGCGCCGCGGCCGGCGCCCGCGAGCGCGAGCACGCCGTCCTTGCGCATCTGCCGCAGGACCACGCGGATCATGTCACGGCTGATGCCTGGGCACTCGGCCTCGATCTCGGAGATGGCGAACGGCACAAGCGTGCGGTCGATGACGCGGCGGATGTGGGCCGTCTTCGACCCACGGCCGGTCGTGACCTGGCCGACCCGCTCCTCGAACTCGCCGTAGGCGCGTAGCATGGCGCCCCAGAAGTAGCGCAGCCACGGGTGGATGTCGTGCTTGCCCTGATGCCAGGCCTGGGACGATGCCTCCAGCGTCTCGTAGTAGGTCTCCCTGGACTCCTCGAAGATCCGCTCGAGGCTGATGTAGCGCCCGACCTCGTACCCGAAGTGGTAGAGCAGCAGCAGGGTGAGCAGCCGCGCGGTGCGGCCGTTGCCGTCGGTGAACGGGTGGATGCAGAGGAAGTCGAAGACCGCGAGGGGTACGGCGACGAGCGGCTCCACACGTCCCTCGGTGACGGCGGCCCGGTAGCGCTCGACGAGCTGGTCCATCGCGCCTGGGGTCGCGACCGCAGGCACGGCGCGGAAGCGGACCCGCAGGAGTGAACCGTTCGGATTGCGCTCCACGATCTCGTTGTCGGTCATCTTCCAGCGGCCGCCTTCGGCGGGCAGGTAGCGGTAAATCATCGAGTGGAGCTGGAGCACGACGTTGACGGTGAACGCCATGTGTTCGGAAGACTCGTGGATCAGCGCGAGTGCGTCGCGGTAGCCGGCGATCTCCTGCTCGGAGCGGGTCGCCGGCATGGAGGTCCTGAGGACCAGGGCCTCGACGCGCTCCCGCGGCGCGGTGATGCCCTCGAGCCGGTTCGACGACTCGCTCGACTCGACGATGGCCACTTGGCGCAGGGACTCGAGGATCTCAGGCGTCTGCTGGGTGAAGAGCGCCTGCTTCCCCTTGTACTCGCCGATCTTCTGGAGCGTGGACGCATCCTCGGCGGGAAAATTCAAGTTCTGCAAATAGATAGGATCGAGCGAATGTGGCATGTCTCTCTCCGGAAACGAGGTAATGAACGTTGCAATACGGGTAATATTAAGCGTCTATTACCTCGTTCAAGGGCGACCTTACCACCATCCGTGGGGGTTGTCTACGCCACGAGGCGCTCGGCGAGCCGCATGACTTCCTCGATCTCGGCGGGCTTGAAGACGCCTCGGATGCCGCGCGGGTGGAGCTGCGTGAAAGGCGGTTGGACAAGGTCTTCCTTGGCCAGTCTGCCGGTCTGCAGGATGAACGTCTTGAGCGTCTGGAGGAACTGGAGCTGCAACCCACCGAGGGTTGTATGTGCGGCGATGAAAGCATCGAAGGCCTGGGTGACCGTCTCCGGCCACAACTCGAGCCGTTCGACGCCGAGGACGTGGCGGAGCAGCCGCACGAAGTCGGCGCCGCGGTGGTTGTACACCTTGCGCAGAAGCTGAACCGTGATGTGCGGATCGTGCCTCTCGAGCAGGTCGGCGAGCTGATGGATCTCCTCGTCGGAGACGGCCTCGCCCGCCTTGATCCTGGCGACGAGCGGGTTGGACGCGACAAGCTCCTGGACGTAGGCCTCGACCCGGGCCCGATACGCCGACGAGGTCATGCGTTCGTGCTCAGGCCCGACCTCGACCCACTCCTTGGTCGCCAGAAGGTCGGCGATGTCGAGTTTCATCATCGGTTCCGAACGACGCTGGCGGAAGCGCATGAGCGGGGCGAGACGCCGGGCCAGCTCGCGCAGCTTCCCGTCGGTCGGCTGCGCCCACCATGCCGGGCCCTGCACGGCTTCAATGAGGTCTCGCTGTCTCGCCACGAGGTTGACGGAGAGCGGCAGCTCGCTCACCTGGAGTACGACGCTGTCCCGGATCGCCTCGAACGCCTCGCGGTTGTCCTGCAGGAGCGCCGTGCCAAGCTCGACCACTTCGGTCTCGAAGCGCAGCGCCTTGAAGTCGGCCTCTGAGCGCGCTCGCAGGACCGGAGCGATTACCGTGCGCAGGAAGACGAGGCCCTCCGCGCCCAGGTGCTCCCAGAACTGGTCGTCGCGAACGGTCGCGAGGTCGGACGCCGCCTCCTTCACGACGACGTTGTTGCGCGGCAAGCCGGCCAGGTCGGCGCGTAGGTCGGCTTTCACCAGCTCGGCGATGTCGGCTCGGCCGGCCGTGACGGCGGCCTCGAGCTTCTCGATGCGTGCCCTGAACAGGCGGACGGGCAGGGCCGCCTGTTGCTCCGGCTCGCGCCCCTTCGGGTTCATCTTGAAGTACTCGAAGTTGCCCCAGCAGTCGATGATGAGGAAGCGGTCCTTCTCAGGGCACCACGGGCGCCGCTTCGCCGGATCGACTTCGAGCACCCTCGTGCCGCGGCCGATCATCTGCCAGAACTTGACGTAGGAGTACACGGGCTTGGCGAACACCAGGTTCACGAGTTCGCGAACGTCCACGCCGGTGTCGAGCAGATCCACGGAGATGGCGACGCGCGGCATTTCCTGTGTTTTGAACTGCTCGAGCAGCCCGCCCTTGCCGTAGACGAACCGGTCGTCTGAGACCAGGACGCGGGCGAGGCGGCCGGCGTGCTCGGGGTAGAGTCGATCGAATAGCGCCTCGAGCCGGCGCGCGTGTCCCTTCGAGATCGCGAAGACGATGGTCTTCCCCGGCAGGACGCCTGATGGGTCCTTGATGCACTCCTCCATGAACTCCCGCACGATCAGCGCATTCGTCCCTGAGTTCGTGACCTTCCGTTCGAGATCCGTCCCTTCGAAGTCGATGTCGTCGAGGTCCTTTCCCTCGGCGACGAGCCGGGATTGCACCTGCGGCGGGAGCGCCCCACCCTGAATGCCCTCGATCTGGAACTTGGAGCGGACCTTCAACACCTCGAAATCGCAGAGATACGGCGGCTGGTGGGCGATGGCCTCCTCGTACGTGTAGGCGAAGGTCGGGTCGTACGTCTCGCAGTCGAAGAGCTCGAACGTGTCGTGGTCGATGCGGTCCGTTGGGGTCGCGGTCAACCCGATCTTGATCGCGTGGAAGTAGCCGAGGGTCTGCTGGTAGATGTTGTAGATGCTGCGATGGCTCTCGTCGGCGATGACGACGTCGAAGTAGTGCGGCGAGATCCAGGCGGAGGGCGATTCGCTGCCCTGGATCAGATTGAGCATCGTCGGATACGTGGTGACGTAGACCCTCCGGCCGCGGACGAAGCTCCTATCGCCCTCCTGCGGCCACGCCGGCTCGGAGGGCATGAACTCCTTGAACGCCGCGAGGGCCTGATCGCGAAGCGCGATGCGGTCCACGAGGAAGAGCACTCGCTTTGCCCAGCGAGCGCGGAAGAGCACGTCGATCAGCGAAACGGCGACGCGTGTCTTGCCTGTCCCGGTGGCCATCACGAGCAGCAGCTTGGTCCGCTTGGCTTCGAGCGCCTCGAGCACGGCGCGGATCGCCGCGATCTGGTAGTCGCGTCCCGAGATCTTGGTGTCGATCAGCTCCACGGACAGAGGCTTCCTGCCTTCTCGGCGACGGTCCATCCACTCGAGATCGTCCGGCGTCGGGAAGCCGTGGACTTGCACCGGCGGGTAGAACCCGTGCTCCCAGAGAAAGGTCTGATAGCCGTTGGTGTAGAGGATGAAGGGGAGGGGACCACCGTGAATCCGCTGCAGGTTGGTGGCGTAGCGCAAGGCCTGCTCTCTGCCGAGCTCCGCGTCCTTGCTCGTTCGTTTGGCCTCGACGACCGCGATCGGTTTCCCGTGCATCAGGAGCCCGTAGTCCGCGAACTGATGTCCCGCGTACGGGCTCTCCGGCTCGGCAACGCGGGCGCGCTCCGTGTCGCCGACCACGATGTCCAACTCTTGAATGACCTGCGACGGGTCATCCAGGACCCAGCCGGCGAGGCGAAGATCCTCGTCGATCAGCCGGCGCCTGGTCTCCGCCTCGTTCAGGTCCACTGCGAGCACCTTCTATTGGTGCAGGGTTGCCCTGCGGCCCCAACGTTGCGTCGCCAAAGGAGCCTGTCCATTTGTATCAGAATACCGCACAGAGACGCGTGAGGCACTTAGGGATGTAGACTCGGGCGACAAACCGAGGTTGCGAACATGGCTGCCCGACGCCGCAAGAAGAAGACGAAGAAGGAAGACCCATTCGAACAATACGTCACGTACTACCTTTCGATCCTAGAGTGGCATGCGTTCTACGAAGGGCCGCGTTTCGAGCGGCGCGAGGTCCCCTACCACGACTGGAAGACTCATACCGACAAGATCGGCTACGAGGATGAGCTTCAAGATGAAGAATGGCTTTCTCTCGATCTGGTTGTGGAGCCCTACCGGATGCCGCTCACGGTCAGCAAACGCGAGGTCACGAGGTTCAACTTCACCGTCACAAGCTCCAGCGAGGCGCACGGCGGTCTGTTCCAGACCACCCATGACCACAACCTCCACGGCTGGGTGCATTTCCCGTTTCCCGGTGTTCAGACGCTGCTCACGCTGCTTGCCAGTGGGCATCAGGTCGTCCTTGAGATCAACGGGTCGGCGTTCAAGCGGGGCACTGCGTTGGTCCGCTCGACGAGCAGCTGGAGAACCGCTGGCCATCCGGACCTTGAGGCTGAGCTTGCCTAGGACGGCTACCTGATTGCATGAGCAGGTCCGCCTCTTGATCTGCGCGGTAGCCCGGTATTCGCTAGATGGGTACCTGCTCGGGCTGAGTTGACAAGTGGCGGAGGACAAGCAGCACGAGACCCGGATCGTCAACTGCGCCGGACTGGCTGGACGGTCGCTCAGCGAATGGCGGCCTCTCGGTGGGAGCGGCTTCCAGCCGCGGCCAGAGAGAGGCCGCACATGGAAAGTGCTCCCACGGGGGGTTGATCCGGTCGCACCTAGAAGGTGCTCCCACGGAGTGATTGATCCGGCTGGACGCCGAGCGCGCGGTCGAGGGCGGGGACGCTGTAGACGACGCCTCCCTTGACGACGGTCTCGACCCGGCGCAGGGCGTGGATGTCCGCGACCGGGTCGCCGTCGACGACGATCAGATCGGCGAGCTTCCCGCGCGCCACGGAGCCGAGCTCGCGGTCGAGCTTCATGACTCGGGCGCCGCCGAGCGTCGCGATCTGGAGCACCTTCGCGCTCGGGATCCCGGCCTCGACCCAGAGCTCCAGCTCGCGGGGAAGGGTGAAGCCGGCCATCGCGTCGGTGCCGGCGACCATGGGGATCCCCGCGTCGACCTGCGCCTTGACCATGGCGAGCATCGAGCGGAACGCGTCCCGGTAGAGCGCGTCCTTGCCCTCGGGGACGGGGAGGCCTCCCCCGAGGAAGCCGCGCCGGACCTGCGCCGGTAGCCTTGCCGCGACATCGGCCCATCCCGGCGGGATGGCACCCCGCCGAGCGACGAACATGGTCTCGAAGACGTTGATCGTGGGGTCGAGAGGGGTGTGATGCTCGAGGAAGAGCTTGAACAGCGCCTTCACGCGCGGCTGCGAGGGGTCGATCTCGGCGCCATGCTCGGCCACGGCGGTGAACCGCGCCGGCGTGCGCGTGTCCTTCACGGTGTCGAAGAGGAAGTGGAGGAAGACGAAGTTCTCGTGCTGGATCTCGTCCGCGCCGTCGAGGACGAACTGCTCCGCGTTCATGAACGCCGGGACATGCCCTGAGACGCGCATGCCGTGCTCGTGGGCGAGGCGGGCGAGGAGCGACACCAGCTCCGGCTTGATGGAGCTGTAGATCTTGAGCTGGACGTACCCGTGTCGGGCGTAGGTCTCGACCGCGGTCTTCGCCTGCGCCGGGGTGTCGACCTTGTCCTTGATTGGCGCGGTGTACGGGCCGCTGCCGTCGACGAGGCCGGCCAGGACAACGCGCGGCCCGATCGCCGTGCCGTCGTCGAAGCGCTTCTTCATGGCCAGCAGCGTGTCCATCTCGTTGCCCATGTCGCGGACGGTGGTGACGCCGTTGGCGATGTCGAGGAGGCCGTCGACGCCGCCGAGGTGCACGTGCATGTCCCACAGCCCCGGCAGGAGCGTCTTGCCGTCGGCCTTGACGACCTCGGAGCCCTCGGGGACGCGGACCTGGCCGTCGGGGCCCACCGCGGCGATCCGATCGCCCTCGATCACGACGGTCCGGCCGGGCCGCAAGACCGCCCCGTCGGCGTCGAAGAGCGTTGCCCCTGTGAACGCCAGCGCCCTCTCCGGCCTGTGGGCAAGGCTCTTGGCCAGGGCTGCCGCGCGGGCTGCCTCGGCCGCATCCTGGGCCGCGAGCAGCCTGGGAACCGCGTTTTCCCAACCCCTGGGGATGACCGTGAGCCAGTGGCTGGCCGACGCGAAGAACCCCCCGTCGCCATCGAGCCACACCCGGACCGGTCTGAAGTCGAGGCCGGTGATCGCGACCTGCGCGACGGTGCGGCGCGTGTTGCCGGCCTCGATCCCGAGCTCGCCGACCTTCTCGACCGTCGCCTCGCCCTCGGGCAGCAGGCCGATCGTCCCGCCCTGCGCGCGCAGGGCCGCGCGGGCGAGCAGGCCCGTGTCGAACGGCGTGCCGGCGAAAGGGAAGTAGAAGGCGCGGCCCGAAACGGCGAGGGTGCCCGCTCCGCCGCCGGAAGACCACGTGGCGCCCGTAGTCGTGCGCTCGAACCGCTCGGCGACCGGGCCCTTCATATAGTCGTTGCCATCCGTCTCGATGCGCAGAGGGATCGAAGCCGGGTCGAGCGCGATCGTCGAGTCGAAGCGAGGCCCGCGCCCGCGGTCGTTGTACTCGAAGTGGACGCGGTACGCGGAGGTTCCCGTCGCCTGCACCGTCATCGTGCCGGCCTGCGC